>NZ_FWZX01000003.1:51676-342672 GCF_900177295.1 Tistlia consotensis USBA 355
GGCGTCGAGGATCGGATTGTAGGAGGCCTGCAGCCAGACTTCGTGGCCGTCCTTGGCCATGCGCTTGAACTCGCCGGCCTGGTACTCGCCGCGCCGCAGGTTGTCCCAGAAGGAGCGGTACTCGGCGCTGTCCCGCTCGCCCGGCTCGACGAAGATCGAGTGGTGCTTGCCCTTGATCTCGTCCAGCCGGTAGCCGACGGCGGCCAGGAAGTTCTCGTTCGCCGTGAGGATGGTGCCGTCGAGCTTGAACTCGATGACCGCCTGCGACTTGCCGATCGCCGCCAGCTGGCCCGCGAAGTCGGCGTTGCGCAGCTTCTCGGCCGTGATGTCGCTGGCGAACTTGACCACCTTGTAGGGCCGGCCGCCGGCGTCGAGGATCGGATTGTAGGAGGCCTGCAGCCAGACTTCGTGGCCGTCCTTGGCCATGCGCTTGAACTCGCCGGCCTGGTACTCGCCGCGCCCGAGCCTGGCCCAGAACTCCTTGTAGCCGGCGCCGTCGCGCTCCGCCGGGTCGACGAAGATCGAGTGGTGCCTGCCCTTGATCTCGGCCAGCCCGTAGCCGAGCGTCTTCAGGAAGTTCTCGTTCGCCGTGATGACCTTGCCGTCCAGCCCGAACTCGATCACCGCCTGCGACTTGCCGATCGCCGACAGCTGGCCGGCCAGGTCGGCGTTGCGCCGCTTCTGCTCGGTGACGTCGCTGGCGAACTTGACGACCTTGAAGGGCTTGCCGTCGCGTCCCAGGATCGGGTTGTAGGAGGCCTGCAGCCAGACGTCATGGCCGTCCCTGGCGATGCGCTTGAACTCGCCGGCCTGGTACTCGCCGCGCCCGAGCCTGGCCCAGAACTCCTTGTAGCCGGCACTCCCGCGCTCCGCCGGATCGACGAAGATCGAGTGGTGCTTGCCCTTGATCTCGGGCAGCTCGTAGCCGAGCGTCTTCAGGAAGTTCTCGTTGGCCGTGATGACCTTGCCGTCCAGGCCGAACTCGATCACCGCCTGCGAGCGGCCGATCGCCGCCAGCATGGCCTCCAACTCGTGGCCTCCAGCGGCCCCGCCGATCCGTAGCATTGCGTTCCCCTTTGCGATGAGGCAAGCGATGTTGCCTGCAGCAGAAATCGATACCCGAAGGCACTTAATTCCCTGTTAAAACCACGTTCGTCTTGCCATCTATTGAACAGTATTCTTCTGTACTTGTGACTTGGTTGTAAAACACAACCAACGCGACGAACGTGACGAGCATTACTTCTCGCGGTGCAGCATCGCGCGGACCGCCCCACCGACGGCCTCCGCGCGATCGCGCCTCAGCAGGCGCCGACCTGCAGCGCCTCCGGCCGGCGCAACGGCGGGCGGCCGCGACGGCGCGGCGCGGGCCGGCCGGCCGGCGCCTCCCCCGCGGCGAGGGCCTGCAGCTCCCGGCGGGCCTGTTCCAGGCAGTGCAGCTCGTAGCGGTCCTCGCGGTCCCAGACCTCGATGCAGCTGAGCTTGATCTCGACCAGGTCGAGCAGGGTTTCCAGGCAGGGCTTGGACAGGGTCATCGATCGCTCCCTTCGTTGGCCGGGGGCCGGCGGCCCCGTCGTCTGTGTCGTCGGCCATTCTAGGGAGCGCGGCCGCCGGCGATATCCGGCCGTTCGGCTAGGCGGACGATCAATCGGACGGTGTCCCTGTCCATTCGGACAGGGTGGCGGCCCGGCCGGTGGACAGGCGCCCTATTCGGCGGCGGCCGGCTTGTCGAGCGCGATCGGCTTCTCGGCGCCCAGGGCCGCGGGCTCGCGGCGCGCGAGCGGGTTGCCGACGCGGCTGCCCAGGCGGTCGAGCCGGATGTAGAGCACCGGCGTGATGTAGAGCGTCAGCAGCTGCGAGATCACCAGGCCGCCGACGACCGCGAGGCCGAGCGGCTGGCGCGCCTCGGAGCCGGTGCCGAAGCCGACCGCGATCGGCAGCGTGCCCATCAGCGCCGCCGCCGTGGTCATCATGATCGGCCGGAAGCGCACGACCGCCGCGAAGTAGATCGCCTCGCGGGGCGCGAGCCCCTCGCCGCGCTGCCGCTCCAGGGCGAAGTCGATCATCATGATCGCGTTCTTCTTGACGATGCCGATCAGCATGATGATGCCGACGAAGGCATAGAGGCTGAGCGGCAGGTCGAAGAGCTCCAGGGTGATCAGCGCGCCGACCGCCGCAGAGGGCAGGCCCGACAGGATGGTCAGCGGGTGGATGAAGCTCTCATAGAGGATCCCGAGCACGATGTAGACCACGACCACCGCCAGCAGCAGCAGCAGGCCCATGCCCTGCAGCGAGTCCTGGAAGGCCTGGGCGGTGCCGGCGAAGGCGGTCTGCACGCTGTCCGGCAGCTTGACCTGGCGCTCGACCTCGGCGATCCGCGCCACGGCCTGGCTAAGCGAGACGCCGGGCGCCAGGTTGAAGGAGATGGTCACCGCCGGCAGCTGGCCCTGGTGGTTCACGGTCAGCGCCATCGAGCTGCGGTCGATGCGGGTCACCGCGGTCAGCGGCACCAGCTTGCCGCTGGCCGAGCGGATGAACAGGCGCTGGAAGGCGCCGCTGTCCTTCTGGAAGCGCGGCTCGACCTCGAGCAGCACCTCGTACTGGTTCGAGGCCGTGTAGATCGTCGAGATCTGCTGGCCGCCGAAGGCCGCCGCCAGGCCCTGCTCGATCTGGTCCGGGGTGACGCCGAGCGCGGCCGCCCGGTCGCGGTCGATGGTCACCCGGATCGAGGGAGTCGAGAGGTCGAGGTCGCTGGTCACGTCCTGGAAGCCCTGCGTCTCGCCCAGGGCGCGGGTCAGGCGCTGGGCCGCGTCGTAGAGCGCGTGCAGGTCGAGGCCCTGCAGGGTGTACTGGTAGGCCGCCTTGGACAGCCGCCCGCCGATGCGGATCGACGGCGGATTCTGGATGAAGACGTTGAGCCCGGGCAGGTTCGCCAGCTGCTTGCGCAGCACCTGGCCGATCTGGTCGGCCGAGAGGTCGCGTTCGCCGCGCGGCTTCAGGCGGATGAAGATCGTGCCGGAGTTGGACGTCGCGCGCGGCCCGCCGGCGCCGACCGACGACATGATCGTCTCGACGTCCGGGTTCCTCAGGATGATCTTCGCGGCGCGCTGCTGGTGGGCGACCATGTCGACGAAGGAGATGCCGTTGACCCCCTCGGTGAAGGCGATCAGCCGCCCGGTGTCCTCGCTCGGCAGGAAGTCCTTGGGCACCGCCCTGAACAGCCAGACCGAGGCGACGACGCTGGCCAGGAAGACCAGCAGGATCAGGCCCTGGCGCTTCAGGCTCCACTGCAGCGAGCGGTCGTAGCCGTTCTGCAGGGCGTCGAAGCAGCGCTCGCTCCAGCGGTAGAGCGCACCATGCCGCACCTTGTGGTCGGCGACCATGCGGCTGCACAGCATCGGCGTCAGCGAGATCGAGACCAGGCCGGAGACCAGGATCGCCAGCACGATGGTCACCGCGAACTCGTGCAGCAGGCGGCCGACGATGCCGCCCATGAACAGCAGCGGGATGAAGACCGCGGCCAGCGAGATGGTCATCGACAGGATCGTGAAGCCGATCTCGCGCGCGCCCCTGAGCGCCGCCTCGTAGCGCTTCTCGCCGGACTCGACGTGGCGCACGATGTTCTCGAGCATGACGATGGCGTCGTCGACGACGAAGCCGACCGACAGGGTCAGCGCCATCAGCGACAGGTTGTCCAGGCTGTAGCCGAAGATCGCCATGCCGGCGAAGGTGCCGATGACGGCGATCGGCAGCGCCAGCGAGGGGATGATCGTCGCCGAGAGGTTGCGCAGGAACAGGAAGATCACCAGCACGACCAGGGCGGCGGCCAGCATCAGGGTGAACTGCACGTCGTCGACCGCGGCCCGGATCGACTGGCTGCGGTCGTAGAGGACGTGGAGCGAGACCGCCGGCGGCAGCTGCGCCTCGAAGGCCGGCAGCACCTTCTTGATCTGGTCGACCACGGCGATGGTGTTGGAGCCGGGCTGACGCTGGATCGCCAGGATCACGGCGCGGCTGTCGTTGTACCAGCTCGCGACCTTGTTGTTCTCGACGCTGTCGACGATCCGGCCGACGTCGCCGAAGCGCACCGGCGCGCCGTTGCGGTAGGCGACGATCTGGCGGGCGAAGGCCTTGGCGTCGAGCAGCTGGCCCTCGGTGCGGATCACCGCGGCGCGCGTGCTGCCCTCGAGCGTGCCGGTCGGGCGGTTGACGTTGGCCGCCTGGGCCGCCGAGGCGACCTCGTCGAGGCCGATGCCGCGCGCCGCCAGGGCGTCGGGATCGACCTGCAGGCGGATCGCGAACTTCTGCGAGCCGTAGACGCTGACCTGGGCGACGCCGTCGATCGTCGAGATGCGCCGCGCCAGCTGGCTCTCGGCGTACTCGTCGACGGTGGACAGCGGCAGGGTCGGCGAGGCCAGGGCCAGGTAGAGCACGGCGAAGGCCGCCGGGTTGACCTTGCGCAGGCGCGGCGCCTGGGTCATCTCGGCCGGCAGCTTGTTGGCCGCCGCGGCGATCGCCGACTGCACGTCCTGGGCGGCGGCGTCGATGCTGCGCTCCAGGTTGAACTGGATGGTGATGCGCGACTGGCCGAGCGTCGAGGTCGAGGTCATCGAATCGATGCCCGCGATCGTCGAGAACTCGTTCTCGAGCGGCGTCGCGACCGCCGAGGCCATGGTCTCCGGATCGGCGCCCGGCAGCTCGGCGGTCACCGAGATCGTCGGGAACTCGACGTCCGGCAGCTCGCTGACCGGCAGCTTGAGGTAGCCGATCACGCCGAAGATCAGCACCGCGGCCATGACCAGCGTGGTCATGACCGGCCGGCGGATGAAGGGCTCGGCGATGTTCATGAGCCCGGCGCCTTGCCCGCGGCGCCCGCGTCGGCCTGCGGCGCCGGCTCGATCGTCACCTTCATGCCGGGCGCGAGCCGCAGCTGGCCGTCGCGCACCACCGTCTCGCCGGCCTCCAGGCCCTTGCCGATCACCGAGATCTCGTCGGTCTCGTAGTCGGGAACGACGGGCCGGGCCTCGACCGTCTGGTCGTCCTTGACGACGTAGACGTAGGGCCCGTCCTGGCCGGTGTTGACGGCATCGCGCGGCACCGTCACGGCGTTCCGGAAGCGGGTGATCTCCAGGTCCGCGTTGACGAACTGCCCGGGCACGAGCCGGCCGTCGGCATTGTCGAAGCTGGCGCGCAGGGCGATCGTGCCGGCCGCGCTGTTCACCTGGTTGTCGATGAAGTCGACCTTGGCGCGCAGCGGCGGCCGGTCGTCGCCGGGGATGCGCACCTCGACCTCCAGGCCCGGCCCGGCGAGGCGCTGCTGCAGCTTCGGCAGGTCCTGCTGCGGCAGGGTGAAGGAGACGCGCACCGGCCGGATCTGGGTGACCACGACCAGCGCGGTGTCGGCGTTGGCCTTCACCAGGTTGCCGGGCTGCACCAGCATGACGCCGGTCTTGCCGTCGATCGGCGAGCGGATCTCGGTGTAGCTGAGGTTGAGCTTGGCCAGCTCGACCGCCGCCTGGTCGGCGGCCACGGTCGCCGCGATCGCCTTCGAGGCCGCCTCGGCCTGGTCGAACTGCTGGGCCGAGGCATAGCCCTTCTTCGACAGGCTGCCGTAGCGGCCGAGGTCGGCCCTGGCGCTCTCGGCCTGCGCCCGGTCGCGCTGCAGCACGGCCTCGGCCTGGTCGAGCGACGCCTGGTAGAAGCGCGGGTCGAGGCGGAACAGCAGGTCGCCCTTCCTGACCGTCTGGCCCTCGGTGAAGAAGGCTTCCTGGACCTGGCCGTCGACCCGCGACTTGATCTGCACCGTCGCCGCCGCCTCGACCGTGCCGATGGTCCGGGCGAGCTCCGGCACGTCGCGCCGTTCCGCCTTGGCGACGACGACCGGGGCGGTCCGGCCGGCCTTGCCCGCGGGCCCGGCGGCCTCGGCCCGCCCGCCGGAATCCGGCAGCAGCAGGCCGGCAGCGAGTCCGCCGACGACGGCGAGCGCGACGAGCGTCAGGAGGGAGCGGTGCAGGCTCATGGCACGCGGGCCTTCTCTGCGGCGCGGGCTCGGACGGCCTCGGCTCCGGCCGTCTCGGGGTTGGCGGTCTCGGGGGCGGCGGTCTCGGGGTCGGCGGTCTCGGGGCCGGGGCCCTCGGGGTCGGGGCCCTCGGGCGCCAGGGCCGTCAGGACGAAGTCCTTGATGGCGGCGGTCACGCGCTCGCGGCCGGTCGCCGCGCTGGCCCCGTCGTGCAGCACCGGCGCCAGGCTGCCGCGCACCATGCCGACGATCAGCGAGGGCGCCACCTCCAGGTCGACCGGCCGCAGCCGGCCGCCGGCCGCCCCCTCGGCGAGCGCGCCGCGCAGCGCGCCGACGATCGCCGCGCGGTGGCGCCGGAACAGGCGCCGCCACTGCTCGGTCAGGCCGCGCTGCTGGCCGTCGACCAGGCGCAGGCAGGCGAGCTGGTCGCCGGTGACCGAGGTGATCTCCTCGACCATCGCAAGCAGCCGGGCCAGGGGGTCGGCGATGCTCGCGCAGTCCTGCAGGCGTGCCGCCAGCTCGCCGAGGCCGGCGTCCAAGACGGCGAGCAGCAGCGCGTCCTTGGACGGGAAGTAGCGGTAGAGCGTGGCCTTGCCGATGCTGGCCTCGGCCGCGACCGCATCCATGTGCAGCGCGTCGAGGTCGCGGCCGCGCAGCAGCAGGGCCGCGGCCCGCAGGATCCGCGCACGACGTTCGGTGCGCCATTTCGGCTCGTCGGGCTCGGCATCGAAGGGCTCCAGGCGCGCGGCCCGGACGGTGGCGGATCTGATCATGAATGGAACCTAGCAGTTCCAGATGAAACCCGTGAGTCTCGTTTCGGTGATCCGGGCGCCGTGCCGTCAGCGGCCCGGCCGGGCCGCCCTGCCGCGGAAGGCCGCCTTCTTCTCGCGGTTGCCGCAGCCGGCCATCGAGCACCAGCGGCGGCGGCCCGGCCGCGAGCTGTCGAGGAACCAGACCGAGCAGTCGTCGGCGGCGCACTGGCGGACCCGCTCGAGCGGTCCCTCGGCGAAGAGCGCCACGGCGTCGCGCGCGACGGCGGCCAGCGCCGCCTCCAGCGGCCGTCCCGCGACCGGTGCCGCCCGGCGCCCCACGGCGGCGAGCTGCGGCGCCGGGTCGGGCCGCCCGGCCCGCTCGTTCAGCAGGGCGAGGTCGGCCGGTTCCGGCCGCGCGCCCTCCAGGGCCGCCCGCAGCACGCGATGGATGGCCTCGCGCAGGCCCCGGGCCTCCGCGAGCTCGCCCGCGGAGACCGCCGGCGCCTCGGCGAGAACGCCCGCTTCGAGGCACCAGCGGCCGAGATCCGCCGGCCGGCGCCAGCGGTCGAAGGCCAGTCCCTCGCGGTCGCCGACCGTCGCCAGGAAGTCGAGGCATAGGCGGCCCGCGCGGAAGTGGAAGTCCCAGTCCTCTGGATTCAGCGTGGTGGGCTCGGTCATGGCACTGGTTTAACCGGTTCCTTCGTGCTAGACAATTGGAACCTGTCAAACCGGTTCCAACGGAGGGTGCGATGCTGCAGGCCTGCCTCAACGGCGATCGGACGAAGTCCTTCAACCCGGCGGTGCCGGTGACGCCGGCCGAGCTGGCCGCCGAGGCCGCGGCGGCGGTCGCCGCGGGCGCCACCGAGCTGCACTTCCACCCGCGCGACGCCGCCGGCCGGGAGAGCCTGGCGCCGGACGACGTCGCGGCCGCCCTGGCGGCGGTGCGGCGGGCCGTGCCCGGCGTCCCGCTCGGCCTCTCGACCCACTGGCAGATCGCGCCGGGCGGACGCGCGCGGCAGGCCCTGCTCGCCGCCTGGCAGGAGCGGCCGGACTACGTCTCGGTCAATCTGGGCGAGCCGGACGCGCCGGAGGTCGTCCGCCTGATGCTGGCCCGGGGCATCGGGGTCGAGGCCGGGCTCTGGTCGCGGGCCGATGCCGAGCGCTTCCTCGCCCTGCCCGAGGCGCCGGCCTGTCACCGCGTGCTGATCGAGCTGGTCGTCGAGCCGGAGCCGGCCGCGGCCCTGGCGACGGCGCGCGCGATCCTGGCGAGGCTGGACGCCGCGGCCTGCCCCCTGCCCCGCCTGCTGCACGGCCAGGACGCCACCCAGTGGCCACTCTACCGCGAGTCCCTGGCGCTGGGCCTCGACGGCCGCATCGGCTTCGAGGACGGCGGCTGGCTGCCCGACGGCCGCCCGGCCGCCGGCAACGCCGAGCTGGTCGCTGCGGCGCTGCAGGCGGCCGGCCCTGCCGGACGGAACCCGGAGAGGCTCGACGAGTTGCCGTCCTGCAGGTAGCAAGGGAGCCGATGCCGTCCTCGTCCTCTTCGGGCCACAGCCCGATCACCGTCTACGGCGCGATCGCCGCCAACCTGGTGATCGCCGCCGCCAAGTTCGTCGCCGCGCTGGCGACCGGCAGCTCCGCCATGCTGTCGGAGTCGATCCACTCGGTGGTCGACACCGGCAACCAGCTGCTGATCCTGCTCGGGCTCTCCCGCAGCCGGAAGCCGGCCGACGCACGACATCCCTTCGGCTACGGCAAGGAGCTCTATTTCTGGAGCCTGATCGTCGCCATGCTGCTGTTCGGCATCGGCGGCGGCCTGTCGCTCTACGAGGGCTACCAGCACGTTCGGCAGCCGGTCGCCGTGACCGATCCGCTGTGGAACTTCGTCGTGCTCGGCGTCGCCTTCCTGGCCGAAGGCGGTTCCTGGCTGGTCGCGGTGCGCGAGATGATGAAGACGCGCCGCGGCCGGGACGACGCCTTCGACACCTTCCAGCGCAGCAAGGACCCCTCGGTCTTCGTGGTCGTCGGCGAGGACAGCGCGGCCCTCGCCGGCATCGTCATCGCCGCCCTCGGCGTCGGCCTGTCGCACTGGCTCGAACGGCCCTGGATCGACGGGCTGTCCTCGGTCCTGATCGGCCTGGTGCTGATCTTCGTCGCGGTGCTGCTGATCTGGGAGAGCCGGGCCCTGGTGATGGGCGAGGCCGCCGACGCGGAGGTCGTCCAGCAGATCCGCCGCCTCGCCGAGGCCGACCCCGCGGTCGCCGCCGTCGAGCCGCCGCTGACCATGCAGCTCGGCCGCAACTCCGTGCTGCTGAATCTGGAGCTCCACTGCCGCCCGGAGCTGCCCGCCGACGCGGTCCTGGCCGCGCTCGCCCGCGTCGAGGCCGGCATCCGCGAGGCCTGCCCGACGGTCCGCCGGGTCTTCGTCAAGGTGGCGAACGGCGACGGGAGCGCCAACCCCTGACGTTGCTTCGGCCGTCGCCGAAGCACTCCTGCCCGAGAGCCCGGCAGGCTCCGTCTCCCCGCCGCGGCGATCAGAGAAGGAGACCGGCCATGCTCGACCCGAGGCTGCTGAACGAGGGCTTCGTCGTCGCCATCGCGATCGAGGCCAAGCCCGGCGAGGCCGACCGGGTCGCCGCCCTGCTGGCGGATCTTGCCGTGCCCTCGAATGCCGAGCCGGGCATGAAGGCCTTCCTGCCCTACCGGAGCCCGAGCGATCCGGCATCCTTCTTCATCTACGAGCTCTACCGCGACGAAGCCGCCTGGGCCGAGCACCAGGCGACCGCGCACTTCAAGGCGGCGATCCCGGAGCTCCTGAAGCTGGTCGCCCGGCGCGAGCGCACGCCCTTCGTCCCCTACGCTCCGCTGTGCCTCCCTACGCCAGCCCGCCCTGCCTGAGCACGAAGTCGGCGACCTCGGCGACGCCCTGGCCGGCCTTGAGGTTGGTGAAGAGGAAGGGCCGCTCGCCGCGCATCCGCCTGCTGTCGCGCTCCATCACGCCAAGGTCGGCGCCGACCAGGGGCGCGAGATCGATCTTGTTGATGATCAGCAGGTCCGAGCGCGTGATGCCGGGGCCGCCCTTGCGCGGGATCTTCTCGCCGGCCGAGACGTCGATGACATAGAGCGTCAGGTCGGCCAGCTCGGGGCTGAAGGTGGCGGCCAGGTTGTCGCCGCCCGACTCGATGAAGCAGAGCTCGGCCTTGGGGAAGAGCGCGCGCATCTGTTCCAGGGCGACCAGGTTGATCGAGGCGTCCTCGCGGATCGCGGTGTGCGGGCAGCCGCCGGTCTCGACGCCCATGATCCGCTCGGCCGGCAGGGCGCCGGCGCGGGTCAGGATCTGCTGGTCCTCCTTGGTGTAGATGTCGTTGGTCACGACGAAGAGGTCGTGGCGGTCGCGCAGGTGCTTGCAGAGCGCCTCGACCAGCGCGGTCTTGCCGGAGCCGACCGGCCCCCCGATGCCGACGCGCAGGGGGCCATGATCGTGGGGGCCGGGAGTGGATGACATGGAGGGCCTCTTCGGTTGACTAGGGTCTCAGCGTGACCGGGCTGCGCTGTTCGCCGGATCGCCACGACGTCGCCCCCTTGTCCGTCATCCCCGCGAAGGCGGGGATCCAGAGCGGCCTGCTCGGAGCCTGTGCCCCTGGATCCCCGCCTTCGCGGGGATGACGGAATAAGAGGGGGCTGCCGGCCGGTCACGAGCGGAACAGTCGGCTGTACTGGGTCTCGTGGACCAGGGTCGCGATCTCGACCAGGAGGCCGGCCGAGCCGAGGTCCTCCGGATCGGCGGCGAGCGCCGCGGCGACGGCTTCGGCGACCGCCGGCTCCAGGCGTGCCAGGGCGCGCTGGCCGTCGGTCTGGCCGAGCAGGCCGAGCCGCAACGCGGCGCTGACCAGGTTGGCCAGCGTGCCCTGCAGGAAGCAGGCGAGGCCCTGCTCCGCGGCGATGCCGTGAGCGGCGCAGGCCGCCCCGGCTGCGACGGCCAGGCTGGCCGGCAGGCCGCGCGCGGCGAGCAGCGCGACCAGCGCGTCGAGCGCCGGCGCCGGCCAGACCGCGCGCAGGGTCGCCAGGAAGGCGCTGCCCTGCTGGCTGCTCTCCAGGGCCAGCTCGGCCGAGCCGCGCAGCGCCGCCGCCAGCCCGGCCGTCTCGGCCAGGGCCGCCCGGTCCCCCGCACCGGTCTCGCGGTGGGCGCGCAGGAACAGGATCGCCTCGCTGCGCAACGTGCCCTCGGCGAGGTCCGAGGCCAGCCAGTCGACCAGGCCGTCGAGATCGCCGATCCAGCCGGCCTCCAGCGCTGCCTCCAGGCCGTGGGAATAGCTGAAGCCGCCGACCGGGAAGGCCGGCGAGAACCAGGCCTGCAGGCGCAGCAGCGCCCCGGTCTCCGAAAGCCCCGCGGACGGCTCAGTGGTCATGGTCGTGGTGATGATGGTGGCCGCCGCCCTGCCCCGCCGGGCCGGCGTAGGCGCCGCCTTCGGGCTGGAAGGGCGCCGTCGTCTCGACCACGGTGGCGCCGAGGCCGCGCAGCATCCCGGCGATCACCGGATCGGGCCTGAGGCGCAGCACCGCGCCCGCCCCCTCCGGCGCCAGCTCGGTCGGCAGATGCCGGTTGCCGAGGTGCCAGGCCAGGCGCGCCAGGGTCAGGGGATCCCCGGCGCGCACCTCCATGACCGGCTCGGCCGCCGCGCGCACCGCGACCCAGCCGCCGGATTCGAGGCGCAGGCCGTCGCCCTCGGCCAGCGCGACGGCGCGCGGCAGGTCGAGCAGCAGCGCCGTTCCCCTGTCGCCGCTCAGCCGGATGCGCCGCCGGTGCCGCGCGTCGAAGTCGAGCGTGACGCTGTCGAGCGCCTCGCCGGCGGGCCAGTGCCCAGCCGGCGCGTGTTCGACCAGCCTGGGAAGAGGGTCGGTCACTCGGCAGACCTCCCTCTCCGCCCCCCCGGGGGGCGGAGGGTCGGGGAGAGGTGGGGTCGCGGACTCTGAAGGAAGCGCCGGCGCCGGCCGAAAGGCCCGAAGGCCCCCCACCTCTCCGCGCGATAACGCCGCGCTCCGCGCCCCTCTCCGCCCCCGGGGGCGGAGAGGGAAATTGGAACCGCGTTCATGGCCCCCTCAGAACAGGAAGTAGCGCTGCGCCATCGGCAGGACCTCGGCCGGGGCGCAGGTCAGCAGCCTGCCGTCGGCGCGCACCTCGTAGGTCTCGGGATCGACCTCGATGGCCGGCAGCAGGTCGTTGAGCTTCATCGCCGCCTTGCCGATGCCGCCGCGGGTGTTCCGCACCGGCAGCAGGGTCTTGGCGAGGCCGAAGCGGCGGCCGAGGTCGCGCTCCAGGCCGGCCTGGCTGACGAAGGTCACGCTGCTCTCGGTCAGGGAGCGGCCGAAGGCGCCGAACATCGGCCGCATGTACTCGGGCTGCGGCGTCGGGATCGAGGCGTTGGGGTCGCCCATCACGGCGGCGGCGATCGTGCCGCACTTCAGCACCAGGGCCGGCTTGACGCCGAAGAAGGCCGGCGACCAGAGCACCAGGTCGGCCAGCTTGCCGACCTCGACCGAGCCGACGTGCCCGGCGACGCCCTGGGCGATCGCCGGGTTGATCGTGTACTTGGCGACGTAGCGGCGGGCGCGCAGGTTGTCGTTCTCGCCGGTCTCGCCGGCCAGCCGCCCGAACTGCCGCTTCATCTTGTCGGCGGTCTGCCAGGTGCGGATCACGACCTCGCCGACCCGGCCCATGGCCTGGCTGTCCGAGGAGATGATCGAGAAGGCGCCGAGGTCGTGCAGGATGTCCTCGGCGGCGATCGTCTCCTTGCGGATCCGGCTCTCGGCGAAGGCGACGTCCTCGGGGATGCGCTGGTCCAGGTGATGACAGACCATCAGCATGTCCAGGTGCTCGTCGAGGGTGTTGACCGTGTAGGGCCGCGTCGGGTTGGTCGACGAGGGGATGACGTTGGCCTCGCCGCAGACCTTGATGATGTCCGGCGCGTGCCCGCCGCCGGCGCCCTCGGTGTGGAAGGCGTGGATCGTGCGGCCCTTGAAGGCCCTGATCGTGTTCTCGACGAAGCCGCTCTCGTTGAGGGTATCGGTGTGGATCAGCACCTGGACGTCGAGGTCGTCGGCGACCGAGAGGCAGCAGTCGATGGCGCCCGGCGTGGTGCCCCAGTCCTCGTGCAGCTTCAGGCCGCAGGCCCCGGCCTCGACCTGCTCGACCAGGCCGGCCGGCAGGCTGGCGTTGCCCTTGCCGAAGAACCCGAGGTTCATCGGGAAGGCCTCGGCGGCCTGCAGCATGCGCGCCAGGTGCCAGGGCCCCGGCGTGCAGGTCGTGGCGTTGGTGCCGGTCGCAGGTCCCGTGCCGCCGCCCATCATGGTGGTGATGCCGGAGTAGAGCGCCTCCTCGATCTGCTGCGGGCAGATGAAGTGGATGTGCACGTCCAGGCCGCCGGCCGTGACGATCTTGCCCTCGCCGGCGATCGCCTCGGTCGAGGGGCCGACGACGATGTCGACGCCGGGCTGGACGTCGGGGTTGCCGGCCTTGCCGATCGCGGCGATGCGGCCGTCCCGGATGCCGATGTCGGCCTTGACGATGCCCCAGTGGTCGAGGATCAGCGCGTTGGTGATGACCGTGTCGACGGCGCCCTGGGCGCGCGTCGCCTGCGACTGGCCCATGCCGTCGCGGATCACCTTGCCGCCGCCGAACTTGACCTCCTCGCCGTAGGTCGTGCGGTCCTCCTCGACCTCGATGAAGAGCTCGGTGTCGGCAAGGCGCACCCGGTCGCCGACCGTGGGCCCGTACATGTCCGCATAGGCGGCACGGCCGATTCTCGTCGCCATGGTCAGAGCTCCCCCATCACCGCCTGGTTGAAGCCGTAGACCTTGCGGTCGCCGAGGTAGGCGACCAGGCGCACCTCGCGGCTCTGGCCCGGCTCGAAGCGCACCGCCGTGCCGGCCGGGATGTCGAGACGCATGCCGCGCGCCTTGTCGCGGTCGAAGGCGAGCGCCGAGTTGGTCTCGAAGAAATGGTAGTGGCTGCCGACCTGGACCGGCCGGTCGCCGCTGTTGGTGACGGTCAGGGTCACGGCCTCGCGGCCCTCGTTGAGGACGATCTCGCCCTCGGCCGGAATGACTTCGCCCGGGATCATCGCTTTCCTCCCTTTCCCGCACTCCGCCCCTCCGGGCCCGTCCTCCCTCTCCGCCCCTCCGGGGCTGCTCTCCCTCCCCGCCCCTTCGGGGGGGAGAGGGTCGGGGAGAGGTGGGGAGCGGCGGCTCGGCCGGCGAGGAGGTCGGAGGTCGGGAGCGACGGGAAGGTCTGGATCCCCCACCTCTCCCTGCCCTCTCCGCCCCCCGGGGCGGAGAGGGAAAACTTGACGAGATCACGCATGCTTACCGCACGCCTCACCGGATCGGCTGGTGGACGGTGACCAGCTTGGTGCCGTCCGGGAAGGTCGCCTCGACCTGCACCTCGTGCAGCATCTCGGCGATGCCCTCCATGACCTGGTCGCGGCTCAGCACGCCGGCGCCGGCCGCCATCAGCTCGGCGACCGGGCGGCCATCGCGGGCGCCCTCGACGACGAAGTCGGTGATCAGCGCGACCGCCTCCGGATAGTTCAGCTTGACGCCGCGCTCGAGGCGCCGGCGCGCGACCACGGCGGCCATCGCGATCATCAGCTTGTCCCGCTCCCGCGGCGTCAGATGCATGCCCCGCCCCTCCCCTCGGCGTCTTCGTTCAACTCGACCAGACCCTCAGCTCGACCAGACCCTGGGCAGCCCCGGCCCGGCGCCGGGCACCAGGCCGCGCAGCACGGCCAGGGCCTCGACCACGGCGGCGCGCAGCGCCGCCGCCTCGCGCGCCAGCAGGCGGCAGAGCAGCAGGCCGGGCAGCGCCCCGACACCGGCCGTGACCCCGGCGAAGCCGTAGAGCCGCTCGCGCAGGGCCTCGACCAGCGGCTCGAGGCCGCTCTCGGCGACGTGGATCAGGGTCGCGACGGCGCCGGCGCCGCCGAGCAGCGCGCGGCGCGCCGCCAGGGCGGCGACCGGCCCCTCGAGCCTGAGGTTGTCGGCCCAGAGCAGGCGGCCGTCGCGGCGCACCCGCCAGACGTCGCGCAGCGCGCCTCGGCACAGCGTCTCGCCGTGGCCGGCACGGCCGAGCAGCAGCCATTCCAGCGCCGTCGCCCGGGCGCCGCCGCTCAGCTCCAGGGTCGTGGCGCGCGCCAGGCGCGCGCCGTCGAAGGCGATGGTCTCCTGCGGCAGCCACTCCAGCAGGGCGCCGTCGGAGGCTGACAGCCGGGTCTCGATCAGCGCCGGCCGGTCGAGCGCGCGGTAGAGCTTCTCGGCGGCCTGGCTGGTCGCCCGCGCGGTGATCGCGCCCGACGCCTCGAAGCCCCAGGCCAGGCGGTCGCCGCCGGCGACGCCGCCGGCGGTGTTGACGAAGACCACCTCGGCGGCCGAGCGCCCCTCGACCCGCGGCAGCAGGGCCCGGCAGGGGCTCTTCTGCTCTAGCACGGCGAGCGCGGGCCCGGCCGGGCCGCGGCGCAGCACGACCCGAGCCGCGCCCGCGGCGCGCTGCAGGTCGGCGTCGCCGGTCGCGCCCTGTTCGGGACCCGGCAGGTCAGACCGTGAGGTGGCGGCGGACATCGTCCTCGTCGAGCTGGTCGCGCGGGCCGGCGAGCAGGATCTCGCCGCGGTCCATGACGGCGAAGAAGTCGGCCAGGTCGCGGGCGAAGTCGAAGTACTGCTCGACCAGCAGGATCGCCATGCCGCCGCGCTCGCGCAAGAGCTCGATGACCCGGCCGATGTCCTTGATGATCGAGGGCTGGATGCCCTCGGTCGGCTCGTCCAGCACCAGGAGGCGCGGCCGCGTCACCAGGGCCCGGGCGATGGCGAGCTGCTGCTGCTGGCCGCCCGACAGGTCGCCGCCGCGCCGACCGAGCATCTGCCTGAGGACCGGGAAGAGCTCGAAGATCTCCTCCGGCACGTTGCGGTCCTTGCGCGGCACCGCGGCGAAGCCGGTCTCCAGGTTCTCGCGCACGCTCAGCAGCGGGAAGATCTCGCGGCCCTGGGGCACGTAGGCGATGCCGCGCCGCGCCCGCTCGAAGGGCCGGAGCTTCGCGATGTCCTGGCCTTCCCAGAGGATGCGCCCGGCGCTGATCGGGTGCTGGCCGACGACGGCGCGCAAGAGGCTGGTCTTGCCGACGCCGTTGCGGCCGAGCAGGCAGGTCACCTTGCCGATCTCGGCACCGAGCGAGACCCGGCGCAGCGCCTGGGCGGCACCGTAGTGGAGATCGACCGCTTCGGCCTGCAGCATCTTTCTAGCGCCCCAGGTAGACTTCGACGACGCGCTCGTCGGCGCTGACGTGGTCGAGCGAGCCCTCGGCCAGCACCGAGCCCTCGTGCAGCACCGTGACGTGGACGCCGAGGTCGCGCACGAAGGTCATGTCGTGCTCGACCACCACGACCGAGTGGTCGCAGGCGATCTCGCGCAGCAGGCGCGCCGTCTCCTCGGTCTCGGCGTCGGTCATGCCGGCGACCGGCTCGTCGACCAGCAGCAGGCGCGGATCCTGGGCCAGCAGCATGCCGATCTCCAGCCACTGCTTCTGGCCGTGCGACAGGCCGGCGGCCAGCGCGTCGCGGCGGTGGGTCAGGCGGATCGTCTCCAGGATCTCCTCGATCCGCCGCCGGCCCTCGGCATCGGTGCGGCCGAAGAGGATTGGGAAGACCCGGCGCGGGCCGGACAGCGCCAGGTCCAGGTTGTCCCAGACGGTGTGGCTCTCGAAGACCGTCGGCTTCTGGAACTTGCGGCCGATGCCGAGCGAGGCGATCGCCGCCTCGTCGAGCTTGGTCAGGTCGGTCGTGCCGCCGAAGTAGACCTCGCCGACGTCGGGCCGGGTCTTGCCGGTGATGACATCCATCATGGTCGTCTTGCCGGCGCCGTTCGGGCCGATGATGGCGCGCATCTCGCCCTCGGCGACGGTGAAGGACAGGCCGTTGAGCGCCTTGAAGCCGTCGAAGGAGACCGAGACGCCGTCGAGGTAGAGCAGCGTGTCGCCGGCCTTGAGCGGCACGGCGGCGGGAACCTGCAGGGTCATGATGCGCGCTCCGGAGCGGCGGGCCCAGCGGCCGGCGCCGCCGCGGGCGGCTCGGCATCCCCGCCGCTCTCGGCCAGGGTGCCCTCGCCGGTCGCGGCGGGCCCTCGCCAGCGCCGGCCGCGCCACAGCGCCGTCGCCGTGCCGACGATGCCCTTGGGCAGCAGCAGGGTGACCGCGACGAACAGGCCGCCCAGCGCGAAGAGCCAGAGCTCGGGCAGCACGCCGGTGAACCAGGTCTTGCCGAAGTTGACCAGGATCGCGCCGATGATCGCGCCGATCAGCGTGCCGCGGCCGCCGACCGCGACCCAGATCACGACCTCGATCGAGTTGGCCGGCGCGAACTCGCTGGGATTGATGATGCCGATCTGCGGCACGTAGAGCGCGCCGGCGACCCCGGCCATGCAGGCCGAGAGGGTGAAGACGAAGAGCTTGTACATCTCGACCCGGTAGCCGAGGAAGCGCGTCCGGCTCTCGGCGTCGCGCACCGCGACCAGCACGCGGCCCAGCTTCGAGCGCACGACACAGGAGGCGATCAGGTAGCCGAGGCCGAGCGCGACGGCGGTCGCGACGAAGAGACCCGCGCGCGTGCCCTCGTCCTGGATCGGGAAGCCGAGGATGTCCTTGAAGTCGGTCAGGCCGTTGTTGCCGCCGAAGCCCATGTCGTTGCGGAAGAAGGCGAGCAGCAGGGCGAAGGTCATCGCCTGGGTGATGATCGAGAGGTAGACGCCGGTGACCCGCGAGCGGAAGGCGAACCAGCCGAACACGAAGGCCAGCAGGCCCGGCACCAGCAGCACCATGACCGCGGCGAACCAGAACTGGTCGAAGCCGTGCCAGTACCAGGGCAGCGTCTTCCAGTTCAGGAAGACCATGAAGTCCGGCAGGACCGGATTGCCGTAGACGCCGCGGGTGCCGATCTGGCGCATCAGGTACATGCCCATGGCGTAGCCGCCGAGCGCGAAGAAGGCGCCGTGGCCGAGCGAGAGGATGCCGCAGAAGCCCCAGATCAGGTCGACCGAGAGCGCCAGCAGGGCGTAGCAGAGGTACTTGCCCAGCAGCGTGACCGCGTAGGACGGGATGTGCAGGCCCGAGCCCGCCGGCGTCGCCAGGTTGAGCAGCGGCACGACGACCGCGACCGCGGCCAGGACGGCCAGGAAGACCAGGGCGCGGCGGTCGAGGCCGCGCAGCAGGAAGGCGGTGATCACTGGTCCACCGCCCGGCCCTTGAGCGCGAAGAGGCCGCGCGGGCGCTTCTGGATGAACAGGATGATGAAGACCAGCACCAGCACCTTGCCGAGCACGGCGCCGGCGTAGGGCTCCAGGAACTTATTGACGATGCCCAGGGTGAAGGCGCCGACCAGCGTGCCCCAGAGATTGCCGACGCCGCCGAACACCACGACCATGAAGGAATCGATGATGTAGCCCTGGCCGAGATTGGGGCTGACGTTGTCGATCTGGCTGAGCGCCACGCCGGCGATGCCGGCGATCCCGGAGCCGAGCGCGAAGGTCAGCATGTCGGTCCAGGGCGTCCGGATGCCCATCGAGGCGGCCATGCGGCGGTTCTGGGTCACGGCGCGCATCTGCAGGCCGAAGGCCGAGCGCTTCAGCAGGACCAGCAGGGCGGCGAAGACCAGCAGCGCGAAGATCACGATGTAGAGGCGGTTGTAGGTGATCAGCAGGCCGCCGACGTGGGTCGCGCCGGACATCCAGTCGGGCGCCCCGACCTCCTTGTTGGTCGGGCCGAAGAGCGTGCGCACCGCCTGCTGCAGCATCAGCGACAGGCCCCAGGTCGCGAGCAGAGTCTCCAGCGGCCGGCCGTAGAGGAAGCGGATCACGCAGCGCTCGATGGCGGCGCCGACCGCGGCCGAGACCAGGAAGGCGAGCGGCAGCGCGATCCACAGCGACCAGGCGAAGAGCTCCGGCGCCCAGCCGCGGATCGCCTGCTGCACCACGAAGGTCGTGTAGGCGCCGAGCATGACCATCTCGCCGTGGGCCATGTTGATCACGCCCATGACGCCGAAGGTGATGGCGAGGCCGATCGCGGCGAGCAGCAGCACGCTGCCCAGCGACAGGCCGTACCAGACGTTCTGCGCCGCCTCCCAGAGCGCGAGGTTCTCCTTGATCGCCCCGGCCGCCTTGGCGGCGGCCGCGCGCAGCGCGGGATCGACCTTGCCGTCCGGCGCAGCGACCAGGCCGGACAGCGCCGCCAGGGCGTCGCGGTCGCCGCGCGCGCGCAGCGTCTCGACGGCGTCGAGCCTGTCGCCGGCGTCAGCCGAGGGCGTGTTCAGCAGGATGCGGGCGCGCGCCTCGCGCATCAGCTCGGCGATCCCGGGGTCCTTCTCGGCGGCCAGGGCGGCCTCGAGCGGCTCGAGCGCCTCGGGATCGGCGGCGTCGAACACCGACTGGACCGCCGCGCGGCGCTGCGCGGGGTCGCGGCTGCGCAGGGTCAGGCCGCCGAGCGCCGTGCGGATCGCGCGGCGCAGGTTGTTGTTGACGCGGATCTTGTCGACGGCGCCGCGCGCCGCCTCGCCCGCGGCCTCCCCGGTCAGCGGGTCGGTCAGCTGGTAGCCCGCGCCGCCGCGCTTGCCGATGAAGACCGCGTGGTCGGCCTTGCGGACGTAGAGGTCGCCCTCGCTGAGCGCCTCGAGCGCCGGCACGACGCGCGGGTCGCCGGTCTCGGCCAGGCTGCCGATCGCCGTCTCGGTCTTGTCGAAGTCGAAGCCGCCCTGCCCCAGCGCGTCGACCAGCGGACGCAGGTCGCCGGCCTCCTGGGCCCGGGCCGCCCCGGCAGCGAGGAACAGCGCGAGGCAGCCGAGCAGCAGCAGGAGGCCCGGCAGGCCGCGCGTCGCGGGACGCCGGGAACGCCGGATGGCAGGCGGGCGGAACAGCACGGTCGCTCCGATACGGCGGAGGGGATCGTCAGGAAAGGGCGGGTCCGGCCGGCCAAACCCCTTGGAACTGGCCGGACCCGCTGCGGCGGGGCAGACTCAGGTGCCCTTGCCGCCGCACTTGCCTGTCTTGACGTTGAAGTTCCCGCAGCTCATCGGCTTGCGCCAATCCGAGATCAGGTCCTTCGAGTCCGGCAGGTAGTCGGACCAGGCATCGCCCGGCACCAGGCCCGGAGTCTCGTAGACGACCTCGAACTGGCCGTCGTCCTGGATCTCGCCGATCAGCACCGGCTTGGTGATGTGGTGGTTCGGCATCATGGTCGCGTAGCCGCCGGTCAGGTTCGGCACCGCGACGCCGATGATCGCGTCGATCACCGCGTCGGGATCGGTGGTGCCGGCCTTCTCGACCGCCTTCACCCACATGTTGAAGCCGATGTAGTGGGCCTCCATCGGATCGTTGGTCACGCGCTTGTCGTTCTTGATGAAGGCGTGCCACTTCTTGATGAACTCGGCGTTCTCGGGCGTGTCGACGCTCATAAAGTAGTTCCAGGCCGCGAGGTGGCCGACCAGCGGTGCCGTGTCGATGCCCGCCAGCTCCTCCTCGCCGACCGAGAAGGCGACGACCGGGATGTCCTCGGCCTTGATGCCCTGGTTGGCGAGCTCCTTGTAGAACGGCACGTTGGCGTCGCCGTTGATCGTCGAGACCACGGCGGTCTTCTTGCCGGCCGAGCCGAAGCGCTTGATCTCGGCGACGATCGACTGCCAGTCCGACTGACCGAACGGCGTGTAGTTGATCATGATGTCGGCGGCGGCGACGCCCTTGTCCTTGAGGTAGGCCTCCAGGATCTTGTTGGTCGTGCGCGGATAGACGTAGTCCGTGCCGGCCAGCACCCAGCGCTCGACGCTCTCGACCGACATCAGGTAGTCGACCGCCGGGATCGCCTGCTGGTTCGGGGCGGCGCCGGTGTAGAAGACGTTGCGCTGGGATTCCTCGCCCTCGTACTGCACCGGATAGAAGAGGATGTTGTTCAGCTCCTCGAAGACCGGCAGCACCGACTTGCGCGAGACCGAGGTCCAGCAGCCGAACACCGCCGCGACCTTGTCGACCGAGATCAGCTCGCGCGCCTTCTCGGCGAACAGCGGCCAGTTCGAGGCCGGGTCGACGACCACCGCCTCGAGCTTCTTGCCGAGCAGACCGCCCTTCTTGTTCTGCTCGTCGATGAGCATCAGCATGGCGTCCTTCAGCGTGGTCTCGCTGATCGCCATGGTGCCGGACAGGGAATGCAGGATGCCGACCTTGATCGTCTCGTCCGCCGCGAAGGCGGGCAGGCCCGTCAGCGGGGCCGCGGCGGCCATGATTGCCGCGCTCGCGGCCATGCGAAGTACGCTGCGTCGTCCCATCTTCATCTTGTTGGTGCCTCCCCACGGAAAGAAGTTTGCAGCGCAGCGAACGAAGCAAGCGCCATGCCATGCCGTGAAGCTCCCGGCAGGGGCCGCGGAATCGCTCAGCCGTCCGCTCGGCGCGACCGGCGGCGGCGGGTCGGCCGGTCCGGCCCGCGCCACCGCCGCTGCCCTGCATTTGTGCGGCGCATCAAGACAGTTGCCTAAAATGGTATCAAAAGGATGCCTGCCTGCTTTTCAGGCATTCACGGCTCGGCCAGCCCGGATGCGCCCCCCCCAGGTCGCCGACCTCCGGCCGCCGGACCAGCCGCCGCTTGACCCGGCCGGCGGCCACGGCTAAGACCCCGCCCGTCATCTGGGGAGTAGCCAGCCGCCTGCCCCGCGCTCCGGCGTGACCGGGCGGCTTCCGCGTCAACATGCTTGGCGGGCACGCCGTGGCGCGGAAGAGCGACGGGACGACTGCGGTCGTTCCGGGTTCAGGCGAGACCAATGGCACCGCGCCTCCGACGAAGGGTCGGGCGGGAGGACGGTGCCGTTGGCCAACAACGCCCGGCCTCAGGATCGCTGCTCGTGGACATCCTTCTCACCTCGACCCTCGTCGTCGCGCTCGCCGAGATCGGCGACAAGACCCAGCTGCTGGCGATGCTGCTCGCCTATCGCTTCCAGCGACCCTGGCCGATCGCCGCCGGCATCCTGGCCGCAACCCTGGCCAACCACGGCCTCGCCGCCCTGGCCGGCGCCGAGCTCGCCGGCTGGCTCGACGGCCCCTGGTTCCGCTACCTGGTCGGCGGCGGCTTCCTGGCCATGGCGGCCTGGACCCTGGTTCCCGACCGGCTCGACGACGACCAGCGCACCGCGAGCCGCCACGGCGCCTTCCTGACCACCCTGGTCGCCTTCTTCCTGGTCGAGATCGGCGACAAGACCCAGGTCGCGACCATCGCCCTCGCCGCCCGCTTTCATTCCGTGCTCTGGGTCACCGCCGGCACGACCATCGGCATGATGCTGGCCAACGCCCCGGCGCTGTTCCTGGGCAACCGACTGCTCCGGGTGCTGCCGGTCAAGACCCTGCGCTATGGCGCCGCCCTGCTGTTCGCCCTGCTCGGCCTCTGGATCCTGGCCGAGGCCGGCGGCCTGGTCTGAGCGATCGCGGCCACGCTCCAGGCGCCACAGCGCCCGGTCGAAGCGCTCCGCGGCGGCCAGCGCCTCGGCGGCCAGCTCGGCGGCACCGCAGAGGCCAAGGCCGTCGGCACCCAGCAGCAGGTCGGCCAGGCTCGAGAGCCAGAGGCGCAGGCGCCGCGCCTCGCCGATCAGGGCCCGGCGGTCGTCGTCGGCCGGCGTCAGGCGGCCCGCTCGACCGGCTGCGCGGCCGTCTCGCCCGCCGCGCCGGCCGGGCTCCGGCGCGGCTCGCGGCAGCGGGCCAGATGCTCGGCGCAGTAGGGCCAGCCGTCGCGCTGACGGACCACCGGCGCGCCGCACGGGCGGCCGCCGTCCCGCGGGTCGCCGAGGATGAACTGGCAGGTTCGGAACAGCGCCGCGCCGCGCGGCAGCGGACGGTGCCGGCGGCGCAGGCCGAGCAACGCCTCGACCGTCGTGCCGGTCGCCGCCGCCAGCGCCATCAGGCGGCGCTGCAGTCGGCCCGGCTGCGGCTCGGCCGGTGTCTCGGGCAGGCGCGATTCGAGATCCAGGCGATGCGCCTTGGAGACCACGGCGTCCTTGGTCGTGCCGAGCCGCTCGGCGATCGCGCTGCCCGCCAGCCCCTCGGCCCAGAGCCGCTCCAGCTCGGCGATCCGCTCCGCCGTCCAGAAGCCGCGGCCGCCGGCCCGGCCGCTCGGTATCGGACTGCGCCTCATGGCCCGTTCCTCTCATATCGTCGATGTTCATGACTTGTTCCCATCTTGCGAGGATGTGCAGAGCGATGCGAATTCGTCAATGAAAATGACAAGCTCGCTTGTCGTCGTCGCTGCGCGCCACGGTCGGCCGGCGCGAGCGGATTAGGTGCTTGTTGGCAGCGATACGGCAGATTGGCAGTCCGACGAGCAGCCCGCCGGGACCCGGCGGCAGCCTCCTCGATGCGGCGGGCTCGCTCCCCCCGGCCCGCCGTCGACCTCCGCGCCGGCTCCCAACCGGCGCCCATTTTTTTCGCCCCCGTCCCGACCGCAGCCGCAGTCGCCGCTGCGCCCGCTCTTGCCCCGGCGCGAAGCAGGCGGCTAGTCTCTCCTTGACGAAATCGCAATGCGGTTGGAGGGATCGCCGCCATGGCTGTCAGGAAGGCCGGCCGCGCCGGGTCGGCAGCCGGTGCCACGCGCGTCCGGCGCCAGCGGCCTCGGGGACCGGCGCCGGCCGTGCAGTCGGCCTGGTTCCTGCGCCGCCTCTCGGAGATCGGCGAGACCCAGCGTGCCCTCGCCCGCTTCCTGGAGGCCGACCCCTCGACGGTCAGCAAGATGCTGAGCGGCGTGCGTCGCATCCGCCTCGAGGAGGCCGAGCAGCTCTCCCGCTTCCTGCGCGTGCCGCTGCTGGAGGTGCTGGAGCACGCGGGCGTCTCGGCCGAGGGCCTGGCGCCCGAGGGTCATCTCGTGCCGCTGGTCGGGCGTATCGACGGCGCCGGCCGCGTCCTGCCCGACAGGAGCCTGGACGAGCGCATCGAGCTGCCGCTGGGCGGCGGCGCCGCGCGGCACCCCGGCCTGGTGGCGCTGCGTCTCGAGGACCCCGAGAGCCTGATGGACGGCTGGACCTTCTTCTACGCCCCGAGCGAGCGGGTCGAGGCCGCGGCCGTCGGCCGCCTCGCCGTGGTGCGCAGCCGCGGCGGGCGCGGCGAGCGCCTGGCCGTGGTCGAGACCGGCGACCGGCTCGACAGCTTCCGGCTCGACCGCTTCGACGGCAGGCGGGTCACTGTCCGCCTGGCCAGCGCCGCGCCGGTGATGCTGATCCGGCCCTAGGCGGTTGTGGATAACCGCGCGGCACGCCCGTTTCTGTCGTCACAAGTGTTCTTGTTGTGTTCCTGGACGCTTGCTAGGCTGCTTGTCAGCCCGGCGGCACCGACCCTGCCGGAATCGCCCTCCGGCCAGGAAACGCCCATGCCCCGGCTCCGCTATCGCCTCGCCCCCAACCCCGATGCCGAGCCGGCGGGCCTGGACCTCGAGGCGCTGCAGCGGGCGATGCGGGCGGAGGGCTGGCGGGCCGGCTGGCGGCCGCGCGCGCTCGACGCCCGACTGCTGCACGACGCGGTGCCGGGCCTCGCCGCGGGCCCCGGCTTCGAGATCCTCGGCGATCCGCGCGGCCCCGGCTGGCTGGCGCTCCGACGCAGCGCGTCGGAGCCGGAGGCTGCCCGGACCCTGCAGCGCGAGCTGGAGGTGACCCGCCGCGCCTGGGGTCTCGCCGCCCTGCTGCCGGCCGCCGCAGAGGCGCCGGTCCGGCTTGTCGAGCAGGCACGAGACAGCGCTCTCGGGCGCGTGCTCGCCGCCGAGGCCGCCGAGCGCCTGCTGCGCCGGGCGGCCCGCGACTAGAGGTCGACCTTGTGGGTGTTGGCGCCGCACAGCAGGACGGCGACGCGCTCGTCCGGCGCCGGCCGGTAGGCGCCCGACAGGACGGCCGCGAAGGCGGCGGCACCGCCCGGCTCGCTGGCGATCCGCAGGGTGCGCCAGAGCGCGGCCTGGGCCTCGGCGATGGCCTCGTCGGGCACCAGCACGACACGCTCGACGTGGTCGCGGGCGATCGGGAACATCAGCCGGCCGACCTGCTTCGGCGCCAGGGAGTCGGCGGCGAGTCCCCCGGCCGGCGCGTCGACCGGACGGCCCGCCTCCAGGGCCCGGTAGAGCGTGGGCGCCGCCTCGGGCTCGACGCCGACGACCCGGATCGGGCTGTCGGCCAGGGCCGAGGCGACGCCGCCGATCAGGCCGCCGCCGCCGACCGCGACCAGCAGCGTGTCGACCCCGGACGCTCCCGGCGCGCCCGCCTGCGCCTCCAGCTCGAGCCCGGCCGTGCCCTGGCCCAGCAGCGTCTCGCGCTGGTCGTAGGCATGGACCGAAAGGGCACCGGTCTCGGCGATGCAGGCCTCGGCGGCGGCCAGGGCGTCGGCATAGAGGTCGCCGCCGACGACCAGCTCGGCGCCGCTCGCCTCGATGCGCGCGATCTTGGCCGGCGAGGCGACGCTGGGCACGAAGATCCGCGCCCGCACGCCGAGGGCCCTGGCCGCGTGGGCGACGGCGGCGCCGTGGTTGCCGCCGGAGGCGGCGACGACGCCGGCCTCCGGGACCTGGCGCAGCAGCAGGTTGGCGAAGGCGCCGCGCGCCTTGAAGGAGCCGGAATGCTGCAGGAACTCGAGCTTGAGGGTCAGCGGCCGGCCGGCCAGCCCGAAGTCGCCGGCGGCGACCTCCAGGAGCGGCGTGCGCCGGACGTGGGGGCGGATCAGCGCCTCGGTCTCGGCGATCGCCGCCCGGTCGATCGCCTCGCCCTCGATCGCCTCGCCGTCGACCGCGCGCTCCTCGATCGTCTCGCCTCGCCCCGCAGCCGTTCCGTCCATGCCCCTGCCCTCCGCTCCGCCTCGACAGCACGACGGCAGTCATGGCACTGTTTAGGAAATTTGCAAAGTCCCGAAATAATGACCGACGGCGACGACGCCCTGCTCGACATCCTGAAGGCCCTGGCCAGCGACAAGCGCCTCCGGGTGCTCGACTGGCTGAAGAATCCGCGCGCGCACTTCCCGGCGCAGCGCGACGGCGACCTGGTCGAGGACGGCGTCTGCGGCCTGTTCATCGCCCAGAAGCTGGGGCTCAGCCAGCCGACGGTGCACGGCCACATGAAGCTGCTGCTGCGCGCCGGCCTGGTCCGCGAGAAGCGGATCCGCCAGTGGACCTTCTACCGGCGCGACGAGGCGGCGGTCGCCGCAGCGACCCGCCGCCTCGCCGAGAGCCTCTAGCCTGGAAGCCCGGCCTCAGAAGGTCACGGTCATCAGCATGAACAGCGTGTCGTTGTCCGAGGCGCTGCGGCCGCTGCCGTCGACGTTGCTCGAGCTGCCGTCGAACTGCGCGTAGTGCACGTACTGCAGCGAGAGCCTGGGGTTGAACCAGGGATAGAAGGAGATCGGCGCCTTGTTGAAGGGCACCCAGTCGCCCTGCACCGTGAAGGCCGTGGTGTCGGGCGAGCCGCTCGGCGTGCCGTAGTAGGCCGCATCGCTGCTGCCCCAGAGGTGCGAGACCCCGCCGGTCAGGCTCCAGGTCTGATCGTAGGTGTAGGAGACGCTGGAGTTGAACGACCAGAGCTCGTTCGACGCGTTGTCGGCACCGCCGAGCGCCTGGCTGGCGTCCAGGCTCTGGGACTCGTGGATCAGGCTCGCCCGCGCCGTGACGTTATTCTGGCTGCCCAGGTACTGGTACTGGGCATCGAGGCCGAGGTCGGTGAAGGAATCGGAGCCCTGGCTCTTGTCGCCGTCCGGGTAGAGCGCCGCGTAGAGGCCCGAGGTCCCGACGGCGATGTTGTTGTTGGTGCCGAAGTCCTTCTGCCAGTCGAAGCGCCAGTAGGGCGCGACGCCGTCGGACCGGGGCGTTCCGTCGGCGCTGCCCGCGAGCGTGTCGATCGCGCCGCGCGAGAGCGTGTGGTAGAGGCCGATCTCGCCGTAGTAGCTCTCGTCCAGCATGCCGTAGACGCTGCCGCCGCCGGCGATCTGGCCGAGCCCGCCCTCCATCAGCGTGCTCGCGGCCGGCCCCGGGGCCAGCGCCGAGCTGTCGAAGGGGAAGGCCCAGACCGGCGTCGAGTTCCACAGGTCCTGCACGCCGGGATTGTTGTTCAGGCTGACGCCGTAGGTCAGGTCGTGCGACCCGATGGTCGCCTCGTCCGCGAAGCGCAGGTCCATGTTGTCCCAGGCCCACTGCTTTTCGACGCCGTCGTAGGTGCCCTGCAGGAACGCGCCGATCTTGTCGGCCAGCTTGCCGCCGTAGAACAGGCTCGCCTGGTTCATCGCGAAGTTGTCGTTGTCGCCGAAGTCCGGCGCCGCACCGCCGGGCTGGGCCCTGGCGGTGTGGGTGAAGGAGCCCTGCAGCCAGGCGCCCAGGCGCTCGTAGATCGGCGAGCTGTCGGTCGATTCGGTGTAGCCGTTCAGCTTGAACTGCCGGCCGAAGGGGGTCAGCTGCGGATAGACGGTGTGGCAGGCGCTGCACGGCTCGCCGGTCTGGCGCGCGAAGGGCGGGATGGCCCGCGCGCGATCGACCGGCACCGAGGCGATCAGGAGGACGAGAACCAGAAATATCGACAATCCGCCGATATCAAATATCCGCGCCCCGAGTGGGCAGTAGGCCCAACGCCAATTGCCCGAACATTCTGCAGATGTTCGCCGCATCGCAATAATTCCCCCGCATTTTATGTATTTCTATCGCGAATATTGTAGGAGGCGCGAGTTGCCGACACAACGAGGCGGCAGCGACAGCCCCCCGGAGCGTCCGGCCCGAGGCGACGTCGATATTTCTGATAGGAATCAATGAGATAAGGTCAAATGACTCGCCGCATCCGGGATCCCGGGCCTGTGAGGCGGAAGGTCGCAACCCCGCGGCGGACGGCCTCCGCGGTCCGCCGCCCCGCTCCGCCGGCCTGGTGGACCGCGGCGCGCACGACGGCATTTCCGCAGGCCTCCACCCGCCCCATATCCCAACCATCGTCACTGTCCGGAAGAAGAAGGCCCCGGCCATGGCCAGCCCGCGTCGCCCCGCCCTGCCCTCGCCCGCCCGCCTCGCCGCGGCACTGGGCCTGTTGCTGCTGGCCGCCGGCCTGCTCGCCGGCTGCGCGGAGCCGACGCCCTACCAGGCCAAGGGGCCGGACGGCAGGAGCCCGCGCGACGGCTATGCCGAGCAGAAGCTGGCCGAGGACCGCTACCGCATCACCGTCTCCGGCAACGAGGCGACCAGCCGGGAGACGGTCGAGGACTACCTGCTGTTCCGCGCCGCGGAGCTGGCCGGCCACCGGCACGCGCCCGGCTTCCGGGTCGTCGCGCGCGAGGTCGTGCCCGTGACCCGCTACGCCACGACCTACCTGGGCGGCGCCGGGGGCGAGATCGGCAGCGGGATGGGCGGCGGCCTCGGCCGGCCGCTCGGCTATGCCTTCGTGCCGGGGCCGCTCTACAGCCCCGGCTTCCTCGGCGGCCCGCGCGAGGTCTATCGGCGGCCGGTGACGCACTACAACGCCTCGGCCGAGATCGAGCTGCTCGACGCGCTGCCGGCCGAGCCGGCGAGCGACGTCTATGCGACGCAGGAGGTGCTGACCCGGCTGGCGCCGGTGGTCGGCCGGCCGGCATCGCCGGCGAAGTGAGCGCCGCCCCCCTTTTCGCGGTCGGGCGCGCGGCCCATATTCCAGCTTTCGGATAGCTCCTGACGAAGGAATGCCGCCATGGCGGACCGACGCTTTTCCGCGACGCTGCCAGCGTTCGCCGGCGTCCTGCTGCTGACCGCGGGCCTGGTCGGCGGCTGTGCCCGGTCCGTGTCGCCGACGACCGCGACCGCCGGCCCGGAGCAGAAGGTCTACGCGAGCGGCTACCCGTTCCGGCCGGCGCCCTTCTACAACCTCGACGACCTGGACGAGCTGAGCGGCCCCGAGGGCTATACCGCCGGCTACTGAAGGGCGGTTCCCGAAGGCGCCTAGCGGCGCGCGGCCGGATCTTCCCGCAGCGGGGCCGGCTCGCCGAGCCCGCGCGAGGGCAGCGCCGGCACCTCGCAGCCGGTCGCGCAGCAGCGGCCGGGCTGGCGCGACAGGCGCCGGCTCTCGCCCTCGCCTTGGGCGAGCGCCCCGCGGTCGAGCAGGCGCTCGACCAGCTCGGCGCGCTCGGCGACCGGGTAGTTGCGCCAGATCTCGCGCTTCATCGCCTCCGGCGAGCCGCCGCCGTGCAGCGAGATCACCGAGTACCAGCCGCCGGTGTCGGAGGCCGTCAGGTCCTCGATCAGCCGCGCGACCTCCCTGCGCTGGCTCGCCGGGATGTCGGGCCGGCCGGCCAGCACCGCCGCCAGCGAGCCGGCGGTCTCGGGGTTGTGGTCCTCCTCCGGCCCCGGCAGGGCCACGACCAGGCCGCCCGAGACGGTGTGCGCCAGGCGGTGCATGTCGTAGATCTGCGTCGCCAGCAGCAGCTTGCCGACATTGGCGAAGACCGCGTCGGGCATGACCGAGCCGGCCGGGTCCTTGGCGCAGTAGACCGAGGCCGCGACGCCGCAGGCGAAGAAGCCCTCGACGATGCGGATCAGGTCGACCATCGACTCGCGGATATGGCCGTGGCGCTCGGGGTCGAGGCCGTTGGCCTCGATCATCAGGGTACCGGCGCCGATCAAGAGGTCGCCGAAGCCGGCGCGCGCGGCGATGCAGGAGTGGCGGTGGTGCGTCGCGTAGGCGGTGGTCGCGAAGCCGGCCTCCTCGTGCTCGCCGGCCAGGAACACCCGCTCCCAGGGCACGAAGACGTCATCGAACTGCACGGCGGCGACCGACTGGCCGTACTTCGCCGAGAACTTCGCCGCCGCCTCGCCCGGCCGGCCGGCCGGCTTGGAGACGATCGTGACGCCCTCGGCATCGACCGGCACCGCGCAGCAGACCGCGAAGTCCCGGTCCTCCGGCGTCATGGTCCGGCAGGGCATGACCAGCAGCTCGTGCATGTAGGGCGCCGAGGTCACGATCGCCTTGGTGCCGCGGATCACGATGCCGTCGGCGCGCCGCTCCTTGACGTGGACGTAGACGTCCGGGTTGGCCTGTGCGCCGGGGCGCCGCGAGCGGTCGCCCTTGGCGTCGGTCATGCAGATGCCGATCGAAAGGTCGTTGTCCTGGAACCAGTGCAGGTACTCCAGGAAGCGCGCGTGGTACGCGGTGCCGTGCGCCTCGTCGGCGCGCTTCGTCGCCTGGAACAGGCCGTTGAAGCCGTCGTGGGCGAGATAGCGCTGGGCGCAGCCGGTCTCGCGGCACAAGAGGCGCACCGCCTCCAGCTTGTAGAGCAGGTCGGTCGAGGACTCGTCGACGTGCAGCATGCGGTTGACGGTCCTGCCCGAGGTCCCCTGCCGTGCCGTCATCAGGACCTCGTACTCGGGCCTGAGGGCGTAGTCGTAGGACACGCCGATGCCATTGATGCCGGGCGCCAGCAGCGGCTCGTCGGCGACGCTCTCGACCCTCTGGCCGTTGACGAAGACCCGCGGCTTCAGGCGGCGCAGGGACTCGCGGTAGTCGGCGGCGGACATCATCGGCATGGCGGCGCTCCTCCGGCGGTCGGCTTGCGGCGCCGACGTCTCCATGAAATATCTAACAGTGTTAGATTTTGGTCAAGCGTCCGGCGCCGGGGCCTCAGCTGGCGGCGAGAGCCAGCCAGTAGGCCAGGGTCGCGAGCGCCGCCGCGACGAGGCCGAGGACCCGCGCCGGATGGCTCTCGAGCGGCAGGTGCCGCGCCAGGGCGCCCGCCGCGCGCGCGGCCAGCGGCCAGGCCAGCAGGAAGCTCCAGAGCCAGAACGAGCTGAGCAGCGCCGCGTAGAGGTAGACCGCCCCGAGGCCCCGGAAGCCGGCGGCGGCGAGCAAGGTCGGCGGGATCGCCCGGAGCGCCGTCGCGCTGTCGCCGCCGAAGCCGCCCTCGCCCGCCAGGGTCAGGAACAGCAGGGCCATCGCCAGCAGGAAGATGACCAGCTTGACGCCGAGATCCTTGAGCAGGCAGCCGGCCAGCTGCGCCCGGCCGCCCGGCCGGCGCAGCTGCGAGGCGATCTCGCGGCACCAGGCGAGGCACAGGAAGTCGACGACCGCGCTCAGCAGCAGCGGCGCCGGGCCGAGCTGCCGGCCGACGGCGAGGCGCTGGAAGGAGTCCCCGACCAAGCTGTCGGCGAACACCGGATAGCGGATCAGGAAGGTCGCGAAGAAGAAGGCCACCGCGAGCAGCGACGTCAGCCCGGCGCCGAGCAGGAAGCGCCAGCGCAGGGCGTCGATGCCGAACAGGCCGTCGAACAGCCGGCCGAAGACCTGCGCGCGCTCGGCGAGAGACGCCGCGGCGGGGCCGCCGCTCAGGCGACGCGCCAGGTCGCGCCGCTCGCCCGGGCTCAGCCCGGCCTCGCCCAGCCAGAAGAAGGCGAGCACCCCGGCGCCGAACAGCGGCCCCGCGACCGCGAGCCACAAGACCACCTCGTCCCTCCTCTCCAGTCCCGCCGGCCATCTGGGGTCACCATAGCGGAACCGGCGGCCGGCGCGCCTGCGGGACGAGCGCGCGCCTTGCGAACGAAAGGGGAAACTGATTCAGTGGTCGGCTCCCACCGCCGAGTCGCCCGCCGGATCCGCCGATGCCCGCCGCCTACCTGGAAGCGCTCAATCCCGAACAGCGGCAGGCCGTCGAACACGGCGTGGCGGAACACGGCATCGCCGGCGACAGCGCGGACCCGGCCGGGCCGCTGCTGGTCATCGCCGGCGCCGGCTCGGGCAAGACCAGCACCCTGGCGCACCGGGTCGCGCATCTGGTCGTCGCCGGCGCCGATCCGCGGCGCATCCTGCTGATGACCTTCTCGCGCCGCGCCGCCGCCGAGATGACCCGGCGGGTCGAGCGCATCGCCGGCCAGGCGCTCGGCGGCAAGGCCGGCATCCTGGCCGGGGGCCTGACCTGGGCCGGCACCTTCCACGCGATCGGCGCGCGGCTGCTGCGGAGCTACGCCGCCGAGATCGGCCTCGACCCCGGCTTCACGATCCACGACCGCGAGGATTCGGCGGACCTGATGAACCTGGTGCGCCATGAGCTCGGCTTCTCGAAGACCGAGCGGCGCTTCCCGACCAAGGCGACCTGCCTCGCGATCTACTCGCGCTGCGTCAACGCCGAGGCGCCCCTGGACGCGGTGCTGCGCGAAGCCTTCCCCTGGTGCGCCGACTGGACCGAGGAGCTCCGGCGGCTCTTCGCCGGCTACGTCGAGGCCAAGCAGGCCCAGAACGTGCTCGACTACGACGACCTGCTGCTCTACTGGGCCCAGACCGTCGCCGATCCGGCCCTGGGCGCGGAGATCGGCGGCCTGTTCGACCACGTCCTGGTCGACGAGTACCAGGACACCAACCGCCTGCAGGCCTCGATCGTGCTGGCGCTGAAGCCCGACGGCCGGGGCCTGACGGTGGTCGGCGACGACGCCCAGGCGATCTATTCCTTCCGCGCCGCAACGGTGCGCAACATCCTCGACTTCCCCGGCACCTTCGACCCGCCGGCGGCGGTCCTGACCCTGGAGCGCAACTACCGCTCGACCCGGCCGATCCTGGAAGCCGCCAACGCGGTCATCGGCCTCGCCGCCGAGCGCTTCACCAAGAACCTCTGGAGCGAGCGGGAGTCGGCGGCCCGGCCGCGCCTCGTCGGGCTCGCCGACGAGGCCGCCCAGGCCCGCTACATCGTCGAGCGCGTCCTGGAGCAGCGCGAGGAGGGCCTGGCCCTGAAGCAGCAGGCGGTGCTGTTCCGCACCTCGCACCACAGCGGCCCGCTCGAGGTCGAGCTGACCCGCCGCAACATTCCCTTCGTCAAGTTCGGCGGCCTGAAGTTCCTCGACTCCGCCCACGTCAAGGACCTTCTGGCCCTGCTGCGCTTCGCGAGCAACCCACTCGACCGGGTCGCCGGCTTCCGCCTGATGCAGCTGCTGCCCGGTGTCGGCCCGGCCTCGGCGCAACGCGCGCTCGACCACATCGCCTCGGCCCTCGACCCGCTGGCCGCGCTCGCGGCCGCCCCGGTCCCGCCGCGCGCCGGCGCCGACTGGCCGGCCTTCGTCGAGACGCTGCTGGCGCTGGGCGGCGCCGGCGCCGGCTGGCCGGCCGAGCTGGAGCGCGCGCGGCTCTGGTACGAGCCGCACCTCGAGCGCATCCACGAGGACGCCGCCGTGCGCCGCGCCGACCTGGCCCAGCTCGAGCAGATCGCCGGCGGCTACGCCTCGCGCGAGCGCTTCCTGACCGAGCTGACCCTCGACCCGCCGGACGCGACCAGCGACCAGGCCGGCCCGGCGCTGCTCGACGAGGACTACCTGGTGCTCTCGACGATCCACTCCGCCAAGGGCCAGGAGTGGAAGTCGGTCTTCGTGCTGAACGTCGTCGACGGCTGCATCCCCTCCGACCTCGGCGTCGGCAGCAGCGCCGAGCTGGAGGAGGAGCGGCGCCTGCTCTACGTCGCCATGACGCGGGCCCGCGACGCGCTGGACCTCGTCGTGCCGCAGCGCTTCTTCACCCACAACCAGAGCGCCCAGGGCGACCGCCACGTCTATGCCGGCCGGACCCGCTTCATCCCGCGCGAGCTGCTCGATCTCTTCGAGCGGACCGCCTGGCCGCCGGCCGCCTCCGGACCAATTGCCGTAGGCCCCGCGCCCCAGGCACCGCGCCTGGACGTCGGCGCACGGATGCGCGCAATGTGGCGCTAGGCTGCTGGCGGGCGCCGGCCCTGCTGCATTGCCGCCGCGCTCCGACCGCAAAGGCCGCGCAGGATTCGTCGAGCCTCCCGTTTCCGGGGCGGCGGCATCGCGCTGGATGAAGGGAATGAGACGGCAGATCCTGATCGTAGAGGACGACTTCCTGCTGGCCCTGGAGATCCGCGAGATCGTCGAGGCCGCCGGCTACGAGGTGCTCGGCCCGCACCGGCGCCTGACCGCGGCCTGGGACGTCGCCCGCATCGCCGACGTCGCGGCCGCCTTCCTCGACATCCGGATCGAGGGCGGCACGGTCTTCCCGGTCGCCAACGTGCTGCAGAAACGCGGCATCCCCTTCGCCTTCGTGACCGCCAACCCGGACCTGATCACCCCGAAGATCTATCCGGACGCGCCGGTCCTCAACAAGCCCTTCGCCGCCGCCGAGCTGCAGGGCACGCTGAGGGACCTGCTGCACTGACCGGCGCGGGCGCCGCCTATTCCATCGCCAGGATCAGGTTGCGGACCACGGGATAGATCTCGCGCTCCCAGCGCTTGCCGTTGAACACGCCGTAGTGGCCGACGTTGGCCTGCAGGTGGTGGCGCTTGAGGTGCGGCCTGAGCGAGCGGCAGAGGTCGTGGGCGGCTGCGGTCTGGCCGAGGGCACAGATGTCGTCGCGCCCGCCCTCGACGGTCAGCAGCGCGGTGTGGCGGATCGCGCCTGGATCGACCGGCCGGCCGCGATAGCGGTAGTCGCCGGTCGCCAGTTCCGCCTTCTGGAAGATCCGGTCGATCGTCTCGAGATAGAACTCCTCGGTCAGGTCGAGCACCGCGAAGTACTCGTCGTAGAAGTCCTTGATCCTGGCCGCCTCCTCGGTCTCGCCGGCGGCGAGATGGCGGTAGAGCTTCTGGTGAGCCTTGCGGTGCCGGTCCATGTTCATGGACATGAAGGCGACCAGCTGCAGGAAGCCCGGGTAGACCCGGCGGCCGCCGCCGGCATAGCGCTGCGGCACGCGGGTGATGACGTAGCGCTCGAACCAGGCGAGCGACTTCTTGACGGCGAACTCGTTGACCTCTGTCGGGCTCTCGCGCGGGTCGATCGGACCGGCCATCAGGGTCATGGTTCGCGGCGTCGCCGGATTGCGGTCCTCGGACATCACGGCGACCGCGACCAGGGCCTGGACGCAGGGCTGGCAGACCGCCAGCAGGTGCGCGCCCGGCCCGATCTCCTCGAGAAAGCGGATCAGGTAGTCGACGTAGTCGTCGATGCCGAAGCTGCCGGCCTCCAGCGGCACGTCGCGCGCGTTGGCCCAGTCGGTGACATAGACCTCATGGTCGCGCAGCAGCGTCTCCACGGTGCCGCGCAACAGGGTCGAGAAGTGGCCCGACAGGGGGGCGACGACCAGCACCCGCGGCTGCGCCGTGTCGCTCTTCTTGGCGAAGCGCAGCAGCTTGCCGAACGGCAGGTCGAGCGCGACCTCGAGCGAGACCGGGACCCGGCGCCCGCCGCTCTCGACGGACTCGATGGCGAAGTCGGGCCGCGTATGGCTCAGCTCGAAGCGCGAGACCATCTCCAGGGCCGCCGCGAACTGCCGGCGCAACCCGTCGCCGAGGCCCCAGCAGGCAAAGCCGGTCGCCACCCGGAGGTTCTGCGCCATCAACCGGAACGGCGCGACAAGGTCGTCCTGCAACTGGTAGCTCTCGTAGAGCATCGCCCCCGCCCGCGGCATCCTCTCCGCCGCAGCCGATGCCGCAGCGCAAAAAATGCTAGTGCAAGCCATGCTGCATTGCGAGAGGATTGTCGTCGGCGACAGGAACGGGCGAAACGCATGGCGCGGGCGACTCTGACGATCTCCTCGAAGAACTACTCCTCCTGGTCGCTGCGCGGCTGGCTGCTGTGCCGCATGGCCGGCCTGGACTTCGAGGAGGCACCCGTCGACCTCGACCATCCCGAGACCCGGCAGGAGCTGCTGCTGCTCTCGCCCTCGGTGCTGGTGCCGCGCCTGACCCACAACGACGTCACGGTCTGGGACACCCTGGCGATCGCCGAGTACCTGGCCGAGATCAAGCCGAAGGCCGGGCTGCTGCCCAAGGACCGGGCGGCGCGGGCGCACTGCCGCGCGGTCTCCGGCGAGATCCACTCCGGCTTCTACAACCTGCGCTCGGCGCTGCCGATGAACCTCAAGGCGCGCCACAAGGCCTTCAAGATCTTCTCCGGCGCCCGGCCCGACGTCGAGCGGATCCGCACGATCTGGACCGAGTGCCTGGAGACCTACGGCGGCCCCTGGCTGTTCGGCAAGGCGCCGACCATGGCCGACGCCATGTACGCCCCGGTCTGCACCCGCTTCCGCACCTACGCGGTCGCGCTGGAGCCGGAGCTCGAGACCTACTGCCAGACGGTCTTCGACTGGCCGCTGCTGCAGGAATGGACCGAGGGCGCCCTGGCCGAGCCCGACGAGATCATCGAGCTCGAGGTCGAGTTCTGAGGGCTGGCCTCTTCCGCCGACGTCCCCTCCGTTCTGTCGTTTCCGCTCCCCCTTTTCCCGTCATTCCCGCCTTCGCGGAAATGACGAACGAGAGAGCGGAATGTCGATGAGCTCGCCGCCGGCCGGCGCCTACGCCACCCGCGCCCGCTCGACGATGGCGCGCATCTCCGGGCTGTCCTCCAGGGTACCATAGACCTGCCCCCAGCCGAGCCGGTCGCCGGCGAGGCGCGAGCGGCAGAAGGCCTGGAAGGAGTCCGGATGGCCGTCGGCATGCAGCGCGGCGGCCTGCAGGGCGGTCGCCAGCAGGGCGGTCAGGCGCCGGCCGTGGCCGTCGTCGTTGCGCGGCCGGGCCAGCTCGCCGGCCAGGCCGTCGAGCCAGCGGTCGTAGTCGGCGTCGGCGCCGCGCGCGGCCTCCAGCTCGGTCATGACGGCCTCGGCCGAAGCCGGCTCCTTCCTGAGCGTGCGCAGCACGTCCATGGCCATCATGTTGCTGGTGCCCTCCCAGATCGCGTTGAGCGGCGCCTCGCGGTAGAGCCGGGCCATCGGGTTCTCCTCGATGAAGCCGTTGCCGCCGTGGCACTCCAGGGCCTCGACGACGAAGGGCGCGGCCCGCCGGCAGTTCCAGAACTTGGCGAGCGGCGTGGTCAGGCGGGCGAAGAGGCGTTCCTGTTCGTCGGTCTCGATGCCGTCCGTCGCCCGCGCCACGCGGAAGGCAAGCAGGGTCGCGGCCTCGCAGTCGACCGCCAGGTCCGCCAGGATGTTGGTCATCATCGGCTGGTCCGACAGCGCGAGCCCGAAGCCCTTGCGGCTGTCCGTATGGTTCAGCGCCAGGGTCAGGGCCTGGCGCATCAGCCCGGCCGAGCCGACCGCGAAGTCGAGGCGCGTCAGGTGCGAGTGCGAGAGGATCTCGCGGATGCCGCGGCCCTCCTCGCCGACCAGCCAGGCCAGGGTGTCGTGGTACTCGACCTCGCTGGAGGCGTTGGAGCGGTTGCCGCACTTGTCCTTGAGCCGTTGCAGGCGCAGGCGGTTGCGGCTGCCGTCCGGCAGGAAGCCGGGCACGAAGAAGCAGGAGACGCCCGAGGCGGTCCGCGCGAGCGTGAAGAAGCCGTCGGAGACCGGCACCGAGAAGAACCACTTGTGCCCGCTCAGCAGGTAGACCCGGCCCTCGGCCGTGTCCTCCAGGAAGCGCGCCTCGGTCACGGTCTCGCGCAGGTCCGAGCCGCCCTGCTTCTCGGTCATGGCGTAGCCGATCGTGACGCCGCGCTTCTCGGCCAGGGGCAGCGGCCGCGGGTCGTAGGCGCCGGAGATGATCTTCGCGCGCCAGGCGGCGAACTCCGGCTGGCGCAGGCCCGGCCAGGCCGCGTAGGTCATGCCGATCGGGCAGGCCACGCCCTGCTCGACCTGGTTCCAGAGATAGGACAGTACGGCGCGGCCGAAGTGCCCGCCCCGCTCCCGGGTCGTCCAGGCCAGCGAGGCGACCTCGTGGCCGACCGCGAGGCCCATCAGCTGGTGCCAGGCCGGATGGAACTCGACCCATTCGATGCGGTTGCCGAAGCGGTCGTGGGTCCTGAGCTCCGGCGTGTGGCGATTGGCGAGGCGTGCCAGCTCCTGCACCTCGGCGTCGCCGGCCAGCGCCCCGAGCGCCGTGGCACGCCCGGCGACCCAGGGCGCGTACCTGCCGGCCAGGGCCGCCAGCAGGCGGTCCCCGGTGAAGGCGTTCCAGCCGGTCGCGGGCCGGGCCTGGTTGGCGGCGGCGAAGGGCGCCGCTACGGGCGCGGGCTTGGGCATGACGGGGGTGGTGATCTCGCTCAAGGCATCCTCCGCTGGTCTTCCGCACGGTCCGCCGCCGCCGGCCTTTGCCGAAAGATCGAACATCGTTAAATTCGCCGTCAAGGATCGTGGCGGTATAGGCGGAAATCGAGGGTCATGGGGCTTCCCGGCCGGAAGACGAATGGCGAGGGCACCGGCACGCCGCGGCGCAGCCGCCGCACGGCGGCCGGCGAGCTGAAGCGCGGCCTGATCCTGGAGGCGGCGCGCGCGGTCTTCGAGTCCGAGGGGCTCGACGGCGCCTCGCTGCGCGCGATCGCCGCCAAGGCCGGCTATACGCCGGCCGCGCTCTACTTCCACTTCGAGTCCAAGGAGGCGATCTACGCCGAGGTCCTGCAGGCCTCGATGGCGCGCCTCGGCGCCGCCATGACTCGCCGCGCCGCCCGGGCGAAGAGCCCGGCCGAGCGCCTGCGGGCGGCCGCCATGGGCTTCTTCGACTTCTACCAGAAGAACCCGCGCGACCTCGATCTCGGCTTCTACCTGTTCCGCGGCGGCATGAAGCCGCGCGGCCTGGGCGCCGAGCGCGACCGGGCGCTCAACGCCGCCCTCGCCGCCCTGCTCGAGCCGATCGCCCTGGCCGCCGAGGAGCTCGGCGCCGGCCGCGCCGAGGCCGAGCGGCTGATGGTCGAGTGCTTCGCCCATGCCGCCGGCCTGCTGCTGCTCGCCCACACCGGCCGCATCCGCATGTTCGGCGCCTCGGCGCCGCGGCTGATGGCGAGCTACCTCGACGAGAAGCTGGAGCGCCTCGGCACCGGCCCGGCCGGCCCCGCATGACGCCCGAGCTGCTGATCTTCGACTGCGACGGCGTGCTGATCGACAGCGAGGCGCTGGTCTGCAACGCCGACGCCGAGGAGCTGACGCGGATCGGCTACCCGATCACCGGCGAGGAGATGGCGCGGCGCTTCGCCGGCGTGCCGGGCGCCGTCGCGCTGGCGGAGCTGGAGCGCGAGATGGGCCGGCCGCTGCCGGAGGGCTTCCACGCCCGCTGCGAGGCCAAGGCGATGGCGCTCTACCGCAGCGAGCTGCGGGCCCTGCCCCGGGCCGCGGAGACCATCGCTGCCCTGCCCTTCCCGCGCTGCGTCGCCAGCAGCAGCCGCCCGGCCAAGCTGGCGCTCGGCCTGGTCGAGACCGGGCTCTACGAGCTGTTCTATCCGCACCTCTTCTCGACGGTCCTGGTCGCCAACGGCAAGCCGGCCCCCGACCTGTTCCTGCACGCGGCCGCGGCGCTGGGCGCGACGACGGCCGGCTGCCTGGTGATCGAGGACAGCATCGCCGGCGTCACCGCGGCACGGGCCGCCGGCATGCGCATCGTCGGCTTCACGGGCGGCAGCCACTGCGGAGCGGACCACGGCGAGCGCCTGCGCGCGGCCGGCGCCGTGGCGATCGTCCCGGGCTACGCCGAGCTGCCGGCCGCGATCGCGGCCCTGGACTGAGACGGCGCTACTCCGCCGCCTGCTGCTCCCGGTCGTAGCGCGCCCGCGCGGCCCGGATCGCGCCGTGGTTGGCCTCGGCCCAGCCGACCAGCGGCGCCAGCGGCTCCAGCAGCGAGCGACCGAGCTCGGACAGGCGGTACTCCACGCTCGGCGGCTTGGTCGGGAAGACCGTGCGCAGCACCAGGCCGTCGCGCTCCAGGTCCCGCAGGCTCTGGGTCAGCATCCGCTGGGAGATGTCCGGGATCGCCCGCCGCAGCGCGCTGAAGCGGTGGGCGCCACCGGCCAGGATGATGACGATCAGCGTCGACCACTTGTCGCCGAGCTGGTCGAGCACGTCGCGCACCGGGCAGCCGCCCGGATCGAGACCCTCGGCCTGCCAGGCCCGGTAGCGCTCGCTCAGGCTCTCGTCAGCCATGACAGGGTTACCTCCAGCTCACCAGGTCCCGGAAAACTGCCTCCTTCTGCGGCGATCCGCGAGTCTCTATTTGAGACCAGCACTCGTTTTCGCACCAAAACCGAAGGACATTGCCATGCCCGCTTCCACGCCCCTGCTCGTCGCCGGCGCCGGCGGCGCCCTCGGCCGCCGCGTCGTCGAGCTGCTGCTCGAGGCCGAGGCCGGACCGGTGATCGCCGCGACCCGCAGCCCCGAGAAGCTCGCCGACCTCGCGGCCCGCGGCGTCACGCTGCGCCGCGCCGACCTCGACGAGCCGGCCACGCTGGAGACCGCCTTCGCCGGAGCCGGCCGCCTGCTGCTGGTCTCGACCGGCGCCCTGCTGACGCCGGGTCAGCGCCTGGCCCAGCACCGCGCCGCGATCGCCGCCGCCGAGCGCGCCGGCGTCTCCCACCTGGTCTACACCTCCTCGGTCGCGCCCCTGTCGAAGCCGGCGGGCGGCCTGCTCGACGACCACTTCTGGACCGAGGCGGCGCTCTTCGCCAGCCGGCTCGACTGGACGGTCCTGCGCAACAACCTCTACGCCGAGGTGATCCTGATGGGCATCGGCCACGCGCTGCAGACCGGCCAGCTGTTCAGCGCGACCGCCGGCGCCGGCCGCTCCTACGTCAGCCGCGAGGATTGCGCCCGGGCCGCGGCCGCCGCCCTGGCCTCGGCGGAAGGACGCGCGGTCTGGGACGTCACCGGCCCCGCCGCGGTGACCCAGGACGCGCTGGCGGCGCTGGTCGCCGAGCTGGCCGGCCGGCCGCTGCGCCACGTCGCGGTCGGCCCGGAGGACCTGCGGCAGGGGCTGCTCGGCGCCGGCCTGCCGCCGATCCTGGCCGAGGGCCTGGTCGACTTCGATGTCGCTGCCGCCCAGGGCTACCACGCCGTCGTGACGCTGACGGTTGCGCAGCTGACCGGCCGCCGCCCGACGAGCCTGCCCGACTTCCTCGCCGCCAACCGGGCCGCGCTCACAGCCGCAGCCGCATGATCGGACGGGTCGGCGAGGGCCGGGCGACCTCCGCGAAGCCGGCGTCGCGGAACGCCGCGGCGAAGCCGGTCCAGGCGTAGACCGGGGGGTAGTCGGCCTTCGCCGGCTCGATCGGGTAGCCTTCCAGCATCGCCGCTCCGTGCGTCCGCGCGAAGTCCGCCGCCGCCCGCAGCAAGGCGACCGCCAGGCCGCGCCTGCGGTGGCTGCGGCGAACCAGGAAGCAGGTCACCGACCAGACCGGCACGTCGTCGACCGGCTTCAGCAGCCGCGAGCTCGCCAGCCGCGGAAAGGCGGCGCGCGGTGCCAGGGAGCACCAGCCGACCGCCTCGGCACCGTCGTAGGCCAGCAGGCCGGGCGGCACCGGGCCGTCGAACAGGGCCTGCATGGCCCGGCGGTTGCCGGCGCCGTTCTCGGCGCTGCCGGCCTGGAAGGCCGGGCGCGGCAGGCGCCAGAGCAGGCACCAGCAGCCGCCCGAGCCGCCCTTCGGCCCCATCAGGGCCTCGAAGTCGTCCCAGCGCTCCGCCGTCGCCGGCTCGATGCGCCATGCGGATCCCGTGGAAGCCTCGGCGAGGGGCATGCGGCAGTCTCCCGTAGCGACGTCGGGAAGACCCTACCACCGAACGAACAAAGAAGGAACATCGAGGCGAGGCGACGGCCGCCGGGTCGCAAAAGACCCACTGCGCCGATCGGCACCCACCCTCTCCGCCCCCCTCGGCAGGGCCGGACTCCGCCGTTTCCGGCGCGCCGACGGCCGCATCGACGGGCTGCAGCCGGTGGGCGCGCGCGGTCCCACCTCGTCCGAGAGCGCCAGGTCAAGCCTCTGAAAAGATTGCACTCTCGCCTTTGGCATGGCGCTTGCGGACCCAGAGCAGCAGGGAACCCGGAGGATGACTGAGTCCGATGCTGGCGACAGCGCACCAGGCAGGGTGGAGAGCGAGATCCTGGCCTATCTCCGGATGCGGCCCTCTGCCGTCGACACGGCCCGCGGGGTCCGCGAATGGTGGCTCGCCCGCCTGCAGCCGCGTCCGGTCGCCGGCGAGGTCGAATCGGCGCTCGAGCGGCTGGCGCGGGCCGGGCTGGTCCGCTGCAGGACCAATCCGGACGGAACGGTGCTCTGGTTCGCAGCCCCCCCGGGCGCGGGCGAGGCCTAGCCCCGGCCGCCGCGACGGAACGCCGACATGAGCACGGCGTTGCTCGCCGCCAGCCAGTCCGTTCAGGCCGTGCTGCTCGCGGCACTGCAGGCCGACACGGCACTCGGCGTGCTGTTCCCGCCCCTCGGAGCCTCGGTGGTTTCGCTCGCGACGCCCGACGGCATGGTCGCCCTGGACCAGACGGGCGTCTCGATCTGGCTCTACCGTGTCGTCCGCGACGAGCAGCTGCTCAACCAGCCGCCGCGCCGCCTGCCGCCGGACCGGCTGCAGGCGGTGCCGCTGCCGATGCGGCTGCACTACCTCGTCACGCCGATGATGCGCGGCAACGCCGGCGAGCCGGCGCCGGAGACCGACCAGCACGTGCTCGGCGCGATCCTGCGGACCTTCCATCGGCAGCCGAGCCTGAGCGGCGCGGCGCTGGCCGGATCGCTGCGCGGCACCGACCAGCGGATCCGGGTCAACCTCGAAAGCCCGCCGATCGACGAGCTCGCCCGCGTCTGGGACACGCTGGACCAGCCCTACCGGGCCAGCCTCTGCTACGAGGTGAGCGTGGTCGAGGTCGAGAGCGACCGGCCCGACGCCCATGGCCCGCCGGTCCTGCAGTCCGAACCCGGCCTCGGCCAGGCCAGCCCGCTCCTCCATCCGGCGGGGGCGCTGCCGTGACCGGCACGCTGGTCAATGCCGCCGGACTCGACTGGCGCTACCGGCCCGAGCCGGCCTTGCCGGCCGCGGCGCGCCACCAGGCGATCGCCGTCGCCCAGCTGGTGGACGAGCTGACCGGCCTGCCGCCGCGCGTTCCGCTGCGCGTGTCGACGCCCCAGGGCGGCCTCGTCGCCCGGGCCAGCGCCGGCGGCCTGGTCGGCCTCGCCGGCCGGCCGGCGGCGCTCTATCCGGACCCCTGGCCGGTCGTGTCGCCCTCGGTGTCGCTGCTGGCCGAAGCCGACGGCTTCCTGGCGCTGCCGCTGGCCGCCGAGCTGCCGCCTCAGCCCGGCTTCCCCGCCAGCTTCGTGCGGCAGGACTTCGGCACGGTGGCGCTGCACCGCCGGCCGACGCGGCTGAGCGGCCGGGCCGTCGACGCGGCCGGCGCGGCCGTGGCCGGCGCAAGCGTCGCGGTGACCGGCATCTGGACCACGACGGACGCCCTCCCGGACCCGGCCGCCGCGCCGAACGGCCTCAGCCTCTGGCCGGGGCTCTATGCCGACAGGCCGGCGGGCGCGACCGCGCAGCGGCGCACCCTGACCCTGCTGGCCGGCCCGAAGACCCTCGTGCAGCCGGCCGCGGCCGGCCAGACCAGGATCAGGCTCTCGGACCGGCAGTCGCTGCTGCTCGACCGCCCCCTGGCGATCGAGCCGGGCGACCCCGAGCGCACCGAGTACCTCGCGGCCGCGGCGATCGACGGCAGCTCCAGCGCCGACCAGCCGGCCTGGGTGACCCTGCACCATCCGCTCGCGCGGGCGCATCCGGCCGGCATCCAGGTGGTCCGCACCGCCTTCAACGCGCCAGGCGCCGCCAACGCCCTGACCAGCGCCGGCCGACGCGGCGACCAGAGCCTCCTGACCGCGGGCCTCGCCGGCCTGACGCCGGCCAACACGACGATCGAGATCTCCGGCGGGCCGGCGCCCGACGAACATCACGGCGTCGCGCTCTGGCGGACGGTCACCGGCCCGGACGGGCGCTTCAACCTGCCGCCGATCCACCGCGTCGCGCACCTCGAGCTGACCGCGAGCGGCGGCGGCCAGCCGCAGCCGGCGCGCCGCGTCGTCAGTCTGTCCGGCGCCCCCGAGGCGGTCGCCGATCTCGTCTTCCCGTGAGGGCCTACATGCACCGCCCGCCAGCCCACGCGCTGCGCCCTGACACCAAGGAGACCGTCCATGGCTGAGTACCTCGCGCCCGGTGTCTACGTCGAAGAGATCGACAGCGGCGCCAAGCCGATCGAAGGGGTCAGCACCTCGACCGCCGGCATGGTCGGGCTGGCCGAACGCGGGCCGCTCAACCGCCCGATCCTGGTCACCAGCGCCGGCGAGTTCTCGCGCTGGTTCGGCGGCCCGCTGCCGATCGACGAGTTCACCGACCCGGCCGACCCCGACCGGGCGCACTGCTACCTGCCCGATGCGGTGGGCGGCTTCTTCACCAACGGCGGCAAGCGCCTCTACGTCGTGCGCGTCGCGCCGGACGAGGCCCGGCGCGCCCAGGGCGCGCTGTTCGACCGCGGCGATCCCGACGATGCCGGGACCGTCCTGCTCCGGCGCGCCGGCCAGGGCGACGGCCTCGCCGCCTCGCCCCTCTACGTCCTGGACACCACCCTGGTCGGCGCGGGCTTCGTGCGGATCGGCGACGGCAGCCGCGCCGAGTACCTGCAGGTCGCGGCCGCGCCGGTCGCTGCCGACCGCCACGTGCCGCTCAGCCGCCCGCTCGCCCGCGCCCACGCGACGACGGCGAACGCGCTTTCCATCCATGCGCCGGCCGCGATCGCCGGCGGCCCCTTCTCGCTCGGCGCCGACGCGACGGCGGGCGCCGAGGTGATCGTGGTCGCCAGCCCGGCCAACCTGGCGGCCCAGGCCCTGCCGTTCCTGCTGCGCATGAGCACGGGCGGCGACACCGACATCGTCGCCGTGCGCACGGCCCCGGTCGCCCTGGGCGGCGGCCAGTTCCGGGTCGCGCTGAACGAGCGGCTGGGACAGGCCTACCCGGCCGCGACGGCGGTCGGGCTCTTCACCTCGGCGGCGGGCGCGAACACGCTCGCCGTGCCGGCGGCGCCCGGCGACGTCATCGTCTATGCCGACGCGAACATCGCCTTCGGCAACCTCGTCGTCGAGCTGGACCGCGGCACGGCCAACCATGAAGTGCGGGTCGCCGGCGAGCTGCGGAGCCTGACGCTGGCGCAGCCGCTGCCGGCCGGGACGCCGGCAGGCAGTGTGCTGTCTCACGTCACCCTGGCCGACGACGGCGGCATCGGCGCCAAGGCGCTGACCGCGCCCGCCGGCCCCGGCAGCCGTGTCCTGGCGCTCGACAACCGCGTCGACCTGGCGGTCGGCCAGGTGGTGCGGATCGGCGCCGGACTGGACGAGGAGTTCGGCACGATCATCGCCGTTCCGGGCGAGCGCGGCGCCGCCCCCGATGCCGGCAGCGTCACCCTGGCGCACGGGCTGTCGGGAAGCCACGCCGCGGGCGCCGCGCTGCGGGTCCAGCAGGCGCCGGCCTTCCCCGGCGGCGGCCACCAGGCGACCGTCACGGTGCTGGCCGCGGCGGCGGGCGACGGCGACATCCTGGTCGCGGCCGGCCAGAGCTACGCGGCCGGAGACGGCGTCCGCCTGCGGCTGCCCGGCGGCGCCACCAGCTACCATCGGATCGGCGGCAGCGTCGCGCCGGCCAACACCGGCCTGGTGACCCTGAGCGCCGGGCTCGCCCGCACCCACGAGATGGGCGAGACGGTGATCGAGCGCGCCGCGCTGATCGACGTCGAGGCGCTCGACGTCGGCGCCTGGGGCAACCGGCTGCTGGTCTCGGTCGAGGACGAGGCGAGCGGCCTGCTGGCCCGTGCGCAGACGGTGGCGCTCAACCCGCCGCTGCAGATGCGCCTGACCAGCCTGACCGGGGTCGAGCCCGGCACGCTGCTGGAGCTCGCCAACCCCGGCACCGGCGCCTCGGTCCTGCTCAAGGTGCGGCGCACCGACGCCTCCAACGGCAGCGTGACGCTCGACGGGCCGGGCCTGGACGCCGCGGCGCTCGCCGCGCTGGGGCCGATCGGCGGGCCGCTCGAGGTGCGCAGCCGCGAGTTCCGCGTGACCGTGTGGCTGCGCCGCCGGCCGGACCCGGCCGTGCCCTCGCGCAACGACCAGATCCAGGACTCCGAGACCTTCCGGCATCTGTCGATGGACCATCGCCACAGCCGCTACTTCCCGAGCGTGATCGGCGACCGCGCCGGCCCGCCGCGCCTGGAGGACGGCCGGCCGGAGGGCGAGTCGCGCTATCTCCGCGTCGCCGACCGCGCCGCCGACGCGGCCGCCACGGAGGCGATCCGGCCGGGCCCAGAGGCGCTGGTCGACCTGCTGCCGTCCGGCGTCGAGCGGGCGGCCCGCCACGCGCTGGCCGGCGGCGACGACTCCCTGGCGACCCTCGTCGACGCCACCTACCTGGGCGCGGACGCCGCCGAGCCGCTCGACCGCACCGGCCTGCAGGCGCTCCGCAACATCGCGCAGGTCAGCATCGTGTCGATCCCGGGCCAGGCGTCCCCGGCGCTCCAGGCCGGGCTGATCGCCCACTGCGAGCTGATGCGCTACCGCTTCGCCGTGCTCGATTCGGCAACCGCCGAGGCGACGCTGGCCGAGGTCCAGGCGCAGCGCCAGGCCTTCGACACCAAGTACGCCGCGCTCTACTACCCCTGGCTGACTGTGCCCGACCCGATGCCGGACAACCTGGCGCTGATCCGGGACTACCACCTGCCGCCCTCGGGCCACGTCATGGGCATCTTCGCCCGGACGGACGAGGAGCGGGGCGTGCACAAGGCGCCGGCCAACGAGGTCGTGCGCGGCATCACCGGCCTGTCGCGGCGGCTCGACAAGGGCGAGCAGGACATCCTCAACCCGAGCCCGGTGAACATCAACGTGATCCGGGACTTCCGGCCCGACGGGCGGAGCATCCGGGTGTGGGGCGCGCGCTGCATCACCTCGGACAGCGACTACAAGTACGTGCCGGTGCGGCGGCTGCTGATCTTCCTGGAGCAGTCGATCGAGCGCGGCCTGCAGTGGGTCGTGTTCGAGCCGAACGCCGAGGCGCTGTGGGCCCGCGTGCGGCGCACCACCGGCAACTTCCTGACCGACGTCTGGCGCTCCGGCGCGCTCGAGGGGACCAAGCCGGACGAGGCCTTCTTCGTCAAGTGCGACCGCACGACGATGACCCAGACCGACATCGACAACGGCCGGCTGATCTGCGTGATCGGCGTGGCGCCGGTCAAGCCCGCCGAGTTCGTGATCATCCGCATCGGCCTGATGACGGCCTCGGCCGAGAGCTGACCGGCCGGACCTGATCAGCCAGACAGGGAGACACCGCCATGGCCACCGGCGACCGCAACGACCCCTACCGCGGGTTCAACTTCCGCATCGAGATCGGCGGCCTGACCGTCGCCGCCTTCACCGAAGCCTCGGGGCTCGACGCCGACGGCGACCCGGTCGACTACCGCGAAGGCACCGACCGCGTGAACTGGGTGCGCAAGCTGCCCGGGCTGCGCAAGTACCCGAACATCGTGCTGAAGCGCGGCATCACCCAGAACAAGGAGCTTTGGGCCTGGTACCGCAACATCGCCAACGGCGTCGCCGACCGGCGCGACGGCACGATCGTGCTGATGAACGAGGCGCGCGAGGACGTGCTGCGCTGGAACTTCCGCAGCGCCTGGCCGAACAAGGTGACCGGCCCGAGCCTGAACGCCACTAGCAACGAGGTCGTCATGGAGAGCGTCGAGCTCTGCCACGAGGGCCTGGACATCGACGTCTAGCCGGAGGGACGCGAAGCGATGCTCGGCCTGCCCGACACCCCCGGCGTCTACATCCAGCGCAGCGACCGCAGCGGCGCCGGCGTGGCGGTGGTGCGCACGGACGTCACGGGCTTCGTCGGCCTCGCCGAGAAGGGACCCCTGGGCCGGCCGGTGCGCGTCGAGACGATGCGGCAGTTCGCGGCGCTGTTCGGCGGCTATCTCGGCGGCGCCTACCTGGCCTACAGCGTCCGCGCCTTCTTCGAGAACGGCGGCCGCCGCTGCCTGGTCGTGCGCGTCGCCGACGACGACCCGGCGGTCGGCGCCGAGGCCGCCTCGCGGATCGTCCTGGACAGCGGCGGCGCGCCTGCCCTCGAGATCGCCGCCTCGAGCCCCGGCAGCTGGGGCAACGGGCTGAGCGTCGCGATCAACCCGGCCTGGCGCGCCGAGACGATCGTCGTCGACCCGCCCGTCACGGCGACGGCCCTGACCGTGCCGGCGACCGGGACCTTCGCCGCCGGACAGCTGCTGCGCGTCAGCCAGGCGGGCTCGCCGCCGCAGTACCGCATCCTCGCCGCCGTCGATCCGGCGGCGCGCCGGCTCTACTTCGTCCATCCGGAGCCCGCCCTCAGGCGGCCGACCGAGGCGCCGCTGACCGCCCTGCAGCCGGCCGTGCCGCTGCGGATCGAGCGCCTGGACTACGACCTTGCCGTCGCCCGCGACGGCCTGCCGGTCTCGGTCCATGCCGGCCTCGGCCTGGTCGCCGGCGCGCCGCGCTACATCGGCGACCTCCTGCAGCCGCTCGTCCCCGATCGCGACGGCGTGCTGCCGAGCGCGCCGCCGCCGATCGCCGTGACCGTCATGGAACGACCGGCGACCGCGGTGCCGCTGCCGCTCGACGTCGTCGCCGGCGTGCCGCTGCCGCTGAGCGGCGGGCGCGACGGCCTCGCCGAGCTGGCGCCGGCCGACTTCAAGGCCGGCCTGGCGGCGCTCGAGGCACAGCGCGAGGTCTCGATCCTGGCCGTGCCGGACATCCTGATCGAGCCGCTGCGGCGGCCGACGCTGCCCTACAGCCCGCCGGCCGAGGACCCCTGCCCGGTCTGCCCGCAGCCGGTGCCGCCGGCGGAGCCGCTGCCGCCGCCGGCCGCCGAGCTGCCGCCCCGCTTCTCCGACGAGGCGATCGGCGAGGTCCAGGCCGCGATGATCGAGCAGTGCGAGAGGCTGCGCGACCGCGTCGCCCTGATCGATCCGCCGTGGCGCGCGGTGCACGCGGACGCGGTCGGTCTGGGGCTGGTCCAGGCCTGGCGCAGTCGCTTCGACAGCGCCTTCGGGGCGCTCTACCTGCCCTGGCTGGCGGTGCCCGATCCCCTCGGCCTCGCCCCGACCCGCAGCATCCCGCCCTCGGGGCACGTCGCCGGCCAGCTCGCGGCGACGGACCTCGCGACCGGCCCGCACAAGGCCGCGGCGAACACGCCGCTCGGCTGGGCGCAGGCGGCGAGCCTGGCCGTCGACGCGGCCGGCCACGGCCTGCTCAACGGTGCCGGGGTGAACGTCATCGCCGCGCGCGACGGACGGCCCCTGCGCATCCTCGGCGCACGCACCCTGAGCAGCGATCCGGCCTGGCGCTACCTGCCGGTCCGCCGCTTCGTCTCGATGCTGCGCCGCGCCCTCGACGGCGCGACGCAGTGGGCGGTCTTCGAGCCGAACAGCGCGGAGACGCGCGCCCTGCTCGTGCAGTCCATCGGCATCTTCCTGGAATCGCTGCGGCGCGGCGGCGCCCTGGCCGGGGATCGGCCGGCCGACGCCTTCCGCGTGCGCTGCGACGAGTCCAACAACCCGCCCTCGGCCCGGGCGAGGGGCGAGCTCGTGGTCGACATCGCCGTGGCCCCGGCCCGGCCCCTGGAGTTCATCCTGCTGCGCCTGGGTCGCCGCGACGACGCCTTCGAGCTCGCCGAACAGGGTGCGCTCGCCGTCGAAAGCGTGGGAGCGGTCTGATGCCGACAGCCATCCGCCGCGATCCCGTCCTCGGCTACAACTTCTCGGTGGCGCTGCTGCCCTCGAAGAGCGCCGACGGGCCCGGCACCGGCACCATCGCGCTCTCGACCGCGGGCACGCGCAGCTACGCCGGCTTCTCCGAGGTCTCCGGCCTCGAGCTCACCATGGCGGTCGAGGACTACGAGGCGGGCGGCGTCAACGACGCCGTGCTCAAGTTCCCCGGCCGGGTGCGCTGGTCGAACCTGGTCCTGAAGCGCGGCGTCGTCGGCCGGCGAGACCCGCTCGACGACACCGACCTCTGGACCTGGTTCAACGACTTCCTGGAAGGCCGGGGCACCCGCAAGGACGGGCTGGTCACGCTGCTCCAGCCCGACGGCAGCCCGGTCCACGTCTGGTCGTTCCGGCGTGGGCTGCCGGCCCGCTGGGTCGGCCCGACGCTCAACGCCGGGCGCTCCGAGGTGGCCGTCGAATCGCTGGAGATCGCCCACGAGGGCATCCGCCGCGAGGACGCGGGCGGCGCCCTGGGCGCCGCCGTCGGCAGCATCCTCGGCGCGATCTTCTGAGGCGCGGAGAGGACGAGGGCGAGATGCAGGTGGAGATCGACGAGGTGGTCAGCAGGATCCGGGTCACGGACGGCGGTTCGGGGCTGAGCGCCCGCGAGCTGCAGCGCCTGATCGACGCGGTGCTGCGCGCCGTCGACGACCGCCTGGGACGCGAGCGCCGCCGCGGCCTGGCGACCGACGTCGCCGACGACGGCCGCGGCGGCATCAGCCGCGAGACGGGAGGTCAGCCATGACCGCCGCAGCGCCTCCGGGACGGGCCTACCTCGTCGCCCACTGGCACGTCGGCGACAGCGACCCGATCCCGGTGCAGTACAACCCGACCGAGCTGGTCCTGGAGAAGCGCGTCCAGTTCGCCGAGATCGCGATCCCCGGCCTCACCGCGCCGCTCCAGCAGTTCGTGCGCGGCCAGGCGGAGGTCCTGACGGTCGAGCTGTTCTTCGACACCGCCGACAAGGGCATGGGGGCGCAGGCGACCAGCGTCACCACCGAGACCGACAAGATCTACTCCCTGGCGCGCATCGAGCCCTCGGGCCATGCGCCGCCGCCGGTCACCTTCCACTGGGGCGCGGGCTTTCCGGGCGAGAACCTGGCGGATCAGCTCGAAGGCCAGCTCCGCGAGAGCTTCACCGGCGTCATCGCCAGCATCCGCCAGACCTTCACGCTGTTCTCGGCCGGCGGCGTGCCGCTGCGCGCCAAGCTCGCGCTCACGATCAACGAGTACAAGACCCTCGGCAATCAGCTCGACGAGCTCAACCTCTCCTCGCCCGACCGCACCCACAGCCATGTCCTGAGCAGCAGCGACCAGCTCTGGTCGGTCGCGCAGCGCTACTACAGCCGGCCGGCCGAGTGGCGGCGCATCGCGGAGGCCAACGGCCTCGCCGACCCGCGCCGGCTCGAGGCCGGCCTGCGCCTGGCGGTGCCCGCCATCGACGGCGGAAGGCGCAGCCGATGACCGCCGCCTTTCGCACCGTCCTGGAAGAGGCCGCGCGGCCGGGCAACCGCTTCTTCTACGCGCCCGCCTTCCAGGTCCGGATCGACGGCGAGAACCTGCCGCAGAACGTGCTGCGCGACGTCCTGGAGCTCAAGTACGTCGACGGCCTGACCGAGATCGACAGCTTCGAGATCACCGTCAACAACTGGGACCCGGACAGCCGCAGCTTCAAGTTCATCGGCTCCGAGCCGGCCGACTACATGACCGGCGGCGACGCCGCGACCCGCCTCTACCGCCTGTTCCAGCCCTGCGAGAAGACCGTCGAGATCCGGCTCGGCTACGCCGACGAGCTGGTCACGATGATGCTCGCCAACTTCACCACGATGGAGCCGCACTTCCCCGCCAGCGCCGCGCCGACCCTGACCGTGACCGGGCTCAACGTGCTGCACCAGCTGCGGCGCAAGAAGTACACGACGGCCTGGGTCAGCAGGACGCCGAGCTGGATCGCGCGCAACATCGCGACGCTGCGCGACCACGGCCAGCCGCGCTTCCCCCTGCCGATCGCCGTCGACCCCGAGGCCGAAGGCCGGGAGCCGGCGCTCGACTACACCGCCCAGACCAGCCAGTACGACGTCGACTTCCTGCTCAATCTGGCGCGCCAGCACGGCTACGAGCTGGTCGTGCAGGAGGCCAACGAGGAGGCCGGGACGCCGCGCCAGCTCTACTTCGGGCCGGGCGCCTCGGCGCGGCCGCCGGTCAACTTCCGGCTCGACTGGGGCAGCACGCTGATCGAGTTCGAGCCGACGATCACCAGCCACAACCAGTGGAAGTCGGTGACCGTCAACGGCTGGGACCGCCAGGCCCAGCGGCCGATCCGCGAGACCGTCAACTTCGACGACCCCGAGCTGCGTCGCCTCAACGCCGACCTGCGCGAGTTCGTGCAGTGCGACCCGCGCGAGGAGCTGGTCGTCGACCGCCCGATGTTCTCGCGCGACCAGGCGCGCGACCTGGCGCGGTCGATCCTGCGCGACCGCGCCGCTTCGGTCGTCAAGGCCAAGGGCACCAGCGTCGGCCTGCCCGACCTGAGGGCCGGCACCAAGGTCTACATCGGCCATCTCGGCGCGCGCCTGTCCGGCGAGTACCTCGTGACCAAGACCGGGCACGGCCTGACCGACGCCGGCTATACGGTCCGCTTCGAGGCGCGTCGCGAGCAGCTGGGGGAGGCCGGCTCATGAGATCCGGTCGGATGCCCGGACTGGTGCTCGCGACGGTCACGGCGGTCGACGACCCGCTGAAGCAGGGCCGCATCAAGGTGACCTTCCCCTGGCTCGACGAGAGCCTCGAGAGCGACTGGGTGCCGGTCGCGGCCCCCTTCGCCGGCAACGACCGCGGCCTCTACATGATGCCGGAGGTCGGCGACGAGATGGTGCTCGGCTTCCTGCAGGGCGACTTCAACCATCCGGTCGTGCTCGGCGCCCTCTGGAATGGCCAGGCCAGGGCGCCGTCCGACGACCCGCGCCAGCGCATGATCCGCTCGGTCAACGGCCACACCATCCGCTTCGTCGATTCGACGCCGAGCGCCGGCGACAAGGGCGCGCTGATCATCGAGGACGGCCACGGCAACAAGGTCGTCATGGCCAACACGCACCTGCTGGTCCAGGCCGTCGGCACGCTGGTGATCCAGGGCGCGAGCATCGTGATCAACGGCCGGCCGGTCACCCCCGGCGCCAACCCGATCTGAGCGGAGGAGACCTCGATGCCGACCCTCGACATCCCGCTCCCCGAAGCGCTCACGAAGGCGCTGGAAGAGCCGCGCTGTGCGGACCTGCGCCTGCCCAAGGCGAGCTTCCCGGAGCTGCGGCTGCCGACGGGCGGCACGATCAAGGGCATCGCCGACGTCACCAAGGGCATCCCCAGCGACTGCTCGATGAACGTCTCGCTGGCGCTCCAGGTGGCGCCGATCATGGCCAGCATGGAATGCCTGCTGAAGGTGCTGAAGTTCCTCGGCGTCCTGATCAAGACCTTCCAGAACCTGAGCACGGGCAACGTCGCCGGCATCCCCGGCGGTCTCGGCGACATCGCGAAGGCCGGCGCCGACGTCGCCGAATGCATCGGCATGGTCGCCTCCCCCGCGATCCCCTTCGGCCAGTTCATCAAGGACCTGCTGCTGATGATCGCGAAGATGCTGAAGTGCATGCTGCAGTCGCTGACGAGCATCGTCGAGCTGCTCGACGGCCTGGAGCTGGAGATCGCGTCGGCGGCGCAGAACGGCAACGACGCGCTGGCCGCCCAGCTCGAATGCGCCAAGGAGAACGCCATGCTGGCGGCCGACGGCGCGATGCAGTCGATCGACCCGATCGCCACGATCCTGGCGCTCGCCGAGCCGTTCCTCGGGCTGCTGCCCGGCGCCCCGACCATCCAGCTGCCGCAGCTCGCCTCGGACGCCTCGCTCGACAGCCTGAAGCAGACGCTCACGACCCTCGAGCAGGTGGTCCAGGCCATCGAGGGTGCCGCGGAGGCCATCCCGGTATGACCACGACCTTCCCCTCGCAGACGCCGGAGCCGCGCGCCTTCCTCGGCAAGGGGCTCGCCTTCCCGCTCGCCGTGACGCCCCACGGCAGGCTCGCCGCCACCGCGGGCGAAGCCAAGGTCGAGCAGTCGATCTGGCTGATCCTCTCGACCGCGCTCGGCGAGCGCGTCATGCGCCCCTCCCTCGGCTGCGCCGCCCACAACGAGCTGTTCGGGCCGGCCAACAGCGCGACCGTCATGCGCATCGTCGACCAGGTGCGCCGCTGCCTGACCGACCAGGAGCCGCGCATCGCGGTGCTCGAGGTCACGGCGGAGCTGCCGGCCAGCGACGGCAACGTCCTGCTGATCCGCATCGACTACCGGCTGCGCAGCAACAACGCGATGACCAACCTGGTCTACCCCTTCTTCATCCGCGAAGGGGTCTAGGCCATGCCGCTCGCCGACCACATCCCCAAGCTGGACGACCGGCGCTTCGCCGACCTGGTGGTCGAGGCCCGGGCGCGCATTCCGCAGTACACGCCGGAATGGACCGACTACAACGCCGGCGACCCCGGCTTCGCGCTGGTCGAGCTGTTCGCCTGGATGAGCGAGCTGCTGCTCTACCGCATCGGCCGGGTGCCGGAGCTCAACTACCTCAAGTTCCTCGAGCTGATCGGCATCGAGCTGACGCCGGCGCGGCCGGCCGGGACCGTCCTGGTCTTCCCGGTCCTGCCGAGCTTCGCGGGCAGCCTGGTGACGGTCCCGGCACGCACGCCGGTCGCCGCCGCCGAGCCGGACGAGCAGGGCCCGATCCTGTTCGAGACCGACCGCGTGCTGACCGCCCTCAAGGCCCAGCTCGACGGCCTGCAGGTGTTCGACGGCTACGCCTACGCGGACGTCTCGGCGGCCAACGCGGACCTCGCCACCGGCTTCCAGCCCTTCGGACCGCTCGCCAAGGCCGGCAGCGCCCTGCTGCTGGGCCTCTCCGGCGACGCCGCCCTGCCGCCCTCGGTCGAGCTCTCGCTCGCCTTCTGGCCGCCCGGCGACCGGCCGGTGCCGCCGCCGGCCCCCTGCGGCGGCGGCGCGGTGCCGGTGACGGCGCCGGCCCGGCTGGTCTGGGAGTTCTGGGCCGGCAGCGAGTGGCGGCCGCTGACCCTGCTGTCCGACGACACCCTGGCGCTGACCCGCTCCGGCTTCGTGCGCCTGCGCACCCCGCCGCCCGGCCAGGCGGTCGCGGCCAAGCTCGGCAAGAAGCAGGACAAGGCCCGCTTCTGGCTGCGCGCCCGGCTGGAGCAGGCGGCCTACGAGATACCCCCGGCCCTGCTCGGCGTGCGCGGCAACGCGGTGCCCGTGCAGCAGGCCCAGTCGGTCGCCCGCGAGGTGCTCGGCGGCAGTGAGGGGACGCCGGACCAGGTCTTCCGCCTCGCCAACGCGCCGGTGCTGGCCGGCACCCTGCGCCTCGAGGTCGACGAGACCGGCAGCTTCGAGCCCTGGCAGGAGGTCGAGGACTTCTTCGGCTCCGGCCCCGACGACCGGCACTACGTCCTGAACCGGGCGACCGGCGAGGTCCGCTTCGGGAACGGCAAGCGCGGCCGCATCCCGGTCGCCAACGTGGCCTCGCCGCAGTCCAACATCGTCGTCGCCTTCTACCGCTTCGGCGGCGGCACGCGCGGCAACCTGCCGGCCGGCGGGATCGCGACGCTGCGGCGCTCCCTGCCGGGCATCGACGTCGGCAAGGTCGCCAATCCCCTGCCGGCCGAGGGCGGCACCGAGGAGGAGACCCTGGAGGCCGCGGCAGCGCGCGCGCCCGTCGCGCTCAAGGCGCACGACCGCGCCGTCACGGCCGAGGACTTCGAGATGCTGGCCAGGCAGGCCGGCCCGATCCGCCGCGCCCACGCGATGCCGCTCGTGCATCCCGAGTTCCCGGGGATCGACGTGCCGGGCGTCGTCACCCTGCTGATCGTGCCCGACGCGCCGGGACCGGCCCCGAGCCCGAGCGAGGCCCTGGCGCAGACCGTCTGCGCCCACCTCGACAGGCGGCGTCTGCTGACCACCGAGCTCTACGTCATCGGCCCGACCTACGTCGGCGTCGAGCTGCGGCTGGAGGTCGTCGCGGCGGACGATGCCGACGCGGCGGCGCTGACGATCGAGGTCGAGGACGCGCTGCGCGGCTACCTGCATCCGCTGACCGGCGGCGCGGACGGCCAGGGCTGGCCGTTCGGCGGCATGATCTTCTACGGCGAGCTCTACCGCCGGGCGCTGCTGCCGGGCGTCGCGCGCCTGCCCGAGCTGGTCGTCACCCTGGAAGGCGTCGAGCAGCCGCCCTGCCAGGACGTCGCCCTGCCCAAGGGCGCCCTGATCCGGGTCGACTCGGTGACGGTGTCGGTGCGCTCCGCCGACGCGCCGGAGGGGCTGTCATGACCGCCGCCGCCTACCTGCCGCCGCCGCCGCGGCCGCCGCACGACCCGCTCTGGCAGAGCCTGGGTCCGCGCACGGGCTGGCGCCTCGCCGAGCGCCCGGTCGCCGCGCTGCCGCGCCTCGCGACCGACGCCGCGAGCAGCGCCCTGGTGCTGCCGGCGCTGCCCGGCACGGCGCGCACGCTCGGCGAGCCGACGGGCAGCCTGGGCGGCCTGGTCCTGCCCGGCACCCTGGCGCTGGACCAGGCCGGCAACCTCTGGCTGCTCGACCGCCGGCGCAAGCGGCTCCGCCTGTTCGACCGCTGCGCCTGCCGCTTCCGCGACCTGCCCTGCCAGGGCGTCGCCCTGGCCGATCCGCGCGCCGTCGCGATCGAGCGCGGTCGGCTCTACCTGGTCGACGCCGGCCCGCCGGGCCGCGTCCTGGTGCTCGACGCCCGCAGTCTCACCCTGCGTGCCGTCTGGTCGCCGCCCGCCGCGGCGACCGCCCAGCCCTGGCAGCCGACGGCGGTCGCGACCCGGGCCGGCACGCTCTGGGTCGCGGACGCCGCGAACGGCGCCCTGCACCGCTTCGCGCCCTGGGGCGGCTGGCGCGGCGCGCAGTCCGACGTCGGCGCGGTCTCCCGCCTCGCCTTCGACTGCGAGGGGCGGCTCTACGCGGTCGTCCCGGGCCGCGAGTCGGTCGATGTCAGGAGCCGCGACGGCCGTCTGCTCGGCCAGCCTGGCGAACCCGGTGCGGTGGCGGACCGCTTCCCGGAGCCGATCATCCCGGTCGCCCCCGACGGTGCCGTCGAGCTGTCCGGCCTCTGTCCGGACGCCGGCTGGTTCGACCTCTCGGGCGAGCCGGTCGCAGCCCCGGCGGGCGGGCCGTCCTACGTCACCGGTGCGGCGGCGCTCACCCGGGCCCTCGACAGCCGGATCGCCCGCTGCCAGTGGCACCGGATCCGGCTCGACGCGAGCCTGCCGACGCACGGCGCGCTTCGCATCGAGACCACGACCGCCGAGACCGACCTGCCCGAGAGCATGGTCGCCGAACTGCCCGACGCGGCCTGGACCGCCCTGCCGCTGGCTCCGGGCGCGAAGGAGGCGCTGATCCTCAGCCCGCCGGGCCGCTATCTCTGGCTGCGCCTGACGCTCACGGGCGACGGCGCCGCCACGCCGGTGCTCTGCGCCCTCGAGATCGAGTATCCGCGCATCAGCCTGCGCCGCTACCTGCCCGCCGCCTTCGGCGGGGACCCGCTCTCCGCGGCCTTCCTCGACCGCTTCCTGGGCATCTTCGACCGCGGCCTGCGCGACCTCGAGGCGACGGTCGACGACCAGGCGGCCCTCTTCGATCCCCGCTCGACGCCGGCCGAACCAGGCAGGGACATGCTGTCCTGGCTCGCCACCTGGGTCGGCGTGACCCTGGACAAGCGCTGGCCCGTGGCGCGGCGCCGGCGGCTGCTGCGCTCGGCGGCCCGGCTGTTCGCCTGCCGCGGCACCTGGCCGGGCCTGCGCCAGGCGGTGCTGCTGTGGCTCGGCTGGGACCGCCTGGAAGGCCTCGCCCATCCGCCGGCCGCCTGCGCGCCTGCCTGCTCGCCGCCGGCCGCCTGCCCGCCCCTGCCGCCGCTCGTGCTCGAGCACTGGAAGCTGCGGCGCTGGCTGTTCCTCGGCGCCGGCCGGCTGGGCGACGCCGCCGAGCTGTGGGGCGCCAGGATCCTCGGCAACAGCCAGCTCGACGCCACGGCCCGGGCCGACGTCACCCGGCTCGACGTCACCCGCGATCCGCTGCGCGGGCCGTTCCACGTCGACGCCCACCGGGCCAGCCTGTTCGTCCCGGCCCATGCCGTCGCGACGCCCCAGGGGCGCGGTGCGCTGAATCGCCTGCTCGCCGAGCAGCTGCCGGCCCACGTCAAGGCGCAGCTGGTGCCGGTGGCGCCGCGCATGCGGATCGGGATCCAGGCGAGCCTCGGCTTCGACAGCGTCGTCGGCTGCTGGCCGCCGAGCCTGTCCGGCGACGGCTTCGCACTCGGTGCCGTCACGCTCGGCCGGGCCAGCGTGCTGCCCGGCGCCGGCGGCCCCGGCGGGCTGCCGCCGCGGCTCGGCCGCGACAGCCGGCTGCGACCCGGCGCCCCCGCTTCCTCCCCTCCATCCGGTGAGGCCCAGTCATGACCGACCATGCCGACCATCCCGGCACCTGCGGCTGCCTCGAGCCGTGCGAGCCGCACAGCCTGAGCCGCAACCACTACTTCACCGGAAAGCTCCTGGTGGAGCGCGACTTCACCGACGAGCAGCACTACTTCCGCGAAAAGCTCCGGCTCCACCATCAGCGGCTGCACGGCGTCGGCGTGGTCTGCGGACTGGAGCTGGCCCAGCACCCCAACCCGGCCTGCCGCGACCGGCTCTTCGTCCTGCAGCCGGGCGGCGCGATCGACTGTTGCGGCCACGACATCCTGGTCGTCGCCCCCGAGACGATCGAGCTCGCCGCCTTCCCGTCGGTCAAGGCGCTGATCGATGCGGCGGCGGCGAATCCGGGCGCGGCGCAAGCGCACACGCTCCAGGTCTGCCTCCGCTACCGCGAGTGCCCGACCGAGGAGGTCCCGGTCCTGTTCGACGACTGCGGCTGCGACGACACGCAGTGCGCGCCGAACCGGATCCTGGAGTCCTATGGGCTGGACATCCGCATCGATCCGGCGCCGCCGAGCTTCAACCCCGGCGCCGCGGCGATCGCCTGGACCAACACCATCGGTCTCGCCCACGCCCGGCTGGTCGCGGTGGACGCCGTCGGCCATCGCCTGTTCGTCGCGACCGGCGACGACGTCGGCACGCTCTACCAGGTCAGCCTGGCCAACCATGCCGTCGAGGCGAGCGCGCCGCTGGCCGGGCGCGCGACGGGGCTCGCCGTCGCGCCCGACGGCGGCGCGGTCTACGTCGCGACGGTCGACGCTGCGACGCCCGCCGACGAGGCCCGGCTGGCGGTCTTCGAGCCGGACGCGGCGGGCGGCATCGGCGCGGGCGCCGCGCGCGAGGACGCGGTGCCGGGCAGCGGCAACAGCCCGCTCGAGCTGCTCGTCCTGAGCGACGGCCGCCTGGTCGCCCTGGCCGGCGCGAGCGGCGCCCTGCGCCTGTGGAGCGCGGCGGTCGCCGATCCGGCGGCCCCCGACGACAGCAACGACCTCGGCGCCGCCCGCCGGTTGCTGGGCAGCGGGGCCACGGACACGCTCTACCTGGCGGCCCCCGGGACCGCGAGCCTCTTCTCCGTCGATCCGGCGACCGCCGGCCTGCCGGAGACGGCGATCGCCGGCCTGCCCGCGGCGGTCGCGCTGGCCGGCGGCGCGGCCGCCCGCTCGACCGGGCCGGACCGGCTGCTGCTCCTCGATTCCACCGCCGGTGCGGCACTGCTGTTCGATCCGGCGGGCGGCAACCTGCTCGGCAGCGCGAGCCTGGCCCACGCGCCGGTCGCGGCGGCCGTGGCCGAGGGCGGCAGCTGGGCGCTCGTCCTGGTCGCCGACGGCGACGACCGCTTCGTGCAGGGGCTGTCGCTGCAGGCCCTGGAGACCGCCGGCACGGCGAGCCCGACCGTGCCGGTCGAGGTCGGTACAGGCGCCGAGGCGCTCGCCCTCGCCGGTGCGAGCGGCCTCGCCTACGTTCCCTATGCCGGCGACCTGACGGTCGCCAGCGCGGGCGGTGTCGCCGTGCTCGACATCGAGCAGATCGACTGCGCGGCGGCGCTGCGCGGCGGCGACTGCCCCGGCTGCGTCACCGCCGACTGCGTCGTGCTGGCGACGATAGAGAGCTGGCGGCCGGGCCTGCGCCTGGAGGACATGCCGCCCGTCACCCCCGATCCGGCGGCCGACCAGGCGGCCGGCATCGCCCGCCTGAACAACGAGCTCGGGCGCCTCCACCTGCCGAGCACCCAGGCGATCGCCAACGCCCTGCTCTGCCTGATGGATCGCGGCCTCGGCGGCAGCGGCGTGCAGGGTCCTCCGGGCCCGCAGGGGCCGGCCGGGAGCGCGGGACCGGCCGGGCCGGCGGGTCCTCCGGGGCCGGCCGGGGCAACCGGGCTGCAAGGTCCTGCGGGGCCGCAAGGACCGCAGGGGCCGGAGGGACCACAGGGGCCAGAGGGACCACAGGGGCCGCCGGGACCGGTGGGGCCACGCGGGCAGGCCGGGCCGGAGGGGCCGCGGGGACCGGAGGGGCCGCAGGGACCACCCGGCGACAGCGGGCTCGACCCGACGCTCGCTCACGTCTGCTGGATCAGCTGGAAGCACCGCGACCAGCTGCTCCTCGACGACCTGATGCGGCAGGGCCTGGTGATCGGCTTCGACCGGCCGCTGCAGACCGCCGACATCGACAACCTCAGCCTGGAAGTCCAGGTCGAGGTCCAGGACGCGCAGAACCGCGTCGTCTGCTGGTGCAACTGGCCGTCCGAGATCATCAGGGGGCTCGATTTCAAGGAGCCCTGCAACCCGGATGCCGGCTTCGACGTGACCAGTGCCCCGCTGGTCGACGGCGTTCGCTGGATGCCGAACGCCACGCCGCCGGCACTGGAGAAGCAGGGTGGCCGCGTGCGCGTCCTGCTCCACGGCGACCTGGTGCGCGACGACAAGGGCCGCGGCCTCGACGGCAACCACCTGCCGCCCTGGGTGTCCGGCGGTCGCCGGTCCGGCGACGGCGTCGAAGGGGGCCTGTTCGAAAGCTGGTTCACCGTCGTGCGCGGCTGAGCCGCGCCGAGGCGGCTCCTGGAGGAGACAAGCGATGCCACACGACTACGGAACGGCCGGCGGCAGCGGCACCATCCGCTGGACGGCGAGCGCCGCGACCAAGGCCAAGGGCTACGGACCGGACCCGAGCTGCCAGCCCTGTCCGGACTGCGGCGGCCTGGAATGCCTGTGCCGGCCGCGCTTCTTCGCCGGGCAGCTGCTGACCGAGCAGGACCTCAACCGGCTCGACCACTACATCGTCGAGAAGCAGAAGCTGCACAACCGGCACCTCTTCGGCTCTGGCGTGGTCTGCGGCCTCGCGGTCACCTGCGCGCCCTGCGACGAGCTGGTCAACGTGAGCCCCGGCTACGCCCTCTCGCCCTGCGGCGAGGACATCGTCGTCTGCAAGCCCGACAGCGTCGACATCTGCTCGCTGATCTCCCGCTGCCGGGACATCGACGAGCCCGACTGCCGACCCTACGCCGGCCAGGATCCCTGCGAGGACATCGAGGAGGAGTGGATCCTCGCGATCCGCTACCTGGAGCGGCCGAGCGCGCCCAAGACACCCATGGCCGGCCCGAGCAGCTGCGCCTGCGGCTCCGGCGGCTGCAAGGGCAAGGGCTGCGCCTGCGGCGGCAGCTGCGGCTGCTCCGGCTCGGCGGCCGCGACCGGCACCACGGCCGGGACGGCGAGCACCCAGCAGCCGCGCCTGCGCCGCGGCGCGCCGCCGACCTGCGAGCCGACGGTGACCTGCGAGAGCTACCGCTACGAGGTCTTCCGCAAGCCGGAGGAGAAGCCGCGCGACCCCGGCGGACGCGACCCGGGCAAGGGCGACAATCCCGCCGGCGTCATCGTCGCCAGCCTGGCCGGCTTCTTCGACAAGCTGGAAGGCGAGATGGCCGCGCGCATCGCCTGCTGCCTGCGCGAGATCGAGAAGGCCCTGCCGCTGCCGCCCGGGAACTTCGCCACGATGACCGAGGCGGAGCGCCAGGCCTGGTTCCGCTGGTGCTGCGCCGTCCGCTCCGGCCTGTCCGGCTACTTCGCCCGCATCGGCGGCACCGACTGCGAGGCGATCGACAGGCTGGGCGCTGCGACCTGCCCCAGCCCCGACCTGCCGCTCGAAGACTTCAGGGCGGCCCTGCAGCAGTCGGTCCTGGCCATGCTCGGGCCGGCCTTCGAGGCGATGCTGCACTGCATCTGCAGCAACGTCCTGCCGCCCTGCCCGCCGCCGGAGGACCCACGGGTGCCGCTGGCCTCCGTCACCATCCGCAAGCGCGACTGCCACATCGTCAAGGTCTGCAACTGGACGCCGCTGCGCCGCCACGTCGTGACCTTCCCGACGCTCGGCTACTGGCTCGGCTGGATTCCGCTGCGCCGCATCCTGCGCCAGCTCATGGAGCAGCTCTGCTGCCAGGTCATCCAGTTCGGCGACGTCATCCGCGACGGGAAGCCCGACGTGACCAATGCCGACACGACGACGGAAAGCGCCACCTTCGCCAACGCCGCCGCCGTCAAAGCGGCCACCGCGACCGCCGGCGACGCCTTCGCCCAGCCGGCCGGCCTGTCCTGGAGCTTCGACGCGGTCGCCGACCCCGTCCTCGCCAAGGCCTTCGCCCGCCAGATCGCGCAGCCCGAGAGCGCCGGGGGCGCGGCCGTGACCCGCGGCGACCTCTTCGACCTGCTGCTGCGCCGCCCGGCCTTCGCGACCGCCGAGGGGCTGGATCCGGCGGACGAGGAGAAGCTGACGACGCGGCTGGCCGGCAGCGGGCTCGTGAAGATGCTGGCCGAGGTCGCGCGCAGCAGCGAAGGGCTGCTGCCGTCGGGGCTCGCGCCGTCGACGGCGGCGGGTGCCGTCGCGCAGGCCGTGGCCAGCCCGGACCTCGCGGAGATGAAGCGCAGCCTCGACGCCCAGTCGAAGGAGATCGCGGCCCTGAAGGCGCGGCTGGACGCCGGGACTGCGCCCAAATCCACCAGCCGGACGCGGACCACCAAGCCCGGCTCCTGAGCCGGGCACAGCCTGAGGAGACCCGCGATGGCCAGCCGACTCGAGCGCCCCAGCTTCTTCGAGGGGCAGTTCCTGGGCGCCGCCGACCTCGCCGCCCTGGTCACCTACGCCCGCGGCCTGGGACGCGAGCACGCGCTCGCCGCCCATACCTGGGGCATCGCGACCGGACTCGAGCTGGTCGAGGTGCCGGCCGAGGAGGCCGGTGCCGTCGACCTCTTCGTCATGCCCGGCTTCGCCTGGGACGGCTACGGCCGCACCATCGTCCTGCTGGCACCGGCCCAGGTGCCGCTCGAGACGTTCAGCGGGTTGCCGACCGGCAACCAGCAGGTCTGGATCCGCTACGACGAGACGCCGTTCCGCGGCCTGCGCGAGGGCTTCGAGACCTGCGGGGCGGGAGAGGCCTTCGCCCGCGTGCGCGAGAGCTTCGCCATCGAGGTCGGCCCCTTCGCCCGCCTGCGCGACCGGCAGAGCGGCATCACGCTCGCCGGCCGGCCGGTCGAGGACGCGCGGCTGGCGGCGCGCAGCCTCGGCGACACGGCGCCCCTGCTGTGCGACGGCTCGGTGCCGCACCAGGACTTCCCGGCCGACAGCGCGCGCTGGCTGGTGCCGCTCGGCGTCGGCAACTGGGTGACCGGCACGCCGGGCCGGCTGCAGCCGCGCACCGCGGACGCGCTGAAGCTCGGCCGCACGCTGCGGCAGCTGGCCGGCGCGGTGGCCGAGAACCTCTTCGCCGCGGACGGCGTGATCCGCCTGCGCGACCGCTTCACGCAGTTCAAGACGGGCGACGCGGCCGACACGCTCTGCCAGGCCGACCGCATCGCGGTCGACGACCTGGTCAACGAGCCCGACCGGGACGATTCGACCAAGACCACGGACCGGCTGATCGGCAGGGAGCTGGTCTGGGTCGAAGGCAACCTGCGCGCGACCGGACAGGTGCGCCTGTTCGGCACCCGGCTCGAGCTGCGCGACGCCGCCGGCGACGAGGCCGCCGGCGTGCCGCTCTACGCGCGCCGCGCAGTCAGCCCCAACAATCCCGCGGCCGGCCAGGACTTCCAGATCGTCATCGGCAGCGCCAGCGACGGCAAGGACCGGCTGGCGGTCGGCCCGGCCGCCGGCTACGGCGACCTGGAGGAGCGCTTCCTGGTGCGCACCGACGGCGTGCTCGCCGCCGGGCTCGACCTGCCGGACGACCTGAAGACCGACCACGTGCTGTTCAGCCGGGGCGACGCCCTGACCGTGGCGCTGGCGACCGATCCCGACGCGATCGCGAGGATCGCCTTCCAGACCCTGCCCGCGCTCGGCGAGGCCGCGCAGCTCGTCTACGACGACGCCGAGGAGCGGCTGCAGGTCGGGGTCGGCAGCGACCTCGCGAACGCCACCACCTTCACCGCGAGCGGCCACGTCGGCATCCGCACGGACGACCCGGCCTCGCTCCATGCCGATGCGAACGACCTAGTCGTGCAGAACCCCAACGGCAACGTCGGCATGACCCTGCTCTCGGCCGTCTCCGCGACCTCCAACATTCACTTCGCCGACGGCCTCGCCGGTCCGGACGAGACCCGCGCCGGCTTCCTCCGCTACGCGCACTCCGGCAACCGGCTGCACCTCGGCACGGACAATGCCGTGCGCGCGACGCTCGACGCCCAGGGCGACCTCGGCCTCGGCACCGAGAGCCCGAGCGCCCGCCTCGACATCCGGGAGTCGGGCTCGGGCCTGGCGCTCAAGCTTGACGCCGGCGCGCTGCGCGCCGAGGACGGCGGCGCGCCGACGCGCCTCGAGCTGCAGCGCAACGGCGGCGGCCTGCGCGTGCACGGCTCGACGGCGGCGTCGAGCCACCTCGCGGTCGCCAGCGACGGACGGGTCGGCCTCGGCACCGACAGCCCGTCTTCCTCCCTGCACATCGCGAAGAGCGCGCCGGAGCTGACGCTGGACGTGACCGGCGGCGGATCGGCCGCCCGGGTCGAGTTCGCCGTCGCCTCCGGCACGCGCTCGAGCATCGAGTACGACGTCGCCAGCCAGCGCACCCTGCTGACCAACGACGGCGACGTCGGCGTGACGCTGCGCGAGAACCGGGTCGGCATCAATCTCGGCAGCGCCTCGCCGACCACCAACCTGCACGTGCGCGGCAACATCGCCGGCGATGCCGGCAACCTGAACAGCCACGTCGCGCTGGTCGAGAACATGGCCGGCGCCAATGCCGACGTGCTGGCCCTGCGCGTCGCCGGCGGCGGCGCCGGCGCCTCGAACAACTTCATCACCTTCTTCGACTCGAGCGGGGCGATCGGCCGGATCGAGCGCAGCACGGCCGTTGCCAGCGACAACCCGACGGACGCCGGCAACTTCCTGCGGCTCATCTCGGGCGGCGCCGACTTCGCCGAGTGCCTGCCGCGCGCCGAGGCCTCTGGCGCGATCGGACCGGGCCGCATCGTCGGCGTCCGGGGCGGCCGGGTGTCGCTGACCACCGACGGCGCCGAGTCGCTGCTGGTCACGACCGATCGCGCCGTCGTCGTCGGCAACGTGCCGATGAGCGGCGCGGCTCCGTCCGAAACCGTGGCCCTGGTCGGCCAGGTCAGGCTGCAGGTCGCGGGCGCGGTCCGCTCCGGCGACTTCATCGTCCCGTCCGGCGGCAACGACGGCGAGGGGCGCGCCGTGCCGATCTCGGAGCTGACGCCCGCCCTCGCGGGGCAGGTGATCGGCCGCGCCTGGCAGGACCGGCCGGCCGACGACAGCCGGCCGGTGACCGTCGCGGTCGGCGTCCAGGGCGCCGACGCCATGGCTGCGCTCAGCGCCGCCCTGGTCGCCCAGGAGCGGCAGATCACCCGGCTGGGCGAAGCGCTGCAGGCGGTTCTGGGCGCCGCCGACGAACAGAAGGGCTAGCCCCGTGGTCGCACCTCGGCTCGCCATCCACCGGCTGCGCCTGGCCCTGGACTGCCCGCCGGGGCCGGCCGAGCGGACGGCGCGGCAAGCCGCGACGCTGCTGGCCAGCACCCTGGACGAGCGGCTCGCCGCACGCCTCCCTGAGCACGGCCCCCGGGACGCCGCCAGGGACGGCCCGGAGGGCGAGCCGGTCCTGCTGATCCGGCGCCTGACCGTCGAGCTCAGCCACTCGACCGCCGATCCGCTCGAGGCGCTCGCCGAGCGCCTGGCCGAGGCGATCGCCGCCGGCGTCGCCCGCGCCGCAGCGGCGCGGGCCGGAGGGCTGTGCTTCCCCAGCCGCGCCGCCTACACGGCGGCCTTCCTGGAAGCGCTGCTCGACGGTTCGGCCTGGAGCCGCTGGTGGTTCCGCGGCTTCGCCGGCCTGGCCGCCCTGCCCGTCGGGGCCGCCGTACGCGCGGTCCTGTCGCGCGACTGGGCCGCCGCTCCAGCGGTGCTCGCCGCCTGTCCCCCGGCGGTGCGCGCGCGCCTCTGGACCGCGCTGACGCCGCAGGACGCCGCGGCCGTGCTGGCCGCGCTGGCCGCCGGCCCGGCCGGCGCGCCGACGCCCGCGGCCTGGACCACGGCCGCCCGCGCCTTGCTCGACGGCGCCGACCTGCCCGACGCCGTGGCGGCGCTCGCTGTCGTCGCCGAGGTCGCCGCCACGCCGGACAGCAGGGGAATCGGCTGGCTGGTGCCGGTCGCAGCGCGGGCCGCCGCGCTGCGGCCCGCGCTGCGCAACGGCTTCGCCAAGGCCGGCCCCTCGCTCGACCGCGCGTCCGGCGGCGAGGCGGCGGGCGCCGCACCGCCGGTCGGCCTGCCGCCGCTGCCGACGCCCCTGCTCAAGGCGCTCCGGCAGGCGCTCGCCGCAGCCACCGCCGGATCCGAAGCCGGACAGGGCGAGCGCTGGCGCACCTCGCCCCTGCTCGGCTTCGCGCTGCTGCTGCCGGCCCTGCACGCGCTGCCGATCGATGCCGCGGTCCGGGACTGGCCGGCCCCCGCTCCGTCCCTCGCCGCCGCCGATCTCGTCCGCCTGCTGCTGCTCTCGGCCTGCGCTGGCAGGGACAGGGCGCTGTGGCGCGCGCCCCTGTGGCGCGACCTGCACGGCCTGCCCGGCCCGTTCGACGAGGCCGCGCTCGCGGACTGGGCGCGCCGGGTCCCGCCGGCCGCCTGGCGCGGTCTCGCCCGGGCCCTTTCGGAAGCGGGCCAGCCGGTGCCCGGCCTGCCGCGTGCCCTGCCACGCGCCCTGCCGCGCGCCCTGATCTCCGGCCAGGCGGCACGGACGGCGCTCGGGGCGGTCGCCGCCCGCCTGCTGCTGGAGCTGGCCCGACGCCTGCCGGGCTTCGCCGGCGCCTCGCCGGACTTCCTGCGCGTCAACCTGCTCGGCGCGGGCGGCAGCGCCCTGATCGGGCGGCGGCAGGTCCGCGTTCGCCTCGACCGGCCACCGCTCGACGTGCTGCTCGGCATGACCGGCCTCGCGGAGTGCGAGGCCCGGCTCGCCGACGGCCGGGTCCTGGTCCTGGAGCGCAGCCCGTGAGCGCCGGCGACTTCACCCCGGCGCTCGCCGCCCTGGACCGGCTGATCGCCGTCGAGCTGCAGCGTCTGCGGGCCCGCTACGCCCTGTCGCTCGACGAGTTCCGCGGCCTCTACGTCTCCGACGCCCTGGTCGACGCGCTGCTGGCACGGCAGGGAGCCGCGATCCCGGAGACGGCCCCCCGCCTCTCCGCTTCCCTGGTCGCGCCGGTCGCCGAGGCGGGTCGGGCGCTCGGGCTCTGCCCGCTCGGCTGCGGCCTCGTGATGCTCGCGCTGGCGCCGGAGCTCGACGCCCGCTACCCGACGCTCTTCGCCTATCTCAACGACGACGTGACGCGCCGCTGGCCCAGCCTGGAGCTGGCCCAGCGCCTGTTCGCCGGCCCGGGCAACGCGGCAGCCTCCGGACGGCTGCGGGCGATCCTCTCGCCGGCGCTGCCGACGGCGGCCGGCGGCCTGACCGCGGGCGGGCTGCTGCTGCCGGCCGAGCCGGACGAGCCCGCGCGGCCGCTGCTGCTGCGCGGCTGGCGCTGCGCGCCGGCGCTCGTCCATCACCTGCTGCGACAGCCGGGCCTGCCGCTGTCCCAGCTCGCCTGGCTGCCCGGGCCGCCGGACGGGCTCGCGCAGCGGCCCGCCGGGACCGTCGAGACCGCCGCGCCGGCCCTGCTCGTCGCCGGCCCGCCGGGCAGCGGCCGGCGGGCGGCGGCCGCCGCCTGGGCAGGGCGGCTCGGCCTGCGTGCCCTGCTCTACGATCCGACGCCCGCCAGCGGGGTGCCGGCACCGGAGGCCCTGCGCGAAGCGGCGCTGAGCGCGCAGCTCAACCGTGCCGCACTGGTCATCGACCTGGGCCGATCGGAGCGCCCGGCACCGCTCGACGGCCTCGACCCCCGCTGGCCCGTCGCCCTGCTCGTCCAGCGGCCCGACGGCTGGACCGCGGCCCTGGCGCCGCGCCTGGTCCAGCAGCGCCGGCAGCGGCTGCCGGACACCCCGGCCCGCGCCGCGCTGTGGCGCGGGGCGCTCGCGGCCTGCGGCCGCAAGGCGGCGCCGCGGGCGATCGAGGCCGTGGCGGGGCGCTTCGCGCTCGGCGAGCCGGCGATCGTCCGGGCCGCGCGGCGGCTCGGGCTGGAGGACGAGGCGCCACGGGCCGACCTGCCGGCGCTCGTCGCGGCGGCACGCGCCGAGAGCACGGCCGAGCTCTCCGGCACCGCCAGGCCCGTGGCCACCGACGCCGGCTGGTCCGACCTGGTCCTGCCCGCCGGCGCGCTGGCGCAGCTCAAGGACTTCGCCTCGGCCGTCGCGCTGCGCGGCAAGGTCTTCGACCTCTGGGGCTTCGACGGCGTCGGCCGCGGCACCGGCCGAGGGCTCGCGGCCCTCTTCTCCGGCGGCTCCGGCACCGGCAAGACGATGAGCGCCGCGATCGTCGCCGCCGAGGTCGGGCTCGACCTCTGGCGCCTCGACCTCTCGGCGACGGTCAGCAAGTACATCGGCGAGACCGAGAAGAACCTGGAGCGGGTCTTCTCCGCGGCCGGCGCCGCCAACGCCATCCTGTTCTTCGACGAGGCCGACGCGCTGTTCGGCAAGCGCAGCGAGGTCAAGGACAGCCACGACCGCTATGCCAACATCGAGATCGCCTACCTGCTGCAGCGCCTGGAGGACCACGACGGCGTCGTGATCCTGGCGACCAACCTGAGCCGCAACCTCGACACGGCCTTCCTGCGCCGCCTGCCCTTCGTGATCGAGTTCCCGCTGCCCGACGCGGCGGCGCGCGCGAAGCTGTGGCGCAAGGCGATCCCGGTCCGGGCGCCGCTCTGCCCCGAGGTCGACTTCGCCGAGCTGGCGCAGCGCTTCGAGCTCAGCGGCGGCGACATCCGCACCGCGGCGCTGGAGGCCGCCTTCCTGGCCGCCGGCCGCGGCGGCCGCATCGACCGCGAGGCGCTGGACACGGCGATCCGGCGCCAGCTCATGAAACGCGGCCAGCTGCCCGGCGCCCCGGCCCGGCGCGGCACGAACGGCCACGCCGCAACGCCGGCCGTCGGCGGCGGCAGCCGCACGGAGGCGCACGATGGCCCGGCATGACCGACCGACCCGTGGCAACGCCGCCGGACCGGCCGGAGGCTCCGCGCCGCGCGCGCCGGGTCCCCGGCAGGACGGCGGCGGCAACCTGCATCGCCAGAGGCTGCGCGTCGGCGGCCTGCACGACCCCGAGGAAGCCCGGGCCCGGCAGGCGGCCGACTCGCTGCCGGCCCGCGTCGGCGGGGGCCGCGGCGCGCCCTCCGGGCCCGCGGCTGCAGGCGGCGGGGTCTCGCAGCCCGGCGCGCGGCTGTTCGGCGAGCCCGGCCGGCCGCTCGACCCCGCCACGCGTGGCCGGCTGGAGCCTGCCTTCGGGCGCAGCCTCGCCGACGTGCGGCTGCACCGCGGCCAGACGGTCGACGACAAGGCCGAGATGCTCGGCGCCGCCGCCTTCACCCTGGGCAGTCACATCGGCGTCAACAGCGCGGCGGCGCCGGCCGGCGGGCCGGACGACGCGCTGCTGGCGCACGAGCTCGCCCACGTCGCCGAGGGCGACGACGAGGTGATCCGCCGCCAGGCGCTCGAGTCGGTGCCGCCGGATGTCGATCCCGACAGCATCAGCGCCAGCATCAGCTTCGACCTGCCGGGCGGTCTCGAGCTGCAGTCCAGCTTCGCGAGCGACCTGGAGACGGTGAACCCGACGACCGTGACCCTGACCCTGAGCCGCACCGGGCTCGACATCCACTTCTCGCCGGCCCTGCTGCTCGACCTCAACTGGATGATCGAGCTGGTGATGGCCAACGACATCACCTGGTCCGGCGCCCACTACGACTTCGCGACGGCGAGCACGAGCGTCAGCGTCGGCGTCAGCGACCTCGGCGGCCAGAGCGTCGTCGCGCCGGAACTGGCCGGCACGGTCTCGGGCATGGTCAGCAGCCTCGTCGCCGGCACCCCCGCGGCCAGCGCCGGCTACGATCCGCTGACCGACGCCGATCCGGCCGCCACGCTGCGGCAGATCCAGCAGAACTTCCAGTCGCTGCCGAGCGGCGGCGGCGGCAGCGCCCTGACGCCGGAGCAGGTCACCAACGTCACCCTGGGCGGCAGCTTCTCGACCGCCCACGAGATCCGCTACGCCAGCGGCGACAGCGGCGTCGTCATCCCTCCGGGAACGACGATCTCCGTCTCGGCGCGCATGGCCGGCACGGCCGCGCAGCTCGGCGGCGACGAGCCGCCGCGCGTGTCGCAGCTGACGCTGAACACCTCGGGCATCATCCTGCAGTCCGGCGGCGAGGACGCGCTGCGCGTCCAGAGCCTGACGGTCTCACCGGGCGGCGCGGTCCAGGTGACGCGCTACGAGCCGCTGGGATCGGCGGCCAGTGCCGCCGGCGTCGAGAGCGGCCTGCGTTTCATCGGCCTGCTGGCCCTGCTCGGCAGCGGGCAGCCCAGCGACCGGCTCGCCGCCAGCCAGATCGACCCCGAGGCGGCGCTGCAGCCCCGCTTCGTACGCGGCCTGACCCTGGCCATGGTGAACTCCGCGCTGACCAGCGCGATCCGCCAGCTGATCATCGACAACGCCGACGCGATCCCCGGCATCGACCTGAAGCAGATCTTCCAGGTCGGATCCGGCGCCGGCGACTTCCCCCTGCCGAGCGGGCCGAACCGCTATGGCTGAACGGCTGCGGACCGGAGGTCGCCCCGCCGTCGGAGCGGCACGGTGACGGGACCCGCCAAGGAGGCCCCGGCCAAGGCCGCGGCCACCGGTCCCGCCGGGCGGCACTCCGAGCCGGAGGCGCTGCGGCAGGGACAGACCGGGCCTGGCGGCCTCAGCAACCAGATGATGCAGTCCGTCGCCGCCGCCGGCACGCCGCTCGATCCCGCGATCCGGAGGCAGTCGGAGGCGCGGCTCGGGATCTCGCTCGCGGCGGTGCGGCTGCACACCGACGCCGCCGCGGACGCCTTCGCCCGGCGGCTTCGCGCCCGTGCGGTCACCGACGGCCGCCATATCGCCTTCCGGTCGGACGTCCAGGCCGGCGGCACGCCCGACCGGACGATCCTGGCCCATGAGCTCGTGCACGTCGCGCAGCGCGCCCGCTCGGCGGACACGCCCTCCTCGTCTCCGGTCGGCAGGCGCCGCGATGCGGACGAGATCGAGGCCCGGGATCTGGCCGGGCAGGTCTTCTCGCCGGGTCCGGTGCTGGCACCGAGAGCCAGGCCTTCCGCCGGCCTGCAGCGCGACGACGGCCCGGAGACGACCGGCGATTCGACGGACAGCCAGGAGAGGCCGCTGGCCGACCTCGTCGCGCCGGACGCAGAGTACCAGGCCGAGGACCCGTGGGAGCTCGTCTACAACATCTTCCGGAACCACGGCAGCGGACAGCTCGCCGGGATGATGATCCGGCGGCTGATCGCGCGCCGCTGGTACGATGCCCACGGCATCGACCCGGCCACCGAGATGGTCGAGATCGCGACCGAGACGCCGCCCGGACCAACCGTCCTTCCGGCCCGGCGGACCTATCGGATCCAGGGCCACGAGATCACCGTGACGGGCGAGCAGATCACGCTGCAGGCGCTCGCCGAGGCCTTCGGGGCGAGCGACCTGGAGCAGTTGGCAGCAGAAGCGAGCGACGAAGCAAACAAGGTCGGCGAGGCGGCCGCGCTCCAGGCTCAGGCGGAAGCTCTCGGCGAGCGGGTGCCCCGCTTCGCCACGCGAGTCAGAGGCAGCTTCGCGGACGCCCGGCTGGCCGAGGTCGAGGGCTTCAAGAGCCAGGTCGAGCAGGCCCGCGACCAGGCGAGGCGCCTGTCGAACCAGGCGCCGGCCTCGGCTTTCGTCAGCGGCCTCGACGGCACGCTCGACGGCTACGTGACGACCCTGGCCGGCGTCCTGTCGGACCTCCAGACCTGGCGCCGGGAGCATCCCCGCGACGTCACCAGCAGCGAACAGGCCGAGCGGCGCACCACGCAGGCACTGGATGCGCAAAGTGAGATGCTGGCGGAAGGCAACTACATGGCGGCGGGCGCCTGGGGCGAGAGCGCCAACGCCAACGCGATGAGCATGGCCCTCATCGACCTGTTCGGCGGGCGGACCCAGCGCGACATCGCCGAGGCCTACGACCGGGGCGAAGTCTCGTACAACGAGATGGAGGACCTGCAGTACTGCGCGGCGGTCCGCACCGCGGTCATCGGCGTCGTGACGGTGGCGCTCACGGTCGCGACCGCCGGCATCGGCGGCGCCGTGGTCGGCGGGCTCGGCCTCGCCACGGAGGGCACGCTGGCCTTCAGCGCGCTCAGCCTCGGCGTCGAGGGCGGCCTGGTCAACGTCGGCGTCATGGGCAGCGAGCACTTCCTGACCAGCCAGCGCGACTTCGCCAACCCGGCGGCCCAGGCCATCTGGGGCAGGGGCGCCTACACCCCCGAGCAGTATCTCGAAGGCTTCGGCATGGGCTTCGGCATGGGCGCCGGCTTCGGCGCCGGTGGCCACTTCCTCTTCCCGCCGCCGGCGGCGGGGGGCGGCGTGACCCTGCTCGAGCGGGGCGCCGCCGCCGACGCGCCGATCGTCCTGGCCGGCGAGAGCCCGCTGGCGCGCCTCGGCATGCCCGAGCCCGGCCGGACGCCCTTCGACGTCCTCTACACCATCGACGACGCGGCCTCGGGGGCCCGCACGGTCGCCCTGCGCATGGCCGACGGCGAGCTGGTCACGATCGTCGGCCACGCCGAGAGCGGGACCGGATACCTGCTCCGGGGCAACGGCGAGATGTACAGCATCGTCGACGGCCAGCTCGCCGGCCGGACCCGCGGGCTGCTCGGCCCCGGCGGCGGGTCCACCGCCGCGGCGAGCGCGGCCGAGCCGCCGATGGTCATCGAAGGCCCGGGCGGCCCGATCCGCCTGCCCGGCCGCCCCGCCGAGCCGCAGCTGCCCGGCGTTCCGCAGCTTCCCGAGCTGCCGGCGGGCGGCTACCAGCCGCAGCCGCCCGAGGTCGCGATGCAGCTCTGGGGCGACCCCCGCTGGGCCGAGTACGGCGGCAACTGGACCATGCGCGACGCCGCGACCGGCCAGCGGATGCAGGTCTGGCAGATCGACGAGCTGATGGCGGCCGAGCGGCGCGGCGCCCTGCCCGGCGAGACCCAGGTCCACTACCAGCTGCCCGGCGAGGAGACCTTCAGCGGCCGCAGCGCGCCTCAGTCGGAAGTGATTCCCGACATCGCGCGCACCGGACGCCTGGGCCCGATGCCGGACGAGGGTGCGGTGCTGACCGAGGTCAAGCACCGCGACTTCACCCTGCCCGGGCTCGGGCGGATGCAGGCCATGGACGCCGCCGGATCGCTGCAGCGCATGTATCGCGCCGCCGGCATCGAGGCACAGATCAACCCGGCCGCGGCCGGGGCGACGCTCGAGGTCGTGACGAGCCAGTCGCTGTCCGCCGAGACGCACAATCTCATAGTCCGCGAGTTCGTTCGCTGGCTACAAGGACAGGGGCTCACCAACACGGAGATCATGGAGGTGGTCGAACGCATTCACTGGTCGACGCAGCGGCCCTACCAGATCCGCGGCGGCACCGTGATCCGCGAGCCATGACGGACGGACCGCAGGCGTTCCTCGGGCCGGCGGCCCTCGGCCTGCGCCGGCCGGGCCTCGCCGAGCGCATCGTCGGTCTCGCCTACCATGCCGGCCTGGCCCCCGGCGCGCTACGCCTGCGCCGACGTGACGATCCCGGGGCGGCGGAGAACGACGCCCTCGCGCTCGGGCTGGCCAGTGTCATGGCATCCGTCGGCCTCGACGCCGAGGTCCGCAGCCACGCCCCTGGGCCGGCCCACGATCCGTCGCCGGCCGCGATCGCACGCGCGGCCGCCGATCCGCAGGCTCTGGCCATCGAGGTCGAGGGGGAAGGCTGGGCGATGACGCTGCCGCTGGAGCCCGGCCTCGCCGCCGGCGCGGCGCGGCGGCTCGACCTCGGAGCCGAAGCCGCGCTGCGCCTGCTTCTGGGCCTCTTCGACGCCTGCCTGGCCGACTGGGCGGTCGCCGGCCCCTGCGGCGAGGTCGCCGCACAGCTCCAGGGACAGATCCGGGGGCAGCTCCAGGGACAGCCGCCGCTTTCCCGCTTCACCTGGCGCGGGCCCGATCTCCTGACCGACCTGGAGGCGCTCGCGTCGCCGCTGCCGACGGTCGAGCTGCACCGCAGCATCACCGGCGCGGTGGCGCTGCTCGGCGGGGCCGGCTTCGAGCCGGAGACGCTCCGGGCCGCCCTGCCGGCGCTCTCGGAGAGCTGGACCCCGCCACCGGTGCAATGGCTGGCGGCGCCCGGCGGCGAGGCTGCGCCGCTGCGCCCGGTCTCGGCGCGCCTGAAGCGACGCCAGGAGCTGCTCGCCAGGCGGCTGGCCGATCGCACCGGGATTCAGGCTTGCGATCCTGCCGCCGCGGCGGCGATCGAGGCGCGGACCGATCCGAGCGCCCTCTCGGCAGAGGAAGGCGAGGAGCTCTCGGCCTTCGTCGGCGAGGCCGCCGTGACGCTCGGCGGCGCCTGGTTCAGGCTGCTCGATCCGACGGTGCCCTTCCCGGCGAGCCTGGTGGTGCTGCTCGGCGGCCGCGCGCCCTTCTATCCCCACGCCGGCGTCGAGCGCTGGCGCCAGGGCGGCATCGCGCCCACCGCCGCCCTTGAGAAGGCCCGCCGGGCGCTGGGCTGATCGGGAGCGAAGCTCGGGACGTCACGGCCGAGCGTCGCCCCGGCGCCGAGCGGAGCCGACCTGCCCATCGACAGCGGCGACGACCTCCGGGCCCGGCGCACGGTCGGGGCCGGTCCGTCAGCCCCTGAGCGCGCGACCCGACGACGCATCGGCCTCGGCCCCCCGGAACATCTCCGCGGACAGGCCGGCGCGCTTGATCATGCGGCCGAGGTGCCGGCGCTCGGTGCCGGCGGTGCGCGCCGCGGCCGAGACGTTGCCCCGGGTCTGGCACAGCAGCCACTCCAGATAGCGCCGCTCGAACTGCTGCAGGCAGCGCGCCTTCGCCCGCTTCAGGCCGCCGCGGTAATCGGGATCCTCGACGGCGGCGCCGGCCTCGGTCGCCGCCGTCTGCCCGGGCTCCGGCAGCACGCCGGGCGGCAGCTCGTCGAGCCGTCCCTGATCGGCCAGGATCGCGGCCCGGTGCATGGCATTCTCGAGCTCCCGGACGTTGCCCGGCCAGTCGTGGCCGAGCAGCAGCAGGCGGGCCGCCGGCCCGAGCGTCGGCGGCCGGCGCTGGTACTGGCGGGCGTAGCGGTCGAGAAAATGCTCCGCCAGCAGCAGCACGTCGTCGCCGCGCTCGCGCAGCGGCGGCACCTCGACGGCGGCCACGTCCAGGCGGAACAGCAGATCCTGCCGGAACGCGCCGGCCTCGACCAGCCCCTTGAGATCCGCGTTGCTCGCCGCGACGATGCGCACGTCGGCCTGGACCAGAGCCTCCGCGCCGAGCGGCCGGTACTGCCGATCCTGCAGGAAGCGCAGCAGGGTGACCTGGGCGCGGCGGTCCAGCGCGTCGACCTCGTCGAGCAGCAGCGAGCCGCCCTCGGCGAGCGCGACCATGCCCCTCTGCTCGGCACGCGCATCGGTGTAGGCGCCCCGGCGGTGGCCGAACAGCTCGTTCTCGACCAGCGAGTCGGGCAGCGCTCCGCAGTTCACCGGGACGAAGGGCCGGTCCCGCCGGCCGCTCAGGTAGTGCAGGGCCCGCGCCACCAGCTCCTTGCCGGTGCCGGTCTCGCCATGGATCAGCACCGGCACGTCGCACTCCGCGTAGCGCGCCACCGAGGTCTGGATGCGCAGGAACGACGGCGAACGTCCGACGATCCCGAGATCCGAGAAAAGAGAGTTGTCAGCCACGGCCGCCCCCTCAGACAGCATTGTCCCACCAGGTTCAGTGCGGCCGGAGAGTCAAAGTCGTCGTATGCAGCCCACAACATGCAGCTCGTCGGTCCCGCCGCTGCGCGACCTCGCGACGACCGGTCGACGCGTCGCCCAACGACGCCGGCCGACCTGCGGTCCAACGGAGACGAGGTTCGCGGAGCGCAGAAGTCGACGCGCCTGGATGCAGCCCCCAAAAGGCGATCGCGGTTTTCCCTTCCTCTTCTTCCTGGGCAGCCTGTCCGCCGCGAACGCACACCGGACAGGTGCCGGTTGGTCAATTTAATAACACTCTTGATAGCATGACGCCTTTTTCGACGTCGAGCCAGCGGAGACCTGCATCCGAAGCTCCCGCAAGCCACCGGCCCGGCCTCGTTCTCTCCGGCGTGCCCGGGGCAGGCCAGTGACATGGCCCAGTGACATAGCCGACTCGCGACCAGCCTCGCGCTGCAACTGAAACGGACTGTCTCACACGGCCCGTGAAACTACCGTGATGTGCAAAACGGCAGACCGCCGCGTCGACACCGGCGCCGGGCGGCAAGGGGCAGTCTCATCCCGTCGGGGCGATCCGGGCCACTTCCGCGCTCGTCCAAACTGTACCGCGACCAAGCCGGTGGTAGGCGTCAGGTGTGGCTGAGACCGGTCAGCCGCCGGCCGGCCGCCGGAGAGCGGCGCACGCCACGACGCACGAGCGGCCGCGCGGTCCCTGGGCCCGGACCGCCCCGGGGGCTGTTCACCTGAATTTACCGGCCATGGTCTTCCCTGCCGCGAAGAAGGCGATAACTTGGGCTCGGACGAGAGTCGCCGGACCGTATGAGGAGGCCGCCATGAGTCGGGTGAGAGCAGGCGACGGGCTTCCCGCCGCCCCTTCCGGAGGCGGCGCCAGAGGGATCGTCCGTCGATGACGACCGGCGGGCAGGCGACCCATCCGCGCCGAGAGCAGATGTTCCCCGTCTTCGGCGCGCCCGACATGGACCGCCTGCAGCGCTTCGGCACGCCGGCATCCTATGGGGGCGGAGAGCATCTCCTGAGGCCGGGCGAGGTCGCGCCTGGCCTGATCCTGGTCCGCGCCGGCAGGATCCGGGTCGCGGCCGGTCTCGAAGGGGGAAGCCGCGAGACGATCATCGTCCATGGCCCCGGCGAGTTCCTGGGCGAGCTGGCACAGCTCTCCGACAGCCCGGCCCTGGTCGGGGCGGTCACGCTCGAGCCGCTCGACGCCCTGGTCATTCCGTCGGGGCGCCTGCGCGACCTCCTGGTGCAGGAGGCCGAGCTCGGGGAGCGCATCATGCGCGCGCTGATCCTGCGCCGGGTCGGGCTGCTGGAAAGCAGCAGCGCCGGGCCGATCGTCATCGGACCGGCCGACGACGCACGGGTTCTCGGGCTGCAGACCTTCCTGCGCCGCAACGGACAGCCCCATCGGGTGATCGATCCAGGCGACAATTCCTGCATGCAGATCCTCGTCGAGCGCTTCGAGATCGACCCCCATCTCCTGCCGATCGTGCTCTGCCCGAGTGGCAAGGTGCTGCGCAGTCCCTCGGAGCGAGAGCTCGCGCGCTGCCTCGGCCTCCTGCGGCCGATCGACCGCAACCTGAGCTACGACGTCGCGATCGTGGGTGCCGGCCCCGCGGGCCTTTCCGCCGCCGTTTATGCCGCCTCGGAAGGCCTGTCCGTCATCGTGCTCGACCGCCAGGCCTTCGGCGGCCAGGCCGGCGCCTCGGCGCGGATCGAGAACTACCTCGGCTTCCCGACCGGCATCTCGGGCATGGCGCTGATGGGGCGCGCCCATAGCCAGGCGCAGAAGTTCGGCGTGGCCTTCGCGATCCCCGACGAGGCGATCCGCCTGGAGAGCGGCGACAACGGCTATGCCCTTCGCCTGGAGGGCGGCGAGACGGTCGGAGCGCGCAGCGTGGTGATCGCCAGCGGTGCGCACTACCGCCGGCTCGGCCTGCCCGACTCCGCGCGCTTCGAGGGCACCTCGGTGCACTTCTGGGCCTCGCCGATCGAGGCGAAGCTCTGCAAGGGACAGGAGGTCGCCCTGGTCGGCGCCGGCAACTCGGCCGGCCAGGCAGCCGTCTATCTGGCCAGCCAGACGAAGAAGGTCTGCCTCTTCGTCCGCCGCAGCGACCTCGGCGCGACGATGTCGCGCTATCTCGTGCAGCGCATCCTGGCCCAGCCGAACATCGAGGTCCTGGCGGAAACCGAGATCTGCGGCCTCGTCGAACGCGGCGGCCTGCTCGAAGGCGTGCGCTGGCGAAGCCGCGACGGCAGGACGGGCACCTGCGACGTCCGCCACCTCTTCCTCTTCATCGGGGCAGACCCGAACACGGACTGGCTGCGCGATGGCGGCGTGGAGCTGGATGCCAAGGGCTTCGTCGTCACCGGTGCCGGCGGCGGCCATCCGCTCGAGACCAGCAGGGCCGGCGTCTTCGCGATCGGCGATGTCCGCGCCGGCTCCATCAAGCGCGTGGCGGCCGCCGTCGGCGAGGGCGCGCAGGTGGTCGCCGCGCTCCACGGCCGCCTTCCCGGCACCCCCGCGGGCACGGCGCCAATGCTCGCCGCAGGAGTTCATTGATGACCGCGGGCTGCGCTCACGCGAAGCTGATCCGCAAGGTCACGCCGAGCGCCCTCGGCTGCGAGGAGTGCCTGAAGACGGGGTCTCCGTGGGTCCACCTGAGGATCTGCCGGACCTGCGGTCACGTCGGCTGTTGCGACGACTCGCCGAACCGGCACGCGACCCGGCATTTCCACGAGACCGGGCATCCGGTCATCGAGGGCTACGACCCACCCGAAGGCTGGGGCTGGTGCTACCTCGACGAGCTCGTCATCGATCTCGGCGGCGACACCACGCCGCAGCGCACGCCGATCCCGCGCTTCATCTGACCCGGGACCGCAGGGCCATGACCAAGGGCCAGATCCCCGAACGCCTCCGGGCGCGCCTGCAGCGCCCCGTCGATCCGGAGCGCGACCACCTCCGTGGCGGCACCGCCCCGGCCGGCGTGACCACCATCGTCCTCTACGGCGACTATCTCTGTCCCTACTGCCGGCGCCTCAGGATCGTTCTCGCGCGACTGCGCGAAGCGCTGGGCGGGCGACTCGCCTACGTCTACCGCCACTTCCCGAACGAGGCGGCGCACCCCGGAGCGACGTTCCTGGCACGCGCCGCAGAGGCCGCCGGCAGGCAGGGCCGCTTCTGGGAGATGCACGACTGGATCTACGAGCAGGAGCTGCCCCTGGCGGAGCCGCAGGCGCAGGTGCAGGACGCCGCCCGCGCCTTCGGCCTCGACCTCGACCGCTTCCGGCAGGATCTCGAGAGCGAGGAGGCGGGACGGCGCGTCGGGAGCGACCTGAGCGAAGGCCGCCGGAACGGCGTGACCGGGACGCCGACGCTGTTCCTCGACGGCGAGCGCTACGACGGCGCCTGGGACTTCCACTCGATGCTGGAAGCCCTGCAGCTGCCGATGGCCTCGCGCCTCGGGCGCTCCGCGCGCGCCTTCGCCAACCTCCCGGCCTCCGGCGGCCTCGTGCTGCTGTTGGCCGCCGCCGCGGCGCTGCTCTTCGCGAACACGGCCCTGGCCCCCTTCTACCGGGCCTTCATCGGCCTCGACGTCGGCATCGGCCCGCCCGGCAAGCTGCTGTCCCTGAACCTCGCGGAATGGTTCTCCGAGGGCCTTCTGGCGGTGTTCTTCACGCTCATCGGGCTCGAGATCCGGCGCGAGGTGACTTCCGGCGAGCTCTCCAGCCTGCGCGCGGCGATCCTGCCGGTGGTCGGCGCGCTCGGCGGCATGCTCGCGCCGGCGCTGATCTACCTGAGCCTGAATGCGGACGGCCTGCCGGAAGGCTGGGCGGTGCCGACGGCGACCGATATCGCCTTCACGATCGGCATCCTGGCGCTGCTCGGACCGCGGGTGCCGGCGAGCCTGCGGGTCTTTGTCGCCGCGCTCGCCGTGGTCGACGACGTGCTCTCGGTCCTGACGCTCGCCGTCTTCTACCCGCAGGACTTCGAGCCGTCCTGGCTGCTGCCCGCTGCCGCCGCGGTCGGCCTGCTGTTCCTGCTCAACCGGGCGCGGGTCTACGCGGCCTGGCCCTATCTCCTGACCGCCGCACTCCTCTGGGTCTGTCTCCATGCCAGCGGCGTCCACGCCGCGCTCGCCGGCATCGCGCTCGCCGCCTTCCTGCCGACGCGGCCCGCGCCGGCGGTCGCGCCCCTGCTGGCCCAGGCCGCGACGGCCCTGTCGACGCTGGAGCACGCCGAGAAGCAGGCGCGGGGAACGAGCGCCGGACCGGTCAGCATCGCCGGGGAACCGCTGTGGGAATGGGCGAGCCGGAACCTCTCCGCGGCCAGCGACCGGCTGCTTTCGCCGGCGGACCGGGTCGAGCGGGCGATCGCGCCCTGGAGCACCTACGTCATCCTGCCGCTCTTCGCCTTCTCCGCGAGCGGCGTCCGGCTCGATCTCGACATGGCGGCGCCGGACGCCGGGCAGGTGCTCGCCGGCATGGTGCTCGGACTCGTCGTCGGCAAGCCGGTGGGCATCGCGCTCGCCTCCCTCGCCGCGGTCAAGACACGCCTGGCGGTGGCGCCGGTGGGCGTAGCACCGGGCAGCTTCGTCGGCGCTGCCATGCTCTGCGGCGTCGGCTATACGGTCGCCCTGCTCCTCGCCGACCAGGCCTTCCCCGACGAAGGCTATGCCGCGGTCGCCAAGTCGGGCGTGCTCGCCGGATCGGTTCTGGCCGCAGCACTCGGAACCCTGGTGCTGATGACGCGACCGGCCGCCGCGCGGACGAATGCGTCCGACCAGGTCGTCCTCGACGGCAAGGACCCAGCGATCGCCGAGAACAACCGCTAGCTGCCCTGGCCAGGAAGCCTCTCGGAACGGCCCAAAATAGTCGCATGATTTCAATGCGATGGCTCGATGGCAGAGTGGTCATGCAGGGGACGGTGAACGGACGGGCGACCTCGCCCGTGTCCATCATGGCCGCAGCAAACCGCACACACCGTGCGTCAGGGGGCTCCGCGCGGATCGTCGGCGGGGTCGAGGTAGTCGAGGCCGAGGGGCCCGGCGCCGATGACCTGAGTCACGTACTCGCCGGACTTCGCCCAATGGAAATGCGGCGTGCCGCCGGGCAGGACGATGACCGTGCCGGCCGGATAGGCCTGCACCCTGCCGCCGTCGAAGCGCTCGCCGAGCCCGATGTAGAAGACGCCGGACATCACCGTGTAGATCCGGTCCTCCGGGTGGCGGTGCGGCATCAGCCTGACGCCGGCGGGCACCCTCACGCGGACGACGTAGAGGCCGCTCCGCGCGGGCTGTCCGAGCAGGACGGCGAGGCGGACGGACGGCGGAAAGGCCGGAAAGGCCCGCCACTCGACGTCCGTCGGCAGGATCGACCTGAAGGCGGCCTCGTCGACAAGGGCAATGCGGTTCCAGGCCTCGGGGATTCGCTGGCTCATCAGTAGACCCGCTCCTTCGGGGGAATCGAGGCGACCTCGTTCGAGAGCGGCTGCAGATGGACGGGGCGGTAGTCGAGCCGCACGCCGCCCTCCTCGTCCAGCCAGGCGTAGCTGTGCTTCAGCCAGCCCTCGTCGTCGCGCTTCGGAAAGTCCTGCCTGGCATGGGAGCCGCGGCTCTCGGTCCGGCCGATCGCCGACTGCAGGCTGACCGTCGCCTGGGCCATCATGTTGTCCAGCTCGAGCGTCTCCGCCAAGTCGGTGTTGAAGATCATCGAGCGGTCGGTGACGCCGATGTCGCTCCGCAGGCTCGCCGCGATCTCGGCGAGCCGCTCCCTGCCCTCTTCCAGCAGGGGGCCGTCGCGGAACACGGCGCAGTGGCGCTGCATGACCCGCTGCAGCGCCGGGCGGATCGTCCCCGCGCCGACCCCACCCTTCGACCAGCGGATACGGTCGAAGCGCAGGATCGCGCGGTCGGTCGCTTCCTGGGGAAGCGGCGCATGGCGCTCGCCCGGCCGCAGCGTCGCGACAGCGCGTGCGGCTGCCGCGCGGCCAAACACGATGATGTCGAGCAGCGAGTTGGAGCCGAGCCGGTTCGCGCCGTGAACCGAGACGCAGGCGGCCTCGCCGATCGCCATCAGCCCGGCGACGACCGCTTCCGGATCGCCGTCGCGCCTGGTGACGACCTCACCGTGCAGGTTGGTCGGCACGCCGCCCATGTTGTAGTGCACGGTCGGCAGCACCGGGATCGGCTCGCGGGTAACGTCGACGCCGGCGAAGATCCGCGCGGTCTCGCTGATGCCGGGCAGGCGCTGGTGCAGAAGCTCCGCGCCGAGATGCTCCAGATGCAGGATGATGTGGTCCTTCAGCGGCCCGCAGCCGCGGCCCTCGTTGATCTCGATCGTCATCGCCCGGCAGACGACGTCGCGTCCGGCCAGGTCCTTGGCGCTCGGGGCGTAGCGCTCCATGAAGCGCTCGCCCTCGGCATTCGTGAGGTAGCCGCCTTCGCCGCGCGCGCCTTCAGTGATCAGGCAGCCCGAGCCGTAGATGCCGGTCGGATGGAACTGGGTGAACTCCATGTCCTGCAGCGGCAGGCCGGCGCGCAGCACCATGGCGTTGCCGTCGCCGGTGCAGGTATGGGCCGCAGTGCAGGAGAAGTAGACCCGGCCGTAGCCGCCGGTCGCCAGCACCGTGCGGTGGGCGCGGAAACGGTGCAGCGTGCCGGCCTCCAGGTTCCAGGCGACGAGGCCCCGGCAGGCGCCGTCGTCGTCCATCAGCAGGTCGAGCGCCAGGTACTCGACGAAGAACTCGGTGCCGTGCCTCAGGCACTGCTGGTAGAGCGTGTGCAGGATGGCATGGCCGGTGCGGTCGGCCGCGGCGCAGGTGCGCTGCGCCATCTGCTTGCCGTAGCCGATGGTCTGGCCGCCGAACGGCCGCTGGTAGATCCGCCCGTCCGCGGTGCGCGAGAAGGGCACGCCGTAGTGCTCGAGCTCCAGCACCGCTGGCACGGCCTCCCGGCACATGTACTCGATGGCGTCCTGGTCGCCGAGCCAGTCCGAGCCCTTGACCGTGTCGTACATGTGGAAGCGCCAGTCGTCGCCGTCGCCCATGTTGCCGAGCGAGGCGGCCATGCCGCCCTGGGCCGCCACGGTGTGGCTGCGCGTCGGGAAGACCTTGGTCACGCAGGCGGTCCTGAGGCCCGACGCCGCCATGCCCAGGGCGGCGCGCAGCCCGGCGCCGCCGGCGCCGACGATGAGCACGTCGTAGAGGTGCTCCTGGATCTCGTATGCCTCGGTCATGGCCGTTCCCGTAACACGGCGATCGTTCCCGGCGAGGCGTCGGCCTCGTGCAGCGCCCGCACTCGCCCGGCGCCCGCGCCTGCCACGGCATGCAGGGGCCTCAGGGCGGTCACGACCCCGCCGGCAACGACCAGCCCGATGGCGAATGCGAGGACGATCGAGGCTACCTTGGACTCCATGGCAGGTCTCCCGGGTCGGGGGCAACGGTTCGGCGCCGGATCAGTGGCCGGCGCTCTGGCCGCCGTCGACGTGCAGGATCTCGCCGGTCACGAAGGGCGCGGCCTCGAGGTAGAGGATCGCCTGGACGATGTCGGCGATCTCGCCCATGCGCCCCATCGGGTGCAGGGCGGCGAGCGCCTCGTGGGTCTCCGGCGGGTGCATCGGCGTCCTGATGACGCCCGGCGCCACCGCGTTCACGCGGATGCCGCGCCGGGCGTACTCGATGGCAAGCGAGCGCGTCGCCGCGTCCAGGCCGCCCTTGGTCAGCGACGCCAGGACCGAGGGCACCTTCGAGCTGGCGTGGCCGACCAGGCTGGTGGTGATCTGGACGACATGGCCGCTGCCGCGCTTCTCCATCTCGGCGACGGCGAGCTGGGTCAGGTGGAAGAAGCCGGCGACGTTGACGCCGACGATCGAGGCGAAGTCGGCCTCGCTGTAGCCGGTGAAGGGCCTGGCGATGAAGACCCCGGCGTTGTTGACGAGCGTGTCGATGCGCCCGAACCGCTCGACGCCTTCGGCCAGGACGCGCTCCGCGGTCTTGCGCTCGGCGATGTCGCCGGCCACGGCGAGGACGTCGGCGTCGTTCGCCGGCTCGATCGAGCGGGCCGTCGCGACGACGCGGTAGCCCTGGCCGCGGTAGGCCTCGACCAGGGCCGCTCCGATGCCCTGCGACGCGCCGGTGATGACGGCAACCTTCTTGTCGGCACTCATCTCGGATCTCCTTCCGCCCAGGGGGCGCGTTGTCAGGGGGCGCGTTGTCTCGGTCACGCCGAGTGCTTCAGCGCCGCCGGATCGACCGGCAGTTTGCGCAGCCGCTTGCCGGTGGCCGCGAAAATCGCGTTGGCGACCGCCGGCATGATCGCCGAGGTCCCGGGCTCGCCCATGCCGCCCGGCGGCTCGCTGTTCCGGACGATGTGCACCTCGACGCTCGGCGCCTCGTCGATCCGCAGCATGCGATAGCTGTCGAAGTTGGCCTGGACGACCCGGCCGTTCTCGATGGTGATCTCGCCGTAGAGCGCGGCGGTGATGCCGAAGACGACCGCGCCCTGGACCTGGGCCTCGATCGTGTCGGGATTCACGACGCTGCCGCAGTCGAGGGCGCAGACGACCCGGCGCACCCGGACGCTGCCGTCCCCCGACACCTCGACCTCGGCGACCTGCGCCATGTAGGTCGCGAAGACGAACTGCAGCGAGACGCCGAGGCCGACGCCCGCGGGCAGCGGCCGGCCCCAGCCGGCCTTCTCGGCCGCGAGGTGGAGGACCGCCCTGGCACGCGGCGCCTGGTCGAGCAACGCGCTGCGGTAGGCGACCGGATCCTGCCCGGCCGCGGCGGCGAGCTCGTCGATGAAGCTCTCGGTCACGAAGACGTTGTGCGACGGGCCGACGCTGCGCCAGAAGGCGGTCGGCACGCCCGGCGGCTCGACCCGGCGGTACTCGACCCGCAGGTTCGGCAGGGCATAGAGCAGGTCGATGGCGCCGTCGGTCGTGTCGGGGTCGAGGCCGTCGTTGAAGGCCTGGGGCAGCCAGCGCGCGATGACCGAGGAGCCGGCGAAGCGGTGGCTCCAGGCGAGAGGCCTGCCGTCGCTGCCGAGGCAGGCCGACAGCCGGTCGAAGAAGACCGGCCGGTACAGGTCGTGCTGGATGTCCTCCTCGCGGCTCCAGATCACCTTGACCGGACCGTCGACGTGCCGCGCGATCTCGACGGCGCGGACGATGCCGTCGACCTCGAGGCGCCGGCCGAAGCCGCCGCCGATCAGGTGGTTGTGCAGCGCGACCCTGTCCAAGGGCAGGCCGGCGGCCTGCGCCGCGGCCCGCTGGGCGCGCGCCGGCACCTGGGTGCCGACCCAGACGTCGCAGCCGTCTTCACGAAGATCGACGGTGCAGTTCATCGGCTCCATCGTGGCGTGGGCCAGGAAGGGCACCTGGTAGGTCGCCTCGACCCGGGATGCCGCACCGGCCAGCGCAGCCCCGACGTCGCCGACCGTCTGCGCGACCGTGCCGGGGCCGTCGGTCGCCTTCTCGAGCTCGCCCAGGATGGCGGCGGAGTCGAGCCGCGCATGCGGCCCCTCGTCCCACTCGATCGCAAGGGCGGCCAGTCCCTTGAGGGCAGCCCCCATGTGATCGGCCACCACCGCCACGGCATCGTCGAGCCGCACGACCTGGCGCACGCCCCTGACCGCCCTGGCGGCCCGGTCGTCCAGGCTCTTCACCCGGCCGCCGAAGACCGGCGACTGCGCCAGGGTCGCGATCTTCACGCCGGCCGGCCGGGCATCGATGCCGAAGACCGCGGTGCCGTCGACCTTTCCGGGCGCGTCGAGGCGCCTGACCGGCGTTCCGATCAGCCGGAACTCGGCCGGGGCCTTGAGGGCGACCTTGCCGGGCAGCGGCAGGCGCGCCGCGTCGGCGGCCAGCTCGCCATAGCCCAGGCTCCGCCCGCTCGGCTCGTGGACCACCGCCCCGCGTCGCGCCCGGCAGGCGCCCGGCTCGACGTTCCAGCGTGCCGCCGCGGCCGAGACCAGCAGGGTCCTGGCAACGGCACCGGCTTCGCGCAGCGGCAGCCAGGCTGCCCGGATCGCGGTCGAGCCGCCGGTCGCCTGCACGCCGGCCAGCAGCGGATTGCCGTAGAGCTTCTCGTCGGCCGGCGCGTGCTCCAGGCGAATCTGATCGAGATCGACCTCCAGCTCCTCGGCGATCAGCATCGGGATCGCGGTATAGGTGCCCTGGCCCATCTCGACGAAGGGCATGACCAGGGCGACCCGGCCGTCCCGGCCGATCCGGATGTAGGCGTCGGGCGCGAAATCGCCGGTGCCGGCGGCCGCGGCCGCCGCGGTGCCCAGGCTCAGGCGCAGCCCGAGCAGCAGGCCGCCGCCGAAGGCGACGCCGGCGCAGAGGACGCTCCTGCGCGAGACCCGGACCGCGCAGGTCGAGGTCAGCCGCTCGGCGGATCGGGCGGTGCAGTGCTTGCCGGCCATGGTCAGTCTCCCTTCGCGTTCGAGCGCGCCGCCGCCCTGATCGCCGCCCGGATCCGGGGATAGGTGCCGCAGCGGCAGATGTTTCCCGCCATCGCGACGTCGATCTCGGCGTCGGTCGGGTCCGGATTGCGCGCCAGCAGGGCGGAGGCGGACATGATCTGGCCCGACTGGCAGTAGCCGCACTGGGGCACCTGCCCCTCGAGCCAGGCCTTCTGGACGCTGGCGCCGGCCGCCGTCGCCCCGACCGCCTCGATCGTCGTGACCGCGGCGTCGCCGAGACTGTCGACGCGGGTGATGCAGGAGCGGGTGGCGACGCCGTCGAGCTGCACGGTGCAGGCGCCGCAGAGCCCTGCCCCGCAGCCAAACTTGGTTCCGGTCATCGCCAGGACGTCGCGCAGCACCCAGAGCAGCGGGGTGTCGCCGTCGACGTCGACGTGATGGGTCGTTCCGTTGACTGTGATGTCGTAGGCCAAGGCCGCCTCCCGTCGTGGAAGCTCGTCAGAGCCGGTCGAAATTCAGGAACTCGAACGCCCGAGATCTCAAAATCACAGGACGTTTCACAGTGCTCGCACAAAAAATCGCAATAAAATATCAGACAAAGGTATCGTATATACTTTCTTATACTGCGCGATCACGATCGCTCGGGACCAGCAGCGCCCCGCGACCGGCCGCTCCGACCGGACGGGCCGGTCGGCGCGACCGGAAGCGAACGTCAGAGACCGAGCTGGCCGACGTGGTGGCCGAGCCGCTCCTCGACGTCGCCCGCCCGGTGGAAGCCGCGCTCCATCAGGGTCCTGATCCGCGCCTGGGCCGCGGGCCGGCCGAAGGCGGTGAGGAAGGCGCCCCACTCTGGCGCGATCTCGGAATCGGGCGGCAGGCTGGCCAGGTCGACCAGGCGCTTGGTGTCGGCGATGGCCTGCTTGTCGAACGAGGCGATCCGCTGCGCGAGCGCCTCGACGAAACCGTCGAGCTCGGCGTCCGGCAGGGCGCGGTTGACGTAGCCATAGAGCTCCGCGAGCGCGCCGCCGATGTCGTCGGCGCCGAGCAGCACCTCGAGGGCCCGGCCGCGGCCCATCAGGCGGGGCAGCCGGGCCATCGGCCCGCCTCCCGGAACCAGGCCCGCGCCGACCTCCCACTGCGACAGGATCGCCTTCTCGCGGCTGGCGAAGCGCAGGTCGCTGGCGAGCGCCAGCTCGCTGCCGACGCCCGTGGCGCGGCCGCGGATCGAGGCGATCGAGACGACCGGCGCGCGGCTGAGGCGCACCAGCAGGTCGGGCAGCGGCGGCAGGCCGGTCGGCCCGGGCGGCAGGCTCGTGGTCTCTTCGGGATCGGCGAGGAAGTCGTAGTGGGTCAGGAAGAAGCCCTCGACGGCGCTGTCGAAGACCACCACCTTGACCTCCGCATCGGCTTCGAGCGCCGAGACGACCTCGCCGAGCTGCGGGATCGCCGTCGGCCCGAAGATGTTGAGAGGCGGGTTGTCGAGGATGACGCGCCAGTAGAACGGCGAACGCCGCTCGAGGCGGATCTGCCGCGCGGCTTGCAGGTCGTGCATCGTTGCCTCCGGATTCCTGACGTGTTGCGACGGCTCTGGAGGCAGAGGGTCGCGCCACGCGCCACCCGGGTCCATCGGACCAAGGTATCGACGATACCTTCGTGTCGGCCGCGGCGGCAGGCTGCCGCCATGGCCCGCCCCGGGGATCCTTCGACGCGGCCGTAAGCCTTCGCCGGTGCCCGGAAGACGAGGAGAGCCGCCTTGCCGGCACCGCCTTCCCTGCCGCCGCGATGGCAGCGGTCTGCGGCGGAGCGGGGTCGGCGACACCTTCGTCCAATGGCACGGGCTGCCGCCGCCTGCCATCTGAGAACACCGCAAGGTGAGAGGGCGGCATGGGCGAACGATACGACGCGATCATCGTCGGCACGGGCCAGGCCGGGCCTCCGCTCGCGGCCCGCCTGACCGGGGAGGGCATGAGGACGGCGATCGTCGAGCGCGACGCGTTCGGCGGCACCTGCGTCAATTCCGGCTGCACCCCGACCAAGACCTTGATCGCCAGCGCCCGTGCCGCGCATGTGGCGCGCCGGGCCGCGGACTACGGGGTGATCGTCGGCGGCGAGGTCGCGGTCGACATGGCCCGGGTGAAGGCGCGCAAGGATGCCGTCGTCCGCCGGTCCCGCGAAGGACTCGCGAGATGGCTCGGGGCGATGGAGAACCTGACGGTCTACCGGGGCCACGGCCGCCTCGAGGGCCCCCGCCACGTCAGGATCGACGGCGCTCTGCTGGAGGCGGAACGGATCGTCCTGAATGTCGGCGCCCGGGCCGCAGTGCCGGACATGCCGGGCCTAAGGGAAGTGGACTACCTGACCAGCACGACGATGATGGAGGTCGATTTCCTGCCCGAGCATCTCGTCGTCGTCGGGGGCAGCTATGTCGGACTGGAGTTCGCGCAGATGTACCGGCGGTTCGGCAGCCGCGTGACCGTCGTCGAGATGGGCCCCCGCCTGATCGGGCGCGACGACGAGGACGTGTCGGATACGGTGAAGGAAATCCTGGAGGGCGAAGGCGTCGAGGTGCGCCTCGATGCCGCGTGCGTCGGCGTCGCGCGGCAGGCCGGCAAGGTGGCGGTCGGGCTCTCCTGCAAGGACGGGCCGCCCGAGGTGATCGGCTCGCATCTGCTGCTGGCCGTCGGACGCCGCCCGAACACCCACGACCTCGGCCTCGACACGGCCGGCGTAGAGACCGACGGGCGGGGCTACATCGTGGTCGACGACCAGCTTCGGACCAGCGTGCCCGGCATCTGGGCCGTGGGCGACGTAAACGGCCGCGGTGCCTTCACCCATACCTCCTACAACGACTACGAGATCCTGGCCGCCGACCTGTTCGGCGACGACCGTCGCCGGGTGTCGGACCGGATCACGGCCTATGCGCTCTACATCGATCCGCCGCTGGGCCGCGTCGGACTGACCGAGCGGGAAGTGCGGGCGTCGGGGCGCAAGGCCCTGATCGGCAAGCTGGCGATGACGCAGGTGGCGCGCGCGCGAGCGCGGCGAGACCCAGGGTTTCATGAAGATCGTGGTCGATGCCGAGACGGACCGCGTTCTCGGTGCGGCGATCCTGGGGATCGGCGGCGACGAGGTCGTCCACTCGCTGCTCGACGCGATGTATGCCGATGCGCCCTACCCGGCGATCCGGCGTGCCGTCCACATCCACCCGACGGTGTCGGAGCTGATCCCGACCATGCTGGGCGGCCTCCGTCTCATGGAATAGGCTGCGCCAGGCGGGCCGGGACGCCGGGCTGCGGTACGCCCCGACGGGGCATGCCGTTGCGCCTCCGGCCGCGCCGACGCAAATCGCGGCTCGCCACGTCGGCGGGGCAAGCACGGACAGGGAGACCGCTCATGCCGAAAGGCGCCGACCTGCTGATCGCCGCCCTCGAGAACGAGGGGGTGGAGCGGATCTTCGGCATCCCGGGGGAAGAGAACCTCGATGTCGTCGAGGCGCTGCGCAAATCGTCCATCGAGCTGGTCCTGACGCGGCACGAGCAGGCCGCCGCCTTCATGGCCGCCACCCACGGCAGGCTCACCGGCCGGCCCGGCGTCTGCCTCACGACGCTGGGCCCGGGCGCTCTCAACCTCACGACCGGGGCCGCCTATGCGCAGCTCGGCGCCATGCCGATGATCATGATCACCGGCCAGAAGAGCATCCTGTCGTCCCGGCAGGCGCGCTTTCAGATCGTCGATGTGGTCGCGGTGATGAAGCCGCTCACCAAGCTGTCGCGCCAGATCGTGTCTCCCGCCACGGTGCCGACGATCGTGCGCGAGGCCTTCCGGGTCGCCGAGCAGGAGCGTCCGGGGCCCGTCCACCTGGAGCTGCCGGAAGACATCGCGGCCGCGGAGACGACCGAGACCGGCACGATCCCGCCCCATCCGGTCGAGCTTCCGCTCGCGAGCGATGCGGCGCTCGATCGCGCGGCGGCGCTGATCGTGAACGCCCGGCGACCGCTGGTCATGCTGGGTGCCGCGGCGTCGCGACCGCGCTCGAGCTCCGATCTCGCCCGCTTCGTCGTCGAGTCCCGGATCCCCTATTTCACCACCCAGATGGGCAAGGGCACCGTGCCGGGCGGAACCGAGCTCTACATGGGCACGGCGGCACTGTCCGAGCGCGACTACGTCCACGAGGCGATCGAGCGGGCCGACCTGATCATCACCATCGGCCACGACACGGTCGAGAAGCCGCCATTCATCATGGGCCCGCAAGGCCCCCAGGTCGTCCACATCGGCTACCAGCCGGCGAGCGTCGAGCAGGTGTACTTCCCGCAGGCGGAGGTCGTCGGCGATCTGGGCCCGTCGCTGCGGCTCCTCGCCGACCGCGTGGCGGGCAAGCTCCCGAACGCCCAGGCGCTGCTGCCGCTGCGCGAAGGGATCCTGCGCCGGATCGCGGCGCGCGCGACCGAGCCGCGCCTGACCCCGCAGCGGCTGGTGCACGACGTCCGGCAGGTCATGCCGCCGGACGGCATCCTCGCCCTCGACAATGGCATGTACAAGATCTGGTTCGCGCGGAACTACCGCACCCAGGTCGCCAACACGCTGCTGCTCGACAACGCCCTCGCGACCATGGGCGCAGGCCTGCCCTCCGCGATCGCGGCGGCCCTGCTCCATCCCGACCGCCGCGTCATGGCGGTCTGCGGCGACGGCGGCTTCATGATGAACAGCCAGGAGCTGGAAACGGCCGTCCGGCTCGAGCTCGACCTGGTCGTGCTGGTCATCGAGGACCGGGCCTTCGGCATGATCCGCTGGAAGCAGGCGGTCGACGGCTTCGCCGACTTCGGCATGACCTTCGACAACCCGGACTTCGTGAAATACGCCGAGGCCTACGGCGCCTCGGGAACGCGGGTGAATCGGATCGAGGAGCTGCAGCCGGCGCTCGAGGCGGCGTTCGCCGGCGGCGGCGTCCATCTCGTCGTCGTGCCGATCGACTATTCGGAGAACAAGCGGGTCCTGGTCGACGAGCTGCAGCAGCGGCTGCCGGTGACCTAGCGGCTCGCCGCGGCCTCTACGATTCGGCGTGAGAGCCCGTCCGGTGCAACGCTCGCTGGAGCTCGCGATAGGCGCAGACCAGCTGGTCCAGGCTGAACGCCCTGTTCCGCCCGCTGGGATTGGGCAGCACCCACGGCCTGGCGCCGCCGAAGGTCGCGGCTTGCGGTCCCCAGGCGAGGTCCCGCCGATCGACCAGGGCGGCATAGGCAGCCTTGCCGAGAAAGGCGACGAAGCGCGGCGCCGCCCGGGCGATCTTTCCTTCGAACCGCTCGGCGGCATCGGCGAAGTCCCGGGCCGACAGTTCATCCGCCCGCGCCGTCGCCCGCCCGACCACCGCCGTCAGCCCGCATCCGTATTGCAGGATCGTGCGGTCGTTCTCGGGACGGATCTCCTCCGGCGTGAAGCCTGCCAGGTGGACGGCGCGCCAGAAGCGGTTGGTCCTCGCGACGAAGTGATGGCCCGCGGCGGCGGCCGACAGCGCGGGATTGATGCCGCAGAAGACGACCGCGAGGCCTGGGGCAAGGATGTCCGGCAGCGGCGCCGCCACGACCTGCCGCTCCGGACCGCCTACGGTCATTCCGCTGCCCCGCGCGATCCGCAGATCGCGCCGACGGCCTTGCCCGCGAGCTTGCGGAGGCTGGCCCGCGACGCGCCGGCGCGGGCGCGGACCGCGATGGTCTGCAGCGTCGCGATGGCGAGTACGGCGAGCGCGGCGGGATCGGCGTCGCCTCCCAGCTCGCCATGCTCCTGCGCCGCGCGGAAGCAGGCTTCGAAATCGCGGTCCAGCGTCCGCAGCCCGGCCGCGAGGCTGTCACGGACGTCGCGGTCGCCGAGGGCCTCCGTGACCGCCGTGCCGATCACGAAGCAGCCGCGCGGGCTGCCGTCGCCCGAGAAGTAGATCGTCAGCGCATCCTCGTAGACACGCATCAGCCTGTCCCGCAGCGGCCGGTCCTCGGCGAGCCTCCCGCGCATCGCCGCGAGCGTGCTCTGCCAGTACTGCTCGAGCGCCGCGAGATAGAGCGCGTGCTTGTCGCCGAAGGCCGCATAGAGGCTCGGCTTGTTCATGCCGGTCGCGGCGCAGATCTCGGCGAGCGGAGTGCCGGCATAGCCGGCACTCCAGAAGGCCTCCGTGACACGACCGAGCGCCGTGCGCGGGTCGTAGGCCGGAGGCCGTCCACGGCGCCTCGGCTCCGCGTCCTGCTTTTTCTGTACCATCCGGTAAAAATTCCTTGCGCTACGTTCCTGCGGTCAATATTTGTACCACACGGTAAGAAAATCAAGGCCGCCGGCGCCAAGGCCGACACCTTGGTCCAATGGCCCCGGTAGCCCGGGCGCACCACCTCGGTGGCCATGCGCTTGCGGCGCCCGGGCGGGGATCCCAGCGATCCGGGGAGGGCACCGCCGCTTGCGGATGCCCGGACCGCTCCAGCTGATGTGGAACGTCACGCGATGGACATGCACGTCGAAGGTGCAGCGCTCGAAGCCGGGTCCCGGCGCCGCACCGCCAGGCCCCGCAGGCCCCTGAGGCAGCGCGCGCGCCGGCCGCTGATCGCCGCCTTCCCGATCGTGCTGGCCGTCGCAGGCGGCGCGAGGTACCTGGCGGACGAGCCCTACGTCACGACCGACGACGCCTTCGTGCGTGCCGCGATGTACTCGATCAACGCACGGGTCGCCGGCCAGGTGGTCGAGATCGCGGTGGTCGACAACCAGCAGGTCCAGAAGGGCCAGCTGCTGTTCCGGCTCGATCCGGAGCCCTATCGGATCGCCGTCGAGCAGGCCGAGGCGGACCTGGACAGGACGTGCCTCGAGATCGACGCCCTCAAGACGAAATACCTGCAGCAGCTGGCCGAACTGCGGGCGGCGAAGCATGCGGCGGCCTTCGACGAGCACGAGTACCGGCGCAAGAAGGCGCTGATCGCCTCCGGATTCACCTCGAGGGCGGTGCTCGAGCGCGCCGAGACCGACGTCAAGGTCGCCAACCAGAACAGCGCAGCGATCGAACAGCAGATCGCGAGCACCGTCGCCGCCCTGAGCGGCGATCCGAACATCGAGCCCGCGCGTCACCCCACGGTGCGTGCGGCCAGGGCACGGCTCGACCGGGCGAAGCTGGATCTCTCCTACGCCGAAGTGCGGGCGCCGGAGGACGGCACCGTCACCAGGGTGGACGATCTGCAGGTCGGCGACTACGTCAGCCCGGGCGCCGCCGTCTTCTCGCTGCTGTCGAGCCGGCAGGTCTGGATAGAGGCGAATTTCCGGGAGACCGGCCTGGCTCACATGCGGCTCGGCCAGCCGGCGACGATCGACGTCGACGCCTACCCGGACGTCACCTTCAAAGCGCACGTTTCAAGCATGAGCCCGGGCACGGGCTCGGACTTCGCGATCCTGCCGCCGGAGAACGCGACCGGCAACTGGGTCAAGGTCGTCCAGCGCCTGACCGTCCGGCTCGAGCTCGACGAAATGGATCCGAAGCGCCCCCTGTTCTCAGGCATCAGCGTCACGGCGCGGGTCGATACCGGCTACCACCGCTCCTGGCGCCGCCTGCTCGCCGCCGTGCTGCCGGCGGGAGTCGTCGAGTGAGCGCCGCCCGGCCGGAGGGCGCCGCCGGCGGCCATCGCGCGCTGACGGTCGCGGCCTTGCTGGCGACCTACATGCAGGCGGTCAACATTTCCCTGCCGAACGCGGCCTTACCGTACATGCAGGGCTCGCTCTCGATGGCTGACGACGAGGTCGGCTGTATCTTCTCCTCGTACATCGCGGCGGGGGTCGCCGTCCTGCCGATGACGCCCTGGCTCGCACAACGTTTCGGCAGAAAGGCAGTCTACCAGGTCTCGCTCGCCGTCTTCGCCCTCGGCCTGGTGCTGGACGTCCGTGCGACGACGAGCATCGAGTTCGTGCTCGCCCGGATCGTCCAGGGGCTCGCGGGCGGCACCATCGCTCCCCTGTCCCTGGCGATCCTGCTCGACGTGCTGCCGCCGGTGCGCCATCCGCGGGTCAACCTGACGTGGACGGTGCTCCTGCTGCTCGGCATCTGCACCGGCCCGGCGATCGGCGGCTGGCTCAGCGAATACTACGGCTGGCCGTCGATCTTCCACGTCAGCCTGCCGGTGACGGCGTTCGTGCTCCTGGTGGTGGCCCTGTCGCTTCCCGAGAAGAGGCCGGCGCAGACCTTGCCGTTCGATTTCTTCGGCCTGGGTACCGCTTCGCTCGGCATCACGGGGCTGCAGATGCTGCTCGACCGCGGCGAGCGCCTCGAATGGTTCGCCTCGCCGGAAATCTGGGCGGAGGCCCTCGCCGCGGCGCTGGGCTTCTATTTCTTCGCCGTGCACGTCCTGACGGCGGAGACGCATTTCGTCGACAAGGCGCTGCTCAGGGATCGCAACTTCGTCCTCTCGACGATCATGTACTTCGCCCTCGGCTTCGTCCTGCTGCCGACCCTGGCCCTGACCTCGCCGATGCTGGAGGAACTGCTCCGCTATCCGGTCGACACCGCCGGCTACATGACGATACCGCGCGGCATCGCGCTCGTCGGGGCGCTGGTGCTGATGAGCTTCCTGCCGGCCCGACTCGACAACCGGCCGTTCGTGGCCGGCGGAACGGCTCTCGTGGTCTATGCCAATTGGCGGATGCTCGGCTATTCGCCGACGATGGACTGGTGGCCGGTGGCGGCGGCAGGGCTCGTCCAGGGCGCGGGCCTGGGCATCATGATGCCCGCGCTCGCCAGGACGGCGTTCGTGACGCTCCACCCGAGGTTCCGTCCCGAAGGCGTCGCGGTCTTCAACCTGGCGCGCCTCTACGGCAGCACGATCGGCATCGCCGTCGTCCAGATCTTCTTCTACGACAACACCCAGGCCGTGCATCTGGCGCTCGCCAGGCACCTGACGCCGCATCGCGCCGGCCTCCAGGGTGCCGCTTCCCTGTCGAAGCAGGCCCTGGCCGGGCTCAACGAGCTGGTCACCGGCCAGGCGGCGGTCATCGCGGTCATCGACCAGTTCAAGATCCTGATGATCGTCATGCTGGTCGCGAGCCCGCTCGTCCTGTTCCTCCGCAGACAGCCTCCCCCGACGAGATAGGCCCGGCTCCGATGGTCTTGCGGCGCAACCCGGGCAAAGGACAGAGGACATGACAACCGAGGACACGCTTCGCGATACGAGGATTCCTCTCAGCGACGGATCCGGCGCGCTTCCGGCCGTCGGATTCGGCACGCTGATTCCCGACCCCGTCGCGACCGGGCTGGCCACGAAAGCTGCGTTGCAGGTGGGATTTCGCCATCTCGACTGTGCGGAGCGCTACGGCAACGAGGACGCGGTCGGCAATGCCATGCAGGAGGTCTTCGGGCACGGCGCGATCCGCCGGCAGGACCTCTTCGTCACCACGAAGCTGTGGAACACCAATCATCGGCCGGAGCGCATCGCGCCCGCCTTCGAGGCGAGCCTGCGCAGGCTGCGGCTGGACTACATCGACTGCTATCTGATTCACACGCCCTTTGCCTTCCAACCCGGCGACGAGTTCCATCCGACGGACGGACAAGGGCGGGTGATCTACGATTCCGGCGTGACCCTGCTGGAGACCTGGCAGGGCCTCGAGCGCCTCGTGGACGAGGGGCGATGCAGGGCGATCGGCCTGTCGGACATCACGCTGGAGAAGCTGCGCGAGATCGTTGCGGTTGCGCGAATCAAGCCGGCCGTGGTGCAGGTCGAGTCCCATCCCTATCTCCCCGAATGGGACCTGCTCGACTACTGTCGGGCGCACGGCATTGTGCTGCAGGCCTTTGCCCCTTTGGGGCACGCCATGGAGCCGAAGGTCATCGACGACCCGGTGATCACGGCGATCGCGCGGCGTGTCGGCAGGACCCCGGCCCAGGTCGCCCTGGCCTGGGCCGTGCAGCGCGGCACCGCCTTTCTGACGACGTCGACGTCACCTCGCCATATCCGGGAGAACTTCGAGATAGCGGCACTGCCGGAGGACGCCCTCAGGGAGATCCGGGACGGCGTCACGACGCGCAATCGCTTCAACGCCGTCGTCGAGACCGGCGTGCCCGGGTTCATCCCCCGGGCAGGGTCAAACTGACCGGAGGAGCTGCGCGACGGTCTGGAGGGGCGATGTCCGATCAGCCTTCACAGGTCGATGACGACGTCGCTCACCGGTCGTGCGCAGCAGATGAGGAGGTTGCCGCCGGCAGGCCGCTCGAGCGGCTCGGGCTCATGGACGACCTGCCCCGAAACCAGGCCGCACTCGCAGCTGTGGCAGACCCCCGCCCGGCACGACCAGCGCACCGGGACATCGCAGGCCTCGGCCAGCTCCAACAGGGACCCGTAGGCGGACGCCTTCCAATGCGCGGCGACGCCGCTGCGCGCGAACGAGACGAGCGGGCCGGTGTCGGCGTCGTCCTCGGGGCGGTGCGGAGCGCGTGCCGCCCTGCCGACGACGCCGGGCGTCTTCGACGGCGTGCCGCTGAACAGCTCGACGTTGATGCGCTCCGGCGCCGTGCCCCGGGCCGCGAGCGCCTCTTTCATGTCCGCCATGAACCCGGGCGGTCCGCAGAGGTAGACGTCGGCCTCTCGCGGCACGCCGAGCTTCTCCAGGGCCGCTCGCGAGAGGCGGCCGGCGGCGTCGAAGTCCACGCCTGGTTCGTCGTCCGGGCCCGGCCGGCTGTAGCAGACGTAGCTGCGCGCGTTCCGGAGCGTGGAGAGCAGGCGACGGACCTCGGCGGCAAAGGGATGATGCCGGCGGTCGCGGGCGGCGTGCAGCCAGAAGACCTGCCGAGCCGAGGCATCGGCCGCCAGCGCATGCAGCATGGCCAGAACGGGCGTCGCCCCTATGCCCGCGCTCAGCAGGACGACCGGCCGATTTCCGCCTTGAAGAACGAAGCTTCCGCGCGGGGCACTGACATCGAGCACGGCGCCCGGGCGGACATGCTCCCGCAGGTAGGTCCCCGCCGCCCCGTTCGGCTCGAGCTTCACGCTGATCCGATATCGCTCGGCCGACGCAGGGCCCGAGAGCGAATAGCTGCGGAAGAACGCCGCGCCGACCGCGGAGCGCTGGAGACGCAAGATCACGAATTGGCCGGGCAGAGGCCTCGGCAGCGGTCCGCCGTCCGCCATCTGCATCGTCAGCGAGATGACGTCAGCGGATTCCTCGTCGATCGCCATGACGAGATGCGGCCGGAACCCGGGTGCAACCGGATGCATGGCGGCCGCCGGCGCAAGCCCCGCATTGCCGCGTCCTGCAGCCGGCTGGCTCTTCACCAGCGCCTCGAACGACGCGCGCCATCCGGGCGAAAGCGCGTCGACCCGCAAGGCCCGTTCCAGGCGATCGCGCGGATGCTCGGGTGAATAGAGGAGCGCGTTGATCTCCGCGACCGTCATTCGCTCCCGGGCCTCGCCGACCAGCACGATCTCGTCGCCGGCGCCGACCTCGCCCTCCTGCACCACGCGGAAGTAGAAGCCGGTGCGCCCGCTGGATGTCAGCAATGCCGGCATCCGGGGCTCGTTCATCCGAATGCCGACGCGATAACAAGTTACGCGCGGTTGAGTGACCTCGAACAGCGCGCTTCCGATCCGGTAGCGATCGCCGATGCAAACAGCATCGTCGGGCAGCCCTTCGACCGTGAAGTTCTCGCAGAACTGGCCGGGGACGAAGTCGGCCCTCTGCAACTGTTTCTGCCAATGGCGATAGGAGTCGATCTGGTAGACGAAGACGGCGCGATGTTCGCCACCGTGTCCGGCCATGTCGCCCTGCCCGTCTCCTTCGAGATTCAGCCGGCAGACCCGACAGCGGCCAGGCACGGGACGCTTCCAGATCCCGGTGCGTACCGTGCGACCCTTCCACTCGATGTCGCGCGGAAGTCCGACGTTTACCGACAACAGTCGAGCCATGTCACCTCGCTCGCTCCCGGAGGACGCTGGTGGTCATCGGGACCACGCGCCGGGCCAGGAGGGGCCGGCGCGCGGCCGCCAGGCTAGCCCGCACGCCCAGCCTCGCCGCGATGCCGACGAGGTCGGCGAGCGAGCGCACTTCCATCTTGCGCATCACGCGGCCCCTGTGCGCCTTCACGGTGATCTCGCTAATCCCGAGATCGCCGCCGACCTGCTTGTTCATCAGCCCGGCCACGACCAGCGCCATGACCTCCTGCTCGCGGCGGCTCAGCGCCGCGTAGCGCCGTCGAAGCTCCTGCAGCTCCGCAGCCTGGCGCAACGCCGCCTCGCTGCACTCCAGGGCATGCCCGATCGCGCTCGGCAGGTCGCCCCCGTGGGGGCCCTCGGAGGTGATCCGGCTCGCTCTGTCGCTCGCCGCCTGGACGACCATCAAGACCTCGCCGTGGCCCCTGACGAGGACGACGGGCGTCTCGCGGTGGTCGGCCGCGATGCGGTGCTGGAACTCGAGGCCCTTGAGATCCGGAAGGGCGACATCGACGACGAGACAGCTCGGACCCGGGACCGGCGGACGAGACAGGAACTGCTCGAGGGTGGCGAAGATCTCGACCTGCCAGCCCGAAGGGCGCAGCAGGATGCCGAGCAAGTCGCGGACCGCGACTTTGTCGCCGACGACGAAGACGGTCGGCATCCGGCACGGCGGGGCGAGCGTCGGCGTGGCCCGCGACAATCGCAGGTCTCGGCTCGTCGCGGTGGCTGCAACCAGGTCGCTCATGACGGTCATCGGGACTCTCCTCGGATGCGTCAGGGCTCTTCCACGGCCCAATCATCGGACGGTCGCCGGTCGCGAGTCCTGAAGCGGACCTGAATAGTGCTGAAGAATGCTGTTCAGGCGCTCGCGGCGCCCGCCCGAGGCGCGGACCAGCCGGTCTACGGCTGCTTGTCCGTCGGGAACCTCTTCACTACAACTTGCTGGTCCAGAACCCCGGGTGCTCGCTCCTTGCCGCAGTGCGAACCAGTGGTTTTCGAGTCCCGCGGGTGGGAGATCGATCTCGCACGGCGGGAGCTGCGCGCGCGGGGCAGCCCGGTGCCGATCGGCAACCGGGCGTTCGAGATCATCGAGACACTGGTGCGATCCGCCGGGGAGCTCGTCACCAAGGACGATCTCATGAGTCGCGTCTGGCCCGGCGCGATCGTCGGGGACAACACGCTCCAGGTCCATATCTCCGCGATCCGCAGGGCGTTCGGCGCCGATCGCGGCATGCTCAAGACCGTGGCCGGCCGCGGCTACCGGCTGCTCGGCGACTGGACGATCCGGGAGCGGAGCGCGCCGGCGAAGCGGCCGTCGGGCAGTCAGGTCCGGACGGCCTCCCACCCCTTCCTGACCAACGTACCGGTCGCGGCCTCGGCCCTTATCGGGCGGGAGACCGCCGTCCAGCACCTGCGCGACCTGCTGTCCGCCTACCGGGTCGTGACGCTGGCGGGCCCGGGCGGAATCGGCAAGACGGTGCTGGCATCCGAGGTGGCCCGCAGGCTGGTCCCGGCCCTCGAGAGCGACGTCCTGCTCGTCGAGCTCGTCTCCCTCTCGGATCCGGAGCTGGTGCCGTCCGCCGTCGCCTCGACCCTGGATCTGCAGCTGCGCGGCGACGAGATGTCCCCGGCAGCCGTTGCCCGCGCGCTCGGCGGCAGGAAGGTGCTGCTGCTCCTGGACAACTGCGAGCATGTCATCGACGCGGCGGCGACCATGGCGGAGACGCTCCTGCGCCTCTGCCCACATGCGACAGTCCTGGCGACGAGCCGCGAGGTGCTGCGCATCGAGGGCGAGGTCGTCTACCGCGTTCCGCCGCTGGAGGTGCCGGCCGAGGACCTGGAGGCATCGGACGAGGTGCTCGAGCACAGCGCGGTGCAGCTTTTTGTCGCAAGGACGAGATCGCTGCGGTCGGACTTCCAGCCGCAGGCCGACAAGCTTCCGGTGATCGGGTCGATCTGCCGGCAGCTCGACGGCATTCCCCTCGCCATCGAGCTCGCGGCGGCCCGCGCGGCGACGCTCGGCATCCAGCAGGTCGCCGGACGCCTGGACGATCGCCTGGCCCTGCTGACCGGCGGCCGGCGCACGGCACTGCCGCGGCACCAGACCCTGCGGGCGACGCTCGACTGGAGCTACGAGCTGCTGCCCGAGCCGGAGCGGCGCCTGCTGCGGCAGCTCGCGATCTTCCCGGCGGGCTTCACGCTCGAGGCCGCGATGGCCGTCTCCGGCGACAGCGAATCGAGCGTCGCGCTCGGCATCTCGAGCCTGGTGACGAAATCGCTGGTCGCCCTGGACGGATCTGAGGCCGCCCGGCGCTGGCGGCTGCTCGAGACGGTCCGCGTCTATGCGTTCGAGAAGCTCGCCGACAGCGGGGACCAGGGACAGGTCGTGCGCCGCCATGCCGAATTCTGCCTGTCTCTCTTCGCTCCCTTCGCCGTCGAGGGCGAGCTGCAGGCCGCTATCGACGACCTCGCCCGCTTCCGCCGGGAAGTCGACAATCTGCGGGCGGCCCTGAGCTGGGCCTTTTCGGCGTGCGGCGACACGTCTCTGGGGGTCGCGCTCGCCGCCACGGCGACCGATTTCTGGGTCGCCGTCTCGCTGGTCGCCGAGTGCTGCGAGTGGGCCGGCAAGGCGCTGGCGGCGCTCGGCGAGGCCGCGGGAACGTATCACGAGATGGTCCTGCAGTGCGGTCTCGGCTTCGCCCTGATCTTCACCCAGGGGATGGGCGCCGCGCCGCGCGAGGCCCTGATACGCACTCTCTCGCTCGCGCGGCAATCCGGTGACTTCGACTATCAGCAGCGCGCGACCTACGGTCTCTGGCTGTTCTCCGCCCGCGCGATGGCGCTGGATGACGCGCTGGCTTTCGCCCGCGAGTACGAGGAGGTCGCCCGCGTTCGCGGTCTCCAGTCCCGGGCGATGGCCGCCTGGCTGGTCGGCATCCCGCAGACCTATCTGGCCGCGCACGACGAAGCCGGCGAGCGGCTCCGATGGGCGATCGACCACTATCCGGTCGAACGGCGTCGCCGGGACATGATCCGCTTCGCCAGCGACCTGCGTGCCTCGGCCATGAGTCACAACACGGTCAATCTGCTGTCGCAGGGTCTGGTCGCGGCCGCGTCGCAGACGGCCATGAGCGCGATCGAGGAGGCTCGGCGCACGAATCAGCCGACCGTGCTCTGCGTCGCCCTGGCCTGGGCGGCCGGCTTCGTCTTCCTGAGCCTGGACGAGCTGGAGCTGGCGCAGGGCTGCGGCGAGGAGCTCGTCGACCACGCCGAGAGGCACGCGCTCCATCCCTTCCATGCGGTCGGCCTCTGCGTGCAGGGAGCCCTGGCGGCGCGGCGCGGCGATCCCGAGGGCGGCGTGGCTCCCCTGCGGTCGGGCCTCGCCGAAATGGCGCGCGCGGTCTACTTGCTGTTCTATCCGTTCTTTCGGGCCGAGCTGGCGGCCGCGCTGGCCGCGAGCGGTCTCTTGGACGACGGCCTGGGCGAGATCGACGAGGCGCTGCGCTTCGCGGAAACGTCGGGCTATCTCTGGTTCGTGCCGGAGATCCTGAGGATCAAGGGCGAGCTGCTCGCGCGACGGGGGCTCGACGACCCGGCGCCGATCGAGGACCTCTTCCGCAGATCGATGGCCCAGGCGCGGGCGCAGAAGGCGACCTACTGGGAGCTGTCGTCGGCCACGAGCCTGGCGGAGCACCTGTGCCGTCACAACCGGCAGGCAGAGGCAGGGGCGGTGCTCTCCCCGGTCTACGGCCGGCTCACCGAAGGCCTGTCGGCGCCGAGGGTCAAGCGAGCCAGGGCCCTGCTGGATCGGTTGGCCTGACGGCAGGTCGACGGACCGACGGCAACGCGTCGGGAGCATCGGCCGATACCAAAGGGTCGCCAATACCATCGTGCAATCGCCCGGGTGCCGTCGCGCGCCGACTTGAGAGGACACGAGATGCCGCCGGCAGCGGCGTCACGACCCTCGAAGGAGGCCTTTCATGGCGCCAAGACCCACCTCTCCGACGCGCCGCGATCCTCCCGGTGGCCCCGAGCGGCGCCTGGCACGCCTCGGGATCGAGCTGCCGAGCCCCCCTGAGCCGTTCGGTGCCTACGTCGAATCCGTGCAGGCGGGCGGGCTGCTGTTCCTGACCGGCATGCTTCCGACCGAGGGCCGAACGGCGACCTTCACGGGCCGGGTCGGCGCGGAGCTCGACCCGGAGCAGGCGCGCCAGGCGGCGCGTCTGGCGGCGCTGAATGCGCTCGCCGTCGCGCGGCAGCATCTCGGCTCGCTCGACCGGGTGGCGCGGGTCGTCCGGCTCGGCGTGGCGATCGCGACCGCGGGCGACTTCCGCGAGCACCCGAAGGTCGCAGACGGCGCCTCCGAGCTGTTCCAGGAGGTCTTCGGGGCGGACAGGAACCCCTGCCGGCTGGTTCTCGGCGTGGCCAGCCTGCCGCTCGGCGCGGCGGTCGAGCTCGAGGTGATCTTCGCCGTCGAGGAGCAGCAGTCTCGCTCGGCTCCGCCACCGGCCTCGCGGTGATCCGATGAAGCCGACCCGGAAGCTCCACGATCTCGGCCAGAGCCTGTGGCTCGACAACATCACGCGCGAGCTGCTGCAGAGCGGCAGCCTGGAGCGCTACATCGAGGAGCTCTCGGTCACGGGCCTGACCTCCAACCCGACGATCTTCGACCACGCGATCCGGAGCAGCGGCAGCTATGACGAGCAGATCCGGCGCGAGGCGGCGGCCGGTCGCTCCCCGGAGGCGCTGTTCTTCGAGCTCGCCCTGGCCGACGTGACCGGCGCCGCCGACCTGTTCCGCCCGACCTTCGAACGGACGGACGGCGTGGACGGGTGGGTGTCGCTGGAGGTCTCGCCCCTGCTCGCCCGCGAGACCGAGGCCACGCTGGCAGCCGCCGTCGACCTCCATCGGCGCGCCGCCCGGCCCAATCTCCTGATCAAGATTCCGGGGACCGCCGAGGGCCTGCCCGCCATCGAGGAGGCGATCTTCGCCGGCGTGCCGGTCAACGTGACGCTGCTCTTCACCCCGGCCCAGTACCGCGCCGCCGCCGAAGCCTACCTGCGCGGCATCGAGCGGCGCATCGAGGCCGGCCTCAACCCGGCCGTGGCCTCGGTCGCCTCGCTCTTCGTCAGCCGCTGGGACGTCGCGGTCCGCGGCAATGTGCCGGAGGAGCTGCTCGACCGGCTCGGCATCGCGGTTGCCGGACAGGCCTACAGGGGCTATCGCGAGCTGCTGTCCTCGGCGCGCTTCCAGCGCGCGGCCAATGCCGGCGCCCGCGCCCAGCGCCTGCTGTGGGCGAGCACCGGCACGAAGAACCCGGCGGCGCCGGACACGCTCTACGTGACGGCGCTCGCGGCGCCCTTCACCGTCGACACCCTGCCGGAGAGCACGCTGCTCGCCTTCGCGGACCACGGCACGCGCGGCGCCCTGATGCCGCCGGACGGCGGCGACTGCGACGCCGTCCTGGCCCGCTTCGCCGACGCGGGCGTGAACGTCGAGGCGCTCGGCGCCCGGCTCCAGGACGAGGGCGCCGCCGCCTTCGTGGCGTCGTGGCACGACCTGCTCGACCGCATCGCATCGAAGAGCGCCGCGATCGCGGCGACTGGCCAGGCCTGACCGACCGGTGCCCGTCCCACCAGCCAGCGCGGCGAGACCGCTAGGGAGCCATCGATGAGCAAGACGAGCCTGCGGGACTGCCCCGCCTGGAGGGCGCTGGAGACCCACAGCCGGGCGGTCTCCGGCCTGCACCTGCGGCAGCTCTTCGCGGAGGACCGGGCGCGCGGGGAACACCTCGCCGTCGAGGCCGCCGGCATCTACCTCGACTATTCCAAGAACCGGGTCACGAGGGAGACCCTCGGGCTGCTGGTCCGGCTCGCCGAGGCGTCGGGCCTGCACGACCGCATCGAGGCGATGTTCGGAGGCGACAGGATCAACGTCACCGAGGATCGTGCGGCGCTCCATGTCGCGCTGCGCGCGCCGCGCGACGCCGTCATCGAGCACGAGGGCCGCAACGTCGTGCCCGAAGTGCACGGCGTCCTCGACAGGATGGCGGACTTCGCCGAGCGGCTGCGGGACGGGCGCTGGAAGGGCCACACGGGCAAGCGCATCCGGACCGTGGTCAACATCGGCATCGGCGGCTCCGACCTCGGCCCGGCCATGGCCTACGAGGCGCTGAGCCACTACAGCGATCGCGCGATCGCCTTCCGCTTCGTCTCCAACGTCGACGGCACGGACCTGGCCGAGGCCCTGCGGGACCTCGATCCCGCGGAGACGCTGTTCATCGTCTCTTCCAAGACCTTCACGACGCAGGAAACGATGACCAACGCGCAGTCGGCGCGGGCCTGGCTGCTGGCGGGGCTGCAAGGCGCCGAGGCCGCAGTGGCGAGGCATTTCGTCGCGGTCTCGACCAATGCCGAGGCGGTCGCGGGCTTCGGCATCGACCGCGACAACAGGTTCGGCTTCTGGGACTGGGTCGGCGGCCGCTATTCCCTGGACTCGGCGATCGGGCTGTCGACCATGATCGCCATCGGCCCGGAAAACTTCCGCGCCCTGCTCGATGGCTTCAGGCAGATGGACGAGCACTTCCGCAGCGCGCCCTTCGCGCGCAACCTGCCGGTGCTGATGGGCCTGCTCGCGCTCTGGTACTGCGACTTCCTCGGCGTCCAGACGATCGCCGTCCTGCCCTATGAGCAGTACCTGAAGCGCTTCCCGGCCTATCTCCAGCAGCTGACCATGGAGAGCAACGGCAAGCACGTCACCCTCGACGGCACCACCGTCGACTACGACACCGGCCCGATCTACTGGGGCGAGCCGGGGACCAACGGCCAGCACTCCTTCTACCAGCTGATCCACCAGGGCACCCGGCTCGTGCCCTGCGACTTCATCGCCTTCGCCAGGCCCCTGAACCCGCTCGGCAGGCACCACGACATGCTGCTCGCCAATGTCTTCGCCCAGGCCGAGGCGCTGGCCTTCGGCAAGACCGAGGAGCAGGTCCGGGGCGAAGGCACGCCCGACCGGCTCGTGCCGCACCGCGTCTTCGAGGGCAACCGGCCCTCGAACATGCTCCTGCTCGACGAGCTGACGCCGGAAGCCCTCGGCAAGCTGGTCGCGCTCTACGAGCACAGCGTCTTCACCCAGGGCGCGATCTGGCGCATCGACTCCTTCGACCAGTGGGGCGTCGAGCTGGGCAAGGTGCTCGCCCGGCGGATCCTGCCCGAGCTGGACTGCGCCGGGGAGCCCGAGCTCGGCCACGACAGCTCGACCAACGCGCTGATCCGGCGCTACCGCGCGACGAGAGGAGCCGCCTGATGCCGCGGGGATACGAGCGTCCGCTCTACCTTCTGCCGTTCGACCATCGCGGCTCCTTCCAGACCGGGCTGTTCGGGTGGCACCCGCCGCTGGACGAGGCGCAGACCGCTGCCGTCTGCGATGCCAAGCGGATCATCTACGACGGCTTCCTGCGGGCGCTCGCCGGCGGCGTGCCGGCGCAGAAGACCGGCATCCTGGTCGACGAGCAGTTCGGCGCGGCGCTCCTGCGCGATGCGGCCGGCAGGGGCGTGGCGACGGCCTGCCCGCAGGAAAAGAGCGGCCGCAACGAGTTCGCCTTCGAGTACGGCGAGGACTTCCCACGCCACGTCGAGCGCTTCGATCCGACCTTCTGCAAGGTGCTGGTCCGCTACAACCCAGGAGGCGACCGGGCGCTGAACCGACGCCAGGCCGCCCGGTTGAAACGCCTGTCGGACTTCCTCGCGGCCCGCGGCCGCAGCCGCTTCCTGTTCGAGCTGCTGGTGCCCGCCGAGAAGAGCCAGCTCCAGCGACTCGGCGGCGACCTGGAGGCCTACGACCGCGAGCTCAGGCCCGATCTGATGGTCGAAGCGATCCACGAGCTCCAGGAGGCCGGCGTCGAGCCCGACCTCTGGAAGGTCGAGGGCCTGGACAGCCGCGAGGATTGCCGTGCCATCGTCGCGGCGGCGCGCGCCGGCGGCCGGGACAAGGTCGGCTGCATCGTCCTCGGGCGCGGCGCGGACGGCGAGAAGGTCCGGGAATGGCTGACGGTCGCGGCCGGCGTACCGGGCTTCGTCGGCTTCGCGATCGGCCGGACCGTATTCTGGAGGCCGCTGGTCGACTGGCTCGCCGGCAAGGCGACCCGCGAACGGGCCGTCGCGGAGATCGCAGCGCGCTTCGCCGAGTTCGTGGACCTCTTCGAGAAGGAGGCCCTGCTTCGCCTGCCCGGCATGCCCCGTGGGAGCCGGGTCGACCAACCGCTTGTCCAATGAGGAACGACGCATGCAGCTGGGAATGATCGGCCTGGGCCGGATGGGAGCGAACATGGTGCGCCGGCTGCTGGCCGGCGGCCACGACTGCGTGGTCTTCGACCGCTCTGAGCAGGCGGTCGCCGCCCTGGTCGCCGAGACGGCGTCCGGCGCCACCACGCTCGAGCAGCTCGCCGGGCAGCTGGAAAGGCCCCGGGCGATCTGGCTCATGGTGCCGGTCGGGGCGGTCGATGCGACCGTCGAGGCGCTGCTGCCCCACCTCGAGCCGGGCGACATCCTGATCGACGGCGGCAACAGCCACTACGTCGACGACATCCGGCGCGCCGGCGCGCTCGCCGCCCGGGGCGTCCGCTACCTCGACGTCGGCACCAGCGGCGGCGTCTGGGGGCTGGAGCGGGGCTACAGCATGATGATCGGCGGTGATCGCGACGCGGTCACGCATCTCGATCCGATCTTCGCGACCCTCGCCCCCGGCAAGGACGGGGCATCGGACCCGGAGGCGCCGCAGCGGACGTCCGAGCAGGGCTACCTGCACTGCGGGCCGAGCGGTGCCGGCCACTTCGTGAAGATGGTGCACAACGGCATCGAGTACGGCGTGATGGCGGCCTACGCCGAGGGCATGGCCGTCCTCGAGGCGGCCAACATCGGCAACGAGGTCCGCGCCGTCGACGCCGAGACCACGCCGCTGCGCAATCCCGAGCACTACCGCTACGACTTCGACCTGGCGGAGATCGCCGAGGTCTGGCGCCACGGCAGCGTGATCTCGTCCTGGCTGCTCGACCTCTGCGCCGCGGCCCTGGCCCAGGACCCGCGCCTGGCGGCCTTCGCCGGGCGCGTGTCCGACTCCGGCGAGGGCCGCTGGACGGTCAAGGCGGCCATCGACGAGGGCGTGCCGGCGTACGTGCTGTCGGCCGCCCTCTACGAACGCTTCAGCTCCCGTGGCGAGGCCGGCTTCGCCAACAAGCTGCTCTCGGCGATGCGCTACCAGTTCGGCGGCCATGAGGAGAAGCGGCCGGATCGGGACCGCCCGAGCCAGGCCGCGAAGGAATCCCGGTCATGACCGGGAACGCCCTGGACCAGCTCGCGATCGCGACGATTCGCACGCTGTCGATCGACGCGGTCCAGCAGGCCAAGTCGGGCCACCCGGGCACGCCGATGGCGCTGGCACCGCTGGTCTACGCGATCTGGAATCGCGTCATGCGGTTCGACCCCAAGGATCCGATCTGGCCGAACCGGGACCGCTTCGTGCTGTCGAACGGCCACGCCTCGATGCTGCTGTGGTCGGTCCTGCACCTGTCCGGCACCCACGCGGTGAACGCGGAGTACGAGCGTCTGGGCGAGCCGTCGGTCACGCTCGACGACATCCGCCGCTTCCGCCAGCTCGACAGCAGGACGCCCGGGCATCCGGAGTACCACTGGGTGTCCGGCGTCGAGGCCACGACCGGACCGCTCGGCCAGGGCATCGCGACCAGCGTCGGCATGGCGATCGCCCGCAGCTGGCTGGCCGAACGCTACAACCGAGAGGACTTCGCGCTCTTCGACTACGACATCTACGCGGTCTGCGGCGACGGCTGCCTGATGGAGGGGGTCGGCTCGGAGGCGGCCTCGCTCGCGGGCCACCTCGGCCTCGAGAACCTCTGCTGGATCTACGACAACAACCGGATCACCATCGAGGGGCCGACCAGCCTCGCCTTCACCGAGGACGTCGCGGGCCGCTTCCGGGCCTACCGCTGGAACGTGCTGCAGGTCGCCGACGCCAACGACCTTGCCGCGATCGAGGAGGCGCTCGGCCGGTTCCGGAAGACCCGCGGCCGGCCGACCCTGATCGTCCTCGACAGCCACATCGGCTACGGCTCGCCGCACAAGATCGACACGGCCGCCGCCCATGGCGAGCCCCTCGGCGAGGAGGAGGTCCGTCTCGCCAAGCGGGCCTACGGCTGGCCGGAGGACGCGAGCTTCCTGGTGCCGGACGGCGTCCGCGAGCACTTCGACGCGGGCATCGGCGCCCGCGGGGCCGAGGCCTGGCAGCGCTGGGAATCGCTCTTCGACGCCTATCGCGAGCGCTTTCCCGAGCTCGCCGCCGAGATCGAGCAGATGCAGCGCCGCGAGCTGCCGGCCGGCTGGGACGCCGACCTGCCGAGCTTCCCGCCGGATGCCAGGGGCCTTGCCGGCCGCGACGCCTCCGGCCGGGTGCTGAACGCGCTCGCCCGCCGCGTTCCCTGGCTCCTCGGCGGCTCGGCCGACCTCGGACCCTCCAACAGGACCACCCTGACGTTCCCCGGGGCCGGCGACTTCGGCGCCGAGAGCCCCGGCGGACGCAATCTCCACTTCGGGGTCCGGGAGCACGCCATGGCGGCGATCGTCAACGGCCTGTCGCTCTCCAAGCTGCGCGCCTTCGGGGCGACCTTCGCGATCTTCAGCGACTACGCCCGTCCGGCCCTCCGGCTCTCGGCCATGATGGAACTGCCGACCGTCCTCGTGCTGACCCACGACGCGATGGGCGACGGCGAGGACGGCCCGACCCACCAGCCCGTCGAGCAGCTGATCTCCCTGCGTGCGATCCCCGGACTGGTCGTGCTGCGGCCCGCCGACGCCAACGAGGTCGTCGAGGCCTACCGCTACGTCCTGCAGCTGCGCCACCGGCCGGCGGTGGTCATGCTGTCGCGCCAGCCGCTGCCGACCTTCGACCGTCGACGCTACGCGCCGGCCGCGGGCCTCGCGCGCGGCGCCTACGTCATGGCCGACGCGCCGGACGGCCAGCCGGAGCTGGTCCTCATCGCCTCGGGCAGCGAGGTCTGCCTGGTCGTCGCGGCGCACGAGGAGCTGGCGGCCCGGGGCATCCGGTCGCGGGTCGTGTCGATGCCGTCCTGGGAGATCTTCGAGCAGCAGCCGGAGGCCTATCGGCAGGAGGTGCTGCCGGCGCAGCCGGCCGCGCGCATCGCCGTCGAGCAGGGCTCGACGCTGGGCTGGGAGCGCTACGTCGGCGCCGGGGGGCTGGTCATCGGCATGAAGACCTTCGGCGCCTCCGCCCCCCTCAAGGATCTGCAGCGCCGGTTCGGCTTCGAGCCGGAGCGGATCGTCGCCGCGGCGACGGGCCTGCTCGGGCGCAAGTGACCGGACGCGGGCGGCACGGGCCGGCCACTCTCACCGCGGCGCGACCGCACCCTCGACGCACAGGAGACCGACAGCATGCCGGGTAAGCAGGGTCAGAGTCGGAGAGCCGGCGCCGCCGCGCCGCGCGGGAACGGGCCGGCGCCGGCCTGCACCCTGGTGGTCTTCGGCGCCGCCGGCGACCTGACCAAGCGCCTGGTCGTTCCGGCGCTCTACAACCTGGTGAGCGAGCGGCGGCTGTCCGAGGGCTTCAGGCTCGTCGGGGTCGACCATAACCGGCGCAGCGTCGAGGAATGGCGCCAGGGCCTTCTGGACCAGCTGCGGGACTCGGTCGGCAGCGATGCCGAGTTCCAGGCCGAGGCCATCGACGGGACGGCCTGGCGCTGGCTCTGCGAGCGCATGAGTTATCTCGAGGGCGACCTCAACGATCCGGAGACCTACGCCCGGCTGCGCGAACATCTCGCCGAGCTCGAGCGGAGCGCCGGCACCGCCGGCAACTGCCTCTTCTACCTCGCCGTCGGCGAGCGCTTCTTCGGTGTCGCGGTCCAGGGCCTCGCCGCCGCCGGCCTGCTTGCCGAGGCGCGCGGCCGCTGGCGTCGCGTGGTCATCGAAAAGCCGTTCGGCCGCGATCTGGCGTCGGCCAGGGCGCTCAACACCAAGATCCTGACGATGATGCGGGAGCGCCAGATCTACCGGATCGACCATTTCCTGGGCAAGGAGACGGTCCAGAACATCATGGCGCTGCGCTTCGCCAACGGCCTCTTCGAGCCGCTCTGGAACCGCCAGCACATCGACCACGTCCAGATCACCGCGGCGGAGACCGTCGGCGTCGAGCACCGCGCCGGGTTCTACGAGCGGACCGGCGCCCTGCGCGACATGGTGCCCAACCACGTCTTCCAGCTCCTGGCCATGACGGCGATGGAGCCGCCGATCTCCTTTGACGCCGATGCCGTCCGCGACAAGAAGGCCGAGGTCCTGCAGGCGATCCGCCCGCTCAGCCGGAGGCGCGTGCTGCGCGACGTCGTCCGTGGCCAGTACGACGCCGGAACCGTGCTCGACAGGACCGTCGAGGCCTATCGCCGGGAGCCCGGCGTGGCGCCGGACTCGGCGACCGAGACCTTCGTCGCCTGCAAGCTGAAGATCGAGAACTGGCGCTGGGCCGGCGTGCCCTTCTATCTGCGCACCGGCAAACGGATGCGAAAGCGCTGGACGGAGATCGCCGTCCGCTTCCACCAGGCGCCCTACACGCTGTTCCGCGGCACGCACGTCGAGCGGATGCATCCCAACTGGCTGATCCTGCGCATCCAGCCGGACGAGGGCATCGCGCTGGAGTTCGCCGCCAAGCGCCCCGGCCCGGCCGTCGCGCTCAGCAGCGTCAGCATGGACTTCGCCTACCGGAGCCACTTCGAGATGGCGCCGCGCACCGGATACGAGACGCTGATCTACGACTGCATGACGGGCGACGCGACGCTGTTCCAGCGCGCCGACAACATCGAGGCGGGCTGGCGGGCGGTCCAGCCGATCCTGGACGTCTGGGCGGAGGCGCCGCCGAGCATATCCCGATCTACGCCGCCGGCGGCGACGGCCCGGCCGCGGCGGATGCCCTGCTGGCGCGCGACGGGCGCGCCTGGCGCGCGCTGGCCTGACCGGCAGAAGGAACACGACGATGACAGCCGATCGCAAGATCTCCCTCGTGGTAGCGGACGTCGACGGCACGCTGCTGACCGAGGAGAAGGTCCTGACGAGGCGCGCCCGGGACGCGATCTCGGCGTTGCGGGAGTCGGGCATCCGCTTCGCCATCACCAGCGGACGGCCGCCGCTCGGCATGGCGATGCTGCTGGACAGCCTGCGCCTCGAAACGCCGCTCGCCGGCTTCAACGGCGGGCTCTTCGTGACGCCCGAGCTGACCGTCATCGAGCGCCGGACGCTGGCGAGCGGAGTGGCCGCCCGATCGATCGAGCTGATCCGTGACCACGGCCTCGACCCCTGGGTCTACCGCGACAGCGAATGGCTGATCGGCCGGGCCGACGCCCCCCATGTCGCCCGCGAGGCCTGGACCGTCCAGTTCCAGCCCAGAGTCGTCCCCGATGTCGGCGACCGCCTGGACCAGATCGTCAAGGTCGTCGGCGTCGGCGACGACCTCGGCAGAGTGCAGCGCTGCGAGGCCGCCGCCCAGGCGGCTTTCGGCGCGAGCGCAACCGCCAGCCGCTCCCAGCCCTACTATCTCGACATCACCCACAAAGACGCGAACAAGGGCTCGGTCGTGGACTTCCTGTCGCGCCACCTCGGCGTGCCGGCCGAGGAGATCGCGACCATCGGCGACCAGCCCAACGACGTGCTCATGTTCAGGCGCTCCGGCCTCTCCATCGCGATGGGCAACGCCCCGGATCCGGTCAAGGCGCAGGCCAGCGTGACGACCGATTCCCATCAGGACGAGGGCTTCGCCAAGGCGATGGAGCGCTTCGTTCTCGGGGTGCCGGCCGAGGCGGCGCCATGAGCGGGATACAGGGACGGATCGAGACCTTCGCGGATCCGGCGTCGCTTGCGGCGCACGTCGCCGACTGGATGACGGCGGCGGCGCTGGCGGCGACGGGCGACTTCCGGATCGCGCTGGCCGGCGGCTCGACGCCGAAGGCGCTCTACAGGCTCCTCGCGACGGAGCCTTTCCTCGGGCGCTTCCCCTGGCCGCGCGTGTCGTGGTTCTGGGGCGACGAGCGCTTCATTTCCCACGACGATCCGGCGAGCAACTACCGGATGGTCCACGAGGCGATGCTCGCGCGGGCGCCGGTGCCGCCGGACAAGATTCACGCGATGCCGGACGACGGCACGCCCGAAGAGGCCGCCTCGCGCTACCAGTGCACCCTGCAGAAGATCTACGGCGCCAGGACGCTGGATCCGGCCAGGCCCTTCTTCGACATCGTCCTGCTCGGGCTGGGCGACGACGGCCATACGGCCTCGCTGCTGCCGGGCCAGCCGGTGCTGGACGAGCGCCTGCGCTGGGTCGCGGCGGTCGCCCGCGGCCGCCCCGAAGCGCGCCTGACGCTGACCTACCCGGCGTTCGAGTCCAGCCGCCGGGTCGCCTTCCTGGTCTCCGGCAAGGAGAAGGCGGCGATCCTCGGGGCGATCCGTAGGGGCGACGGCTCCCTGCCGGCGGCGCGCGTCAGGCCGCTGGGCGAGCTCGTCTGGTTCGTCGACCGGGCAGCGGCCGGCACCGGCTAGCACGGGCCGACGCCGGCTCCGCCCGGCCGCCGCCTCGAACAAGCGCACGCGAGGAAGCCACCATGCCGTCGATTCTCGTCGCCCCCTCGATCCTGTCCGCCGACTTCGGTCGGCTCGCCGAGGAGGTCCGGGCCGTCGATGCCGCCGGCGCGGACTGGATCCACGTCGACGTGATGGACGGCCGCTTCGTGCCCAACATCACCTTGGGACCCGCCGTCGTCCGGGCGATCCGCCGGGCGACGGCCAAGCCGCTCGACGTCCATCTCATGATCGTCGAGCCGGAGCGCTACCTCGAGGCCTTCGCGGAGGCCGGCGCCGACCATCTGCTGGTCCACTCGGAGCCCGGCGCCACGATCCACCTGCATCGGGTGCTCGGCCAGATCCGTGCGCTCGGCAGGAAGGCCGGGGTCGTGCTCTCCCCCGCGAGCTCGCTCTCGCTCATCGAGTACGTCCTGGAGCTCTGCGACATCATCCTGGTGATGACGGTCAACCCGGGCTTCGGCGGACAGCGCTTCCTGCCCGAAATGCTGCCGAAGATCCGGCTCGTCCGGGCCTTGTGCGCGGAGGCCGGCCTCGAGCCCGTCATCGAGGTCGACGGCGGCGAGGACGAAGCCACCGCGGCACGGGCCGCGGCGGCCGGGGCGAACGCCATCGTCGCCGGCTCCGCGATCTTCGGCAGCGGCGACTACCCGGCGGCCATCGAGAAGATCCGCTCGAAGTCGGCGGCTGCGGGAGCTGGCCGATGAGCGCGTCCGGGACTCCGGCCGATGCGGGGCGGAACGCCGTGAAGCGCGCGGCGGCCGAAGCGGCGGTCGAGCTGGTCGAGAACGGCATGGTGGTCGGCCTCGGCACCGGCTCCACGGCCGCCTTCGCGCTGGAGGCGCTCGCCCGGCGCCACCGGCAGGGACTGCGCTTCCTCGGCATTCCGACCTCCGAGCGGACGGCCGCGGCCGCGCGGGCGGCAGGCCTTCCGCTGACGACCTTCGCCGAGCATCGGCAGATCGACCTGACCATCGACGGCGCCGACGAGGTGGAGCGGGGCACCCTCAACCTGATCAAGGGCCTGGGCGGTGCCCTGCTGCGGGAGAAGATCGTCGCTGCCGCCAGCCACCGGCTCGCGATCGTCGCGGACGCGGGCAAGCTGGCGGACCGCCTGGGCACTCTCGCCCCGGTCCCGGTCGAGGTCGTCGGCTTCGGGCTCGAGGCGACGCGCGCCTCGCTCGAGGCGCTCGGCGCCAGCACGCGTCTGCGCAAAGCGCCGGACGGCGAGCCCTTCGCGACCGACGGCGGCAACCGCATCCTCGACTGCAGCTTCGGCCCGCTCTCCGATCCCGCGCGACTGGAGCGGCGCATCCGGCACGTCGTCGGGGTGGTCGAGTGCGGCCTGTTCATCAGCCGGGCCGACCCCGTCATCGTCGCCGACCAGGCCGGCGTCCATCGCCTCGACAGCCCGCGCGCCCATCGCGGCTCGCCACCGATCCTGCTCGTCATGGGGCTGTCGGGCGCGGGCAAGTCGACCGTGGCGCTGGAGCTGAGGGCGCGGCTCGGCTGGCCCTTCGAGGAGGGCGACGCTCTCCACCCCGAGGCCAACATCGCGAAGATGCACGCCGGGATTCCGCTGACCGACGCGGATCGCGAGCCCTGGCTGGCGCGCGTGGCCGCCTGGATCGACGCCCGGCGCGCCGCGCGGCAGCCGGGCATCATCACCTGCTCGGCCCTGAAGCGGTCCTACCGGCAGGTCGTGGTCGGCAGCAGGCCGGAAGTGCGACTCGTCTATCTGCGCGGCGGACGCGACCTCATCGCCGAACACCTGATGGGGCGCCGCGGCCACTTCATGCCGCCGACCCTGATGCAGAGCCAGATCGAGACCCTGGAGGAGCCGGATCCGGACGAGGATCCCCTGACCGTCGACGTCGGATCGCCGGCCAGGGACGTCGCCGACACGATCATCCGCCGGCTCGCCGCCGCGTCGCCGGCCGGCTGGCGGGCGACACCCGTGTGAGGAGAGCGAAGACCCCGCCGGCGACGTGCGGCGGACGCCTGCGAGGACCGCTCCGGAAACAACGACTGTCGTAGGGAGAAAGAGCATGCGGCGCCTGGTCGTCGTCTCCAATCGGGTCGCTCCGTCCAGCGGGGCGGATAGCGCCGGCGGGCTGTCGGTCGGCCTGCACGCGGCGCTGAAGCGCTCGCAGGGCCTCTGGATCGGCTGGAACGGCAGGATCGAGGACTCGGCCCGCGAGGAGCTGCAGGTCGAGGACGGCGAAGCCTACCAGCTGGCCACCCGCAGCCTCTCGCAGGCGGAGCACGACCGCTACTACGCCGGGTTCTCAAACGGGGCCCTCTGGCCGCTGCTCCACGGCCGGTCCGACCTGATGCGCTTCGATCCGGAGGACCTGCCTTACTATCTCGCCGTCAACGAGCGCTTCGCCCGGCAGGCGGTTCCGCTGCTGTCGAGCGCCGATCTCCTGTGGGTCCACGACTACCATTTCCTCGCGCTCGGCGACGCGCTGCGCCGAAGGAACGCGCATCAGCCCCTCGGCTTCTTCCTGCACGTCCCGTTCCCCCACGCCGACTGCGTCGCCGCGCTGCCGTGCCACCATCAGGTCATGCGCCTGCTGTCGGCCTATGACCTGATCGGCTTCCAGACCGAGGCGAGCCTGCGCAACTTCCGGGACTATGTCGTCCGGCATCACGGCGCCCTCGCCGAGCCCGACCACGTGACGCTCGCCGGGCGGCGCGTGCGCGTCGGTCGCTTCCCGATCGGCATCGACGTCGACCGCTTCGCCGCTCTCGCCACCTCGGCCAGGGTGCAGCAGCTCGTCGGCGAGCTCCTGCCATGCTTCTCGTCTGCGGCCGGCATCGTCGGCGTCGACCGCCTGGACTACACGAAGGGGCTGCCGCAGCGCCTGAGAGCGTTCGAGCGGTTCCTGGAGCAGTCGCCGCAATGGCGCCGCCGGGCCTTTCTGACCCAGGTCGCGGCTCCGTCCCGCGAAGACGTGCAGGAGTACGCGGACCTGCGGCACGACCTCGACACGCTGTCCGGCCGCATCAACGCCCGGCACGCCAGCGTCGACTGGATGCCGCTGCGCTACATCAACCGGGCGCTTCCGCAATGGCGCCTCGCCGCGCTCTACAGGCTGAGCCGGGTCGGATTGGTCACGCCGCTTGCCGACGGCATGAACCTGGTCGCCAAGGAGTACCTCGCGGCTCAGGATCCGGCCGACCCCGGCGTCCTTGTCCTGTCTCGCTTCGCCGGCGCGGCCGACCAGCTCGGCTCGGCGCTCCTGGTCAATCCCCACGACTTCGGCGCGGTCGCGGCGGCGATTCGCCAGGCTCTCGAGATGCCGCTCGAGGAGCGCCGCAGCCGCTGGGCCTCGGCGATCGCCGGGCTGCGCGCTCAGGACGTCCACGACTGGCGCGAGCGCTTCCTTGTGGCGCTGGCGCAGAATCCCGAGCCGCCCCTCGTCCGCCTCGCCCGGGCGGCCACGGCCGGCGCCGGCCCGATGGTCGCGCCGTTCGGCGCGGCCGGTGGGTCGGTCCTGCCGGCTTCCGGCACGGCCTCGTAGCGGGACGGAAGGCCTCGAGCTGGCAGGGGTTCTCGACCAGCATGGTACGCCGGAAGCGGCGCGCACGGGAGAAGTCCGGCCGCTGCGCTCAGATGACCTCGCGCCGTTTCAGCGCGACCTGAATGAGGAGGACCTCGCCATGGAAGCCAGCGTCTCGAGCGATGCACCCGGCGCACCCGGCACGCCGCCGACCTGGACGAGCAGCGCCAAGGACATGGTCGGCTGCACGCTGGGCGGTTCGCATCTCTGGTTCACCCTGGGCTTCGGCATCGTCAACGAGGTCTACTATCCGCGCGTCGACATCCCGCAGATCCGCGACCTCGGCTTCATCGTCGCCGACGGCAAGGGCTTCTGGGCGGAGGTCAAGCGGATCGAGCGCTACTCGGTCCGCCTGATCGAGCCGGGCGTGCCGGCGGTCGAGATCGTCCACGATCACGAGCGCTACAGGCTCCGCCTGCGCATCGCGCCCGACCAGCGGCGCGACGTCCTGGCGATCGAGTGCCGGCTCGAAGGCGACGCGGATCTGCGCCTCTATGCGCTGCTCGCGCCGCATCTCGGCGCGACCGGCTGGGACAACAGCGCCAGCGTCGCGCCCTGCCGCGGCCGCAGGATCCTCTGCGCCGAACAGGGTCCCTTCGGCGTCGCGCTCGCCGCGGCGGACGAGCATCAGCGGGACGCCTTCGCACGGGTCAGCGCCGGCTATGTCGGCGTCAGCGACGGCTGGCAGGATTTCGCGCGTCACGGCGCGATGACCTGGGAATACCGGTCGGCCCGTGCCGGCAATGTCGCCATGATGGGCGAGCTGCCGCGCCATGCCGTTCTCGCGCTCGGCCTGGGGACCAGCGCCGCTGCCGCGGCGACGCTCGCGGTCTCGTCGCTCCTGCAGCCGTTCGACGAGCTGCTGCGGCAGCAGGTCGCGGCGTGGGAGGCATGGCATGTCGGCCGCCGCGCCGTCTGCCCGCTGCCGCCGAAGGTGCCGCCGGTGATCGACGCCCAGCTGATGACGTCGTCGGTCGTGCTGCGGTCCCATATCGACAAGACCTTTCCCGGCGCCATGGTCGCCAGCCTCAGCGTTCCCTGGGGCAACACGAGCAACCAGCGCGGCGGCTATCACCTGGTCTGGCCGCGCGACCTCGTCCAATGCGCCGTGGCGATCCTCGCCTTCGGCGCCCAGGAGGAGGCGAGGCAGACCCTGCGTTACCTCATCGCCACGCAGCGCGACGACGGGCGGTGGAACCAGTGCCAGTGGCTCGGCGGAACGCCCTACTGGCAGGGCATCCAGCTCGACGAGGCCGGCTTTCCCGTCCTTCTTGCCGCTGCCTTGGCCGAGCGCGGCGTCCTGGGCGGGATCGAGGTCCGCGACATGACCCGGCGCGCCCTCGCCCATATCGCCGGCGCCGGCCCGAGCAGCCAGCAGGATCGCTGGGAGGAGAACGAAGGGATCAACCCCTTCACCCTGGCCGTCTGCATCGCCGCGCTCGTCGCCGGCGCCGGGTTTCTCGACGAGCCGGCGAAAGGCTGGGCGCTCGCACTGGCCGATTTCTGGAACGCGAACGTCGAGTCCTGGCTGGCGGTCAGCGGCAGCGAGACGGGATGCCGCGTCGGCGTCGCGCGCCACTATGTCCGCGTCGCGCCGCCGCGAATCGTCGAGGATCCGCAGGCGCTCCAGGATCTGATCGCGATCCGCAACCGTGGCGGAGACGCCGGCACCGCCGCGGCGGAGGAGATCGGAACCGAATTCCTTCAGCTGGTCCGCTTCGGGCTCCGCAGCGCCGACGACCCGCTGATCCGGGATTCCCTCCGCGTCGTCGACGCGGTGCTGAAGACCGACACGCCCCGCGGGCCCGTCTGGCACCGCTACAACGGCGACGGCTATGGCGAGCACGACGACGGTCGGCCGTTCGACGGCGCGGGAACCGGGCGGGGCTGGCCGCTGCTCACCGGGGAGCGTGGCCACTACGAGCTGATGGCCGCGCCGAAGCGCTGCCCTATCTCGAGGCGATGGCCGCCATGACCAGCCCCTGCGGCATGATTCCGGAGCAGGTCTGGGACGGCGATGCCCTGCCCGCGCGCCGGCTGTTCCCGGGCCGGCCGTCGGGATCCGCGATGCCGCTGGCATGGGCCCATGCCGAGTTCATCAAGCTGGCGCTGTCGCGCGAGCTCGGCCGGCCCGCCGACCGGCCGCAGGCGGTGTGGCAGCGCTACCAGGGACGGCGCCGGGCCGCCGGCTACGCGTTCTGGTGGCCGCACGCGCCGATCGCCGCCGCTCCCGCCGGGGCCCGCCTCGCGATCGCGCTGCCGCGGCCGGCGATGGTGCACTGGGGCGTCAACGGCTGGCACGACCTGGCCGACGCGATGACGGAAGACAGCGGCCTCGGCTTCCAGGTCGCCACGCTCGAGGTCGCCACCCTGCGCGCCGGCGACCGGATCGACTTCACCTGGCGATGGCGGGACAGCGGGGAATGGCAGGGCCGCGACTATCGGGTCTCCGTCGCGCCCGCCGCCGGGGACTGAACGCGGCGATCCGCCGGGCCCGGCGGCAGCCCGCGTCAACCGCGCAGGCTGCGCGGGCCGCTGACCCAGGGGCTGCCGCTCTCGTAGAAGCGCAGCGGCCGGTCGGCTTCCTTCGTCAATCCGATGCGGACGCTCCGCGCGGGCTGCACCGCGGGCCGGCCGTCGACGCCCAGCCAGAGCGGCCCCGCGGCACAGAGGTCGACTCCGTCGCAGCGCCGGTCGATCGCCATTGCGGCCGCGAGCCGCCCCGGCCCCCTGGCCAGCTCCGTCAGCCGTTCCGTGCCGCGACGCTGCTGCATGACGGCCAGGCCTTCCAGCGGCTCCAGGGCGCGCAGCAGCACCCCGGCTCCGATGCCCCGCCGCTCGGCCGCGACGTTGCACATCCAGGACGAGCCGTAGGCGAGATAGATGTAGGCGTGCCCCCTGGCGAGGAAGAGAGAGCGATTGGCGACCGTCATGCCGATGAAGGCATGGCCCGCGGCGTCGCCGACCGGATAGGCCTCGGTCTCGACGATCCGGCCGCTGGTCCTGGCGCCGTCGTGGTCGCGGACGAGCAGCTTGCCGACGAGAAAGCGCGCCAGCTCGACCGTGTCTTCCGGCAGCTCCGACCGGCGCAGGCGACGCAAGCGGCCGTCTCGGGCGCACTCGGCCGGACCGGCCGGCCGATCCGACCCGGCATTTCGGTGAGGGCTCAATGCGCGCCGCCGCCGCCGAGATGATCGGCCTTGCGCAGCAGGGCGATGGCGACGAGAGCGAGGACCATGACGGCACCGATCAGGTAGAAGGCATCGCCATAGGCCATGATCGTCGCCTGGCGGCGGACCAGCCGGCCGATCGCCACCACCGCCTCGTGCCGGGCGACCGCGATGTCGCTGACGCCGTGGGCCATGAACCGGGCGGCGAGCGAGTCGATGCGCTGGTGCGTCGCCGGCTCGAACGGCGAGACCGCGCCGGTCAGGACGTTCGAGTGGAACTGCTCGCGCTTGGTCAGGAAGGTCTGCAGCGCGGCGATGCCGATCGCGCCGCCGAGATTGCGCATCATGTTGAACAGCGCCGAGGCCGAGCCGGCGTTCTCCGCCTCGATGCCCGCCGTGGCGATCGCCGACAGCGGCGCCAGGATGACCGCCTGGCCGAACGCGCGCACCAGGTTGGGCACGAAGAACTGGTCGCCGGAGAAGTCGTTGGAGAGATGAGTCGACAGGAAGTTGCTGGCCGCAAAGAGCGCGAAGCCGACGCCGACCAGGAGGCGCACGTCGCCCTTCTTCATCAGCCAGGGCACGAGCGGGATCAGCGCCAGTTGCGGCAGGCCGACCCAGGCCAGGACCTCGCCGATCTGCTCGGCATTGTAGCCCTGGACCTGCGACAGGTAGAGCGGCAGGACGAAGACCGAGCCGTAGAGGGCGGAGCCGAGCAGGAAGTTCGCGAAGCTGCCGAAGCCGAAATTGCGCCGGATCAGCAGCCGAAGATTCAGCAGGGGCTTGCTCGCGGTCAGCTCGACCCACAGGAACAGGGCGAGCGCCGCCGCGGCGACGATCGACAGGCGAACGATGAACGGCGAGCCGAACCAGTCGTCCTTGTTGCCTTCCTCGAGAACCGTCTGCAGGGCGCCCAGGCCGATCGCCATGGTGATCACGCCGGCCCAGTCGCCCTGCCTGATCAGGCCGAGCTGCATCGGGGCGCGCTCGAGCGAGGCCCACAGCATGACCACCATGATCCCGCCCGGCACCAGATTGACGTAGAAGATGTACTGCCAGCCGTAGGTGTCGTTCAGATAGCCGCCGATCGTCGGGCCGATCGCCGGCGCGAACGTCGCCGAGACCGCGAACAGCGCCATGCCGATCGCCTGCCTGGACTTGGGCAGCAGGGTGATGATCAGGGTGAAGGCCATCGGGATCAGCACCCCACCGGTGAAGCCCTGGAACGCGCGGACCACGATCATCTCGCCGAGGCTGTGGGTCTGCGCGCAGGCCGCCGAGAAGACCAGGAACAGCACGGAGTTGGCGAGGAGGTAGAGGCGGACCGAGAACACCCGCGCCAGCCAGGCGGTCAGCGGGATCACGATGATCTCGGTGATCAGGTACGAGGTCGAGATCCATCCGCCGTCGTCGATGCCGGCGCCGATCGCGCCCTGGATGTCCGCCAGCGACGAGTTGACGATCTGGATGTTGAGGACCGCCATGAAGGCGCCGAGCGTCGCCGCGATGACGGCGATCCAGGTCCGCACCGGGACGGTCTCTGCGCCGCCCGCTGCTCCCGGCACCGCGGCGGCGGCAGCCGGCCGCGGCAAGGCGGGGCGGTCGGTGACGGCGAGGTCCGCCATGGTCATCGTCCTCGTCTCAGGCCCAGGCCGTGCCGGGAGCTGGCCGCATCATCCGTCGCCGCCGGGCACCGTCGCGGCGCCGCCGCGACCGGTCGCGAGCCGATCGGCCTGCACCCGCTCCGCCATCGCGGTCGGCCTCGTGTCGACCGTCGGCTCGACCGACATGCCGGGCCGCAGCCTGCCGGCGAGCGCATCGTCGTCGAGCCGGATCTTCACCGGGATGCGCTGGACGATCTTGGTGAAGTTGCCGGTCGCGTTGTCGGGCGGCAGCAGCGCGAATTCCAGGCCGCTGCCCGGCGACAGGCTGTCGACATGGCCGCGCAGCTCTGTGCCGGGGAAGCCGTCCACGGCGATCCGGACCGGCTGGCCGGCGCGCACGTCGGTGAGCTGCGTCTCCTTGAAGTTCGCGATGACGTAGACAGCGTGGAGCGGCACCACCGCCATCAGCTGGGTCCCGGCCTGCACGAACTGCCCGACCCGAAGCGACCGCGCGCCGACCGTGCCGTCCACCGGCGCGGTGATCACGGTATAGGAGAGGTTCAGCTCCGCCTGGTGCGCGATCGCGCGGCTGCGATCGAGCTGGGCCTGGGCCTTGTCGCGCTCGGTCGCCAGGACGACCAGCCGCTTCTCGGCGGCGACCAGCCCGGCGCGCTCCCGCCGCAGCTCCGCGGCCCGCTCCCGGGAGGCCGCTTCGGTCTGCTGCGCGCGCTGCACCGTGCCGAAGCCGGTCTTCATCAGGTTGCGGTAGCGGACGCGGTCCTGGTCGGCGAAGGTCAGCGCGGCGGCCGCCGCGGCGATCGCCGCCGTCTGCTGGTCGACCAGCGAGTGCTGCAAGCCGGTCTGGGCGTCGATGTTGTCGATGGCGGCCCGGGCGGCCTCGACGTCGGCGCGCGCCTGGTCGAGCGAGGCCTGGAAGTCGCGGGCATCGATGCGCGCCAGCACCTCGCCGGCCCGCACGCGCTCGTTGTCCTGGACCAGCACCTCGGCGATGTAGCCGGAGACCTTGGGCGCGACGGTGGTGTAGTCGGCCTGCAGGTAGGCGTCGTCGGTCGACTCCAGGAAGCGGCCCACGGTCCAGTAGCGGTAGCCGTAATGAGCGCTGGCCGCGACTCCGCCCGCGAGCACCACGCCGAGCCCGATCCGTTTCAGGCTGATCCTGTGGCGCAGCGGCCGTTTCGCTCGGTCCGGCGGCGTGGGAGACGCGTTGTCCTTCGGCATAATGTCCACCTGCGCATCCAGCGACGGCGGGCGCCAGCCGGGGCCAGGCGCCGCTACGCCGTATTCCTAAGGATGGGAGACATCCGTCTGCGGATCGATTGAACGAAGGTATCGCCGATACCTAAGTGTGAATCGGCAGGGAATAATGGCTCTAGCCTTCTCCTTAAGCGCTGCCGGGAGCGCCTTGCCGGCCTTGGCGCCGAGTCGCTTCAGCCGCTCGGCCGGCCTGCTTCCCTGAGGCTCCCCCGGTTGGTATGAGAGTCCGTCATCAGCAGGTTCGACGGAGCGCTCGCCATCCGCAAGGCTTCTCGATCCCCATGCCTCGCGGCGCCCGAAGGGATGTCCGGGCGCCGCTAGAACTTCGCCGTCAGGGTCAGTTCGAGGTAGTCGACGGGCTCGTGCTCGCCGGTATCGCGCAGGAACGCGCCCGGCTCGACATGGGTGTAGATCGCCGTGAAGGCGAGGTTCGGGGTCAGGGCGTACTCGCTGTTCAGCGAGACGGCACTGGCGACGAAGCGCTCGCCGCTGCCGTTGGAAGCCCGCAACAGCCGGCCGGAGGGAGCGTAGACGCCGTCGGCGGTGCTGTAGCGGAAGAAGAAGTTGACGTCGGCCGTGACCGTCCAGTCGTCGCTCGGCGAGAGCTCGACGCCGGGATGGAGATTGAAGAAGTTGCGCGGCCCCAGCACCGCCGCTTCCGAGAAGTAGTTGCCGCGCGGGAACAGCGGATTGAAGGTGCCGAGCGTGCCGTCGTTCGGGTCCTCGTCGCCGCTTGCGACGTTGGCGCTGAGGAAGGCGCGCGGCGCCAGCGGCGCCTCCGGCCAGCGGTAGCCGGTCTCGGAAGCCAAGGTCCAGGCGCGGATGGAGTCGCCGCCGAAGCGACCGAACTGATAGAGCCCTTCCCAGTTGACGTCCCACGGCCCCGCCCGGCCCGACCAGCGCAACCCGAGCGAATGGCGCAGCTCGTCGGCCGTGCCCTGCTGGTAGCGGCCGGCGGCGTCGTGAAAGCCGAGATAATAAAGGTCCAGCTTTCCAAACGGCAGAAAGCCGGGCCGGCCGACGCCGTAGAGGCCCCAGAGCGCCTTGTCGTCGTCGGCCTGGTCGTCGAAGACGCCGACCTCGTTGCGCCGCGGCCGGCCGAACAGGCCGTCGACGCGCCAGTCTGGCGTCGCGAAGATCAGCCGGCCGGCATCGAAGCTGCGTCGCACGCCGGTGCCTTCGCGCACGTCGACCAGGCGGCCGGAACCGAGCTCCAGCTCCTGGCGCCCGGCGCGCAGGCCGATGCGACCGCCCTGCCCGAGCGGCTGGCCGAGCTCCAGGAAGGCGTTCTGCAGCTGCAGGCGGTCCTCGTCGGGCGGCGCGGCGCCGCCCGCCCTGCCCGCCTCGAGGGCACTGGACAGCTGCCCGAAGACGCGGACCTGCGGGCCGAGGTGCAGGTCGCCCTGCAGCACAGCGCGCTGCAGCCAGACGCCGTGCGGATCCTGCGGGTCCTCGCCGAAGGTCGGGTTGCCGGTGAACTCGTAGCGCTCGCGCAGCTCGCCGCCCAGGCCGAGCCAGGCACTGGCGTCGGGGCCGAGCGCCATGCGCTTGAGGGCGTCGAGCGGCCGGGCGGCGCCGGCCGCGGCGTCGAAGCCGCTCCAGTCCTCGTCGAAACGCACCTTGGCGAAGCCCGGGCGGCCGCCGGCGAGCGCGGGCGACGCTGCCGCCAGCAGCGCCCCCGCGGCGAGCAGGACGAGCGTGCGCCTCATGCGGCGGCCCGCCGCCGCCCCGGCACCGCCAGGCTCAGGGGCCCCGGGCCGACGGCGGCGAGCAGCAGGAAACCGCCGATCAGGCCGAGGTGCTCCAGGAAGGTGGTCAGCTCGTGACCGCGCGCCGCTGCGGGCGCCGCCCAGAAGGCGTGCGCCGCCAGTGTTGCCAGCAGAGTGAAGAGCGCGAGCGCGAGCGCGCCCCACCGGGCCGCCAGGCCGGTCAGCACGGCCAGCCCGCCGAGCAGCTGGACCGCGACGGTCGCGGCCAGCGCCAGGCCCGGCAGCGGCAGGCCGAGGCCGGCGACCTCGGCGAGCCCTCCGGGCCAGTCGAGCGCCTTGGTCACGCCGCTGACCAGGAAGACGGTGGCGAGGCAGGCGCGCGCGGCCAACTGCAGCCATGCGGGCGTCGCGGCGCTCATCGTGGCGGCACCTCGACCGCCGCGGCCGGCGCCGGCGGTCCCAGCGCGAGGTCCGCGGCCATGAACCCCAGTGTCATGGTGACGACCAGCAGCGCCCCGACCAGGCGCGGCGGCGCCGGCAGCGGCAGGTCGAGCCAGCGGCAGGCGGCGCCGATCGCGAGGCCGAGCAGCAGGCCGAGCAGCGCCTGGGTCATGGCCGCGCGCTCCGGCCGACGGCGGCGCCCGTCGGCCCGCCGCAGAGCGCGCGGTTGCGCGATTCCCGCGTCATCAGCCGGTCGACCGCGATGTAGCCGAGGGTCATGGCGACGACCAGGGCCGCGCCGATCAGCACCGGCGGCGCCGGCAGCGGCAGTGCGGCGAGCCGGCAGCCGACGCCGATCAGGAAGGCGAGCAGGAAGCCGAGTGCGATCTTCATGGAACTGTCTCCTCAGGAATCCCGGGCGGGCGCCAGCAGGTGGCGCACGCGCGGCGGCGCCGCGCCGCGATGGAAGGCGGCGACCGCCTGCTGCAGCTGCTGGTCGGCACGGGTCACCCGCTCGTGCTGGTGCAGGTGGTCGAGCCAGCTCGGCAGGCGGAAGGTCTCCAGCCAGCGGCCCGGCGCCCCGGCGTCCTCGAAGACGTCCCAGTCGACGGCGCCTTCCCGGTAGCGTTGCTGGGCAAGGCGATGCAGGGCCTTCAGGAAGCCGGCGGCGTCGGCCGGCTCGACCTGGTACTCGACGGTGACCAGCACCGGGCCGCGGTCGTGGGACGGCTCCGCCGAGACCAGCGGCGCCGGCCAGTGCAGCGAAGGCGCGAGGTCGAGGCCTTCCCCCTGGCCGAGCTTCCAGCGCCAGGTCAGCGGCACGGCGAGGAGCGCGCCGGCCGCCGCGATCAGCAGGGCGTAGGGGATGCCGAGATTGCTGGCGACCTGCCCCCAGGCCAGGCTGCCGGCCGCCATGGTGCCGAAGAAGACCGTCAGGAAGACCGAGAGGCCGCGGGCCCGCACCCAGTCGGGCAGCGCCGTCTGGGCCGAGAGGTTGAGGCTCGACAGCACCGCGATCCAGGAGGCGCCGGCCAGCAGCGAGGCGCCGGCGGCGACCGCCGGCAGCGGCAGCAGCGCGAAGAGGATCAGCGTCGCGGCCGTGCCGGCGGTGCCGAGCGCCACGGTCCGGTCGGGGCCGAGCCGGCGCCGGACCGGCGGCAGCAGCAGCGCGCCACCGACCGCGCCGACGCCGACGCTGCCGAGCAGGATGCCGTAGAGGCCGGGGCCGCCGGCCAGCACCTGGCGGGCGATCAGCGGCAGCATCGCCCAGTAGGCGCTGGCGAAGAGGAAGAAGCCGCCGGCGCGCAGCAGCGTCGCACGCAGGGGGGCGCTGCGCAGCACGTAGCGCAGGCCCGTCGGAATCGCCCGGCCGAGCGGCTCAGGCGGCAGGACACTCGACCTGGGCCTCGGCGGCTTCCAGAACAGCAGCGCCAGGATGATGCCGACGAAGCTCGCGGCATTGAGCGCGAAGGGGCTCCAGAGGCCGACCGCGACGATCAGCAGGCCGGCCAGCGCCGGGCCGATCGCCCGGCTGACGTTGATGCCCATCGAGTTGAGCGCGATCGCCGCCGGCAGCTCCGGCTTCGGCACCAGGCCCGGCACGATCGCCTGCCAGCTCGGCGCCGAGAAGGCGGCGCCGCAGCCGAGCAGGAAGGTGAAGGCGAGCAGCAGCGGCGGCGTGATCGTGCCGGTCGCGACGGTCAGCGACAGCAGGCCGGCGACCGTCGACATGAACAGGGTCACGACCAGCAGCAGGCGGCGCCGGTCGACGCGGTCGGCCAGCGCGCCCGCGAGCAGGGCGAAGAGGAAGACCGGCAGGGTCGTCGAGGCCTGGACCAGCGAGACCATGGCCGGCGTCGGCGCCAGGGTCGTCATCAGCCAGCCGGAGCCGACGTCGTTCATCCAGGTGCCGACGTTGGACAGGATCGTCGCGCCCCAGAGCGCGGCGTAGGCGCCGTGGCGCAGCGGCGCCCAGGGCGAGACGGCGGGCGATGCGGCGGGCGCCGGCGTCGGCGCGGGAGCCTTGGGGGAAGCGTCGGTCATCACCGCCTCACAGCGCGAAGCAGCTGCAGCCGAGCGCGCCCCAGAAGGCCTTCCGGTCGGAGACCGGAAGCGGCGACGTCCAGGCGATCTGGTGGCCATGGCCGTGCAGGCTGCAGGCCGAGGCGCAGCCGTCGGCGCACGCCCGGGCGTGGACCGGCGCCAGCGGCGCCGTGCGCTGGCCCGGCGACGGCACGCTGGCGACCGGCGACCAGGACGGGCTGGCCGGCGGCAGCGGCGGCGCCAGGTCGGCGAAGTCGCCGGCGCCGTGCACGACGCGCCCGCCGAGCAGCGTCAGCTCCGAGGTGATCGAACGGATCTCCTCGGCCGGCACGGCGAAGTAGTCGGCAGAGAGCACGGCGAGGTCGGCGTACCGGCCCGCGCCGAGGCTCCCCTTCACCGCCTCCTCGCCGGAGAACCAGGCCGAGCCGCGGGTCCAGAGCTCGAGCGCGGTCCGGCGATCGAGGGTCCTGGCCGCCGGCTGCAGGCGCAGGCCGCCCAGGGTCTTGCCGGTGGTCAGCCACCAGAGCGCGACCCAGGGGTCGTAGGAGGCGACGCGGGTCGCGTCGGTGCCGGCGCCGACCGGCACGCCGAGCTCCAGCATGCGCGCGATCGGCGGCGTCGCCTCGGCGGCGCGGGCGCCATAGCGGGCGACGAAGTACTCGCCCTGGAAGGCCATGCGGTGCTGGGTCGCGATGCCGCCGCCGAGCGCGGCGATGCGCTCGATGTTGCGGTCGCTGACCGTCTCGGCATGGTCGATGGTGAAGCGCGCCGCCAGCGGCCGCCGGCCGTTGACCCGCTCGAAGACCGTCAGGAAGCGATCGATGGTCTCGTCGTAGGTGGCGTGGATGCGGAACGGCCAGCGGTTGGCCGCGAGCAGCTCGACGATCGGCTCGAGCTCGCTCTCCATGGTCGGCGCGAGCTCGGGGCGCGGCTCCAGGAAGTTCTCGAAGTCGGCGGCCGCCCAGGTCAGGTTCTCGCCGGCGCCGTTGACGCGCAGCAGTCCGTCGCCGGCGCCCGGCTCGGTCATCGCGACCCAGCGCTCGTAGTCCGACAGCTCGCTGCCGGCCTTCTGGGCGAAGAGGTTGTAGGCGATGCGCACCGTGAGCTGGCCGTCGCGGTGCAGCCGTTCGACGACGGCGTAGTCCTCGGGATAGCTCTGGCCGCCGCCGCCGGCGTCGATCACCGAGGTGACGCCGAGGCGGTTCAGTTCGCGCATGAACTGGCGCGAAGAGTTCAGCTGCTCCTCGAAGCCGAGCTTCGGGCCCTGCGCCAGGGTCGCGTAGAGGATCAGGGCCGAGGGCCGGGCGATCAGCAATCCGGTCGGCTCGCCCGCCGCATCGCGCTCGATCTCGCCGCCCGGCGGGTTCGGGGTCTCCTTGCCGAATCCGAGCACGCGCAACGCCGCGCGGTTCAGCAGCGCCCGGCCGTAGAGGTGCAGGATGAAGACCGGCGTGTCGGGCGCGGCGGCGTTGATCTCCGCCAGGCTCGGCATGCGCCGCTCGGCGAACTGGAACTCCGACCAGCCGCCGACCACCCGGACCCACTGCGGCGCCGGCGTCCGTTCCGCCTGCTGCTTCAGAAGACGCAGGGCGTCGGCCAGCGACGGCAGGTTCTCCCAGCGCAGCTCCATGTTGTAGGAGAGCCCGCCGCGGATCAGGTGCAGGTGGCTGTCGTTGAGGCCCGGGATGACCCGCCGCCCGCCGAGGTCGAGCACCTCGGTCCCGGGTCCGGCGAGCGCCATGACCTCCGCCTCGGGACCGACGGCCTGGACCAGGCCGTCGGCGATCGCCAGCGCCTCGGCCTCGGGCCGCTGCCGGTCCAGGGTCGTGATCTTGCCGTTGCGCAGGATCAGGTCGGTCATCGCGCTCGCCTCCCTTCCCGGCCGCTACTCGGCGGCGGCCTGCCGCGTGGCCGGCACGGGGGCGAGGGTCGGGCCGTGCTCGACGCGCTCGGGGGCCTTGTGGACCATGGTGTAGGCGTAGTCGGCACCCATGCCGTAGGCGCCCGAGTGCTCCTTCACGATCCCGATGACCGCGTCGTAGGTGCCGCGCCGTGCCCAGTCGCGCTGCCACTCCAGCAGCACCTGCTGCCAGGTCATCGGCACCACGCCGGCCTGGACCATGCGCTGCATGGCGTAGTCATGGGCTTCCCTGGAGGTGCCGCCGGAGGCGTCGGCGACCATGTAGATCTCATAGCCGGCATCGTGCATGGCCGAGAGCGCGAAGGTCGTGTTGCAGACCTCGGTCCAGAGGCCGGAGACCACGACCTTGCGGCGGCCGTTGGCGGCCAGGGCGTCGCGCACCTTCTGGTCGTCCCAGGAGTTCATCGAGGTCCGCTCGAGGATCGGCGCTTCGGGGAAGACGGCCAGCAGCTCGGGGTAGCTGTGGCCCGAGAAGCTCTCGGTCTCGACCGTGGTGATCGTCGTCGGCACGCCGAACACCTTGGCGGCCTTGGCCAGCGCCACGGTGTTGTTCTTCAGCATCTGGCGGTCCATCGACTGCACGCCGAAGGCCATCTGCGGCTGGTGGTCGATGAAGATGAGCTGGGAGTTGTCGGGGGTCAGGATCTCGAGCTTGGCGGCGGTCATCGGATCGCTCCTTGTCTGGCGGGGCTGGGCCTGGCGGGGCCGGGTCACGTGCGGGCGAAGGCGAGGAGGTCGGCGTTGAGCTGATCGCGCGCCGTGTCGGCCAGGCCGTGGGCGCCGCCGGGGTAGACCTCGAGGGTCGCGTTCGGCACCAGCTTCGCGGCGGCCCGGCCGGCCGCGTCGATCGGCACCACCTGGTCGTCGTCGCCGTGGATGATCAGGGTCGGCACGTCGACCTTCTTCAGGTCCTCGGTGAAGTCGGTCTCCGAGAAGGCCTTGATGCAGTCGTAGGTCGCCTTGTGGCCGGCCATCATGCCCTGCATCCAGAAGGCCTCGATCATGCCCTGGGAGGCCTTGGCGCCCGGTCGGTTGAAGCCGAAGAAGGGACCCGCGGCGAGGTCTTTGTAGAGCTGCGAGCGGTCGGCGAGGCTGGCGGTGCGCAGGCCGTCGAACACCGCCATCGGCAGGCCGCCCGGGTTGGCCGGGGTCTTCAGCATCAGCGGCGGCACGGCACCGACCAGCACGGCCTTGGCAACGCGCGAGGTGCCGTGGCGACCGAGATAGCGGACGATCTCGCCGCCGCCGGTCGAATGGCCGACCAGGACGATGTCCCGCAGATCGAGCGCCTCGATCAGCTCGGCCAGATCGTCGGCATAGGTGTCCATCTCGTTGCCGCGCCAGGGCTGGCTGGAACGGCCGTGGCCGCGACGGTCGTGGCCGATCGCGCGAAAGCCGTTCGAGGCGACGTGAAGCATCTGCGCTTCCCAGGCGTCGCTGCTGAGCGGCCAGCCATGGCTGAAGACGAAGGGCTGACCCTCTCCCCAGTCCTTGTAGTAGAGGCTGGTCCCGTCCCTGGTGGTGAAGATGGTCATCGACAGAGTCCTCGAGTGCTGGGCTGCAGGAGGGCGGAAAGACGCGGCGTCACGGCGCGAGGCCGCGGCCGGCGAGAGCCGAGCGGATGCCGTCGAGCAGGGCATCCGGAGCCAGCGGCTTGACCAGGTAGGCGACGGCGCCGGCGGCCAGCGCGTGGCGCCGCGTCGTCTCGTCGGGAAAGGCGGTGACGACGATGGCCGGTGTCGGCCGGCCCGACGCGGCCAGCGCGTGCAGCAGCTCGACCCCGCCCATCCCGGGCATGCGCAGGTCGGCCAGCAGACAGGCCGTCCGACGCCCCTCTTCCGAAGCCAGGAAGGTCGAGGCGCTCGGAAAGGCGCAGGCCTCGAAACCGAGCGCCCGGACCAGGCCGAGCAAGGCGGCGCGCGCCGACTCGTCGTCGTCGACTATCGCAACCAGGGGGTGGGCGGTCATTCCGTTGCACTGAACTCGATCCCGCGGCGGAGGCCGGCGGCGGGCCCCGGTGCAGGCGGCGCCTGCGTCGACGTCAGGGTCGGCGAGGCGGTCGGTACGGAACAATTGACCTATGGTGGGAGGCGCCTAAGCCTTTCGGCTCTCCGCCTCAAGACGATCGGCGAGGCGAACCAGTTCCGGCAGCGAGCCGGCCTGCATCTTGCGCATGACCTGGGCGCGGTGGACCTTGACGGTCATCTCGCTGAGACCGAGCTCGGCGGCGATCTGCTTGTTCAGCCGTCCCTCCGCGACCAGCGCCATGACCTCGCGCTCGCGCGCCGTCAGGGTCGCCTCGCGCGCGGCGATCTCGGCCAGGGCCGACGCCTCGGCGCGCCGGTGCCGATCGAGCGCGAGCCCGCGATGGACCGCATCGAGCAGGTCCTGGTCGCGAAACGGCTTGGTCAGGAACTCGATCGCCCCCGCCTTCATCGCCGTGACCGACATCGGGATGTCGCCGTGCGCGGTGACGAAGACGACGGGCAGCGCCAGCGCCGCGAAGGACGGGTCCGAGACGAACTCGAGCCCGCTGCGACCGCGCAGCCTGACGTCGAGCACGAGGCAGGCCGGCAGGTCCGGCCGCTCTGCGGCGAGCAGGGCCTCGGTGGACTCGAAGGACTGCACCAGGTGCCCGACCGAGCGCAGCAGGCTTTCCAGGGAGTGGCGCACGGAGGCGTCGTCGTCGACGACGAAGACCGCGGTCGAATCGCTGTTCATCGCCCGGCCTCCGCCACAGGGCCACTCTCGGCCGGCAAGGTGAAACGGAAGCGTGCACCGGGCGCGCCCGGCTCCGCCCAGAGACGGCCGCCGTGCGCCTCGATCACCGAGCGGCAGAACATGAGGCCCATGCCGAGCCCGTCGGGCTTGGTCGTGAAGAATGGTTCGAAGATCCGCTCGCCGTCCGCCGGCCCGAAGCCCGGGCCATTGTCCGAGACGCTGATCAGCACGGCCCGCTCGCCCTCCGGCGCCGAGGCGATCTCGACGCTCCGGACCCGGTCGTCCACGCCGCGCAGGGCCTCCAGCGCGTTGCCGACCAGGTTGCACAGGACCTGCTCCAGCTGGACCGGGTCGCCGGCGACCGGCGGCAGCGTCTCGGCGAGACGGAGGCGCAGGGAGACCCGATCCAGCTCCAGGTCGTCGCGCCAGCGGGCGGCGACGTGCCCGAGCAGCGCATTGACCTCGAGCGGCTGCCTTTCGCGCCGGCCCCTGCGCAGCGTGGCGCGCGTGCTCTCGACGATGCGGCCGGCGCGGTGGCCGTCTTCGGCGATGCGGCTGAGGGCGGCACGCACCTCCGCCAGATCCGGCGGCGAGCGGTCGAGCCAGCGCACCGCGGCATCGGCGTTGGTCACCATGCTGGAGAGCGGCTGGTTGACCTCGTGGGCGATCGAGGCGGACAGCGCCTCCAGGGTCGAGAGTCGGGCCTCGCGCCCGCGTCTCTCGGCCGCGATCGACCGCGCAAGACGCCCCTGCAGGATGGTCGTCTCCGACAGCAGGACCAGCAGCACGACGCTGGCTGCGATCAGGCCATAGAGGCGACCGGCCCACCAGCCCAGGCTGAAGCGACCGCCGCTCAGCCCCGCGAGCAGGAGGATCTCGATCAGCAGGCTGCAGAGCACGACCATCAGCCAGAGGTCGAGCACGCAGCGCCCCCGCCGCCAGAGCAGGATCAGGCCGGCCAGGCAGAGCAGCACGGCGGCGCCCGGCACCAGGTCCCAGAGCGCCGACGCCTGCGACCGACTGGTCATCAGCGCGGGCAGCAGGCCCTGCTCGGCCAGCGCCAGCCAGCTCACCGCGACGGCGAGAAGGAACACGGCCGCGATGCTGGCCGCCACCGCGGACGGCACCGGACCGCGCCAGGTTCCGCGAGCCGAGCCCGGTCGGGCCATCAGGGCATAGCCCAGAATGCAGAGGGGAAAGCCGAGGCGGCGGACGGCTGCGATGGCCGCGGTGCTCTGCAGGCCGCCGCCGAGCAGGCCGTCGGGCGCGAAGGCGCCGGGGAAGGTCAGGGCCCAGGGCACGACCGTGAGGCCGGCGAAGAGATAGCCGCTGGCCAGCAGCAGCACGGCCGGCGAGCGCTCGACCGTGAAGACCCCGACCAGCAGGATCGCCGTCATCAGGTCGGTGACCAGCACCGCGGTCGCGTAGGCCGGCAGCAGGATCCCGGTGCCGGTCAGCGCGATCGTGGCGTAGGGGGCCGTCGCGGCGAGCGCGCCGACGAGCAGGAGCAGGAGGGCGAAGGCCCGGCGCCGCTGGCCGCGGTCGACCGGCGAGCTCGAGGGCAGGAACAGCCGATCGACCGGCTCTTCTAGCGTCGTCTGCACCTCAGCTCCCGACATGCCCACCATCGACTTGCCAGCCCGGCGCCGGCAGCAAACGAATCGCTTGGACGAGCATCGGCGTTGCCCGCCGACGAGGCAAGGCGCCTGACAGACCGAGACGGCGCCGTCGCTGACGGCCACGGACGTCCCCGTACGGCGCTCGCCGAGGGCGCGCCAGACGGGCACCGTCCCGGCGACATCGGCGCTGGACAAGGCCCGCACCCGTCGTCTACAAGCCGGGCGTTCCGGGAGCACGGCGCGGAAAATCGCGCCGCCAGTTTGGAAAACCTCTCGGAACGACCCTAGATAATCGCATGATTTCAATGCGATGGCTCGGTGGCAGAGTGGTCATGCAGGGGACTGCAAATCCCCGTACGTCGGTTCGATTCCGGCCCGAGCCTCCATCCTCCTCCCCCTGCTTCGATCCCCTCGGCTGCCCGGCCCCGAGCGCCCTGCCGAGACGCGGATGGGCCGCTCCCCGTCCGGCGACGGCCTGTCCCTGGGCCTGGGCCGCAAGGCCGGCTAGACTGCGCCGCGTTCGTTCCGTCACCGAGCCGACCAGAGGTGGACCTCCGATGCAACACCGTCCGATCGAGGAACTGCTGCAGGAGGTGTCGCTCGCGCAGGACCCGGAATCGACGATCCGCGATCACATCCGCGACTTCCTGGAGGCGATCGCCGAGTCGCCCGGCGAGCGCTGGCGCCCCGGCCAGCCCCTGAAGCTGTTCCTGGCCGGCTACAACGGCTCGGGCAACACCGGCGCCGACGTCCGCGTCTCCGAGATGGTGCGCCAGTTCAGGACGATCGTCGGCCCCGAGCAGTTCGAGCCGGGCCTGCTGATGGTCAAGGAGCACCTGCCGCGCGACCTCTTCCCCGAGGTCGCCTTCGAGTTCGGCGACCTCTACCTGCCGGTGCTGCTGGCCCAGAAGATCCGCGCCTACCACGGTGTCGTGACCTGCGAGGGCTCGATGTTCAAGTCGAGCCACGCCGATCTCTTCACCATGCTGATGGCCAGCGCCCTCGGCTTCGGGGCGGCCGCCGGCAAGCCCTCGGTCGGCTACGGCGCCGACGCCGGCCGCATGAACCCGGCGCTGGAGAGCTTCGTCGCCGAGAGCTGCCGGGACGCCCTGGTGATCTCGCGCAGCCGGGCCTCGGGCGATCTGCTGTCGGGCCTCGGCCTGCGCGTCGAGAACGGCGCCGACCCGGCCTGGACCTTCGACCCGGCGCCGCCCGCCGAGGCCGAGGCGCTGCTGCGGGCGAGCGGCTGGGACGGCGCGACGCCGATCCTCGGCATCGCGCCGATCAATCCCTTCTGGTGGCCGGCGCGGCTCGATCCGGCCCGGGCGCGCGAGATGGAGGAGACCGGGGCCCATGCCGAGTACTACTTCGGCTCCGGCGTGTTCCACGACGATTCGCCGGAAAGCCAGGCCCGCTACGCCCGCTACCTGGACGGCATCGCCGCTGCCGTCTCCGCCTACGCCAGGGGCCGCCGGGTCTTCCCCGTGCTCTTCGCCATGGAGCGGCTGGACGCCCGTGCCTGCGGCCACCTCGCCGAGCGCCTGGAACCGGCGCCGCCGGTCTTCGCGCATCGCCATCCGCGCGAGATGGTCGCGCTGCTGCGCCTCTGCAGCCTGCTGGTCAGCTCCCGCTTCCACGCCATCGTGACCGCGATGCCGGGTGGCGTCGCGAGCGTCGGCCTGACCATGGACGAGCGCATCCGCAACCTCTTCGACGAGTCGGGCCAGAGCGAGCGCGTGATCCAGGCCGACGACCCCGCGCTCGGGGACAAGCTGCTGGGGCTGCTCGAGAGCCAGGCGGACTGGCGCGCCGCAGCCTCCGAGGCGGCCGAGCGCACGACCGCGCGGGAGGTCCGCCGCATGGGCGCGATGGGGATCGCCTTCGCCGAGGAGCTGCGCCGCCACCATCCGGAGCTGAAGCTGGCCGCGAGCGGGGGCGGCTGGCAGGCGCACCTGCCGCCGCTGCCGCCGCTGGTCGAGGCCGTGCTCGCGCGGCATGGCTGAGGGCCGGCCCGCGACGGCCCGGGACGAGCCGGCGCTGCGGCTCGACCCGCAGATGCTCGCCGCCGGGCGGCGCTACCTGGAGGCCGCGCCGGACCTGCGGACCCTCGACGAGCTGCCGGTCGAGACGGCGCGCGCCCGCACGCGCGCCGCGCGGGCGCCCTGGAACGAGGGCGGGCCGGTCATGGCCTCGGTCGAGGAGGCCGAGCTGCCCGGCCCGCGGCGGCCGGTCCCGATCCGCATCCTCCGGCCGGCGGCCGGAGCGCAGGCGCCGGTCACGCTGTTCTTCCACGGCGGCGGCTTCGTGCTCGGCGACCTCGACAGCCACGACCGCGTCATGCGCGAGCTGGCCGCGGCGACCGGCGGCCCGGTGGTCGGCGTCGACTATGCGCTCGGCCCGGAGCGCCGCTTCCCGGCGGCCTTCGAAGAGGCCGCCGCCGCGGTCGTCGCGCTGGCCGGAGAGGGCGGCCGGCTCGGCCTGGACGGCCGGCGCCTCGTGCTCGCCGGCGAATCGGCGGGTGCGCGCCTCGCGCTCTCCGCCTGCCTGGACCCGGCGGCGCGCGCGACCGGCGCGCCCGCCGCCTGCCTGCTCTACTACGGCAGCTTCGGGCTGCGCGATTCGGCCTCGCGCCGGCTCTATGCGGGCGGTGCCTTCGGCCTGGGCGAGCGCCAGCTCGCCTTCTTCCGCCGCCACCACCTGGGACCGGACGGCAACCCGGACGATCCCCGGCTCGACCCGCTGGCCGGCGACCTCTCGGGCCTGCCGCCGCTCTTCCTGGCCGCCGCCGAGCTGGACCCCCTGCGCGACGACAGCCTGGCGCTGCACTGGCAGATCCGCGCCGCCGGCGGCCGCTCCCGGCTGTCGCTGGCACGGGGACTGCCGCACGGCTACCTGCTCTTCACCCCGTCGGTCGAGGCCGCCGCGGCCAGCCTCGCCGAAGGCGCGGCCTTCGCCCTGGCCTGCCTGGCGGACTGAGGGCCGGCTGCGGCCGCACCGTCAGGCGGTCTGGGCCACGGGCTCGCGCAGGGCCGGCAGCACCGCCTCGGCGAAGAGGCGCATCGAGCGCTCGACCTGGGCCTCGCTGAGCGCGCCGAAGCAGAAGTTGCAGTTGAAGAGATCGGCGCCGCTGCCGGCCAGGATCCGGCGGAGCTGGCGCAGGCACTGGTCCGGCGTCCCGGCGACCACGTGCTCGGCCATGATCTCGTCGGTGGAAGGCTCGCCGGGCAGCGGCGCCACGGTCACGCGGCCCTGCTCGACCCGGCCGAACTCGTGGCGCAGGCTGAGCGCGGCGCGCGCGTTCCAGCGCGCCTGCTCGACGGCGGCACGTGCCTCGGCCTCGCTCTCGCCGACGAAGACCGGGCGCTGCGTGCCGATGCGGACCGGGCCCGGCGCTCCGGCGAAGGCCGCGGCGTAGCGCCGGCGCATGTCGATCATCTTCGAGATCGGCTCCAGCGCCCCGGAGAAAAGGTGGAGACCGCGCGACAGCGCCGACTCGACGACCGGCGGCACGGTCGAGTTGACCGCCGCCCAGACCGGCACCGGCCGCTGCAGGGGCTGTGGGTAGACCAGCGTCTCGGGCAGCTGGAACCAGCGTCCCTCGAAGCTGAACGGCCGGCCCCGGAGCGCCAGGCACAGCAGGTCGATCGCCTCGTCGTAGCGCGCGTGGTCGTCGCTCTTCTCGATGCCGAGCCGCTCGTACTGGAAGCGCTGGTAACCCTTGCCGAGCCCGAGCTCGAGCCGGCCGCCGCTCAGCTGGTCGACCGTCGCCGCCTGCTCGGCGACCAGCAGCGGATTGTGCAGCGGCACCGGCACGATCGCGGTGCCGAGGCGGATGCGCTCGGTCAGCGCCGCCAGATGCGCCAGCAGCACGAAGGGCTGGGAAGAATAGGAGTAGTTGATGAAATGGTGCTCGGCGACCCAGACGTGGCTGAAGCCGAGCGCTTCGGCCAGCTGCGCCGAGCGCAGCGCGCGGCCGTAGACCTCCTGGGACGGGGCGCCCTCGGGCGACTGCATGAGCAGGAAGATGCCGATGTCCATGTCGTCCCCGTGTGTCCTCGCGCCGGCCATCGTGCCGCCACACGGCGCGAGAGTCGACGCTTTCCGGCCATGCCGCCCGGCCGCAGGGAGCCGCCGGCCGGGCGGCCACGGCACGCTGGCGACGCGGCCACGCCTGGACTAGTCTGGGTGCCGGAGGATCGCTGGGGGGAAAGCGCGAAACAATGCCGCGTCCGGTCCGGCCCGCCCTGTCGACGCGGGCCTCGTTCCGCCGCCTGATCCTGGCGGCCAGCCTTGGCGTCTTGCTCGCCGGCACCCCGAGGCCGGGTGCCGCGCAGTCTCTGATCGATGCCCTGAGCTCGGCCTACGAGACCAACCCGGATCTGCTCGGCGCCCGATCGGCGTTGCGCGCGGTCAACGAGGGCGTCCCGCAGGCGCTCGGCGGCTGGCGCCCGACCGTCGAGTTCACCGGCTCCGCGGGCTACAGCCGCGAAGCCTACACCGAGCCGCCCCTCCCCCGGGTCGTCGAGCACCTCTATCCGCGCGAGAGCGAGCTGGCGGTGACCCAGCCGCTGTTCGACGCCGCGACCGCCTCCAGCGTCGCCGGCGCCGAGGCCCTGGTCCGCGCCCAGCGCGCCGACCTCGCCTCGACCGAGCAGCAGGTCCTGCTCGACGCCGCGCAGGCCTACCTCGACGTCGCCGCCAACCTGCAGATCCTGCAGTTGCGCCACGAGACCGAGAAGGCGCTCGGCGACCAGATCTCCTCGATCGAGCAGCGCCTGCAGATCCACGAAGCGACCCGCGCCGACCTCGACCAGGCCCGCTCGCGGCTGGCCGGCGCGCGCGCCGACACCGCGGACGCGCTGTCGCAGCTCAACCAGAGCCGCAAGAGCTTCCGCCTGGTCACCGGCCTCGAGGCCGGCACCCTGCCGCTGCCGGCCTCGCTCGCCGGCCTGCCTGCGTCGCGCGACGAGGCGATCGCGCAGGCGCGCCGGGCCAACCCCGGCGTGATCGCCGCCGGCTTCCGCGAGCAGGCGGCCAGGGACGACATCGAGAAGGCGCTGGGCGCGCTCTATCCGAGCCTCGATCTCGCCGGCAGCGTCGCCCAGAACTACGACACCCTGAGCAAGGATTCCTCGGAGACCACGGCGACCCTCGGGCTGTCGGTGACCGTCCCGCTCTACCAGCAGGGCGTCGTCTACAGCGAGGTCCGGCAGGCCAAGCAGACCGCCTCGCAGCGCCGCCTCGCCACCGAGAAGGCGCGCCGGACGGCCGAGCAGTCGGCCGAGGACGCCTGGCAGACCCTGGTCGCCGCGCGGACCCGCCTCACGGCCTACCAGGAGCAGGTCAAGGCGGCCGCCCAGGCGCTCTCCGGCGTGCGCCGCGAGTACCGGCTTGGCGACAAGACGATCAGCGATCTGCTCGACCAGCTGCTCGAGCTGAAGAACGCGCAGATCGGTGCCGTCGGCGCGGCGCGCGACGAGGTGCTGGCGGACTTCCAGCTGCTGTCCGCCGTCGGCCGGCTGAACGCCGGCGAGCTGGGCCTGCCGGTCGAGGTCTACGACCCCGACCTCGACTATCAGAAGGTGCGCAACGCCTGGTTCGGGCTCGACGCCCCCGGCGCCGAGTGAGCCGCGGCGAGCGGCTGCCGCTCGATCGCCGCGACGGCGCGGGCCACGCCGTCCTCGCCGGCGATCCGGCCGGCGAGGCCTGACGCCGCCCGGGCATAGCCCGGATCGCCCAGCACCGTCTCGATCGCCTCGGCGAGCTGCTGCGCGGTCAGCTCCCACCAGGGCAGCGGCGGCGGTGCCGTGCCCAGGGCCGCCGCGCGCGCCGCCCAGAAGAACTGGTCGCCGGTGAAGGGCACGACGACCGACGGCACGCCGGCGCGGAACACCTCGTGGGAGGTGCCGGCCCCGCCGGCGTGCACCATCGCGGCGACCCGCGGCGCCAGCCAGGCGTGCGGCACCTTCTCGGCGACATGGACCAGGGGCGACCGTACCGAGTCCCCGAGCGCCCCCCAGCCCGACAGCAGCACGGCACGGCGCCCGACCTTCGCCAGCGCCTCCAGGACGATCCCGGTCATGCGCTCGCCGTCGCCGCCGCCGGCGCTGCTGAAGCCGATGCAGAGCGGCGGCTCCCCCGCCTCCAGGAAGGCCTCCAGCTCCGTCGGCGGCTGCCAGCCGGGCGGCAGCGGCTGCGGCCAGAAGCCGGTCATCTCGATCCAGTCGCCCCAGTCGGCGGGGCGCGGCAGCACCGAGGGGCTGATGCCGTAGAGCAGCGGCCGGCGCCGGCGGTCGGCCTCGACCAGCGGCCCGCCGTAGGGCAGCCGGACCGGCAGCGGCGGCAGGCCCAGCGACTCGCGCCGCCAGTCGTCCTGCAGCTGCCTGAAGGAGTTGCCGAAGCGCCAGGAGGCGACGAGGTGCGCCGCCAGGTTGCCGAGGCCGCCGAGGCGCGACTGCGCCCGCTTCGCGAGCAGCGGCGCGAAGGCGCGGGTCGGCGTGACCGGCACCAGGAAGCCCTGCACCGCCGGCAGCTCCATCGCCTCGGCGATCGAGCCGGCGAAGGCGGCGGTCAGGGAATAGACGATCAGATCGGTGCCCCGGCAGGCCTCGACCGCCTCGTCGAAGACCCGTCGGGCCTTGGCCGCGAGCGCCTGCTCCAGCGCGCGCTGCTCGCGGTCGTAGGCGGCCGGCCGGCCGCTCGCCCGGGCGATCCGCCGGGCCGCCTCGGAGTTCATCAGCCTGGCCGGATCGCCGGGCAGCACGTGGTGGTCCAGGCCGGCCCCGGCGATCGGCTCGGCGTAGCGCGCGTAGGTCGCCAGCCGCACCCGGTGCCCCCGGGCGACGAGACCCGCGCCGAGCCCGACGAAGGGCGCGACGTCGCCCAGCGTCCCCAGGGACAGGATCGTCACGTGCATGCGGCGATCGCCTCGGCTCCGCTTTCCCGGGCCGCCAGCTCGGCCTGCAGCCGCTCGGCGAGGCGGGCCACCCAGGGCTCCCGGATCAGGCCGATGTGGTCGCCGGGCAGGCAGTGGCAGCCCTCGATGGCGGTCCAGTGCGACCAGCCCAGGTCCGGCTGCGCGTTGTCGCCAGTCGTCTCACTGTCGCCCGCCCGCAGCACCGTGACCGGCCCGGCCAGCGATCCCGGCCGCCAGGCCGCGAGGGCCGCCAGGCTGCGGCGATAGAGGTCGAGCAGCCTCTCGACCAGGACCTCGTCGGCGCCGGGGCTGACCAGCCCGGCCGCGGCCAGGGCGTCCAGGAAGACCCGGCGCCCGTCGGGCCCGGCGAGCTGCGCCGGATCGAGCGCCAGCGGCCGGTCGAAGTAGCGCGCCGCCGCCGCCGCGATCTCGGCCAGCAGCTCCGGCTCCGGCGGCGCCCCCCGGCGCGGCGGTGTCCCGGCCTCCGGCGCCGCGAGATCGAGCAGCGCGACCAGCCGCGCCGGGCGCCCGATCGCCTCCAGCCGGCGCGCGGTCTCGTAGGCGAGGGCCGCGCCGAAGGAGTGGCCGAGCAGGTGCAGCGGCCCCTCCGGCAGGGCCTCGACCAGCCGCGCCGCCATCGCCTCGACCGTGTCCGCGGCCAGCAGCCCGGCGAGCTGCACGCCCAGGACCTCCCGGCCGCCCAGGCGGCGGGCCAGCGGCAGGTAGGCCAGCGGATTGCCGCTCGCGCCGGGCAGCACGACGAGGGGCGGCCCGCTGCCCTCGGTGAGGGTGACCAGGGCGGCGTCGCCCGGCAGGTCGAGGCGCGCGAGCGCAGCCGCCAGGCCGCGCAGCGTCGGTGCGCGCAGCAGCAGCCCGGCGTCGACGGTCAGCCCGAGGCGCCGCTCGACCGCCGCGGCCATCTCGAGGGCGAGCAGCGAATGGCCGCCGAGCTCGAAGAAGGAGCGGTCGGCCGGCACCTCGGAACAGCCCAGCAGCTCGCGCCAGATCTCGGCCAGGCTGCCTTCGAGCGGGCCCTGCGGCGCGGCGCCCGGACCGCCCACGGCCGGTGTCTCCTCGGCGGTCCCGGCCAGCGGCTCGGCCAGCGGCTCGGCCAACGGCTCGGGCGACGGCTCGGGGAGGCCGGCCTCGACGACCAGGCCGCGCAAGGCCTCGATCCGCGTCTCGCCCTCGGCCAGCCGCTCCAGCAGGCGGCAGAGCAGCGCGCCCAGCCGCTCGGCCAGCCCGGCCGGCAGCCGGCGCCGGTCGAAGACGAGCTGCAGGCGCAATCCGGCGTCAGGCACGGCCAACAGGGTCAGGGGGTAGCGCGTGCGCGCGCCGCAGCCGACCAGGTCGACGACCCGCGGGCCGCCGTCGCCCTCGTCCGGCCCGGTCGTCGCCTTCAGCTCCTGCGGATAGTTCTCGTAGACCAGCAGGGACTCGAAGAGCGGGCGGCCGGCGGGCAGCCCTGCCGCGCGCTGCAGGGCGCCGGCGCCCAGGTGCGGATGCGCCAGCACCTGTCCGTAGCGGGCGAAGAGCCCGCCCAGCCAGCCGGAGACCGGCCCCGCGGCCGGCACCTCGACCCGCACCGGCACCGTGTCGATGAACAGGCCGGCGCTCGCCGCGCTGCCGGGCAGCTCCTCGGGCCGGCCCGCGCTGGTCGCACCGAAGACCAGGTCGTCGCGGCGCAGCAGCCCGGCCAGCAACAGTGCCCAGCCGCCCTGGATCAGGGTGCCGGGAGTCACCGCCAGGCGCTGCGCCAGCGCCGCCAGCGCCTCGGCCCGGGGCGCGTCGAGCGCGCCCCGCCACTCGCCGAAGCGCTCGCCGGCCGGCGCCGGCCCGGCCCCGGCGAAGGCGAGCGGCGGCAGGGCCGGCAGGCCGGCCAGCTCCCGGCGCCAGAAGGCGGCGGTCTCCGCCTGGTCGCGGCCGGCCAGCCAGGCGACGTAGGCGCCATAGGGCTGCACGGGCGACAGATCGGCCGCCCCGCCCCGCCGGCCGGCCTCGTAGAGCGCCATCACCTCGCGCAGCAGCAGGGCCGTCGACCAGCCGTCGAGCAGCAGGTGGTGGAAGGTCCAGACCAGCCGCCAGTCGGCCGCGCCGGCCCGCCAGAGCGTCAGCCGGAAGGCGCCGGGCCGCGCCAGGTCGAAGGCGGCCAGCCGGTCCTGCCGCAGCCAGGCCTCGTCGGGCACGCCCTGCCGCTCCGACCAGTCCAGGTGCGGCCGGCGGAACACGACCTGCAGCGGCCGCGGCAGCCCCTGCCAGAAGAAGCCGGTACGCAGGATGGCATGGCGCTCCACCACCCGGCGCCAAGCGCCGCGCAGGAGCGCGGGATCGAGCGGACCCTCGAGCCGGATCGTCAGCTGCTCGTGATGCACGCCGCTGCCGGCCCCGGCGAGGCTGTCGAGCAGCATGCCCTGCTGCTGCGGCGACAGCGGCAGCAGGCTCTCGACCGAGCGCGCCGGATGGCGGCCGTCCTCGGCCGGCAGCGCGGCCAGCAGGCGGTCGAGCCGCCGCTGGCCGAGCCCGGCGAGCGGCAGGTCCTCGGCCAGCAGGCCGCCGTTCGCCGGCTGCCGCGCCCAGGCGAGGAGCTCCTCCAGACGCCGGCCGATCGCCTCGACCAGGGCCGTCGCCGTCTCGGCCCGATGCCGCGCGGGGCTGTAGCGCAGCGCCAAGCGCAGGCGGCCGCCCGCGACCTCCACGATCAGCTCGAAGAGATGCCGGCGCTCGGCCCCGGCGGCGTAGAGCGCGCCGGTCGGTCCCTCCGCCGGGGTCAGCAGGCCCGCCTCGGCGCCGTCCATCCGGCCCAGGTAGTTGAGCACGACCTCGGCCCGCTCGCCCCCGTCGTCCAGCGCCGCCGCCCGCCGCGCCGCGGCCAGCCAGGCCTCGGGCGCGTCCGTCGCCGGCCGCACGACGCGGCGCGGGTCGAGGCGCGTCAGCCAGCCGACGGTGCGCGAGAGGTCGAGCCCGGGCAGGACGTCCCGGCCGTGGCGCTCGATCTCGACGCTCAGGGCGGCGCCGCCGCTCCAGTCGAGCAGCGCCGCCGAGAGCGCGGCCAGCAGCAGCTCCGTCGGCTCGCTGCGCAGCGCCTCGTTGGCCGGGCCCAGGAAGGCCTCGGTCGCCGCCGCATCGAGCTGACGCTCGGCGCGCGCCGCCGTCGCCTCCTCGTCTTCGCCGCCGCTGGCATCCAGCGGCAGCGGCTCGGCCGGCTCGGCGCTCGGGCGCGGCATCGCCGGCACCCGGGTCGCGTAGGCGCTCCAGGGCGTCGGCGGCGGCCCGGCGGGCAGCGCTCCCGTCTCCAGGAAGCGCAGCAGCTCGTGCAGCAGGACGTGCCAGGAGACGGCGTCGACGGCGAGATGGTGGGCGGCCAGCAGCAGCTGCTCGCCGCCCTCGGGCAGCCGGAACAGGGCGGCGCGGAGCAGCGGCCCCTCGGCGAGGTCGAGCGAGGCCTGCAGCGCCTCGGCCCGCGCCGCGCGCTCCGGCTCGCCGAACGGCGGGTGGAGCTCGAGCGGCACGGCCGCCGCGGCCGCGAGGGTCGCGCGCCGGTCCGGGCCCGCTCCGGCGAAGCGCTGGCGCAGCGCCTCGTGGCGCTCCGCCAGGGCATCGAGGCCGGCCTGCAGGCGCGCCGGATCGAGCGGCGCGCGCGCCGCCAGCAGCACGGCCTGGTTCCAGTGGTCCGGCCGGGCGAGGCGCCGCTCGAAGAACCAGCGCTGGATCGGCGTCAGCGGCAGCGGGCCGGCGACCGGCGGCACCGCCGGGGGCGCCGTCGCCGCGCCGCCCCCGCCCTTCCCGGCGGCGCGCGCGACGGCCGCCAGGCCGGCGACGGTCTGGCGCTCCAGCAGGTCGCGCAGGCCGATCTTCAGCCCGGCCTCGCCGGCGCGCAGCACGACCTGCATGGCCAGGATCGAATCGCCGCCGAGGGCGAAGAAGTTGTCCTCGGCACCGACCGCCTCGCGCCTCAGCAGCTCGCGCCAGATCGCCGCCAGCGCTTCCTCGGCCTCGCCTTCGGGCGGCCGCGAGGGCGCCGTCTCGGCATGCTCGCCCGGTGCCGGCAGGGCCCGCCGGTCGACCTTGCCGCTGCGGTTCAGCGGCAGGCGCTCGAGCCGCAGCAGGTGGGCCGGCACCATGTAGGCCGGCAGCCGCGCGGCCAGCGCCTCGCGCAGGGCCGGGATGTCGGGCGGCGCGGCAAGCTCCTCCGCGACGAGATAGCCGACGAGCTGCTTCGCGCCGGAGGCCGCGAGCCGCACGACGACCACCGCCTCGGCGACGCCGGGCTGCTCCAGCAGCACCTGCTCGATCTCGCCCGGCTCGATCCGGAAGCCGCGCAGCTTGACCTGCTGGTCGAGCCGGCCGAGGAACTCCAGCGTGCCGTCGGCCAGCCAGCGCACCTTGTCGCCGGTCCGGTAGACCCGGCCGGGGGCCTCGAAGGGATCCGCCAGGAAGCGCTCGGCGGTCAGCCCGGGCCGGCCGAGATAGCCCCGGGCGACGCCGAGGCCGCCGAGCCAGAGCTCGCCCGGCACGCCGAGCGGCACCGGCTCGCCCGCGTCGTCGACGACGTAGAGCGCAGTGTTGCCGATCGCCCGGCCGATCGGCACGGTCTGGCCCAGCCGCTCGCCCGGCCGCATCCAGTGCAGCGTGCCGAAGGTCGTGCACTCCGTCGGGCCGTAGCCGTTGCCGAAGCGATGGTCCCCGTGGCCCAGCGCGGCCATGCGGTCGAGGATCGCTTGGGCGGCGGCCGGCTGCACGACGTCGCCGCCGGCGAGCAGGTAGCGCACGCCGGCCAGGGTGTCGGCCAGGCTCTCGGCCATGCGGTGGAACAGCCCGGCGGTCAGCCAGAGCGCCTCGACGCCGTGCCGCTCTATGCAGTCCTTCAGGACCGCCGGCTCCAGCGGCCCCGGCGGCGGGATCGCCAGGCGCGCGCCGGTCAGCAGCGCGCCCCAGATCTCGAAGGTGCTGACGTCGAAGGCGATCGAGCAGACCTGCAGGAAGCAGCCCGGCGCCGGGCCGTCGTAGTCGATGCCCTCGACCAGCCGCAGGATGTTGCGGTGGCTGACGCAGACGCCCTTCGGCCCGCCCGTCGAGCCCGAGGTGTAGATGACGTAGGCCAGCGTGTCGGGAGCCTCCGGCGCCGGCGGCACCGCGCCCTCGAAGCCGACGGCGCGCTCGACCGCCAGGCAGCGCAGGCCGTCGTCCGCCAGCGCCGGCAGCAGGGCCTCGGCGGTCACCACGACCCGCACGCCGGCGTCGGCCAGCAGGGTCCGACGCCGCGCCGCCGGCAGGTCCGGCTCCAGCGGCAGGTAGCCCGCGCCGGCGCGCAGGATGCCGAGCAGGGCCGCCGGCAGCAGCAGGCAGCGCGGCAGGTGCAGGCCGACGACCTCGCCCGGCCGCACCCCGGCAGCGGCCAGCGCAGCGGCGACGCGCTCGGCCGCCCGCTGCAGCTCGCCATAGCTCTGCCGGGCTTCGCCGAATTCCACGGCGACGGCTTCCGCCCGGCGCGCGGCGAGTTCGGCAAAGCGGCCGGTCAGGGTGAGCGGCGGCCGCAGCGGCTCGCCGGTCCGGCTGCGCCCGGCGAGCAGCCGCCGGCGCTCTTCCGGGGCGAGCAGCGGCAGGCCCTCGACCGGCGCGTCGGGCCGCTCGGCGGCGGCGGCCGCGAGAGTGACGAAGTGGCCGAGCAGGCGCTCGATCCGCGCCGCCTCGAAGAGGTCGCTGCAGTACTCGGCCTCGAGGCCCAGGGCGCCGTCGTCGCGCGGCTCGGCGGCGAGGAAGAGGTCGACCCGGCTGCCGCCGGTCTCCAGCGGCACCGGCGTCAGCCTGGCGCCGGCCAGCTCCAGGCGCTCGTCGAGCGCGCTCTGCAGGGCGAAGAGCACCTGGCAGAGCGGCGGATAGCGGGGATCGCGTGCCGGCTGCAGCGCGTCGACCAGGCGCTCGAAGGGCACGTCCTGGTGGTCGAAGGCCTCCAGCACGGTGCGGCGCAGGCGGCCGAGCAGCGTGCGGAAGGAGGGTCGGCCCGAGAGGTCGCAGCGCAGTGCCAGGGTGTTGACGAAGAGCCCGACCAGACGCTGGCTCTCCGGGGTCTCGCGCCCGGCGACCGGCGTGCCGACGACGAAGTCCCGCTCGCCGCTGTAGCGCGCGACCAGCGCCGCGAAGACTGCGAAGAGCGCCATGAACAGGGTCGCGCCTTCCTCCTGCGCCAGCGCGCGCAGATGGGTCACGGTCTCCGCCGGCAGCAGCGAGCGAGCGGCAGCGCCGCGGAACGACTGCACCGACGGCCGCGGCCGGTCGGCCGGCAGCTCCAGCAGCTCGGGCGCGCCGGCCAGCCGCTCGCGCCAGTAGCCGAGCTGGCGCTCGATCCTGGCCCGGCCCTCGGGTCCGCGCTCGCGCCGCGCCAGGTCGACGTAGCCCGGGGACAAGGGCTCGGACTCCGGCGCGCGCCCGGCCGCCGCCTCGGCATAGGCGGCACCCAGCTCGCGCAGCAGCAGCGCGATCGACCAGCCGTCGGCGATCGCGTGGTGCAGCACGACGCCGAGGAGATGCCGCTCCGGCCCGAGGCGCAGCAGCCGCGCCCGGAACAGCGGCGCGTGCGCGAGATCGAAGGGCTCCGCCGCGAGCGCCGACAGCCGCGCCCGTGCCGTCGCCGCGGGATCGGCCGCGCCGGAGAGGTCCTCGACGGCGAAGGGCAGCCGCGGGTCCGGCTCGACGACCTGGCGCGGCAGGCCGTCGACCAGGCGGAGCGCCGTGCGCAGGCTGGCCTGGCGGCGCATCACCGCGGCCAGCGCCCGCCGCAGGGCCTCGACGTCGAGCGGCCCGGCGATCTCGGCGGCGCCGGGGATGGCGTAGGCCGTGCCGATGCCCTCGATCTGCTCGACGATCCAGAGCCGCTGCTGGGCGTGGCTCAGCGGCGCCGGCGCGGCGGCGTCCGCGCCCGCAGGCCCGGCCGGGCCCTGCTGCCCGCCGAGCAGCGCGAGCAGCGCGCCGCGCTCGGCGGCGACCCGCGCACGCAATTCCTCGGTCAGCCCGCCCTTCGGCCCGGAGAACCTGAGCTTGCCGTCCTCGGCGCGCAGGCGCACGCCGCGCTGGCGCAGCTCGTCGAGCAGCTCGAGCAGGCTCAAATCTCGCCCTCCTCCTCGCCGGCGCCCGCGGTCGCGCCCCCCGATTCCCGGTCCATGGCCTCCTGGCCCTGGGCCTGCCAGCGCAGGGCCTCGATCGTGCGCGCCTGGCGGGCGATCGACGGCGCCTCGAGCAGGGCGCGCAGGCTGAGCGGCACGCCGGCCAGCTGCTGCAGGCGCGCCAGCATGCGGACCGCCAGCAGGCTGTGGCCGCCGAGCGCGAAGAAGTCGTCGTCGACGCCGACCTCGGGCAGGCCGAGCGCCTCGCGCCAGATCGCCGCGACCGCCTCCTCCAGGCCGCTGCGCGGCGCGGCGAAGCCGGGCGTCGCCGCGACGGGGGTGACGGCCTCGGCCGGCACGGTGGCGGCCGGCACGGCGGCGGTCGGCGCCGCCGCGTCCTCGACCCAGCGCGCGAGGCGCGGGCCGAGCGGCGTCGCCGTCACCAGCAGCCGGCCGGTCAGGCCGCTCGCCAGCAGCCGCTCGGCCAGGGCCGCACCGACTTCGGGCGCGAGGCCGTCGGGCCCGGGGCCGTCGGGCGCGTCGCCGCCCAGGCGCCAGCCGTCCCAGTCGACCGCGAGCCAGCGCCGTCCCGCGTCGCGCACCAGCCGCAGGGCCAGGGAATCCATCACCGCGTTGGCGGCCGCGTAGGCTGCGAAGCCGAGGCCGCCCAGGACCGTCGAGAGCGACGAGCAGAGCAGCACCGGCACCTCGGGCCGGTCGCTCAGCGCCTCGGCCAGCGCGCGCGTGCCCGCCAGCTTGGCGCGGAACAGGCGCTCGGCCGTCGCGGCGTCGGTCCCGGCGAGCGCGACCTGGGCCGCCTCGCCGGCGACGCCGGCGGCATGGACCACGGCATCGAGCCGGCCGAAGCGCTTGACCGCCCGCGCGACGAGCCCCGCCAGCGACGCGGGATCGGCGACGTCGCAGCGCGCGGCGATCACCGTCGCGCCGGCCGCCGCCAGCGCCTCGCGCTCGGCCTTGCGGCCGCGCCCGCCGTCGCGGCCGCAGAGCACCAGCCTGGCCCCGCGCCCGGCGAGCCGACGGGCGATCGCCAGCCCGACCCCGCCGAAGCCGCCGGTGATCAGCACCACAGCGCCCTCCGGCAGGCGCGCGTCCGGCAGCGTCTCGCCCTGGGCTTCGGCGCGCCACAGCCGGCCGTGGCGCAGCACGAGATGGCGCGGGCCGGGAGCGGCCAGCGCGGCGAGCAGCCGCCCCGCCTCCGCTGCCGTCCGGGCTTCCGCCTCGAGGTCGAGCGAGCGGAGTTCCAGATCCGGCAGCTCCTGCGCCGCGACCAGCGCCGCGGCACCGGCGGCCGCACCGGCCAGGCCGAGCGGCTCGTCCCCGAGCAGGTCGCGGGCCCCGACGGTGACCAGGCAGAGGCGCCGTGGCCGGCCCTCGGCGAGCAGCGCGGCGAGCCGCGGGACGACCGCCGGCGCGTCGTCGCCCGCGGGGTCGCCGTCCGGCAGGCAGAGCAGCAGCGTCTCGCAGGCGCCGCTTCCGACGACCTCGGCGCCGGCCTGCCGCAGCGCCGCCGCCAGCGGCTCGCCGGCGCCCTCCAGGCGCCAGCGCTCGCCGGTGAGATCCGCGGCCGGCGGCGTCTCGGCCAGCCGGATCCAGCCCGGCCGCAGGACCGCCGGGCCGGCGGCAGCTGGGGCCTCGACGGGCGCGTCGAGCCAGTGCCGCTTGCGGTCCAGGGGATGGCCCGGCAGGGCGAGCTTGAGCGGCTCGGCCGGCGCGTGGACGGCGCGCCAGTCGAGCTCGGCGCCGGCCAGCCAGAGGCCGCCGACGGCCTCCAGCACGCAGCGCTCGGACTCGCCCTCCTCCAGCGGGCCCGGCAGGCTGCGCAGCAGGGCCGGCGCGCCGCTGCCGGCCGGATGCTGGCGGACGAGGGAGAGCAGGCCGCGGCCCGGACCGACCTCCAGCAGGACCGGGTCGGAGCCGGCGAAGAGCGTGTCCAGGGCATCGGAAAAGCGCACCGGCTCGCGCAGCTGGCGCGCCCAGTAGTCGGGATCGAGGGCCTGCTCCTCGGTCAGCCAGTCGCCGGTCAGGTTGGACAGCACCGGCAGCTCCGGGGCGCGCCGCTCGACCGCGGCGACCGCCTCGGCGAAGGGCGCCATGACCGCCGCCATCGAGGGGCCGTGGAAGGCATGGGAGGTGTGCAGCGCCTGGCTGGCGATGCCCTGCTCGGCCAGGCGCGCCGCCAGCGCCTCGACCTCCGGCGCCGGGCCGCCGACCACGGTCTGCGCCGGCGCGTTGAGCGCCGCGACGGCCAGGCCGCCGCCGAGCAGCGGCGCCAGCTCGCCGGCCTCGGCCTCAACCGCCAGCATGGCGCCCGGCGGTTGCGCCTGCATCAGCCGGCCGCGCAGCACGACCAGCCCGAGGGCCTCCTCCAGCCGGAACACGCCGGCGACGGTCGCTGCGGCCAGCTCGCCGAGGCTGTGACCGAGCAGCGCCGCCGGCCGCAGGCCCCAGGCCTGGAGCTGGCGGGCCAGCGCGACCTCGACGACGAACAGCGCCGGCTGGGCCAGCTCGGTGCGGCGCAGCAGCAAGGCCTTGCGGCCGTCGCCGCCGGCCGGCTCCAGGACCAGCTGGCGCAGGTCGAGAGCCAGCGCCTCGGGCAGCGCGGCGAGGCAGCGCTCGACCGTCTCGCGCCAGACCGGCAGCTCCTCACCCAGCCCGGCGCCCATGCCGGGATACTGGCTGCCCTGGCCGGGGAACAGCAGGACGACCGGCGGCGCCGAGGTCGCGGCGAGGCGGCCGGCGCTGCCGGCGGCGGCCGGCGCGCGCAGCGCCGCGCCGGCCTGGCCGGCGGCGGAGGCGACCACGAAGCGACGCTCCGCGAAGCCGCGCCGTCCGGCCTGCAGCGTGTAGGCGACCCCGGCGAGCTCGGCGCCGGGACGCGCATCGAGCCAGCCGGCCAGGCTTTCGCCGGCGCCCGCCAGCGCCTCCGCCGAGACGGCGGAGAGCGGCAGCAGCTGCCAGCGTCGCGCCGGCGCGCCGGGCGCGCGCTCCGGCGCCTGCTCGACCACGGCATGGGCGTTGGTGCCGCCGATCCCGAAGGAGCTGACGCCGGCACGCCGCCGGCCCTGCCCGGTCCAGGCGCGCAGCTCGCCATTGACGAAGAAAGGCGACTGCTCCAGGTCGAGCCGCTCGTTGGGCCGGCGGAAGTTCAGGCTGGCCGGCAGCAGGCCCTGCTCGACCGCCAGGGCCGCCTTGATCAGGCCGGCGACGCCGGCGGCGGCGTCGAGATGCCCGATGTTGGTCTTGGCCGAGCCGAGCGCGACGCTGCCGGCGGCCGGCGTGCGCTGCGGGCCGAGCCGCCCGAAGGCGCGGGTCAGGCCGCCGATCTCGATCAGGTCGCCGAGCGGGGTCGCGGTGCCGTGGGCCTCGACGTAGCCGATGTCGGCGGGCGCGACGCCGGCGGCCTCCTGGGCCGCCGCGATGACCCCGGCCTGGCCCTCGACCCCGGGCGCGGTGAAGCCGACCCGCGCATTGCCGTCGTTGTTGATCGCCGTGCCGCGGATCACCGCATGGATCGGGTCGCCGTCGGCCAGGGCGTCGGCCAGGCGCTTCAGGACCACGACGCCGACGCCGCCGGCCGGCACGGTGCCGCCGGCCTCGGCGTCGAAGGCCCGGCAGTGGCCGTCGGCCGAGGCGACGCCGCCCTCCTGGAAGAGGTAGCCGGCGCGGCTCGGCACGGAGATCGAGGCACCGCCGGCGAGGGCCGTGCGGCATTCCCCGGCGGCCAGGGAGCGGCAGGCCAGGTGCACGGCGACCAGCGAGGTCGAGCAGGCGGTCTGCACGCCGACCGCCGGGCCGGTCAGGCCCAGCTTGTAGGCGACGCGGCTCGCCAGGTAGTCCTTGTCGTTGGCCGCCAGGGTGTGAAAGGCGCCGGCCGGATCGCCCTGCAGCGCCGCCCAGCCGCTCAGCCCCGAGCCGCCCTGCCCGGCCAGCCGCGACAGGGCATAGCCGCTGAGCCCCGCCCCGGCGAAGACGCCGACCGGCCCGCCCGGACGGGAGGGGTCGATCCCGGCGCGCTCCAGCGCCTGCCAGGCGCACTCCAGGAACAGCCGCCCCTGGGGGTCGAGCTCCGCGGCCTCGGCCGGGCTGTAGCCGAAGAAGCCGGCGTCGAAGAGGTCGATGCCCGCGGGTGCCGCGGCGGCGCGCACGTAGCGCGGGTCGGCGAGCAGCGCCTCCGGCACGCCGGCCGCCCGCAGCTCTTCCTCGTCCAGGCGCTCGATCGCCTCGCGGCCCTCGGTCAGCAGGCGCCAGAAGGCCTCGACGTCGTCGGCGCCGGGAAAGCGGCAGGCCATGGCGACGATGGCGATGCCCTCGCCGGCCGCCGCGGCCCGGCGCGGCGCCGGCCTCTCGGCCCGCGCCGGCGCCGAGGCCGAGGGGCTGAGGTGCGCGGCCAGGCTCTCGACCGTCGGGAAGCGGAACAGCTCGACCAGGCTGACCTCGGGCCAGCGCGCCTTCAGGCGGGCGTGGACCTGGACGAGCAGCAGCGAGGTGCCGCCAGCCTCGAAGAAGTTCGCGTCGGCCGCCACGCTCTCCAGGCCGAGCAGGGCGCACCAGGCCTCGGCGATCGTCCGCTCGCTCTCGCGCAGCGGCCGCTCGGCTCCGGCCCGCGCCGGGCGCTCGGGCGGCGGCAGCCGCCGACGGTCGAGCTTGCCGCTGGCATTGAGCGGCAGAGCCTCGAGCAGCACCAGGGCATCCGGCACCATGTAGCCGGGCAGCCGCTCCTCCAGGTGGCGGCGCAGCAGCTCCTTCGACGCGCCTTCGTCGGCCGCCGGCACGACGTAGGCGACCAGCCGCTGCCTGGCCGGCTCGTCGCCCCACAGCGTCGCGACCGCCGAGCGCACGCCCCGATGCTCGAGCAGCACCGCCTCGATCTCGCCGAGCTCGATGCGCTGGCCGCGCAGCTTGACCTGGAAGTCGAGCCGGCCGAGGAACTCGACCGCGCCGTCCGCCAGGCGCCGGGCGCGGTCGCCGGTGCGGTACAGCCGGGCGCCCTCGCCCGCCTCGCCGGCGAAGGGATCGGGCAGGAAGCGCTCGGCGGTCAGCTCGGGCCGGCCGAGGTAGCCGAGGCCGACCTGGACGCCGCCGAGGAACAGCTCGCCGGGCACGCCGACCGGCACCGGCTGGCCGTGCGCATCGAGGATGTGCAACCGGCAGTTCGGCGCGGCGTAGCCGATCGGCGGCGTGCGCCGGCCGCCGGGCGGCAGGCAGTCCCAGGTCGAGACGTCGATCGCCGCCTCGGTCGGGCCGTAGAGGTTGTGCAGCGAGGCGGTCAGGCCGCGCGCGAAGAAGCGCCGCTCCAGCTCGGCCGACAGCGCCTCGCCGCTCAGGAAGACCCGGCGCAGGCTGGCGCAGGCGACGGGATCGGCGGCCGGCAGGAAGGCCTCCAGCATCGAGGGCACGAAGTGCAGCACGGTGATGCCGTGGCGCGCGACGGCGCCGGCCAGGTAGTCGGGGTCCCGGTGCCCGCCGGGCCGGGCGAAGACCAGGCGCGCGCCGGCGATCAGCGGCCAGAAGAACTCCCAGACCGAAACGTCGAAGCCGTAGGGCGTCTTCTGCAGCACCCGGTCGCGCGGCCCGATCGGATAGTACTGCTGCATCCAGGCCAGGCGGTTGAGGATGCCGCGCTGGCTGTTGAGCGCGCCCTTGGGCCGGCCGGTTGAGCCTGAGGTGAAGAGCAGGTAGGCGGGATCGTCGGCGCCGACCGCCGGCGGGCCCTCGAGCGGCTCGCCCTCGGCCGCGACGTCGAGCCAGGGCAATCCTTCGGGCAGGGAACCGGCCAGCGCCGGCGTGGTCACGACCAGGCTGGGGCCGGCATCCTCCAGGATCTGGCCGAGCCGCGCCGCCGGCTGCTCCGGATCGAGCGGCAGGAAGGGCGCGCCGGTCCGCAGGATCGCGGTCAGCGCGACGATCAGCGACAGCGAGCGCTCCAGGCAGACGCCGACCGGCCGGCCCGGGCCGGCGCCGGCCGCGGCCAGGGCCCCGGCGAGGCGGTTGGCCCGGGCGGCCAGCTCGCCATAGCTCAGCCGCTCGTCGCCCGACACCGCGGCGACCGCCTGCGGGCTGCGCGCGACCTGGGCATCGATCAGGTCGATCAGGCGCGGCGGCAGCTCGTAGTCGACCCGCGTGTCGTTCCAGTCGGCGAGCCGCTGCCGCTCCTCCGCGGTCAGCAGCGGCAGCCGGTCGAAGGGCGTCCCGGGCTCGGCGAGGGCGGCTTCCAGCAGCCGGCGGAAGTGCCCTTCCAGGCGCACGATGCTGCCCGAGTCGTAGAGGTCCGTGCGGTAGACGAAGCCGCCGGCGAGGCCGCCGTCGCGCTCGTCGAGATAGAGCGCGAGGTCGAACTGCGCGACGCCGGGATCGATCTCCAGGGGCCTGAGCGCCAGGCCCGGGATCTCCGGCGGCGGCGCGCTGGCCGCCTGGTAGCTGAACAGCACCTGGAACAGGGCGTTGCGGCTGAGGTCGCGCTCCAGGGCCAGGCCCTCGACCAGCCGCTCGAAGGGCAGGTCCTGGTGGGCCTGGGCCTCCAGCGCGACCCCGCGGACCCGGGCGACCAGCTCGCGGAAGCCGGGCGCATCCGAGAGGTCGAAGCGCAGCACCAGGGTGTTGACGAAGCAGCCGACCAGCTCCTGAGTCTCCGGCCGCTCGCGGCCCGAGGCCGGCACGCCGACGGCGAAGTCCTCCTGGCCGCTGTAGCGCGCCAGCAGGGCCGCGAAGACCGCCAGCAGCACCTGGAAGCGCGTCGTCCCGGTCTCGGCGGCCAGGCGCGCGACGCCGGCCGAGAGCGCGGGCTCGAGCCGGAAGTCGTGGCGGGCGCCCTCGGCGGTCTGCACCGGCGGGCGCGGCCGGTCGGTCGGCAGCTCCAGCGGCGGCAGCCCCGCCAGCCGCTCGCGCCAGAAGCCGAGCAGGCTCTCGACCCGGCCGGGATCGAGGGCCCGTCGCTGCCAGGCCGCGTAGTCGCCGTACTGGAGGCCGAGCGGCGGCAGCGGCGAGTCCAGCTCCTCGGCGAAGGCGCGGTAGAGCGCCGCCGTCTCGCCGAGCAGCAGCTCCAGCGACCAGCCGTCGGCGACGATGTGGTGCAGGGTCACCAGCAGGACGTGGCGCCGCGCCGAATGGCGCAGCAGCCGGAGACGGATCGGCGGCCCCTCGGCGAGGTCGAGGGGCTGGCGCGCCTCGGCGCGGCCGATCCGCCGCACCTCCTCCTCGCGGGCGAAGCCGGGCAGCGGCTCCAGGTCGACGACCGGCAGCGCCAGGCCGCGCGGCGGCCCGGTCACCTGGACCGGCTCGCCGTCGAGCAGCCGGAAGCGGGCGCGCAGCGACGCGTGCCGCTGCTCCAGCGCCTGCAGCACGCGGCGCAGCAGCTCGACGTCGAGCGAACCCTCGATCTCCAGCGCGCCGAGCAGCGCATAGGCCGGGCTCTGGCTCTCCAGCTGCTGCAGGAACCAGAGGCGGGTCTGGGCCGGCGACAGGGGATGGGTCGTCTCGGCCGGAGCCGGCTCGATCGCGGCCTCGGCCGGCCCGGCGCCCGAGGTCTCGGCGTCGAGCAGCTGCTGCACCCGCCCGGCCATGCCGGCCAGGCTCGGCGCCTCGAAGACGGCGGCGACCGGCAGCTCGACCGGGACGCGCTGGCGCAGGCGCGCGACCAGCCGGCAGGCGAGCAGCGAGTGGCCGCCGAGATCGAAGAAGCCGTCGGCACGGCCGACCGCCTCGACGCCGAGCAGCTCGCGCCACAGGCCCGCGAGCGTCTCCTCCAGCGGCGTGGCCGGGCCGGCCGGTGGCAGCGACGGGGTCCCCTGCCCCTCGCCCGCGCCGGCGCCCGTCGCCGGCCTCTGCGCTCCGACGTGCAGCGGCAGCGTCGGATCGGCCAGCCAGTCCTCGGCCGTCCGGCGCAGCGCCTCGGCCAGGCGCCGGGCGGTCGCCGCCTCGAAGAGCACGCTGCTGTACTCCAGCCGGCCGTCGAGCCCGCCGTCGGCGCGCCGGGTCAGCTCCAGGGTCAGCTCGACCTTGGCGCCGACCTGCGGCAGGTCGAGCGGGCGGAGCTCCAGCCCCGGCAGGGCGATCGCGGCCAGGGGATCCTCGTGCAGGGCGAAGAGGCTCTGGAACAGCGGCGAGCGACCGCCGGCGCGCGGCACCTTCAGCGTCTCGACCAGCGTCTCGAAGGGCGTGTCCTGCCGCGCGAAGCCCTCCAGCACCGTCGCCCGCAGGCGCTCCAGCAACCCGCCGAGCGCCGGCGCGCCGGACAGGTCGAGGCGCAGCGCCAGGGTGTTGGCGAAGAGGCCGATCAGGCGTTCCAGCTCCGGCCGGCCGCGCCCGGCGACCGGCACGCCGAGGCAGAAGTCGGCCTGGCCGGCGGTCCGGCCGAGCGTCGCCGCCCAGAGCGCCAGCCAGAGCATGAAGGGTGTCGCGCCCCGCTCCCTGGCGAAAGCCTCCAGCTTCCCGGCGAGCTCGGCCGGCAGGACGAAGTCGTGGCGCGCGCCGTCGGGCGGCAGCAGCGCCGGTGCCGGATGGTCGAGCGGCAGGCCGAGCGGCGGGGCGTCGCGCAGGCGCTCGGTCCAGAAGGCCAGGGAGTCCGCCGCTCCCGCCGCGTCGCGGCTGTCCTCCAGCCAGGCGGCGTAGTCGGCGTACTGGATCGGCGGCTCGGGCAGTTCCGCCAGCGGCGCGCCGCAGGCGCGCCGGTAGAGATGGGCCAGCTCCTCGACCAGCACGGCCAGCGACTGGCCGTCGCAGACCGCATGGTGGAGCGCGATGCCGAGCAGGTGCCGCTCCGGCTCCAGGCGCAGCAGCAGGACCCGCATCAGCGGCGCCTGCGCCAGGTCGAAGGGCCGTGCCAGCACCTCCGACAGGCGGCGGCGCGCGGCGGCCTCGCGGCCGGCCGCCGGCTGCTCCTCGAGGGTCTCGAAGGCCGGCACGAAATCCAGCTCCGGCTCGATCGCCTGCAGCGGCTCGCCGTCGACCGCGACCAGGGCCGTGCGCAGGATCTCGTGGCGCGCGACCAGGGCGCGGAAGGCGGCGGACAGCGCCGCGCGGTCGAGCGCGCCGCGAACCTCCAGCGCCTGGATCACGCTGTAGGCCGGACTCGGCCCCTGCAGCTGGTCGAGGAACCAGAGCCGCCGCTGCGCCGGCGAGGCCGGGAAGACGTAGACCTGGTCGCTCACCCGGCGGTCTCCTCGTCGGCCCTGGCGCCCAGCCCCAGCGCGGCCCGGTCGAGCCGCCGGCGCGCGCGGTCGGCCGGCCGGATCGCCGGGGCGGCAGGCGTCTCGGGCGCCGGCCGCTGCCCCGCCGCCTCGATCGCCGCGGCCGTCGCCGCCAGGGTCGGCTGCTCCAGGAAGGTCCGGATCGGCAGCTCGACGCCGAAGCGCTCGCGCACCGCCGCGGCCAGGCGCACGACCATCAGGGAATGGCCGCCGAGCCGGAAGAAGTCGTCGTGGAGACCGATCTCGATCGGGCCGAGCTGGTCCCGCCAGAGCGCGCGCAGCGCGCGCTGCAGGTCGCTCTCCGGCGCGCTCGGCGCCGCCGGGGCGGCCGGGGCCGCGGGCAGCGCCAGGGCCTTGCGGTCGATCTTGCCGTGCAGGCTGAGCGGCAGCGCCGGCAGCGCGACGAAGCGGTCCGGGATCATGTGCGGCGGCAGGCGCCGGGCCAGGAAGGCGCGCAGCCCGGCGACCCGCTCGGCGGGCGGCTCCGCCGGGCCGTCCGGCGCCTCCGCCCCCTGCGGGACGATCCAGGCGGCGAGCCGGCGGTCGAAGGCGTCCTGGCCGACCATGCCGGCGACGGCGTCGCGCACCGCCGGGTGGGCGCGCAGCGCGGCCTCGACCTCGCCCAGCTCGATGCGCTGGCCGCGCACCTTCACCTGACCGTCGCGCCGCCCCAGGTAGACGATCGCCCCGTCGGCGCGCCAGCGGCCCAGGTCGCCGGTCCGGTAGAGCCGCTGCCCCTCGGCCCAGGGGTCGGGCACGAAGGCGCGCTCGGTCAGGTCGGGGCGCTTCAGGTAGCCGCGCGCCAGCTGCACGCCGCCCAGATGGATCTCGCCGACCATGCCGACCGGGCAGAGCTGGCCGCGCTCGTCGAGGATGCGCACGACCGTGTTGGCGACCGGCCGGCCGATCGGCGTCACCGGCTCCTCCGGCCCCGCCGGGCAGGGCCAGGCGGTGTCGTGGATCGAGGCCTCGGTCGGGCCGTAGAGGTTGTGCAGCTCGGCGCCGAGGCCGAGGGCGTGGAAGCGGCCGATCAGGTCGTGGGGCAGCGCCTCGCCGCTGCACAGCACCCGCTCCAGGGTCGTGCAGGCGGCCGCCTCCGGCTCCTCCAGGAAGGCCGCCAGCATCGAGGGCACGAAGTGGCAGAGTGTCACGCCCTCGCCGCGGATCAGCCGCGCCAGCACCCGCGGGTCGCGGTGGGCCTCCGGCTCGGCCAGGACCAGGCGCGCGCCGACGGTCAGCGGCCAGAACAGCTCCATCAGCGAGACGTCGAAGGTGTAGGGCGTCTTCTGCAGCGCCACCGAGCCGGGCCCGATCGGATAGGCGCTCTGCAGCCAGAGCACCTGGTTGCGCAGGCCCTGGTGCAGCGAGACCACGCCCTTGGGCCGGCCGGTCGAGCCCGAGGTGAAGAGCAGGTGCGACGGCTGCCCGGCCGTGGCGCGCGGCAGCGCCGGCGCCGCCGGGACCTCCGGGGCCGCGGCGGCCGGGTCGATCGGGCCGAGCTCGAGCAGCGGCCGCCCCTCGCCCAGCAGCTCGCGCAGCCCGGCCGCCGGCTCCAGGCCGGCGCGGGTCAGGGCCGCCAGCGGCTCGGCGTCGGCCAGCGCGGCGGCCAGGCGGTCCGGCGCCTCGTCGAGGGCGACCGGCAGATAGGCGGCGCCGGCGCGCAGGATGGCGATCAGGCCGACCAGCATCTCGAAGGAGCGGTCGAAGAGGCAGGCCACGCTGGTCTCTGGGCCAGCGCCGAGCGCGACCAGGCGGGCCGCCAGGGCGCCGCTCTCCGCCAGCAGACGGCCGTAGCTGATGGTCTCGCCGGCGAAGGTCAGGGCCGGCGCGTCGGGGTCGCGCGCCGCCTGGGCCTCGATCATCTCGTGCACCAGGCCCGGCTCGCCCTCCCAGGCCGTGGCGGTGTCGTTCCAGGTCTCGAGCAGCGCCCGCTCGGCGGCGCCGAGCGGCGTCAGCTCCTCCAGCGGGTCGTCGGGGCGCTCGACCAGGGCCGCCAGCCAGACCTGCAGCTGCCCGGCCAGGCGCTCGACGGCGGCCGGGCTGAACTGGCCGGCGTCGTAGTCGAGGTCGACGATGAGCTCGCCGCCGAAGTCGAGGGCGTTGATCGAGAGCGGGTACTTGGCGGCCTGGACCGGCGGCGCCAGCAGTCGCGCGGTCGCGCCGGGCAGCGCCGGTCCGGGCCCCGGCCGGTCGAGGTTGAAGAGCAGCTCGAGCAGCGGCGGCCGCTCGGCGCTCCAGGCCAGGCCGAGCAGGCGCAGCAGCTCGGCGAAGGGATAGTCCTGGTGGTCGAGCGCCGCGACCAGCGCCGCCCGGCTCGCCGCCAGATGGTCCCGGAACGACCCGCCGGGCTGCCGGCGGCTCGGCACGGCGATCAGGTGGGTCGCGTAGCCGACCGCCTCGGCGAGCTCCGCCTCGTGGCCGCGGCCGAGCACCGGGCAGCCGACCAGCAAGGCCTCGCGCCCGGTCAGTCGGTGCAGGAAGGCCGTGACGGCGGCCAGCAGCGTCGCGAAGGGCGTCGCCTTGGCCGAGCGGCCCAGCGCCTCCAGCCGACGCCGCAGCGCCGGATCGAGGGTGAAGCGATGGCGCCCGCCGGGATGCTCCGCGCCCGGCGCCGGCCGGCGGTCGACCGGCAGCTCCAGCGGCTCGGGCAGCGGCGTCAGGGTCTCGCGCCACCAGCCCTCCAGCTCGGCGCGGCGCCCGCCCTCCAGGGCCTGCTGCTGGAAGCGCACGAGGTCGCTGAGCTGGCGCGCCGGCTCCAGCGGCGCCGGCTCGCCGGCGAGCTCGGCCCGGTAGCAGGCGCCGAGGTCGCCGAGCAGCAGCGCCATCGACCAGCCATCGACCACGATGTGGTGCGCCGCCAGCGCCAGCACCTGCCGGCCCGGCGCCTCCTCCAGCAGGCCGACGCGCAGCAGCGGCGGCTCGGCCAGGTCGAAGGGCCGGGCCAGGAGGTCCTGCAGCCAGGCCTCGCGCCCGACGCCTTCGGCGCGGGCCAGCGCGACCGGCACGCTCTCCAGGATCTGCTGGGTGCGGCCGTCCGGGTCGATCGCCGTGCGCAGCGCCTCGTGGCGCGCGACCAGGCGGCGCAGCGCCGCCTCCAGGGCCGCCGGCTCCAGCCGCCCCTCGATCTCGACCGCCAGCGATTCGGTATAGGCCAGGGAGCCGCCGCGACCGACCTGGGCGAGCAGCCAGAGCTGCTGCTGGGCGGCGGTCAGCGGCAGGACCTTCGGCCCTGCTCCGGCCCTGGACCCCGGCGCGCTGGACGCCTTCGCGGCGGGCGCATCCAGGTAGCCGCCCTCGCGCAATTCCTCGACGCTGTCGCGCACCGCCTGGGCGACCCGGGCCATTTCGGCCTCGCCGTGGGCGTCCGACAGGAAGCAGTTGCGCCCCTCCCAGACGAACACGCCCTTCTCCAGCAGGTGATAGAACAGCAGGTCGAGGTTGCCGCGATGAGCGAAGCGGAACAGCGAGCCGCAGGTCACGACCTCAAGCGGCACCTCGCGCTCGGCCAGCCAGCCGTTGAGCCCGGCCGCGAAGCGCGTTGTCAGCGCGTTGATGCCCTCCTGCAGCGCCGGGCCGCGCCGCTTCATCTCGGCCAGCGCCGCGCGCGTCGTCGCCATGGCCAGCGGGTTGGCGTTGAAGGTGCCGGCGAAGAAGGTCGTCTCGGCCGCCGGATAGGACTCGTCGCCGTAGCGCCAGAGGCCGCCGTCGATGCCGTCGAGCAGGCCGTTGCGGCCGGCCACGGCCGCGACCTCGACGCCGCCGCCCATCGCCTTGCCGTAGGTCGCGAGGTCGGCCTCGACGCCGAACCAGGCCTGGGCGCCGCCCGGATGCAGGCGGAAGCCGGTGATCATCTCGTCGAAGATCAGCAGCAGCCCGAGCTCCCGGGTCACCGCGCGCAGCCGCTTCAGGTACTCGCCCGGCTGCAGGCCGAGGGCGCGGCTCTGCACCGGCTCGACCAGCACCGCGGCGAGGCGGCCGGCGTGGCGGCGCAGGGCCTCGAGGCTCTCGGGATCGCCGTAGTCGAGCAGCAGCAGGTCGCCGACCATCGCCGCCGGCACGCCCGGCGCCACCGGCTCGGCGTCGAAGCCGGCCGAAGCCCCCCGGCCGCCGCCGACCGCCAGCAGGCCGTCGGTGTGGCCGTGGTAGGAGTTGCGGAACAGCGCGATGCCGTCGCGCCCCTTGGCGAGCCGGGCCAGGCGCACCGCGGTCATCACCGACTCGCTGCCCGACTGGCAGAACACGACCCGCTCCATGCCGGTCAGCTCGCAGAGCAGCTCGGCCGCCGCCGCCGCGTCGCGCGAGCGCGGCGCCATGGCGAGGCCGCGCCCGATCGCCTGCTCCATCGCCTCGACCAGGAAGGGCGCGCGGTGGCCGAAGAGGTTGACGCCGAAGTCCATCGAGACGTCGACGTACGCATTGCCGTCGACGTCCCAGAGCCGGGCGCCCTCGGCCCGCTCGCCGACGATCGGGTAGAGCATCTCCTTGACCGTCGGCCGGAAGCCGGCCGAGGCGCGGCTGTCGGCGAGCCGCGGCCGCGCCGCCTCGGCGAGCCGCTTGCTGGTCGCCGTGCGCGCCGTGAAGCGGGCGACCAGCGCCTCCAGGTGGGCGCGCCGGCGCGGATCCTCGGACGCCGCCGTGTCCTGGCGCCGCGGCGGCCGGTAGGGGCCGAGCTCGCGGCCCGGCGCCGTGCGAACCGGCGCCTGGGCCATGGCGGGAACGGCCGGGGCCACCGGGGCCGCCGGGGCCGCCGGGGCCGCCGGCGTCGGCACGGCCGGCGTCGGCACGCCGCTCTCGCGCAGCGCCGCGAGCTGGCGGTGGATGACATCCTGCACCAGGTCGAGCTGGCGGGCGAACAGGCCGGCCAGCTCCTCGGGAGCGCCCTGGACCGGAACGGCGGAAAGCATCTCGACGGGCGGGACCGGCGCCGCCTGGGGCGCCGGCGCGGAACGGGCAAGGTAGTCGGCCAGCGCGCGCACGCTGGTCAGCTCCTCGAAGAACTGACTGGCGGTCAGCGTCAGGCCGTGGCGCGTGCGGATCAGCCGCCCGACCTCGACCAGGGAGATCGAATCGGCGCCCAGCTCCAGCAGCGGCGCGTCGGGGTCGAGGTCGGCCGGATCGCTGCCCAGCGCCTCGGCGACCAGGGTCGTCATTGCGGCCAGGAGGTCGGCCGCAGGCGCGGGCGCGGGCGGCGCCGGACGGTCGGCCGCAGGGGCGCTGGGGGTATCGGACATCGCGGGCTCCTCGACCCAGTGGTCACGCCGCTCGAAGGGATAGCCGGGCTGCCGCAGGCGGCGCCGGCCGTAGGGTCGGTCGAAGGCCTGCCAGTCGACCGGCACGCCTTCGAGCCAGAGCGCGGTCAGGCTGTCCAGGCCGGCCTGCCAGTCCGGGCGCTCCGGCCGCAATGCGGCCAGGAAGCGGGCCTCGGGCAGGCTGGCCGGGCCGAGCGCGGTCAGCACCGGCCGCGGCCCGATCTCCAGGAAGTGTTGGATGCCCTGGCCGGCGAGCGCCTGCAGGCCCTCGGCGAAGCGCACCGGCTCGCGGGCGTGGCGCGCCCAGTCCTCCGCCGGCGGCACCGCGCCCGGCTCGAGGCGGCGGCCATCGAGATTGCGCGCGATCGGCAGGCGTGCCGGCCGCCACTCGACCGAGGCCGCCAGGTCGGCCAGCGCGTCGAGGGCCGGCTCCATCATCGGCGAGTGGAAGGCGTGGGAGACCGCCAGGCGCTGCGTGCGCACGCCCTGCCCGGCCAGCCGCTCGGCGACGCGCGCCACGGCCGCCTCGTCGCCTGCCAGGACCGTCGCCTGGGGACCGTTGAGCGCGGCGAGCGAGACCCTGTCCTCCAGGCCGGCCAGCGCCGCGGCCGCCGTCCCGGCATCGGTCGCCGCGGCCAGCATCGCGCCTTCCGGCAGGTCGTCCATGATGCGGCCGCGCTGGGCCACCAGCGGCAGCAGCTGCTCCGGCTCGATCATGCCGGCGACCGCGGCGGCGACGTACTCGCCGAGGCTGTGGCCGAGCACGGCGGCCGGCTCGACGCCCCAGCTGCGCCAGAGCTGCGCCAGCGACCATTCGAGCGCGACCAGCGCCGGCTGGGCGTAGCGGGTGCGGGAGAGCCGCGCGGTCTCGCCGCCGTAGAGCAGCTCGACCAGCGGCACGTCGAGGTGCGGCGCCAGGATCGCCGCGCAGCGCTCCAGCTCGGCGGCGAAGGGCGGCGCGCTCTCGTAGAGGCCGCGCGCCATGTCCGGGCCGACCGCACCCTGCCCGGTGAAGAGGAAGGCGACCGGCGGGGTCGCGGCCCCGGCCGCGCGGCCGAAGGCGACGCCGGCCGGCGTCTCGCCGCGCGCGACGGCGGCCAGGCGCTCGCGCAGCTCCGCCGGCCCCGCGACGACCGTGGCGAGCCGGACGGCATGCTGCGCGCGGCCGGCGTTGCTGGTGAAGCAGCGGTCGCCGAGCGGCTCGTCGTCGCGGACCACTTCGGCACAGGCCCCCGCCAGGGCCCTCAGCGCCTCCGGCGAGCGCGCCGAGAGCAGGAAGGGATGGTGGCTGCGCTCGACGGGTGCCGGCGCGGCGGCCGGCTCCGGTGCCTGCTCCAGCACGACGTGGGCGTTGGTGCCCATCAGCGAGAAGGCGCTGACCCCGGCGCGCCGCGGCCGTCCGGTCGCGGGCCAGGGCTCGGTCGCGGTCGGCACCCTGAGCGGCAGCTCCGCCCAGGGCACGTGCGGGTTGGGCGTCTCGAGGTGCAGGTGCGCCGGCACCGCCCCCTGCTCCAGCGCCAGCACGGTCTTCACCAGGCCCGCCAGGCCGGCGGCGGCCTCCAGATGGCCGAGGTTGGTCTTGACCGAGCCGACCAGCAGCGGCCGCCCGGCCGGCCGGCCGGCGAAGACCGCGCCCAGGGACCGGAGCTCGATCGGATCGCCGAGCACCGTGCCGGTGCCGTGCGCCTCGAGATAGTCGATCTCCGCCGGCGCCAGGGCGGCGTCGGCGAGCGCGGCGCGGATCACCGCCTGCTGCGCCCTGCCGCTCGGCACCGTGAGGCCGCCGCTGGCGCCGTCCTGGTTGACCGCGCTGCCGCGGATCACGGCATGGATCCGCTCGCCCGCGGCCAGGGCGTCGGAGAGGCGGCGCAGCACCAGCACGGCGCAGCCCTCGCCGCGGCCGAAGCCGTCGGCGGCGGCGTCGAAGGTCTTGGACAGGCCGTCGGACGAGAGCGCGCCGGTGACCTCGTTGTAAAGGAAGCCGCCGGGCGAGAGCATCAGGTGGACGCCGCCGGCCAGCGCCCGCTCGCTCTCGCCGCTCAGCAGCGACCGGCAGGCCTGGTGCAGGGCGACCAGCGAGGCCGAGCAGGCGGTGTCGATGGCGAGGCTCGGCCCCTCCAGCCCGAGCAGGTAGGACAGGCGTCCGGCGGCGAAGCAGGCCGTGTTGCCGCTGCCGAAGTAGGCGTCGATCGGCTCGGCGCTGCCGCGCGCGATCTGGCGGTCGCCGTAGTCGTGCGAGGTGATTCCGACGAAGACGCCGGTGCGGCTGCCCTTCAAGGAGTCCGGCGAAAGGCCCGAGCGCTCCAGCGCCTCCCAGGCGACCTCGAGCAGCAGGCGCTGCTGCGGGTCGAGGGCGTCGGCCTCGCGGCCCGAGAGGTGGAAGAAGGCGGCGTCGAAGCCCCTCACGTCGTCGAGGAAGGCGCCGCGGGCCGAGCGGCTGCGCTCCGGCCCGGCCGCGCCGTGGAAGCGCGCGACGTCCCAGCGGTCTTCCGGGATCGGGCCGACCGCGTCGCGCCCGGCGGCGAGCAGCTCCCAGAAGGCCTCCGGCGTCTCGCCACCCGGGAAGCGGCAGGCAAGGCCGACGATGGCGATCGGCTCGGGACCGGCCGGCGCGGGCGACGGGGCCGTCGCCTTCGCCGTCGGGACGGCGGCCTTCGCGGGCGCCGCACGAGCCGTCGGCGCGGCGTCCAGCGCCGCCAGCAGCGCGGCCGCCAGGGCCGCGGGCGTCGGATGCTCCAGGGCCAGGGTCGCCGGCAGCGCCAGGCCGGTCGCCCGCTGCAGGCGGTCGCGCAGCTCCAAGCCCGAGAGCGAATCGAGGCCGAGGTCCTGCAGGCCCCGCTCCGGAGCCGGCAGGCGCTCGGCCGGCAGGCCCAGCACGGCCGCGACCTGCGCCTGCACGAAGGCCAGCGCGATGGCCGGCCGTTCGGCCGGGAAGGCGGCATCGAGCTCCTCGCGCAACCGCGGGGCCGCCGCCGGCACGGCCGCAAGGGCCCGGCGGCACGCGCCGGCGATCCAGGCCGGCGCGTCGCGGTAGGCGACGACGCCGGCGAGCTTCTCCCAATCGGCCTCCAGCAGCAGCGGGCTGGCCTCCGCGCCGCCGGCCAGACCGTCGAGCGCCGCCAGCAGCCGCTCCGGCGCCAGGCCGCCGACCCCGGCCGCGGCCCAGCGGTCCGCCTCGGCCCGCTCGGCCATGCCCAGGCCGGCGACCGGCCCGCAGGCCAGCGCCAGCGCCGGCCGACCGGCGGCGCGCGCCCGCGCGACCGCGGCCTCCAGCGCCGCGTTGGCGGCGGCGTAGTTGCCTGCCCTGGGCAGTCCCAGGGTCGCCGCCACCGAGGAGACGAAGAGCAGGAAGTCGAGCGGCAGCCCTTCGGTGGCGGCCAGCAGGCTCTCCGTGCCCTGCAGCTTGGCGGCGAGCAGCGGCGCGCAGGCCTGCCAGCCCAGCTCGGCCAGCGGCGCGTTGTCGAAGCTGCCGGCGGCCTGGATCACGCCCCTGAGCGGCGGCCCTTCCCCGGCCAACCGGGCGACCAGTGCCGCGACGCCGGCAGCATCGCCGAGGTCGCTCCGCAGCATCTCGACCGAGACGCCCCTCTGCCGCAGCGGCGCGACCGCGCTCTCGGGAACCGCGCCGCGGCTCGCGAGAACCAGATGCCGGGCGCCGCGCTCGACGAGCCAGCCGGCCAGCGCGCCGCCGAGCGCGCCGCTGCCGCCATAGACCAGGTAGCGCCCCTCGGCCGAGACCGGCAGCCAGCCCTCGGGATCGGGCTCCAGCGGCTCCAGGCGCAGGGCGAAGGTCCGGCGGCCGCGCAGCGCGAGCTGGCGCTCGCCCTCCTGGGCGAGCAGGCGCGGCAAGCCCGAAAGGCCCGGGCCGTCGAGGTCGACCAGCCCGCCGGCGCAGTCCGGCCGCTCGATCGCGAAGGAGCGCGCCAGGCCCCAGGCGGCGGCCTGCCAGGGGTCGGGCCCGGCCGCGTCGCCGTCGACGGCCTGGGCACCGCGGGTGACGATCCACGCCGGCAGCGCCGCCCCGGAGCCCGCCAGCCCGCGCAGCGCCGCGAGCGTGCGGCGCAGTCCCGCCTCGCCGCCGTCGAGCGGCGCCAGACAGAGCAGGCCCTCGTAGGGTCCGGCGCCCAGGGCCTCGGCGACCGCCCGCTCCGCCGCCTCGGGGTCGGCCGCCGCTTCGAGCAGTTGCGCATCCAGTGCGCTCGCCAGGGTCGCCGCGGCGCCGGTCCGGTCGCCGACCAGCAGCCAGCGGCCAGCAGGTGCCGGCTCGACCGGCCGCCGCGCGACCAGCAGGGTCTGGGCGCCGGCGGCGTCGCAGGGCTCGGCCGCCTCGATCTCGAAGCCGGCCCCGCTCAGCACCGCCTGCCAGGCCTCGCCGTCGAGCAGCGGATAGTCGGGCCGCCGCTCGCTGTCGGCGAAGCGCCACCAGCCCTCGGTCAGGCCGAAGACCAGGTCGAGCCAGCGCCGCGGCGCGGTCTGCTCGAGCAGCAGCAGGCGGCCGCCGGGCGCCAGCAGGCGCCGGGCGTGGGCCAAGGTCTCGCCGAGGTCGCGGGTCGCGTGCAGCACGTTCGCCGCGACCAGCAGGTCGCAGGCACCGGGCGCCAGCCCCTGCCCCGCCGGATCCCGCTCGATGTCGAGGCTCGCCGTCTCCAGCCAGGGCAGGCCTGCGTGGCGCTGCGCCGCCTGGGCCAGCAGCGGCGGCGCGACGTCGGTGAAGAGATAGCGGGCCCGGCCGTCGGGCAGCCGGCCGAGCAGATGCTCGGTCGTGCCGCCGGTGCCGGCGCCGATCTCCAGCACGCGCAGGCTGCGGCCCTCCGGCAGGGCCTCGGCGAGCAGCGCCGCCGCCGCGCCGGCCAGGGCGTTGGCGCCGTGCATCACCGCCGAGCCGCCGTAGAGCGCCGCGAGGCGGGCGCCGCTGCCGTCCGGGAAGAGGATCTCCAGCGGGTCGCGCGCGCCGCTCAGCACCTCGGCCAGGGCCGCGCCGCACTCGGCGACCAGGGCGATGCCGGCGCGATGCCCCGGAAAGCGCGCCTGCAGCTCCGCCGCCAGGGCTTCCGGATCCTCGGCCGCCGCCGCATCCTCGGCCATGACCCGGAGGCGGGCGAACAGGCGGCGATGGGCCTCGACCACCTGCGGCGCGCCGACGGCCGCGACCGCGCGGCGGGCGAAGCCGGCGCAGAGCCGGTCCAGGGCCGCCTCGACCGCCTGGGTCTCGGCGTCCCGCTGCGGGTCGCGCAGGCCCTCGGCGGCGACGGAGAGGCGCTCGGCCAGCGCCGGCGCCTCGATCGGATCGACCGGCTCCCAGGTCGTGCGATAGGCCGGTGCCGGCTCGACGGCCGCCGGCGCCGCGGCCTCCTCGGCGAACCAGTGGCGCCGGTGCTGCCAGGGATAGGCCGGCAAGACCGCGAGCCGGCTGTCCTCGGGGTAGAGGCCGGCCCAGTCGATGCGCCGGCCGGCGACGAAGCCCGCCGCGATCTCGCCGAGCGGCCGTCCGGCGCCCAGCGTGCCGCGCTTCGGACGCGGCGGCCGCCGGCCGGCGACCAGGCCTTCGGGCGTCTGGCCTCCGGCGAAGGCGCGCAGCAGGGCGGCGGCCCGCACGGCGTCGGCCGCGACCAGGGCCAGGCGCTCGTCGTGATGGGTCCGGCGCGTCGCGGCGGTCCAGCAGAGGTCGGCGAAGGCACGCGGATCGGCGCCGAGGCCTTCCAGCCGCCCCGCCATCCGCCCGGCCAGGGCCGCAAGCGCCTCCGGCTCGGCGGCCGAGAGCACGAGCAGCCGTTCGGCGACCTCCAGGGCCGGCCGCGCGTCCGCCTCGGCCGGCGGCGGGCCGAGCAGGATATGGGCGTTGGCGCCTCCGAAGCCGAAGCTGCTGACCCCGGCCAGCCGCGCCTCCGCCGGCCAGGGCGCCGGCTCGGCCAGAACCCTCAGGCCCAGCTCCTCGAAGGGGATGTCCGGGTTGGGCTCGCGGTAGTTCAGGCTGGCCGGCAGCCGGCCCCGGCCGAGCGCCAGCACCGTCTTGATGACGCCGGCGATGCCGGCCGCCGCCTCCAGGTGGCCGATGTTGGTCTTGACCGAGCCGATCGCGAGCGGCGCTCCCGCGCGGCCCTCCAGCGCCTCGGCCAGGGCCAGGGCCTCGATCGGGTCGCCGAGGCGCGTGCCGGTGCCGTGGGCCTCGACGTGGCCGAGCGCCGAGGGGTTCTCGCCGGCCGCGGCCAGGGCCGCGCGGATCACCGCGACCTGGGCCGGGCCGTTGGGCGCGGTCAGGCCGTTGCTGCGGCCGTCCTGGTTGACCCCCGAGCCGCACAGCAGGGCCAGCACGGGATCGCCGGCGGCGCGCGCGTCCTCGAGCCGTTCCAGCACGACGACGCCGCAGCCCTCGCCGCGCACGTAGCCGTCAGCGCGCGCGTCGAAGGTCTTGCAGCGGCCGTCGGCGGCCAGCATATGCGCCGCCGAGAAGGCGGCCATCAGCTCGGGCGCCAGCAGCAGGTTGACGCCGGCGACCAGGGCCCGCTCGCACTCGCCGGAGAGCAGGCTCTGGCGCGCCAGGTGGAGCGCGACCAGGGAGGAGGAGCAGGCGGTATCGACCGCGACCGAGGGGCCGCGCAGGTCGAGGGCATAGGACAGGCGGTTGGCGGCGATCGAGAGGGCGTTGCCGGTGCCGGCGTAGAGGCCGGCCTTCTCCGCGCCCGGCGGCTGGATGCGGCTGTAGTCGAAGGTCGAGATGCCGACGAAGACCCCGGTCGCTGAGCCGGCCAGGCGCTCGCGTGTCAGGCCGGCCGATTCCAGCGCCTCCCAGGCGACTTCGAGCAACAGGCGCTGCTGCGGGTCCATGGCGTCGGCCTCGCGCGGCGCGATGCCGAAGAAGCCGGCGTCGAACAGCTCGACGCCCTCGATCAGCCCGGCCCAGCGCGGCGGCCCAACCTCACTCTCACCCTCGCCCGCGCGGACCGGGGCGAGCGCCGGCCGCACCGCGGCGATCTCCGCGATCGCCTCGCGGCCCTCGTCGAGCAGCCGCCAGAAGGCCTCGGCATCGGGCGCACCCGGGAAGCGGCAGCCCAGGCCGACGATCGCCAGTTCGGCCGACCTCCTAGTCACTGCTGCCCTGCCCCCTTCGGCTGCCGTCGCCACCAGCGAGTGTAGCCCGGCGCCACCTTACGGTCTGCTTGAGAACGCATGAGCCTTTGTTCATCAAGCGACGCCGAGCCAGCGGCGCACTGCGCCGGGGAAGCGGTCGAAGAGCGAGTCCTCCGGCAGGTCGGCCTCGACGACGCTGAGGCCCTCGCGCTGCGCCGCCCGCCCCAGGGCCGCGGCCAAGCTCGCCGCATCCCCGGCCCGCTCGTAGGCCAGGCCGAAGCCGGCGGCGATCGGGCCGAAGTCGATCCGCGTCCGGTGCCTGAGGCGGGCGCGCAGGCCCGCGTCCTCCGGCCAGACCGAGAGGTCGAAGATGCCGGGCCCCTTGTTGTTGAACAGGCAGATGCAGCCGTCGAGACGGCGCTCGGCGAGCGGCTCCAGGGAGGCCAGGTCGTGCAGCATCGCCTGGTCGCCGACGATCGCGAGGCCGCGGCCGCCGTGGCCGAGCAGGGCGCCGAGGAAGGTCGAGAGCGTGCCGTCGATGCCGTTGACGCCGCGGTTGCAGAGGATCGGGTGCGCGTCCGGACCCGGCTCGCAGAAGAGGTTGCCGAGCCGCGCCGGCATGGAGTTGGCGAGCAGCGTCAGCTCGAAGCCGGGCGCCGCGCAGGCGACCGCCGCGGCCTGGGCGTCGCCCCAGCCGGCCAGCGCCAGCGCCTCCTCGCGGCGCGCCCTGGCCCCGGCCTCCGCGGCCAGCCAGCCGTCGCGCCAGGCGGCGTCGCCGGGCGCGAGCGCCTCGGTGAGCCGCTGCAGCGCGGCGCGGTCGGGCGCCACCAGGGGCTCGATCCGGCCGTGCAGGAAGTCCGCCTCGACCGGCCGGCGGGCGATGCGCAGCACCGGCGCCGACTGCCGCCTGAGGTAGCCGTGCAGCGTGTGCGAGACCGGCGCCGCGCCGACCTGCAGGATCAGCTCCGGCGGCTCGGCGGCGAGGGCCGGCGAGAGCACCAGGATGTCGGCGAGCGAGACCAGGTTGGGCGCCGCCGGTCGGCGCAGGCCGCTGGCGGCATCGGCGAAGAGCGGAAAGCCGGTCGCGCCGGCGAGCTCGGCGATCCAGGCCGGCGGCACCGGCGCCTCCGGCCCGGCGACGATCAGGCCGCGCAGCCCGGGCCGCGCGCCGAGCGCGGCCAGCAGCGGCTCGACCTCGACCGGCGGGCTGGCCGGCGCGGCCAGCGGCTCCGCCGGCCCCGGCGGCAGGCGGCGCGGCTGCCAGTCCGAGCCGGCGTCCAGGCTGGCGACCCGCCCCTGCAGCGGCACGTTGATCTGCACCGGTCCGCGCGCCGGCCCCGGCAGCACGTGGCGCAGCACGCCGGCCAACTCGGCGCGCAGCGTCGCGAGCGCCGACGGCGCCGCGTCGGGCATCGGCAGGTCGAGCGCCGCCTCGACCATCGAGGCGCAGAGGCCGAGGTGGTCGCTCGCCTGCGGGCCGCCGCCGGCGCGCTCCTCGGGCGGCCGGTCGCAGGTCAGCAGCACCAGCGGCGTGCCCCAGGCCGCCGCCTCGGTCAGCGCCGGCAGCAGGTTGGCGACGGCGCTGCCCGAGGTCGTGACCACGGCGACCGGCCGGCCGGTCGTGCGCGCGATGCCCAGCGCCAGGAAGGCGGCGCCGCGCTCGTCGACCCGGGTCACGCACGCGAAGGCGGGATCCTGGCCGAGGGCCAGGACCATCGCCGCGCTGCGGCCACCGACCGTGAGCACGGCGTGGCGCACGCCGGCGCGGCCGAGCTCGGCCGCGATCGCCTTGCACCACAGCAGGTTGAGGTTCATCCGCTCGGCGGCCATGGCGCCCTGCCCGCTCATTCCGCCGGCCGGACCAGGGTCACGAAGACGAGCAGCGCGGTCACCGCGCCGACGCCGGTCGCGAACCAGGCGAAGCTGGACCGCCGGGAGAAGGAGACCTCGCCGCGGAACACGTTGAGCAGCACCGAGCCGGCGACGAAGCCGCGCGCCGCCTCGACGTAGCCCTGGTGATGCTCGCCGGCCAGCTCGGCAATCACCAGGCCGGCCAGCATGGCGGCGAGCAGGATGAAGCGGCCGCGATGGTCGAAGCGCTCGGCGAACTGCTCCTCGAAGCCGCGATCGATCAGCAGGTAGTGCAGTGCCATGGCGCCGGTGAAGACCCAGGTGAAGACGGTCGGGCCGCGCCCGGCCTGCTCGGCGACGAAGAACATCAGCAGCAGGTTGAACAGCGCGAAGGAGGCGAGGTGCAGCCGGTAGACGCCCAGCGGCGGCCCGCCCGCCCGGCCTTCGTGCACGCGCAGCGACTTCTCCAGGCCGTAGAACACCAGGAAGCCGGCGAGCGCGCAGAGGAAGGCGGAGATCTCCTGCAGCGGCACGAAGGCGTCGCCGGGCACCAGGACCGCGCCGACCCGCTCTCCGGCATCGGCCAGCTCCGGCAGGGTGTGCAGGAAGACGAAGGCGACGGCCGCCCCGGAGCCGAAGGAGACGGTCTCGTCCTCCGGCACGAAGGGCAGCCGGCGGATCCGGCCGGCCAGGAAGTGCGGCGCGGCGAGCAGCAGCAGGAAGGCCAGCTGCCAGCCCCAGGCCGCGGAGCTGCCACTCATCTCCCCCACCTCATCGGCACCCTCTCATCTTCCGTGGCCCAGGCGCTCGGCGAGCGCCTCGATGGTCGGGTAGTTCCAGACCAGGGTCGGCGAGAGCCGGCGCTGCAGCCAGCCCTCCAGCCGGCTCATGACCGCGAGCGCCTGCGCGGAATCCAGGTCGTAGCTCTCGAAGGAGCGGCGCGGATCGATCTCCTCCTCCGGCACCCCCAGCTGCACCGCGATCTCGGCGATCAGCCAGCCCTGGATCGCCTCGGCATCCGGGCGCTCGCCGTCTGCGTCCGGCGGGGCGGGCTGCGAGGCGGATTGCGGGGCGGATTGCGGGGCGGCAGCGGCCGGCGCGATCGCCGGGCCGGCGGGAGCGGCGGAGGCCGGCGGCTCGGGCGGCACCACCGAGAGCTCGGCCGGCAGCTCCAGGCCCGCCGCCCTCAGGTGCGCGAGCCTGGCCAGGTAGGCGGCCCCGCGCATCAGCGCCTCGGCGACCTCGACGACGCCGCGGCCGGCGGGCTCGGCCATCGGACTGCCGGCCGTCCAGTCGTTGAAGGCGGCCATCGCCGGGCCGCACCAGACCTGGTAGTCGCTGCGCCGCTCGGCATCCCCCGACCCGGCCCACTTCGACGACAGCCCTAGGTACCAGCGGAACAGCAGACCGAGCCGGCGCTTCTCGCTGGCCCGCGCCTCGGCCAGCGCGGCCGGCTCGGCGGCGGCCAGGTAGCGCTCGCACTCGGCCCAGACCGCGTCCGCCGGGGCCCGGAACAGCTCGCGCTCGACCCTGGCGCGCTCGGCCTCCGGGATCGCCGCCCAGGAGTCGTGGCTGCGGTAGAGCTCCCACAGGCGGCGCGCGCGCATCGCGAAGAGCGTGCCGCGCTTGAGCACCTGCACCTGCACGCCCTGCTCGAACATGTCGGCGGCCGGCGCCATGGCGACGTCGTCGAAGCCGGCCTCCGCCAGCAGGGCCTTGACGGCCTCCGAGGTCCCGGCCTCGCGGCAAGCCTGGTTGATCGAGCCGGTGACGACGTAGTCGGCGCCGAGCGCGAAGGCCGCGGCCACCGCCTCCGGCGAGCCGAGACCGCCGGCCGCGCCGATGCGCGGCGCCTCGGCATAGCCGTGGCGGGCCTGCAGCCGGTCGCGCAGCCGCAGCATCGCCGGCAGCAGGCCGACCAGCGGCCGGTTGTCGGTATGGCCGCCGGAATCGGCCTCGACCGTGACGTCCTCGGCGACGGGCAGCCTCGCCGCCAGCTCGGCCTGGGCGCGGGTGATCGTGCCGTCGGCGACCAGCGGCTCCACCAGCGCCGCCGGCGGTGGCGAGAGGAACTGCTCGGCGACCCGCGGATGCGACAGCTTGGCGACGACCCGCGTCGAGGCGAGCGGCACCCCGCCGGGACCCGCCGCCAGGCCGCCGGCGCGGAAGGCGACGACCGCCGGGGTCAGCTCCATGAAGGCCGAGGCCTCGATCGTCGTGACGCCGAGCCGGCGGAACAGGGCGACGCGCGCCAGCTCGTCCTCAGGGCGGTCCGGCGTGTGGATCAGGTTGACCGCCCAGGGTCCCTGCGGCAGCGCCTCCCTGAGCTGCCGGATCGCCGCCTCGATGCGCTCCAGCGACAGGCCGGCGGCGCCGAAGCCGGCCAGCAATCCGGCCCGGCCCAGCGCCGTCACCAGCCGCTCCGAGGCGATGCCGCCGGCCATCGAGCCGGCCGCGTAGGCGAGGCGCAGGCCGTGCGCCGCGCGGAAGCGGGCGCTGCCGAGATCCTCGGGCTGCAGCGCCGGCACCAGGCCGGCGAGCCGGGTCCCCGGCGGCAGCGGCGCGCCGGCCTCGGCGAGGGCGAAGCCGCCGTCGTCGAAGCGCAGCAGGGCGAGCGGCGCGTCGAGCGCCATCAGGCGCCGGCGCAGCTCGGCTGCCGTCGGGGCGGAAGGGCGGTCGAAGGCGTTCACCCGGCAGTCTCCGTCGCGAGCGCCCGCTCGATCGCCTCGGCCGCGACGCGGACGCTCGCGCCCTCCGGCACGACCTGCAGGGAGAGGCCGCTCAGCCGGCCGCGCACCCGGCCCTCGTGGATCAGGTCGACGTCGGCGACCAGGTAGGGCAGCGGCTCCAGGCCGCGCTCGACGATCTCCAGGCGGTAGGTGAAGAGGCTGCGCGTGCCGGGGATCTGGCCGCGGAACTTGACCGTCAGCGGCACCCCGGCGATCGGCTGCAGGCGCGCGTCCGGCCTGCCGAGCCCGCAGCAGAGGGCGAAGAGCTGCAGGATCTGCAGGCCGCCCTCGATCATGCAGGGCCCGGCGAAGACCCGGTCGTCGAGGAAGTGGGCGCGGATGAACCAGTGCTCCGGGTCGAGATCCTTCTCGGCGACGACCAGGCCGCGGCCGTGGCGTCCGCCGTTCGCCTCCATCCGGGTCACGCGGTCGAGCATCAGCATGGCCGGCGGCGGCAGGCGCAGGGCCGGGCCCGCCGGCACCGCCTCGCCGAGCACCGCCGCGAAGGCGCCCCGGGTCAGGGCCTGCAGGTCCTCGGCCGTCAGCGCCTCGCGGGCGCTGGCCAGCCGCTCGCGTGGCGCCGGCCGCGGCGGCCGGCCGCCGTCGGCCAGCCCCTGCCCCTCGGCCAGTTCCTCGGCGCTGAAGAAGCCGGCGCAGCAGTCGTCGATGCGCAGCATCGGCCGGCCGTCGACCCGGCCCTGGTAGTCCGAGAAGAACAGCAGCGTGTCGCCGTGCTCGACGAAGCGGTCGATCGCGATGTCGTAGTCGATGCGCTGGCCGGCGCGCGGCCGGTCACCGAGGAAGGTCAGGCGGGCGTCGAGCCAGCGGAAGCCGCGCGTGCCGCCGAGCCGCCGGTCGATGCCGAGGCAGCTGAGCAGCAGCAGGATGCCCTGGGCGTCCATCGCGAGATAGGGCACCTCGCCCTCGACGCCGTGCCAGGCCGGATCGGGCACGTCGTACTCCGTGCTGATCGTCGCCGGCCCCAGCACGCCGGGACGGTAGTCGATCGCCGTCACCCGGCTGAGCGCCAGGAAGGGCGGCGCCGGCAGCCTGACGCGGCGCGGCAGCCGGTCGGCGAAGGCGTAGTCCGGGCCGAGCACCTTGGCCAGGCTGCCCTCGGCGAACTCCGCGACGGCGGCCTCGTCGAAGACCACTGCGGCCGCAGGCACCGCAGCAGGCGCCAGGCCAGCCAAGGCCGCGATCTCGGCCAGCGCCGCCCGCCGGCCGGCCAGGAAGGCGGCATGCGCCCGGGCGGTGCCGATCGCCAGCTCGGCCAGGGCGGCGACACCGGGAGCGGTGCGGTCCGATGCGGGCGCCGACGGCAGCGGCGGCGGCACGGCAGCGGTCGCCGCCGGCTGCGGAGCCGGCGCGAGGCACGGCAGGTCGTCGAGCGCCTCGGCGATCGAGGCGCCGCCCAGCACGACCCGGATCGGCATGCGCACCGGTGCCGGCGGCTCGGGCAGCAGCGCCGCCCAGCCCGCCGCATCGACCGGCGCGCGCTGCGCAATCAGGGCGGCCAGCAGGCGGGTCAGGCTGGCTGTGTCGCCGGCACCGCGCCGGTTGACCGGCAGAGCGAGGTGCGGCCGGCCGGCCAGCGTCGCGGCAACCCAGCGGCTGCAGGTGGCGCCGGCGCCGACCTCGAGGAAGTAGCGCGCGCCCTCGGCGTAGAGCCGCTCGACGGCGGCCGGGAAGTCGACCGGCCGGACCATGCCCTCGACCAGCAGCGCGGCCAGCGCCTGCGGGTCTCCGGGCAGCGCCGCCGACCGGCCGCGCGCCGCCGAGAAGAGGAAGCGCGTCGCCGGCTCGGCGGCCCGCGGACGGTCGAGCAGCGCGGCCAGGGCGGTCCGCTCGCCGTCGACCGGCGGGCAGTGGATCGCCATGGCGTCGGTCGAGCGCAGGGCGTCGCAGCCGAGGCGTTTGGCGACGCGGCGGCAGGCCGCCTCCTCGCCCGCGATCACCGTCTCACCCGGCGCGTTGACGTGGGTCAGGTAGACCCGGGGCTCGCCGACGAGCGCGGCCCGCACCGCCTCGGGATCGGCCGGCAGCACGAAGCTCGACCAGTCAAGCGCCGCGTCGTCCGCGAGGCCCCAGAGGTCGCGCACCGCCTGCTTGGGGCCGCAGAGCCGGCGCGTGACGCTCTCGCTGGCGACGACCGCCTGCAGCCAGTCCTCCGACAGGCCCCAGGCGCCGCCTGCGACCAGCATGGAGAGCTCGCCCATCGAATGGCCGCAGGCGAAGTCCGGCTCCAGGCCGAGCCGTGCCGAGAGCAGCCGGGCGTAGCCGACGGCGTAGATCAGCGTCGTCTTGAGCGCCGCCAGGCCGTCGGACAGCAGCGCCTCGTCGGCGGCCTCCAGCTCCGCCGGGCCGACCTTGCCGAAGGCCGCCGGATAGACGAGGTCGGCCGAGAGCGCCGCGGCCGGGTCGGCGAAGGCGGCCTCGATCTCGGCCAGCGCCTCGGGTGCCAGGGCGAAGAGCTCGCTGCCCAGGCCGGGCCCGACCGAGCCGATGCCCGGGTAGACGTAGGCGACCTTGGCCGCGCGGCCGAGCGGCCGGGGCGCGCAGCAGCTGCCGGCCGGGGTCTGCCAGTCGCGGCCCTCGGCGAAGGCCGCGGGCAGCGTCCGGCGCGCCTGCTCGATCTCGCGCGCCAGGGTCTCCCGGTCGCGCGCGACCAGGACCAGCGCCAGCCCGTCGGGCGGGGCCTCGAGCAGGCGCTCGCGGGCGATCCCGGCGAGCCCGCGAGCGTCCTTCTCCAGGGCGTCGAGGCCGGCCAGCAGGCCGGCGAGGTCGCCGGCGAAGACCGGGAGCGGCAGCGGCGGCGCCTCCGCCAGGCCGAGCCGCGGGGCCGCCGGCCGGGCGTCCTCGGAGAGCAGCAGGTGGAAGCTGCGGCCGTCGAGGCCGAGCCCCTGCACCGCCGCGCGGCGCGGTCCCTTGCGGCGCAGCCAGGGCCGGGCCGAACCGCCGACGACCAGCCGGCCGGCCCCGCCCGGCGGCAGGCTGCGCGATCCCGGCCAGTCCGGCTGCCCGGGCAGCAGGCGGTCGGCCAGGCAGAGCGCGGCCCGGGCCACGGCGAGCAGGCCGGCGGCGGCCCCCGTGTGACCGCACTGGGCCTTGGCGCTGCCCAGCAGGCAGGGCGCCTCGCCCGGCCCGTAGACCGCGGCCAGGCCGGCCAGTTCGGCGGCGTCCTCGTCAGCGATCCCGCCGGCGAAGGCCTCGACCAGCCCGACCTCCTCGGCGCCGATGCCGGCGGCGGCGAGGGCGGCGCGCGCCGTCGCCTCGACCGCAGCGGCCGGATCGCCGTCGAGCGGCTGCTCGGCCAGGGCGTCGATCGAGGCGTAGCAGCGGCGCCCGGCCGCGCGGGCCGCCCCGGCCCGCTGCAGCACCAGCGCGGCCGCGCCTTCGCCCGGCCACCAGCCGCCGTCCGGCGCCAGGGCCAGGCCCGGCTCGGCCTCGCCGCCGGCCAGCAGCCGGCGCAGCCAGACCGCCTCGGGGCCGCCGGACAGGTCGACGGCGCCGACCAGCACGGCATCCGCCTCGTCCGCCCGCAGCAGCAGGTCGGCCAGGGCGATCGCCTGCAGGCCGCCGTTCTCCTCGGCCGAGACGGTGAAGTTCGGCGCCGGGAAGTCCCAGAGCGCGGTGATCCGGCTGGCCAGCAGGTTGCCGATGTAGCCGAGGAAGGTGCCGGGCTCGCTCTCGGCGTGGCAGGCGGCGCGCAAGGCGCCGGCCAGCCGCTCGCGCGCCTCCGGCGGCAGGACGACGCCGTCGCGCTCCAGGGCCTCGGTCAGCCGCGCCTCGCCGTCCCAGCGCGCGCGCAGCCGATGCACCGAGAGCTCGGCCTCGGTCGCGACCACCACGGCGACCCGCGCGCCCTCCGCGACGCCGGCGTCGCGCAGGGCCGCGTCGGCGACGGAGAGCATCAGCAGCTGCTGCGGATTGAGCTGCTCGAGCTCGCGCGGCGGCAGGCGATAGCGCAGGGCGTCGAGCTGCAGGCTCTCGATCCAGGCGCCCCGGGGCGGCGGGCCGAGGCGACGCTCCAGGCCGGCCCAGCGCCGGGCCGGCAGCGGCCGCGCGTCGACGCGGCCCTCGGCCAGCCGTCGCCGCCAGGCCGCGAGGTCCTGCGCGCTGCCGGCCTGCACGCCCAGGCCGACGATGGCGAGCGGCTCGGGTGCCGCGAGCGAGACGTCCGGCGCCTCGGCGCCGGCCCGCTCGTCGGCCGTGGCGTCCTCCAGGATCAGGTGCGCGTTGGTGCCGCCGAAGCCGAAGGCGTTGACCGCCGCGCGCCGCCGCCCGGCGGTGCGCTCGCGCCAGAGCCGCGGCTCGCGCACGATCTGCTCCGGCCCGATGCGGCCGTCGTCGGACGCGAGCGGCGTCTCGACGGCGACGGTCGGCGGGATCGTGCCGCGCTCCATGGCGAGCAGCGTCTTCAGGGCGCCGACACCGCCGGCGGCGGTCAGCAGGTGGCCGAGGTTCGACTTGACCGCGCCGAGCGGCGGCACGCTTCCCTCGCCCGCCGCGCCGAAGACCTCGGCCAGCACGTTGAGCTCGCTGCGGTCGCCGAGGCGCGTGCCGGTGGCGTGGCACTCGACATAGTCGATCGCCGCGGGCGACAGCCCGGCCTCGGCGTAGGCGCGCGCGCAGGCCAGGCGCTGGCCCTTGGCGTTCGGCGTGATGATGTGCTGGCCGCGGCCGTCGCTGGCGAGGCCGATGCCGCGGATCACCGCGCGCACCGGCTGCCCCTCGGCCCGCGCGTCCGAGAGGCGGCGCACGACGAAGCCGACTCCGCCCTGTCCCAGGGACAGGCCGTCCGAGCGGCTGTCGAGCGGTCGGCTGCGCTCGCCGCCCGGCGGCAGCGCGTGCAGGGCGGCGAAGCCGAGGCTGGCGTAGAGCGCGTCGACCGTGCTGGCCGCCGTCACCACCATCGCGTCGGCCTGCCCGGACCAGAGATGCAGCGCCGCCAGCTTCAGCGCATAGAGCGAGGTCGCGCAGGCGGCGTCGAGGGCGTAGCGCGGACCGCCGAGGCCGAGCGCCCGGCACAGCAGCCCGGGCACGTAGCCGGCGACCAGCCCGTTCTCCGGCGCCGTCGCCTCGCCCGTCCCCGCGAAGGCGAAGCCGGGCCGGCCCAGGGACCGGCCGAGGGCCGGCTCGATCAGCGGATCGTAGAGGCCACGGAACAGCTGAGTCGACCGCTCGGTCGTGCCCCAGGAATAGGCGCCGAGCAGCAGGCCGCAGCGACCGCGATCGAGCGGCCCGCCGGCCTCGGCCTCGCGCAGCGCCGCATCCGCGAGGTGCAGCGGCCAGCGCGTCAGCCGGCCGTGCCGCTCCAGCTCTGCCGCCGGCACTCCATAGCCCGTGCAGTCGGTCTGCCTGCGCAGCCAGGCGCCCTGCAGGTTGCACAGCCGGTCGGGCACGCCGCGCTCTGGGCTGTAGATCGCCGCCGGGTCCAGGCCGAAGTCCTCGCGGCTGGCGGGCGCCAGGGCGTCCCAGCCCTCGAGCAGGCGCTGCCAGAAGGCCTCGGCGTCCGCCGCCCCCGGCAGCAGGGCGGACAGTCCGACGATGGCGAGGGGCTCGCGGCGCATCACAGGGGTCCGGGCTCAGGCGCTGCGCCGCGCCGCCGTACGCAGGGACAGCGGGTGGTCCCGCCCGACCACGACGGCCTCGAAGCCGGTCAGCCAGAGCAGCGGCGCCCCTGCGGCGTCGAACAGCGCGAGGTCGGCGACCAGCCGCTCCTCGTCGAGCGAGCGGATCCGCGCCTGCGCGGTCAGCGGGCCGGCCGCGGCGGGCCCGGCCGGCCAGACGATCCGCCCGACCCGGCTCGGCAGGCAGCCGGCCTGGTGCCGCGCCTGCAGCCAGACCAGCAGCACGTGGGTCGCGAGGTCGTAGGCGAGCGGATTGCGCGGCCCCTCCCGCGGCTCGGCCGGCAGGATCACCGAGATCGTCGCCGCCTCCTCGTCGAGCCGCAGCACACGGGCCACGCCGCGGAACGAGGGGCCGTAGTCGATCGGGCCGTCCAGGTAGGCAGCCGGATCGCCCGCCTCGGCCCCGTCCTGCATCGGCTCGAAGGCCAGCGGACAGGGCGGCCGGGCGCCCGCCACCAGCCGGGCGGCGTAGCAGGGCGTCTCCGCCCCGGTCCGGCCGGCCGCCAGGATCCGGGCCGCGAGCCCACCGTCCGCCTCCTCGAGGCGCAGCGTCAGCGGCTGCGTCTCGCCGCCGTCGAGCGCCAGGCCGCCGAGCACCCGGAAATCCTCGACCGTGGCGACCGGAAAGCCCCGCGCCTCGGCCTCGGCCAGCATCCAGGCGAGCGGCCAGGCCGCCGGAACCACTGGCCGGCCGTCGATGACGTGCTCGGCGAGCAGCGGCGTCCCGGCGAGACCGAAGCGCCGCGTCCCCCGGCCCTGCCCGCCGGCCGCCGAGAGGTCGTCGCCGAGCACGAGGTTGCTCCGGCCGGCGGTCCGCAAGGCCGCCAGGAAGAGCGCCCGACCGGGCCCGGGCTCGATCGCATGGATGCCCCGTTCGGCGAAGCGTCGCGCCAGCTCGGCCGTCACCATGCCGGCCTTCCAGGGGCCCCAGGCGAGCGCGACGACCCGCGTCTCCGGCAGGCGCGCGGCGAGCCGCTCGGCGACCCGGTCGAGCACCGCATTGGCCATGGCGTAGTCGCTCTGCCCGGCGTTGCCGAAGGCGGCGGCGGTCGAGGAGAAGAGCGCGAGCAGCTTGAGCCGGGCCGGATCGACGACCGCCAGCAGCGCCGCGAGGCCCTCGATCTTCGGCCGGAACACCGTGGCGAAGTCGCCCGGCCGCTTGTCGCCGATCCGCCGGTCGGCCAAGGCCCCGGCACCGTGGACCAGACCGGCGACCGGCCCGGCCTCGGCCAGCGCGGCGCGCAGGCTCTCCGGATCGGCGACGTCGGCGGCGCGGTAGCCGGCCTCGACGCCGGCCGCGCGCAGCCGCGCCAGGGTCGCCGTCACGGCGCGGGCGGCGAGGATCGGCGCGAGCGCCGCCTCGACGGCACGCGGAGTCGGCCGGCCGTCCGCGGACAGCGCCTCGACGGCGCGCGCGCGCAGCCCGGCCTCCGCCACGCCCTCGGCCCAGGCCGGCTCGGCATCCCCGATCGCCGTGCGGCCGAGCAGCAGCAGCCGGCAGCCGCTGGCCATCGCCAGCGCCTCGGCACAGTCCGCGGTGATGCCCCGGCCGCCGCCGGTGACCACGACCAGATCGCCCGGACCGACCGGCAGGGCGCCTTCCGCGGGAAGCTCGAGCGACCCGAACTGCAGGCCGCGGCGACCGCCGCCGTCGAGGCTGACGACGCTCGCCTCCTCGCCCGCGTCGGTCAGCTCCGCGAGCACCGCTTCGGCGACCCGCGCCGGATCCAGGCCCGCTGCCGTCTCCAGGGCACGCGCCCGGACCGAGGGCCATTCCTGCGCGAGCGTGCGGACCAAGCCGCGCAGGCCGGCGGCGGCCGGCGGCGCGTCCGCCGGCGCCAGGGTCACGAAGGCCGGCGAGCCGGCGGCGCCCAGCCGGGCGTCCAGGCCGCCCGCGAGCCTCAGGGCGCGGGCCAGCGGCGCGGTCGGGCCGACCGCCGCCTCGGCCGCCTCCGGGCCGGCCGGCCAGCAGAAGAGCGCGCCGGCGAGCGGACCGAACAGCCGCTCGACCCGGGCGAGCGCGGCGTCCAGGCTCGCCGGCTCGTCGTCGCCGAGCGGCAGGCAGTGGAGCGTCTCCGGCAGCTCGGCGGCCGCCGCGCCGGCCTCGATCGGGGGCAGCAGCACCACGACGGTCGCCCCCGCCGCCTCCAGCGCCTGCGCCAGCGCGACGGTCAGCGGCCCGGCCTCGGCGCAGAGCAGCAGCACGCCCGCGGGCAGCGGATGGCCGGGCCGCGCCGGCGGCAACGCGCGCCACTGCAGCTGCCCGGTCGTCGTCGCGTCCGGCGCCTCGGCGGAGGGCCGCTCCGCGGCGGCCGGCTGGTCGTTGCAGTTGGCCGGCTCGGCGCCGCCGCTGACCGCCTCGCTGGCCATCGAGGCGGCGACCCCGGCGAGCAGGCGCGCGACCTCGCCCAGGGTACGCGCCCCGGCCAGGGCCTTGCGGTCGGGCCAGCGCCCGGCGTCGCCGCCGAGCGCCTGGCGCAGGGCCGAGAGGATCTCGACCCGCTTGATCGAATCGATGCCCAGGTCGGCCTCGATGTCGAGCTCGGGTGCCAGCATGTCCGGCGGATAGCCGGTCTTGTCGGCGACGATGTCGGTCAGCAGGGCATGCAGCGCCTCGGGGCCGCCGGCGGCCTGTGCCGCCGCGGCCGGTGCGGGCTCGCAAGGCCCGGCCGCGAGCGGCGCCCCGCCGGCCGCCGCCCCTGCGCCGGCGACATGACGCGCCAGCGCCTCGGAGAGCGCGCGCAGGCTGTGCGCACCGGCGAGCGCGCTCGACGGCAGGGCGCCGGCCCGTCGGCCGGCCTCGCCGAGCGACTCGCGCAGGCCCGCCAGAATCTCGACCCGCTTGATCGAATCGATGCCGAGGTCGGCCTCCATGTCCATGTCCGGGCCGAGGAACTCGGCCGGATAGCCCGTCGCCTCGGCGACGATGGCCAGCAGGCGCGGCAGCAGCTCGGCTGCCGCAACCGCCGGAGCTGCCGGCGCCGCGGCCGGAACCGCGACCGGCGCCGGCAACGCCGGCGGCTCGGCCCGCGGCGGCACCGTCGGCGCCGCGACTGCCGGCAGGGCGCGCGGGCCGCCGGACGGGGCCGGCATGGTGGCGTCGCGCAGGCCCTGGCTCCGCTCGCGCTGGCCGGCCAGGAAGTCGGCGTGCAGGCGCGTGACCTCCTCCTGCTGGGCGCGGACCCGCTCGAAGAGGGTCGGGTCGGCGCCCGCCCGGCTCAGCTCGGCGAGCAGGCGCGCCTGCTCGCCTTGCAGCCCGAGGAACTCGCGGTGCGCCGCCAGCGTCGCGTCCTCCAGGTCGAAGGCGCGCCCGAGCGCCCCCTGCCCGGCCGCCGACAGGGCCGCCGAGACGGCCGCCGGGCCCGCCGGAACGGCCGGGCTCTCAGGCAGCGCAGGTGGTCGCGCCGCAGGCTGCTCGGCCGGCCGGCGCTCGGCCAGGCGTGCGAGCTCCGCCGCGACGCTGCGGCGCCGCTCGGCCGCGCCGGGCGAGTCGCCGTCGATCCAGACGACGGCACCGTGGTCGGGCAGCGGCGCCGGCGCCACCGGGCGCCGGAAGGGGCGCGGCTCCGTCAGCGCGAGGCCGGCGACGCGCAGCTGGACGACGGCCTCGCGCAGCCGCCGCTCGCCGCCGCCGCGGCCGGGATCGAGCGAGATGGCCAGGTGCGGTCGCTCGCCGAGGATCGCGCCGACCAGCCCGCCGAGCACCGAGCGCGGCCCGATCTCGACGAAGATCCGGCCGCCGGCCGCGTAGATCGCCTCGATGTTCTGCTGGAACAGCACCGGCGCGAAGGGCTGGGCTGCGAGGCCGGCGCGCAGGCTTCCGGCGTCGGCCTCGTAGAAGCCGCCGGCGGCGTTGCTGGCGACCGGCAGGCGCGGCGCGGCGAGCGCCGCCTCGGCCAGGGCGCGGCGCCAGGGCGACTCGGCATAGCCGACGCTCGGCGTGTGGAAGGCGGCCGCCACCGGCAGGCGCAGCACCGTGTGGCTGAGCTCGGCGAGCCGCCGCTCCGCCGCCTCGACCGCCGGCGTCGGGCCGCCGATCACGGTCTGGCGCGGCCCGTTGGCGTTGGCAAGGCTGATGCCCGGAAGCGCCTCAAGCAGCGTCTCGACCGCCGCCCGCTCCAGCTCGACGACCAGCAGGCCGCCGGCGTCGGCGCCGTCCTCGGGAGGCGTCAGCGCCCGGCCCCGCGCGACCACGAGGTCGAGGTAGGCCTCCTCGTCGAGCGCGCCGGCCGCGACGAGCGCGCTCAGCTCGCCGAAGCTGTGGCCGACGGCGAAGTCCGGACGGAAGCCGCCGCTCTCCAGCGCGCGCAGCAGGCCGAGCGACAGCGCGCCGACGCCGGCCTGGGCGTAGAGCGTGCGGCGCAGCGCCGCTTCCCGTGCCGCCCGCCGGCCCAGCGCATCGCCGGCCAGCGGCGGCGGATGGAGCACGGCGGAGAGCGTCGCGAGGCCGGCCGCGTCGAGCCGGTGGTCCAGCCGCTCGATCGCCGAGCGGAGCTGCGGGAAGGCGACGGCCAGCTCCTCGCCCATGCCGACGTACTGCGAGCCCTGGCCCGGGAACAGCGCGACCAGCCCGCCGGGTGCCGCCTCCGGCAGGGCGACCGGGCGATAGTGCAGCCCGCCCGGCAGCGACCAGCTCTCCGTCCCGGCGGCCGCGCGCGCCAGGGCCTCGGCCCCTTGGGACAGCTTCCCGACCGCCTCGGCCGGATCGGCGGCGACGAAGCCGAGCCGGGGCCGTCCGGCCGCGGGCGGCACGGCCTGCGCCGCCGCGAGCCCGGCGAAGGCCGCCCCCGCTTCCGCCCCGCCCAGGCGCGCGGCCAGCTCCCGACAGCGCGTCGCCAGGGCGGTCGGGCTCTCCGCCTCGACCAGCAGGCCGAGCGGCGTCGCCGCGAGCGGCAGGGGCTCGGCGGCGGCCGGCGCCTCCTCCAGCAGGACGTGGAAGTTGGCGCCGCCGAAGCCGAAGGCGCTGACCCCGGCGCGCCGGGGCCGGCCGGCCGGCGCCGTCCAGGGCCGGGTGCGCGTGTTGAGGTAGAAGGGCGTCTCCGCGAGATCGAGGCGAGGGTTCGGCGTCTCGACATTGAGGGTCGGCGGCAGCGCCTTGTGGTGCAGCGCCAGCGCCGTCTTGATCAGGCTGGCCGCCCCTGCCGCGGCCTTGGTGTGGCCGATCTGGGACTTGACGCTGCCGAGCGCGATCGAGCGCGGCGGCGCCCCTGCCCCGCCGTAGGCGCCGGTCAGCGCCTCGAACTCGACGGCGTCGCCGACCTCGGTGCCGGTCGCGTGGGCCTCCACCAGGCCGACGCTGTCGCCGGCGATGCCGGCACTGCCGAGCGCTTCCCGCACCGCGCGCACCTGCCCCTCGGGGCGCGGTGCATAGATGCTCTTCGAGCGGCCGTCGCTGGTCGCGCCGTAGCCGCGCAGCACGGCGTAGATGCGGTCGCCGTCGCGCTCGGCGTCGGCCAGGCGCTTGAGCACCAGCAGGCCGACGCCCTCGGAGATCACCGTGCCGTCGGCGCCGGCGTCGAAGGCCCGCACCTTGCCGCCCGGCGAGAGCGCGGGCGTCTTGCTGAAGCTGAGGAAGGCGGTCGCGCTGTTGTCGGTGTCGAGCCCGCCGCTCAGCATCAGGTCGGCCCGGCCGGCCGCGAGCGCGTCCATCGCCAGGCCGACGGCGCAGAGGCTGCTGGCGCAGGCCGCGTCGACGGCGAAGGACGGCCCGCCCAGGTCGAAGCGGTTGGCGATCCGCCCGGCGACGACGTTGGCCAGGAAGCCGGGGAAGCTGTTCTCCTCCCAGGCCGGATAGAGGCGGCGCAGGGCCGTGCCGACCTCGGCAATGCGCTCGACCTCGAAGCCCTGCTCGCGCAGCGCCGCCTGCCAGAGCGGTCCTTCCAGGGCCGCCCGCAGGTCGTGCAGCGACTTCATGGTCGTGCCCGCGAGGCCCAGGATCACGCCGGTGCGCGCATGGTCGAAGGCACCGGCCGGATAGCCGGCGTCCTCGAGCGCGGCCTTGGCGGCCAGCAGCCCGAGCAGCTGGCTGGAGTCGAGCGACTCGAGCGCCTTGGGCGGCAGGCCGAAGGCGAGCGGATCGAAGGGCACTTTCGGCAGGAAACCGCCGACCGCCGCATAGCTGCGGTCGGGCACGGCGGGGTCGGCGTCGAAATAGAGGTCTCGCCGCCAGCGCCCCTCGGGCAGCTCGCGGATGCAGTCGACGCCGCGCAGGATGTTCGTCCAGAAGGCCGCCAGGTCGGCAGCCTCGGGCATCAACGCGGCCAGGCCGACGATCGCAACCGCGCCATCATGCCGGCCACCGCTGCCGATCACCGAGGTACCGGCTTGAGCCATCTCGTGAGCCGTTCGTCCGAAGGCATGCGGCCGGTCCCGACCGGAAGGTCCGGACCGGCCGCTGCCGCCTTGCGCGCGGGACCGGTCGAGGCCGGTCCCGCGCGGGTTCGTCACGGATTGCTGTAGGCGGCGACGTAGCGCATCGGCTGGCGCCACACGAAGGAGGTGCTGTCCTTCAGCTGGGCCGCGATCTCGGCCGCCTTCTCCGGCCCGACCGCCTTGGCCAGGCGCGGGTCGTTGTGCTTGCCGTCCGGATCGAGCTCGGCCAGGTCGTCCGCCCCGAGCAGCACGAGGTAGGTGTTGACCGCGCCGCTCGACGGCCGGTGGACCGTGATCCGGATCGGGTCCTTGGCGTCGCGGTTGGCCGCCATGAAGTGCTTCGCGGCCGAGCGGAAGGTGTCGCCCTGGCCGCTCTTCACCTTGATGCCGTAGGCCATGATGTACGGCTTCGGGCCATCGACCTTGCCGGCCTCGGCGACGAGGTGCATCAGCTCGGAGCCGAGGCCCTTGACCGCCTTCTTGGCCTTGTGGGCCAGGGTCACGGCCGCGGCCTCGCCGTGCTTCTCGGTCAGCGCCGAGACCTGGTTCTCCGGGTGGAGTTCCGAGTGGGACTCGTGCGGGAACCAGACGTAGGCGACATCGCGCTTGCCGTGCAGGGGCACGTAGGTGAAGAAGCGCTGCCCCTTCTTGTGATCACGGCTCGACTCCACGGCCTTGGTCACGAAGTCCTTGAAATTCGGATCGGTGCGGTCGTAGTGCACCACCATCAGCGAAGCCTGCCCTTTCATCGCCGCGTCTCCTGTTTCGGTTGGGGAAACCACAGTATTGTGCAGTGCAAAATCAGGTAGCCGGCACAACTATTCGACGCTCGCCCCGGCCCCCTCGACTAAACACGCGCACAACACAAAAAGAACTTCGAGCGATCCGAGAGATGAGCCCGCTCGTCGGGTGGGAGAGTGCCTCCAAGACCCAATTCGGTCAAGGGGATGAGGGGGACAAATCAACCAAAGGTACATTAAATTTTCGAAGGGAAGTTCTTGGCTTGACTGGCCCGCGCGCAGACGTCATCCGGCAAGAATGAGGCAACGATCCGCCGATATCCGCCTGCCGCCGGCCCCCGGCCCCCTCTTGCAATCCGCCGCGACTGGACGTGCAATGAGGTGGGCCGCCGGCGCCCTGAGGGCAGCGGGATTGCCGTCGTCGGGTCCGCTGGGGGGCTGGAATGCTTTCTCGTCGCAAGCAGCAAGCGGCGCCGGATAAGGCGCGAGAGACACCGGCCGCAGGCGCGACCACGCCGGGGGACATCGGCCGGCTGGCCCACTTGACGTCGGCGCGCGGCTGGATCGTCGCGCTGACGCTGGCGGTGGCCACGTTCGGCGCCGTCGTCTGGGGCTTCCTCGGCCAGATCCGCATCGAGGTCAGCGGCCTCGGAGTCATCGAGTACAAGCACGGCGTCCTGCAGGAGCTGACCGCGCCCTCCGGGGGTCGGCTCGAGCGCCTCGCCGTGCGCGCCGGCTCCCGGGTGTCCAAGGGCGACCTGATCGCGGTGCTGCGCGTCGGCACCGACCGCGAGGACCTGCGCGGCGCCCAGCGCCTGCTGTCCAGCCTGCGCCAGGAGCGCGACCGGCGCGAGAAGGCCGTGCACCAGGAGATCGAGCAGCGCAAGGAGACCGCCAAGGCGACGATCCAGAGCCTCGAGGACAAGGCCGCGGTGCTCGAGCAGAGGGTCAAGGACTACCGCCCTTACCTCGCGGAGCTCGAGAAGCAGATGAAGCAGGGGCTGGTGCTGCGCGACCGCGTCGAGCAGGTGCGCAGCGACCTCAACAACGCGCGCGTCGACCTCGCCACGGCGCACAGCGACATCCAGAACGCCCGCGCCAACCTCAGCGAGTTCATCGCCAACCAGCAGAGCACCCTCGGCAACCTGGACGACCAGATCGTCCAGGCCGAGAACAAGGTCGACAACCTGCAGGCGGCGATCGCCGAGAACTCGCGCATCATCGCGCCCCACGAAGGCCTGATCATCGCCATCGAGGCGAGCGAAGGCGACCAGCTGTCCGCCGGGTCCGCGGTCGCCCAGCTCGAGGGCGCCACCCGCTCGCTGCTGGCCTACGGCTACTTCCGGCCCGGCGACGGCAAGCGGGTCAGCCCGGGCATGAAGGCCCTGGTCTCGCCCAACACGGTCGAGCCGGAGATCTACGGCACGATCCTGGGGACCGTCGTCTCGGTCGGCGAGCAGCCCGCCACCGAGGCCGAGCTGCGCGACCAGATCGACAACGATTCCCTGGTCCAGCAGCTGCTCAAGGGCGGCGCGCCGATCGAGGTGCAGATCGCCCTCGAGGACAACCCGAAGACCGAGAGCGGCCTCGCCTGGACCTCCTCGGTCGGGCCGCCGCATCGGGTGACCGCCGGCACCACCGCCTCGGCCAAGGTGGCGGTACAGGAGCAGGCGCCGATCTCCTTCATCATCCCGATCTTCGGCACCTGGCTGGGCGGAGGCGGCGGATGAGCACCGCCGCCTCCCCCGCGCAGGATGGCGCCCCCGCCGCGGGCGCTGCGCCCGACGGCGGCCCGCACGGACGCAGCGGGCGCGTGAGCGTCCCGACGCTGCTGCAGACGGCCACGCACGAGAGCGGCGCGGCCGCGCTCGGCATGGTCCTTGCGCACTATGGCAAATGGCTGCCGCTCGAGCGGCTGTGCGAGGAGACGGGCGTCTCCCGCGACGGCAGCCGGGCGGAGAACATCACCGCCGCGGCACACAACCTCGGCCTCGAGGCCCAGCAGCGCGGCGACGGCGCCGAGGCGGCCCTGCGCCTGCCGACCCCCGCCCTGGTCCAACTCGACAGCGGCTTCGCGGTGCTGGAAGGCTCGGCGCGCGGCCGGGTCTGGCTGAACGACCCGGCCAGCGGCCGGCGCAGCCTGTCGCCCGGCGACTTCGCGAAGCACTACGCCGGCGCCGCGATCACCCTGCGCCCGGCCGCCGGCTTCCGGCGCGAGGGGCACGGGCCGAACCTCGTCACCTCGCTCGGCCGCCACCTCGGCGGCGCCCGCGGCGCGACCGAGATCGTGCTGCTGGTCACCGTGCTGCTGGTCGTGCCCGGCCTGCTGCTGCCCGGGCTGCTCAAGGTCTTCATCGACGAGGTGCTGATCAAGCAGCTGGCCAGCTGGCTGCTGCCGCTGATCATCGGCCTCGCCCTCTCGGGGCTGCTCGACGCCCTGCTGCTGAGCGTCCAGCAGTTCTACCTGAAGCGCCTGCAGATCGCCGTGGCGATCGGCATCGCCGGCGGCTTCCTCTGGCACCTGCTGCGCCTGCCGGTGCAATTCTTCGGGCTGCGCACGGTCGGCGACGTCGTCGCCCGCTACCGCTCCAGCACCCAGGTCAGCGACCTGCTGGCCGAGAGCGTCAGCACGAACCTGCTCAACCTGGTGATGGTGGCCTTCTTCGGTCCCCTGCTGTTCCTGTTCGACGTCCAGCTCGCCGCCGTCGCGGTCGCGCTGACCCTGCTCAACATCGGAGCCGTGCAGCTGGCACGCGGCAAGCGCGCCCAGCTCAACCGCCGCCAGCTCAACGAGGAGGGCAAGCTGACCGCGGCCGGCATGGGCGGCCTCAAGGCGATCGAGACGCTGAAGGCGATGGGCACGGAGCCCTACTTCTTCCGCAGCTGGGCGCAGACCAACAGCGAGGTCGTCGACGCCCGGCAGGAGGTCGGCCGGATCTCGCTGACGCTCGATGCCGTGCCGGCCGTGCTGAACGCCCTGACCATCGCCAGCATGCTCGGCTTCGGCGCCATCCTGGTGATCCGCGGCGCGATGTCCGTCGGCGACCTGATCGCCTTCCAGTGGCTGCTCAAGCGCTTCTCGCAGCCGATGCAGCAGCTGGTCACCGTGACCCAGAGCCTGCAGCTGCTGCAGAGCAACCTGCGCCGGATCGACGACGTGCTCGCCTATCCCGGCGACCCGCTGCTGGCCGGGCGGGCGGTCACCGGGGCAGCGACCGCTGCGCCGGAGCCGCGGCTCGGCGACGGCTCGCCGTCGCTCCGGCTGTCGGGCGCGCTCAGCCTCAAGGACGTCGGCTTCTCCTACAGCCCGGTCAACGAGCCGCTGATCCAGCACTTCGACCTCGAGCTCGAGCCGGGCGCGCGCGTCGCCCTGGTCGGCGGCTCGGGCAGCGGCAAGTCGACCCTGGGCAAGCTGATCGTCGGGCTGTACCGGCCGACCGAGGGCCAGGTGCTGTTCGACGGCCTGCCGATCGACCGCATCCCCCGCGCCCTGTTCCTCGGCTCGATCGGCTACGTCGACCAGGACATCTTCCTGTTCAACGGCACGGTGCGCGAGAACATCACCATGTGGGACAGCTCGATCCCGATCGAGGCGGTGCGGCGGGCGGCCGGCGACGCCTGCATCGACGACATCGTCTCGGCGCGGATCGGCGCCTACGATTCCCAGGTCGCCGAGGGCGGCGTCAACTTCTCCGGCGGCCAGCGCCAGCGCATCGAGATCGCCCGTGCCCTGGTGCGCGAGCCGCGCCTCGTCGTGCTCGACGAGGCGACCGCCGCCCTCGACGCCGAGACCGAGCGGCAGATCGACGACAACCTGCGGCGGCGCGGCTGCACCTGCGTGATCATCGCCCACCGGCTCAGCACGATCCGCGACGCGGACGAGATCATCGTGCTCGATCGCGGCCGGGTGATCGAGCGCGGCCGGCACGACGAACTGATCGCCCGCAAGGGCCGTTACGCCGAACTGGTGGCGATGGCATGAGCGACGCGGCGAGCCAAGACCAGCTGCCCGCCGGGGCCGGAGCGGCCGGCGGAACGAGCGCGCAGGCCAGCCCGGCCGCCGGGCTCGCCCAGGCCGTCGGCTTCACCCCGGCGACGACCGAGCGGCTCGGCCGCGACGCCCCCTTCGAGCCGGTCGGCGAGAGCCGCGCCTGGCTGGTGACCGACGGGGCGGTCGACCTGTTCCTCGCCTCGCCGCTCGCCGGCGGCCGGCCCGGGGCACGCCGCCACCTGGCCCGGATCGAGGCCGGCGGGCTGATCGTCGGGCTGCCGGCACCGCGCGACGGCGGCAGCCTCCACGCCGTGCCGACCAGCGACGGCAAGGTCGCCGCGGGCACGCTGGCCGCGCTGCTGACCGTCGAGGGCCCGGCGGCCGGGCAGGTTCCCGGCCTGATCGAGGGCTGGGTCGACGCGCTGACCGTCGCGCTCGCGCTGCCGGCGCCGCCGCGCGACGCGGCCGTGCTGAAGGCCGGGGAGACGACCGACGGCAAGGCCGCGGCCGCCTTCGTCACCGGCGACGAGACGGCCTGGGTCGCGGCCCCGCCGGGCGACGCCGACTTCGCCGGCGGCGGGCCGCTCGGCAAGCGCGCCTGGACCGGCCGGCACCTGCCGCTGGCCAACGGCGGCTGGCTGACCCTGGGCACGGCGGCCCGCCTCGAGAGCCGCACCACCGGCGACTGGCTGAAGCAGGGCTCGGCGGCGGCCGACCTCGCCGCCTATGCCGGGCTGACGCTGGCGCTCTTCGCCGAGCAGAGCGGGCGCGACGAGCAGGCCGCGGTGGCGCGGCTGGCGCGGCGCGACAGCGAGCAGGCCCGGCATCTCTCGGCCGGCGCGCAGAGCCTGGCGGCGATCATCGAGCAGCGCCGGCCGACGACCGGCGTCACCGCCACGGATCCGCTGATCGCCGTGCTGGAGGCCGCCGCGGGCGACCTCGGCGTCACCCTGGTGCCGCCGCGCGGCGGCCTGTCGGCGGTCCCGAAGGACCAGGATCCGGTGCTCTACCTCTGCGCCCGCTCGGCGGTGCAGTGCCGGCGCGTCGCCATGCCCGACGACTGGCAGCGCGACGACTACGGCCCGCTGGTCGCGCACTACGGTCCCTCGAACCGGCCCTGCGCGCTGCTGCCGAACGACATGGGCCGCTACCGGCTGGTCGACCCGACCGCGGGCATCGACACCCTGGTGACGCCGGCGATCGCCCGCCAGATCGCGCCGGTCGTCTACCTGCTCTACAAGCCGCTGCCCGAGGGCAGGATCGACGGCCGCGGCCTGCTGTCCTACAGCGTGCCCGGCAACGCCCGCGACTTCGTCATGATCGTCGCCATGGTGCTGCTGGCCGGCATCGCCTCGATCGTCACGCCGATCGCGACCGGCTACATCGTCAGCACGATCATCCCGAGCGCCGAGCGCGGGCAGCTGCTGGTGCTCGGCCTCGTGGTGCTCGCCTCGCTGCTCGGCGCGGCGGCCTTCAACTTCGTCCAGTCGATCGCCATGCTGCGCATCGAGGGACGCCTCGACCAGCGCGTCGAGGCGGCGGTCTGGGACCGCCTGCTCAAGCTGCGCGCGCCCTTCTTCCGCCAGTACTCGGTCGGCGATCTGGCGAACCGGGCGCAGTCGATCAGCCAGATCCGCCAGCTGATCACCGGCTCGGTCATCAACTCCTCGATCTCCGGCATCATGGGGCTGTTCAGCCTCGGCCTGATGATCGCCTACGACTGGCTGCTCGGCCTGCTGGTCGGCGTGGTCAGCCTGCTCTATGCCTTCAGCGGCTACCTGATCGGCCGCACCATCGTCGGGCTCAACCGCAAGCGCATCTTCCTCGACGGCAAGGTCCAGGGCCTGCTGTTCCAGCTGCTCGGCGCCATCGAGAAGCTGCGGGTCACCGGCAGCGAGGCCACGGCGTTCGGGCTCTGGGAGCACGACTACCTGACCTATGCCCGCCTGACCAACCGGCAGAACGGCTGGACCAACCTGTCCAAGGTGATGGCCGGCGTCTTCCCCTTCCTTGCCGTGGTCATCGTGCTGCTGGTCATCGGCTGGCAGTCCGGCCAGCTCGACGCCTTCTTCACCTTCCCGCGCGACTGGCAGACCATCGAGGCCGCCGCCTTCTCCAACATCATGTCGCCCGGCGACTTCAGCGCCTTCATCACCGCCTACGTGCAGTTCACCACCGCGATCATCGGCCTGGTCGGCGTCGCCGTGCAGCTGACCCTGGTCGGCCCGCTGCTGGAGCGCATCACGCCGATCCTCCAGGCCGAGGAGGAGAACGACAGCGGCAAGAAGGATCCCGGCGAGATCAAGGGCGCCGTCGAGCTGCGCAGCATCCGCTTCGGCTACGGCGCCGGCTCGCCGCCGGTGCTCAACGACCTGTCGCTCTCGATCGAGCCCGGCGAGTTCGTCGCCTTCGTCGGCCCGTCCGGCAGCGGCAAGTCGACGGTGATCCGCCTGCTGCTCGGCTTCGAGCGGCCCGACGCCGGCTCGGTGCTGATCGACGGCGTCGACCTCGCCACGCTGAACAGCCGCCTGGTCCGGCAGAACCTGGGCGTCGTGCTGCAGGACGCCAAGCTGCTGAGCGGGACGATCTTCGACAACATCGCCGCCGGCTCCGACGCGACCCGCGAGGAGGCCTGGGACGCGGCCCGGCGCGCCGGCTTCGACGAGGACGTGAAGTCGATGCCGATGGGCATGGACACCTACCTGACCGACGCGGCGACCACGGTCTCGGGCGGCCAGCGCCAGCGCCTGATGATCGCCCGCGCCCTGGTGCGCAACCCGCGCATCCTGATCTTCGACGAGGCGACCAGCGCGCTCGACAACGAGACCCAGGCGATCGTCAGCCGCGGCGTCGACGAGCTGCCCTGCACGCGCATCGCCATCGCGCACCGGCTGAGCACGATCCGCCGCGCCGACCGCATCTTCGTGATCGACGGCGGCCGGGTCGTGGAATCCGGCTCCTACGAGGAGCTGATGGCCAGGCAGGGCACCTTCGCAGAGCTGGTCAAGCGCCAGGTCGCCTGAGCCGAAGCCGCGCGCCGTCGTCTCGTCGCGGCAGTCGCGGGACCGGCCGCCGCCGCCGAGCGGCGCAAAACCACTCCCCGATTTCGCTCGACGGCGCCTTTGGCTAGAGTCGGCGCATGCTCTGGGCCATCCCGAGGGATATCCGCACCACGCGGCGCGATGCGGCGACTCCGCTCGACTGGCGCTACGGCGGCTGCCCCCTGGACACCGAGGTCTGGCGGCTCGGGCCCTTCGCGGGCCTGGTCGCCAACTGGCGCGGGCGGATCGCGACGGGCGCGCGGCTTCCTCGACGCTCCGACCTCACCTTCGAGGACTTCGCCGGCTGGTTCGGGCGGATCTTCATCGCCCGCATCGAGCGGCAGCCCTTCAACATCCGCTTCACGCTCTGGGGCACGCAGCTCGTCCAGTGGTGGGGCGTCGACTACACGAACAAGACGCTGGGCGAGGAATCCATCGACCCCCGCCCTCTGGCAGGATGGCGAGCTCAAGTACTTCGAGACCATGGACCGCACGCCCTTCATCGGCGTCGCCTCGGGCTATCTCAGCCAGCACCGGCGCTCGCACATCAAGGTCCTGGGCCTGGACCTGCCCTGCGCCGACGGCCCACGCCTCAGCCACGTCGTCTCGGCCCACATCGAGCTGGCGATGGACGAGACCGCCGAGATGATCCTGCCGGACTGTCCGATAACCCCCTTCGAGGGCTTCGACGACTCCCCCTGGCCCGCGCCCGACCGGCACCGCTGAGCCTTCCGCCGCCGCGTCGTCCCGTCGAGCGGCCCTTCCGCCGATCGGCCCGCCGGCCGATTCCGCCCGACGGGACGCGCAGGAGGGGTCGGCGTCACTCGCCGACGGCGCCGGAGATCACATCGCCGAAGTTCACCCAGCGCTCGCCGTTGAACTTCATCATCTGCATCTTCTGGAGCGGGAAGTAGTCGGTCGCGCTGGTGGTCATGGTGATGCCGGGCAGCAGCAGCGGCAGCGGCACGTCCTTCATGCTGGCGGCCTGCTTCATGACGTTCGCGCGGGTCAGGTCGTCACCGCACTGCTTCAGGACGTGGACCATGGCCTGGGCGACCGTGTAGCCGTAGGCCGTGAAGGTCGAGGTCTTGTCGCCCGCCGGATAGTACTTGTCCATGAAGGCGAGCCAGTCCCTGCGGCCCTGGTCGTCGGCCCATTGCGGGTCCTGCATGTCCTTGAGATAGGCGGTCGAGACGATGCCCTTCGCATTGTCCAGGCCCGCCGGCTTGAGGACCGCGCCGACCGAGTTCGAGACGTTGGTCAGGATCTCGGTGGCGTCCCAGCCGATCTCCTTGACCTTCTTGATCGCCTGGGCGGCGAACTTCGGCGTCGCGATGTTGACGAAGACGTTGGCGCCGGAGGCCTTCAGCCTGACGATCTGCGAGTCGACCGTCGGCTCGGAGACCTCGTAGGGCGCCTCGGCGACGATCATCGACGCCTTGTCGCCGAGCCCCTGCTTCAGACCGCTCAGCCCGTCCTTGCCGAAGTCGTCGTTCTGGTACAGGACGCCGATCTTGGCATCGGGGACGTTGGCCAGGATCCAGCGGCCGTAGATGATGCCCTCGCTCTGGTAGTTGGGCTGCCAGCCCATGGTCCAGGGGAACTTCTCCGGGTCGCCGAACTTGGTCGCGCCGGTCGCAACGAACAGCTGCGGCACCTTCTTGATGTTCATGTACTTCTCGATCGCCGAGTTGGACGGCGTGCCGAGCGACTGGAAGATCAGCAGCACCTGGTCGCTTTCGACCAGCTTGCGCGCCTGCTCGACGGCCTTCGGCGGCGAGTAGCCGTCGTCGTAGGAGACGAAGGTGATCTTGCGGCCGTTGATGCCGCCCTCGGCGTTGACCTTGTCGAAGTAGGCGGCAATCGTCTTGGCGATCGACGAGTAGGCCGAGGCCGGGCCGCTGTAGGGATTGATGTTGCCGATCTTGATCTCGCTGTCCGAGGCGCCCGGGTCGTACATCCCGGCCGCGCAGGCCGCCCCCGGCAGGACCAGGCCCACGCCGAGCAGCAGCCCCGCGCCGGCAACACCCTTCAGGATCGAACGTCTCTTGGTCATGGCTTCTCCTCCCGTTTCTGAAACGCGCGCCGGATCTTCGTGGACCCGGTGCTTTCTTCCCGAGAGCCGCCGGCCGGCCGCGTGCAGCAGCCCGCCGAGGCCCGTCGGCATGACGTAGATGAGCAGGATCAGGATGGCCCCGTAGGCGGCGCCCGAGAGGCCCTTCGACAGGCTCTCCGCGATGTTCGGCACGAACATCACGAAGGCGCCGCCCAGCAGTGCGCCCGGCAGCCAGCCGACGCCGCCGACGACCAGACCGACGAAGAAGGCGATCGACAGGGCGAAGGTGAAGGAATCGGGCGCGACGAACTGCACCACGATGGCGCCGAGCGCCCCGGCGACGCCGGTGTAGAGCGCGCTGACGCCGAGGGCGAGCGACTTGTAGAGCGCCGTGTTGACGCCCATCGAGCGCGCGGCGATCGGATTGTCGCGGATCGCCATCAGCGCGCGGCCGCCGCGGCTGGCCACCAGGTTGCGCGCGCAGAGCCAGGCGCCGAGCGCGACGCCCAGGGTCAGCAGGTAGAGCCACTGGTCGGCGCTGAGCGGCAGCCCGAAGGGCGGCCCCGGCTTGTCGATGACGATGCCCATGACGCCGTTCGTCCAGGGCTCGAAGGGCGAGAGCTTGAAGAGCTGCGGCGTGACCACGGCCAGCGCGAAGGTGGCGAGCGCCAGGTAGACGCCCTCGAGGCGCAGCGCCGGCCAGCCGAACAGGAAGCCGGCCAGGAAGCAGACCACGCCGGCCGCCGGCAGCGTCCAGAGATAGCCGATGCCGAAGTGGTCCATCATGATCGCGGCCGTGTAGGCACCGACCGCGTAGAAGGCGCCGTGGCCGAGCGAGAACTGGCCGTTGATGCCGGTCAGGATGTTCAGGCCCAGGATGGCGATGGCGTAGACCAGCATCATGGTCAGCTGGAACACCAGGAAGCTGCCGGCCGCGAAGGGCGCGGCCAGCGCCGCCGCCAGCACGACCAGGGCCACAGCGAGCCCCCAGGAGCGGCCGGCCGCGGGGCGGAGCGCGGCGGCGTCGGGATCCTGTCCCGTCCGGGCATCGCCGGCGCGCGAGGCGGCGGTGTCGAGCGTCACGGGATCAGACCCTCTGCACGACCGGCCGGCCGAACAGGCCGGTCGGCTTGAAGACCAGGACCGTGACGATCAGCAGCAGCGCGATCGGCAGCTTCAGCTCGTCGCCGACGACCGGGATGTAGGTGCCGGCGAGGTTCTCGATGACGCCGATCGCGAAGCCGCCGAACACCGCCCCGGCCGGGCTCGAGAGGCCGCCGAGCACCGCCCCGGCGAAGCCGTAGAGCAGGATCGACAGCATCATGTTGGGCTCGAGGAAGACGAGCGGCGCGATCAGGATCCCGGCGATCGAGCCGATCGCGGCGGCCATGCCCCAGCCGAGCGCCACGGTCCGGCCGACGCGGATGCCGACGAGGCGCGCCGAGGCGGGATTCTCCGCCGCCGCGCGCATCGCGAGGCCGATCCGGGTGTAGCGGAAGAAGAGATAGAGGAACAGCAGCACGACCAGGGTCACGCCGATCATGCCGATCTGGTGGTTGCTGATCAGGCCGCCGAGCTGGGAGCCTTCGCCGAAGGGGCTCGGGAAGGGCTTGATCGTGAAGTCCCAGATGAAGCCGGCCAGGCTGTTGATGACGGCGAAGAGGCCGATGAAGACCGCGATGTGACTGAGGATCGGGGCCTGGCCGAGCGGCCGGATGACCAGGCGCTCGATGGCCATGCCGCCGGCGAAGGAGACCGCGACGGTCAGCGGCAGGACGGCCCAGTAGGGCAGCCCCCACTGCAGCAGCTGCCAGGCGACGAAGGTCGAGAACATCGCCATCTCGCCCTGGGAGAAGTTCAGGTGATGGATCGCCTGGTAGATCATGACCACGGCGAGCGCCATGCAGGCGTAGATGCCGCCCGTCGCGATCCCGGTCACGAGCTGCTGGATCAGAAGCTCCACGGCGGCTCGACCCTCCTCAGTAGCCCAGGTAGGCGGCGCGCACCGACTCGTCGTCGCGGATCTCGGCGGCGCTGCCGGACATGACCATGCAGCCGGTCTCGATGAGATAGGCCCGGTCGGCCAGCTCGAGGGCGAGAGCGGCGTTCTGCTCGACGATCAGCAGGGCCACCCCCTCCTCCTCGCCGACCTTGCGCAGGATCTCGAACAGCTCGGCGACGATCAGCGGCGCGAGGCCGAAGGAGGGCTCGTCGAGCAGCATCAGCTTGGGGCGCAGCATCAGCGCCCGGCCGATCGCCAGCATCTGCTGCTCGCCGCCGGACAGCGTGCCCGCCTGCTGGCGCCGGCGTTCCTTGAGCCGCGGGAACCAGCCGTAGACGCGCTCGACGTCGGCGGCGATCGCGCCGCGGTCGGAGCGCGCCATCGCGCCGCAGAGCAGGTTCTCCTCGGCCGTCAGCCCGGTGAAGGTGCCGCGCCCCTCGGGCACGTGGGCGATGCCGAGGCGGACGATCTCCTCGGTCGGGCGCCCGGCGATGTCGGCACCCTCGAAGACGATGCGGCCCGAATGCCGGATCATGCCGCAGAGCGCCCGGAGCGTCGTCGTCTTGCCGGCCCCGTTGGCGCCGAGCAGCGTGGTGACCCCGCCCTGCCCGACCGCGAAGTCGAGACCGTGCAGCACCCGGAAGTCGCCGTAGGAGGCGTGCAGGTCGGAGACCTGGAGCAGCGGACTCAATGCCTCGTCCCCCCGAGATAGGCGTCGACCACGGCCGGGTCCTGCTGGACCTCGGCAGGCGAGCCCTCGGCGATCTTGCGGCCGAAGTTGAGCACCACGACCCGGTCGGAGACGGACATCACCAGCCCCATGTGATGCTCGACCAACAGCACGGTGACGCCGCGCTCGTCGCGCAGGCGCCGGATCAGCATGCCGAGCTCGGCGACCTCGTCGTGGTTGAGGCCGCCGGCCGGCTCGTCGAGCAGCAGCAGGCCCGGCTGCGAGGCGAGCGCCCGGGCCAGCTCGACGCGCTTGCGCGTGCCGAAGGGCAGGCCGGCGATCGGCAGGTCGGCGACCGCGCCGAGCTCCAGGTAGTCGAGCAGCTCCTCGGCGATCCCGTCGATCCGTCTCTCCTGACGGCGCACCCAGGGCAGCGCCAGGGCGTCGGAGAGGAGGTCGCTGCGGCTCCTGGCGTGGGCGCCGACGCGGATGTTGTCGCGCACGGTCAGCCGGTCGAACAGCGCGAGATTCTGGAAGGTCCGCCCGATGCCGATCGCCGGCATGTGGTGGGGCGCGCGCCGCAGGATCGACCGGCCCTCGTAGCGCAGGTCGCCGGAGACCGGCGTATAGAGTCGGCTCAGGCAGTTGAACAGGGTCGTCTTGCCGGCACCGTTCGGCCCGATCAGGCCCAGGATCTCGCGGTGCCGAAGATCGAAGCGGATGCCGTCGAGCGCGACGATGCCGCCGAAGCGCACGACCAGGCCGTCGACGACGAGCTGGGGCGTCGGCGCGCTGCGCCCGGCCCCGCTCATCCGGCTTTCCGGGCCGGGGGCCGCCCCCCCGTCTTGCCGCCGCCGCGGGCCTGCGCGACCGCCAGCCAGTCGCCGCTGGTGCCGGGCAGCCGCCGGCCGCTCAGCAGGTCCTCGACCTGCCGGGCGAGGGCCGCGATGGCGGGTCCGATCTCGTCGCGCAGCCGCTCGGGCGGGAACTGATGCGGCGGACCGCCGCAGTTGAAGGCGAAGAGACCCGAGCCGTCGGCCGCGACCAGGGGCACCCCGACGGCATGGACGTCGCCGCGCCACTCGCCGGTCGAGGTGACGAAGCCGTACTCCCGGTACTCCTCCACCGCCGCCTCGAGCGCCTCGTGCAGCACCGGCCACTCCGCGGGATGCCGCTCGGCGAAGCCGGCGTAGCGGGCCTCGCGCTGGGCCTCGGGCATGGCGACCAGCAGGGCGCGGCCCATGGCGGTCGCCGCCAGCGGGATGCGCGAACCGATGTCGAGCTGGATTCTGTAGGTCGCCGAGCCGCGCGAGACGTCGACGTAGAGCGCGCTGTTGCGGTAGAGCACGCCGAGCCCGACCTGCGCCGACAGCGCCTCCGCGGCCTGCTCCATGAAACCGTGCGCGGCATGGCGCACGCCGAGGTTGGCGAGGGCGGCGTAGCCGAGGGTGATCGCCCCCGGCGCGAGCTGATACTTGCCGAGCCGGGTCACGTGGGTCAGGTAGCCCAGCGTGCAGAGCGTATAGGTCAGGCGGCTGACCGTCGGCTTGGGCAGGCCGGTCCGCTCGGCGATCTCCTGGTTCCCGAGCAGGCCCTCGTGCGGCTGGAAGGCGCGCAGGACGTCCAGGCCGCGCGCCAGCGCGGTCACGAACTTCCGGTCGCCCTCCACGCGATTGTGCGCGGCCTTCGCGGTTCGGCCGTGGCCTGGCCCGCGTTCTCGCCCTGCCATTCGGCAGTTCCTCCCTGTGTTGACAAGAACTGCATCACATCCCAGAAGTATGGTCAAATAATAAAACTGAATTTCGCATTGCGGAACTGGGAGGTTCTCTTGGAACAGGAAGTCGACGATAGGAACGACGCCGTGGGCTACTCGACCGATGGCGACGTGGCCGTCGTCACCATCGCCAATCCGCCGGTCAACGCCCTCGGATACGCGGTCCGGAGCGGGATCGTCGCGGCGCTCGAGCGGGCGGCCGCCGACCCCGCGGTAAAGGCCGTCGTGCTGACCGGCGCCGGGCGGACTTTCAGCGGCGGCGCCGACATCACCGAGTTCGGCAAGCCGCCCCGCGAGCCCGGGCTGAGTGCCGTCATCCGCCACTGCGAGAGCCTGGCGAAGCCGGTCGTCGCGGCGATCCGGGGCGTCGCGCTCGGCGGCGGCCTCGAGCTCGCTCTGGCCTGCCACGCCCGCGTCGCCGCGCCCGACGCGCGGCTCGGCCTGCCCGAGGTCAAGCTCGGCCTGCTGCCCGGCGCCGGCGGCACCCAGCGGCTGCCGCGCGTCGTCGGGCCGGAGGCGGCGGTCGAGATGATCGTGACCGGAACGCCGATCGCCGCCGCCAAGGCCGCCACCCTGGGTCTCGTCGACGGCATCGTCGAGGACGACCTTGTGGCCGGGGCGACGGCCCACGCGCGCGCCCTCGTCGAAAGCCGGCAGACCCCGGTGCCGGTGCGCGACCGGGAGGACCGGCTCGCCGCGACGCGCAGGGATCCCTCCGCCTTCGAGGCGAAGGCGAAGCAGCTGACCCAGCGGACGCGCGGCCTGGAGGCGCCGCTCGCCTGCGTCAGGGCCGTGCGCATGGCCCTGGACACGCCCTTCGACGAGGCGCTGAGCCGCGAGCGGGCGCTCTTCACCGAGCTGCTGGATGGCTTCCAGTCGAAGGCGCAGCGCCACCTCTTCTTCGCCGAGCGCGAGGCGACGAAGGTCGCCGGCGTCGGCCGGGAGGTGACGCCCCGGCCGGTCGCCCGGGTCGGCGTCGTCGGCGCCGGGACCATGGGCGGCGGCATCGCCATGACCTTCGCCAACGCCGGCATCCCGGTGACGCTGGTCGAGATGAACAGGGAAGCGCTCGAGCGCGGCCTCGGGGTGATCCGCAAGAACTACGACCTGTCGGTCGCCCGCGGATCGCTCGGCGAGCAGGAGCGCGACCGGCGCCTGGCCCTGATCACGGGCTCGACGCGCTACGAGGACCTGGCCGTGGCCGATCTCGTGATCGAGGCCGTGTTCGAGGAGATGGCGGTCAAGAAGGAGGTCTTCGGCAGGCTCGACCGGATCGCCAGGCCGGGCGCGATCCTCGCCTCCAACACCTCCTACCTCGACATCGACGCGATCGCCGACGCGACCGGCCGCCCGGCCGACGTGGTCGGCACGCACTTCTTCTCGCCGGCCAACGTCATGAAGCTGCTCGAGATCGTGCGCGGCAGGCGGACGGCGCCCGACGTGCTGGCGACGCTGCTCGGCCTCGCCAAGCGGATCGGCAAGGTGCCGGTGGTGGTTGGCGTCTGCCACGGCTTCGTCGGCAACCGCATGCTGGCGGCCCGCTCGGCCGAGAACGAGGCCCTGCTGCTCGAAGGCGCCCTGCCGCAGGAGGTCGACAGGGCCTTCACCGACTTCGGCTTTCCGATGGGGCCCTTCGCGATGGGCGATCTCGCCGGCCTCGACGTCGGCTGGCGGAACCGCAAGTCGCTCGGCCGGACGGCCGTGATCGCCGACGCGCTCTGCGAGGCCGGCCGCTTCGGCCAGAAGACCGGCGAGGGCTTCTACCGCTACGAGGCCGGCTCGCGCCGGCCCGAGCCCGATCCCTGGGTCGAGGCGCTGATCGCCGGCAAGGCGCGCGAGCGCGGCATCGAGCGCCGCCCGATCGCCGCCGAGGAGATCGTCGAGCGCACCCTCTATCCCATGATCAACGAGGGCGCGCGCATCCTGGAGGAAGGCATCGCGGCACGGCCCTCCGACATCGACGTCGCCTGGGTCGACGGCTACGGCTTCCCCGTGGGCAAGGGCGGGCCGATGTTCTGGGCCGACCACGTCGGGCTGGCGACGATCGTCGAGCGGCTCGACGACTGGCACGGCAAGACCGGCAGGGAGCTCTTCGCAGCCGCCCCGCTGCTCCGGCGGCTCGCCGCCGACGGCGGAAGCTTCGCCGCGCTCGGCCGGAAGGCAGGGGCCGGCGCATGAGCGCCCGCCCCTTCGTCTGGGAGAAGGCCTACCCGCCCGGCCTCTCCTGGGACCACCCGATTGCGACCGGGCTGGTCACGGCGCTGCTGGACGAGGCGGCGCGGGAGGCCGGCGCGCGCACGGCGCTGTACTTCCGGAGCTGGCGCTGCTCCTACGCGGAGCTGAAGCAGCGGGCCGACCGCCTGGCGGCGGGACTGCTGGCCGAGGGGCTGGACCGGGAGCAGTGCATCGCGCTCTACCTGCCGAACAGCCCCTGCCATCCCGTCGCCTTCTTCGGCGGGCTCAGGACCGGCGCCCGCCTGACCCATCTCTCGCCGCTCGATGCGCCGCGCGAGCTGGCCTACAAGCTCCGCGATTCCGGCGCGCGCACGGTGATCACCACGAACCTCGGCGGCCTGCTCGCCGGTGCCGTCAAGCTGCTCGAGGCGGGGCTCGTCGACCGCGTGATCGTCGGCGACGACGCGGCCTTCGGCGAGCCGGCGCCGGAGCGCGAGGCGATCCCCGCGCGCCCGGAGGTCATCCCCCTCGACCGCCTGGCCGAGACCTGCGAGCCGCCTGCGAACTGGCCGCAGATCGACCCGGCGGACACCGCCCTGCTGCAGTACACCGGCGGAACGACCGGCCTGCCGAAGGCGGCGATCCTCAGCCATGCCAACCTGACCGCGGCGGTCTCGATCTACGACGCCTGGTTCAAGGCGCTCTATCCCGAGAACCGCGGCTGGGAGCGCGTCATCTGCGCCCTGCCGCTGTTCCACATCTACGCCCTGACGACGATCCTGCTGCGCGGCGTGCGCCGGCACTCCGAGATCATCCTGCACCTGCGCTTCGATGCCGGGCAGGTGCTGCAGGACGTCGAGCAGAAGCGGGCGACGGCCTTCCCCGGCGTGCCGACGATGTGGATCGCCCTGCTCAACCATCCCGACCTCGGCAAGCGGGACCTCTCGTCGCTCGACCGCTGCTCGTCCGGCGGGGCCCCCCTGCCGGTCGAGGTCGGCCGGCGCTTCGAGGAAGCCACGGGACGCCGGCTCGCCGGCGGCTGGGGCCTGACCGAGACCGCCCCGGCCGGCACCAACCTGCTGCCCTTCGGCGAGCCCAGGCCGGGGTCGATCGGCATCCCGCTGCCCGGCGTCGAGGTCCGGGTCGTCGCCCTCGACGAGCCGGCGCGCGCCCTGCCGCCCGGCGAGGTCGGCGAGCTGGCCGTGCGCGGGCCGAACGTGACGGCCGGCTACTGGAACCGCCCGGAGGAGACGGCCGCGACCTTCGCCGGCGGCTACCTGCTGACCGGCGATGTCGGCTACATGGCCGAGGACGGCTTCTTCTACCTGGTCGACCGCAAGAAGGACCTGATCATCTCCGGCGGCTTCAACGTCTATCCGCAGATGGTCGAGCAGGCGATCTACGAGCATCCGGCCGTCCAGGAGTGCATCGTCGTCGGCATTCCCGACCCCTACCGCGGCGAGGCCGCCAAGGCCTTCGTGACGCTGAAGCCGGCGGGCGAGCCCTTCACCCTGGAGGCGCTGCAGGCCTTCCTCGCCGACAAGCTCGGCCGGCACGAGATACCGCGGGCGCTGGAGTTCCGCGAGACCCTGCCGCGGACCGCCGTCGGCAAGCTGTCGCGCCGGGCCCTGCGCGAGGAGGAGCGGCTGACGCACGCCGGGCCGACCGAAGCAGCCGGACCGGCCGCCTGAGCGCGGCTCCGGCGGAGATCCCTGGGAAAGGAACGGGCATGGACGACGCAGTCATCGTCTCGACCGCACGAACGCCGATCGGCAAGGCCTATCGCGGCGGCCTGAACAACACGGCCGGGGCGACGCTCGCCGCCCACGCGATCCGCCACGCGGTCGCGCGCGCCGGCATCGAGCCCGACGAGGTCGAGGATGTGGTCATGGGCTGCGCCCTGCAGCAGGGCACGACCGGCCACAACGTCGCCCGCCAGGCCCTGGTCCGCGCCGGCCTGCCGGTCATGGTCGCCGGCACGACGATCGACCGGCAGTGCTCCTCGGGCCTGCAGGCGATCGCCGTCGCCTCGCGCGCGATCCGCTGCGACGGCGTGCCGGTCGCGGTCGCCGGCGGGCTGGAATCGATCAGCCTGGTGCAGAACGACCACATGAACCTCTACCGGCGCCAGGACGAGGCGCTGCTGGAGACGAAGCCCGACATCTACCTGCCGATGATCGACACCGCCGAGGTCGTCTCCCGGCGCTACGCCATCGGCCGCGAGGTCCAGGACGCCTACGCCCTGGAAAGCCAGCAGCGCACGGCGGCCGCCCGGACCGCCGGCCGCTTCGACGCCGAGATCGCCCCGATCACGACGACCATGGCGGTGACCGACAAGGAAAGCGGCACGGTCTCCCTCAGGGAGGTCACGCTCGCCGCCGACGAGGGGCCGCGGCCCGACACCACGGCCGAGGGCCTTGCCGGCCTCAAGCCGGTGCGCGGCGAGGGCGGCACGATCACCGCCGGCAATGCCAGCCAGCTCTCCGACGGGGCCGCGGCCTGCGTCGTGATGAACGCCCGGCTGGCCGAGCAGCGCGGCCTCGAGCCGCTCGGCGCGCTGCGCGGCTTCGCCGTCGCCGGCACCGAGCCCGACGAGATGGGCATCGGCCCGGTCTTCGCCGTGCCGCGCCTGCTCGAACGGCACGGCCTGAAGGTCGACGACATCGGCCTGTGGGAACTCAACGAGGCCTTCGCCGTGCAGGTCGTCTACTGTCGCGACCGGCTCGGCATCGACCCGGCCAGGCTCAACGTCGACGGCGGCGCGATCGCGCTCGGCCACCCCTACGGCATGTCGGGCGCCCGGCTCGCCGGCCACGCGCTGATCGAGGGCCGGCGCCGCGGCGTCCGGCACGCGGTCGTCACGATGTGCGTCGGCGGCGGCATGGGTGCCGCCGGCCTGCTCGAGATCTTCTGAAGGGACCTTCGCCATGGACCTGCGCTTCACCGACGACGAACTGGCCTTCCGCGACGAGGTCCGCGCCTTCTGCCGGACCGCCCTGCCCGCGGGCATCCGCGACAAGCTGGTGGCCGGCGGCTCGCCGAGCAAGGACGACATGGTGCGCTGGACGCGCATCCTGGCCGACAGGGGCTGGGCCGTGCCGCACTGGCCCGTCGAGCACGGCGGCACCGGCTGGAGCCCGATCAAGCAGTACATCTTCACCGAGGAGCTGGCCCAGACCCCGGCCCCGGCGCCGCTCGCCTTCGGCGTCAACATGGTCGGCCCGGTGATCTACACCTTCGGCAGCGAGGCCCAGAAGCGGCGCTTCCTGCCGCGCATCGTCAGGCTCGACGACTGGTGGTGCCAGGGCTTCTCCGAGCCCGGCGCCGGCTCCGACCTCGCCTCGCTGCGGACCAGGGCCGTGCGCGACGGCGAGTTCTACGTGGTCAACGGCCAGAAGACCTGGACGACGCTGGCGCAGCACGCCGACTGGATCTTCTGCCTGGTCCGCACCGACCCGGCGGCGAAGAAGCAGGCCGGCATCTCGTTCCTGCTGATCGACATGAGGTCGCCCGGCATCACCGTGCGGCCGATCCAGACGATCGACGGCGGCCACGAGGTCAACGAGGTCTTCCTCGACGAGGTGCGCGTGCCTGTCGAGAACCGGGTCGGCGAGGAGAACCGGGGCTGGGACTACGCCAAGTTCCTGCTCGGCAACGAGCGCGTCACCATCGCCCGCGTCGGCGTCTCCAAGGAACGGATCCGCCGCATCAAGGCCCTGGCCGCCCAGCAGTCGGTCGGCGGCGTCCGGCTGCTCGACCGGCAGGACTTCCGCGAGAAGCTGGCCGCGGTCGAGGTCGAGCTGAAGGCGCTGGAGATGACCCAGCTGCGCGTCCTGGCCAACGAGGCGAAGCGGGAGACGGGCAAGCAGGATCCGGCGAGCTCGATCCTCAAGATCAAGGGCAGCGAGATCCAGCAGGCGACCTCGGAGCTGCTGTTGGAGGTGGTGGGCCCCTACGCCCTGCCCTACCAGCCGCGCGAGGAGCTCGACGGCCGCAACGAGCCGCCGATCGGACCCGACTGGGCCTCGACGATCGCCCCCAGCTACTTCAACCTGCGCAAGGTGTCGATCTACGGCGGCTCCAACGAGATCCAGCGCAGCATCATCGCCAAGGCCATCCTCGGCCTCTGAAGGAAGCATCCATGGATTTCGACCCTTCCGACGAGCAGCGCCTCCTGAAGGAGAGCGTCGACCGGCTGGTCGCCGACCACTACGGCTTCGACGACCGCCGGAGGTACCAGGCCGGTCCCGGCGGCTTCAGCGAGGCGATGTGGGCACGCTACGCCGAGCTCGGCCTGCTCGGCCTGCCCTTCGCAGAAGCCGACGGCGGCTTCGGCGGCGGCCCGGTCGAGACCGCGATCGTCATGGAGGCCTTCGGCAGGGGGCTGGTGCTCGAGCCCTACCTGGCGACCGTCGTGCTGGCCGGCGGCCTGCTGCGCCACGCCGCCGACGCCGGGCAGAAGGCCGGGCTTGTGCCGGAGATCGCCGCGGGCCGCCTGCGCCTCGCTTTCGGCTATGCCGAGCCGCAGTCGCGCTACGACCTCTTCGACGTCGAGACCCGGGCCGAGAGGGTCGAGGGCGGCTGGAGGATCTCCGGCCGCAAGGGCCTGGTGCTGCACGGCGACAGCGCCGACGCCGTCATCGTCACGGCGCGGACCGCGGGCGATCGCCGGGACCGCGCGGGCATCGGCCTGTTCCTGGTCCGGGCCGACGCGCCGGGCCTGACGCGCCAGGGCTACCCGACCCAGGACGGGCTGCGCGCGGCGGAGCTGGTGCTCGACGGCGTCCGGGTCGGCGGGGAGGCCCTGATCGGCGATCCCGGCGGCGCCTTGCCGGTCGTCGAGCGGGTCGCCGACGAGGCCGTCGCCGCGCTCTGCGCCGAGGCCGTCGGCTGCTTCGACGAGATGAACGCGATCACGCTCGACTATCTGAAGACCCGCCAGCAGTTCGGCACGACCATCGGCTCGTTCCAGGTGCTGCAGCATCGCGCGGTCGACATGTTCGTCGAGCTCGAGCAGTCGCGCTCGATGGCGCTCTACGCCGGCATGATGGCCGACGACGAGGATCCGCAGGAGCGCGCCCGCGCCGTCTCGGCGGCCAAGGTGCAGATCGGCAAGTCGGCCAGGGCGATCGGCCGCGAGGCGATCCAGCTGCACGGCGGCGTCGGCATGACGATGGAGCATCGCATCGGCCACTACTTCAAGCGGGTCACGATGCTGGACCTGCTGCTCGGCGACGTCGGCCATCACCTGGCGCGGCTCGCCGCCCTCGACGGCCTCGTGCGCGAACAGGCCTGACGCCGGCGCCGCCGCCTTAGGACAAGCCATCAGGAGACCCGCCGATGACCGCCTCGCCCTTCTCGCTCGACGGCCAGGTCGCCGTCGTCACCGGATCGAGCCGCGGCATCGGCCGGGCGATCGCCGAGACCATGGCCGGGCTCGGCGCGCGGGTCGTGGTCTCCAGCCGCAAGGCCGAGGCCTGCGAGGCGGTCGCGGAGACGATCCGGGCCGCCGGCGGCGAGGCGGCGGTGATCCCCTGCAACATCTCCCACAAGGACCAGGTCGAGGCGCTGGTCGCGCAGACCGAGCAGCTCTTCGGCGCCCCGGACATCCTGGTCTGCAACGCCGCGGTCAATCCGGTCTTCGGTCCGCTCGCCGAGCTCGGCGACGCGGCCTTCGACAAGATCATGGCCTCGAACGTCAAGAGCAACCTCTGGCTCTGCAACCGCGTCGTGCCGGGCATGAAGGCGAAGGGCGGCGGCGCGATCGTCATCGTCTCCTCGATCGCCGGCCTGCGCGGCACGCCGGTGATCGGCGGCTACGGGATCTCCAAGGCCGCCGACTTCGCGCTGGCCCGCAACCTCGCGGTCGAGCACGGGCCCGCGAACGTTCGCGTCAACTGCGTCGCGCCGGGCCTAGTGAAGACCGATTTCGCCCGGGCGCTCTGGGAGGACGAGGCCCGGCTGTCCGAGCGCACCCGCACGACGCCGCTGCGCCGGATCGGCCGGCCCGAGGAGATCGGCGGCGTCGTCGCCTTCCTGGCCTCGCCGGCGGCGAGCTTCATCACCGGGCAGATCGTCGTCGCCGACGGCGGCGTGACGATCGCCTGAGCGATCGCGGCCCCGCGCCCGCTGGCGGCGTTCAGCGCTTCAGGAAGCGCTCGATGGCGGCCCGGCAGTCGGCGGAGCGGCCGGCCTGGTCCTGCAGGTCGCGCTCCAGGTCGAGCTGGGCGTCGAGGCCGGCCTCGGCGGCCGCCCCCAGCAGGCGCTTGGTCGCCGCGACGGCGGCGGCCGGCTGGGCGGCCAGGCGGCTCGCCACGGCCTCGCTCTCACCGGCCAGCGCCGCGTCCTCGACGACCTTCCAGACGAGGCCCCAGGCGCCCGCCTCCTCTGCCGGGATGCGCTCGCCGAGCAGGGCCATGCCGGCCGCCCTGATGCGGCCGACCAGCCGCGGCAGGAACAGGCTGTTGCCGGCGTCGGGCACCAGGGCGATGCCGACGAAGGGCTCGTAGAAGAAGGCCGAGCGGCCGGCGATCACCAGGTCGCAGGCCAGCGCCAGGCCGACGGCGGCGCCGGCGCAGGCGCCCTGCACGCTGGCGACGATCGGCAGGCGCGAGCGGCGCATCGCCCGGATCAGCGGGTTGAAGTGGTCCTCCAGCACCGGCCCCAGCTCGGGCGGGTCCATGGCGGCGACGGCCGAGAGGTCGAAGCCGGCGCCGAAGGCACGCCCCGCCCCGCCGAGCAGCACCGCCCGGACCGCCGGGTCGGCCTCCGCCTCGCCGAAGGCCGCGAGCAGCTCGTCGGCCATCGTCAGGGTGAAGGCGTTGAGCTTGTCCGGCCGGTTCAGGGTGATGCGGGCGAGCGGGCGGTCGCGCCCGACCAGGATCTCGCGGTACTCGGTCACAGGCTGCTCTCCCGACCCGGCCCGCCGGCCTCGGCGTGGAAGTCGCCGGCGGCGTCCCCCAGCAGGCGCGGGTAGTTGCTCCTCAGGCAAGCGGCGATCGCCTCGAAAGGCAGGTCGTCGAACTCGCCGCGTTCGGCGACGTACTCCATGTGCTGCCGGCCGGAGCGGTCGAAGGGATGGAAGACCGAGTCGCTCTCGCCGTCGAACTCCAGAGGCAGCACGCCGAAGCGGTCGCAGAGCGCCAGGTTGAAGGCCGGCGTCGCCTTCACCCAGCGGCCGTCGAGATGGAGGCTGGTGTAGCCGTGCCAGTAGAAGAGATCGGTCTCGATCAGCTCGAGCAGCCGCGGCGTCGCCAGGTGGTTGCGCACGTCGGCGAAGCCGAGCCGAGCCGGCACGCCGACCGCGCGGGCGGCGGCGGCAAGGACCACGGCCTTGTTGATGCAGAAGCCGATGCCGCGCGCGAGGCAGACCGAGGCGCGGTAGCTGTCGGGCGCGACGTCGATGCTGTAGGGGTCGTAGCGGATCTCGTCGCGGATCGCGTAGTAGAGCCGGATCGCCCGCTCCTTCGGGTCGCCCTCCGGCGCCACCCGCGCGACCAGCGCGCGCACCGCCTCGCTGTCGCTGTCGATGAAAGCTGTCGGCGCCAGCGCCGCCTCCAGCTCGTCGTCCCTGTCGGTCATCGGATCCTCCTCCGGGCGGCGATCCTAGAGGCGTTCGAGGGCGAGCGCGATACCCTGGCCGCCGCCGATGCACAGCGTCACCAGGGCCCTGCGGCCGCCGCTGCGGGCCAGCTCGTAGAGCGCCTTGACGGTCAGGATCGCGCCGGTCGCGCCGACCGGGTGGCCGAGGGCGATGGCGCCGCCGTTCGGATTGACCCGCTCGGGGTCGAGGCCGAGCTCGTCCGAGACGGCGAGCGCCTGGGCGGCGAAGGCCTCGTTCGATTCGACCAGGTCGAAATCCTCGACGGCGAGGCCGGTCCGGGCCAGCAGGCCGCGCACCGCCGGCACCGGTCCGATGCCCATCTCGCCGGGCTCGACGCCGGCGTGGGCGTAGCCGACCAGGCGCCCGAGCGGCCGGTGGCCGCCGCGCTCGGCCGCCTCGGCGCTCATCAGCACCAGGGCCGCCGCACCGTCGTTGATGCCCGAGGCGTTGCCGGCGGTGACGCTGCCGCCGTCGCGCCGGAAGGCCGGCTTCAGGTTCGCGAGGTCCTCGGCCGTGGTCTGTGGCTTGGGATGCTCGTCGACGGCGAAACTGCGCGCCCTGCTGCCGCGGCCGACCTCGAGCGGCAGGATCTGCGACTCGAAGCGCCCCTCGCCGATCGCCCGGGCGGCGCGGCGCTGGCTCTCCAGGGCGAAGGCGTCCTGGCGCTCGCGGCCGATGCCCCACTTGTCGGCCACCCGCTCGGCGGTCAGGCCCATGATGCCGTTGCCGAAGGGGTCGGTCAGGATGCCGACCAGGGCGTCGACCGCGGCCGTGTCGCCCATGCGCTGGCCGAAGCGGCCGGTCGTCAGCAGGTGCGGCGCCCGGCTCATCGCCTCGGCGCCGCCGGCGACCGCGACCTCGGCGTCGCCGAGCAGGATCGACTGGGCCGCCGAGACGATCGCCTGGGCGCCGCTGCCGCACAGGCGGTTGAGGGTCATGGCCGGCGCCGCCTTCGCGACGCCGCCGTCGAGCGCCGCGACCCGGGCCAGGTAGGCGTCGCGCGGCTCGGTCTGGATGACGTTGCCGAAGACGACGTGGCCGACCTGTTCGCCCTCGACGCCGGCGCGGGCCAGCGCCTCGCGGACCACGGCGGCGCCGAGCGAACAGGGACTCTCGCCGGCGAGCGCGCCGCCGAAGGTGCCGATGGCGCTGCGCACGGCGCTGACGAAGACGACCTCGGTCATGGAGCGGACCTTTCCTGTTGGTGGGGCCTGTCGAGCCGCCAGGCGATCTGCGGCAGGCGGTCGGCGCCGAAGAAGCCCTCGCCGTCGAGCAGCACGAAGGGCGAGCCGACGACGCCGTCGGCGAGTGCCGCCTCGACCGCGCGCGCCAGGCGCGCCTTGCCCTCGGCACCGGTCATGGCGTCGCGGACGAAGTCGGGCGCCAGGCCCTGCTCGCCGGCCAGGGAGAGCAGCACCGCCTCGTCGGCGATGTCGAGCCCCTCGGCGAAGAAGGCCCGGAAGACGCTTCGCCCGAAGGCCTTCGCGGCCACCGGATCGACCTCGTGGCAGGCGTGGAAGATCCGGGCCGCCAGATGGGTCGAGAGCGGCAGCCGGACCGGCTCGCGGTAGGGCAGGCCGTGGAAGGCGGCGGAACGGGCCATGTCGGCGAGCAGGTAGCGGCGCTTGGCCTCGCTCTCCAGCGGCGGCGGCACGCCGAGCGCCTTGAGCACCGCCCAGACCAGGATCGGGCGCCACTCCAGCGCCCGGCCGTGGCGCTCGGCCAGGGCCTCCAGGTCCCGGTGCACCGCATAGGCGTAGGGCGAGGCGAAGTCGAGGTAGAAGCGGATCGGCCCGGGGGCTTGATGGTCGGTCACGGTCGCGGTCCTCAGAACCGGAAGATGCCGTAGCCGGACTCGCCGAGCGGCGCGTTCAGCGAGGCGGTGATCGCCATGCCCAGGGCGTTGCGCGTGTCGACGGGATCGATGATGCCGTCGTCCCAGATCTCCGAGGTCGAGTACCAGGCCGAGAGCTGCTCCAGGTAGGCGGCCCGGGTCTCGTCGCGCAGCCGCTCGATGACCGCCTGGTCGACGGCCTCGCCGTTGCGCTGCATCTGCTTCAGCTTGACCTCGGCCAGGGTGTTGGCGGCCTGGTCGCCGCCCATCACGCCGATCTGGTGGTTCGGCCAGGTGAACAGCAGGCGGCCGTCGAAGGCCCGGCCGCACATGCCGTAGTTGCCGGCGCCGAAGGAGCCGTTGCACATCACCGTGAACTTCGGCACCCGCGAGCAGGTCTGCGCCATGATCATCTTGGCGCCGTCCTTGGTGATGCCGGCGCGCTCGTAGGCGCGGCCGACCATGAAGCCGGTGATGTTCTGCAGGAACACCAGCGGCGTGTTGTTCTGGTTGCACAGCTCCATGAAGTGCGCGCCCTTCAGGGAGGAGTCGTTGAACAGCACGCCGTTGTTGGCCAGGATCCCGACCTTCCAGCCCCAGAGGTTGGCGAAGCCACAGACCAGGGTCGTGCCGTAGTTCGGCTGGTACTCGTGGAAGCGGCTGCCGTCGACCAGGCGCGCGATGATCTCGCGCATCTCGAACTGCTTCTTGATGTCGTCGGGCAGCACGCCGTAGAGCTCGTCGGGGTCGTAGTAGGGCTCCTCGGGCTCCTCGCGCTGACAGTCCCACTTCCGCGGCCGGTCCCACTGGGCGACGATCTCGCGGCCGATGGCGATCGCCTCCTCCTCGCTGCCGGCCGGGTAGTCGCAGGTGCCGCTGACGCTGGTGTGCATCGCGGCGCCGCCGAGCTCCTCGACCGTCACCTCCTCGCCGGTCGCCGCCTTGACCAGCGGCGGCCCGCCCAGGAAGACGGCGCCCGTGCCCTGGACGATGACGTTGTAGTCGGACAGGCCCGGGATGTAGGCGCCGCCGGCCGTGCAGTGGCCGAAGACCAGGGCCAGCTGCTTCACGCCGAGCTTCGAGAGGATGCACTGGTTGCGGAAGATCCGGCCGCCCATGTAGCGGTCCGGGAAGACCTCCGACTGCAGCTGCAGGAAGCCGCCGGCGGAATCGCAGAGGTGCACGACCGGCAGGCGGTTCTCGATCGCGATGTCCAGGCAGCGCACGATCTTCTTGATGGTCAGCGGGTACCAGGCGCCGCCCTTGACGCTGGAATCGTCGGCGTGGATCACGACCTCGCGGCCCGAGACGATGCCGATGCCGGTGATGCAGCTCGCCCCCGGCGATTCGCCGTCGTAGGCCATGTTGGCGGCCAGCGAGGAGAACTCCAGGAAGGGCGTGCCCGGATCGAGCAGCCGCTCGACGCGCTGACGCGGCAGCATCTTGCCCTGGCGCTCCAGGCGGTCCAGGTCGCGCTGCGGCCGCGCGTGCCGCGCCCTCTCCTGGCGCTCGCGCAGCTCCTCGGCGAGCCGGCGGTTGTGCGCGTAGTGGCGCTGGAACTCGGCCGAGGCGGTGCTGATCGCCGATCGCAGCCTGCGCATCAGGCGGCTCCTTTCGCATCGGCCGCCGGGGAGGCTTCCGCGGTGGCCGGTTCCGGAGGGGCCGGTTCCGACGGGCCCGGTGCCGAGGGTGAGGCCAGGCGCACGACCACCTCGTCCTTGTCGAAGGTCTGCCCCTCGCCCCTGAGCAGCAGCTCGACGACGCCGTCGCGCGGCGAGACCAGGGCGGTCTGCAGCTTCATGCTCTCGATGGTCAGGATCGTCTCGCCGCGCAGTACCGCCTCGCCTTCGGCTTTGTGCAGCGTCACGACCGAGCCCGGCATCGGCGCGCGGATCTCGTCGCCGCCACCCTCGCCGGCCGCCGCCGCGTCGCGCGGATCGACCAGGGAGACCCGCAGGTTGCGGCCGCCCAGGCGCAGGAAGCGGGTGTTTCCGTCGGCGGCGCAGGCCAGCGCGAGCGGCCGGCCGTCGAGCTCGATCCGGGTCCGGCCGTCGGCCTCGTCACGCTCGACGACCTCGTGCTCGCGGCCGTCGATCCGCACGACCAGGTGCGGCCGGCGGCGCACGATCTCGATTCCGGCCGCCTCGGCGCCGAGCAGCAGGGCCAGCGCCATCAGTTCCTCCAGCCGCCCATCGAGGCGTAGGGCTCGGGCGTCTCGAAGGCGAGCGCCCGGAATTCGCGGAAGCCGAGCGCGGCGGCGACCAGCGCGGCGTCGCGCAGCGCCGCCTCCGGCGGCACCGCCGCGAGATCGCCCGCGTGCTCGGCGACGAAGCCGGTGTGCAGACGGCCGGCCCGGAAGGCCGGATGGCCGAGCAGCCGGGAAAGGTAGTCCTGGTTGGTGCCGACGCCGAGCAGCACCAGCCGGTCGAGGGCGGCGAGGCCCGCCTCGATCGCCGCCGCGCGGTCGCCGCCATGGACCACCAGCTTGGCCAGCATCGGATCGAAGTCGCTGGTCACCGCCTGGCCTTCGAGGAGCCCGCTCTCGAAGCGCAGGGCCGGCCCGGCCGGCTCGTCGAGCGCCAGGATGCGCCCGGTCTCCGGCAGGAAGTCGCGCTCGGGATCCTCGGCGCAGAGCCGGCACTCGATGGCATGGCCGGTGAGGGCGACCTGCTCCTGCGCCAGCGGCAGGCCGCCGCCGGCGGCGATCTCCAGCTGCGCCTTCACCAGGTCGAGCCCCGTCACCATCTCGGTCACCGGATGCTCGACCTGCAGGCGGGTGTTCATCTCCAGGAAGAAGAAGCGGCCGTCGGGCGCCAGGATGAACTCGACCGTGCCGGCGTTGCGGTAGCGTGCCGCCGAGGCGAGGCGCACGGCCGCCGCGCAGATCTCCTCGCGCAGGGCCGCCGGCAGGCTCGCCGCCGGCGCCTCCTCGACGATCTTCTGGAAGCGGCGCTGCACCGAGCATTCGCGCTCGTAGAGGTGCAGGACGCCGCCCTGCCCGTCGCCCAGCACCTGGACCTCGATGTGGCGCGGCCGCTCGACGTAGAGCTCGGCATAGACGCGGCCGTCGGAGAAGTAGCGCTCGGCCTCGCTGGCGGCGACCCGGGCGCGCTCGGCCAGCTCCCCGCGGTGGCGCACGATCGACATGCCCTTGCCGCCGCCGCCGGCCGCGGCCTTGATCAGCAGCGGAAAACCGATCGCCTCGGCCTCGGCGACGAAGGCCGCGAGGTCGCCGGTCGGCGTCACCGAGGGCGCGACCGGCACGCCGTGGGCCGCGGCGAAGTCGCGGGCGCGGATCTTGTCGCCCATCAGGTGGATCGTCTCGGCGTCGGGGCCGACGAAGACCAGGCCGGCCTCGGCCACCTGGCGCGCGAAGCCGGCGTTCTCGGACAGGAAGCCGTAGCCGGGGTGGACCGCCTCGGCCCCGGCGCGCCGGGCGATCTCGACGATCTGGCCGCCGTCGAGGTGCGCCGCGACCGGCGTCGGCCCGGCGAGCTCCCAGGCCTCGTCGGCCTCGCGGACATGGCGCGCCCGGCGCTCGCTCGCATGGTGGACGGCGACGGCCGCGATGCCGAGCTTGTGGAGCGTCCGGATGATCCGGCAGGCGATCTCGCCGCGGTTGGCGATCAGCACTTTGCGGAAGGGCGGCGGAACGGACATGCAGGCTCTTCGACAGTTCGGGGAAGGCGGGAAAGGCGGGCGGGCCGCTGCCTGCGGCCCGCCCCAGGTCGACAGGGTCAGTACTCGGCGAAGTCGGTGACCGGGGTCACGCTGCCGGCCTTGGGATCGACCTTCAGCACGCGCACGGCGGTCGCCGAGATGTGCCGCTCGGGCGTGAAGGTCAGCGGCAGGGTGACGCCGGCGGTGTCGAAGGGCTTGCCGGACTGCAGCTGCTCGACGGCGCAGGCCCGCGTCGGCTCCTTGCCGCAGCGGCGGATCGCCTCGATCATCATGCGGGCCGCGACGTAGCCGGTCAGGGAGTAGCGGTTGACCGCCTTGAGCTCGTCCTCGGACAGGCTCGCCTTGGCGACCTCGGTAAAGTGGGCGGCGCCCTCCGAGCCCATCGGCGAGATGTAGTCGCCGCTGTAGTAGACGTAGCCGTAGGGGGCGGCGAGGCCCATGATCGGCGGCAGCGTCGAGGTCGGCACCGTCGCCATGGCCAGGTCCATCTTGTACTTGCTGGCCTCCTTCATCATCGCCGGCGTCTCCGAGGTGACGCCGCCGGCGACCAGCACGTCGATCTTCTCGGCGCGCAGCTTCAGGATCTCGGCGCCGAAGTCCTTCTGGCCGCGCTTGTAGCGGACCGGCTCGACCGCGGTGATCCCGAGCTCCTTGACCGCCCGCTGGAAGGCGCCCTCGACCTGGACGCCGAAGTCGTCGTCCTGGCGGATGATGCCGTAGCGCGCGCCCTTCTTCGCCACCTTGTCGTGGATGTACTTGAGCTGGGCGAAGACCAGGTCCTGGTAGGACGCCCCGATCATGAAGACCGTCGGCTTGACCGGGTCGATCGCCGCCTTGAGCGGCGAGAAGGAGACGATCGCCGGGATCTTCTCCTGCTCCAGGATCGGCAGGATCGCCGCGGTGCCGGCGCCGGCGCCGGTGCCGATCAGGCCGAACACGCCCTCGTCCATCAGCTTGCGCAGGCCCTGGACCGTGCGCGCCGGCACGTAGCCGTCGTCCTCGGTCTTGATGACGATCTTGCGGCCGTTGACGCCGCCCTCGGCATTGGCCTCGTCGGCCGCGACGACCGAGCCGAAGTGCGCCGCCCGGCCGACCAGGGCGGCCGAGCTGGACATCGGCAGGACGTTGCCGATGACGATCTCGCCGTCGGTGACGCCCTGCTCGGCCGCAGCCGCGACCGATACGCTCGCGACGACGGCCAGGGCCGCGATCGCCGTGCTCCCGAACACTCTCTTCATGACATCCTCCCCTTTCACCCTTGTTGTCGGCCGCGGCTCACACCGAGAGCGGCCAGTGGGTCCAGTAGCGTTTCGCGTCGCGCCACAGGCCGATCAGGCCGTGCGGCTCGATGCGCAGCATGACGATGATGGCGAGGCCGGTGAGCAGGCCGCGGACCTCGTAGACGTAGGTCGAGAGCATCTCGGTCAGCGCCGCCGGCAGCAGGTCGGTCAGGGCGCGCACGGCCTCGGGCAGCAGCACGATGAAGACCGCGCCCAGGATCGAGCCGGCGACCGAGCCGAGCCCGCCGACGATGATCATCGCCAGCGCCTCGATCGAGATCAGCAGGTTGAAGAGGTCGACGTTGATGAAGCGGAACTGGAAGGCCATCAGCCCGCCGGCGATGCCGACGACGAAGGACGAGACCATGAAGGCGGCCAGCTTGTAGCGGGTCAGGCTGATGCCCATGACCCGGGCCGCGACGTCGTGGTCGCGGATCGCCGTGAAGGCCCGGCCGACCCTGGTGCGCAGCAGGTTGAGCGCCGCCAGCACGGTCAGCACCAGCACCGCCAGGACCAGCCAGAACAGCTGGTCGAGCTGCGTCAGGTCGAGGCCGAGGAAGCGCAGGTTCTCGACGCGCACGCCGTAGGGGCCGTGGGTCAGCGCCTCGGCGTAGAGCAGGAAGTGCGTGATGATGAAGGAGAAGGCGAGCGTGGTGATCGCAAGATAGAGCCCCTTGAGCCGCAGCGAGGGCACGCCGATGACCAGGCTGAGCAGCGCCGAGACGAAGCCGGCGGCGAGCAGCGCCAGCTCCGGCGGCCAGCCGTAGTCGGCGACCAGCAGCGCCGTGGTGTAGCAGCCGGCGGCCAGGAAGCCGGCCTGGCCGAGCGAGATCAGGCCGGTGATGCCGGTCAGCAGGTTGAGGCCGATCGCGCCGATCGCCGCGATGCCGACGGTGATCGCGACCGACAGCAGGTAGTTGCCGACGAGCAGCGGGAACAGCGCGAGGCCGAGCAGCAGCGCGCCGGTCCAGGCCCAGGTCACCGGGTTGGTGGTCAGGGCGAGCTGCTTCTCGTAGCTCTCGACGTAGTGCCCGGTCCGCATCACACCCGCTCCAGTTCGCGCTGGCCGAACAGGCCGTAGGGCCGGACCATCAGGATCACGATGATCACGACGAAGCCGCTGATCTCCTTCAGGCCCTGGCCGATGTAGCCTTCCGAGAGGTCGCCGATGACGCCGATCAGCAGGCCGCCGAGGCCGGAGCCGAGCGGCGCGTCGAGGCCGCCGAGGATCGTCGCCGGGAAGGCGCGCAGGCCGAGGAACCACATGTCCGGGGCGCGCGAGATCATCATCGCGAAGGCGATGCCGGCGAGGCCCGAGACGACCGCGGCGATCGCCCAGGCGAGCATCGAGATGCGCTTGACGTCGACGCCCATCAGCAGCGCCGTCGTCTCGTCCTGGGCGGTCGCGCGCATCGCCGTGCCGATCCGCGTGAAGCGGAAGAACAGGAAGATCGCCAGCGCCACGACCAGGAACAGGACGATGGCGAAGAGCTGCTCGGTGAACAGCACGACCGGGCCGATCTCGATCAGGCCGCCCTTCAGCGGCACGTCGAAGGCCGCGGCGTCGGCGCCCCAGATCAGCACGATGACGCTGCGCAGCGTCACCGCGAGGCCGATCGTCACCATGATGATCGCGAAGACCGGCTCGCCGAGCATCGGCCGGATGAAGATCCGCTCGAGCAGCGCGCCGATCGCCGCGGCCGCGACCACGACCAGCGGGATCAGCAGCACCAGCGGCAGGTCGAGCTCCGTCGCCAGCGACCAGCTGACGTAGGCGACCAGCATCATGACCTCGCCCTGGGCGAAGTTCAGCACGCCGGTGGTCTTGAAGATGACGGCGAAGCCGATCGCGATCAGGCCGTAGATCGAGCCGATGACCAGGCCGGAGGCGAGGAAGTTGAGGAAGAGCTCCATCGTCCTAGCCCCCGTACATCGCGTCGATCAGCGGCTTGTACTTCTCCTCGATCACCCGCCGGCGGACCTTCATGGTCGCGGTGACCTCGCCGTCGTCGTGGTCCAGCTCCTTGTCGAGCAGGGTGAACCTGCGGATGTTCTCGACGCGGGCGAACTCGCGGTTGACCGTCTCGACCTCGTGGGCGATCAGCTCGCGCACGTCGGGCAGCTGGACCAGGCTCTTGAAGGTCGTGTAGGCGAAGCCCTGCTCCTGCGCCCACTTGCCGACCGTCTCGTAGTCGATCTGGATGAGCGCGCTCAGGAAGTTGCGGCGCTCGCCGATCAGCACGGCCTCGCGGATGTAGAGCGAGTCCTTCAGCCGGTTCTCGATCAGCGAGGGCGTGATGTTCTTGCCGCCCGAGGTGATGATGATGTCCTTCTTGCGGTCGGTGATCACGATCGAGCCGTCGGGCGCGATCTCGCCGACGTCGCCGGTGTGCATCCAGCCGTCGGAGACCGCGGCGGCCGTCGCCTCGGGATTGTGCAGGTAGCCGGCGAAGACCGAGCGCGAGCGCACCAGGATCTCGCCGTCCCCGGCGATGCGCTGCTCGTAGCTCGGCAGCGGCGGGCCGGACTGGCCGAGCGCGGTATGGCCGGGGTACTGGGAATGCGAGATCCCCGACAGCTCGGTCATGCCGTAGACTTGGTAGACCCGGAGGCCGAGGGTCCAGAAGAACTCCAGCACCTCCGGCGAGATCGAGGCGCCGCCGCACAGCAGGGTGCGCCCGCGGTCCAGGCCCATCCACTTCTGCAGCGGCCGGAAGCAGAGGATCCAGAGCAGCACGAAGAGCAGCCGGTCGCGGAGGCCCTGCAGCTCGCCGCCGGCCGCCAGCCGGCGCCGCGCGAGCGGCCTGCCGAGCGCCAGGCAGCGCGCCACGACGCGCTGCTGCAGCGGCGTCGCGTCCTTCAGCTTGACCATCACCGCGTACTGCAGCTTCTCCCAGATCCGCGGCACGCCGAGGAAGCCGCTCGGCGCGATCTCGCGCAGGTTCGGCACGACGGTGTCGATCGATTCGGCGAAGTTGACCGGCGTGCCGTTGACCAGCTGCATGACGGTCGAGCAGAGCCGCTCGGCGACGTGGCAGAGCGGCAGGTAGCAGAGCACCTCCCAGTTCGCCTCGTCGACGCCGTGCAGCTCCGAGAGGCGCAGGCCGCCCCAGATCAGGCCGCCGTGGGTCAGCATCGCGCCCTTCGGCATGCCGGTGGTGCCGGAGGTGTAGACGATGACCGCGACGTCGTCGGGGCTCAGGCGCTCGATCGAGTCCTCGAACAGGCGGCCGAGCTCGGCGCGCTTCGAACGGCCCAGCTCCGAGACCTCCTCGAAGGACAGCAGCCGATCGCGCGGATAGCGGCTCATGCCCTTCATGTCGACGCAGACGATCTTCTCGAGCTTCGGCAGCTCGCCGCCGAGCCGGATCGCGTCGAGCACCTTGTCCGTCTGCTCCTGGTCGCCGCAGACCACCACCCTGGCGCCGGAGTGCTCCAGGATGTAGCGCAGCTCCGGCCAGGGGTTGGTCGGGTAGATGCCGATGCAGGCGCCGCCCAGGCCCTGGATCGCCAGATCGGCCAGCATCCATTCCGGCGTATCCTCGCTGGCGACGGCCAGGAAGTCGCCGGGCCCGACGCCGAGCGCCGCCAGGCCGAGGGCGAAGTCCCTGGCGCCCTCGTAGTAGTCGCGGAAGCTCCAGCGCTGCCAGACGCCCAGGTCCTTCTCGCGGAAGGCCAGGCGCTCCGGGTGCCGCTCGGCCCAGAAGCGCAGCAGGCCCGGCAGGGTCGAGCGCTCGAAGAGGGCGGTGTCGCGCAGCATCAGTTGCGCCCCAGGTAGGCCTGGATCACCGCCGGGTCGGCGGCGATCTCGGCCGGCGTGCCCTCGGCGATCAGCGAGCCGTGGTTGAGCACCGCGATGCGGTCGGAGATGTCCATGACGATGCCCATGTCGTGCTCGACCATGACGACCGTCACGCCGAGCTCGTCGCGGATGTCGAGGATGAAGCGGGCGATGTCCTCGGTCTCCTCGGCGTTCATGCCGGAGACCATCTCGTCGAGCAGCAGCAGCTTCGGCCCGACCGCCAGGGCCCGGCCCAGCTCGACCCGCTTCTGCAGGCCGTAGGACAGCAGGCCGACCGGCAGGTCGCGCAGGTGCTCGATCTCCAGGAAGTCGATGATCTCCTCGACCCGCCGGCGCGCCGCCAGCTCCTCCCGGCGCGCCGGGCCCCAGAACAGCGCCGCGCTCAGCAGGTTGGCCTTGAGCGCGTGGTGCATGCCGACCAGCAGGTTCTGGACGACCGTCGCGTGGGAGAAGATCGCCAGGTTCTGGAAGGTCCGGCCGATGCCGAGGCGGGCCAGCTGGTGGGTCCGCGCGCGATGCACCGCCTGGCCGTCGAAGACGATCGCCCCCTCGCTCGGCGGAAACAGCGCCGAGATCATGTTGAACAGCGTCGTCTTGCCGGCGCCGTTCGGCCCGATGACGCTGTAGATCGCGCCCTCGGGCACGGCGAAGCTGACCTCGCTGACCGCGGTCAGGCCGCCGAAGCGCTTGCTGACCCGCTCGATCGACAGGAGCGCGCTCACGACAGCCACCTCTTGCGCCGCTTGTAGTGCTTGACCTCGCGATAGTTCTTGCGCTCGCCGCCCTCGGAGCAGCCGAGGTAGAACTCCTTGACGTCCTCGTTGCGGGCGATGCGCTCGGCCGGGCCGTCGAGCACGACCCGGCCGTTCTCGACGATGTAGCCGTAGTGCGCGACCTCGAGGGCCAGGGCGGCGTTCTGCTCGACCAGCAGGATCGCCATGCCCTGCTCGCGGTTGAGCGCGACCACCGTCTCCATGATCAGGTCGATGATCTGCGGCGCGAGGCCGAGCGAGGGCTCGTCGAGCATCAGCAGCTTCGGCCCGGCGACCAGGGCTCGGCCGATCGCGACCATCTGCTGCTCGCCGCCCGACAGATAGCCGGCGACGTAGCGGCGCCGCTCCTTCAGGCGCGGGAACAGGCCGTAGACCCGGTCGAGGCCGGCCGAGAGCTCGCCGCGGTCGCGCAGGAAGCCGCCCATGGCAAGGTTCTCCTCGACCGTCATGAGCGGGAAGAGCCGCCGGCCCTCGGGCACGTGGACGATGCCGCGGCGCACGATCTCGTCGGCCGGCAGGCGCTTCAGGTCGGCGCCCTCGAGGCTGATCTCGCCGTGCAGCACCTCGCCGTCCTCGGGGTAGAGCACGTTGGAGATCGCCTTGAGGATCGTCGTCTTGCCGGCGCCGTTGGAGCCGAGCAGCGCGACGATCTGGCCGGCGCCGACCTGCAGCGAGACGTCCCTGACCGCCTCGATCGCCCGGTCGTAGAGGATCTGCACGTTGGTCAGGGTCAGCACGGGCCGGTGTCCTGCTGCTCGCCGCGCGCCGGCGGGTCGAGCCGCTCGGCGACCCGCTCGAGGCGCCGCACCGCCGCCTCCAGCCCCAGCGAGGCCGGCGCCGGCGGCGGCTGAACGATGCCGGCCATCACCATGTCGGTCAGCTGCTCGGCGGCGCGCTCGACGTCGAGCTCGCCGCGCCGCGCCAGGAAGGTGGCGACGTGGTGCTCGATGCCGCCGAAGATCATGTCGCGCACCAGGGCGATCGAGAGATCGGGCCGCAGCTCGCCGGCCGCCATGCCGTCGCGCAGGATGCGCATCAGCACGTTGGTGTACTCGCGGTTCAGCCGGTAGAGCGTCGACTCGTAGTAGTCGTCGGAGCCGCGCACCTCGGCATAGAACAGCCGGCAGAGGTCGGGGTTGTCCTTGATCGACTTGAGGTGCCGCCAGATCACGAAGCGCAGGCGGTTGCGCAGGCCGGCGACCCCGGCGAGCTGGTCGACGTAGTCGGCGATCATCGACTCGTACCAGCGCTGCAGGACGGTCAGCAGCAGGTCGCGCTTGTTCTCGTAGTACTTGTAGATCGTGCCCTCGACGACGCCGGCGCCGGCGGCGATCTCGGAGATCGAGGCCGCCGCGAAGCCGTTGCGCGAAAAGACGTCGCGCGCCGCCGCCTCGATCTGCTCCATGCGCTCGGCCCGCGGCCGGCGGCTGAAGGAGCGCTTGCCCGCCGCCTCGCTCATGCCGGCCCCTCCCCTGCTTCCTCGTCGCGCCAGCCGGCCAGCGGCCCGCCGGCCTCCAGCCAGGCGGCCGGGACCTCGACCGGCAGGTCGAGCAGCATCTGCGCCAGCGCCTTGCCCTGGGGGTCGTGGCGCAGCGAGGCGACGCCGCCGCCGCCGAGCGCCCGGTGCAGCACCAGGTTGACGCCATCGATGCCGGGCCAGTCGAAGCGCTCGACCGGGCCCTGCAGCAGGTGCCCGAGCCAGGCCGCGACCACCTCCGGCGTCACCGAGCGCCGGACCGCCGGCAGGAACTCGGGCCGCCGCGCGATCACGCCGATGTTCGCGAGATCGCCCTTGTCGCCACTGCGGCCGTGGGCGATCGCGATCAGCGGCAGGCTGCGCCACGGTCCCTGCAGGGACGGCGCCGGCGCCGGCGAGGCGGCTGGCTCCGCGGGCGGCGCCCCGGCCGCGTCGAGGCCGGCCTCGACGGCGATCGTCCGCCCCTCGAGCAGCACTTCGGCCGGCACCTCGGCCCGATCGATCAGGAAGGAAAACAGCCGGATCACCGGCTGCGGCTCGGGCCGGCCGCCGGCGAAGCCGGTCAGGCCCTGGGCCATGGCGCTGGCCGCCGGATAGATCTCGCGGGCGAAGAGCTGCAGCGCCTCCTTGCGCGGATGGCGCACGGCGAGCTTCAGCACGACCTCGCGCGGCGCCCGCACCCGGGCGTTGGGGCCGTAGGTCGACTCGGCGCCCAGCACCTCGACCAGGGTCTCGGCGAAGTCCCCGAAGCCGGCCTCGGCGAACTGCCGGCGCACCCGCGCCAGGATCGCCTCGGCGACGCGGCGCGCCTTGGCCGCCGCCTCGCGGCCGCCGATCATCATGGTGACGGCCGCGCGGTAGCCGTCGGGCCAGGTCGCGCTGACCTTGTAGCGGCCGGTCGGCGGCCGGCCGCGCGCGCCGCTCACCCGCACCCGGTCGGGCCCGGCCTGCTCGAGGCGCACGGCCGAGAAGTCGCAGGCGACGTCGGGCAGCAGGTAGGCGGCCGGATCGCCGATCTCGTAGACCAGCTGCTCGGCGACCGTCGCCGGCGCGACCAGGCCGCCGGTGCCCGCCGGCTTGGTCAGCTCGAAGCCGCCGTCGGCGCGGCACTCGGCGATCGGGTAGCCCATGCGGTCCCAGCCCTCGACCGTCCGCCAGTCGGTGAAGATGCCGCCGGTCGCCTGGGTGCTGCACTCGATCAGGTGGCCGGCCAAGCTGCCGGCGGCCAGGCGGTCGTAGTCCCGCTCGCCCCAGCCGAAGGCCTCGATCAGCGGACCGAGGGCGAGCGCCGAGTCGACGCAGCGCCCGGTGATCACCACGTCGGCGCCGGCGGCCAGCGCCCGGGCGATCGGAAAGGCGCCGAGATAGGCGTTGACGCTGGCGAGGCGCTCCGGCAGCGCGGCGCCGGTGAACATCTCCCGCACGCCGAGCGCGCGCAGCCGCTCGGTCTCGCCCGAGAGGTCGTCGCCGCGCACCAGGGCGATCTTCAGCGAGACGCCGGCTTCGTCCAGCACGCGCTGCAGGGCGTCGCGGCAGGCCTCCGGATTGACCCCGCCGGCGTTGGTCACGACCTTGATGCCGCGCGCCGCGATCTCCCGCGCCAGCGGCGCCATGACCAGATCGACGAAGTCGGTCGCGTAGCCGGCCTCGGGACGGCGCGCCTTCATCCGCGCCATGATCGAGAGCGTGATCTCGGCGAGATAGTCGAGCAGCAGCACGTCGATGCCGCCGCTGCGCACGAGCTGGGCCGGCCCCTCAGGCGAGTCGCCCCAGAAGCCGGCGCCGCCGCCGATGCGCAGGAGCTCGCGCATCGCCGCTACTCGCCGGTCCAGAGCGGCGCGCGCCGCTCCTTGAAGGCCGCGAAGCCCTCCCGGGCATCGGCCGTCCGCGCCATGTTGGCGAGCATGAACTGGGCGTACTCCAGGGCGCCGTCGAGGCTCATCTCGCGGACCTTGGCGAGCGCCTGCTTGCCGAGGCGGATGCCGCTCGGCGACTTGTCGACGATGCGGCCGAGCAGCCAGTCCAGCTTGGCGTCCAGCTCGGCCGCCGGCACGGCGTAGTTGACGATCTTCGCCTCGGCGGCCTCGCGCGCCGTGATCGGCTCGCCGGTCAGGCAGAGCTCCATGACCTGGCGGTAGGGCAGCGCGCGCAGCAGGAACGGCAGGATCATCATCGGGAACAGCCCGACCTTGACCTCCGAGACGCCGAGCAGCGCGTCCTCGCGGGCGACCACCAGGTCGCAGGCGCAGACCAGGCCGAAGCCGCCGGCCAGAGCGTGGCCGTTGACCCGCGCGACCAGCGGCAGGCGGTAGCCGTCCATGCGGCGCAGCAGGGCGGCGACGTAGTGGCGCGGGTCGGCCGGGTCGAGCGAGAAGGGTGCGCCGGTCGCGTCGGGCTGCAGGTCGCCGCCGGCACAGAAGGCCTTGTCGCCGCTGCCGGTCAGCACGACGGCGCGGACCCCCGGATCGGCCTCGGCGGCATCGAGCCCGGCCAGGATGCCGGCGACCACCGCCTCGTTGATCGCGTTGCGCCGCTCCGGCCGATCGATCGCGATCGTCAGGACCTGCCCGTTCAGCTCGGTGCGAACCGGATCGCCCACCTTGCCCTCCCCCTGCCCGGCACCTGCGGGCGCGGCGGTTTCGACCGCCTTGTTGAATTAGCTTCACCAAAAGAGTGAGCCGCCCTCACCAGCCTGTCAACGGGGCTGTCTCGCAACGCAACATAGGCATTGTGCGATGCAATAGGTGCCCGGCACGGAACGGTCCGAGACCGGGAAACACGGGCTTCGATCGAAAGGAGAGATCTTTCTCTGGATTTGATGAACTTCATTCATTACGCTCTGCGCGAGGCTCCGGCAGAGAGCCGCCTGAAGAGACCGGGCCCTGCCCGGAGGGAGGAACGGGGACGTGAACGTTCAGGAGAGCGGGCAGGAGAGCGGATCTGGCGGCGTTCTGGGCAACGCCAGGGCCAATCCCTTCGAGCTGTCGGACGAACAGCAGGAGATCCTCGACCAGGCCGACCGCTTCGCGCGCAACGAGCTCCATCCGCTCGCCGAGCGCATGGACGCCGAGGAGTGGTGGCCCGACGAGGCCTTCCCGAAGATCGGCGAGGCCGGGCTGTTCGGCATCACGGTGCCGGAGGCCTACGGCGGCGCCGGCGCCGACCTGGTGACCAGTGGCATCGTGCTGCAGGCCTTCGGGCGCTGGAACCACGCCCTGGCGCTCAGCTGGGTCGCCCACGAGAACCTCTGCCTCAACAACCTCTACCGCAACGGCAGCGAGGCGCAGCGCCGCAAGTACCTGCCGGACCTCTGCAGCGGCCGGAAGGTCGGCGCCCTGGGCCTGACCGAGCCGGGCGCCGGCTCCGACGCGCTCGGCTCGATGCGCACCACGGCGCGGCGCGACGGCGGCCACTACGTCCTCAACGGCTCGAAGCTCTACATCACCAACGGGCCGGTCGCGGACGTCCTGCTGGTCTACGCCAAGACCGACCCCGAGAAGGGCGCCAAGGGCATCTCGGCCTTCATCGTCGAGAAGGGCATGCCCGGCTTCACGGTCGCCCAGAAGCTCGAGAAGATGGGCTACCGCGGCAGCCAAACCGGCGAGCTTGTCTTCGACGACTGCCGGGTGCCGGTCGAGAACCTGGTCGGCGTCGAGAACCAGGGCGTCGCGATCGTCATGAGCGGCCTCGACCTGGAGCGCGCGATGATCTCGCCGCTCTGCCTCGGCGTCGCCGAGCGGGCGCTCGAGCTGTCGATCGACTACGCCATGACCCGCAAGCAGTTCGGCAAGCCGATCGGCAGCTTCCAGATGGTCCAGTCGATGCTCGCCGAGATGTACGTCTCGGTCGAGACGATGCGCAGCTTCACCTACCGCACCCTGGCCGCGGCGGCGCCGCTCGAGATCGGCGGCGGCGGCCGCGGCGAGATCCACAAGCTGACCGCCGCCTCGGTCATGTACGCTGCCCAGGCCGTCAACGCGGTGCTCGACCGCGCCGTGCAGATCCACGGCGGCGCCGGCTACATCTGGGAGGCCGAGATCAACCGCCTCTACCGCTCGATCAAGCTGCTGGAGATCGGCGCCGGCACCACCGAGGTGCGCAAGCTGATCATCGCCGGCGAGCTGCTGCGGGACCTGCGCGGCCGTGCCTGAGGCCGAAGGCGGCGCCGGGGCCGAAACCGAGCGTTTCGGGCTGGACGACGAGGCCCTCGCCGTCCAGCCGACGGCCTTCCGCGACGGCCTGTTCGACGGCCAGGTCGCCCTGGTCTCGGGCGGCGCCGGAGGCATCGGCCGGGCGACCGCCTGGCTGCTCGCCCGCCTCGGTGCCACGATCGTCGTCACCGGCCGCAAGCGCGACAAGCTGGAGCAGCTGGTCGAGAGGCTCCAGGCGGCCGGCCTGAAGGCCTCCGCCGAGGTCCTCGACATCCGCGAGCCGGAGGCCGTCGAGGCGTTCTTCGAGGCTTTCCGGGCCCGTCACGGCCGGCTCGACCTGCTGGTCAACAGCGCAGGCGGCCAGTTCCCGCAGCCGGCCATCGACTACTCGGTCAAGGGCTGGCGCGCCGTTGTCGACACCAACCTCAGCGGCACCTGGTTCATGATGCAGGCGGCGGCGCGACACTGGCGCGACGCCGGGCACGGCGGCGCCATCGTCAACATCGTCGTGATCACGACCCACGGCCTGCACGGCGTCGCGCATTCGGTGGCGGCGCGTGCCGGGGTGATCGCGCTGTCGCGCAGCCTCGCCGTCGAGTGGGCGCCGCTCGGCATCCGCCTCAACTGCGTCGCGCCCGGCGCCATCGAGACCGAGGGCTGGAAGGTCTACTCGCCGGCCGCCCGCGCCTCCTATCCCAGGACCAACCCGATGATGCGCGCCGGCACGACCTGGGAGATCGCCGAGGCCTGCGCCTACCTGGGCGGCCCGGCCGCCGGCTTCGTCACCGGCGAGCTGCTGGCCGTCGACGGCGGCGGCCAGCTCTGGGGCGAGGTCTGGACCACCGGCAAGCCCGACTACTTCAAGGTCTGAGGCGCGATGCCGCTGCCGCCCACGCTGACCGGGCGCCTGAAGGCGCCGGTCGTCGCCGCGCCGATGTTCCTGGTCTCCGGGCCCGACCTGGTGGTCGAGACCTGCCGGGCCGGCCTGCTCGGCACCTTTCCGGCGCTCAACCAGCGCACGACCGAGGGTTACGCCGACTGGCTGGCCGAGATCGGCGAGCGCCTGGCGGCGAGCGCGGCGGCCGGCGAGGCGCCCGCCCCCTTCGGCGTCAACCTGGTCGTCCACCGCAGCAACAAGCGCCTGGAGGCCGACCTCGCCGCCACGGTCGCCGCGGAGGTGCCGCTGGTCGTCACCTCGCTCGGCCTGATGCCGGAGGTGATCCAGGCGATCCAGGGCTACGGCGGCGTGATCTTCCACGACGTCATCAACCTGCGCCACGGCGCCAAGGCGGCCGCCGCCGGGGTCGACGGCATCATCGCGATCTGCGCCGGCGCCGGCGGCCATGCCGGGGCGCTCAGCCCCTTCGCCGCGCTCGCCGAGCTGCGCCGCCTGTTCGACGGCCCCCTGATCCTCGGCGGCGTGATGTCGGACGGCCGGCAGGTCGCCGCCGCGCGCCTGATGGGCGCCGACCTCGCCTACCTCGGCACCCGCATCATCGCGACCCGCGAGAGCCTGGCGCCCGAGGCGCAGAAGCGGATGATCCTGGAGGCCCACGCCGACGACATCGTCTACACGCCGGCGGTCAGCAGCGTCGCCGGCAACTTCCTCAGGCCCAGCATGCTCGCCGCCGGGCTCGACCCCGACGACCTGAGGCCGAGGCCCGAGATCGACTTCGGCACCCGAGAGATCAAGGCCTGGAAGCAGGTCTGGGCGGCCGGCCAGGGCGTCGGCTCGATCGACGACCTGCCCTCCGCGGCCGAGCTCTGCGAGCGCCTGATCCGCGACTACCGGACGGCCCTCGACGACCGGGCGGCCCTGGCCGCCGGCCTCGCCGGCTAGCCCCCCCGGGCACCTTCCGGGGGCAGCTCGCGGCGCCCTCGACCCTGGCGCCGCGGCGCCCGCGGGTCTAGCCTGGGACCGGCGGCGTTCCGCCGCCGAGGAGGGAGCCCCATGGCTGGACCGCTCTCCGCCCTGCCGGCCGTGCCGCCGACGGCCCTGACGCCCGGCTTCGGGCCGCTCAAGCTGCCGCCCGACGCCCTCGCCTGCCTGCCCGCGCACCTGCATCCGGTCAGCCGCTTCTTCCTGGAGCGCTGGATCGACGGCACGCTGACCACGCCGGAGTTCCTGCGCTGGTTCCACATGCCGAACTCCGACTACCTGGAGGTCGGCCGCTGCCTGCTGACCGCCCTCACCGGCAACTGAGCGGCGGGCCGCACGGGACGGTGCCCGGGGCGGTGCGAAAGTCTTTGCAGCGGCAGGACGCTTTGCTATAAGCCTCGCTCCCGCGAGGGCAGGCTTCCGCCGCCGCTCGCGGACGAGGTCCGAGAGGCCTGTTCCGGGGTAGCTCAACGGTAGAGCAATCGGCTGTTAACCGATTGGTTGGGGGTTCGAATCCCTCCCCCGGAGCCATCCTTCCGGCCACCACGGCGCTGCGAGCAACGAGCTAGGCGGGCAGAACGCTTCGGAGCGTGTCGCCGCTGTCCGGCCGCACCCTGATCTGCACGCCGGCGAGCGCCGGAAGGTGCCCGCGCAGCTCCCGCTCGATCTCTCTCACCGTCGATTCCGCCTCGGCGAGCGAGAGCCCGCCGTCCAGCGCGACGTCGAGCTCGGCGCGCAGCCGATGCCCGAGCCAGCGGGCGCGGACGCCGGGCACGCCGCGGACGCCGGCGACATGCCCTGCGGCATGGCGCAGCTCGTCGAGGACCCCCGGCTCGACCCCGTCCAGCATCCGGGTGAAGACGGCACGGGCGGACTGCCAGACGATGCGGAAGATCGCCAGGGTGATGAGCAGCCCGACGAGCGGGTCGGCGAGCGGGAAGCCCAGCCACACGCCGGCCGCGCCGAGCACCACGGCAAGGCTGGTCAGCCCGTCGGTCCGCGCGTGATAGCCGTCCGCGACGAGCGCCGCGCTGTCGATCTGCCGGCCGACGCGGATGCGGAAGATGGCGACCGCCTCGTTGCCGACGAATCCGACGACGCCGGCGGCGGCCACCCAGCCGAGCAGGACGATCGGCTGCGGATCGAGCAGCCGGTCGATCGCCTCGTAGCCGGCGACCAGCGCGCTGAACAGGATGATCGCGACGATGACCACGCCGGCCAGGTCCTCGACGCGCCCGAGGCCGTAGGGAAAGCGCTCCGAGGGCTTGCGCCGGGCGAACAGGAAGGCGATCCAGAGCGGCACGGCGGTGGCGGCATCGCCGACGTTGTGGATGGTGTCGGCGAGCAGCGCGACGCTGCCCGAAAGCAGCACGATCGCGAGCTGCAGGGCGGCCGTTACGCCGAGGAACAGGAACGACCACTTGATCGCCCAGATGCCGCGCTCCGTCGTGGCGATCGTGGGGTCGATCACGCCGTGCGCATGGCCGTGACCGTGACCGTGGCCGTGGCCGTGGCCGTGGCCATGATGGTGATCATGGACGCCGCCATGGCCGTGCGCGTCGTGGGGCGCAGCGAAGCCGAGCCACGCCAGGGCGGAGCGAAACATCCGACAGCTCCTCACAGGTACTTGGTGATTTCCTTGAACTCGTCGATCGGGCGGCGCTGCTCCCGCGCCAGCGGCCCGACCACCTCCTCGAGGCAGTTGTCGAGGTGGTCCTGGATCAGGGTCTTCTTGGCCTGGCCGATCGCCTTTTCGACGGCGTGGAGCTGCTGGGCGATGTCGAGGCAGGGGCGGCCCGCCTCGATCATCTCGACGATACTCCTGAGATGGCCGTCGGCGCGCTTCAGCCGCTTGACGATCTCCGGATGGCTCTGGTGCAGGTGGTCGGCGTCGGGCATAGGATTAACCTATCCCCCTGGAGAGGATGGAGTCAAACCCGTCCGGCGCGGCGGCCGGCCCCGCGCTATCCGGCCCCGGCGCCCGCTATGCCTGCAGCAGCTCCGCGGTCAGGCGCGCGATCTCCGTCGGCGCGTCGTCCGGGATCGGGAACACCGAGCTGACGTTGATCTCGCAGAGGACGTAGCTGTCCTCGCCCGCCTCGCTCCTCGGGCCGTAGAGGAAGTCGGCGTCCCAGATGACCGGCAGGGACCTGCGGTCGAGCCCGAGCAGCGCCATGGCCTGCGGCAGCCACTCCGCCTCGACCAGGCTCCGCAGCCGCGCGAACGGCGGCGCCGAGGCCGGATGCATGATGCGCGGCCCCGGCTGCGCCTGCGGCGAGTCCGGGCCTTCGGGCGGCGGCGGAAGCAACGCCTTGATCAGCTGGTGCCCGAAGCCGACGACCCGGTCCGCGCCCAGGTAGCAGCGGATCATGCCCTCGGGCAGGCGCGCCTGGAACGGCTGGTCGACGATCGGCCCGTCGTCCGCGAGGTAGGCGGCGCAGCGCTCCAGGAAGACGGGCAAATCCAGCTCCTCCGGCAGGCTGCGACGCCGCGCCTCGAGCACGCGCACGCGCTGCGCCGCCGATCGCCCTGCTGCCAGGCGCTCGACCTTCCAGACACCCTGGCCGCCGTTGCCCCGGTTGCGCTTGAGCACGCGCGGGCGATCGGTCTGCAGTGCCTCGGGAAAGCCGGCCCGCAGCTCCTCGACGGTGCGGTAGAGCCGCGTGCCCGTGCCCCAGCCGAGCTGCCGGGTCCGATGCAGCACCTCCTTGGTGCCGAGCAGCGGAATCACGTCGGGATGGGCGCTGACCCGGACGCCCCGGGCCGCGACCTCGCGCAGCAATGGGTCGAGCGCGGCACGGGTCCGGCCGTCCGAGAGCGGGTCGGCCCAGACGAGCACGACGTCGCAACCCAGGAGCTGGCTGCGGACCTCCTCGGCGAACTCCTCGGCATAGACAGCCGGCTCGGCCCGGAGCCCACAGGCCGCGAGCGCCGCGAAGATACGGTGCAGCCGGCTGTTCTCCGGCGTTGCAGCGGCGCGCGCTGCGCGGTCTCCGCGCCAGAGCAGCGCGACACGGCCGCCCGCCCCGCTCATCGGGCCGCCTCCGCAGGACGGAAGACGGCGATCGCCGCCGGCACGCCGCGCGAACCCTGTCGCTCGGCCACGAACAGGCGGTCCAGCTCCGGGACGAAGAGGCTGGTGCGGGCGCCCTGGCGGGTCCTGGTACGGCCCAGCGAGCGGAGCCTCGACCCGTCCAGCGCGATCACCTCGATGCTGCCGGCGCCGCAGCTCACCATGAATCGCCGGCGTCCGGCGTCGAAGAACAGGTCGTCGGCGTCCCCGCAGGTGCCGATCGACGCGACAGCCCGGCCCGAGGCGGCATCGAACAGCACGAGGCGGTCCTGCCCGCGGAAGACGACGGCGACGCGCCCCTCGGCGATCGCCATGGGAAAGTTCGACGACAGCGCGCCGGTCGCCCAGGTCGCGGCCGACCGGCCGGCGTCGAGGTCGACCACCGCGATCCGCCCGGCGTCGGGAAGATTGACGTAGGCGCGGTGCGCCGCGATCTGGAAGCCTTCCGGGTGGGCGGGCAGCGCGACGTCGGCGACAACGGCCGCCGCCTGGGCGTCGACGAGCGCGAGGCCGCCGGTGCCGTGGCCGACGACCAGCCGGCCGGTTGCCGGGTCGAGGTGAACATTGTCGGCATCGCCGTCCAGCCTGACGACTCCGCGGCGCTTGAAGTCGCCGCCGGCGAGAAGCCTGAGCGTGCCGTCGCCGCCGCCGGCGATCGCCAGCAGGTCCGGCACGGGAAGGTAGGCAAGGCCCTGGGGTTCCTCCAGGCCGGAGATCCGCCTGATCACCCTGTTGTCCGTGAGGTCGACGACGTCGACGGTCCCGTTGGCGAGCTCCGCGACGAACAGCCGCCTGCGCCCGAGGTCGATCGCCAGATGGTCGATTCGGCCGCTCGTGGCCGGCAGGGCGATCGTGCCCGCGGCCTGGAGCGGCGCCCAGGCGCCGGCGTTGCCGAGCAGTGCGCCAGGCGGCAGCGAGACGAGCGCCGCGGTCGCGATGACACGCGCAAACGTTTGCGGAAAAAGACCGAAGGATCTGTCGGATCGGGTCGCCATAGCCAATGCTCCTGCCGCGCCATCGAAAGGCGCCGCTCGAAGCAGGGCTTGGACGGGGATCGTCTGACGGGGAGCCTGCATCCCCGATGCATCGTCACTCTACGACCGCCGGCAACCCGGCGGCAAGCATGGTCCGCGCCGGGTAGTGTCTCAGTTTGAACTTGGCATCATTCGTTCTCTTTGATCGTCGGCCAGAGGCCGGCGATGTTCCGGCACTCGGCCTCCACATCCTTCATGCGCTGGACCGTCGATTTCACGCCTGGGTACACCCGCATGGAGCCAAGATCGATGACGAAGCAGTAGGGTGCATAGGCTTCTCCATCGTCTGGCATCGTCTCCGTGCAGTACTGCTGCACGATGGCGGACACGTAGCCGGCGCTTTCTTCATTTAGGGGGCGGGTCTTGGAGTAGTGGACCTTGACTGCGCCGACCAGCGACTTGCCGCCCTTGCCCGTGCCTCTCAGCACTATCTCCGGCCTGACACTGATCTCGACACCAAGGCGGGAGATCTTTGGCGGACGATGCGGACCTAGCTCTGGCGCTCCGCCACAGAAGTCGATGGAGTCCAACAGCAGATCGAAGGATTCAAGCGCATCGATGTTCGCGTTCAGCCGCCGCTGCGTCCCAACGCGCTCGGGCGTCCTCTGCTCAAGAATTCTGCGCGCACGAGTCAGCGCGGACAAGTCCTCAAGATTTGATGCCAAGGCATCCGCAATCGCCTCCGATGCCTCCTTGTAGTACATGCCCTTGTAGTCTTGCGGAAATTTACGATCCCGAAGTATCTCCCTTTGCCTATTGCCCCTTGAGACGATATACTCTCCAAGCTTGTTGACACCGATGCTCGGCGTGCTGTTTGTGGCCATCCCAAATCCCCTTTATGAGAGGCTGACATGGACGAAATCGTAGGCGCAGTGCCGGTGTCCAACTCTGCAACCCTGTGCATCGGCGGAATTTCGAGCGCCGAAGCAGAACGGGCGCGAGAAGCGGGCCACGATCTCGACGGAATGGGATACTACCTCTTTTTGGCGAGTCAGGACGATCCAGAAAAACCAATAGAGGTGCTGGCTAAGTTCTGGTCCGCTTCTGCCGCAGAGCGATTAGCTCGGATGATTGCGGCTGGCTCCTAGCGAGCGCGCTTCTTATACGGTCCGCGTGGCTTCGGCTCCGGCGCCCGCGCATCGATCAGCCCAACGATCCACTCCATGTCGTGCAGCGTGTTGGACACGCCAGCGGCCATCGCGGGCGTGACCTTCAGCGTCTTGTGGATGCGGCAGAAGTTATAGAACGTGAAGTACAGCGCCAGCGCGTGGCAGTGGTTCTCGACCTTCTTCGAGAAGGCGTTGGTCAGTCGGGTGAACCGGCGCATGGACATGCGCATGGTGAGGTTCTGCCGCTCGACGTAGCTCGTGCTGATGTGCTTCGGATCCGGGTTGCCTTCGATCCGCTCCTTGCGGGCGCCGATGCACTCTGCCGGGCTGTAGCGACCGCGGGCGGCTTCCGGAGCCGTCCCATACAGCTTCACCAGCATAGCGTAGTCGACTTCGCTGCCGAAGGCGCCCTCGACCGCCTCAAGGTAGGCCTTGTGGCCGTCCGTGGTGAGCTGGACCCGATTGGCGAGCCGCTGGCGCAGATCGTCGATCAGCCCCATGGCGTATTCGCTGTCCCGGCCGCCAACCAGATAGGAGACAATCAGCTTGCTGTCGGCATCGATGGCCGTCCACGTCCACACGTCGCCGTAGGCCAGGTCCTTCCGCTTCGCCGCCGCGACGTTCTTCTGCTTGGCATAGCAGAACGACCAGATCTCATCGCATTGGACCCGCTTGGCCTTCACGTTCCGCACGGTCTCGTCATGGTGCGCCATGCAGGCTTCGCTGGCGTCCTCAAGCAGCTTCGTCACCGTGTTGATCGACACGCCGACAACCCGCGAGATCGACCGCATGGAAGATCCTTCCACCAGCATGGAGAGGATCTGGATGCGCTTAGCGAGGGGCAGCTTGTTCATACCCCTCATATGTGAACTCCTATGCTTAGCGTCAAGCATCACCGTTCATTATTTACTACCGCAACTGGCCGCGTTCGCTCGACCGGCACCGCTTGGGACGCAATGACTCCGAAAATCAGTCCACTGATCTCCGACTCTGGGACAGCTAGCTCCCGCGCCACATGCCCCGGCGTCATCTTATGGGCCCACAGATTTTGCAACACTTTCTGCCAAACAACTGAACTTTCCCGCTCGATAGGATGGGGTTCTGACTTGTTGTATCCTTTAGTCGCGATTTCGATGCAAAAGTCCCTATATTTCCAGTCCGATGTGATCCCTAGCTTGTGAAGCCTAAAATTCAACGCCGCCAAAGACACACGCCAACGCAACTTAGCACGCAAAATTTGCGGCAGGTATTGTGCACGAGGTAATACAGCCATTACGTCGGCGGAAGGCATAAGGAACGCTGACGCAAACTGATTCGCTTCACTTTCTGCTTTCCTACCAACGCATCCGCCATCTTGATGTAGTACCAAATGGCCAAGCTCATGAGCGGCGTCAAATCGGCTACTCTCTGCACTTTTGTACGTATTCAAGAACATGTATGGCTTATCTCTGCGCCATAGCGAATAAGCATTTACTTTTACGGTATTTTCAGCGAGTGAAAATACGCGAACACCCTTAGATTCTAACAAATGGATCATATTAGAAATCGGCTTTTCTCCTAACCGCCACTCTTCTCGGAGAACTCTAGCTGCGCGTTCCGGATCATATAGATGAAGATCCGGAACCTGAATTTCCGGAAGATTAAACCGGTCCTCTACCCAATCTGACAGCATGAATCCAATAGCACCTGCGGCGAGAGAGGCATCTCTTATCGCCGCAGACATACTTGTCTGACTACGAAAGCTGGCGGATTCTGGCTCGTCCAGATCCGGTCCAAAGAAAAAGCTAGTTGGAAATGCTAGAGCACGAGAGAAGGCGTCGACATTTTCTGCCGTTGGTTCGGTCAAACCTTTCTCGCACCGAACTACGGTGTGCTGGGCCACACCGGCAAGTTCAGCGAATCCTTTCTTGTTCAGCAACCGCCTTCTTCTGGCGATGCTGAGCCGCGACGGGTTGAACCGCATACAGATTACTTTCGAGAGACCGGGATATCGAACTCAGTGCCATCGTCGCCATCGTCGGATTTGCGAAGCTCTTCTCCAGGCCCATCGTCACCGTCACCGATAAGAACGAGTCGCTCCATGAAGTCGCTGAAGAAACCACCATCAGCGCCTACTGGGCAGGATAATTCGGCGCGAACTTCATCACCTTCGCAATAAACACAGAGATACCACGAAATGATAATTCCAGGCTGACCCCGTTTCATTGAGAGCGGAATTACCTTTTTTAAAAACTCAGGGTCGTCAAATCGATCAAAAAAAGAGCCTTGATTTTCGGAAACAGCACGATCTGTTGCGGGGCCTTTCCGACTGCGATTCTGTGGCCCCGGTCCCTTGACGCCTGTCCCATCGTCAGTATTGCTTACAGCGAACCGACGCCCATTCTCGACATCGACGACCCACGGAATCTGATCCGCGTCGTCCTTCGCATATCCCTTTGAACGCCCAATCTCGCGGAATCTCCGACTGCCATCCTTCCAGGACATCCAGCCTGGCGCCGAGGCGGGATCGTTGTCTGTGCATCCGTTTCGAGCGCCCACCATGGCGTCAACAACCTCTAGAAGCTCGTCCGGCGTCCAGCCCAACTGCTCTAGACGATTGCGAACTTCGATGGGATTCGTGCGGAAGATAGCGGTCACGTCTCATGCCATGTTCATTTTTTCGACCTCACTCTAGGCGGAAAAAATGAACATGGTCAAGCCTCTTTTGTCGAGACTTATTCTTTGCCCCACCGCTTCGCAGCCGCCTTCCGCGCGATCTCCTTTCGCTGCTCAGGCGTGAGCTTGCTGGCACGCGCCTCGCCACCCTTCCGGCCCATGGCCTGAGCAGCCTTGTCCTTGCCGACGTCCTGCTCGGTCTGCTCCTCGATCTCGCCTGTGGCGATCTTGGCGACCATGACGGCGGCGCCCACGACGTCGGCTGGGCGCTTCTCGCCCTTGGGGCCTCTAGGCATGACTGTCCTTCGTATCGGTCGGGAGCCGGGAGGCGTGGTCCGTCACGATCTGCGCGGCCAGCTCCAAGCCCTCTTTACGACCAAGAGCAATGCCCTCAGCGACCGCTTTGGCTATCTCTTCCGGCAGGGAACCAGGCGGTCCCACCCATCGCTTGCGGGTGGCGACAATGGCTCGCGCCTTGTCGAGATCAGATGACATGACGGCCTCCATGCTTGCCACTAAGCATATGGGAAGCCGGAGCGTCGAGCGAACCCCACGTCAAGGCCGACGATTTTCAAACTGAGACACTACCCCGCGCCGCCTCTTCACGAGCGAGTCACGGCTGCAGGGGCGCCGCAGCGACGCCTTCGGCGCCGTCACGATCGCGCTTCTCCGCTCGCCCGCTTCGGGGTCCGGGAAGGCCTGCTCGCCGGCAAGGCTGCCGCGCCGCTCGACAGGCGATCGATTGCAGGCCGCCGACGGCTCCGCTGCCCCGGCGCCATGGTCCCCACAGCAGAGCCCGGCCCCGCCCTCCCCGAATCCTTCTCCTCCCCCGAATCCTTATCCTCCCAGGAGCCTGCCCCTCGATTCGAGCCCTTGGCCGGAAGCCTCGCCACGGCCAAGCTGCGCGTCGGCGCCGCCGCTGGCGCCCCGGACAGCCCCGACGAGAGGAAGATCGATCCCGTGACCGCCACCGACCGCGCCCTGCGCCCCCGCCGCAGCTTCATCTTCGCGCCGGGCACGCGCCCCGACATGTTCCCCAAGGCGCTGCGCTGCGGCACCGACATCGTCTGCGTCGACCTGGAGGACGCGGTCGCGCCGAAGGACAAGGAGCAGGCGCGCCGGCAGGCCTTCGCGCAGCTGCCCGCCGCCGAGGGGCCGGTGCGGGTCGAGCGGGTCGTCCGCATCAACTGCCTCAGGACCCTCGACGGCATGGCCGACGTCCAGGCCCTGCTGCAGGCGCCGGCCGCGATCGAGGCGGTGATGCTGCCGAAGGTCAAGGGACCGGAGGAGGTGCGCAACCTCGCCGACCTGCTGGTCGAGTACCGGCTGGCGACCCGGCTGCACGTCATCATCGAGACCAATGAGGCCCTGGAGGCCGCCCACGAGATCGCCCGCGCCAGCGACCGCATCGAGGCGCTGTTCTTCGGCGGCGTCGACATGGCCGCCGACCTGCGCTGCAAGTCGAGCTGGATGGCCCTGCAGTACGCCCGCTCCCGCGTCGTCCATGCGGCCGCGACCCAGGGGCTGGACGCGATCGACGTGCCCTACCTCGACCTCGGGGACCGCGAGGGCATGCTGCGCGAGGCCGCGCTGTCGGCCGAGCTCGGCTTCACCGGCAAGGGTGCGATCCACCCGAAGCAGATCCCCGACCTCAACGACGTCTTCACCCCGGACGACGCGAGCGTCGCGCACGCCCGGCGGGTGCTCGAGGCCTTCGAGAAGAGCGACGGCGGCCTGCTGGTCTTCGAGGGCAAGCTGATCGAGAAGCCGGTGCTGCGCAGCTTCGCGCGGATGTTGGCGGTGCGCGCGATCGCCGACGCCTGACGCGGGGCGGCCGCGCCGCGCGGCTTGACCGCCCCCTTCGGACAGGGCTCGTCCGATCTTGCTCCAGGCTAAGGACGGCGGCCGCCGGAAGGCGTAGCAAGGTACCTCGGCCCCGCGTCCGGAGGTCCGGAGCCCGGGGGCTCGAGATCGCGCGGCCGGCCGACGACCTGAGAGCCTGCGGGCCGATCCGAGCGCCGAGTGAGGAGGCATTGCTGTTGCACGAGCCGAAGAGCGAGGAGCTTGCAAACCGCCCGGCCGGGACGCCCGCCGGCACACGGCCCCGGCGCCTCGCAGCCCCCGACCTGCCGGCATCGGCCGGCGGCGGCGATCCGCGCGAGCCGGCGGAAGTGCCGGGCGAGACGCCGGAGGAACTGCCGCCCGGAGCGCCGAGCGAGCTGCCACCCGATCTACCTCCGGAGATGCCGCCCTGCCAGGCCCTCGCCGGTGGCCTGACCGTGCTGCTGGTCGAGGACGACAGCCTGATCCGGCAGAGCACGGCCGACATGCTGGACGAGCTCGGCCATCGCGTCCTCGAGGCCCGGCGGGCCGCCGAGGCCCTGGAGGCGCTGGAGACGCAGGCGGTCGACCTGTTGATGACCGATGTCGGGCTGCCCGACGGCTCGGGCGTCGAGCTGGCGCGCCGCGGCCGGCTGGTCCGCCCCGCGCTGCTGGTGGTCTTCGCGACCGGCCACAGCCGGATCGAGGGCCTGGCCGAGGCCGGCCTCGCCGACTCCAGCCTGCTGCTCGAGAAGCCCTTCGAGGAAGAGGCGCTCGGCGCCTGCCTGCGCCGGGCCGCCGCCGGCGTCCGCGGCGGCTGACGCCGCTGCAGCGGCGCGATACACGGATCTGGGGCAAAAAACAACGGTCGCGCAGGTCCTGCGCGACCGTCTCAATCCTCCGCCGGACTCGCGCCGGCTTCCTCCCTAAACTTGGGCCCTGCCATGGTCGAGCTTGCTGCCTCGATCTTCGGCAGACGAACAATGCCAGGGCGGCGCACCCATCGCAAGAAAATTTCTACGCTGCACTGCACAAGATAACATCCTGTGCCGTCTGCCCGGGGTACCCGGAAAGTTCCTTGCGAATCGCCGGCAGGCCCGGATGATTGGGGACGAAATGAGAACTTATCCCCAGGCTGGGCCCGGCGTCTTAACCCTTCCCCATTTGACAGCCGGGCCTCGACCGCTAGAATCCAGGTTCCTGCAGCGTTCCAGCAACCAAGAGTTGGAGCACTGCGCCGGGATCGTCCAGCAGCCCCGCGAAGAGGGCGCCTCCCGAGCCAGCGAGGCGGACGAACCTGACCAGGCGGGAGGACTGTCATGAACCCACGACCGAACAAACCGGACCGGAACGCTTCTGGCCGCGCGGTCGCGGCCGACCGGCAGCGCCAGCTGCTCAACGCCGGGCTGATCAACGCCGGTCTCGTCACCGGCAGCCTGCTCCTGGGGGCGACCGCCATCGCCCTCTGGGTGACGATGGTCTTCTGAGCGAAGGGGGCCGGCGGCTCCCTGCCGGCCCGTCGGGCCGAGCCGGGTCGAGGCCGCCGCCGCGCACGGCCATCGAAGGGCCGGGGGAAGTCCGAGCCCACCGATACGAGGCGTCGAAACGGCAAGACGGCGCCGCCTCCGACGAGAGGCGGCGCCGTTGCCGTACTGGCCGGCCCGCCCTACTCCGCCGCCTCGCCCTTGGGCACCTGCACGATCACCGGCTCGACGGCGCGCAGCTCCTCGAGCTCGATGTGGCAGAGGATCTCGTGGCCCGGCGCGTCGACGCGGTTCGGCGGCGCCTCGGTCTCGCAGACCCGGCCGATCTTGCGGTGGCAACGGGTGTTGAAGGGACAGCCCTTCGGCGGGTTCAGCACCGAGGGCAAGGCGCCCTCCAGGATGATCCGCTTCTTGTGCACTGACGTGTCGGCGATCGGCACGGCCGAGAGCAGCGCTTCGGTATAGGGATGGTAGGGCGGCGAGAAGACCTCGTCGGTCGTGCCCTGCTCGACGATGTGGCCGAGGTACATGACCACGACCCGGTCGGCGAGGTAGCGCACCAGGCTGAGGTCGTGGCTGATGAACAGCAGGGTCGTGCGGTAGCTGCGCTGGATGTCCATCAGGAGGCCGGTGACCGCCGCCGCGACCGAGACGTCGAGCGCCGAGACCGGCTCGTCGGCGACCACCATCGAGGGGTTGCCCGCGAAGGCCCGGGCGATGCCGACGCGCTGCTTCTGGCCGCCGGAGAGCTGGCGCGGCCGGCGCCGCGCGAACTCGCGCGGCAGCTTGACCAGGTCGAGCAGCTCGAGCACCCGCTGCTCGACCTTCCGCCTGTCCGTCTCGACGCCGAACTTGCGGATCACCCGGGCCAGCTGGGAGCCGACCGAGTGGCTTGGGTTCAGCGTGTCGAAGGGGTTCTGGAAGATCATCTGCAGCGAGCCGATCTCCTTGGGAGAGCGGGCCTGCACCGGCTTCTTGCCCAGGTCGCCGCCGCGGAACTGCACCGTGCCGTCGGTCGCCGTCTCCAGCCCCATCAGCACCTTGGCGAAGGTCGACTTGCCGCAGCCCGACTCGCCGACGATCGCCACGGTCTGGCTCTCGCGGGCGGTGAAGGTGATCTGCTCGTTGGCCTTCACGTAGCGCACGGTCTTGCCCTTGATCAGGGCGGCCAGCGAGGTGTCGGACAGCTCGTAGTACTTGCGCATGCGGTCGACGTGCAGCACCTCCGGGCCGACCTGGGAGCCCTCGGTCGAGAGGCCGTGCGGGCGGTGCGCGTCCCAGTCGATCTCGTTCCAGCGGATGCAGCGCGCGGCGTGGCCCGGCTCCTCCGGGATGTCCGACATGGGGATCATCCCGGCGTCGCAGCGGCCGGCCACGAAATGGTCGCAGCGCGGCCCGAAATAGCAGCCCTTCGGCCGCTCGTGGGGCAGCGGCAGCTGGCCGCGGATCGGCACCAGCGGGCGCGCGGTCTTGTCGGCGCCGGGCAGCGGGATGCAGTCGAACAGCCCCTGGGTATAGGGGTGCCGCATCTCGTTGAAGACCTCCTCGACCGCGCCGGTCTCGACGACCTGGCCGGAGTACATGACGTTGATCCGGTCGCAGGTCTCCAGGATCAGGCCGAGGTTGTGCGAGATGTAGATCATCGAGGTGTTGAAGCGCTCGGCGATCTCGGCGATCAGCTCGATGATGCCGGCCTCGACCGTGACGTCGAGCGCCGTGGTCGGCTCGTCGAGCAGCAGCAGCTTCGGCTTGGAGAGCAGCGCCATGGCGATCACCACGCGCTGCTGCTGGCCGCCGGAGATCTGGTGCGGATAGGAGCGGAAGACGCGCTCCGGATCCGGCAGCTTGACCGCCCCCAGCATGTCGAGCACGCGCTCGGCCGCCTGCGCCTCGGTCACCCCCTTCTCGTGGAAGAGCGGCACCTCCATCAGCTGGCGGCCGATCAGCATCGAGGGATTCAGCGAGGCCATGGGCTCCTGGTAGACCATGGCGATCTCGTTGCCGCGCAGCTGGCGCAGCTCCTCCTCGCTGAACGACAGCATGTCCCGGCCGTTGTAGAGGATCTCGCCGCCGACGACCTTACCGTTGCCGCCGAGGTAGCGCATGATCGCGAGCGCGACCGTCGACTTGCCGCAGCCCGACTCGCCGACCAGGCCGATCGCCTCGCCTTCGTGCAGCGTCATGCTGAAGTCGATGACCGCCGGGATCTCGCCCGCCCTGGTGAAGTAGGACAGGCAGAGATTCCGGCATTCCAGGACCGGGGCCCCGAACCGCTTGGACTTGTCGCGCATCGGTTCCGTGCCTCCCGTTCTTCTAGTCTTTGAGGGAGATTTCGCGCAGCGCGTCGGCCAGCAGGTTGAAGCCGAGCACCAGGGACGACAGCGCGATGCAGGGGAAGATGATCGCGTGCGGCGCGGTCAGCGACAGCTGCCGGGCCTCGGAGATCATCTTGCCCCAGTCGGGGTTTGGCGGCGGCAGGCCGAGGCCCAGGAACCCGAGGACTCCGATGGTGATGACCGTGTAGCCGAGCCGCAGCATGGCATCGACGATGATCGGCCCGCGGGCGTTCGGCAGCAGCTCGACGAACAGGATGCGGAACACCGATTCGCCGCGCGTCTCGGCGGCCATGATGTACTCCCGCGTTCGCAGGTCGAGGGCGAGCGAGCGCACGATGCGCATGATGCCCGGTGCCGAGGCGAAGGTCACCGCGAGCACGATGTTGAGGCCCGACGGCCCGATCACGATGATGATCACGACGTAGAGCACGACCGGCGGGAACGACAGGATGACGTTCGAGATGTAGGACAGGATCGAGTCGATCCAGCCGCCGCGGTAGCCGGCCCAGAGGCCCATCGGGATGCCGACGGCGTAGGCGCAGAGGATCGCCAGCGGGGCGTAGATCAGCACCTGGCGGGCGCCGAAGATCAGCCGGCTCAGGATGTCGCGGCTCGACTTGTCCGTGCCCAGCCAGAAGGTGCCGACGTCGTACTTGCCGGCCGACTTAACGGCGACCGCCAGGCTGTCGAGCCGCTCCTTCAGGGCGTCGCTCCGGTCGCCGAGGGCCGAGCGCTGCCGGCTCAGTTCCTCGGCCTTCGGGTCGCCCTCGTCGAGGGCCTGGATCTGCTTCTTCAGGTCGCGGCGCTGCTGGCGGATCGCCTCGACCTGCCCCTTCAGGTCGTCGGCCGTCGCCTGCAGCTTGTCGTAGCTCTCGAAGCCGGCCATGCGGGCGGCCTCGTCCTTGCTGATCAGCGTGCCGATGTCCTTGGCCGGCTTCTCGGTGTAGTCGCTGATCCGGACCGGCTCGTCGCCGGCCATGATCAGCGTTGTGCCCGGGGGCGCCGCGGTGTAGCCGGCGAATCCGGTGTTCGGGTGGAACAGCAGGCCGGCGGAGAGCAGCAGGTTGCAGATCAGCGCCATCAGCACCCAGAAGGCGACCAGGGAGGCGCCGATCATCCCGATCCAGCTCTCGCGCAGCAGCAGCACGGCGCGGAAGAGCCGCAGGTAGAAGGGCGTGGGCTTCGGCATCGCCTCGGCGGTGACAGCCATGGTCTTTCTCCCCTAGCCGAACCGCAGACGCGGGTTGAGGAAGCGGTAGCCGATGTCCGATATCAGCTGGGACCCGACCGCGACGAAGACCGCCACCAGGCAGCAGGCCTCGATGATGAAGATGTCGCCGCTCAGCGAGGCGTCGAGCAGCAGCTTGCCGAAGCCGCGATAGGCGAAGATCGCCTCGGTCACGACGACGCCGGACAGCAGCCAGTTGAGCTGCAGCATGATCACCGTGAAGGGCGCGATCAGCGCGTTGCGCAGGGCGTGGCGCACGATGATCCGGCCGAACGGCAGGCCTTTCAGGCGGGCCGTGCGGATGTAGTGCGTGGTCATGACCTCGGCCATCGAGGCCCGGGTCATGCGCGCCACGTAGCCGATGTCGTAGAGCACCAGCACGATGACCGGCAGCACCATCGCCGACCAGTCCCAGCCGGAGGACATGGCGGCGGTGCCGGGAAACAGCGGTATCAGGTAGACGAAGAACACGATCAGCATCGGACCGGTCGCGTACTCCGGTATCGAGGTGGTTATGATCGTGAAGGTCGACACGAAGCGGTCGAGCAGCGAGCCCTCCTTCATGCCGGCGAGCACGCCGAGCAGGAGGGCGATCGGCACCATCACCGCCATCACCAGGCCGCCGAGGATCGCCGTGTTGAGCAGGCGCGGCGCCATCACCGCGACCACCGTCTGGCCCTTGTAGAGGGTCACGGACTTGCCGAGGTCGCCGGTCGCGATCTCGCCGATCCAGTCGACGTAGCGCTCGTACATCGGCCGGTTGAAGCCGTTCTCCTGGAGCCAGATCTCCCGCGATTCCTGCGAGGAATAGGGCCCCAGCACCTTGACAGCGAGGTTGTCGACGTTGACCTCGAGCATCGCGAACACGAGGACCGATACGCCGAGCATGACCAGGATCATCTGGCCCATGCGGCGCGCGATGAATACGAGCATACGCCCTACCCCCTGTTTCCGTAGCGCGCCCCTTGCCTCGGCCGGGGCGTCTCCTTCGTCCGCTTCCTTCTTGGGCGGGAAGCGGTAGGGAACCGGTCGGGCCGGCGGCACCGAAGCGCCGCCGGCCCGACCGCACCGATCAGCTGTCGATCCAGGTCTTGCTGAACTGGTGGTACTGCGTCGGGTGCGCCTTGTAGCCGTGCACCTTGTCGCTCGTGGCCGTGAAGACGGAGCGCCAGTAGGGCTGGGCGATCACGGAATCGTCCTGCAGGATCTTCTCCACCTTCTCCATCTTCGCGGTGCGCTCCTTGACGTCGAGCGTGCCGCTGGCGTCGCTGAGCGCGGCATCGAACTCCGGGTTCGCATAGCCGGTCTCGTTCCACGACACGCCGGAGCGGTAGCCGAGGTTGAGCACCATCACGCCGAGCGGCCGGTGCGTCCAGGTCGTGGCGCCGAACGGCACCTTCTGCCAGACGTCCCAGTAGTTCGGATTCGGCTTGATGTTCAGCCGGATGCCGGCCGGCGCCAGCTGGTCGCGCGCCGCCTGGGCCGCCGTGACCGTGAACTGGTAGTTCGGATGGACCTCGATCTCGAGGTCGATGCCGTCCTTGTAGCCGGCCTCCGCGAGCAGCTTCTTCGACTTCTCGATGTCGCGCTCGATCATCGGCAGCTTGAAGTACTCGGGGTGGATCGGCGCGACGTGGTGGTCCTCGGCGACCGCACCCTTGCCGCGGTACGACAGCTCCAGGATCTTGGCGTGGTCGAGGCCGGCGCAGACCGCCTGGCGCACCCGCTTGTCGTCGAACGGCTTGGCGTCGACGCGCATGCGCATGACGTGGGTCTGGGCGGTCACGACGTCGTGCAGCACGCCGTGGTCCATGTCCTCGACCTGGTCGATCGAGTCGATGTCGACCTCGTAGACGTGGTCGACCTCACCCGAGGCCAGGGCCTGGATCGGCGCGTTCGGGTCGTCGCCGTGGTCGAGGTAGAGGATCTCGTCCAGGTAGTACTTCGGGCCCCAGTAGTCGGGCTTCTTCTTGAGCAGGCAACGCTCGCCGATCTTGAACTCGGCCAGCGTGAAGGGGCCGGTGCCGATCGGGTTCTTGGCGAAGTCGGCGGCGTAGTCCTTGCCGAAGCCGCGGTGCACGATCGCCGTCGGGTAGTTGTAGAGGTTCTCCGGGATCGCCAGCTCGGGCGCCGAGAGGTGCAGCGTGACGGTGTGGTCGTCGACCCGCTCGATGGCGTCGCTGCGCATGCGGCGCTTGATCTTGCCCTTGTCGTCCTTGCCGGCCTCCTCGGTCATGCCGATGAACAGGCCGACGTTCGACGAGCCAGTCGCCGGGTCGAGCCAGCGGGTGAAGTTGTGGATCACGTCGTCGGCGTTGAAGTCGTCGCCGTTCGACCACTTGATCCCCTTGCGGAGCTTGAAGGTCCAGGTCTTCAGGTCGTCGGACGCCTCCCAGCTTTCGGCCAGGTAGGGCACCGTGACGTTGTCCGGCGTGGTCAGCGTCATGTACTCGATGATCGCCCGGGTCTGGTTGGACATCTGGGTCCAGTCGTAGGTCGCCGGGTCGTCCATGCGCTGCACGCGCATCGAGGAGCGCAGCCGGCCGCCCATCTTCGGCGTCTCGGCCATCGCCGGGCGGATCAGGGAGCCCTGACGGCCCATGATCTTGTCGGCCGTCGCATAGGCGACGCCGGCGCTGACGCCCAGCAGGCAGGCGGTGCGCAGGAACTCGCGGCGGTCGATCTTGTTCTCGCGAAGCTGCTGACACAGCTCCGGCACGTACGGATGGACGCGCTTGCCTTGTGCGTCCTTGATTTCCTTGGCCATGCTCGTCTCCCTTGGTGGCTCTCGTTCGGACACGGAGGTCGCCGCGCCGATCCTGTCAGGCCCTAGGGAAGGTCTTCGGGGACGATGCGACGGGACGACGAGGTTCCACCGGCGACCTGCCGGTCGGCTACTCGACGGCTGTCGGAATCGATCCGCCCGCGCTCACCGGAGATCCCGCCTCCGCAGCACCCCGGACAGGCCTCGAACGAGGCTCCCCAACGAAAACACTTCCTGTTCTCCTTAGCGCCAGGTTAGCCCCGGTCGCGCTTCGTTTCCCAGGCCATCATGTGGAAAACGGTATAGACTTTACGATCCGACGTCACCCGCAAGTTTCTTTCGGGCGACCGGCGCTACCCCACCTGCGACCTCGCGAATCCGTGACGCACGGCCGATCAGGTCAGCTCGGTCTCGATCCTGATCTCGCTCGTCAGCGTCCGGTGGACCGGGCATTTGTCGGCGATCTCCAGCAGCTTGGCGCGCTGCGCCTCGTCCAGCTCGCCGGTCAGCTCGAGGCGCCGTCCGATGCGGTCGAGCAGGCCGCTGCGGGTCTCGCAGTCGGCGCAGTCCTCGGCATGGATCTTGTCGTGCGTCAGGGTGACGCTCGTGCGCTCCAGCGGCCAGCCCTTGCGCTCGGCATAGAGCCTGAGCGTCATCGAGGTGCAGGCGCCGAGCGCCGCCAGCAGCAGGTCGTAGGGGCTCGGACCGCCGTCCTCGCCGCCGACGGCGACCGGCTCGTCGGCGGCCAGGCGATGGCGCCCGGCGCGGATCGTCTGGCCGAGCCGGCCGCTGCCGCTCTCGGTGACGACGACCGTGCCCTCGGCCGGCGTCTCGCCCCCGGCCGTGACCGCGCCCGCCGGCTCGCCGACCGGCTGGCCGGCGACTGAATCGACCGGCTCGGGCTGCCGGATCGTCGCCGGCAGGTAGCGACCGGCCCAGGCCGCCAGCACCTCGGCGACGAACTCGGCGTCGCGGCGCCGGGTCAGCAGGTGGTCGGCGTCGTCGAGCGAGACGAAGGACTTCGGATGCTTCGCGGCGAGAAAGATCCTGGTCGCGTTGTCGATGCCGACGGTCTCGTCGCGCGGCGCATGGAAGATCAGCAGCGGCCGCTTCAGCCCGGCGATGCGCTCGGCGAGGCGGTGCTCGGCGATGTCGTCGAGGAACTGCTTCTTGATGCGGAACGGCCGGCCGGCGAGCAGCACCTCGGCCTCGCCGTCGCGCTCGATCGCCGCGCGCGAGCCGGTGAAGTGGTGCTCGACGTGCGACGGCTCGGCGGGCGCGGCGATCGTCGCGACCGCCTTGACCTCCGGGATGTCGCCGGCCGCCGCCAGCACCGCGGCGCCGCCCAGCGAGTGGCCGACCAGCAGGTCGGGCGCCAGGCCGCGCCGCTTGAGGTGATCGGCGGCATGCAGCAGGTCGGCGACGTTGGAGGAGAAGCTGCTGTTGGCGAACTCGCCCTGGCTGTGGCCGAGGCCGGTGAAGTCGAAGCGCAGCACCGCGATGCCCCGCTCGGCCAGCCGCTCGGCGATGCGCGCGGCCGCGAAGATGTCCTTGGTGCAGGTGAAGCAGTGGGCGAAGAGCGCGGTCGCGCGCGGCGCCCCCTCGGGCAGGTCGAGGCGCGCGGCAAGCTCCAGGCCGCCCTCTCCGGGAAAGGTGAACTTCTCGCTGCGGATCGCCATGCTCCGGCCTCCCTGCCCGTGTTGTCCCGAGGATCGACACTCCGGGGGCGATGCCCCGGGGTCCAAGGTGCCATGCCAGCACGGCATTGTGCCCCCGACAACCACGGGCTTTCACCGGCCGCCGGGCTTCGCTAGCTTGCGGCGCCATGGACAGGTCATTCGACGAGACCGCGGTCGAGATCTTCGAGCGCACCACGCTGCACGACGACTGGATGCGGGTCGACCGCTTCCGCCTGCGCCACCGCCGCTTCGCCGGCGGCTGGACCGGCGCGCTGGACCGCGAGATCATGGTGCGCGGCGAGATCGCCGTGGTGCTGCCCTACGACCCGGTCCGCGACGAGATCGTGCTGGTCGAGCAGTTCCGCCTGCCGACCTTCGTCGGCGGCGGCGACGCCTGGCAGGTCGAGCCGGTCGCCGGCATGGTCGACCCCGGCGAGGACAGCCCGGCGGCGGCGCGCCGCGAGCTGGCCGAGGAAGCCGGCCTGAGCTGCTCGGCACTGGTCAAGGCCTGCCGCTACTTTCCCTCGCCCGGCGGCAACACCCAGGTCATGGACTTCTTCGTCGCCCGCGTCGACGCGAGCCGGGCCGGCGGCCTGTTCGGCATGGAGCACGAGGACGAGGACATCCAGGTCCGCGTGCTGCCGGTCGAAACCGCCCTCGCGCTGCTCGACGCCGGCCGCTTCCAGGGCGGGCCGATGCTGATCGCGCTGCTCTGGCTGGCCCGGCACCGCGAGCGGCTGCGCGCCGAGTGGCTCGACCCCGAGGGGACCGGGGGCTAAGCTCGCCGCCCCCACCGAACCCGGCGGTTCCGGCCGCCTTTCGTCCCATTGCTGGAGAGGACCCCATGGACGTGCGCGACGGCTTCATCGGCACCATCGGCGACACGCCGCTGATCAAGCTGCGCCACGCCTCGGAAGCGACCGGCTGCACGATCCTCGGCAAGGCCGAGTTCCTCAATCCCGGCGGCTCGGTCAAGGACCGCGCCGCCCTGGCCATCGTCTCCGACGCCGAGCGCAGGGGCCTGCTGAGGCCCGGCGGGGTGATCGTCGAGGGCACCGCCGGCAACACCGGCATCGGCCTCGCCCTGGTCGGCCGCGCACGCGGCTACCGCACCGTCATCGTCATCCCGGAGACCCAGAGCCAGGAGAAGAAGGACATGCTCCGGCTCTGCGGCGCCGACCTGCGCGAGGTGCCGGCCAAGCCCTACAGGGACCCCGGCAACTACGTCCACGTCTCGCACCGCCTGGCCGACGAGCTGGCGGCCAGCGAGCCGAACGGCGCGATCTGGGCCAACCAGTTCGACAACGTCGCCAACCGCCAGGGTCACTTCGAGACGACCGGGCCGGAGATCTGGGACCAGACCGGCGGCCATATCGACGGCTTCGTCGCGGCGGTCGGCACCGGCGGCACGCTGGCCGGCACCGCCATGGCCCTCAAGCAGCGCAAGCCGACGGTCAAGGTGGCGCTCGCCGACCCGCCGGGCTCGGCGCTCTGGCACTACTATGCCAAGGGCGAGCTCAAGGCCGAGGGCAGCTCGATCACCGAGGGCATCGGCCAGGGCCGCATCACCGCCAACCTAGCGGACGCGCCGATCGACGTCGCCTTCCAGATCCCCGACAGCGAGTCGGTCGCGGTGGTCTTCGACCTCCTGGAGCGCGAGGGCCTCTGCCTGGGCGGCTCGAGCGGCGTCAACGTCGCCGGCGCGATCCGCCTCGCCCGGGAGCTGGGACCGGGCCACACCATCGTGACGATCCTCTGCGATTCCGGCACGCGCTACATGAGCAAGCTGTTCAACCCGGCCTTCCTCCGGGAAAAGGACCTGCCCACCCCCGGCTGGATGAAGTGAGCCAGACCATGACCGAGCTGCTGTTCCGCGACGACGCCTACCTCAAGAGCTGCGAGGCCGAGGTCGTCTCGGCCGGGCCCGAGGGCCTGCGCCTCGACCGCACGGTGTTCTATGCCGAGTCCGGCGGCCAGCCGGGCGACAGCGGCACCCTGACCTGGGACGGCGGCCAGGCGCGGGTCGTCGACACCCGCAAGGGCGACGGCCCGGAGGACATCGTCCATCTCCTCGAGGAGGGCGCGCCCGTTCCGCCGCCCGGCACCAGGGTCACCGCGGAGATCGACTGGGCGCGCCGGCACCGTCACATGCGCATCCACACCTGCATGCACCTGCTCTGCTCGCTGGTCGAGGGCGACGTGACCGGCGGCCAGATCGGCGACGGCAAGGGCCGCCTGGACTTCAACGTGCCCGGCGCGGCGCTCGACAAGGAGGCGCTGACCGAGGGCCTGAACCGGCTGATCGCCGAGGACCACCCGGTGCGCCCGCGCTGGGTCACCGACGCCGAGCTCGAGGCCGACCCGAACCTGGTGCGTACCATGTCGGTGCGCCCGCCCTCGGGCAGCGGCCGGGTCCGCCTGCTCGAGATCGAGGGCGTCGACCTGCAGGCCTGCGGCGGCACCCACGTCGCGCACACCGGCGAGATCGGCCGCGTCGAGATCGGCAAGATCGAGAACAAGGGCCGGCAGAACCGCCGGGTCAACATCCGCTTCGCCGAGGGCTGAGCCGTGGCCGCAACCTCATCGACCCGCCGCGGCGACTCGCTGGCCGAGCGCTGCCTCGTCTCGACCGACTGGCTGGCCGAGCACCTCAGCGCGCCGGACGTGCGCGTCGTCGACGCCACCTACTTCCTGCCGATCGAGGGCCGCGACGCCCGCGCCGAATACGCCGCGCAGCACATCCCCGGCGCGGTCTTCTTCGACATCGACGACGTCAAGGACCCGTCCAATCCCCTGCCCCACATGCTGCCGCCGCCCGAGGTCTTCTCCTCGAAGGTGCGCAAGCTCGGGCTCGGCGACGGCAACCGCATCGTCGTCTACGACAGCCGCGGCCTGTTCTCGGCGCCGCGCGTCTGGTGGACCTTCCGGATCTACGGCCACGAGGACGTCGCGGTGCTCGACGGCGGCCTGCCGAAGTGGCTGGCCGAGGGCCGCGCGGTCGACGACCATCCGGTGCTGCCGATGGAGCGGCACTTCACGGTGCGCATGAACTCGCTGCTGCTGCGCGAGCTCGAGCAGGTCCAGGCCAACATCGCCAGCGGCCGCGAGCAGCTGCTCGACGCGCGCGCCGCCGAGCGCTTCCGCGGCGAGGTCGAGGAGGTCCGGCCCGGCCAGCGCCGCGGCCACATCCCGGGCAGCCTCAACCTGCCCTTCCTCGAGCTCAGCGCCCCCGACGGCACGCTGCTGCCGCCGGACCGGCTGCGCGAGCGCTTCGCGGCGGCCGGCATCGACCCGCGGCGCCCGGTCGTCACGACCTGCGGCTCGGGGGTCACGGCCTGCGTGCTGCTGCTCGGCCTGGCGCGCATCGGCGCCGGCGGCAACCTCGCGGTCTACGACGGCTCCTGGTCGGAGTGGGGCCTGCCCGACGGCCCGCCGATCGAGACCGGCCCCGCCCAGGCGAGCGGCCCGGGCAGCGCGGGCTGAGCGGGCGATGCCCGAGCTGGAGCCGGCGGGCTACGCCCTGCGCCCCTATCGCGACGCGGACTTCGAGGCCTGCGTCGAGCTGTGGCGCAAGTGCGGCATCACGGTCTCCTACAACGACCCGGCCGAGGACGTGGCGCTGTGGCAGCGCTCGACCGAGGCCGAGATCCTGCTGGCCGAGCGCGGCGGTGCCGTCGTCGGCACGATCTGCGTCGGCCACGACGGCCACCGCGGCTGGCTCTACCAGGTCGCGGTCGATCCGAAGCTGCGCCACCAGGGCCTCGGCCGCAAGCTGGTGCGCGCCGGCGAGGACTGGCTGATCGAGCGCGGCGTGCCCAAGGTCCAGCTGATGATCCGGCCGACCAACGAGGGCGTGCGCCGCTTCTACGAGAGCCTCGGCTACGAGCTGACGCCGCGCCTGATCATGGCGCGCTGGCTGAAGCAGCTCACCGGCCCGCAGCCGGTCGAGCCGGCGACCCTCAAGGTCACGGTCACCTATCTCGAGATGACCGAGCCGCCGCGCCCCGAGCCGGCGCACCCGCCGTCGAACCGCCGGATCGCCCTGCTGCGCGCCCAGAAGCCGACGCTCAAGTTCTACCGCTTCCTCTACGACGCCGTCGGCGAGGACTGGACCTGGTGGGAGCGGCGCATCATCCCCGACGAGCGCCTGGCCGCCTACCTGCAGGACGAGCGGGTCGAGGTCTACGTCCTCTACGTCGAGGGCCAGCCGGCCGGCTTCTTCGAGCTCGACGGCCGCGAGGCGGGCCGCATCGACCTCGGGATGTTCGGCCTGATGCCGCAGTTCGTCGGCCAGGGCCTCGGCGGCTGGTTCCTGCAGGCGGCGGTCGAGACGGCCTGGGAGCGCAAGCCGGCCCGGGTCACGGTGAACACCTGCACCCTGGACCACCCGCGCGCCCTGCCGCTCTACCAGAAGGCGGGCTTCACGCCGGTCCGCCAGGAGGCCAAGACGATCGTCGACCCGCGGTCGATCGGCATCCTGCCGCCGAAGCAGAAGGCCACCTGAGCCGCCCCCGGCCACCAGCCGGAGCACGGAACCCGCGCGTCACTTTCCCGATTTCGACTCCCACAGCCCGGCCATGGTCCGGCAGGCGGTGCGCCAGTCGAAGTCGCGGCGCGCCGCCTCGGGCGGCAGCGGCGGCTCGGCCATGGCCCGCTCCAGGGCGTCGGCGGCCTCTTCCGCGGTCGCGAAGAAATGCGTGTTGGGATAGCGCCGGAAGGGCTCGTTCGCCGGGCAGTCGCTCAGCACCACGTGGCGCCCGGCGACGAGGGCCTCGGCCGTTGCCGTGCACAGGACCTCGCTGAGCGACGGGTTGAGGAACACCCGGTAGTCCCCGAGCCGCTCCCAGGGGGCGGTCGTGGCCCCCAGGAACCGGAGGGGCGCCGAGACCTCGCGCGCCCGCGCCCGGATCGCCGCGCCGTCCGGTCCGTCCCCCAGGATGTCGATCGTCCGCCCCGTACGACGCGCCACCTCGATCACCGTCTCCAGTCCCTTCTCCCAGACCAGCCGGCCGAGGAAGCACGCCCCTCCGCGGCCCGGCAGGACGGGCGGAACCTCGGCATAGCCGGCGAACACGCCGGTCACCTGAGCCGCCCGGCTCGGATGACCGAGGGTGACCTCCGCCACCGCGGGCGAGACCGGCACCGCGAAGTCGGTGTGACGGCGGACGAGACGCCGGTGGAACCGCGTGACCTGCCGCCCGAGCCAGCGCGCGCCCGGCAGCCCCGTCTGCCCGACGTAGTAGGCATAGTTTGTCATCACGATGCCGCAGACCGTCTCGGCCTCGACCTCGGCGCGCCGGCGAGTCAGGGGATGCCAGGCCAGATGCTCGGGCTCGCAGAGGATCAGGACCCGGGCCGGGGGGGCCGCCCGGAAGACGTCTTCGAGCGGCACGATGCTGCGCAGCAGCCGCGACGCGTGGCCCCGGTAGTGGAAGACCTCGGGCAGGACCCTGCCGCCGACCCGGGCGACCTCCCCGGCCAGCCAGTCGGCATGCGCCCGGCGCGTCGCGAAGGTCGGCTCGCCCCACAGCCAGGACTGGCCGCGCTCCCCGACCCAGGGCACGACGAAGGCGACGCGCAGCCCCAGCTCGGCCAGCCCGGCGGCCTGATGCAGCATCAGGTAGGCCGGCCCCGTCAGCCACGGCGGCGCGGCGGTCGTGACCACCGCCACGTCGAAATCCCATTTGCGCACAGTCGACATGCCTTCGCGGAGCTGGAGCCGGGCCGGCCGATATTGTCATGCGCGGGCGAGGATGGTGCAATGCGCCGCGACGGGACAGCGAGGGCACATCCGCCTGATCAACCTGCACAAACCGGAGACCGAGACCCGCCGGCCGGGATCCCTTTCGGCCACCGACGAGAGGGAGAACCGGGGACGTTGCGATGCGCATAATGACCACCGGGGGCGCCGGCTACGTCGGCAGCGCCTGCTTCAGATACCTCCGGGCCCGGGGGCACGAGGTCTTCGCCTACGACGACCTGTCGCTGGGCAATGCAGCGGCGGTCTGCGACTCCCGGCTGTTCCGCGGCGACATCCGCGACGAGGACCGGCTGGCCGAGCTGATGGCGCGGCTGGCGATCGACACGGTCATCCATCTCTGCGGGCTCTCCTCGGTCGCGGAATCGGTCCTGGCGCCGGAGCGCTACCGCTCGGTCAATCTCGACGGCACGCAGGCCGTGCTGCGCGCCATGACGAGAGCCGGCGTCCGCCGCCTGCTGTTCTCCAGCACCGGCAGCGTCTACGGGCACGGATCGGGCGCGCCGATGGCGGAGGACGACCCGCTCGCGCCGAACTCGCCCTATGCGTCCTCCAAGGCCGCCGCCGAGGAGATGATCCGGGAACGGGCGCGCGACGAGGGGATCGGCGCGGTGATCTTTCGCTACTTCAACGCCGCGGGGGCCGATCTCGACGGCCGGCACGGCGAGGCCAGGGCCCGCGAGACCCGCCTGATCCCGATGATCATGCGCAGCCTCTCGAGCCCCGGGGAGGAACTGACCATCTTCGGCGGCGACTGGCCGACGCCGGACGGGACCTGCATCCGCGACTTCGTGCATGTCGAGGACGTCGCGCACGCGCACCTGCTGGCCTGCGGCTCGATCGCCGAAGGCCGGGTCGAGACCTACAACGTCGGCTCCGGCGCCGGGACCTCCGTGCTCGAGGTCGTCCGCGAGTGCGAGCGGGTGAGCGGCATCGCGCCGCGCTACCGCATCGCGGACCGCCGCCCCGGCGACGCCATGGAGAACGTGGCGGACATCGCCCGGATCACCGAGCGGCTCGGCTGGCAGCCGAAACGCTCGGCGCTGCGCTCGATCGTCGAAACGGCCTGGCGCTGGCACCGGACGCACCCCGAAGGCTACGCGACGCGCGGGCCTCGCGCGACGATCGCGGCCGGCATGAAGGATGCCGGCTAGTTCCCGCTCCGCCCGAGGATCCGCCTCAGGATCTCCGGGATCTGGCGCGCCGCCGCGTTGCGCCCCTGGGCGGCGGCCTCCTCGGTGGGGGCGAGGCTGCCGGCGAGCAGGCGCCTGAGCGCCCGGGCGAAGTGGCGCGGCGTGGCGAAGGTCGCTCCGGCCCCCGCCCGGCGGATCCAGTGCAGCACCGCGCGCTCCTGCGGCATCACGCGGTGGCTGTCGACCAGCAGCGGCAGGCCGAAGGTCAGCGCCTCGCTGACCGACAGCGGTCCGTTCTTGCCGATGAAGAGGTCGGACATCGCCATGTAGCGGTGGACCTCCCGGGTGAAGCCCAGGACGAGCGACGGATAGGGCAGCTCGGCGGCCGACAGCGCCTCGGCCAGCGTCTCGTTGCGGCCGCAGAGGAAGATCATCTGGACGTCCGGCGGGTCGTCGCGGAGGGCCTCGGCCAGCTCGAGCATGCGCCAGCTGCCGTAGCCGCCGTAGAGCATGCAGGCGACCGGCCGGTCCGGATCGAGACCGGCCTCGCGCCGCGCCGCGGCCACGTCGATCTCCGGCCGGTCCAGGAAGGCCGGGCGCAGCAGCAGGCCGGCCATCCGGAACCGGCGGCCCTCGGGCAGGATCCGCGCCAGCTGCCGCCAGCTCCGCTCGGTGCCGCAGATCGCATCGTAGTCCCGGCCGCGGGGGAACCAGACGTCCCGGCTGAGCTCCGCCCAGTCGGTCATCAGCACGGCAAACGGCACCCTGCCGCCCTGGTAGCCGGCCAGGCTGTCGATCATCAGATGGTTGATCACCGGCAGCACGGAGAGCACGAGGTCCGGCCGGCTGCGCTCCCAGAGCGCCCGGAAGGCCCGGCGCCCCGGACCGCCGAGCAGGCGGACGTTGAGCACGGCCAGCAGATAGAAGCCGAGGCAGAGCAGTCCGGTATGGCCGCGCCGCAGGACCAGTTCGTTGTAGGTCTCCTCGACGTCGCGCGCGGTCCAGCGCCTGAAGAGGTCGAGCCCCGGCAGCACCTCCTGGTAGGCGTTGACCAGCGTCACGCGGAAGCCGCCCGCCGAGACCAGGATCTCCCGCAGGGCTTCGGCGGCAGCCCGGTGGCCGCCACCGGCATCCGTGTAGACGACGACGACGTGGCGCTCGTCGGACTTCCCGTCTTCCCCCATCGAATCCCGTGTGCTTGCGGCCTGTCGAGGCGCTACTGAAGGCGGTGCCGTCTCCCCTGGGCGGCAGCAGCGGGTAGCAGGAAACCGGCCGGCTGTCGACAAACGGCGGCCGAGCGTCAAGAGTGTGGCAACCCCCTCGGTCGCTAAGATTCGCCCGACGACACCATCAGGACCACCCCCGACGCCATGACAGAGCTTGCCCTTTCGGCCCTGACCGACGTCATCCTGGCCTGCGGCCTGTACTTCCTCGCGGGACTCTCGATGCGGCCGGATGTCGAGCGAGGCTCCCCGGCGGGGCTCTGGGCCCTGATGCTGTTCCTGATCGCCACCGGCACCATGCTCGGCGTCATCGACCACGCCTTCTATCAGCCGATCGGCCATCCGGCGCACCGCTGGCTGATGTTCGCCACCCGCACCTGCCTGGCTCTCGCCAGCTTCACCATGCTGCTCTCGACGGCCCGGCAGTTCCTGTCGTCCGGCTGGGTGCGCCTCTGCACGGCGATCGGCCTGGCGGGACTCGTCGTCGAGCTCGTCCTGCTGTTCCTCTTCGACAACTTCCTGGTGGTGATCGCGGCCTACAGCCTCGTGCTGCTGCTGACCCTGGCCCTGCACCTCGCCAACCTGCGCTCCCGCAAGGGCTCGCTCGCCATGGTCGCCGGCATCATGATCGTCCTCGGCGCCTCGCTGCTGGCGCCGCTCGGCAGTCAGGGGCTGCCCGGGCTCGGGCTCTATGCCACCTACCACATCGCGCTGATGCCGGGCGCGATCGGCTTCTACCTCGGCGGCCGCCGCCTGGCCCCCACGGCGGCCTAGGCGGGCCCCGGCCGATGCTGCCCGTCCTCGTCTCGTCGTTGCTGTTCTACAGCCAGTACGCCGCGCACATCGGCCTCGCCGCCTCGAAGAGCGCGCGCGGACGCCTGACCAATCCCGAGCTGGTCAAGGGCAGCCAGGCGCTGCGCCGCTCGCTGGAGCGCTCCGGGGTGCGCTTCGACATCTCCGGCAGCGAGTCGATCGACCGCGAGGGCGGGCCCTACGTCTTCGTCGCCAACCACATGAGCCCGCTGGAGACGCAGATCCTGCCGGCCGTGCTGCGGGCCGCCGCGCCCTGCACCTTCGTGGTCAAGGCCGGCCTGCTGGAGTACCCGGTCTTCGGCTCGGTGCTGCGCTCCTTCGACCCGGTCGTGGTCAGCCGCACCGACCCGCGGGCCGATCTGCGCCGGGTGATCGAGCAGGGCAGCGCGCGCCTGCGCGACGGCATCTCGGTGATCGTCTTCCCGCAGGCCCACCGGACCCAGGGCTTCGACCGCCAGGCCTTCAACTCCATGGGCATGCGCCTGGCCCGCGCGGCCGGCGTGCCGCTCGTGCCGATCGCCCTCGACACGGCGGCCTGGTCGCCCGGCAAGCTGATCAAGGACCTGGGCTGGATCCAGCCGGCGCGCCCGGTCCGCTTCGCGATCGGCGAAGCGATCCCGGTCGGCGACGACGGCTCTGCGGCCCATCGCCGGGTTGTCTCCTTCATCGAATCGCGTCTCGATGCCTGGGCCCTGGCCGAGCCGCCCCCGGGCGCCGCCAGCCGCGCCGCAGCTGCCGCCCCCGAGGAACCCGCGATCTCAGTGCAAGACGGCAGATAGATGAACGACACCCCCCCGGAAGCGCAGCCCGACGCCGGCACCTCCCCGACGCCCGTCTCCGACGTCGACGCCGGCACCTTCAAGATGCTCTCGCCCGAAACGCGCCAGGCGATGGACAGCATCGCCCAGCGGGAGCGGTTCGACGCAGGCCGGATCATCTTCGACGAGGGCGACCACTGCAACGACCTGTTCATCGTCGAGGACGGCGAGGTCGTCTGCTACCGCACGGGACAGGCGGAAGACGAGGAGTGGCCGATCCTGCGCGTCGCGCGCGGCGACATCTTCGGCGAGCTCACCTTCCTCGACGGCGGTCCCCAGCACCTGACGGCGCGCGCCGAGACCGACAGCGCGATCCTGAAGGTCAGCCCCTTCGACCTGCTGGAGCTGGACGACGGCGACCACTACTACGACAACCTGCGCGCCAGCGTCGGCATCACCGTCGTCGAGCGCCTGAGGACCGGCACGGAGATTCATGTCGCCGTCCTCAAGCGGCAGCTCGACCTGGCCAGGATGCAGCAGCACTTCGGCCGCTTCTTCCTCTACACGCTGGCGCTGTTCTCGATCGTCATGCTGGTCAGCAACGCGATCGCCACGCGCCTGCTGAACGTCGACATCTACACGCAGAGCTTCGCCTGGCAGTACCTCGCCATCCTGTTGCTGCCGACCCTGGTGATCATCCGGATGCTCAGGCTGTCGCTGCACGACATGGGCCTCAGCAGCGTCGGGCTCAGGAAATCGCTGACCGAAGGCGGCGCGCTCTCGCTGGTGGCCATCGGCCTCACCGCGGCGTTCATCGCCTTCTCCGGAAAGCCGGTCGTCGTGCACTGGGCGGGCTTTCCGACCTACATCGCGCACTCCTTCCTCCAGGAGGTCGTCGCGCGCGGCTTCATGCAGACCTCGTTCCAGCGCTTTCTCAACGATCAGAAGGGCCTGAGGTCGGTGTTCATCAGCAGCGTGCTGTTCGGGATGTTCCACGTGCACTTCGGGCTGCCGGCCGTCGGCGTGGTCATCCTCAGCGGCTTCGTGTTCGGCGCGTTCTACCTGCGCCACCAGAACATCTACGGCGTCACGCTGCTGCACATCGTGCTCGGCTCCTGCGCCTTCACGCTCGGCCTGCTGTAGCCGGCCGGGCCGCGACCGCCCGTCCGGGGCCGCGCACGGCCTGCCAGAAGCCGAGCACGTTCCTGTTGTACTCGGCGTCGCCGCGCGCCTTCAGCTCGTAGTGCAGCTGGCGCAGCCTGTGGTAGGGCACGCCGGGGTAGAGATGGTGCGCCGTATGGAAGCGCAGGCCGAGGGGCTGCAGCAGCGCCGCCAGGGGCGCCTCCACGGTGAAGCTGTCGACCAGCTGGTCGTGCCTGTCCGTCGAGTCGACGTGGCGCTCCATCCGGTGCTCCAGCGGAATGCGCAGGGTCACCAGCAGCCAGCCGCCGACGAGGACCAGGTAGAGCAGCGGCACGGTCTGCGGCAGGACGGCCGCGTAGAGGGCGAAGAGAACGAGGTAGTAGCGGCTGAGGGTCGTCACCTCCCGCCGGTGCTGCGCCTCGACCTCGCTGCCCATCGTGAAGTCGAAGTGCCGCTGGAGGAACCGCTCGAGGCGCGCCTCGGCGTCGACCCCCAGGCTCGCGGTGACCATCAGGGCGAAGTTCAGCAGCGGCATCAGGAACGGGCCGACGAACAGCACGAAGATCATGAATCCGGGATCGTGCCTGAGCTCCAGGTACTGCGGATCGGCCTTGGTGCCGAAGGTCCCCCTGGCGTGATGGACGAGATGCGGCTTGAAGAAGCGCGGGGCCGGCAGCTGGATCACCGCGCCGATCGTCAGGTTCCAGAGGCGGATGAAGCCCTGCATCCGCGGGTCGCTGTAGCGGTGCGTGATCTCGTGGACGAAGGCCCCCGCCCGGTGGACCGAGAAGCTGGCGAGCACCAGGGGCACGACGACCAGCGGCCAGTCCGCCGTGGCGCACCAGGCGAAGCTGGCGACGAAGACCGCCAGCGGGATCAGGTAGTCGCGGTAGTAGGCGGCCAAGTCGGCGACGAAGTAGCGCCTGTCGATGCCGCCGGCCGCCCCGGCCGCCTTCCCCCGGTCCTCCAGCAGGCTACTCCGCGGCAACCGTCGACGCCTCCCCGGCCCGGGCCCGGCGCGTCTCCTCGACCGGCGTAAGCTCGCAGGCATAGTGCGCGAGCCCGTTGCGCCGCTTCTCCAGCCGCAGGGCCAGCTCGACGAGGTAGGCGTAGGCCAGCCAGACGCCGGTGAGCGCCACGATCCAGGTGTTCGACGCGAAGCGCCGGCAGAAGTGCGGGACCATCGGCTCGACCGGGTAACCGGCCCGCCGCGAGCGGCGGTCCTTGATGCGCAGCGCCCCGGAATCGCCGGTGTGCATGCGCTCAAGCATCGCGATCGTCCGCGTGCAGACGAAGGTGCTGCGCACAATGTCCATCGGCAGGCCGTGGTAGAGCGCCCGGCCGAGCACCGTCTTCAGGTGCCTGAGGGAGAAGTAGTCGCTCCAGCAGCGCCAGTAGAGGTCCTGCACCTCCTGCCGCGTCATCAGCGGATGGGCGGTGGTCACGTGGGTGCTGTCGTAGCGGTTGAGGTCGAGGTCCATCGCCGTGCCGGCGGCGACCAGCTTCTTGTGGTCCTCCGATCCGGGCAGGGGCGTCAGCAGGAAGACCGTCAGGAAGTCGATCGGATAGACCTCCTGCAGCTCGCGGATCTCCTCGGCCAGGCGCGCGGGCGTGTCGTTCGGCAGGCCGACGATGTAGCCGGCGTAGACCATGATCCCGGCGCGCTTCCAGGTCACGATCATGTCGCGCAGCTGGTGGACCTTGTTCTGGCCCTTGGCCGCTGCCGCGAGGTTGTCCGCGCGCACCGACTCCAGGCCGACGAAGAGCCGGGTCACGCCGGCCCGCCGGCAGGCCTCGACGAAGCCGGAGATCCGGGTCGCCAGGGCGTCGACCTGGATCCAGATGTCCCAGCGCCGCCGGGGATCCTCCCGGCGCAGCCTGGCGAAGATCTCCAGGACCTCGCGCCAGATCGGGCTGCGGGCGAAGTTGTCGTCGGTGACCAGGATCGTCTTCCCGCCGGCGTCCGCCCACTGCCGCAGGTAGCGCTCGATGGCCTCCGGCGTCCGGGGCCGCAGGGTGCGGCCGTGGAAATTGATGATCGTGCAGAAGCTGCAGACGAAGGGACAGCCGCGGCCGACCTCGACGCCGTAGTAGCCCTCGACCGTCCGCGCCGCCAGGTCGTGCATCAGCACCTGGTTCGGTGCCGTCGCGAGGTCTGTCGTGCTGCCCAGGTAGTTGTAGAGCGGCTTCAGGGTGCCGTCGAAGATGTCGCGCAGCAGCTCGTCGATGCCGGGCTCGAGCTCTCCGGCATAGAGGCTGACGCCCGCCTCGGCGACGCCCTCGAAGGCCGGGGTCCAGTCCGGCACCATCGCCAGCGAGCCGCTGACGTGGAAGCCGCCGACGACGACCTGGTAGCCGGCCGCGGTGAACTGCTTCGCGACGTCGAGGGCGCGCGGGAACTGGCTGCTCTGGACGCCGGTCATCAGCACCGCCGAGCGGTCGAAGCCGTCGAGCCAGCGCATCAGCTTCGCCGGCTGCAGGATCTCGCAGACCTCGTCGATGCGCCGGCTCTCGACCTGCACGTCGGGACCGAGCACCAGCCGCTGAGCGGCATCGGCGATGATGCCGTCGACCACGGCGAGGGAGTTGGCCACGATGAAGGCGCTGCGCCACTGGATGACATAGCCGTCGTCGTCGTAGTGCGACGGCTTGATCAGCAGCAGGCCGAGACGGCCGCGGCGCGACACGCGCTCCGTCGTTCCCCCCGAAGGCCCTCCCGAAGCCTGCATCGATGGCCCTTCCCCGCCCGCCTGGCGCGCTCGTCCCTGACGCTCCCAGTAGAACATCTGGGCCCCGGGGAGGCCAGGAGAACGATACCGCCGCGCCGTCGGGCGCCGCTGCGAGCGGGGCCGGGGCCCTGCCGAAGCTAGTGGTGCAGGATCTGGCTGAGGAACAGCTTGGTCCGGTCGGACTGCGGGTTGTTGAAGAACGACTCGGGGTCGTTCTCCTCGATGATCTCGCCGCCGTCCATGAAGATGACGCGGTTCGCGACCTTGCGCGCGAAGCCCATCTCGTGGGTCACGCAGAGCATGGTCATGCCCGATTCCGCGAGGCTGACCATGGTGTCGAGCACCTCGGAGATCATCTCCGGGTCGAGCGCCGAGGTCGGCTCGTCGAACAGCATGATCTCCGGATTCATGCAGAGCGAGCGGGCGATCGCCACGCGCTGCTGCTGGCCGCCGGACAGCTGCCCCGGGAACTTGTTCGCCTGCTCCGGGATGCGCACCCGGCGCAGGTACTCCATGGCGGCCTCCTCGGCCTCCCGCTTCGGCATCTTGCGCACCCAGATCGGCGCCAGGGTGCAGTTGTCGAGCACGGTCAGGTGCGGGAACAGGTTGAAGTGCTGGAACACCATGCCGACCTCGCGGCGGATCTCGGCGATGTTCTTGATGTCGTCGGTCAGCTCGACGCCGCTGACCACGATGTCGCCCTTCTGGTGCTGCTCGAGGCGGTTGATGCAGCGGATCAGCGTTGACTTGCCGGAGCCCGAGGGACCGCAGATGACGATCCGCTCGCCCTTGTGCACCGTGAGGTTGATGTTCTTCAGCACGTGGAACTCGCCGTACCACTTGTGCATGTTGCGGATCTCGATGGCGACTTCCTCGGAAACCTTCATCCGAGAGGTGTCGACCGTTGGATCGGCGGGCTGGCTCTGGAGGTCGCTCATGGCTGGTTCCGTCTGGTGCGAAGGGTTGGGCTAGCGTCGGCGGTGACCGGTGTCGAGCTTCTTCTCCAGGTAGATGGAGTAGCGCGACATGGTGAAACAGAAGCTGAAGAAGACCAGGCCGACGAAGACGTAGGTTTCCTGGAAGAAGCCGATCCAGTTGGCATCGGAGTTGGTCGACTTTGCGACCTGCAGCAGGTCGAGGATGCCGATGATGCCGAGCAGCGTCGTGTCCTTGAACAGGCCGATGAAGGTGTTGACGATGCCCGGAATGACGATCTTCAGGGCCTGCGGCAGGATGATCAGCCGCATGTTCTTCCAGTAGGTGAGGCCGAGCGCGTCGGCGGCCTCGTACTGGCCCTTCGGGATCGCCTGCAGGCCGCCGCGCACGACCTCGGCCATGTAGGCGGAGGCGAAGAGCGCGACGCCGATCAGGGCGCGCAGGAACTTGTCGAAGTTGACGCCCTCGGGCAGGAACAGCGGCAGCATCACCGAGCTCATGAACAGCACGGTGATCAGCGGCACGCCGCGCACCGCCTCGATGAAGGCGATCGACAGGGCCCGCACGACCGGCAGGCGCGAGCGCCGGCCGAGCGCCAGGACGATGCCGATCGGCAGGCTGGCGGAGATGCCGACGACGCCCGAGATCAGGGTCGCCAGCAGGCCGCCCCACTTGTCCGTGCCGACGGTCGGCATGACCACGCCGTCGTGGTTCACCTGGTTGCCGGCGAACAGGATCAGCCCGGCCAGCAGCGCGACGACGACGACCAGCGGCCGGCGGCTGCGCCACTCGGCCTCGCTGGCCCGCCGGGCGGCCTGGCGCAGCACCGAGACCAGCCCCCAGGCGAAGCTCGCGATCAGGATCAGCCACCAGAGCGGCGAGAGCGGCAGGCCGAGAACGTAGAGGTCGCCGGAGAGGAACTGCTCCAGCAGGCCGCCCGGCTTGCTGACCACCTGGCCGACGTTGAGCGAGCTGTCGGCCGCCGCCATGGCGTCGGTCACCTTGGCCTGGATGGTCGCCGGCTCGAAGCCGAAGACCCGCTCGGGGCCGAGGGCGAAGAACAGCACCACCGCCAGTACCGGGGCGACGTAGCTGAACACCAGCAGGCGCCGGCGCGCCGGCACGCCGGGCCAGGCGAAGGGCACCAGCGCCGCGGCCAGGACCAGGGCGCCGAGGACCAGGCGCAGCGGCCCGTGGGCCAGCGCGACACCGGTCAGCAGGTAGTAGGCGATCAGCGGGTAGGCCGCGCTGAACCACATCAGGCGGCGGCGGAACGGCATGCCGGTGAACAGCAGGGGCGGCACCGCGATCAGCAGGCCGAGGAAGGCGAGCAGCGGGCGCCACAGCTGGTCGCGGTCGTAGAAGCCGACCAGGAACAGGGTGACGCGCGACTTGACCACGACCCAGCAGGCGCCGTTGTAGGCACTGCCCCAGTCGGTCAGCGGCTTCAGCTCGCCGTAGATCTCCTCCGCCGCGGCGACGTTCTTCTTCGCGACGGCGTCGTGGAGCTGCGCCGCCAGCTGCTGCGGCTGGACCTTGGCGATGACCGGCTCGAGGCTGGCCGGCACCAGGCCGGCCTTCTCGGTCGCGGCGTAGCGGTCGAGGAACACGCCGAGCGTGCTCTCGATGCCGAGGAACGCGGAGCTGGCGGCCCGCTGGTCGCCCCTGGCCTTGGCGGCCTGGCTCTCGCTCAGGCCGGCCGCCGTCGGGTCGAGGGCGTAGTCGGCGGCGCTGAAGGACGCGATGCCCTCGCCGAGCGCGGTCGCCGTCCGGCCCAGGTCGCAGACCCGCCGGTCCGGTCCGGAAACCACCGCGTCGACGACCGCCCAGTTCACGATCGGCACGACGGCGAGGTAGAGCAGCACCAACGTGGCGAGCGTCGCGATCGCGTTGACCGGGCTCGAGAAGAGGTTCTCGCGCAGCCAGCCGATGATGCCGACCGTGCCCGGCGGCGGCGGCAGGTTGGGGTGCTGGCCCGGCGGGTAGTAGATGCTTCCGTCGTCCTGCGGAACCTGGCTTTCCGACATCACCATGGCGTCAACGCTCCACCAGCGCGATGCGCCGGTTGTAGATGTTCATCACGAACGAGATCATCAGCGAGATCGTCAGGTAGACCGCCATGGTCAGCGCGATGCACTCGACCGCCTGGCCGGTCTGGTTGAGCGTGATGCCGCTCAGCGTCGCGACCAGCTCGGCGTAGCCGATGGCGACGCCGAGCGAGGAGTTCTTGGTCAGGTTCAGGTACTGGCTGGTCAGCGGCGGCACGATCACCCTGAGCGCCTGCGGGATGATGATCAGCCGCATCGTCCAGCGCGGCTTGAGCCCCAGCGCATAGGCCGCCTCGGTCTGGCCGTGGCTGACCGAGAGGATGCCGGCGCGCACGATCTCGGCGATGAAGGCCGCGGTGTAGAGCGACAGCGCGAGCAGCAGGGCGACGAACTCCGGCGTGATCGTGAAGCCGCCGCGGAAGCTGAAGGCGCCGAGCTTCGGCACGTCGAACGACATCGGCCGGCCGGCGCCGAGGTAGGCGACGACCGGCAGCAGCACGATCAGCCCGACGTTGATCCAGAAGCTGGGAAAGCGCTGGCCGGTCGCCTCCTGGCGCTTGTGCGCCCAGCGCGACAGGCCGATGGCGATCAGGATGCCGACGAGCAGCGCCACCGGCACGATCGAGAAGCCCGGCTCCAGGATCGGCGCCGGCGCCTGCAGGCCGCGATTGGAGATGTAGGCGCCGATGCCGAGGTCCATCGCGTTGCGGACCTGCGGCAGCGAGATCATCACCGCGTACCAGAAGTAGATCTGCAGCAGCAGCGGGATGTTCCGGACGACCTCGATGTAGCAGTAGACCGCCTTCGACAGCAGCCAGTTCGGCGACAGCCGCAGCACGCCCAGGATGAAGCCGATGACCGTGGCCAGCACCACGCCGACGCCCGCGACCAGCAGCGTGTTGAGCAGGCCGACCAGGAAGGCGCGGCCGTGGGTGTTGGTCGGGCCGTAGGAGATCAGCGTGTTCTTGAGCTCGTAGCCCGCCTGCACGTCCAGGAAGCCGAAGCCGCTGGCGATGCCGCGCTCGGCCAGATTGTGCGCCGTGTTGTGGACGATGAAGGCGAGGAAGGTACCGGCCAGGCCGATGGTCAGTGCCTGGAGCAGAAGCCCGCGGAAGCGCTGGTCGGTCCAGAGTGAGGAACCGAGCTTCGCACGTTCGGCCAGATCGACCGCCATGTCGCCCCCTTGTGTTCTCTATGCGCCATCGCGGGCCGCGGATCTTTCCGCCCGGGGCCCTCCCAGCAAGGCCTCCGTCGCCCGTGAACGGTCGACTTTCCGGAGCCCGGCCCCGGCGCACGCCTGGCGCGGCCGGTCCGTTCGAGCCACAGGCTCCCCGTTTGAAGGCCGCAGCCGGCCCTCACCCGATTCGGTTCAAAAGCGGATCAACGTTCAATGCGATGCCGAAACCGGGCCCGTGCCGCGGGCCGGGGCCCGCGGCACGGTTCCGGATTGGCTCAGCGGAACGGCGGCGAGTAGAGGATGCCGCCATCCTTCCACAGCGCGTTCAGGCCGCGCTCGAGGCCCAGCGGCGTCTTGACGCCGACGTTGCGCTCGAAGACCTCGGAATAGTTACCGACGCTCTTGATGATGTTGTACGCCCACTCGTTCGGCAGGCCGAGCATGGCGCCCATCTCGCCCTCGACGCCGAGCAGGCGCTTGACCTCGGGATTGTCCGAGCTGGTCTTCATCTCGTCGACGTTCTTCGAGGTCACGCCGTCTTCCTCGGCCGTGATCATCGCGTTCAGCACCCAGCGGCCGATGTCGCCCCAGTTGTTGTCGCCGTGGCGGACCAGCGGGCCCAGCGGCTCCTTGGAGATGATCTCGGGCAGGATGACGTGGGCCGAGGGGTCGGCCATCGAGGCGCGCTGCGCGGCGAGACCCGAGGCGTCGGTCGTGTAGACGTCGCAGCGGCCGGCCTCGTAGGCCTCGCGGGCCTGGTCCGAGGTGTCGATCGTGACCGGCTCGAACTTCATGTTGTGGCTGCGGAAGAAGTCCGCGAGGTTGAGCTCGGTGGTGGTGCCGGTCTGGATGCAGACGCTGGCGCCGTCGAGCTGCTTGGCCGAGGAGATGCCCATGTCCTTGCGGATCATGAAGCCCTGGCCGTCGTAGTAGTCGGTGCCGACGAACTCGAAGCCGAGCTGGACGTCGCGCGACAGGGTCCAGGTGGTGTTGCGCGACAGGATGTCGATCTCGCCGGACTGCAGCGCGGTGAAGCGCTCCTTGGCGGTGGTCGGCGTGAAGGCGACCTTGTCGGGATCGCCGAAGATCGCCGCGGCGACGGCCCGGCAGTAGTCGACGTCGAAGCCTTCCCACTTGCCCTGGGCGTTCGGCTGCGAGAAGCCGGCGAGACCGGTCGAGACGCCGCACTTCAGCTGGCCCCTCGACTTGACGTTCTCCAGCGTCGACTGCGCGGCGGCGGTACCGGCGGTAAGCGCGGTGACCACAGCGGCGGCGACGAGAATCCTGGTCAGTTTCATTTGGTGACCTTCCCTGTTGTCCTAACTTTGTCGTCTTGAGCGGTTATGCCCCCCGCGGCTCGCCGCAGATCTTTTGCTCGTCTGCGCTGCCGCGGAATCACCGCTTCGGGCGCAACCATGAAACATCCCTGAAGCAAAGGCAACAAATCCGATCATGGCTGCCATGAGCTTTTGTCGGGTGCCCTTGGCGGGGCTCGCTGCCTTCGCGTAGACAGGTGACAGTGCCCCCGGAACGCCCGGACGGGCGCCCGTGAACAGCACAGAGGGTCGACCCGATGACCGGGAAAGTAAAGTCTGGACTACAACCGGATACCATCCTCGGTCATGCCGGCCGGGACCTGACGGCCCATGGCGGCCGCGCCATCAACCCGCCGGTGGTGCGCGCCTCGACCATCGTCTTCGACAGCCTGGCCGACTGGGCGGCTGCGGCGCCGCGGCGCATGGAGCCGGACTTCGTCCAGTACGGCCGCTTCGGCACGCCGACCCACTTCGCCCTCAACGACGCCATCGCCAAGCTGGAGGGCGCCCACGCCGCGCTCTGCCTGCCCTCCGGCCTCGCCGCCATCGTCGTGACCTATCTCGCCTTCCTGGGGCCCGGCGACCATGCCCTGGTCGCCGACACGGTCTACGCGCCGAACCGCAACACCTGCACCGGCCTGCTGGCGCGCATCGGCGTCGAGACGACCTTCTACGATCCGTCGGTCGGCGCCGGCATCGCCGAGCTGATCCGGCCGAACACGAAGCTGATCTTCCTGGAGGCGCCGGGCTCGCTCACCTTCGAGATGCAGGACGTGCCGGCGATCGCCGAGGCCGCGCGCGCCCGCGGCGTCGTCACCGCGATCGACAACACCTGGGCGACGCCGCTCTACTTCCGGCCGCTCGAGGTCGGCGTCGACGTCTCGCTGATGGCCGGCACCAAGTACGTCGTCGGCCATTCCGACGCCATGCTCGGCACGCTCGCCACGACCGAGGCGCACTACGAGCGCATCAAGAAGACGAGCCACGAGCTCGGCTACGCGGTCGGGCCGGACGACGCCTGGCTGGCGCTGCGCGGCCTGCGCACCCTCTCGGTGCGCCTGGCCCGGCACCACGAGAGCGGCCTCGAGGTCGCGCGCTGGCTGGCCGCCCGGCCGGAGGTCGCCCGCGTCTTCCACCCCGCCCTGCCCGGCGATCCCGGCCACGCGCTCTGGAAGCGCGACTTCAGCGGCGCCTGCGGCCTCTTCGGCTTCGAGCTGAAGCCGGTCTCCGAGGCCGCCGTCGCCGCCCTGGTCGACGGCCTCGAGCTGTTCGGCCTCGGCGCCTCCTGGGGCGGCTACGAGAGCCTGGTGCTGCCCGCCCACCCGGAGAAGCTGCGCACGGCCGTGCCCTGGGACGGCAAGGGCCCGATCCTGCGCCTGCACGTCGGCCTGGAGGATCCCGGCGACCTGATCGCCGATCTCGAGGCCGGCTTCGAGCGGCTCCGCGCCGCGGGCGGCTGACCATGGTCGCCCGGCCGCGCCTCAGGATCCTGCTCGGCTCGGCGATCGCGGTCGGCCCCGGCAAGGCCGACCTGCTGGCGGCGATCGGCCGCGAGCGCTCGATCAGCGGCGCGGCCAAGACCATGGGCATGTCCTACCGGCGCGCCTGGCTCCTGGTCGAGACCATGAACGCCTGCTTCGCCGGGCCGCTGGTCGAGGCGGCGCGTGGCGGCAGCGGCGGCGGCGGCGCGCACCTGACGCCGCTCGGCGAGGAGGTCCTGGCCCGCTACCGCGCACTCGAGGAGAAGGGCGCCGAGGCCCTGGCCGACGACCTCGCCGACTTCGCCACCCTGCTCAAGGAGGAGCCGCCGGCCGAGGAGTGAGGACGCCCCTCCCTGCTCCCCCCTAAGGGCTCCCTCTCCGCCCCGGGGGGCGGAGAGGGTTGGGGAGAGGTGGGGGGAATCGCTCTCGACGCAAGCGCAGGCGGCCAAGTCGGAATCGCCCCACCTCTCCGCGCGCAGCGCCGCGCTACGCGCCCCTCTCCGCCCCCCGGGGCGGAGAGGGAAATTGAGTGCTAGGCCGCCGCCAGCGTGCCCCTGCGTACGATCTCCGCGTCGAGCCGCCCGGCCAGCGCCGGGCTGACGCCGGTCATCGGCAGGCGGAGCTCCGGGCTGTCGATCAGGCCGGTGCGCCAGAGCCAGTGCTTGACCGCCGCCGGGCTCGGCTCGGCGAACAGCAGGCGGGCGAGCTCGAAGAGCGGGCGCCAGCGGGCCCTCCCGGTCGCCGATCGGCTCGGCGCATGCCGGCCAACACCGGCCGCCTGAACCTGCCACCCCGCCAAGACTCCATCATCAGCGGGCCACCACCAAAGCCGACACACAGCGTGCCGGCGCTAAAGCTACGAAAGAAGCTTTGGTGGGGCAACGATGCATGTTGCGCGGAAGCCACGCGGCGGCTTGCTGGTCGAGGCGGCGGACGCGAGGCGGCCATAGCGATCTCAGGCCGTTTCGGCGGCGAGACGATCAAGGTGCCGCAGGGCAAGCACCAGCAGAAGACGCTGATCCGACACGTGCTTGACCGGGACGCGACCTCCAGGAAGTCGCCCGCTTGGTCGGTTGCCATGCCGAGACGGTGCAACGGGAAAAGAACGGTCTGTGGTCAACACGCAGTTTAACCTGCTCGACGCAGCTCGCTGAGCGCCGGCGATAGTTTCGCCCTCTGCCGGACCGCGCCATCATGGAATCGCGCAGCGAACGGGTGGAGAGGCGATGATGGAACAGCTCTTCCGTAAAACCAGCATCTTTGAGGTGATGGAGGTGCATCGTCGGGAAGCGGATAAGCGCGTACAGGGAATCGAAGGTGACCGATTACTAAACACACCTACTGACGATCTCGTTGCCTATATGGGGAAAATATTGGGTTTTGAGATACCGATTCTCAAGAGAGGGGCGGCCATAGCGGATCAACATGAGCAGACGCGAACGATCCAGGACTATGGGCGTATAATCGAAATACCGGAAACAGTAGTCACGCTTACCGTGCCATTTACCGGCGACCGCGACTTCTTCCGGGTACAACCGCAGACGTCCAGACCACTGCCTAAGGCGGTCGTTAATCCCAATGAACTCGTTCTTCTGGTCAAGGTGGGCGACCAAAGCGCCGATCAGATAAAGGCTGAGTTTGAGCGGCAGCTCGACAACATAGAGAGTAATCTGGAATCACTCAGGACGACCGCAAAGCAGTTCAACGATGACTTGGCGAGGCTTGCCCGCAACCTCATCGACTCCAGAAAGCAGAAGCTGCTCAAGGATCGACAGCTCGTGTCAGGCCTGGGATATCGGATGAAAGACCGAGGCGACACCTCGCACACATACGCGGCTCCGCAGGTGCGACGAAAGATCGAACCTCGCTTGCCACCTGCGTCGGCAGCTCCCTACAAGCCCGAGCCGGTCCTCGATGAAGCGATCTACAAGGAGATACTCGGGACCATCGAGAGCATGACGATGGTCATGGAGCGCAGCCCCTCGGCCTTCGAGGAGATGTCGGAGGAGGACCTTCGGCAGCAGTACCTGGTTCAGCTCAACGGCCGGTTCGAGGGGCAGGCGACCGGCGAGACCTTCAACCATGCCGGCAAGACGGACATCCTGATCCGGGTCCAGGACCGGAACATCTTCATCGCCGAGTGCAAGTTCTGGAGGGGCGAGAAGTTGTTTCTGGCGGCGGTCGACCAGATCCTCTCCTACCTCAGTTGGCGGGACACGAAAGCCGCCATCGTGCTTTTCAATCGGCAGAAGACCTTCTCAGCAGTCCTCGATAAGGTGCGGCAGGCGATGGAGGCGCACCCGCAGAAGAAGCGGGGCCCCTCCGTCGAGGGGGAGACTAGGTTCCGCTATGTGCTTGGCAACCCCCGCGATCCCAGCCGGGAGATCATCCTGACGGTCCTCGCCTTCGACGTTCCCGCCGCCGAGGCGAAGTCCTGATGCCCCCTGGCTGCAACGTGCAGGCGGTTGCCCGCCTCTAGTTGGCTGGGGAAGTTGTGGGTCACCAGTGGCAAGCCTTCCGCAACGGCTCGATCGCGTCTTCGACACCGGTGATCGGGAATTCCATCGTCAAGGACGACTCACTGAAGGGCGTCGCGCGCACCAGCAGCGTTTTCTTGCCGAAGAGCTGCTTGATGAATGGGATCGATCTGTCACCGGACCACAGCCCCAAGGCTTCATGGTCGGTCGACTCTGACAGGGATCGATCGAATGCCTTCTCCGAGTCGATGCGGAAGGTCACATCCCCATAGGAGCCGTTGTCCGCCATGAAGTGGCCGGCGAACGTCAGCCACAGACCGGTCTTGTTCTCGCGACAGGCGATGACCAACGTCGGATAGCCGGTGCCGCCGAAACGCCTGCGGATCTCGCCACGTGCATCGAGGAACATGAAGACATTCGTCGTGTCGTCGATCTTCGATCGCTCGATCGTTACCCGCCACTTCGAATAATCGGCCTTCTCGGTGTGGGAGCTCTTCCGGAAGATCAGGTCGAAGCAGGTCAGGCGCCGGTTGTCGTCGGCGATCTTCGCGCAGTCCTCTGGCGATGCAGCTTGAGCGGCCGTCGACCCGAGCAGCACCAAGACTGCGAGAAAAAGAGAAAATCGCATATCCCCCTCCCCAGAAGCAGCGATGCGGCACCGCATCACGGCCGGAAAGTACGCACCAATTTCCGGGTCCCAATGGCATCGCGCCCTCGGCCGCTGCCCGCTCGATTTACGCCACTAGCTCAGGTCAGCTGTGTACCAGGGATTGCCATCCGTTATGAAATCAGGGCCGCCGCCGCCGTTGCGCTTGATGGCTAGGTGGCCTGCGTTCCCGAGGATGGAAGAGATGACTTCACCGTCGTTCAGCTTGGTGGCCGCCAAGCACTTGAGCAACTCAACGATCTGGGCTTCCGACAGCGAGTCGGCGGGTACATTCCGTTCGAACATCAAATTGGTGCTGTCGTAACCGCGGATTCTCCAGTGCTCTGCCATCGCTCCTCTCCTTGATCGAGTTGGCGATCGAGACAGTCAGAAAGCGGGAGTTGTGCGAACGCAACCTTTTTCCGCAGCCAATTGATGGCACCTCGGCCGCGCTACACACTCGGCGCCCTCCCGCCCTGCAGGACGCTCGATTTCCCTTTCCCTTCCCAAGCCCGTGGGAAGGGACGAAGCGGCCATTGAAGCACACCCAGTCACCATTTCGGGTTGTCCCGGACAGTCCCAGGCGGCGAGTCGGGCAGTGACCTCCCAAGCACTCATCCAGTCTTTTGACAGGCGGGTTGTAGTCTCGAGCGGACGAGAGTCGCCCCGCCTCTCCGCGCGCAGCGCCGCGCTACGCGCCCCTCTCCGCCCCCCGGGGCAGAGAGGGAAGACGCTGGTAAGCCGCCGCCAGCGTGCCCCTGCGTACGATCTCCGCGTCGAGCCGCCCGGCCAGCGCCGGGCTGACGCCGGTCATCGGCAGGCGAACCTCCGGGCTGTCGATCAGGCCGGTGCGCCAGAGCCAGTGCTTGACCGCCGCCGGGCTCGGCTCGGCGAACAGCAGGCGGGCGAGCTCGAAGAGCGGGCGCCAGCGCGCCAGGGCGCCGGCCCGGTCGCCGGCCAGCAGGGCCTGCCGCACGGCCGCGAAGAGCCGCGTCTCGGCGTGGGCCGCGGCCAGGATGCCGCCGTCGGCGCCCTGGCAGAGCGCGCCGTGGAAGAGGGCGTCCTCGCCGGTCAGCACCGAGAAGCCGGCCGGCCGGCGGCACAGCAGGTCGAAGGAGAGCTGAGGGTCGCGGCAGCAGTCCTTGAGGCCGGCGATATTGGGCAGTTCGGCCAGCGCCAGCAGCGTCTCATTCTCGATGGCGACGCCGGTCCGGTAGGGGATGTTGTAGAGCAGGATCGGCCGGTCGGTCGCCCCCGCCAGCGCCTCGAAATGCCGGCGCAGCCCCTCCTGCGACGGCCGCACGTAGTAGGGCGCCGGGATCAGGTAGCCCTCGACCGGCCAGGCCTCGGTCGCTTCGAGCTTCGCGGCGAGCCGACGGGTGTCGCTGCCCGACAGGCCGAGGAACAGCGGCAGCGCCCGGGTCCGCGCCGCCGCGGCGGCCGCGACCAGCCGCTCGGTCTCGCCGGCGTCCAGCGTCAGCGCCTCGCCGGTCGTCGCGGCCAGGATCAGGCCCTCGACCGGCTGCTCGCAGTAGTGCCGCACCAGGCGGGCCAGCGAGGCCTCGTCCAGCGCGCCGTCCCGGAAGGGCGTGACCAGCGGCAGCCACAGCCCCGCGATCGCCCGGTGGTTCTCGTCGATCTCTCGCATCCGTCCGTTCTCCTTTCCTCGAAAGGCCGTCGGAAGCGGAGGCAAGACAGACGAAAGGCCCCGTCCGAACGGCCGGGGCCTTGGGTTTCGCGCCGAAGCCGGCGCGCGCGTCGCAGGCTCAGGTCAGGCGCAGGACCCCACGTCCCCGGAAGGAGACGCTTTCTGTTTGCGCGAGACGAGAGGCTGGCGTCGCATGGTCGCCAGATGCCGCCATCGCGACGCCGCAGTCAAGCGCCAGTGTCTCGGCCCAGCCCCGCGGCACGGCGGGCGTTGCCCTCTCGTTATATATGATGGAATATAACGGGACGCGAACCTGACCTTCCGGGGGAATCCGATGAAGCGCCTCTCCATCCGCAGCCTGTCGCTGCTGCTCGCCGCCCTGGCCTTCGCCATCGCCTTCACGAGCGGCTTCGCCAGCGGCTCGGCCCACGCCGAGAAGCTGACGGTCTTCGCGGCCGCCAGCACGACCGACGCCCTCAAGCGCATCGCCGCGCTCTACGAGGCCAGGACCGGCGACGAGATCGTGCCGGTCTTCGCCTCCTCCTCGACCCTGGCCAAGCAGATCGCCGCCGCCGCCCCGGTCGACCTCTTCATCTCGGCCAACCCGCAGTGGATGGACTACCTGGAGAAGCAGGGCCGCCTGGTCGCCGGCAGCCGCCACGACCTGCTGCGCAACGGCCTGGTGCTGGTGGTGCCCAAGGACAGCCCGATCACCGGCCGCGGCAACGATCCCGTCGCGGTGCTGAAGGGCCTGCCGGCCGACGCGCGCATCGCGCTCGGCGATCCCTCCCACGTGCCGGCCGGCATCTACGCCAAGCAGGCGCTGAGCAACCTCGGCCTGTGGGACGCCTTCCGGTCGCGCATCGCGCCGGGCAGCGACGTGCGTGCCGCCCTGGCCCTGGTCGCACAGGGCGAGACGCCGGCCGGCATCGTCTACTCGACCGACGCGGCGATCGCGCCGGGCGTGCGCGCGGTCGCGAGCTTCCCGCTCGACAGCCACGAGCCGATCGTCTACCCCGCTGCCCTGATCGACGGCGGCAAGCTCGAGGCCGGGCGCCACTTCCTGGACTTCCTCGGCGGTCCGGAAGCGCGCAAGGTCTTCGACGAGCTGGGCTTCGGCCTCGCCGAGGCGCCGCGACCGGCCAGCTGAGCGGCCGGCGCCGCCGGGGCGGGACGCGAGCGACTAGGCAGGACGGGGGGCGGACCGGGACGATGCTCGACCCGATGGAGCTGGAGGCGATCGAGCTGAGCCTCCGGGTCGGCGCCTGGAGCGTGCTCTGCAGCCTGCCCTTCGGCATCGCCGCGGCCTGGCTGCTGGCGCGGCGCGACTTCCCCGGCAAGGCCCTGGTCGACGGCCTGGTGCACCTGCCGCTGGTGCTGCCGCCGGTCGTCGTCGGCTACCTGCTGCTGCTGACCTTCGGGCGCAACGGCCCGGTCGGCCACTGGCTCGAGGCCTGGTTCGGCGTGACCCTGGCCTTCACCTGGCAGGGCGCGGCCCTGGCCTCCTCGGTCATGGCCTTCCCGCTGATGGTCCGCGCCATGCGCCTGTCGCTGGAGGCGGTCGACCGCCGGCTCGAGGCGGCGGCGCGCACCCTCGGCGCCGGGCCGCTCTCGGTCTTCGCGACGGTCACCCTGCCGCTGATGGCGCCGGGCATCCTGGCCGGCGCGATCCTGGCCTTCGCGCGCAGCCTCGGCGAGTTCGGCGCGACCATCACCTTCGTCTCGAACATCCCCGGCGAGACCCGGACCCTGCCGAACGCCCTCTACACCTACACCCAGCAGGTCGACGGCGAGGGCCCGGCCCTGCGCCTGACCGTGATCGCCGTGGTCCTGGCGCTGCTCGCGCTCGGCGCCTCGGAGCTGCTGGCGCGCCGCCTGAAGCGGCGTCTGGCGAGCTGACATGCTGGAGATCGCCGTCGAGAAGCGGCTGGGCGACTTCCGGCTGGACGTGAAGGTCGACTTCGAAGCAACGGGAATCGTTGCGCTCTTCGGCCGGTCCGGCTCCGGCAAGACCTCGCTGGTCAACCTGCTCGCCGGGCTGCTGAGGCCCGACCGCGGGCGGATTGCGGTCGACGGCCGGGTGCTGTTCGACGACGCCCGGGGCATCGACCTGCCGCCCGAGCGGCGCCGGCTCGGCTACGTCTTCCAGGAGGGCCGCCTGTTCCCGCACCTGACGGTGCGCGACAACCTGCTCTATGGCCGCCGCCGCGTGCCCAGGGCCGAGCGCGCCGGTCCCCACTTCGAGCGGGTCGGCATCGAGCGCGTCGTCGGGCTGCTCGGCATCGAGCCGCTGCTGGCGCGCCGGCCGAGCGACCTCTCGGGCGGCGAGAAGCAGCGCGTCGCGCTCGGCCGTGCCCTGCTGGCCGCGCCGCGCCTGCTGCTGATGGACGAGCCGCTCGCCGCCCTCGACCAGCCGCGCAAGGAGGAGGTCCTGCCCTTCATCGAGGCGCTGCGCGACGAGCTGGGCATCCCGATCGTCTACGTCAGCCACTCGATGGAGGAGATCCTGCGCCTCGCCGACACCATGGTGCTGATGTCGGAGGGCCGGGCCGTCGCGCACGGCGCGCTGGAGGACCTGACCAGCCGGCTCGACCTCCGGCCCCTGACCGGGCGCTACGAGGCCGGCGCCGTCATCTCCGTGACCGTCGCCGGGCTCGACCTGACCTACGGCCTGTCGGAGCTGCGCTTCGCCGGCGGCACGCTGCTGGTGCCGCGCCTCGCCGCCGCGATCGGCAGCCAGCTGCGCCTGCGCATCCGGGCGCGCGACGTCTCGCTGGCGCTCAGCCCGCCCGGCGACATCTCGATCCAGAACGTGCTGCCAGCGGTGGTCGCCGACATCGGCGAGGAGAGCGGGCTCGGCCCCCACGGCGGCCCCCAAAGCGGATCGGGGGGCGACCCGGCCGGCGGCGAGGTCCGCCCGCAGGTCGACGTGCGCCTCGACCTGAACGGCGTGCCGCTCTGGGCCCGCATCACCCGGCGCTCGCTGCAGGAGCTGGCGCTGGCGCCAGGCAAGCCGGTCTACGCCCTGATCAAGACCTCGGCGATCGACCGCTTCAGCCTCGGCCGCCCGCCCGGCCGCCGCTTCCTGCCGCCGGACTAGGCTCGCCCCGCCCGCCGTCGCAGCTCTTGTTCCGCCAGGTCGGCGCGCCGCCCTGGTTCTGCCGTCCGGGCGGCCCACCTCAGGGACAGCGCCAGACAGGAGGGCTCCATGCAGATCGATCTTTCCGGCAAGACCGCCGTCGTCACCGCCTCGACCGCCGGCATCGGCTACGCGAGCGCCAGGGGCCTCGCCGCCGCCGGCGCGCAGGTCGTGGTCAACGGCCGCAGCCAGCACGCAGTCGACCAGGCGATCGCGAAGCTGGAGCGCGAGGTGTCGGGCGCCCGGCTCAGCGGCTGGGCCGGCGACCTGGCGACCGCCGAGGGCTGCGCCGCGATCGTCGAGGCCGTGCCGGCGCCCGACATCCTGGTCAACAACCTCGGCGTCTACGGGCCGCAGGACTTCTTCGAGGTCGAGGATGCCGAGTGGCAGCGCTTCCTCGAGACCAACCTGCTGTCCGGCGTGCGCCTGTCGCGTGCCTGGCTGCCGGGCATGGTCGAGCGCGGCTGGGGCCGGGTGCTCTTCGTGTCCTCGGAGTCGGGGCGCAACATCCCGGCCGACATGATCCACTACGGCGTCACCAAGACCGCCCAGCTGGCCCTGTCGCGCGGCCTCGCCAAGCGGGTCGCCGGCAGCGGCGTCACGGTCAACGCGGTGCTGCCCGGGCCGACCCTGACTGAAGGCGTCGCTGAGATGCTGGCCGACCAGGCCAGCGAGCAGGGCCGGTCGCTCGACGAGGTCGCCGCCGACTTCGTGCTGTCCGAGCGGCCGAGCTCGATCATCCGCCGCGCCGCCACGCCCGAGGAGGTCGCGAACATGATCGTCTATCTCTGCTCGCCGCAGGCCTCGGCGACCACCGGCGCGGCGCTCAGGGTCGACGGCGGCGTGGTCGACGATATCGTCTAGACCAATCTCTTGACGCCCCGCCGCCGGCGGAGCAGCCTGCCGCCCATGCTTCCGCCCTTCCGCCGGCTCCCGACGCCATGACCCTCTCGCGCAGCGGCGTCGTGGTGGTGCTCGGCACCGCCCAGACCCTGGCCTGGGGCTCGACCTTCTACCTGCCGGCGATCCTGGCCGCGCCGATGGCGCGGGACCTCGGCATCGGCATCGACGGGGTCTTCGCCGCCTTCTCGGCGGCGCTGCTGGTCGGCGTGCTGATCGGGCCGCTGGCCGGCGGCCGGATCGACCGCCAGGGCGGCCGCGGCCTGCTTTGCCTGTCGAGCCTGGTCTTCGCCGCCGGCCTCGCCCTGCTGGGGCTCGCCCAGGGCCCGGTCGTGATGACCGCGGCCTGGCTGGTGCTGGGCGTCGGCATGACCATCGGCCTCTACGAGGCGGCCTTCTCGGCCCTGGCCCGGCTCTACGGCGCCAAGGCGCGCGGCGCGATCACCGGCATCACCCTGTTCGCCGGCTTCGCCTCGACGGTCTGCTGGCCGATCTCGGCGGCCCTGAACGCGGAGATCGGCTGGCGCGGCGCCTGCTTCGTCTGGGCCGCCGCGCAGCTGCTGATCGGCCTGCCGCTCAACCGGCTGCTGCCGCGCGCCGAGGACGACGTGCCAGCGGAGCCGGCCGCGCCCGCCCCTGCCGGCCCGGAGGCCCCTGCCGCGACCGCCGCCCCCTCTCCGGCCCCGACCCGCCGCGGGCGCTCGCTCTGGGCCGACCCCGGCATGCTGCTGCTCGGCTTCTACTTCGCGGTGGTCTGGTTCAGCTCGACGGCGATGGGCGCGCACCTGCCGCGCCTGCTCCAGCAGGCCGGCGCCTCGCCGACCGCGGCGATCGCCGCGGCGGCCCTGGTCGGGCCGGCCCAGGTCGCCGGGCGGCTGCTCGAGTTCAGCCTGCTGCAGCGGCTGCATCCGCTGCTCTCGGCGCGCCTCGCCAGCCTCGCCCATCCGCTCGCCGTCGCCGTGCTGCTCGCCCTCGGCGCGCCGGCTGCCGCCGCCTTCGGCCTGCTGCACGGCGCCGGCAACGGCATCATGACGATCGCCAAGGGCACCCTGCCGCTGGCACTGTTCGGGCCGGCCGGCTACGGCCTGCGCCAGGGCCTGCTGATGGTGCCGACGCGCCTCGCCCAGGCCGCCGCGCCCTTCGTCTTCGCCCTGCTGATGGAGCGCTTCGGAGTCGGCGCCCTGCTGGTCACCGCCGGTCTCAGCCTGGCCGGCCTGGGCGCCCTCCTGCTGCTGCGCCCGGCCACCGCCGCCAGCCCGGCCTGAGGTCCTCCGAGTCGGCATCGCCCGACCCGCAAGAGCGGCAGGGCTGACCTTCCGCCGCAACCGTTGCCTTCGGCGCCCGGCACCGCGATGCTGCCGGCCGCTTCGACGATCCGGACGCGGCGGCCATGGACTTCGCCCCCTTCGACCGACGCGGCTATCCGACGCTCGCGGTGCGCGAGGGCTATGGCGAGTGGGCCGCGAGCTACGACGGCGTGGTCCAGGACGTCATGGACATCCGGCTGCTGGAGCGCCTGCGCGAGCGCGACTGGACGGCCGCCGGCACCGTGCTCGACCTCGCCTGCGGCACCGGTCGGATCGGCGCCTGGTTGCGCGGCCGAGGGGCCGGGCGAGCGGGGATCGAGCGGCTCGACGGCCTCGACTTCACGCCGGAGATGCTGGCGCGCGCGGCGGCGCGCGGCGTCTACGACGCGCTCTTCGCCGGCGACGTCCGCGACACCGGGCTGCCCGCCGGCTCCTACGACCTCGTGCTGCAGGTCCTGGCCGAGGAGCACCTGCCCGACCTCGCGCCGCTCTACCGCGAGACCTTCCGCCTCGCGCGGCCGGGCGGCGCCTTCCTGCTGGTCGGCTATCACCCGCACTTCCTGATGAGCGGCATCCCGACGCACTTCGACCGGCCCGACGGCCAGTCGATGACGATCGAGAGCCACGTCCACCTGACCAGCGACCACGTCAAGGCGGCGCAGGCGGCCGGCTGGCGGCTCGAGGCCATGGACGAGGGCCTGGTCGACCAGGACTGGCTGGCGGTCAAGCCGAAGTGGCGGGCCTTCCTGCACCACCCGGTCAGCTACCTGCTGCTCTGGCGCAAGGCGGTCTGACACGCCCGGCGCAGGGCAGGCCTGCGCCGCCGTGCGCCGGGTTTTCCGCCTTGGCGCGTTAGAGAGGTGACGGCCGGTCCCGGAACGCGTCTCTGGCCGCCGTCCGAACGACGCCCCCGATGAATTCGGAACGCCTGCCCGTGACCCAAGATTCCTCCCCTACCCGGCCGCGCCGGCGCTGGCCGCGCCGCCTGCTCCTCGCCCTGCTGGTGGTCGCCGGCCTCGGCGCGGCCGGGTTCGCGGTGCAGCGCACGCTCGGCTCCGACAAGCCGGCGCAGGCCCCGGCGACCGCGCCGGTCCTGGTCCAGGACATCGAGGAGACGGTGCTGGCCAACGGCGAGCTGGAGGCGAAGAAGCTGGTCAACGTCGGCGCCCAGGTCTCCGGCCAGATCAAGTCGCTGAAGGTCGAGCTCGGCGACGAGGTCGAGAAGGGCCAGCTGATCGCGGAGATCGACCCGCTGACCCGCCAGAACGCGCTGCGCGACGCCGAGGCCGAGCTGACCAACATCAAGGCCCAGAAGGCGGTCAAGCAGGCGACCCTGAAGCAGGCCCAGCTGGCCTTCCAGCGCCAGGCGCGCATGCTCAAGGGCGACGCGACCTCGCGCGCCGACTACGAGGACGCCGAGGCGACGCTGGACACGACCAAGGCCGAGATCCAGGCCCTCGACGCCCAGATCGCCCAGGCCGAGATCGCCGCCGACACGGCACGCATCAACCTCGGCTACACGGAGATCACGGCGCCGATCAAGGGCACGGTCGTCTACCTGCCGGTCAAGGAGGGCCAGACGGTCAACGCCGCCCAGACGACGCCGACCATCGCGATGCTCGCCGACCTCGACACGATGACGGTCTCGGCCGAGGTCTCCGAGGCCGACGTCACCCGGGTCCGGCCCGGCCAGACGGTCTACTTCTCGATCCTCGGCGAGCCAGACAAGCGCTACTACTCGATCCTGCGCAGCATCGAGCCGGCCCCCGAATCGATCAGCGAGGAGGCCAGCACCTCCACCTCCAGCTCGTCGAGCAGCAGCTCGTCGGACAGCGCGGTCTACTACGACGCCCTGTTCGACATCGAGAATCCCGAGCACAGGCTGCGCATCTCGATGACCGCCCAGGTCTCGATCGTCATCGACCAGGCCCACAAGGTGCCGACCATCCCCTCCTCGGCGCTCGGGCGGCCCGGCAAGGACGGCCTCTATGCCGTGCGGGTGCTGCGCCCGGACGGCACGCTCAAGACGCGCCAGGTCGAGATCGGCATCAACAACTCGGTGCGCGCCGAGGTGCGCTCGGGCCTGTCGGAAGGCGACAAGGTCGTGCTGAACGAGGCGCCGGCGGCGCCGGCGACCTCGTCCTCCAGCCGCCGCCCGCGCGGCTTCCTGGGCTTCTGAGCCGATGGGCCCCGACAGCCTCGCCCCGGCCGGGCCGGCCGCCGCAAGCTCGGCGGAGCGGCCGCTGCTCGAGATCAGGGGCCTGTGGCGCGAGTTCCCGGCCGGCGAGGGCACGATCGCCGTGCTCAGGGACGTCGACCTGGAGATCCGGGCCGGCGAGATGGTCGCGATCATCGGCGCCTCCGGCTCCGGCAAGTCGACCCTGATGAACATTCTCGGCTGCCTCGACCGGCCGACCCGCGGCAGCTACCGCATCGCCGGGCGCGACACCGGCACCCTGGAGCCCGACGAGCTGGCCGAGCTCCGGCGCGAGCACTTCGGCTTCATCTTCCAGCGCTACCACCTGCTGCCGACGCTCAACGCCCTGGGCAACGTCGAGGTGCCGGCGATCTATGCCGGCAAGCCGCGCGGCGAGCGCGCGGCACGCGCCCGGAGCCTGCTCGAGCGGCTCGGCCTGGGCGACCGCCTCGGCCATCGGCCGAGCCAGCTCTCGGGCGGCCAGCAGCAGCGCGTCTCGGTCGCCCGCGCCCTGATGAACGGCGGCCGGGTGATCCTGGCCGACGAGCCGACCGGCGCGCTCGACAGCGAGTCCGGCCGGGAGATGATGGCCCTGCTGCGGGAGCTGCACGGCGAGGGCCACACGATCATCATCGTGACCCACGACAGCCAGGTCGCGGACCACGCCGAGCGCATCATCGAGATCAGCGACGGCCGCATCGTCGGCGACCACAGCCGCGCCGGCGCCGCGGACCCGGCCGGATCGCCGCGCCGCCGCCTGGCGCCGCCGGTCGCCGCCTCGAACGGCCTGGGCGCCCAGGCCGGCCGCCTGACCGAGGCCTTCCGCATGGCGCTGCTGGCCATGGCCTCGCACCGCCTGCGCACCTTCCTGACCATGCTCGGCATCATCATCGGCATCGCCTCGGTGGTCTCGGTGGTCGCGCTCGGCTCGGGCTCGCAGCAGCGCATCCTCGAGGACATCAGCGCGATCGGCACCAACACGATCAGCATCTTCCCAGGCAAGGGCTTCGGCGACCGCCGCGCCAGCCGCATCGAGACGCTGGTGCCGGCCGACGCCCAGGCCGTGCTGGCGCTCTCCGACGTCGACAGCGTCACGCCCCAGGTCTCCAGCAGCAAGACCCTGCGCTACCGCAACGTCGCGGTCACCGCGACGATCCAGGGCGTCGGCGCCCAGTACTTCCAGGTCCGCGGCTACCAGCTGGCCGAGGGCATGGCCTTCACCGAGCGCGGCGTCGAGCGCCGCGCCCAGGAGGTGGTGATCGACGACAACAGCCGCGACAAGCTGTTCCCGGACGGCCGCGACCCGATCGGCGAGGTGATCTTCCTCGGTACCGTGCCCTGCCGGGTGATCGGCGTCACCGCGCCGATCAAGTCCGGCTTCGGCATCAACGGCGACGCGCTCAACGTCTGGGTGCCCTACACCACGGCGATGAGCCGGATCATCGGCCAGAAGTACCTGGAGAGCGTGATCGTGCGGGTCGGCAACAACGCCGACACGACGGCGGCCGAGCAGCACATCGTCCAGCTGCTGAAGCGCCGCCACGGCACCGAGGACTTCTTCACCCGCAACGCCGACACGATCCGCGACACGATCCAGAGCACGACCCAGACCATGACCCTGCTGATCTCGATGATCGCCGTCATCTCGCTGATCGTCGGCGGCATCGGCGTCATGAACATCATGCTGGTCTCGGTCACCGAGCGGACCCGCGAGATCGGCGTGCGCATGGCGGTCGGCGCCCGGCAGGGCGACATCCTGCGCCAGTTCCTGATCGAGGCCATCCTGGTCTGCCTGATCGGCGGCCTGCTCGGGGTGCTGCTCGCCCTCGGCCTGGGTGCCGGCCTGGAGCAGTTCGTGCCCAATGTCCGCATGGTCTACTCGACCGGCTCGATCGCCGCCGCCTTCCTCTGCTCGACGGCGATCGGCGTGATCTTCGGCTTCCTGCCGGCGCGCAACGCCGCCCGCCTCGACCCGGTCGAGGCGCTGGCGAGGGAATGACCATGGCCCGTCGCGCCCCGGTCCCTGCCGTCCCTGCCCTCGCCGCCCTGCTGCTGGCCGGCCTCGCGCTCGCCGGCTGCGGCTCGCTGATCGACACGCCCTTCGAGCAGCCGGCGGTCACGGTGCCGACGGCTTGGCGCGCGCCCGTTCCCGACAGCAGCGCGGCGGCGACGGCGCCCGGCCTCGACCGCTGGTGGCTGGCCTTCGGCGACCCGACGCTGAACGCGCTGGAAGCGGAGGCCCTGGCCCGCAACAACGACCTGGCGGCCGCGACCATCGCGGTGCGCCGCGCCCTGCTCGAGGCGGGCCTGGCGGCAGACGCCTACCTGCCGCACCTCGACGCCGGTCCCGACGTGACCCGCAGCACCGAGCTGTCCGGCAGCCGCACGACGACGAACAGCTTCAGCGTCGGCGCGTCGGTCAGCTACGAGGTCGATCTCTGGGGCCGGCTGGGCAGCAATCTCGACGCCGCGCGCTGGGCGGCGCTGGCGAGCGAGCAGGACCGCCAGGCGACGGCGCTGACCCTGGTCGGCACCACCGCCACGCTCTACTGGAATCTGCTGTTCCTGAAGGAGCGGATCGCCCTCGCCCAGGCCTCGATCGCCTACGCCGAGCAGACCCTGGCGCTGGCCCGCACCCGGCTCGACGCCGGCGCGGCCTCGCCGCTCGACGTGCTGGAGGCGCAGCGCAGCCTGGAGGCCCAGCGGGCGACGCTCAGCGACTTCGAGCAGCAGCTCTTCGAGACCCAGAGTGCGCTGACCATCCTGTTCGACGGCCCGCCCGAGGCCCTGGCAGTCGAGCAGGCGACCCTGCCGCGCGGCCCGCTGCCCGAGGTCGAGGCTGGACTGCCGGTCGAGCTGATCGGCCGCCGGCCCGACGTGCGCGCCGCCCAGCTCAGGCTGCGCGAGGACCTGGCCGACGTCGACGCGACTCGGGCCAGCTATTTCCCGACGCTCAGCCTGACCGGCAGCCTCGGCAGCTCCTCGATCGCGCTGAAGGACCTGCTGAGCAACCCGATCGGCACGCTCGGCGCCGGCCTCGTGCTGCCCTTCCTCAACTTCAACCAGATGCAGCTCGACGTCGCCGTCTCGAAGACCCAGTACCAGAGCGACGTCACGACCTATCGCCAGACCCTCTACCAGGCCCTGAGCGACGTCGAGAACGCGCTCTCGAACCGGCGCAACCTGGCGATCCAGCAGCAGCACCTGCAGGCCACCCTCGACGCCGCGCGCGGCGCCGAGCAGCTGCACGAGACGCGCTACCGCGAGGGCGCCGAGCAGCTGCAGGACTGGATCGACGCCCAGGAGAACCGGCGGACCGCCGAGGAGAACCTGCTGCAGAACCGGCTCGACCAGCTCGACAACCAGGTCACGCTCTACCAGGCCCTGGGCGGCGGCACCGGCCTGGCCCCGGCCGAGGACCTGACCGTGCCGACGACCGAGGCCAGCGCCGCGCCGGCGCAGTAGCCGACGCTACCCCCGCCAGTAGTCGGAGAGCAGCAGGACGTAGATCGTCGAGAGCTCGAGCCGGCCGAGCAGCATGGCCAGCGACAGCAGCCACTTGGCGGCGTCCGGGAAGGCCTCGAAGTTGCCGGCCGGCCCGCCCATCTTGCCCAGGCCCGGGCCGGCGTTGGCCATCGCCTGGGCGACGGCGCTGACGCTCGACAGGAAGTCGATGCCGGTCGCGGTCACCACCAGCGTCAGGATCAGCAGCGTCAGCAGGTAGAGGAAGAAGAAGTTGCGCACCGACTGCACGGTCTCGTCGTCGACCGCGCGCTCGCCGTAGCGGGTCGCCAGCACACGGTGCGGCGAGAGCATCATGCGGACCTGCCGGCGCGCCGAGACGAAGAGGATCTGCCAGCGGAAGATCTTGATCGCGCCGGAGGTCGAGCCGGCGCAGCCGCCGATCAGGTAGAGCAGGAAGAACAGGCCGATCGCGAAGCTGCCCCAGCCGGCGAAGTCGGAGGTCGCGAAGCCGGTGTCGGTCAGGACCGAGGTGACGTTGAAGGCCGAGACCCGCAGCGAGTGACCGAGCGACATGCCGTTGGTCGCGCAGTTCCAGACCGTGGCCGCGGCGATGGCGACGAGCAGCACGCCCAGCAGCGCCGGCACCTGGCGCTCCTCGGACAGCGCCTGGCGGCGGTGGATGATCAGGCGCGCGTACCAGATCAGCGGGCAGGCGCCGGCGATCATGAAGACGATCGAGACCAGCTCGATCGGCACCGAGTTGTAGTAGCCGATCGAGGCGTCCTTGGTCGAGAAGCCGCCGGTCGCGATGGTCGCCATGGCGTGGTTGACCGCGTCGAAGAAGTTCATGCCGGCGACGCCGTAGGCCGCGGCGCAGGCGACCGACAGGCCGACGTAGACCAGCACGGTGAGGCCGGCCATCTCGACCGCGCGCGGCACCGGCTTGCCGGAGATGTCCGAGGACTCGGTGCGGAACAGCTGCATGCCGCCGACGCCCAGCGCCGGCAGCATGACGATCGCCATGACGACGATGCCGACGCCGCCGATCCAGTTGAGCAGCGAGCGCCAGAGCAGCAGGCCCGGCGGCAGGTGGTCGAGCCCGGTGATCACCGTCGAGCCGGTCGTGGTCAGGCCCGACATGGTCTCGAAGAAGGCGTCGGCGAAGCTGAGGTGCAGCGACGAGAAGTGCAGCGGCAGCGAGGCGAAGGCGCAGACCACGACCCAGGCCGAGGCGGTCAGCAGGTAGCCGCCGCGCCGGTCGATCGCGCCGCGGTCGCCGCGGCAGGCGAAGGCCAGCGAGCCGCCGACGTAGGCGGTGACGCCGGCCGAGGTCGCGAAGGTCAGCCAGTCGCGCTGGCTTTCGGCGGCGTCGACGATCATCGGCACGGTCATCGCCGCCGCCAGGATCAGCAGCAGCAGGCCGTCGACATAGAGCACGAAACGCAGGGTTCTCGGATTCACGAAAGGGCAGTCCTCGTCCTGGACAAAGGCCGGTGGGCGGCTAGCGCTCCTCCGGCGTCAGCAATCGATAGCCGACGCCGGGTTCGTTCAGCAAATAGCTCGGCCGCGCCGGGTCGTCGCCCAGCTTCTGGCGCAGGCGGCCGACGAAGACGCGCAGATACTGGGTGTCGGCCTCGTGCGCCGGGCCCCAGACCTCGCGCAGCAGCTGGCCGTGGGTGACGATGCGGCCCGCGTGGCGGGCGAGCAGGCGCAGCAGCTCGAACTCCTTGCGGGTCAGGCGCAACGGCTCGCCCCCCAGGCTGGCGCTGTGGCGGGCGAGATCGATGGCCAGGTCGCCGACGCGCAGCTCGCCGGGCTCTCCGCCCTCGCCGGGCGAGGGCACGCCGCGCAGGAGCGCGCGCACCCGGGCCAGCAGCTCGGCGATCCCGAAGGGCTTGACGACATAGTCGTTGGCGCCGGCGTCGAGCGCCGCGACCTTCTCGCCCTCGGCTTGGCGGACGGAGAGCACCAGGACCGGCACCGAGGACCATTCGCGGACCCGCGCGACCACCTCCTTGCCATCGAGGTCGGGCAGGCCCAGGTCGAGGATCACGAGGTCCGGCTGCTCGGTCGCGCAGAGGCCGACCGCCTCGCCGCCGCGCTGGGCCTCCAGCACCGAGAAGCCGTGGGCCTCCAGCGCGACCCGCAGGAACTTTCGGATCTGGGCCTCGTCGTCGACGACCAGGATGCGCGCCGCCATGTCGGTCACTCCCCGGCCAGCTCGACAGGCGGGTCGGCGGCAAGCGGAAGCTCGACGACGACCCGGGTCCCGCTGCCGTCGGGATTGACCGCCTCGGCGCGGATGCGCCCGCCGTGCGCCTCCAGGATGCCCTTGCAGATCGCCAGGCCGAGCCCGGTCCCGCCGACCTGGCCGTCGCCGGCGCGAACCCGGTAGAACAGGTCGAAGACCATCGCCCGGTCCGCCTCCGGGATCCCCGGCCCGAAGTCCGACACGCTGAGCGCGAGCCAGTGCCCGGACAGCGCGGCGGCCACGACGATCTCGCTGTCGGGCGGCGCGTACTTGGCGGCGTTGTCGAGGATGTTGGCGACGACCTGTTCCAGCAGCAGCGGATCGCCGCGCACCGCCGGCAGGTCGCGCGGCAGGTCGAAGCGCAGGCGGTGGCGGTGCAGCACCCGGCGCAGCTGCCGCGCGGCGCGGCCGACCAGTTCGCGGATCTCGACCCAGTCCTGGCGGATCTCCAGGGCGCCGTAGCCGAGCCGGGTCATGTCGAGCAGGTTCTGGACGTAGCGGTTGAGCCGCTCGCCCTCCTCGCGGATGGTCTCGGCCATCGACCTGCGGCCGGCCTCGCCCAGCGCCGAGTCGGCCTCGATCAGGCTGCTCGCGGCGCCGATGATCGAGACCAGCGGCGTGCGCAGGTCGTGGCTGACCGAAGACAGCAGGGCGGCCCTCAGCCGCTCGGTCTCGGACAGCAGCCGGGTCTCCTCCATGTCGGCGGCGAGGCGCGTGCGCTCGATCGCGATCGCGACCTGATCGACCAGCGTCTCCAGCAGCCGCCGCTCGTCGGGCGTCAGCGGCTGGCGCCGGCCGAAGGCGACGCCGAGCAGCCCCAGCGCGCCCTGCGGGGTGACCAGGGGCAGGAACAGCCACGACGAGGACGGCAGCGTCGACGAACTCCAGCCCGCCGGCTCGCCATGCTCCCAAGCCCACTCCGCAGCCCCCCAGTCCTTCGGCTCCAACTGGTCCTCCGGCGGATAGCCCCCAACGATGGCCAGGCCCCGGTCACCGTCGGCCATCAAGACCAGCGAGGCGCACTGCAAGGTCGAGGCGACGTGGTGCACCGCCGCCCAGACAACGTCGTCGAGCGAGGCCGCGCTGGCGATCTTGCGGCTGAACTCGTAGAGCTGGGCGGTGCGCTTGGCGATGGCGCGCTGTGCCGCAGCCTGGGCCCTGAGGCGCGCGGCCAGGTTGCCGGTCGCGACGGCGACCGCGAGGAAGAGGAACAGCGTCAGCACGACGTTCCGGTCGGCGACGTGAAAGGTGTAGTAGGGTTCGGTCAGGAAGAAGTTGTAGGCGAGGAAGCTGAGCACGCTGGCGTAGATCGAGGGCCAGAGGCCGAAGCGGGTCGCGACCGCCAGCACCGCGACGAGGAAGAACAGCGACAGGCTCTCGACCGGAAACACCCGCTCGACGACCAGCGACACCCCGCCCGCCGCGACGACCGTCGCGGTCGCCCAGAGATAGGCCGGCGGCTCCCACTCCGGGTTGAGCCGCGGCGATCCGATGCGCGCCTTGCGCGCTGCCTCGGCGTCGGCCGAGACGATGGTCACCTCGAAGTCCTGGGCCTCGCGGATCAGCTCCTCGGCGACGGTCTCGCGGAACAGCCAGGCACCGAATCGGCGCGGCCGCGGCCGGCCGACCAGAATGCGGTTGACGTTGCGGCTCCGCGCGAAGGCGAGCACCTCCCGGGCGATCTGCGACTCGGCGGCCAGCGTGACGACCTCGGCGCCGAGGCTCTCGGCCAGGCGCAGGGCGTCGGCGATGCGGTCCTTGGCGGCCTCGGACAGCGCTTCCGTCGCCGGGGTCGCGACGTTGACCACGATCCACGGCAGGCGCGAGCGGTCCGACATGCGCTTCGCGGCCCGTACCAGGGCGTTGGCCACCGGGCTCTCGTTGACGCAGACCAGGATGCGGTCCTGGGTCGGCCAGGGCCCGGCGATCGCGTGGCTGCGCATGTGCGCGGTCATCTGCGCGTCGACGCGGTCGGCGGCGACGCGCATCGCCAGCTCGCGCAGCGCCGTCAGGTTGCCCTTGGCGAAGAAGTGCTGGATCGCGTGGGCGATCTGCTCCTGGATGTAGACCTTGCCCTGGCGCAGGCGCTCGATCAGCTCCTCGGGCGGCAGGTCGACGAGGGCGATCTCGTCGGCCAGCTCGAGCACGCCGTCGGGGATCGTCTCCCGGACGCGCACACCGGAGATCCGGGCGACCACGTCGTTCAGGCTTTCGAGGTGCTGGATGTTGAGCGTCGTGTAGACGTCGATGCCGGCGGCGAGCAGCTCCTCGACGTCCTGCCAGCGCTTCAGGTGGCGGCTCTCGGGCACGTTGCTGTGGGCCAGCTCGTCGACCAGGGCCAGCCGAGGCCGGCGCTTCAGCAGAGCATCGAGATCCATTTCGGTAAGGATCCGCCCCCTGTAGGGCACCGTCCGGCGCGGCAGAGGCTCGAGGCCCGCAAGCAGCCGCTCGGTCTCGGCCCGGCCGTGGGTCTCGATCACGCCGGCGACGACGTCGACGCCCTCGGCGGCCCGCTGGCGGGCCGCCTCGAGCATCGCATAGGTCTTGCCGACGCCGGGAGCCGCCCCCAGGAAGACCTTGAGGCGGCCGCGTCCCTCCTTCGCTGCTTCGGCGAGCAGCGCTTCGGGTTCCGGGCGGGTTTCTCCGGGTTTCGCCATGTCAGTCCGTCGGTGGCGGCTCGCCCGTGGCGGTCAGGGCGTCGAGCGCCAGGTTCAGCTGCAGGACGTTGACCCGCGGCTCGCCGAAGAGTCCGAAGGTGCGACCGGCAGTCTGCGCGCGCACCAGGCGTCGGACCTGGAGCAACGTGAGGCCGCGCGCCCCGGCGACGCGCGGCGCCTGGAACTGGGCGGCCGCCGGCGAGATGTCGGGGTCCAGCCCACTGCCGGAGGTGGTTACAAGATCCACGGGCACGGGAAGGCCGCCGGCCTCGTCGCTGAGGCGACCGGCGGCGGCGTTGACGCGGGCCAGCAGGGCGGAGCTGGTCGGGCCGAGATTGCTGCCGCCCGACGCGGCGGCGTCGTAGCCGGCGCCGGCCGCCGAGGGACGCGGATGGAAGTAGCCTGCACCGGCGAACGGCTGGCCGACCAGCCGGGAGCCGATGACCCGTCCGTCGCGCTCGACGAGGCTTCCGTGCGCCTGGTCCGGAAAGACGAGCTGCGCGAGCGCCGTGACGCCGAGCGGATAGGCGACGCCGGTGAGCAGCAGCATGACGGTCATCATGACCAGGGCGGGCCGAATCTGAGAGAGCATGACGGTGACTCTAGGCGAGATGGAGGGCGGCGACGACCAGGTCGATCGCCTTGATGGCGACGAAGGGGGCGACGACTCCGCCGAGGCCGTAGACCAGCAGGTTTCGGCGCAGCAGGCTGGCCGCGCTTGCCGGCACATAGCGTACGCCGCGCAGCGCGAGCGGGATCAGCGCCAGGATGACCAGGGCGTTGAAGATCACCGCCGACAGGATCGCGCTGGCCGGGCTCGAAAGGCCCATGACGTTGAGCGCCTGCAGGCCGGGATAGGCGGTCACGAAGATCGCCGGCAGGATCGCGAAGTACTTGGCGACGTCGTTGGCGATCGAGAAGGTGGTCAGGGCGCCCCGGCTGATCAGCAGCTGCTTGCCGACCAGCACGATCTCGATCAGCTTGGTCGGATCGCTGTCGAGGTCGATCAGGTTTCCCGCCTCCTTGGCCGCCGGGGTTCCGGTGTTCATGGCGACGCCGACGTCGGCCTGGGCGAGCGCGGGCGCGTCGTTCGAGCCGTCGCCGCACATCGCGACCAGCTTGCCCTCGGCCTGCTCGCGGCGGATCAGCTCCAGCTTGCGCTCCGGCGTCGCCTCGGCCAGGAAGTCGTCGACGCCGGCTTCCGCAGCGATGGTCGCCGCCGTCAGAGGGTTGTCGCCGGTGATCATCACCGTGCGCACGCCCATCCGCCTGAGTTCGGCGAAGCGTTCCCGGATGCCCGGCTTGACGATGTCCTTGAGGTGGATGACGCCGAGCGGCCGGCGGTCGCGGGCGACCACGAGCGGCGTGCCGCCGCTCTTGGCGATGCGGTCGACCAGCGCCGCGAGCTGTGGCGGCGGTGCGGCGCCGCACCAGTCCAGCACCGCGTCGGCGGCGCCCTTGCGCAGCCTGGCGCCGTCGTCCAGATCGGCGCCCGAGAGGCGGGTCTGAGCCGAGAAGGCGATGGTCTCGCCCGCGCCATGCTCCTCGGCGAGCCGGTCGCTGACCGTCCGGCCGAGCTGCCGGCGCGCCAGCTCGACGATCGAGCGACCCTCGGGCGTGTCGTCGGCGAGCGAGGCCAGGAGCGCGCTCTCGGCCAGGACCGGCGGGTCGACGCCCGGCAAGGGGTCGAAGGAGTCGGCGCGCCGCGCGCCGAAGGTGATGGTGCCGGTCTTGTCGAGCAGCAGGGTGTCGACGTCGCCCGCCGCCTCGACCGCGCGGCCCGACTTGGCGATGACGTTCGCCTTGACCAGCCGGTCCATCCCGGCGATGCCGATCGCCGACAGGAGACCGCCGATCGTCGTCGGGATCAGCGTGACCAGCAGGGCGATCAGGAAGACGAGCGGCACGGTGGCGCCGGAATAGGCGGCAAAGGGCTCCAGCGTCGCGACGACGATGAGGAAGATGATCGTCATGCCGGCCAGCAGGATGTTGAGCGCGATCTCGTTCGGCGTCTTCTGGCGCTCGGCGCCCTCGACCATCGCGATCATGCGGTCGAGGAAGCTTTCCCCCGGCTTCGCCGTCACGCGCACCTTGAGCCAGTCCGAGACGACGCGCGTGCCGCCGGTCACCGCAGAGCGGTCGCCGCCGGCCTCGCGGATGACCGGCGCCGATTCGCCGGTGATCGCCGACTCGTCGACCGACGCGATGCCTTCGACCACCTCGCCGTCGGCCGGCAGGATGTCGCCGGTCTCGACCAGCACGAGGTCGCCGGGGCGCAGGCTGCGGCTCGAGACCGTCTCGTGCCGCCGATCCGAGAGTGCCGCCAGCTTCTTGGCCGGCGTCTCGCTCTGGGTCGCGCGCAGAGTGTCGGCGCGGGCCTTGCCCCTCCCCTCGGCGACCGCCTCGGCGAAGGTCGCGAAGTAGACGGTGAACCAGAGCCAGGCGGAGATCTGCCCGACGACCGCGGCATCGGCGGCACCGGCCGCGACCTCACGGAAGAAGATCAGGGTCGACAACGCCGCGACCACCTCGGTCACGAACATCACCGGGTTGCGGTAGAGCGACCTCGGATCGAGCTTGCCGAGCGCGGTCCGGAAGGCCGGCCCGGTGACCCGCAGGTCGAAGAGCGAGATGTCAGGCTTCTTGCGCAAGGCTGCGATCCTCAGAAGGTCTGGCCGGCAAGCAGGGCGACCTGCTCGGCGACGGGGCCGAGCGCGAGCGCCGGGAAGAAGGTCAGGCCGCCCAGGATCAGGATGGTCGCGACCAGCAGGCCGACGAACAGCGGCCCGTGGGTCGGGAAGGTGCCGGCCGAGG
>NZ_FWZX01000091.1 GCF_900177295.1 Tistlia consotensis USBA 355
CGGTCGAGGCATGGACGGCGAGATCGCGGGTGCTGAACTCGCCGATCATCTTCATGGCCCGCCACATCTGGTCGCGGGCGCCGCCCTGCCTGACCTCGGTGCCGTTGCGCCGCACCCGCGGCGCCTCGACGCCGACGTCCCGGACCAGCAGGTAGGCGATGGCGGGGAACGGCGCGCCGCCCTTGACGCCATAGGCGCCGCTCCGGCTTTCCTGCAGGCCGACGCGCCTGACGTAGCCGGCCGCCTCCAGGCCGGCGACATAGCTCTTGATCGTGTCGCGGTGCATGTTCGTCTCGCCGGCGAGCTGCGGCACCGTGAACTGGACGAGGCGGCGGACGGCCGACCAGATCGCGTCGCGGCTGACCGGGCGCTTGCCGGCCGCCGCCAGGTGGACGGGGCGCCGGGCCATCACGAGAGCCTCCGCTTCGGCGCTTCGCCGGTGTAGAGCGGCCGGTCGCCCCAGGCGGCCCGGTCGATCCGGTCGGCGCCCATCGCCTGCGCCTCCTTCTCGATCCGGTCGAGGTTGACGCAGAGCCGGCGCGCCGAGCCGTGGGCCAGCTCGACCAGGTGCTGCAGCAGGTCGTCGGCGATCTCGACGCGGCGGACGTAGAGGCGGCGCAGGTGCCGGGCGTCGCCCAGGTCGAGCGGCTGCGCCGGCGCCCACTCCAGGATGCGGCCGTCGAACCGCTCCCAGCGCTTCAGCTTCGCGGGAAGCTGTTCCTCCCCGATCAGCAGGATCGGGCTCGCCGAGCCGTCGTAGATGTCGCGGACCAGGTCGACCATGCGGCGGTCGACGACGTGGTCCATCTCGTCGATGATCAGCGGCCGGCGGCTCAGCACCAGCTGCTCGGAGATCTGCTCGACCATCTCCGGGATGGTCTTCGCCGGCTCGATGCCCATCTCCCGGAGCACCGACAGCAGGAAGAACCGCCGCGTCCAGGACGCCTTGGCCTCGACGTAGTAGGCCCGGTGGCTGTTGGCGGCATAGGCCGCGCTGACGCTCTTGCCGAAGCCCGAGGGGCCGTAGAAGGC
>NZ_FWZX01000011.1 GCF_900177295.1 Tistlia consotensis USBA 355
TCGGCCGTCGACGGACGCACGACCCGCCACCCCGGCTATGCCGTCAGCCAGCGCCTGCGTAAGCGCATCGAAGAGGCCTTCGGCTGGATCAAGACCACCGGCGGCCTGCGCAAGACCCGCCATCGCGGCCTCGCGCGCGTCGGCTGGATGTTCACCCTGCGCGTCGCCGCCTACAACCTGGTCAGGCTGCCCAAGCTGCTCGCTGCGACCTGAGCGGGCCAGGACTCCGTCCGAAGCAGGCCGAAACACCAGAAAGCGACCGCAAAACCAGGGCAACGGCCCACATCCCCTCGCCGACAGCCCCGATCTGAGCCCGCCGGCGCGGAAAATCGCTCCTATTTCCGCAGCCTGCTAGGTCAGGTGCGGCTGCTCGATGTAGGCGGCCGACTGCATCTCGCTGAGGCGGCTGGCGGTGCGTCGGAACTCGAAGGCGCCGTCGCCCTCGGGATAGAGCGCCTCCGGCGGCGCGGCGGCCGAGACCACCAGGTTGACCCGGTGCTCGTAGAGCGCGTCGATCAGGTTCATGAAGCGCCGCGCCTCATTGCGCCGCTCGGGCGAGAGCAGCGGCACGCCGGACAGCACGACGGAATGGAAGTGCGTCGCGATCGCCAGGTAGTCCTCGGCGCCGAGCGGCCGCTCGCAGAGCTCGGCGAAGCCGAAGCGCGCGACGCCGCGCGCGCAGGCGGCGATCTCCAGGCGCCGGCCCTTGACGGTCAGGCTGCCGGCCTTGACCTCGGCGCCCTCGGTCAGGGCGGCGAAGGCGTGGTCGAGCGCCGCCTCGGCTTCGGGGGCGAGCGGCGCGTGGTAGACCGCGCGGTCGTGCAGCCGGGCCAGGCGGTAGTCGGTGCCGGCGCCGAGGTCGAGGATGTCGAGGCGCTGCTTCAGCAGGCCGATGAAGGGCAGGAAGCGGTCGCGCTGCAGCCCGCCCTCGTAGAGCCGGTCGGGCTCGAAGTTCGAGGTCGCGACGACCACGACGCCGCGCTGGAACAGCGATTCGAAGAGCCGAGACAGGATCATCGCGTCGGCGATGTTGATCACCACGAACTCGTCGAAGCAGAGCAGCCAGGCCTCCTCGGCCAGCTGCCCGGCAAGCTCGGGCAGGGGATCGGCCTTGCCGCCGCGGGTCCTGCGGCGCCAGGCCTCGAGCCGGTCCTGGACCTCGATCATGAAGGCGTGGAAGTGCACCCGCCGCTTGCGCTCGATCGGCGCCGAGCGGAAGAACAGGTCCATCAGCATCGACTTGCCGCGGCCGACCGGGCCGTAGAGGTAGAGTCCCTGGGGCGGTTCCTCGGGGCGGCGCGCCAGGCCGAGCCGCGCCTTCCAGCCGCCCGGCTCGGCGGCCGACGGCCGGTAGCTGCGCAGCGCGTTGTGCAGCGACTGCAGCTTCTCGGCGGCCAGCTCCTGCGCCGGGTCGACGCGGAGCTCGCCGGCGCGGCGCAGCGCGCGATAGGCGTCGAGCGGGGTCTCGGTCATGGCAGGGGGCTGGTGCAGTCGCGGGGCTCGGAGGGCAGGGCCACCCTACCTAGCCGACCGCGGCCGCGCTTGCTAGGCCCCGGCGCGGCCGGCGCTGCCACGCCCCTCGACAAGCTCGGGACGAAGCGACTGTTCGAGCCAGCCAAGAGTCTGCTTCATCCCGAGCTTGTCGAGGGATGTGGGAGACCGACGGCCGCCGGTGCCGCTACCCCTTCGCGGTGATCCGGTAGGCGCAGCGCCGGGCGCCCGCCAGGATATGGTCGACGCGCTCGACCTCGGCATCCTTGCCGAGCACCTTGCGGAAGACCTCGAGCTCGACCTGGCAGAGGCCGCTGCAGGCGCGGGCGGCGACGCAGATCGGGCAGTGGTTCTCGACCAGCAGCCAGCCGCCGCCCTGCGCGTCGCCGAGCGCCTCGACCCCGGCCATGTAGCCCTCCGACTCGCGGATCGTGGCCAGGGCGGCGACCCGCTCCGCGAGGGGCGCTTCGCGGTCGACGCGCTTCCTGTAGTCGGCCGTCACCTGCTTGCCGCGCGCCTTCAGCAGCTTCGCCAGGCCCTTGTCGCCGAAGGCCTTGCCCATGGCGGCCAGCAGGCCGGCCGAGAGCTCGGCATGGGCATCGGGGAAGTAGCGCTCGGCCGCGGGGGTCAGGCGCCACAGCTTGGCCGGCCGGCCGACCGGCCGCGCCTCCTCCTCGTAGATCACGAGGCCTTCGTCGCGGAGCGCGTAGAGGTGCTGGCGCACGGCCATCGCGGTGACCGCCAGCTCGCCGGCCAGGCTGGCGGCGTCCTGGGCGCCGCGCAGCTTGAGCAGGCGCAGGATCGTCTCGCGGCTGCGGGCTTCGGGTTTCGGCTGACGGGTCGCGGCGGCGGTCATGGCAGTTTGGTAAAGACTCTTCTTGCGAAAGGCAAGGCGCCGGTGCAGTCTTTCATTTATAAAATAAAATCTTGCGAAAAGGAGACGCCCATGGAACCGCAGTGGCACGAGGTCGCGCACCTCGACTCGCTGCCGGCCGACGGCCGACGACTGGTCAGGGTCGAGGGCCGGCAGATCGCTCTGTTCCGTCGCGGCGAGCAGGTCTGGGCCTGCAACAACCGCTGCCCGCACGAGGGCTATCCATTGATCGAGGGCACGGTAAGCCCCGCCGAGGGCTGCGTGCTGACCTGCAACTGGCACAACTGGAAATTCGACCTGGTCAGCGGCGAGACCCTGATCGGCGGCGACAGCCTGCGCCGCTATCCGGTACGCCTGGACGGCGGCCGCGTGCTGCTCGACCTCGCCGAGCCGCGGGCCGAGGCGCGCCGCGAGGCGGCGCTGGCCGGCATCGCCGGCGCCTTCGAGCGCAACGAGCGCGACCGCATGGCGCGCGAGCTGGCGCGGCTGCAGCGCGCCGGCGGCGATCCCCTGGAGGCGATCCGCCGCGCCGTCACCTGGACCCATGACCGCTTCGAGTTCGGCACGACCCACGCCCTGGCGGCGCTGCCCGACTGGCTGGCGCTGCGCGAGCGCTGGGCAGGGACGCCGGCCGAGCGGCTGGTGCCGCTGGTCGAGGTGCTCGACCACCTCAACTGGGACAGCCTGCGCCGGCCCTCCTATCCCTTCGCGGAGGACCGGGCGCCCTGGTCTCCCGAGGCGCTGGTCGCGGCCATCGAGGCCGAGGACGAGCCGGCCGCCGTGGCCGTGCTGCGCGGCGGCCTGGCCGAGGGCCGGTCCTTCGCCGAGCTGGAGGCGTCGTTCGCCGCGGCCGCGCTGGCGCACTACCAGGACTTCGGCCACTCGGCGATCTACACCCTGAAGGCCGGCCAGGCGATCGCGCGGCTCGGCCCAGAGGTCGCCGAGCCGGTGCTGTTCGCCCTGGTCCGGTCGCTGGTCTCGGCGGAGTGCGAGGACCTGATTCCCGAGTTCCGGGCCTACGGACCGGCGTTCGCCGCCTGGGACGGGCGCGGCGACCGGCCGGTGGCGGCGGCCGACTTCCGCGGCCTCGGCGTCAGGCAGGCGCTGGCGCGCTGTCTCGAGTCGAGCGGCCGGCCGGACGAGCTGCACGCCGCGCTGCTCGGCGCAGCCGCCGGGCAGTGGCTGCGCTTCGACCTGTCGCTCGACCGGCAGCAGGACAACCCGGTGTCGCGCAACGTCAACTGGCTCGACTTCACCCACGCCGTGACCTTCGCCAACGCGGTGCGCCATCTCGCCGCGCGCCACCCGGCGGTGCGGCCGGCCGGCCTGCTGCAGATCGCCTGCTTCCTCGGCCGCAACACGACCTTCCTGGATCCGGCCGTCGCCGAGGCCGGTTGGGCGGTCGCCGAGCCGGAGGCCTTTCTCGCCGGGCGCTTCCGCGCGCTCTTCGACCACGCCGTGCCCGAGCCGATCATCTCGGCGCACCTGGTCAAGGTGCTGACCGCGGTCGAGGAGGAGTGGCAGGCCTTCCCGGAGGCGCCCTGGCGCGGCACCCTGCTGGCCGCAACCCGGCGCTTCCTCGACAACCCGCCGAAGCGTCGCCACGGCCTGCGCGTCGCCAACCAGGCGCTGGATTTCGTGGAGGCCGAGTGATGCCGTCCCTGATGCCGGCTCTCGCCGGGCGGCGCGCGCTGGTCACCGGCGCGGCGCGCGGCCTGGGCGCCGCCTTCGCGGTCGTGCTGGCCGACCTGGGCGCCGAGGTCGTCGCGACGGCGCGCCGACGCGAGCGCCTGGAGCCGCTGGCCGGGGCGATCGCGGCGCGCTGCGGCCGCCGGCCCGAGACCCTGGCGCTCGACCTCGCCGACGACGCCTCGCTGGCGCAGGCGGCGGAGGCGGTCGCCGCCGGCGGTCTCGACCTGCTGGTCAACAACGGCGCCTTCTGGCTGCCCGGCCGGCTCGCCGAGCTGGCGCCGGAGGAGATCCGCCAGGCAGTCGACAGCGCGGTGACCGGCACGCTGCTCGTGACCCGGGCGCTGCTGCCGGCGCTGCTCGCCGCGCCGGCCGGGGACATCGTCACCGTGGTCTCGATGAGCGGCCTGCCCAACGTGCCGCTGTTCGGCGCCTCGCCGGCCTTCTATGCCGCCAAGCACGGCCAGGCCGGCCTGGCCGACGGCCTGCGCCAGGAGCTGCGCGGCACCCCGGTGCGCTCGATCGCCATCCATCCGCCGATGATCGAGGACGTGTCGCCGCTCGAGCCCGCCTGGGACGGCCTGCCGGCGCGCGGCAAGGAACGCGGCATCACCAACCGGGACGTCGTCGAGGCCGCGCTCTTCGCGCTCGGCCGGCCGCGCAGCTGCACCGTGGCGAGCCTGGTGCTCGACGCCGACAGCGGCGGGATCTTCGGCTAGAAGCCCGGCCCTAGGCCTCCTGCTCGATGCGCTCCATGTCGTCGTCGGACAGGCCGAAATGGTGGCCGATCTCGTGGATCAGGACGTGGCGGACGACCCGGGTCAGGTCCTCCTCGCTCTCGCACCAGTAGTCGAGGATCGGCCGGCGGTAGAGATAGATCTGGTCGATGTCCTGGGGCTGTGCCATGACGCTCTGCCGGGTCAGGTCGACGCCGCGGTAGAGGCCCAGGATGTCGAAGTGCGACTCCAGGTCCATCTCGTCCATGGTCTCGTCGTCGGGGAAGTCCTCGACCCGGATCGCGACGTTCTCGACGAAGCGGCGCAGCTGCACGGGAATCGCGCTCAGCGCCTCCCGGGCCATGGCCTCCATGTCCTCGATCGTCGGTGGTGCGCCGTAGCGGTGCAGCAGATTCGGACGTGCCATTGCCAAGCCTCTCATGGCCATGCCTTACCTTCCCTTGACCGGCAGGTCCAGGGCTGCCACGTCAGGAGCCACGGCGAGCGCAGCGCGAGGACATGCGGACATGGCGGAAAAACTGTCTCCTGAACGGCGCGACGAGGTCCTGGCCGGGTTGGCCGGCTGGCGTGCCGTCGAGAACCGGGACGCGATCGCGAAGTCCTTTCGCTTCGCGGACTTCAACGCCGCCTTCGGCTTCATGAGCCGGGTCGCGCTGATGGCGGAGAAGATGGATCACCATCCCGAATGGTTCAATGTCTACAACCGGGTCGAGGTCCTGCTCTCGACCCACGACGCCGGCGGCCTGACCGAGCTGGACGTCCGGCTCGCCCGCTTCTGCGACGAGGCGGCCGGCTGACCGGAAGAGCGCCCGATGAAAAGCCGGCAACCTCTGTTACAATTGTCTGAATTGCACTTTTTTCGAGCGCCCGCTGCCGCTATATAGGGGCCCATTCCGAAAAAGTCGGAGCATCGCCCTGGTGCGATGCGGCGACGGGCGAAGGGCCCGGCGCCGGAGGAGGAGGATTTATGTCCAATCTGCCGCTCATGCCCAAGGCGACCGCCGTCTGGCTGGTCGACAACACCTCCCTGACCTTCGAGCAGATCGCCGCGTTCTGCGGCCTGCATCCTCTCGAGGTCCAGGGCATCGCGGACGGCGAGGTCGCCGGCGGCATTCAGGGTATGGACCCGGTCGCCAGCAACACCCTGACCAAGGAGGAGATCGCGCGCTGCGAGCAGGATCCGGCCACGCGGCTCAAGATGGCCAAGCGCGACCTGCCGGAGCCGGCCAAGCGCACCAAGGGCCCGCGCTACACGCCGGTCGCCAAGCGCCAGGACAAGCCCGACGGCATCGCCTGGCTGCTGCGCAACCACCCGGAGCTCAAGGACAGCCAGGTCTCCAAGCTGATCGGCACGACCAAGACGACGATCCAGGCGGTGCGCGAGCGCACGCACTGGAACTCGTCGAACATCCGGCCGCGCGATCCCGTGCTGCTCGGCCTGTGCAGCCAGACCGAGCTCAACGCCTCGGTGCTGCGCGCCCGCAAGGCCGCCGAGCGCGCCGGCGAGCCGATCCCCCAGCCGGAGCCGATGCCGGAGATCGAGCCCGAGGCGCCCGCCTCGAACCGCCCCGACCTGTCGATGTTCAAGCTGGGCTGAGGGACCTACGCGCTCCAACGCCCCTCGACAGGCTCGGGACGAAGCCGACCGTAGCGCGAACGGCCATGGGCGCCACCTGCCCTTACGGTGGCTTCACCCCGAGCCTGTCGAGGGGTGTGGGAGCGCTGTCGGCGCCGCCTACCCCTTCACCGGCACGGTGTAGTTCAGCGCCAGGCGGCCGCCGTCGGGATAGATCGTCTGGCCGGTGATGTAGCTGGCCTCCTCGCTGGCCAGGAAGACGGCGACCGAGGCGATCTCCTCGGGCTCGCCGACCCGGCCCAGGGGCGTGCGCATCAGCACGCCCTTCATCTTTTCGGGATCGTTGACGACCGAGGCCAGCACCTCGGTGCGGATCGAGCCGGGGCCGATGCCGTTGACCCGGATGCCCTTGTCGGCCAGCGCCAGGGACATGACCTTGGTCAGCTGATTGACCCCGCCCTTGGCGACCACGTAGGGCGTGATCGAGGGAATCGCCATGACCGCGTTGACCGAGGACATGTTGATGATCGCGCCGCCGGTCCCCTGTGCGACCATCTGGCGCGCCGCCGCCTGGCCGGTCAGGAACACGCCCTTGAGGTTGACGCGCAGGACCGCGTCGAAGTCCTCCTCGCTGAACTCCAGGAAGTCGCCGGCCTTGACGATGCCGGCGTTGGCCAGCGCGACGTCGAGCCGCCCGAAGGCGGCGACCGTCGAGGCGATCAGGGCCTCGACCTCGGCCCTGCTGCCGACGTCGCAGCGCACGAAGAGCGCGTCCGAGCCGGCTTCCTGCAGCGCCTCGACCGCGGCCTCGCCGCGCGCCACGGCGAGATCCGCGATCACCACCTTGGCGCCCTCGGCGGCGAAGGCCCTGGCGCAGGCGAGGCCGATGCCGGCGGCCCCTCCGGTGACCAGGGCAACCTTGTCCTTCAGCCGCATGGCTCCGCTCCTTGACCTGTCGCTGGTTGAGGCCGGCGAAGCTGCCACGCCGGCGGGCCCGCCTCAAGGGCCCGCACCGGATGGCCGATCTTCACCGGGTCGGGGTGGAGCCGGCGGCGAAAGGCCTTATGCTGTCCGGTCGTCATGACCGAGGCCTTCGCCACCTCCCAGAAGGAGCGCTTCCGCAAGCTCCTGCTGCTCGCCGCCGAGAGCCCCTTCGAGGGCGAGCGGGCGGCGGCGCTGGCGGCTGCCGAGCGGCTCGCCACCCGCTTCGGCATGACCCTGGACGAGGCGGCCGGCGCCGCGGCCGAGCCCGAGCCGAAGGCGCGCGGCCGGCGCGCCGCCGATGCGGACGGCGCGGACGACTGGTCCGGCCCGCGCGCCCGCCGCTCGGCGCCGGAGTGGATGCGCCAGGCCGCGACCGGCTACGCCTACGAGGCTTCGGCCGCGGCCAGCCGGGCGCGCCAGCGTCACCGCGAGCAGGTCGAGGCGGCCCAGCGCCGCGAGGAGGAGGAGCGGCGCCAGGCCCAGGCTCTGCACCGCAAGTCGGGCGTGCGCAGCGAGCGCCGCATGCCGGCGCGCGACTTCGCCCGCACCTTGATCCAGCAGACCGGCTTCAGCCTGCGCGAGATCGGCGAGATCACCGGCCTGACCCAGCACGAGCTGGTCGGCCTGAAGCTCAAGCTGCGCGGCTGAGGGTCCTTTCCGCCGGCGCCGTTCGGAGCCATTCTGGCGGCTCGGCGACGCGGCGGGCGGGCGGCCCGGGAGAAGAGCGATGCAGACGGGGTTCGATGCGGAGCGGGTGCAGCTGCACTGCTATTCGCCGCGGCACGACAGCCACAGCCACGCCTATCACCAGGTCATCCTGCCGCTGCTCGGCACCCTGGAGCTGGAGACCGCGATCGGCGGCGGCACCGTCGGCGAGCGGGACTTCGCGGTCGTCGCCGCGGGACACGAGCACGGCTTCCGCGGCCTCGGCGACAACCGCTTCGTGACGCTCGACGTGCCGGCGCCCGAGGCCGGCGCCGAGGTCCCGCTGTGGCGCGCCGCGTCGCGGCGGCTGTTCTTCCCGATCGACGAGCGGCTCGGCGGCCTGCTGGCCTTCGCCCGCGGCTGCGGCGAGGGCGCCTTCGCCGCGGCCGGCTTCCGGGCCGGCCTGGGCGCCCTGCTGCTGCACGGCCTGGCCCCGGAGTCCGTCGCTCCCGAAGCCGGCGCCGACGAGCCGGCGGCCCTGGCGCGGGCGAAGGCCTTCGTGCGCGGGCATTTCGCCGAGCCGATCACGGTCGAGGACATGGCCGGCGCCGCCCGGGTCAGCGTCGCGACGCTGCACCGCCTGTTCCGGGCCCGCGGCGCCGGCTCGCCGGCGAAGTACCTCAGCGCGGTGCGGCTCGCCCGGGCGCGCGCGCTGCTGGCGGGCGGGCGCCTGCCGATCGCCGAGATCGCGCTCGCCTGCGGCTATTCCGAGCAGAGCGCGCTGAGCCGCGCCCTGCGCCGCGAGCACGGCCTGTCGCCGGCGGCCTGCCGCCGGCGGGCGGGGCGGGCGCGGTCCTGATCGGCTCGGTCAAGAAGCTGCGCCTCCGGGTCAAGACGGCGGCGCCCGGCGCTGCTTGACTGCCGCCACCGCGACCCGAGTCGCGAAGGGAGACGACGAGCATGAGACTGACCGATTTCACCACCCTGACCTTCGACTGCTACGGCACGCTGATCGACTGGGAGAGCGGCATCGTCCAGGGCCTGAAGCCGCTGGTCGAGAAGGTCGGCCGGGAGCTGTCCCGCGACGCGATCCTGGAAGCCCACGCGCGCCACGAATCCGCCCAGCAGAAGCAGACCCCGGCGAAGCGCTATCAGGAGCTGCTGGCCACGGTCTACCGGCGGCTCGCGGAGGAGTGGCGCGTCCCGGCCGACTGGCAGGAGTGCCTGGCCTACGGCCGCAGCGTGAAGGACTGGCCGGCCTTCCCGGACTCCGCCGAGGCGCTGCGCTACCTCAAGCAGCACTACCGGCTGGTCATCCTCTCGAACGTCGACAACGAGAGCTTCTCGGCCAGCAACGCCAAGCTGGGCGTCGAGTTCGACGCCGTCTACACGGCCGAGGACATCGGCTCCTACAAGCCCGCCGACGCCAACTTCGACTACCTGCTGCGCAACCTCGCGACGCTCGGCATCGGGCGCGGCGAGATCCTGCACACGGCGGAAAGCCTGTTCCACGACCACGTGCCGGCCAATCGCCACGGCCTGACCTCCTGCTGGATCTACCGGCGCCACGGCAAGGAAGGCTTCGGGGCGACGATGGATCCCGGCGCCACCCCGAGCTACGACTTCCGCTTCGACTCCATGGCCGCCCTCGCCGCGGCGCACGGGGAGGAGCTGGCGGGCTGAGCGGCGGCCCCCGGCCTCCGGCTGAGGAGGGGGCCGCCTTCCCAGCCTCAGAGCGTCACGGCGAAGACCCGGAGGCGGTGGCCGTCGGGGTCGAGCGCCACGAAGGCGCGGCCGAAGTCGAGGTCGCTCGGCGGCTGCGCGATGGCCAGGCCGCGGGCCTGCCAGTCGGCGTGGATCGCGTCGACCGCGGCGGGTTCCGCGACCTTGAAGCCGAGCTCGCCGGCGCCCGGCGCGGCGGCCGGCGCCGGCTCGACCGTCTGGCGCGACCAGAGGCCGAGCATCAGGCCGGACTCGAGGGCGAAGAGCACGAAGGTCGGCGAGGCCTGGAGCGGCTCGCGGCCGAGCAGGCCGGCATAGAAGCGGCCGCTCGCCTCGGGGCTGTCGACATAGAGCAGCAGGTAGCTGGGATCGTGGCTCATGGCGGGTCTCCGTCGTTGGGGTGTGACGGAAACCTAGAGGCCGCTGCTGTCAGATTCCGGCAGCAGCGATCACGGCCGCGGCGGGATCTTCTCGGCCGCGCGCCACTCGGCGACCAGGGCCTGGCGGCGGCGCGGGTAGCGTGTCTCCGTCGGCGTCAGGCCGGCGATGCGGTCGATCCGGAAGTGCCGGAAGCCCCGGCGCAGCTCGCACCAGGCGGCGAGCACCCGGACCCGCTCGAAGAAGCCGAGCGCGAAGGGCCAGACGAGGCGCGTCGACTCCTGCCCGGCCGCGTCGCGGTAGACCAGCTCCAGCTTGCGCTCGGCACGCATCGCCCGGCGGATCGTCGCCAGGGCGTCGCCCTCGGCCTCGTTCGGCCCGCCGGTCACGGCATGGAGCGGCGTCGTCTCCAGCGCGTCGCGCAGGTCGGGCGGCAGCACCGCGGCGACCTTGGCGAGGGCGTCGCGGGCCGCCGCGCCGAGCCGTTCGTCGGCCTGGCCGGCGACCCAGCGCGAGCCGAGCACCAGCGCCTCGATCTCGTCCTCTGAGAACATCAGCGGCGGCAGCAGGAAGCCGGGCTTGAGCACGTAGCCGAACCCGGCCGCGCCCTCGATCCCGGCGCCCTGGGCCTGCAGGCTGGCGATGTCGCGGTAGAGCGTGCGCAGGCTGACGCCGAGCTCCTCGGCCAGGAGGTGGCCGCTGACCGGCCGGCGGTGGCGGCGCAGGATCTGCAGCAGGTCGAGCAGGCGTTCGGAGCGGGACAAGAGCGGAGCCTCGGGGGTCGGTCGCCGCAGCATGCCACAGGGCTGCGCCGCCCTGGCAGCTCGTCGCCTCTTGTGCGACGTGCCGCGCTGCATCAACACTCGGTGAGGGTCGGTGGCGACCGCTTGCCGAAAGGCGCGCGGCCGCTCACCTCCAGGAAGAACCGCCAGGTCGAGGAGTCGCGCCGATGACCACCGTCCGTCCGCCGCTCGCGAGGTCCCTGCTCGCGCTCGGCACCCTGCTCGCCGCCGGACTGCTGCTCGCCGGCTGCCGCACCGACGGCATTCACCGCTGGGGCACTGCCGCCGACGCCATGTCGAGCGGCGATCGCGCTCCGGCGAGCGAGGACGACTCGGCAGCGGCGATGCGCCGCCTCTTCTCGCCGCTGCGGACCGGGCCCGCCGGGCGCTAGCCGGCCTTCCTCCCGATCCCGGCGCCGCCCAGGCTCTGGGTGATCTCCTCGAGGATCGCGGGATCGTCGATGGTCGCCGGCAGCTTGTAGTCCTCGCCATCGGCGATCTGGCGCATGGTGCGCCGGAGGATCTTGCCCGAGCGGGTCTTCGGCAGCCGCTGCACGACGATGGCGGTCTTGAAGGCGGCGACCGGGCCGATGCGGTCGCGCACCATGGCGACGCATTCCCTGGCGATCTCGGCGTGCGGCCGGTTGACCCCGGCCGAGAGCACCAGGAAGCCGACCGGCACCTGGCCCTTCAGGGCGTCGGCGATGCCGATCACGGCGCACTCGGCGACGTCCGGGTGGGCGGCCAGCACCTCCTCCATGGCGCCGGTCGAGAGGCGGTGGCCGGCGACGTTGATGATGTCGTCGGTGCGCGCCATGACGAAGACGTAGCCCTCCTCGTCGATGTAGCCGGCGTCGCCGGTCTCGTAGTAGCCGGGGAAGTTGGTCAGGTAGGTCTTCACGAAGCGCTCGCGGCCGTTCCAGATGCCCGGCGTCGTGCCCGGCGGCATCGGCAGCCGGCCGGCGATGGCGCCGACCTGGCCGGGGCCCATCGGCTTGCCGTCGGGATCCAGGACCTCGAGCCGCCAGCCCGGCACGGCCTTGGTCGGCGAGCCCGGCTTGACCGGCAGCGCCTCGATGCCGATGCAGTCGGCGGCGATCGACCAGCCGGTCTCGGTCTGCCACCAGTGGTCGATGACCGGCACCTTGAGCTGCTTCTGCGCCCATTCCAGGGTATCGGGATCGCAGCGCTCGCCGGCCAGGAACAGGGTCCGGAACTTCGCGAGGTCGTAGCCGGCCAGCAGCTTCGCCTCGGGGTCCTGCTGGCGGATCGCCCGGAAGGCGGTCGGCGCGGTGAACAGCGTCGTGACGCCGTGCTGCTCGATGACCCGCCAGAAGGCGCCGGCGTCGGGCGTGCCGACCGGCTTGCCCTCGTAGAGCACCGTCGTGTTGCCGCTCAGCAGGGGGCCGTAGACGATGTATGAGTGGCCGACGACCCAGCCGACGTCGCTGGCCGCCCAGTAGACCTCGCCGGGCTCGACCCCGTAGATGTTCTGCATCGACCACTTGAGCGCCACGGCGTGGCCGCCGTTGTCGCGCACGATGCCCTTGGGCTGGCCGGTCGTGCCGGAGGTGTAGAGGATGTAGAGCGGGTCGGTCGCCTCGACCGGCACGCAGTCGGCCGGCTCGGCGCCGGCCACCGCCTCCTGCCAGTCCTCGTCGCGGCCGGGGGCCAGCTCGCAGCGCTCCTGCGGGCGCTGCAGGATCAGGCAGCGCTCGGGCTTGTGGCGGGCCATCATGATCGCGGCGTCGAGCAGCGGCTTGTACTGCACGACCCGGGCGACCTCGATGCCGCAGGAGGCCGAGAGGATCATCTTCGGCCGGCAGTCGTCGATGCGCGTCGCCAGCTCGCTGGCCGCGAAGCCGCCGAAGACCACCGAGTGGATCGCGCCGAGCCGGGCGCAGGCCAGCATGGCCATCGCCGTCTCGGGGATCATCGGCATGTAGATGATGACCCGGTCGCCGCGCCCGACGCCGCGCGCCGCCAGGGCGCCGGCCAGGCGCGCGACCTCGTCGCGCAGCTGGCGGTAGCTGTAGTGGCGCACCGTGTCGGTGACCGGCGAGTCGTAGATCAGCGCAAGGCGCTCGCCGTTGCCGTCCTTCACGTGGCGGTCGAGGCAGTTGTAGCATGTGTTGAGCTTGCCGCCGCGGAACCAGCGCCAGATCGGCTGGTCGCTGTCGTCGAGCACCCTGTCCCAGCGCTCGCTCCAGTGGATCGCCTCGGCGGCCTCGCCCCAGAAGCCCTCCGGATCGGCGACGGAGCGGGCGTGGATCTCGTCGAACTTGCCCATGGTGCGGAGGACCTCCCCTGGCTGACCTTCTTGCTTGGCGCGCAGTCTGCCGCGCCGGCGCCGCGAGGTAAACGGGCGGCGGCAGTGCAGTCTCGGGCGCCGCCGCCGGTCGTGCCTTGCGGCAGGTCAAGCGCCGATGCCGGCAGTTCGCCGGATTTTATCTTTTGGAAAAGCTAAATTGAGATGATAGAAAGCTCATATGACGCAGAACGCTGCCGGCAATCTCGCCAGCCCGGACATCGACCCGGCCTTCGACATCGTCGGCCGCGGCATGGCGCAGTGGCGCCGCCAGCGGCCGGACATCGACTGCTCGGGCAAGGCCATCGTCGGCCGGATCCTGCGCCTGCAGGACGTCATCCTGCGGGCGGTCAACGTGGCGCTGGAGCGTCACGGCCTGCGCTATCCCGCCTATGCCGTGCTGGCGACGCTGCGCGCCTCGGGGCCGCCGTTCCGCATGTCGCCCTCGCGGCTGCGCGAGACGCTGCTGCTGACCTCGGGCGGCACCTCGAACCTGCTGGCGCGGCTGGAGGGCCGCGGCTGGCTGGTCCGCCGGGCCGATCCGCTGGACGGCCGGGCGGTGATCGTCGAGCTGACCGAGGCGGGACGCGAGCTGGCCGACCAGGCGATGGCCGACCACGCCGAGGTCGAGCGTGAGCTGGTGCGGATGTTCAGCCAGGCCGAGCAGGGCGCCTTCGCCGCCATGCTGAGCCGCATGCTGGTGCTGAACGGCGCCTCGGGCACCAGCCTGCCCAGGGACCGTGCGGACGGGCCCGAGGCAGGCGACGGCGAGGCAGACAACGAGATGCCGGCGTGAAGAGCCGGCGCCACAGGAGCAGGGCGATCAACGAACGGGAGAAGATCCGATGATCGGTAGCAAGGCTGGAACGTTCCTGCTGGCGGCCGCGCTTTGCGCGTCCTTCGGCATTCCGGCGGCCCGGGCCGCCGACGAGCTGGTGGTGGCGACCTTCGGCGGCTCCTTCGCCGACGCGACCCAGGCCTGTCACATCAAGGCCTTCGAGAAGGAGACCGGCGCCAAGGTGATCACCACCCTGGGCAGCTCGGTCGACATTGCGGCCAAGATCCGCGCCACCGCAGGCAGCCCGGACATCGACGTGGCCTACATGGACATCTCGATCGCCAAGCAGATCAAGGCGGAGGGCCTGCTCGAGACGCTCGACTTCAAGAGCCTCTCCGACTACGCCGAGGTCGCGCCCCAGGCCTTCGACAAGGACGGCCAGTTCGTCAACTTCATGACGGCGGCGACGGTCATCGCCTACAACCCGGAGAAGGTGAAGACGCCGCCGACCTCCTGGAACGACCTCTTCGACCCGAAGTACGCCGGCAAGATCGCGCTCGGCGACATCACCGGCACCTCGGGCCTGCACTTCCTCCTGGCCGTCAACAAGATGAAGGGCGGCGACTTCGCCAGCGAGGACGCCGGCTTCGCGGCGATCAAGGCGCTGATGCCCAACGTCGTGATGCTCTATACCCAGGCCGACCAGCTGGTCGAGCTGTTCGAGCGCGGCGACATCGTCATGGCGCCCTGGTACCCGGACCGCGCCGGCTCGGCCGCCGACAAGGGCGTGCCGGTCGCCGTCGCCTACCCGAAGGAGGGCGGCGTCGGCATCCAGCCGACGGTCTCGGTGCCCAAGGGCGCGCCGAACAAGGCCCTGGCCATGAAGTACATCGAGGTCCTGCTGTCGAAGGAGGGGCAGAAGTGCTTCGCCGAGAGCAAGTACGCGGGGCCGGTGAACACCAAGGTCGAGCTGTCGGAGAAGGTCAGCAAGATCGTGCCCTTCGGCGAGAGCTACGAGAAGCTCTGGTATCCGGACACCGACGCGATCGCCAAGCTGCGGCCCGGCTGGACCGAGCGCTGGCAGAAAGAGGTCGCCCGCTAGCGGCGGGCGCCCGGCGGGGCGGCCGAGGGTCGCCCCGTCTCCCACACGAGCTGTCCGGAAGAAGCCGATGGCCACCCTCCAGATCGCCGGCCTGAGCAAGCGCTTCGGCGACTTCGTCGCGGTCGACGACTTCGCGCTCGCGGTCGCGCACGGCGAGTTCGTCTCGCTGCTCGGCCCCTCGGGCTGCGGCAAGAGCACGATCCTTAGGATGATCGCCGGGCTGATCGAGCCCGATGCCGGCAGCATCCGGCTCGGCGAGGAGGAGGTCGCCTGGCAGCCGCCGCACCGGCGCAACATCGGGCTGGTCTTCCAGTCCTACGCGCTGTTCCCGCACATGAGCGTCTTCGAGAACGTCGCCTTCGGCCTGAGGCGCCGCCGCGTCGCCGAGGCGACGATCGCCGAGCGCGTCGCCGATGCCCTGGCGCTGGTCCGCCTGACCGGGCTGGAGCGCCGCCTCCCGCGCGAGCTGTCCGGCGGCCAGCAGCAGCGCGTCGCCCTGGCCCGGGCGATCGCCCCGCGCCCGGCCCTGCTGCTGCTCGACGAGCCGCTCTCGAACCTCGACGCCAAGCTGCGCGACGTCATGCGCCTCGAGCTGCGCCGGCTGCAGCAGGAGCTGCGGATCACGACGGTCTTCGTGACCCACGACCAGGAGGAGGCGCTGACCATGTCGGACAGGATCTGCGTCCTGTCCCACGGCGTGCTGCAGCAGGTCGGCACGCCGCGCGAGATCTACAGCCACCCGGCGACGCCCTTCGTCGCCGAGTTCTTCGGCCGCTCCAACGCCTTCGACGCGACGGTCGCCGCCCTCGGGCCGCGGCCCACGGTCACCCTGGCGGGCGGCCCGACCCTGACCGCGGCGCAGCTGCCGGCCGGCCTCGCCGTCGGCGCGCCGGTGCGCGTCACCATCCGGCAGGAGAGCGTGGCGCTGGTCGAGGGGGCTGCCGGCGGCGCGGACAACCGCTTTGCCGCGAGCCTGGTGCTGGCCTCCTTCGCCGGCCGCGACCAGCAGTTCGTGCTGCGCCTGCCCGAGGGCATCGAGCTGACCGCCGAGGCGCGCATCGGCCGCGGCGAGGCGCCGCTGGAGCCGGGGCTCGCGGTCGAGGTCGCGATCGCCTGCGAGGACGTCATCGTCATGCCGGCCGCCGGCGCGGCGGGCGCGGCCTGAGGCCATGAGGCGCTGGCTCGACCGCTCGGGCTTCGGCCTGCTCTCGGCGCCGCTGCTGGTGCTGCTCTGCGTCTTCGTGGCGCCGCTGCTGGTGCTGCTGCCAACCAGCTTCCATCCCTACCAGCCGGGCCGCGGCATCGGCACCGCCTGGACGCTGACCAACTACGCCCAGATCCTCGGCGACGGCTTCTACCTGGAGATCATCGCCCGCACGCTCGGGCTCGGCCTGATCGTCGTCGCCGCGACCCTGCTGGTCGGCTACCCGCTGGCCTACTTCCTGGCGCGCACCCGCTCGCGCCTCAGGCCCTGGCTGATCATCCTGGTGATCTTCCCGCTGCTGCTGAACCTGGTCGTGCGCTCCTTCGGCTGGATCGTGCTGCTGTCGAACCACGGCCTGGTCAACGACCTCCTGATCGCGCTGCAGCTGATCGAGCGGCCGCTCAAGCTGATGTTCAACTTCACCGGCCTGCTGGTCGGCCTCAGCCACATCTTCCTGCCCTTCATGGTGCTGGTGCTGATCGGCACGATCCAGAACATCCCGCGCGACGTCGAGGACGCGGCGCGCACCCTCGGCGCCTCGCGCTGGACCGTGCTGCGCGAGGTGACGCTGCCGCTCAGCCTGCCCGGCATCCTCTCGGGCTCGATCCTGGTCTTCGTGCTGACCATCTCGGCGCTGGTCACGCCGCGGCTGCTCGGCGGGCCGACCTATCAGGTCATGTCGACGCTGATCTACGACGAGTTCCTGAAGATCCTGAACTGGCCGCGCGGCGCCGCCATGGCCTTCATCCTGACCGCCATCGTGCTGCTGCTGGTCTGGGCTTCCGGGCGCCTGGCCCGGCGCTGGGCGTCGGTCCGATGAGCGGCGTCGCGGCCCCGCGCGGCCACCGCCCCCTCGGCCTTCGCATCCGGCGCGCGCTCGCCGGTGCCGGCCTGCCGGCCTATGCGGCGCTGGCCCTGCTGTTCCTGCAGGTGCCGGTGATCATCGTCGTGCTCGCCTCGATCACCACGACCTCCTACCTGACGGTGCCGCCGGTCGGTGCGACCCTGAAGTGGTACTGGCAGGTGCTCGGCGACGAGTCCTACCGCGACGCCATCGTCTTCAGCCTGGCCCTCGCGGTGGTCGCGACGCTCGTCGCGCTGGCCCTCGGCACGGCCGCCGCCTACGCCCTGACCCGCCGCAGGGTGCCGGGCGCCGAGGCGATCAGCGCCGCCCTGATGGCGCCGCTGGTCTTTCCGGCGGTCGTCGTCGCCGTGGCGCTGCTGCAGTACTACACGCTGATCGGCGTGCGCGGCAGCTTCGCCGGCCTCGCGATCGCCCACGTGCTGATCACGCTGCCCTACGTCGTGCGCTCGGTGCTGGCCTCGATCGCCGGCGCCGACCCGGCGCTGGAGGAGGCGGCGCGGACCCTCGGCGCCGACGGCTGGACCGCCTTCCGCCTGGTCACCCTGCCGCTGATCAAGCCGGGGCTGGTCGCCGGGGCGATCTTCTCCTTCATCGTCTCCTTCGACAACGTGCCGGTCTCGATCTTCCTGGTCAGCGTCCGCCACACCACCCTGCCGGTGAAGATCTTCACCGCCGTCGAGCACGGCATCGACCCGGGCATCGCGGCGATCTCGACGCTGCTGATCCTGGCGACCGGCTTCTGCCTAGTCGTGGCCGAGCGCTGGGTCGGCTTCCACCGCTTCGCCTGAACTTCCGAGAGGCCTCCGCCATGCCCCTGACCCCGAACGGCTTTCCCGTGATGCTGACCTTCGATCTCGACGCCGAGACCATGTGGACGGCGCGCGATCCGAAGAACGCGGAACGGCCGGTCGTGCTGTCCCAGGGCGCCTACGGCTGGAAGGTCGGCACCGGCCGCATCCTCGAGCTGCTCGACCGCTACGGCGTCAAGGCCACCTTCTTCGTGCCCGGGCTGGTCATCGAGCAGCGCTGGGCGCTCTGCGAGGAGATCCTGAAGCGTGGCCACGAGATCGGCCACCACAGCTGGTCGCACCGCTGGATCCTGACCCTGACGCCCGAGGAGGAGCGCGAGGAGATGGAGCGGGGCCTGGAGATCATCGAGCGGCTCAGCGGCCGCAAGCCGGCCGGCTGGCGCTCGCCGGCCGCCGAGCTCAGCCCGATCACCATGCCGCTGCTGCTGGAGAAGGGCTTCAGCTACTCCTCCAACTTCTTCGACGACGATTCGCCCTACCTCCACGTCCACGAGGGCCGGCAGACCGACCTGGTCGAGTTCCCCTTCGCCTGGGTGCTCGACGACGCGCCCTTCTTCCAGTACTCGATCACCCTGCCGGGCCGGACCATGCAGGCGCCCTCGGCCGTCGCCGAGGCCTGGTGCGCGGAGTTCGACACGCTCTATGCCGAGGACCGGGCCTTCACCCTGGCGATGCATCCCCAGATCATCGGCCGCGGCTCACGCCTGCTCGCGCTGGAGCGGCTGATCGAGCACATCCGGGGGCACGAGGGCGTCTGGTTCGCGCGCTGCGACGTCGTCGCCGAGGCGCTGCGGCCGGCCCTGAAGGCGGCGGCCGGGACAGCCGGGACAGGAGCGGCCTGATGCGCCTCGCCGGCCGCCGGATCCTGATCAGCGGCGCGGCCTCCGGCATCGGCCGTGCGACCGCCGAGGTCTTCCACCGCGAGGGCGCGGCCCTGGCGCTGCTCGACCGCGACGCCGGCCGCCTGGCCGAGACCGCCGAAGCGCTCTCCGGCGGCGAGGGGCCGGCGGTCGCCTGGGCGGTCGCCGAGATCGCCGACGAGGCGGCGGTCGGGGCCGCGGTCGCCGAGACGGCGGCGGCCCTCGGCGGTCTCGACGGCGTCGTCTCCTCGGCCGGCATCGACCTGCTGAAGCCCTTCGGCGAGGTCAGCGCCGCCGAATGGCGGCAGGTGCTCGAGGTCAACCTGACCGGTCCCTTCAACCTCTGCTCGGCGGCGCTTCCCTTCCTGCGCGCGGCCGGCGGCGGCAGCATCGTGCAGGTCGCCTCGGGCGCCGCGCTCCGGCCGCTCGCCGGGCGCACGGCCTACTGCGCCTCGAAGGCCGGCCTGGTGATGTTCGCCAAGGCGCTCGCCGTCGACCTGGCCGACGACGGCATCCGGGTCAACGCGATCTGCCCGGGCATCATCGACACGCCGTTGTTCCGCCAGTCCTTCGAGCGGGCGCCGGACCCCGAGGCCGAGCTGGAGCGGATCCTCGACCGCTACCTGATCCGCCGGGTCGGCCGGCCCGAGGACATCGCCTACGCGGCGCTCTACCTGAGCTCGGCGGAATCGGCCCACGTCACCGGCACGACCCTGGCCGTCGACGGCGGCCGCAGCTTCCATTGAGCGAGGAGCCCGCCATGTCCGCCTTCGCGCTCTCGGGCGTCGCCCTGGTCACCGGGGCCGCCAACGGCATCGGCCGGGCCAGCGCGCTGGCGCTCGCCGCCGCCGGGGCCGAGGTCGCGCTGCTCGACCGCGAGGAGACGGCCCTGGCGGAGGCGGCCGAGGCGGTCCGCGCCGCCGGGCGGCGGGCGCTCGCGATCGCCGTCGACTGCACCGACGGCGCCGCGGTCGAGGCCGCCGTCGCCCGCGCCGAGGCCGAGCTCGGTCCGGTCGAGACGCTGTTCAACAACGTCGGCCAGAGCGCCCGCGACAAGGCCGGGCCCTTCCTCGAGTCCGAGGAGGCGACCTGGCGCTTCGTGCTCGAGGTCTCGCTGCTGACGACGCTGCGCACCAGCCGGCTGGTCGCGCCCGGCATGGCCGCGCGCGGCCGCGGCCGGATCGTCAACATGTCGACCGAGTCGGCCTTCTACGGCGACAGCGGCCTGGCCGACTACGCGGCGGCCAAGATGGGCGTCGTCGGCTTCACCCGCTCGCTGGCCCGGGAGCTGGCGCCGCAGGGCGTCACGGTCAACGCGGTGGCGCCGGGCGCGATCCGCACCCGCGCCCACGACCGCCTGCCGCGCGCCGTGATCGACCGGATCCGCGAGAGCGTGCCGCTCGGCTTCGTCGCCGAGCCCGAGGACGTCGCCAACGTCGTCGTCTTCCTGGCCAGCCCGGCCGCCCGCTACGTCACCGGCCAGACGCTGCTGATCGACGGCGGCCGCTGGATGATCTGAGAGGAGCTGCCATGAACGCGGAGGACTACCGGGCGCTCGGCGCCCTGGAGATCGCACGGCTGGTCGCCGCCGGCGAGGTCTCCGCGCGCGAGGTCGTCGAGGCGGCGCTGGCCCGGATCGAGGCCAGCGAGCCGGCGGCCAACGCCTTCATCCACCTCGATCCGGACGGCGCGCGGATCGAGGCCGACCGGCTCGACGCCGCCCGGGCCGCCGGCGAGCCCCTGGGGCCGCTCGCCGGCGTGCCGGTCTCGGTCAAGGACCTGGTGCACGTCGCCGGCATGCCGACCTCGCTCGGCTCCAGGGTCTTCGCCGGCACGCCGGCGCCGGAGGACGCGGTGCCGGTCGCCCGGCTGCGCGCCGCCGGCGCGGTGATCCTGGGCAAGACCACGACCCCGGAGCTCGGCCACAAGCCGATCACCGAGAGCCCGCTGTTCGGCCGCACGCTCAATCCCTGGAACCGGGCCTACACCAGCGGCGGCTCGAGCGGCGGCGCCGCGGTCTCGCTGGCGGTCGGCCAGGTGCCGCTCGCCGTCGGCACCGACGGCGGCGGCTCGATCCGCATCCCGGCCAGCGTCTGCGGCGTGCTCGGCCTGAAGGCGACCCAGGGCCGGATCCCCCACGTCCATGCCGCCGACCTCTTCGCCAACAACTCCTTCATCGGCCCGATGGCGCGCAGCGTCCGGGATCTGGCGGCAATGTATGCCGCCATGGCCGGGCCGGACCCGCGCGATCCCTGGTCGAAGGTGCTGCCCGAGCCGCGGCCGGCGGTGCGGGCGCGCCGGGTCGGCGTCGCGCTCACGGTCGGCAACCCGGCGGTCGAGCCCGAGGTCGCGGCGGCCTTCGAGGCGGCCGTCTCGGCGCTGGAGGGCCTCGGCTTCGCGGTCGAGCCGGTCGAGCTCGACCTCTGCCGCCACGAGCCCTTCTTCCGGGCGCAGCTGGAGTCGGCCCTGGCCGGCCGCTTCGGCGAGCGTCTCGCGGCCGACCGCGACCGCTTCGACCGGAGCTTCGTCACGACGGTCGAGAAGGGCCTGGCGCGCAGCGGCGCCGAGGTGCAGGCGGCCAATGCCGCGCGCAGCGCGCTGTTCCGGACGCTCGAGCGGCTGTTCGAGCGCGTCGACCTGCTGGTGACGCCGACGCTCGCCGCCGCCAGCCTGCCCGCCGACACCGACAGCCATGCCGAGGTGGTCATCGCCGGCGTCCCGGCCGGGCCGATCCGGGCCGGCTGGTATCCCTATACCTTCCCGCTGAACCTGACCGGCCATCCGGCCCTCTCGCTGCCCTGCGGCTGGACCGGCGAAGGCCTGCCGATCGGCCTGCAGCTCGCCGGCCGCTGGTACGCGGAGGACCTGCTGCTGTCGGTCGCCGGGGCGCTGGAGGAATGCCTCGCCGTAGAGCGCCGGTCGGTGCCGGCCTGAGCTCAGCGGGGCAGCGGACAGGACCAGGGCAGGGCCTCGCCGCTCGCGTCGTCCTCGAAGGCTGGCCAGGCGGTCGCGACGCAGCGGGCGGCGCCGCAGGCGGCCCGGGCCCGGCGCGCCGGGACCAGCCAGCCCTCGACGGTGAAGCCGGCCCCGCTGGCCCCGCGGAAGAAGCCGCGGCCGTCGGTGCTGCCGTCGCGCAGGGCCGCGAGGATCGCGGCGACGACCCGCCCGACGCTCCAGTCGGCCGGGAACAGCGAGGAGCACTTGCAGGGCCGGCGGAGCCCGGCCGCGCGCGCGCCGGTCAGGCAGACTACGGCGCGGCTGACGCCGTCGGCGTTGGGCCCGGCATAGCGCTGCCGGATCTCCGGTTCCCCGGCGCTGCGTTCGCCGGCCAGGGCGTGATAGCCCTCGAGGGCAGACCTGTGCCGGTCGACCTCGCCGCAGAACAGATGGGTCAGGTCGACCGGCGGATCGCTCGCCGACCAGACGGTCGCGGCACGGCTGCAGTCCGGCGCTGCCGCCGTCGCCGGTCCGGTGGCGGCGAGCGCGAGCCAGAGCAACAGCAGGGCGGCCGCGCGCCTCACTTGCGGCAGTAGTCGAGCAGCGACCTGCGGTCCGCGACCTCGTAGGTCGTGCTCGGCGCCAGCACGAACTCGGTGGCGCCGTAGGGCGGCTCGGCCCGCCCGTCGCCCCAGTCGTAGGTGTAGCCGAGCCGGGTCCAGGGTGCGCCGGCGGGCCGATAGGAATGGTTGGTCGTGCTGACCAGCCAGTTGAACCAGGCGGCGTCGGTCAGGTCGGGCCGGTTCAGGCTGGCCGGCGGATTGAGGTCGCAGGCCAGCTTGTGGGTGTCGGGGTCCGCGCAGGACCGCAGCAGCGCCTCGACCGGCACCCAGAGCTCGACGAAGCGCGAATCGATCGTGCCGGGCGGGATGCCGAGCCGCTGGTTGACCCTGAGCGCGTTGGCCGCCTGGGTCGCCAGGCTGCGATCCGGCCAGTCGAGCGCGGTCCGGCACCAGGCCTGGATCTCCGGCACCAGCGTCACCCAGACGACCGGCCGGGTCGGCGGCGTGCGGCCCTGCTTGTCGGCGTAGTAGCGCTGCTCGCTCTCGGCGTCGGTCCAGACCGCGACCTTGATGCGCTCGCCGCGGCGCTGCAGCGGCGCGTTCGGATCGGAGGGGTCGAGCAGGCCCTGGAAGCGGTCGCGCGGCTCGATCATCGCGGCGTCCTGCAGCGCCAGGGCGAAGGGCCTGGCGAGCTTGTCCGGGCAATCGGCCAGCACCGTCTCGGCGGACAGCCGCTCCAGCGGGTCGGCGAAGCGCTGCGGATCCTTGATCTTCTCCTGGGTGCGCACGCAGACCAGCTGGACCAGCGTGTCGTCGGCCTCGTCGAGCCGTTGCTGGGCCTTGGGCGCCAGGGCGACGGCCTGCTTCTGGCTCTCCGACTCGGGCCGCGTGCCCGGCCGGATCTGCACCGAGCAGCCGGCGAGCAGCGCGATCAGCAGGCCGGCCAGCAGCATCCGGGCGGCGCCAGGCAGCCCCTGCGACGGTCGCGGCATGGCCCTGCTCCCCCTTCCCTTGACGAGCGGACAGGATAGCCGCCGCCGACGACGGCCGGAAGTCGCCAGCCGGCTCTTGCGGCCGCAGCGGTCGAGGCTTAATCACGAGAGTCATGAGCACGACCACCGAGCGTCCGGTCGCCAGCCGGCGCAGCGCCTTCGAGCAGGACCTGGAGCGCGGGCCCGCCAACCATCGCGCGCTCTCGCCGCTCGGCTTCCTGCCGCGCACCGCGGCGATCTACCCGGACCGCCTCGCGATCGCCCACGGCCGGCGCCGCTACAGCTGGTCCCAGGCCTACGAGCGTTGCCGGCGCCTCGCCTCGGCCCTCGCGGCGCGCGGCATCGGCCTCGGCGACACGGTCGCCGCCATGCTGCCGAACATCCCGGAGATGTGGGAGGCGCACCACGGCGTGCCGATGACCGGCGCGGTGCTCAACGCGCTCAACACCCGGCTCGACGCCGAGACCCTCGCCTTCACGCTGGAGCACGGCGAGGCCCGGCTGCTGATCACCGATACCGAGTACCACCCGGTGATCGAGCGGGCGCTCAAGATCCTTGGCCGGCCGATCCCGGTGGTCGACGTCGACGACCCCGAGGGGCCGGGCGGCGAGCGGCTCGGCGAGACCGACTACGAGAGCTTCCTGGCCGGCGGCGACCCCGCCTTCGAGTGGTCCCTGCCCGAGGACGAGTGGCAGGCGATCGCGCTCAACTACACCAGCGGCACGACAGGCGACCCCAAGGGCGTCGTCTACCACCACCGCGGCGCCTACCTGAACGCCCTCGGCAACGTCATGACCTGGCAGATGCCGCAGCATCCGGTCTACCTCTGGACGCTGCCGATGTTCCACTGCTCGGGCTGGTGCTTCCCCTGGACCGTCACCGCCCTGGCCGGCACCCACGTCTGCCTGCGCAAGGTCGAGACGGCGGCGATCTACCGCGCCTTCGCCGAGGAGCGGGTGACCCACCTCTGCGGCGCGCCGATCGTCATGCAGATGATCCTGGCCGCCGACGCGGCGCAGCAGAATTCCTTCGACCAGCCGGTCAAGATGATGACCGCGGCGGCGCCGCCGCCGGCCTCGGTGCTGGCCGGCATGCAGGCCCAGGGCATCGAGGTGACCCACGTCTACGGCCTGACCGAGGTCTACGGGCCGGCCGTGGTCTGCGCCTGGCACGGCGAGTGGGACGAGCTGCCGATCGAGCAGCAGGCCGAGCTGAAGGCGCGCCAGGGCGTCGCCTATCCGGTGCTCGACGGCCTCGGGGTCTTCGATCCCGAGACCCTGGAGCCGGTGCCGCACGACGGCGAGACCCTGGGCGAGGTCGCGATGCGCGGCAACATCGTCATGAAGGGCTACCTGAAGAACCCCGACGCGACCGGGAAGGCTTTCGCCGGCGGCTGGTTCCGCACCGGCGACCTGGGCGTCGTGCAGCGCGACGGCTACCTGCAGCTCAAGGACCGCTCGAAGGACATCATCATCTCGGGCGGCGAGAACATCTCCTCGATCGAGGTCGAGAACGCGCTCTACCGCCACCCGGCCGTCGCCGCGGCGGCGGTGGTCGCGCATCCCGACGAGAAGTGGGGCGAGACGCCCTGGGCCTTCGTCGAGCTCAAGCCCGGCGCGAGCGCGAGCGAGGCCGAACTGGTCGAGCACTGCCGCTCGGTGCTGGCCCACTACAAGTGCCCGCGGCGCGTCCTCTTCGAGGCGCTGCCCAAGACCTCGACCGGCAAGATCCAGAAGTTCGAGCTGCGCCAGCGGGCCCGCGCCGCGGCCGGCTGACGGCACCCGCCGGCGACCGGCAATTCACGGTTTGTTAGGCTGGCGCGGCCTAGCGTCCACACCCCATGGGTGAACAGAGAAGCGGGGGGTCGCGATGTCGGCGGCGTCGCCCGACCTTTCGTCGCGTCGTCTGAAGCGGGTCACGCTGTTCGGCAGCCTGGCCATCGCCGTCCTGCTCGTGCTGTTCGTCGGCGCCAGCCTGTGGAGCGAGCGGCGCGAGACGCTGCGCGCCGCCGAGAACCTCGCGCTCAGCCAGCTGCAGTCCTTCGCCCATGCGATCGGCCTGACCCTGGTCGGCGTCGAGACGGTGCTCGACGTCGCGACCGCACGGGTCGCCGCCGACGGACCGGGCGATCCCAGGCTCTCCGACTACCTGCACAACCTCGTCCGGCGCATCGGCAGCCTGCGGGCCGTCCTGGTGATCGACGGCGAGGGGCGGATCGTCGCCGATTCGCGGCCGGGCCGGCCGGCGGTCGGCTTCAATGCCGGATCGCGCAGCTACTACCTGCTGCCGCGCGCCGGGCGCATCGGCAAGATCTTCATCGGCCGGCCGGTGCTGTCGTTCCTCGACGGCCAGTGGGCGCTGCCGCTGTCCAAGGCGGTGCGCGGCCCGCAGGGCGAGCTGCTCGCCGTCGTGGTCGCCTCGATCTCGCCGCGCAGCCTCGCCGAGGGCGTCCCCGCCAGCGACATCGACCAGAACCGCCGGGCCCTGCTAGCGCGCGCCGACGGGGCGCTGCTGATGCAGCTGCCCGGCAACGGCTTCTGGCCGCGCACCAGCCTGGCGGACACGCCGCTGTTCGAGCAGCATCTGCGCCGGGACGGCCTGGGCGTCTTCGAGACCTCCTCGCTGTTCGACGACAAGCGGCGGCTGGTCGCCTACCGGCGGCTCGAGGGCTTCCCGCTGGTCGCGGCGGTCGGCCTGACGGACGCCTTCGTGCTGCAGAGGTTCTGGTCCCACCTCTTCGGCTTCACCGGGCTGCTGCTCGTCGCCCTCGCCGTGCTGACCGGCGCGACGGTGCTGCAGCTGCGCTCGGTCTCGGCGATGAGCCGCCGCAACCGCGAGCTGGCCCAGGCCTACCGCATCGCCTACGGCGCCAACCGGGCGAAATCGCAGTTCCTGGCGCGCATGAGCCACGACCTGCGCACCCCGCTCAATGCCATCGCCGGCTTTTCGGAGCTGATGACCCTCGGCATCCTGGGGCCGCTGCCGGAGCGCTACCGCCAATACGCCGAGCACATCCGCTCGAGCTCGCTGCACCTGCATTCGCTGGTCCAGGACCTGCTCGACCTGTCGCGCGCCGAGTCGGGGCGGCTGACGCTCAACGACGAGGAGGCGGTGGCGATCGGCAAGCTGGTCGAGGACTGCCTGAACCTGATGGAGGGGGCCGCGCGCGACCGCTCTGTGCGGCTGGACAACCGCCTGCCGAGCGAGACGCCGCGGGTCTACTGCGATCCGATCCGGATCAAGCAGATCCTGATCAACCTGCTGACCAACGCCGCCGACTACCTGCAGCCCGGCGCCGTGGTGCGCCTGGAGCTGGAGCGCGGCGCCGAGGGCGACCTGCGGCTGGTCGTCGCCGACGACGGGCCGGGCATCGCGCCCGAGATCCTGGCGGCCGCCCAGGGCGACGACGAGCAGCTCGATCCCCTGGTCGCCGCCAAGACCCGGGGCAGCGGCCTGGGCCTGTCGATCGCCTTCGCCCTGGCGCGCCTCCACGGCGGCGTGCTGGAGATCGACAGCGGGCCGGACCGCGGCACCTGCGCCGTGCTGCGGCTGCCCGCGAGTCGGGTGCTCGCCACGACCTCGGCGACCGAACCGGGCCTGCGCGAGGTCGGCTGAGCCTATATCCTGATGGTAGAATACGGGGCCGGGCTGCACCGCCCGGGCGATTCTGCCGGGCCGCTTTCGACTGTTCCCGGCCGTCGCTCGAACGGCGAGGGCGAGAGGACGGCCCGCGGGCCGAGACCGGGACGACGCGGGCCTCGGCGTCTGGAGCGGGATCCTTGCGGACCGGAAGGGCGCGGGAAGGCCGGCGCCCCGGCCCGGGGGATCGGGTGCTAGTGCAGTTCGTGCTGAGCGATTTCGTCCTTGATGCGCAGCTTCTCGCGCTTCAGGGCGTGCAGGGTGGTCTCGTCGGGGTGGGGTCGGAGGCTCTCCTTCTCGATCTGCTGCTCCAACTCCGCATGCTTGGCGCGAAGAGCGTCGACGTGCTCCTGCAAAGACATGGGACCCGTCTCCCTTTAGTTTGACAGCCGTTCATGCTAACGCCGGCTCGGCTGGGGTGCCAAGCGGCCTCCCCCTCTAACTTGTGGATTTCCGATCCGGCTTCAATCGGGCGGGTGGATGGTGAGAACGGGGCGATGGGCAGGACGGCACGGCTGATCGTCGGCATCACCGGCGCGAGCGGCGCGGTCTACGGCGTTCGCCTGCTCCAGGCCCTGCGCCCGCTGCCGGTCGAGACCCACCTGGTGGTCAGCCGCTCGGCCGAGGTCACGCTGGCCTACGAGACCGACATGAAGCTCGCCGAGGTCCAGGCGCTCGCCGACGTGGTGCATCCGGTCGAGGACATCGGCGCGCCGATCGCCAGCGGCTCGTTCCGCACGCTCGGCATGGTCATCGCGCCCTGCTCGGTCCGCAGCCTTTCCGAGATCGCCTGCGGGGTCACGGCCAGCCTGCTGACCCGCGCCGCCGACGTCGTGCTGAAGGAGCGCCGGCGCCTGGTGCTGATGGTCCGCGAGACGCCGCTGCACAGCGGCCATCTGCGCAGCCTGCTGGCGCTGTCCGAGATGGGCGCGGTGATCGCGCCGCCGGTGCCGGCCTTCTATGCCAACCCGGGCAGCATCGAGGAGCTGGTCGACCAGTCCGTCGGCCGGGTCCTCGACCTCTTCGAGCTCGACAGCCCGCTGGTCCGCCGCTGGGGCGAGCCCGGGCCGGACGGCCGCGTCGAGCGCGCCGCCAAGCGGCGGGGGAAGAAGTCGCTCCTCTCCTGAGGGGGCGCGGTGTCAGTCGAGCGCCGACAGCAGCGCCGCCAGCTCCGGGGCCTCCGCGCCGGCGTAGGCCAGCAGGTTGGCCTGCGCCGCCTCGCGGTCGGCGGCGGCCGGCGCCAGCGGCAGGGCCTCGTGCAGCAGGTCCTGCTCCAGCCGCTCGGCCTCCAGCTCGTCGCGCTTGATCCGCTGGCGCAGGGCCTCGTGCCCCGCGCCGGGCAAGCCCTTCAGCCGGCGCCTGACGCTGCGTAGCGGCCGCACCACCTGCTCGTGCCAGGGCGCCGCGGCGGCCAGCAGGGCCGCCAGTTCGCCGGCCTCCAGGCGCCGGCCGCAGCGGCCGGCCCAGAGGCAGAACAGCAGCAGGTTGACGTCGAGGCCCAGGCGGTCCTGCAGGGCCAGGCAGGCCTCGGCGACGCCGGGCCGAGCGTAGGTCGCGAGCGAGAAGGCCCAGAAGGGGTTCGACCCGGCGCGCGGCCCGGCGCGCGGCCCGGCGCGCGGTTCGGGCGGGACGCCGCTCAGGACGGATCCTCGCCGACGTAGATGCCGAGGCCGCGCGCGGTGTGCACCAGGGCCCCCTGCGGGTCGACTCGGTGCGGCCGGTCGACGACCTCGGCGAGCGGCAGGTCGACGACGTTGCGCCCGCTCCAGGCGACCATGCGGTCGCTCTGCCCGGCGGCCAGCAGGTCGACGGCATGGACGCCGAAGATCGAGGCCATCAGGCGGTCGCGCGGCGTCGGCGTGCCGCCGCGCTGGACGTGGCCGAGCACGGTCACGCGCACCTCGGCTCCCGTCGTCTCGGCGATCCGCCGGCCTATGTAGTGGCCGACGCCGCCGTAGAGCGCCTGGCCCGAGTCGCTGTGACCCTGGACCACCGGCGTGCCGTCCTCGCGGCGCACCGCCTCGGCGACCACGACCAGGGCGAAGTTGCGGTCCTCGGCGCGCAGCGCGTTGATCTTCCCGGCGATGCCCTCGATCCGGTAGGGCAGCTCCGGGATGATGATCACGTCGGCGCCGCCCGAGATGCCGGCCGACAGCGCGATGTGGCCGGCGTCGCGGCCCATGACCTCCAGCACCATGACCCGGTCGTGGCTGGCCGCCGTCGGCTGCAGCCGGTCCAGGGCGTCGGTCGCGACCCAGAGGGCCGTCGCGTGGCCGATCGCGACCTCGGTGCCGACGACGTCGTTGTCGATCGTCTTGGGGATGCCGATCAGCGGGATGCCGCCCTGCTGGGCGAGGCGCCGCAGGATCGACAGCGAGCCGTCGCCGCCGATGCCGATCAGGCCGTCCAGCTCGAGGGCCCGGAAGCCTTCGATGATCTCGTCCGAGCGGTCCCTGACCGTACCGTCGGGGTAGGGGAAGGCGAAGGGGTCGCCCTTGTTCGTGGTGCCGAGGATCGTGCCGGCCATGCGCAGCAGCATGCCTTCGAAGCGGTGCGGCGTCAGCGTCTCGGCCTCCGGCGGCCGCGACAGCAGGCCGGCCGTGCCCTTGTGCAGGCCGACAACCTGCCAGCCCTGGCCCTCGACGGCGCGGTGGACCACGGCGCGGATCGCCGCGTTGAGGCCGGCGCAGTCACCGCCGCTGGTCAGCAGGCCGATGCGTTTCTTGCCCTTGTGCAGTTCCGCCTCCTCTCGATCGCCCGGTGGGTTCCGCGCCGCCGGCGCGCTACGATCCGCGGCGCGTCTGAACTATACTACAGGCGCCGGTCGTGGTTCTAAGCCGGCCGGCGCCACCCCGAGATGAGGACCCTGATGAACGATGACGGCGAGTGGGACGACGAGCGGGCTTCGCTGCACGCGCGTTTGCAGCGGCTCAAGCTCGAACATCGCGACCTCGACGACGTCATCGACCGCCTGCTCGAGCACGCGCCCTTCGACCAGCTGCAGCTGCAGCGGCTGAAGAAGCGCAAGCTACTGCTCAAGGACGAGATCGCCCGGCTCGAGGATCAGTTGACCCCCGACATTATCGCCTGACCGGTCGAGGGAAGCTCTAGCGGGTCGTCGCGCTGGCCAGCTTGTGCGCGTACATCTTCTGGTCGGCGGCGTGCAGGGCGTCGTCGACATGTTCGCCGCTCGAGAAGGCATGGACGCCGACCGAGATGCCGACCTGGAGCAGGTCGCCCTTGTGCTCAAGCGGCGTGTCGACGATCGAGCTGGCCAGCTCGTGGCCCTTGGCCTCGCCGGCTTCGGCGTTGGCCTGCATCAGGATCACGCCGAACTCGTCGCCGCCGAGGCGCCCGACCACGTCGGAGCTGCGCAGGTTGCGCAGCAGGACCTCGGCGACGTGCTTCAGCACGGCGTCGCCGACGCTGTGGCCGTAGCTGTCGTTGATCTGCTTCATGCCGTTGACGTCGAAGTAGAGCACGCTGCCCGGCACGCCGTAGCGCTCGGAATAGGCCATGAAGCGGCTGAGCTCGCGCACGAAGGCGCGACGATTGACCACAGGCACCAGCGGGTCCTGATCCGACAGCTCCTCCAGGAAGCCGATGCGCTTCTTCGCCTGCTCCAGCTCCTCGCGCAGCCGGTGCACCTCGTTCATCAGCTGGCCGAGGGCGGCGCGCACCTTGGGCGTGAGCTCGGGCTCCGGCACGCCCATGACGGAGGTCACGTCGGCCGGCGCCCTGACCTCCGTGGCGGCGGCAGGGGCCGCGGGCGCGGCCGGGCGAGCGGCACCGACCCCGGCGACCGCGCCGGTACCCCCCAGAGGCCGCGTCGACGACGTCCTGCTGACCTTCATGCGGCTTCCTTCGGACCTCTTCCGGTGGCGGGCGTCCCGATTGCGTCCGGGCGCAGCTTGTCCCGTCGGAAGGTTAGTCCGGCAAAGGTAAACGCTTCGTTCATTTCTCGCCTTCGGCGCCGCTTTGCGGCAGTCTCCGCCGGCACGCCGGCTTGGGCTTGTCAGCGCAACCGGCGATTTCGATAATGCGGCCCCTCGCTTCGACGGAGCGTGCGGGGGTCCGGCGCAGGGGCGCGCGGGACGCATCAGGCGGGGCGGGGACGGACGAAGGGATCATGGAGGGCAGCGCACAGCCGGTCGGTATCGTCATGGGCAGCCAGTCGGACTGGCCGACCCTGCGCGTCGCGGCCGAGGTGCTCGAGGCTCTGGGCGTCGGCCACGAGGCGCGCATCGTCTCGGCCCACCGGACGCCGGACCGCCTGGTCGACTACGCCAAGGGCGCGAAGGCGCGCGGTCTGCGGGTGATCATTGCCGGCGCCGGCGGCGCGGCCCATCTTCCCGGCATGATTGCCTCCATGACAACCCTGCCGGTGCTCGGCGTGCCGGTCCAGTCGCGGGCGCTCAAGGGCCTCGATTCGCTGCTGTCGATCGTCCAGATGCCGGGGGGCGTGCCGGTCGGCACGCTCGCCATCGGCGAATCGGGCGCCCGCAACGCCGGGCTGCTCGCCGCCTCGATCCTGGCGCTGTCCGATCCGGCGCTCGACGAGCGGCTCGAGCGCTGGCGGCAGGCGCAGAGCGACTCCGTGGCCGAGACCCCGCGCGACGATGCCTAGAGCCCGCAAGGCACCGATCGCGCCGGGCGCCACCGTCGGCATCCTGGGCAGCGGCCAGCTCGGCCGCATGATCGCCCTCGATGCCGCGCGGCTCGGCTACCGCAGCCACGTCTTCGGGCCGGGCGCCGACGATCCGGCGATGCAGGTCACCAACCGGGCGACGGCGGCCGCCTACGACGACGAGGCGGCCCTGGCCGCCTTCGCCGCCGCCTGCGACGTCATCACCTACGAGTTCGAGAACGTGCCCTACGCGACCGCGGCCTTCCTGGCCGACCGGGCGCTGGTGCGGCCCGGGCCGAAGGTCCTGCAGATCTGCCAGGACCGGCTGCGCGAGAAGGACTTCTGCAATTCGATCGGCGCGCCGACGACCCGCTATGTCGAGGTCGGCGGGCCCGAGGCCGTGGCCCGCGAGCTGCGCGAGCTCGGCGCGCCGGCGATCCTGAAGAGCGCCGTCATGGGCTACGACGGCAAGGGCCAGGTCCTGGTCAAGGCCGACAGCGACCCCAAGGCGGCCTGGGAGCAGATGGCCGGCCACGCGCCCGACGCGATCGGCATCCTGGAGGCCCTGGTCGACTTCCGCATGGAGATCTCGGTGATCGCCGCGCGCGGCCTCGACGGCCAGATCATGACCTACGTGCCGGTCGAGAACCGCCACCGCCACCACATCCTCGACGAGACCCTGGCGCCGGCGCGCCTGCCGCCGGCGCTCTCGGACAAGGCCGAGGGCCTGGCCCGGCTGATCGCCGAGAAGCTGGAGCTGGTCGGCCTGGTCGCGGTCGAGATGTTCGTCACCTCCGACGACCGCATCCTGATCAACGAGCTGGCGCCGCGGCCGCACAACTCCGGTCACTGGACCATCGACGCCTGCGTCACCTCGCAGTTCGAGCAGCTGGTCCGCGCCGTCTGCGGCCTGCCGCTCGGCTCGACCCAGCGCCACGCCGACGCGATCATGAAGAACCTGATGGGCGACGAGGTGAGCCGCTGGCTCGACGCGGTCGGCGAGCCGAACTCCAAGCTGCACCTCTACGGCAAGGCCGAGCCGCGGCCCGGCCGCAAGATGGGCCACGTCACCCGGCTGCTGCCGAAGCGCGAGGGCTAGAATCGTCCGACCAGGGGCCGAGGCGCCGGCCGCGCCGCTGCGCTGCGATCGGATCAGGCCCGGTCGTCCCGCCCTCAGAAGCTCAGCGGCTCGGCCTGCTTGATCTGCGGCAGGGCTCGGACCCGCTCCAGCACCGCCGCCGGCAGCGGCTCGTCGAGCTCGATGAGAGCGATCGCCTCGCCGCCGCGCTCGGCGCGGCCCAGGTTGAAGGTCGCGACGTTGATGCCGGCCTCGGCCAGGGTCCGCGACAGGTCGGCGATGGCGCCCGGCTTGTCGTTGTTGGTGATGTAGAGCATGTGCGGGCCGAGCTGGGCCTCGAGGTCGATGTCCTTGACCGAGACCAGGCGCGGCTTGGTGCCGCCGAACAGCGTGCCGGCGACGCTGCGCTCCTGGCGCTCGGTGATCACCGTCACCCGCAGCAGGGTCTGGTAGTCGCAGTCGCGCTCGTGCTTGGTCTCGGCGACGTCGATGTCGCGCTGCCGCGCCAGCTCCTGGGCGTTGACCATGTTGACCGAGTCGAGCATCGGGCGCAGCAGCCCGACCAGGGCGATCTGGGTCAGCGGCCGGGTGTTCAGCGAGGCGACCTGGCCCTCGTACTCGATGCGCACGCCCTTGAGGCCGCTATGGGTCAGCTGGCCGGCGAAGGAGCCGAGCTGCTCGGCCAGCGTCATGTAGGGGCCCAGGCGCTTGGCGTCCTCGGCGGTCAGCGAGGGCATGTTGACGGCGTTGGAGACGGCGCCCGAGACCAGGAAGTCGGCCATCTGCTCGGCGACCTGGACCGCGACCTTCTCCTGCGCCTCGGCGGTCGAGGCGCCGAGGTGCGGCGTGCAGACCAGGTTCGGCGTGCCGAACAGCGCGTTCTCCTTGGCCGGCTCCTGCTCGAAGACGTCGAGCGCGGCGCCGGCGACCTGGCCCGAGTCGAGCGCCGCCTTGAGGTCGGCCTCGACGACCAGCCCGCCGCGCGCGCAGTTGATGATGCGCACGCCCTTCTTGCACTTGGCCAGGGCCTCGGCGTCGATGATGCCGCGGGTCTGGTCGGTCAGCGGCACGTGCAGCGTGACGATGTCGGAGCGCTTCAGCAGCTCGTCGAGCTCGACCTTCTCGACGCCCAGGTCGTCGGCGCGGTCCGGCGACAGGAAGGGATCGTAGGCGACGACCTTCATGCGCAGGCCGATCGCGCGGTCGGCGACGATCGCGCCGATGTTGCCGCAGCCGATCACGCCGAGCGTCTTGCCGGTCAGCTCGACGCCCATGAACTTCGACTTCTCCCACTTGCCGGCCTGGGTCGAGCGGTCGGCCTCGGGGATCTGGCGGGCGAGCGCCAGCATCAGCGAGATCGCGTGCTCGGCGGTGGTCACCGAGTTGCCGCCCGGGGTGTTCATCACCACGACGCCGAGCCGGGTCGCGGCCGGCACGTCGATGTTGTCGACGCCGATGCCGGCGCGGCCGACGATGCGCAGCTTGCCCGTGACGCCGGCCTCCAGCACCGCGGCGGTGACCTTGGAGGCCGAGCGCACCGCGATGCCGTCGTAGTCGGCGGCGGCGGCGACCAGCTCGTCCGGCTTCAGGCCGGTGCGGACGTCGGCCTCGATGCCGCGCTGCTGGAACACCTCGACGGCGAGCGGGCTGAGGTTGTCGGCGATGAGAACCTTGGGCATCAGTCTCTTTCTTCCCCCCGGGAGAGATCAGAGGAACGGGCCGGCACGCTCGCGCCGGCCCCGACGGTTGACGGTCGAGGGGCGGCCGCTCAGGCAGCGGCGCGCGACTCGGCCTTGGCGGCGGCGTAGGCCCAGTCGAGCCAGGGCAGCAGGGCCTCGATGTCCGAGGTCTCGACCGTGGCGCCGCCCCAGATCCTGAGGCCGGCCGGCGCGTCGCGGTAGGCGCCGATGTCGTAGGCGACGCCCTCGGCGTCGAGCTTGGCCACCAGGGCCTTGATCAGCGCGCCCTGGGCGTCATCCGCCTGGCTCGCGAACCAGGGGTCGACGACCTTGAGGCAGATCGAGGTCGAGGAGCGGATCTCCGGGCGCTCGGCCAGGAAGCCGGCCCAGTCGGAGGCCTCGACCCAGGCCTCGACCGCGGCCAGGTTGGCGCGGGAGCGCGCGACCAGGGCCTCGAGGCCGCCGATCTGCTCGGCCCAGCGCAGGCCGTCCAGGGCGTCCTCGACACAGAGCATCGAGGGCGTGTTGATCGTCTCGCCCTTGAAGATGCCCTCGATCAGCTTGCCGCCCTTGGTCATGCGGAAGATCTTCGGCAGCGGCCAGGCCGGGCTGTGGCTCTCCAGCCGCTCGACCGCGCGCGGGCCGAGCGCCAGCATGCCGTGGGCCGCCTCGCCGCCCAGGACCTTCTGCCAGGACCAGGTCACGACATCGAGCTTGGCGAAGTCGAGCGGCATCGCGAAGGCGGCCGAGGTCGCGTCGCAGATCGCCAGGCCGCCGCGGTCGGCGGGGATCCAGTCGGCGTCCGGCACGCGCACGCCCGAGGTCGTGCCGTTCCAGGTGAAGACCACGTCGCAGTCCCAGTCGACCGCCGAGAGGTCGGGCAGGGCGCCGTAGCCCGCCTCGAGCACCCGCGCGTCCTTGAGCTTGAGCTGCTTGACCACGTCGGTCGCCCAGCCGGAGCCGAACGACTCCCAGGCCAGCATCTCGACGCCGCGGGCGCCGAGCAGCGACCAGAGCGCCATCTCGACCGCACCGGTGTCGGAGGCCGGCACGATGGCGAGCCGCCAGTCCGACGGCAGGCCGAGCAGCGTCGCGGAGCGCTCGATGACCTCGGCCAGCCTCGCCTTGCCGACCTTGGCGCGGTGCGAGCGGCCGACGACGGCGCCCGTCAGCGCGGCGGGCGACCAGCCGGGCCGCTTGGCGCAGGGACCCGAGGAGAAATTCGGGTTGGCCGGGCGGCGCCCCGGCTTCGCGGCGGACGTCATGGTCGAGTCGTTCCTTCGCGTTAAATGGTCGTTCGGGAGATAAAGCGCGGCGGATACTAGGCGCCATGCTGCGGTGCGTCAACGCGAGCCGCCGGCCCGCCGGTCATGGCCGTCATGTCGGCGCCGCGCCTCGCCCCTCGCCCCCGATGGCGCATCCCGGCTAGACTGTTAACCGCGCAGGCTGGCACGGGCGGAACCGGGCAGGGGGCAGGGGCCCCCGCGGCCCATCGCCACATACTGAGGAATCCCTGAGCCGCGATGACCACGGAGCAGATCCTGCTCTTCGCGATCCTGGGCGCGGCGCTGCTGCTCTTCGCCTGGGGCCGGCTGCGCTACGACCTGGTGGCGATGCTCGCGCTGCTGGTCGCGGTCGTGGCCGGCATCGTGCCGGCCGACCATGCCTTCGACGGCTTCGGCCATCCGGCCGTGATCACCGTCGCGGCGATCCTCATCCTGTCGCGGGCGCTGCGCAACTCCAGCCTGGTCGACCTCGCGGCGCGCCTGCTCGGCAGCCTGGGCCACCGGCCCTCGATCCAGGTCCTCGGCCTCGCCCTGGTGACCGCGATCTTCTCGGCCTTCATGAACAACGTCGGCGCCCTGGCGCTGATGCTGCCGGTCGCGCTCGCCGTCGCGGCCGAGGCCAAGCGGCCGGCCAGCGAGGTGCTGATGCCGATCTCCTTCGCCTCGCTGCTCGGCGGCCTGACGACCCTGATCGGCACGCCGCCGAACATCGTCATCGCCTCGTTCCGCGCCGGCGAGGCCGGCCAGCCCTTCGGCATGTTCGATTTCGCGCCGGTCGGCCTCAGCATCGCCCTCGTCGGCGTCGTCTTCGTCGCGCTCGTCGGCTGGCACCTGCTGCCCAAGCGCCAGGAGCAGCAGACCGGGCAGAGGCCCCTGGTCGCCATCGAGGACTACGTCACCGAGGTGCGGCTGCCGGCCAAGTCGGCCTACGTCGGCCGCCGCCTGGTCGACATCGAGACCCTGGGCCAGGCCGACCTCTCGGTCGTCGCCCTGGTGCGCAACGACGACCGCATCCTGGCGCCCTCCGGCTTCATCCGCCTGCAGGCCGGCGACATCCTGATCCTCGAGGCCGACGCCGAGGCCCTGCAGCTGGTGCTCGACAAGGCCGAGCTGGAGCTGGTCGGTGCCGCCGACATCTCGGCCGGCGACCTGCGCTCCGACCGGGTCGGCCTGGTCGAGGCGGTGATCGTGCCGGGCTCGCGGATGGAGGGGCGCACCGCCCGCTCGATGCGCCTGCACACCCGCTTCGGCCTCAACCTGCTGGCCTTCGCGCGCCAGGGCGAGGAGCAGCACGAGCGGCTCGGCCAGGTGCGCTTCGCCGCCGGCGACGTGCTGCTGCTGCAGGGCGAGCGCGAGGCGCTGCCCGACGTGCTGGCCGCGCTCGGCTGCCTGCCGCTCGCCGGGCGCGACCTGCAGCTGCGCCGGCGCGGCGGCTCGCCCTGGTCGCCGCTGATCTTCCTGATCGCCATCGGCACGGTGGTCGCCGGCCTGCTGCCGCCGCAGATCGCCTTCCTCGGCGCGGCGATCGGAACCCTGGCCGTCGGCGACGTGCACTTGCGCGAGCTCTACGAGTCGATCGAGTGGCCGGTCATCGTGCTGCTCGGCGCGATGATCCCGGTCGGCATGGCGCTCGAAAGCACCGGGGGCTCGCAGACCGTCGCCGTGCCGCTGCTGCACCTCGGCGGCCACGCGCCGGCCTGGGTCGTGCTCGGCCTGCTGATGGTCGTGACCATGCTGCTCTCGGACATCATGAACAACGCCGCCACGGCGGTGCTGATGGCGCCGATCGGCATCACCGTCGCCCACGGCCTGGGCGCCAGCGTCGACCCCTTCCTGATGGCCGTCGCGATCGGCTCGTCCTCGACCTACCTGACGCCGATCGGCCACCAGTCGAACCTGCTGGTCATGGGCCCCGGCGGCTACCGCTTCTCCGACTACTGGCGGATGGGCCTGCCGCTCGATCTGCTGATCCTGCTGGTCGGACTGCCGATGATCCTGCTGATCTGGCCGCTGTAAGGGGGGGCGGGCCGGTGCCGACCCGACTGCAAACCCCTCAGATGCCCGTCTCGAAGCGCGCGACCGTGCCGGCGGCGAGGCGGTAGAAGGCGTCCTGGGGGAAGTCCTGGGTGACGATCTCGGCCGGCGCCAGCCCGGCGTAGAGGCCGCGCGCCAGCATCGAGGTGCCGCCGTGCAGCACGACGACGACGATGCCGGGCAGGGATCGGATGCGCTCCAGCCAGTCGGCGATGCGGCGCGAGGCCTTGGCGTAGCTCTCGCCGCCCTCGGGCGCGAAGGACCAGCGGTCGGCCTCGCGCCTGGCCCAGAGCTCGGGCTGCTGGCGCCGGAGGTCGGGCTTGCGGAGGCCCTGCCAGGCGCCGAAGTGCAGCTCCATCAGCTCCGGCAGGAACTCGGCGCTGTCGAAATCCAGGCCGGCGGCCTCGCAGACCAGCGCCGCGCTCTGCCGGCAGCGGCCGAGCGTCGAGACCTGCAGGTTCGGCCGCTCGCCGCCGAGCAGCGGGCGCAGGCTCTCGCCCATCGCCCAGGCCTGCTCGGTGCCGAGCCGGGTCAGCGGGGCGTCGAGCTGGCCCTGGATGCGGCGCGTCCGGTTCCAGACCGTCTCGCCGTGGCGCAGCAGGTAGATCGCCTCGGCCATCAGCCGGCCCCCGGGCGGCGGCGCAGGAGGTGGATGGCGACGACGGTCATGACCGTCTCGCCGCGCTGGTTGATCATCTCGTAGCGCAGCCGGGCGCTGCCGCGGTCGGGCCTGCTGCGCGACGGCCGCACCTCGACGACCTCGACCTCGGCATGGATCGTGTCGCCCGGGCGCACCGGCTTCAGCCAGCGCAGCTCGTCCATGCCCGGCGAGCCGACCGAGGCGGCGTTCCAGACGTTCTCCTGCTGGAACAGCCGGAAGCCGACCAGCAGGGTGTGGAAGCCGCTGGCGATCAGTCCCTCGAAGCCCCAGCCGGCCGCCGCCTCGGCGTCGAGGTGGAACGGCTGCGGGTCCCATTGCCAGGCGAAGTCGAGGATCTGCGCCTCGCTCAGCGTCGCGCCGCGACTGACGAAGCGCTCGCCGACCGTGAAGTCGTCGAGGTAGCGGACGGCGACGGGCGAGGCGCCCGTCGCCGGGAGGGGCTTGCCGGCAGGACTGTCCATGCCGGTTTTCTAGAGCATTCCCGGCCGCTTCGCACCTGCGCGCGACGCGGGTCAGGCCGCCGTGACGGGCAGCTCGATGACGCCCTCGAGATAGGGCGCGACCCGGCCGCTGATCGCGACCCGCGCGCCCTTCAGCTCGAGCGCGAGCTCGCCGCCGCGCGCCGACACCTGGCGGGCCGAGAGCGCGGTCTTGCCGAGTCGCCCGGCCCAGTAGGGCGCCAGAACGCAGTGCGCCGAACCGGTCACCGGATCCTCGTCGATGCCGGCGTGCGGCGCGAAGAAGCGCGAGACGAAGTCGTGGTTGCGGCCGGGTGCCGAGACGATCAGCCCGTCGTGCGGCAGCGCCGCGAGGCGGCGCAGGTCGGGCCTCGCCGCGAGCACCGACGCTTCGTCGGCCAGCACCGCCAGGGCCTTGTCGGCGGCGAGCACCGCCTCCGGCTGCTGGCCGAGCGCCTCGGCGACGGCTGTTGCGGCCGCGGCGTCGAGCGGCTTCGGCGGCAGGGCCGGGAAGTCCATGGTCAGGAGGCCGCCGTCGCGGCCGTCGCCGGTCACGGTCAGGGCCCCGGAGCGCGTGTGGAAGCGCACCGTCGCGGCGCCCGGCGCCAGCCAGCGCTGCACGGCGGCGGCGCTGGCCAGGGTCGCGTGGCCGCAGAGGTCGACCTCGATCGCCGGGGTGAACCAGCGCAGGTCGTACTCGACCGCGCCGTCCGCACCCCCGGCCGCCCCCCCGTCCGCCCCACCGTCCCGGCGGACCAGGAAGGCCGTCTCGGCGAGGTTGTTCTCCAGGGCGATCGCCTGCAGCGTCGCGTCCGGCAGCCAGCGGGCCAGCGGCACCACGGCGGCGGGATTGCCCGTGAAGGGCCGGTCGGCGAAGGCGTCGAGCTGGTAGAGAGGCAGGCGCATCGATTGTCTCCGTTACAATATGGTCGGTCTGGAGGACAATCGTCAGTCCCGCCAGAAGGGCTTCTCGCCCTCGCGCAGCGCGTCGACGCGGCTGATCCCGATGTCCTTCAGCATGTGGTCGTCCATCTCGCGCAGGCGCAGCCGCTCGTTGGCCCGCTCCTGCCAGAGCAGCAGCAGGCGGACGAGGCCCAGCAGACCGTCGGCGAGCGAGATCCGCGGGTAGAAGCGGGCGCCGGGCCGACGTGCGGCGAAACCGGCGGGAAGGGTGCGACTGGCCATCTTTCGGCTCCTCTGTCAGGCGTTTGGGCGACTGCCTCTTCCGGTCTTGTCGGCCATTGTCCCAGGGCGTCCCGATCGCCTCTATCCGGATATTGCTTGAGACAATGGCCCGTCAATGTCATTATTGTGCCCATGACAACTTGGACACCTTCCCTGCCGCAGCGCGGCCCGCGCTATCTCGCGATCGCCGAGGCGCTGGCCGCCGACATCTCCAACGGCCGGCTGCCGGCCGGCGCCAAGCTGCCGACCCACCGTGACCTGGCCTGGAACCTGAAGGTTACGGTCGGCACCGTAACGCGCGCCTATCGCGAGGCGGAGCGGCGCGGCCTGGTGGTCGGCGAGGTCGGGCGCGGCACCTACGTGCGCGACGCCAAGGCGGCGGCCGGCTTCCGGGTCGGCGCGCACATCCCGCTGGAGCAGGCACCGAACGCCTTCGACCTGCACTTCGCGGCCCCCCCGCCGGTGCCGGCCGGGCGCGCGCTGGCCGAGGCGCTGACCGAGATGGCCGGCGATCCGGAAACCGAGCGCTACCTCGCCTATCCGCCGAACGAGGGCTATCCGGCGCACCGCGAGGCCGCCGCCGCCTGGCTGGCCGAGACCGGCTGGCAGGCCGATCCGGCACGCATCATCATCACCAACGGCGCGCACCACGGGGTGATGGCGGCGCTGCTCTCGCTCTGCCGGCCCGGCGAGCGGGTGCTGGTCGAGCCGCTGACCTATCCCGGCGTCCAGCCGATCGCCCGGCTGCTCGGCATCAAGCTGGAGCCGGTGCCGGTCGATGCCGACGGGCCGCTGCCCGACGGCGTCGAGGCGGCGCTGAGGGCCCACGGCGGCGCCGCCGCGCTCTACCTGGTGCCGACCATGCAGAACCCGACGACCGGGACCATGGAACTAGCGCGCCGCGAGGCACTGGCCGAGGTCGCGCGCCGGAACCGCCTGCCGGTCATCGAGGACGACCTGTTCCGCCTGCTCGGCAACGACGTGCCCCTGCCCTTCGCGGCGCTGCTGCCGGAGCTGACCTACCACGTCACCAGCCTGTCCAAGGCCCTGGCGCCGGGCCTGCGGCTCGGCTACCTGGTGCCGCCGCCGGCGCGCACCGAGGCCGTGCGCGGCGCGGTCTTCACCCTGGGCAGCAAGGGCTCGCCGTTCCAGGCCGAGATCGCGACCCGGATGATCCGCTCGGGCAGCGCGTCGCACATCCGCCAGGCGATCCGCGACGAGACCGAGGCGCGCCGCCAGCTCGCCCTGGCGCGCTTCGACGGCGCGGCGATGGCCTGCCCGCCGGGCGCGCTCTTCGCCTGGCTGAGCCTGCCGGAGCAGTGGCGCGCCGAGGAGTTCGTCCAGGCGGCACAGCGCCGCGGCGTCGTCGTCACGCCCTCGCAGCCCTTCGCCGTGCAGCGCCGCTTCGAGGTGCCGGCGGTGCGCCTCTGCCTCGGCCCGCCGGCCAGCCGCGAGGCCCTGACCGAGGCCCTCGACCGCCTCGCCGGCCTGCTCGAGGAGGTCCCGGGCGCGAGCTACGACGGGCTGGCGTGACAAGCCGGCCCCGGCCGCGCTAGAAGGATCCTGCCCCGCCGGCCGGCGGGGCGCGTTCTCGGGGCGGGGTGGAAGTCCCCACCGGCGGTGACGGCGTTCCGGGCGACCGGAGAGCCGAAGCCCGCGAGCGCCCTCCGGGCCGGCGGTCCGGAGGGGTCAGCAGATTCGGTGCGATTCCGAAGCCGACGGTCACAGTCCGGATGGAAGAGAACGGAACAGCGAGGCTTGCGTCGCGCCTTCGGCGCGGGGCGGCGTCGCCGCTTCGTTACGCCCTGATTCTGCTCTTTCGAAGGAGAAAGCGATGAATCAGGTCCCCAATCTCACCAGCAACGACAACCCCGCGGCCGGGGCGGGCGACGCCCCCAGCATCGCCTTCGTCAAGGCGCTCTGGCACGGCCCGCTGGTCGACGCCTGCCACGAAGGCTTCCTGCGCGAGATCGCCCGGCTCAGCAACGGCCGGGCGGCCGTCGAGGCCTTCAAGGTGCCCGGCGCCTTCGAGATCCCGCTCGTCGCCCGGCGTCTCGCGGCGAGCGGCCGCTACGACGCCGTGGTCGGCGCCGCCCTGGTCGTCGACGGCGGCATCTACCGCCACGAGTTCGTCGCGGCGGCGGTCGTCGAGGGGCTGATGCGGGTCCAGCTCGACAGCGGCGTGCCGGTGCTCTCGGCGGTGCTGACGCCGCATCATTTCCAGGACACGGAGCCGCACCGCCTGTTCTTCCAGGAGCACCTGCAGACCAAGGGGCGCGAGGTCGCCGAGGCCTGCCTGTCGGTGCTGACCGCGCACGCGGCGCTGGACCGGGCCGCCTGAGACTCCGGGCCGCCTGAGACTCCGAGCCGCTTAGGCCTTCGGGCCACCTGGGCGTTCGGGCCGCCGGGGGCCGTCCTGCCGTCGCGGCGGGGCGGCCCCGACGGTGCGGAGGCGAGAGCGATTGCCCGGATAGCGGGTGACGTATAGCATCGGGCTCTCGGCCTCACCCCGGAGCGACTGGGATGCCGACGTCAACGGCCGTGCTCGGCGCGGATCTGATCGGAACGACCCGGCAGCTGCTCGCCTACTGGCTCGGCAAGGTCGGTGACCGCGGCATGCCGCGCAAGTCGGAGATCGACCCGACCGAGATCCCGGCCCTTCTGCCCTATCTGCTGGTCTTCGAGCGCCGGGCGCCGGACAGCTTCTCGGTCCGCCTGGCCGGCACCGCCGTCGTCCAGCGGCTCGGCTTCGACCCGACCGGCCATCCGGTGCTCGACGTCATCGCGCCGGCCGCGCGGGCGCCGATCCGGCGCGCGCTCAATCGCATCCTCGACGAGCCCTGCGGCCTGCTGGCCCACGTCCGGGACCGCTACGCCTCGGGCCGGGAAGTCATCGTCGAGGTGCTGCGGCTGCCGCTCAGCAGCGAGGCCGGCGAGCCGCGCTTCATCCTCTGCTCGACCATCGAGACCACGGACCCGACGGTTTGGCGCGGTCCCCAGGACAGGCCGGCGCTGCTCGCCGAGCTGGTCGAGCAGGCCTTCTTCACCTGGAGCCCCGGCCCCGACGGCCTGCCGGTGCTCAGTTCCACCGGCCTGCGCACCGTCTAGCTTGAATTCCTCGTGCCGGAAGGGGGCGACACCGCGCCTGCCGGCTCGATCGGCCATGGGCAGCCGACCGGGGGTCGCTTCGCCCGGGCCGGCGATGCGCCGCGGGCGGCGGATGCCTCGGCGCAGCCGCCTCCGATCGCAACGATCCCGAAACGAAAGCCGTGGTTCGCTGCCGTGTAGCGAGAGATCCGGTGTTCGGCATTGCCGCAGCGTGCGTATGGGGTAGAATAATGCCGAAAGATCTACGCGCTTAGCGCGTGAGATCGCTGGCGCCACGACCGGTTCGGCGGCTCGCCGACCCTACAGCGATAAGGTGGACGATCGGAAATGCCACCCTCCTCGACAGTGATCGCGTCGAGCCTGCTCGAGACCAACAGGCGGTTCCTCGCCTACTGGCTCGGCAAGCTCGAGGGCGAACGCATGCCGCGGAAGGCCCGGATCGACCCGACCGAGATGCCGCGCCTGCTGCCCGACCTGGTGCTCTACGAGCGGCTGTCCACCGCCCATTTCAAGATCCGGCTGGCCGGCACCGCCGTGGTGCGCCGGCTCGGCGTCGATCCGACCGGCACCAACATGCTCGACCTGCTGGCCGAGGCTTCGCGGCAGCCGGTCGAGCGGGCCCTGAACCGCATCCTCGACGAGCCCTGCGCCCACGTCTCGCGGGTCCGGGACCGCTATCTCTCGGGCCGCCAGGCGGTGGTCGAGGTGCTGCGCCTGCCGCTCTGCGACGAGGCGGGCGAGGCGCGCTTCATCATCTCCTCGACCGCCGAGACCGCCGACGAGTTCGTCTGGGCCGACCCCCAGGAGCGCCCGGTGCTGCTCGCCGAGCTGGTCGAGCAGTCCTTCTTCGGCTGGAGTGGCGGCGACGGCGGCGAGCTGCGGGTCGCCGGCCTCTGACGCTACCTCGGGACCGGGAAGTCGCGCACCGTATGGCCGTGGTTGACCGGACCGTTGCCGCGGCCGAGGCCCGGCGCGGTACGGATCGCCTCGCGCAGGTAGGCGCGGGCGCGCAGCACGGCATCGCGCAGGCCGAGGCCCTGGGCGAGGCCGCAGGCGACGGCGGAGGCCAGGGTGCAGCCGGTGCCGTGGCTGCCGCGCGCCGGCAGCCGGGTGTCGGTGAAGACCTCCAGCCCGGCCTCGGTCGCCAGCACGTCGTGGATCGTGTCGCCGACCAGATGGCCGCCCTTGAGCAGCACCGATTCAGCGCCGAGCGTCCGCAGCATGCTCGCCGCCTGGCGCATGGCCTCCAGGTCGGCGATGGTCATGCCGGTCAGCTTCTCGGCCTCCGGCAGGTTGGGCGTCAGCAGCGTCGCGCGCACCAGCAGGTCGCGGTTGAGCGCGCCGACCGCCGTCGGGTCGAGCAGCGAGGCGCCGCTCTCGGCGACCATCACGGGATCGACGACCAGCGGAATGCCGCGGCCGCGCAGCTCCAGCTCGGCGGCGACCGCCTCGATGACCGGCGCTGAGTGCAGCATGCCGGTCTTGATCGCGTCGGCGCCCAGGTCGTCGAGCACCACGGCGATCTGCTGGCGGATGAAGGCGGGCTCGATGCCGACGACGCCCTCGACGCCAAGGGTGTTCTGGGCGGTGAGCGCGGTGATCGCGGTCATCGCGTAGCCGCCGAGGGCGGTCACCGCCTTGATGTCGGCCTGGATGCCGGCGCCGCCGCCGGAGTCCGAGCCGGCGACGATCAGCACGCGGCCCCGCTGGGTCGACCGGGCGTCGGTCATCCGGCGGCGTCCTCGATCGAGCGCGCGATCTCCTCGACCACCGTGACGATCAGCGCCTCGTCCTCGCCCTCGGCCATGACCCGGATCACCGGCTCGGTGCCGGACTTGCGGATCAGCAGACGGCCGTGGCCGTTGAGCCGTGCCTCCCCGGCGGCGATCGCCGCCTTGACGCCGGCCGCCTCGAGCGGCCGTCCGGCGCCGAAGCGGACGTTGCGCAGCAGCTGCGGCAGCGGCTCGAAGACCCGGCAGACCTCGCTGGCCGGGCGGCCGGCCCCGACCAGCACGGCGAACACCTGCAGGGCCGCGATCAGGCCGTCGCCGGTTGTCGAGTAGTCGCTCATCACGACGTGGCCGGACGGCTCGCCGCCCAGGTTGCAGCCGTCGGCGCGCATCCGCTCGACGACGTAGCGGTCGCCGACCGGCGTGCGCGTCAGGCCGATGCCGAGCTCGTTGAGATGGCGCTCCAGGCCCAGGTTGCACATCACCGTGCCGACCAGGCCCTGGCCCTTGAGCTGGCCGCGCGCCAGCCAGGAGCCGGCGATCAGCGCCATGACCTGGTCGCCGTCGATCGGCCGGCCCTTCTCGTCGGCCAGGATCACCCGGTCGGCGTCGCCGTCGAGCGCCAGGCCCAGGTCGGCGCCCTGCTCGACGACCGCCCGGCACATCGCCTCGGGCGCGGTCGCGCCGCAGTCGCGGTTGATGTTGAAGCCGTCGGGCGAGATCGCCAGCGGCACGACCTCGGCGCCCAGCTCGAACAGCACCGCGGGGGCGACCCGGTAGGCCGCCCCCTGGGCGCAGTCGACGACGACCTTCAGGCCGTCGAGGCGCAGCTGCCGGGGGAAGCTCGACTTGACGAACTCGATGTAGCGGCCCGGCGCGTCGTCGAGCCGTCGCGCGCGGCCCAGCCTCGCGGCCGGTACCAGGTCGCCGTCGTGGCCGCCGTCGATGCGCGCCTCGATCTCCGCCTCGACCGCGTCGGACAGCTTGAAGCCGTCCGGGCCGAACAGCTTGATGCCGTTGTCGTCGAAGGGGTTGTGCGAGGCCGAGACCATGACGCCCAGATCGGCGCGCAGGCTGCGCGTCAGCATGCCGACCGCCGGCGTCGGCAGCGGCCCGAGCAGCACGACGTCCAGGCCGACGGCGATGAAGCCGGCGGTCAGCGCCGGCTCCAGCAGGTAGCCGGAGAGCCGCGTATCCTTGCCGATCACGACCTGCGGGCGATGGCCGCCGTCGCGGCGGAACAGGGCGCCCGCCGCCATCGCGACCGACAGGGCGGTCTGCGCGTCGATCGGCGCGACGTTGGCCTTGCCGCGGATGCCGTCGGTGCCGAAGAGCTTGCGTGTCATGGTCGATTCCGGAGCAACGAACGGGAAGCTATAGCAGAAGCCGCGGCGTCAGTGCGCGGCGGCTTCGTCGAGGGCGCGCTGCAGGGCCAGGGCCTGCAGCGTCTCCGGCACGTCGTGGACGCGCAGGATCTGGGCGCCGCGCGCCGCCCCGGCCAGCGCCACCGCCAGCGAGCCGGGCAGGCGGCCCTTGGGCGGCTCGCCGGCCGAGAGGCGGCCGATGAAGGCCTTGCGGCTGGCGCCGAGCAGGACCGGGCAGCCGAGGCCGTGGAACAGCGAGAGACGCGCGATCAGGGTGCAGTTGTGGGCGACGGTCTTGCCGAAGCCGATGCCGGGATCGACGCAGAGCCGCTCCCTCGGAATGCCGGCCGCCGTGCAGGCCTCGAGGCGCGCCGCCAGATGGTCGAAGACCTCGAAGGCGACGTCGGCGTAGCGCGGGTCCTGCTGCATGGTCGCCGGCGTGCCGAGCATGTGCATCAGGATCACCGGCAGGCCGCTGCCGGCGGCGACGGCGAGCGCCTCGGGATCGTGGGTCAGGGCGGTGACGTCGTTGATCACGGCGGCGCCCGCCTCGGCGGCGGCGGCCATCACCGCGGCGTGGCGCGTGTCGATCGAGACGCGCACGCCGGCCTCGGCCAGCGCCGCGACGACCGGCCGGATCCGCGCGATCTCCTCGGCGACCGTGACCGGCTTGGCGCCGGGCCGGGTCGATTCGCCGCCGACGTCGACGAAGGCGGCGCCGGCTCGCCACATCGCGAGGCCGCTCCCGATCGCCACCTCGGGGTCGAAGCGGTCGCCGCCGTCGGAGAAGGAGTCGGGGGTGACGTTGACGATGCCCATGACGGACGGCCGGTCCATCGCCACCCCGGCGAAGGGCGGCCGCGGCGCGCTCAGGGGCTCGAGCTGGGGCTGCGCCGCCTCCGGCAGCTCGGCCAGGGCGCAGGGCTGGCGCTCCGGCGAGCCGCCGTCCCAGCGGCCGAGCTCGACCCGGGCGAAGTGCAGGGCCTGGCCGGCGAGGGCGCGGCCGCCGGGCAGGCGGCGCGGCGTCGGCTCCAGCGGCTCGAGGTAGAAACGCGCGGTCATGGGCTGAGGGGTAGCCTCCCGCTCGGGCGGCGGCAAGCCCGGAAGCCTGCGGCCGAAAGCGGAGCGCCCCACCTGGAGGGGCGGGGCGCTCGTCTTCCGGTCGATGGGGCGGAGCTCAGCTGGCGGGCTCGGGCTCCGGGCCGATGCCGCCCGGGCTGTCCTTGCCCTTGGGCTTGCCCGAGGAGGGCACCGAGGAGCGGCGGCCGCCGCCGGTGCTGGAGCCCATCTCCTTCTCGCGGCGGTCGATGGCCTCGCCCTTGATCACCAGGCGGACCTCGTCGGCGCCGAGGGTCTCGTACTCCAGCAGGCCCTTGGCCAGGCGGTGCAGCTCGTCCATGTGCTCGGTCAGCACCTGCTGCGCCAGGGTCTCGGCGTCCTCGACGATCCGGCGGATCTCCTCGTCGATGATCTGGGCGGTCGCCTCGGAGAGGTTCTGGTGGCGCGCCACCGAGTGGCCGAGGAAGACCTCGTCCTGGTTCTCGTTGAAGCGCAGCGGGCCGAGCTTCTCGCTCATGCCCCACTCAGTGACCATGCGGCGGGCCAGGTTGGTCGCCTGCTGGATGTCGTTGCCGGCGCCGGTCGTGACCTCGTCGCGGCCGTAGATCAGCTCCTCGGCCGCGCGGCCGCCGAACATCATCGCCAGCTTGGCGTGGATCTCGGACTTCTTGTAGCCGTAACGATCCTTCTCCGGCAGGTTCATGGTCACGCCGAGGGCGCGGCCGCGCGGGATGATCGTGACCTTGTGCAGGGGATCGTTGCCGGCGACGTAGAGGCCGACCAGGGCATGGCCCGCCTCGTGGTAGGCGGTCAGCTCCTTCTCCTCCTCCGACATGACCATGGACCGCCGCTCGGCGCCCATCAGGACCTTGTCCTTGGCCATCTCGAAGTCGTTCTGGGTGACGTAGCGCTTGCCGGCGCGGGCGGCGATCAGGGCCGCCTCGTTGACCAGGTTGGCGAGGTCCGCGCCGGAGAAGCCGGGCGTGCCGCGCGCGATGACCTTGGCGTCGACGTCCGGGGCCAGCGGCACCTTGCGCATGTGCACGCGCAGGATCTTCTCGCGGCCCAGCACGTCGGGGTTCGGCACCACGACCTGGCGGTCGAAGCGGCCGGGGCGCAGCAGGGCCGGGTCGAGCACGTCGGGCCGGTTGGTCGCGGCGATCAGGATGACGCCCTCGTTGGCCTCGAAGCCGTCCATCTCGACCAGCAGCTGGTTGAGGGTCTGCTCGCGCTCGTCGTTGCCGCCGCCCAGGCCGGCGCCGCGATGGCGGCCGACCGCGTCGATCTCGTCGATGAAGATGATGCAGGGCGCGTGCTTCTTGCCCTGCTCGAACATGTCGCGCACGCGGCTGGCGCCGACGCCGACGAACATCTCGACGAAGTCCGAGCCGGAGATCGTGAAGAAGGGCACGTTGGCCTCGCCGGCGATGGCGCGGGCGAGCAGCGTCTTGCCGGTGCCCGGCGGGCCGACCAGCAGCATGCCCTTGGGGATCTTGCCGCCGAGGCGCTGGAACTTCTGCGGGTCGCGCAGGAAGTCGACGACCTCCTCCAGCTCCTGCTTGGCCTCGTCGATGCCGGCGACGTCGTCGAAGGTGACGCGGCCGGTCTTCTCGGTCAGCAGCCGCGCCTTGGACTTGCCGAAGCCCATGGCCTTGCCGCCGCCCGACTGCATCTGGCGCATGAAGAAGATCCAGACGCCGATCAGCAGCAGCAGCGGGAACCAGGAGATCAGGATCGAGAGCAGCGGGTTGAGGGTCTCTTCCGGCGCCGCGTTGATCTTGGTGCCGGCCTGGCGCAGGCGCTCGATCAGCGAGGGATCCTCGGGCTTGTAGGTCTGGAAGGCGTTGCCGTTGCGCAGCCGCCCGCTGATCGTGTTGCCCTGGATCGTGACTTCCGAGACGTCGCCCTGCTCGACCGAGTCGATGAACTGCGAATAGGCCATCTGGCTCTGCGAATGCCGGGATCCGCCATCCTGGAACAGGTTGAACAGGGCAACCAGCAGCAGAATGATGATGATCCAGAGAGCGGCGTTGCGCGAGAAATTCAAGGTTGCGTTTCCTTCGCTCGGTCGTCTGCGTGCCGAACAGACCGTCCGCGGGAGAGGGCGACCCCTCCCGAGACCGTTCCTATCCTGCGCCCCTTAACGAAATACTGTAAAGCTTCCGGCGCTCAGGGGGCAGCGCGGGAGGAATTCGGCGGCAGAGCCCGTCTCGGCGCATTCACGCCGTCTAGCGGTGAAGTGGGGCAATCGCGGGCGCCCGTCAAGATCGCGCAGCGTCGGCAGGCCCGTCTGTGCGGCCGCAGGGACACAGTCGAGCGGGCTGCCGGCGGCCCGGCTCGCGGCCAGCAGCGTCCTCCGCTCGGCGGGCGGGAGGCTGCCGAGCGGCGTCACGGGGCCGTCGGGCGCGCCGGCTCCGGCCGCCGTGGCGGGCAGGCGGAAGCGGCCGTCCCACGGCGCACCGGCCGGCCCCCGGCCTGCCGTTCCGCCGATCGCGGCGGCCTCGCGCACGACCAGCAGGCGGCCGCCGCGGCCCGGCAGGATCCGGCAGCCGGCCAGGGTGGCGCCGCGCGGCCCGGCGTCGCCGAGCCGCGCCAGCAGGCGCGCCAGCTTCGGGCCGCGCGGTTCGTGCTCGCGGCCGGCGACGGTGCGCAGGACCCGGCCGAGCGCGGCGAGGGCGAGCGGCGGCGGCGCCTCGAGCAGCGCCCGGCGCTCCAGCCAGGCGAAGCCGCGCGGATCGAGCCGGCAGCAGCCGGCGAGCAGCCGCGCGACCGCCGGTTCGCTCCAGCGGCGCAGCCGGCCGTAGGTCTCCGCCAGCTCGGCGCAGGCTGCGCTCGAGAGGCCGGCCTCGGCCAGAACCTGCCGGCCGCGGCGCAGCCGGACCCGGGCATAGGCCGGGTCGGCGTTGCTCGGATCGTCGAGCCAGTCCCGCCCGGCGGCCCGCAGGACGGCCTCGAGGCCGGCCCGCGGCAGGTCGAGCAGCGGGCGCAGCAGACGGACCTCGTCGAGGAAGCCGACGGCCGGCATGGCGGCGAGCCCCGCCGGGCCGCTGCCGGCGGCGAGCCGCAGCAGGAAGGTCTCCGCCTGGTCCTCGCGCTGGTGGCCGAGGACGAGGTGCAGGATGCCGGCCTCGCGGCAGGCCCCGGCGAGCAGGCGGTAGCGCGCCGCCCGGGCCGCCGCCTGGAGGCCGCCGGCCGGCTGCGGAGCGTCGCGGCGCCAGAGCAGGCTGCGATGCGCGATGCCGAGCCCGGCGCAGAGCCGGCCGACCCAGGCGGCCTCGGCGGCGGCCTCCGGGCGCAGGCCGTGGTCGACGGTGAGGGCGAGGATCTCCGCGCCGGCGTCGCGGGCCCAGTGCGCCGTCAGTAGCAGCAGGGCCAGGCTGTCGGCGCCGCCCGAGACCGCGACCGCGAGCCGGGGCCGGGGCTCGAAGGGCGCGAAGCGCGCCATCAGGGCGGCGAAGGCTGCGGACTCGGGAGGCGCCCTGTCGGGCCCGGCGGTCGCCGGGCCGGGCGGGGCGGGATCGGCGGCGGGCGGTGCGCTCAGCAGCCCAGGCGCCCCTTCTCGCGCTCGGCGCGCTGGCGGATCGTAGCGGCCGCGTTGGGATAGCGCGCCAGCAGCGCCGTGTAGGTCTTGCAGGCGTCGCCGCGCTCGCCGACGTTCGACAGCGACATGCCGAGCTTCAGCAGGTTGTCGGGCGCCTTGCTGCTGTCCGGATAGTCCTTGAAGCCCTCGGCGAAGACCACCGCGGCCTGCTTGTAGTCGCCGCGCACGTAGAAGGTCTCGCCGAGCCAGTACTTGGCGTTGCCGGCCAGCTCGTCCTTGGGATGGGCCTCGAGGAAGGCCTTCAAAGCCGCCTCGGCGCGCGGATAGTCGGCCTGGCGCAGCAGGCCGAAGGCGTAGTCGTAGTCCTCCTTGGCCGAGCCGCCGGGCAGCTGCACGGCCGGCAGCGCGGCGGTCTGGCCGGGCGCCGCGCTCTCGACCGGCGCCGCGGTCTCCGGCGCGGCGCCCTGGGGCATCGTGCCGAGCACGCGTACGCCGCCTTCCTTCTGGCCCGACATAAGCGGCTTCTCGCCGCCAGCCGCGGCGGGGGCGTTCTCGAGCGCGCCGATCCGGGTGTCGACCTGCGCCGACAGCTTGTCGACGCGGCCGTTCGTCTCGTCGATCCGGTGCGACAGCTCCTCGACCCGTCCGGTCAGGTTGCGCAGCGTGTTCTCCAGGTCGTTGAGACGCAGCAGCAGCGGGCCCGCCTCGCCTTCCGGCACCTTGAGGTCGGTCGCCGGCTGGCCGACCGCGACCTGGCGCTGCAGGACCTGGACCTCGCGCTGCAGGCGGTCGAGCTGCTGGCTCAACGCCTCGATGGTGCTGTCCTGGGCGGCGGCCGTCGAGAGGGGCGCCAGCAGGCCGAGGGCCAGGGCCAGCGCCAGGGACGCGCAGGCCCGACCCCGCCAGGGCGCAGGGCGTGGGAACTGCATGCCGGTGTGCCTCGCGCTGCTCATGGGAGATTCACCCATAATCCCTGTCCAAGCTTGTTGTCGGAATTGTGGCGCGCCCGATCTTGCGGCGCCGGGGCGGCCCGACAAAGGACAAAAATCGCCGCGCGCACGCTACGGACGCGCACGCTGCGGCCGACCGGGACCGGGACGGCGTCGGACGCGGCCGGCGAAACGAAAACGGCCCGGGCCCGCTGGTGCGGACCCGGGCTCGTTCGATCGCTAGACCGTCAGGCCGCGCTCAGCGGACGACGAACTGATCGCGCCGGTTCTGGGCCCAGGCGTACTCGGTCGAGCCGAGGACCGCCGGCCGCTCCTTGCCGTAGGAGATCGTCTTCAGGCGGCTGGCGTTGACGCCGCGGGCGACCAGGTACTCCTGGACGGCGTTCGCGCGGCGCTCTCCGAGCGCCAGGTTGTACTCGCGGGTGCCGCGCTCGTCGCAGTTGCCCTCGATCGTCAGCTGGACGCTCGGGTTCTGCTTGAGCCAGGCGGCCAGCTTGTCGACGGTGCCGCGCTGGTCGGCGCGGATGTCGCTCTTGTCGAAGTCGAAGAAGATGCGGTCGCCGACCTGCTGGGTCAGCGCTTCCTGGCTACCGGCGACCGGACCGCTCGGCGCGGCCGTGGTGGTCTGCGTGGTACCGGTGGTCGCGCCCGTGTTCTGCTGGGACGACTCGCACGCGGTCAGCGCGAGCGCCGCGGCGGCAACGATGGTCAACAGCTTCAAAGACATTCTGGTTCCCCTTGTGCCGCAGAGTCGTCTGTCGATGGTCTGACGGCCTTGGTGAAAGGTTGATGAGGTGTTTTCGCCCGCCGCCAGTGACGAACCCGGACACAACCCCTCGCTGCGGCTGCGAAGTAGCTGGACTATATTGCCGCAACCCTATGGAATCAAGGGGGACCACGCCGGGTCGGAAGCATCGAGCGGGGTTTGAACTTTGCGCTCGTTGAAGCCCGTCAGATCGATGGTATACAGCTTGCTGGTGACCTTGCCGTTGCTGTCGGCAGGATCCTGCCGGAAGTAGGCCAGGACGCGGCCGTTCGGGGCCCAGGTCGGGCCCTCGACCAGGAAGCCGCTGGACAGCATGCGCTCGCCCGAGCCGTCGGGCGCCATCACGCCGATGTAGAAGGTGCCCTGGTTCATCCGCGTGAAGGCGATCAGGTCGCCGCGCGGCGACCAGACCGGGGTCGCGTAGCGCCCCTCGCCGAACGAGATGCGCTGTACGTTGCTGCCGTCCGCGTTCATCACGTACAGCTGCTGGGAGCCGCCGCGGTCGGAGTTGAAGACGATCCGGCTGCCGTCCGGCGAGAAGGAGGCCGAGGTGTCGATCGCCGGGTTGTCGGTCAGGCGCTCGACCTTCCGGGTCCTCAGATCCATCGTGTAGATGTCCGAGTTGCCGGCCCGCGCCATCGAGAAGATCACCCGGTTGCCGTCCGGCGAGAAGCGCGGCGCGAAGGTCATGCCCGGGAAGTCGCCGAGGACCTCCTGCTGGCCGGTGTTCAGGTTGAAGAGATAGACGCGCGGCGTGTCGTTGACGTAGGCGAGGTAGGTGATCTCCTGGGTCGTCGGGCTGAAGCGCGGGGTCAGCACCAGGTTGCTGCCGTCGGTCAGGAACTGATGGTTGGCGCCGTCCTGGTCCATGATCGCCAGGCGCTTGATGCGCCGGTTCTGCGGCCCGCTCTCCGAGATGTAGACGATGCGGGTGTCGAAGTAGCCCTCCTCGCCGGTCAGCCGCTGGTAGATCGCGTCGGAGATGATGTGGGCGATGCGCCGCCAGTTCGACGGCGTGGTCATGTAGGCGAGGCCGGTCATCTGCTGCTCGGCCAGCACGTCCCACAGGCGGAACTCGACCCGCATCCGGCCGTCGGCCTGCAGGTCGACCGAGCCGCTGACCAGGGCCTGGGCCCCGATCGCCCGCCAGTCGCCGTAGCGCGGTCCGTTCTGCAGCTCCTGGCTGGTCTGCAGGAAGGCCGACTTCTCGATCGTCTTGAACAGGCCGGAGCTCGCCAGGTCGTTGCCGACGACGCCGGCGATGTCGATCCCGGTCTGGGCCAGCTCCGGCCGTGCCGGCTGGAAGTCGCTGACCGCGATCGGCATCGGGTCGACGAAGCCCTTGGTGATGTCGACGTTGAGCTGCGCCTGTGCGCTGCCGGCGCCGCCGACGGTCAGCACGGCGGCGGTCAGCAGCAGGGCGACCCCGGCCACGGCGCGGCCCAGGGTCCGGCCCAGGGAGCGGGCCGGCGCCCGGAGCCGGGGCGTGAGCGGGGCGGTCGTGAGCGGGCTTGAGGCAACGTAGGGCATGCTCAGAACATCTCCCGGGGGTCGAAGTTGAGGACCAGGTCCTGCCAGAGGTTGTAGTCCTCCTGGGGCAGCCTGAACGGCTGGCACTCGAGGATCGCCCGGCGCGCGCTCTCGGCGGCCGCGCGATAGTAGGCATTGTCGGCGAGCTGGCCGACGTTCTCGAACTCCGGCGGCGCCGCCAGCGTTCCGTCGGGCTTCAGGCGTACGCGCACGGAGACGCGCAGGCGCTCGGCGCTGCGCGCGCCCGGGTCGATGCGCCAGCAGCGCTGCATCTGGCCACGGATCATCTGGCCGAGGGCGGCGGCGCGCCGGGTCAGGTCGATCGACTGCGTGACGTTGCCGGTGCGCTTGGCGACCTGGGTCTGCTGCTCCTGCTTGACCGCCGGCTTGAGGTTCTTGTCGACGTTGCGCAGCACGCCGGCCAGCAGGTCGTCGGTCGGCTTCTCCTTGCTCGGCTCCTGGGCGCGCACCGGCGCGGGCGGCGGCACCGGCTGGGCCGGCTTGGCCTCCGGCTGCTTGGCCGGCGGCGTGTCGTCCGGGCGCGGCGGAGTCGGCAGCGGCACGATGCCGGCCATCAGCGGCTTGTCCTCGCTCGGCTGGGCCTGCTCGGCGGCCGGCTCCGGCACCGGCCGGGCGCTGTCCGGCGGCGTCTCGACGGTCTCGGCGGGCTTCGGCTCGGGGCTCGGCCGAGGCGTCTCGGGCGTCGGCGCCACCGGGCTGAGCTGCGGGGTCGGCTCGACCGGCTTGGCCTGGACGGGCTTGGCCTGCGACTCTTTGGCCTGGACCGGCTCGGCGGGGGCCGGCGCCGGCGGAGCCGGGGTCGGTGCCGGCTCCTTGGCCTCGGTCGCCGCCGGCACCGGCGCCTTGTCGGGCTGCACGACCGGCTCGGGCGCCGGCAGCTCGCGCGCGCGGCTCGGCGTCGGCTCGACCGCCGGCGCCGGCTGCGGATTGGCCTGCTGCGGCCGCGCGACCTCGTCGACCGCGTCGACCGGCTTGCTCTCTTCGGCCGACTGCACCGGGCCGATCTGCTCGGCCGGCAGCGAGGCCAGCTCGGAGACCTGGTCGAGGTTGACGATGTCGATCGGCACGATCATCTGCGGCGGCTTCGGCCGGAACAGCTGCGGCACGCCGACGACCACGAACAGCGCGATGGCGAGGTGCAGCAGGCCGGACGCGACCATGCCGCTCCACATCTTCCCCGAGGAAGAGAGCGGTCTCAGTTCGATGCTCGTGACGAGGCTCATCGGGCGCGCGGGCTCGGCTGGCGGCGGCTATTGGGCAGGCGGCTTGCTCGGCGATCTCGGGGGCTGCTGCCCCGACGGCGCCGCCTGCTTCGGGGTCGGCATCTCGGTAATCAGCGCAACGTGGGTGAAGCCGGCGAGGTTCACCAGTCCCATGATCTGCATGATCGTGCCGTACTGCAGCCGCTGGTCGCCGCGCACATAGATGCGGGTATCGGGCTTGTTGTTGGTGATGGCACGCAATTTGGGCACCAGCGTGTCCTCGTCGACCCGCGCGTCCTCGATGAAGATGCTGCCGTCGGCGCGCACCGAGATGACCAGCGGCTCGACGGGATCGGGGATGACCGGCGCCTTGGCCTTGGGCAGGTCGACCTGGACGCCGACCGTGAGCAGCGGGGCGGTGACCATGAACACGATCAGCAGCACCAGCATGACGTCGACGAAGGGCGTCACGTTGATGTCGCTCATCGGCTGCCAGCGCCGGCGCCGGGCGCCCCAGCCGCGCTCGCCCCGACGGTGCATGATCGGTCCGGCCATGCCTAGCGCGCCTCTTCGATCTGGCGGGACAGGATCGCGGTGAACTCGCCGGAGAAGGCCTCCAGGCGCTGGCCGTAGCGGCCGACGTCGTTGTTCAGCTTGTTGAAGCCGAGCGTCGCGGGGATCGCCGCGACCAGGCCGAAGGCCGTGGCGAACAGCGCTTCGGCGATGCCGGGGGCGACCACGGCCAGCGAGGTGTTGGCGCTGCCGGCGATCGAGGTGAAGGCGTTCATGATGCCCCAGACCGTGCCGAACAGGCCGACGAAGGGCGCCGAGGAGCCGACCGAGGCGAGGAAGATCATGTGGCGCTCCAGGCGGTCCATCTCGCGGCCGATGGCGATGCCCATGACCCGCTCGATGCGCTCTTTCAGCGCATGGCCGCCGTCCTCGCCGACCTGGCCGCCGCGCCGGGTGAAGCGCCGCCACTCGCGCATCGCCGCGGCGAAGACCGCGGCGAAGGGGTCGGCGGGCTCGTCGCCGATGCGGTCGTAGAGCTGGTCGAGCGAGCCGCCGGACCAGAAGGTCTCCTCGAAGCGGTCGGCCTCGCGCCGCAGGCGGCGCAGGCGGATGACCTTGTCGAAGATGATGGCCCAGCTCCAGAACGATGCCGCCAGCAGCAGCAGCAGCACGATCTTGACGACGATGTCGGCCTGCAGGAACAGGCTCCAGATCGACAGGCTGTGATGGGCCACGTCGGCGATCGCTGCCGCGTCGACCGTCGCATTCTCCATTCAGGCAGACTCCCCGGTTGCGTGCTGGGCAAAGGGCTCAAGGGCGGTGCGGACCGCCGCCGGCAGGCGCTTCGGCTTGCCGTCGGACAGGGCGACGCAGGCCACTTTCACCATAATCGTGACCAATGTTTGGCGATCTCGGACGATCCGCTGCGCGATCTCGACGCTGGCGGCGCCAAGCCGCACCAGCCGCGAGCGCACCTCCAGCCGGTCGTCGAGCCGCGCCGGCCAGCGGTAGTCCAGGCTGGCGTGGCGCACCGCGAAGGCCAGGTCCTGGCTGTCGAAGAGCGGGCGCTGGTCGATGCCGGCCAGGCGCAGGAACTCGCTGCGCCCGCGCTCGGCGAAGCGCAGGTAGTTGGCGTAGTACACGATCCCGGCGGCGTCGGTGTCCTCGTAGTAGACGCGCAGCGGCAGGCAGTGTTCCCGGTCCTCGAAGAAGCCGCTGCCGGGCGCCTCCGCGCTGACCGCACCGCTCACGGAGCCGCCTCGTCGCTGCCGGGGCCGGTGTCGCCCTCGGGATCGGCCAGCAGGTCGAACTGCTCGGCGAGGTGGCGCGGCGCGTCCAGGCCGAGGTACTCGAAGCCGCCGCGGCTCAGCATGCGGCCGCGCGGCGTGCGCTGCAGCAGGCCCTGCTGCAGCAGGTAGGGCTCGATGACCTCCTCGATGACGTCGCGCTGCTCGGACAGGGCGGCGGCCAGGGTCTCGGCGCCGACCGGCCCGCCGCCGTAGCTCTCGCCGAGGCAGGTGAGGTAGCGCCGGTCCATCGCGTCGAGGCCGCGGGCGTCGACCTCGAGCCGGCGCAGCGCGGCGTCGGCGATCCCGGCGTCGACCGTGGCGGCGCCCTCGACGGCGGCGAAATCGCGCACCCGGCGCAGCAGGCGCCCGGCGACGCGCGGCGTGCCGCGGCTGCGCCGGGCGACCTCCATGGCCCCCTCGCTGGTCAGGTCGAAGCCGAGCACCCGGGCGCCGCGCGAGACGATCCGCTCGAGCTCGGGCGGCGTGTAGAACTCCAGGCGCAGGGGGATGCCGAAGCGCTCGCGCAGGGGCCGGGTGATCAGGCCGCTGCGGGTCGTCGCGCCGACCAGGGTGAAGGGCGGCAGGTCGATCCGCACCGAGCGGGCCGCCGGGCCCTCGCCGATCACCAGGTCGAGCTGGAAGTCCTCCATGGCCGGATAGAGGATCTCCTCGACCGCGGGGCTGAGGCGGTGGATCTCGTCGATGAACAGCACGTCGCGCGGCTGCAGGTTGGTCAGGATCGCGGCCAGGTCGCCGGCGCGCGCGATGACCGGGCCCGAGGTCGCGCGGAAGCCGACGCCGAGCTCGCGGGCGACGATCTGCGCCAGGGTCGTCTTGCCCAGGCCCGGCGGGCCGAAGAACAGCACGTGGTCGAGCGGCTCGTCGCGCTGGCGCGCCGCCGCGACGAAGATCTTGAGGTTGGCGCGCAGGCGCTCCTGACCGACGAAGTGCTCCAGGCTCTGCGGCCGCAGGGCCGCGTCGCCGTCGCCCTCGGCTGTCCCGGGGGCGTTCCGGGGGGAGACCAGCCGGGAGTCGCTCATCGCGCCAGCTCCCGCAGCCCGCCCTTGATCAGCTCCTCGAGCGGCGCCTCGCTGCCCAGGTTGCGGGCCGCCTGGGCGACCGCCGCGAAGGCCTCGCCGCGCTTGTAGCCGAGCGCCTCGAGGGCCGAGACGGCGTCCTCGGCGGCCGCCGCGGCCTCGGCGTTCGGGGCGCTCGGGGCCGCCGTGCCGTCGGCGACGGCCCGGCCGCGGCCCGGCAGCTCGCTCGCCAGCGCGATGCGCCCGGCCTTGTCCTTGAGCTCGGCGCAGATCCTCGCCGCCAGCTTCGGGCCGACGCCGTTGGCCCGGCTGACCGCCGCCTTGTCCTGCGCCGCGATCGCCTGGGCGAGCTGCAGGGGCGACAGCACCGAGAGGATGGCCAGCGCGCTGCGCGAGCCGACGCCCTGGACCGTCGAGAGCAGGCGGAACCAGTCGCGCTCGGCGGCCTCCAGGAAGCCGTAGAGATGGATGTGGTCCTCGCGCACGTGGGTCTCGATCAGCAGGCTCGCCGCCTCGCCGCGCGACGGCAGCAGGCCGAGCGTGCGGCTCGAGGCGAAGACCAGGTAGCCGACGCCGCCGACGTCGAGGATCGCCTGCTCCTCGCCGACGCTGTCGATCCGGCCGCTCAGCTTGCCGATCATGGGCGGCGCCTCGCCCCGGCGCGGCGCGCCGCGGAGAAGCCGATCTCCGTCGTCGCCGAGCCGGCCCAGTGGGCGCGGGTCGCGCTGTGGTGGGCATGGCAGATCGCCACGGCCAGCGCGTCGGCGGCGTCGGCCGAGGCGTGGCCGGAGCCGGGCAGCAGGGCACCGACCATCGCGGCGACCTGCTCCTTGGCGGCGTGGCCGGTGCCGACGACCGACTTCTTGACGATCATCGGCAGGTACTGGCTGACCGGCAGGCCGGCCAGGGCCGGCACCAGCAGGGCGATGCCGCGGGCCATGCCGAGCTTGAGGGTCGAGGCCGGGTTGCGGTTGGCCAGGGTCTCCTCGACCGCCGCCGCATCCGGGCGCTGGGCGGCGATGACCTCCTCCAGGGCGTGCTTCAGGGCGACCAGACGCTCGGCCAGATCGGCCTTCTCGTCGGTGCGCAGCACACCGTGGGCGACGTGGCTCAGGCGGTTGCCCTCGGCCTCGATGACGCCCCAGCCGGTCAGTCGCAGTCCCGGGTCCAGCCCGATCACCCGCATCGCGTCGCCTCCTGCCGGGTCGCCCCGACCATGGATCACGCGGTCAGCCGCTCGATCACCTCGTCGGCGATGTCGAAGTTGGCCGCGACCTGCTGGACGTCGTCGCTGTCGTCCAGCGCGTCGAGCAGCTTGAACAGGGTCGAGGCCTGATCCTCGGTGACCGGCGTGGTGTTGAGCGGCTTCCAGGTCAGCCGGGCCTCGCGCGGGTCGCCATATTTCTCGACCAGGGCGTCGCGCACCTCGGAGAAGTCGTCCGGGGCGCAGATCACCTCATGGCCGTCGGCGCTCGACTGGACGTCGCTGGCGCCGGCCTCGGCCGCCGCCTCGAACATCGCCTCGGCGCCGGCGACCTCGGCCGGATAGACGATCTGGCCGACGCGCTCGAACATGAAGGAGACCGAGTTGGTCTCGCCCAGGCTGCCGCCGTGCTTGGAGAAGGCGCTGCGCACCTCGGAGGCGGTGCGGTTGCGGTTGTCGGTCAGCGCCTCGACGATGACGGCGACGCCGCCGGGGCCGTAGCCCTCGTAGCGCACCGCCTCGTAGTTGTCGGCGTCGCCGCTGCCGGTCGCCTTCTTGATCGCGCGCTCGATGTTGTCCTTCGGCATGTTTGCCGCACGCGCCGTCGCGATGGCGCTGCGCAGGGCGGCGTTCATGTTCGGATCGGGCAGTCCGGCCTTGGCCGCGACGATGATTTCGCGCGTCAGCTTGGCGAACTGGCTGGCGCGCTTCTTGTCCTGCGCGCCCTTGCGGAACATGATGTTCTTAAATTGGCTGTGGCCGGCCATGACCTTTTCACCCCAAAATGCGGAAGGGCGTGGCGAATTTCATACCACATCTTGGGGTACGGCGCGACGCACTTCAGGCCACGCCCAGACCGTGTCTGCATCCGTCCCGGCATCGCGCGGCTGCCTTCTAGCAGGGATGCCAGGGGTTTCGGAAGCCCCGTCGCCGGAGCGGTGGGCGGGGCCGCCGCGCGCGGGCCGTTTGCGTTAACCGCGGATTAACGGGCGGACGGCCATTCTGCGGGCCGGCATCGTCCCCGAGCGCGGGCAGCGCGGTGTCCGAAACAGCGAAGGATCCAGACCCATGGCCCTGCCTCGTGAACTCGTCGACGTCATGCAGCTGACCGGCCAGATGGTCGGCCAGGAGGCAGCCGACGGCGAGGCGGCGAGCCGCAACCTCGTCGCCGCGGCGGCGCTGGTCGGCGACTTCGCGACCGAGAGCGCGGCTGCCGGCCTGGACCGCCTGCTGATACTCTGCGAGGACGGCGGCGATGTCCGCGCCGCGGCCGGTCTGGCCGCCGAGGCGGTCGACCGCGCTGCCCTGCTCGACGACGAGGTCGGCCGCTTCCTGAAGACCGCCGGCCGACTCTAGGCCCCCGACTCTGGGCCCCCGGCTCTAGCCGGCCAGCGCCTCGGCCTTCGGCATCTGCTGCTGCAGGCGGCCGCCGAGCCGCAGCGGCTCGACGCGCCGGGCCAGGCCGCTCCTCGGATCGGTCTCGACGAACACGCCGCACAGGGTGCCCGGGCCGGTCGCCGCCGACAGCCGCTCGGTCGGCAGCTTGCGCGTGAAGCGCTGCAGCGGTACGGCCTTGTCCATGCCGATCACCGAATCGTAGTCGCCGCACATGCCGGCGTCGCTCTGGTAGGCGGTGCCGCCCGGCAGGATCTGCGTGTCCGCGGTCGGCACGTGGGTGTGGGTGCCGACGACCAGCGAGACCCGGCCGTCGAGGAAGTGGCCCATGGCCATCTTCTCGCTGGTCGCCTCGGCATGCATGTCGACCAGCACGAAATCGGCCGTGGCGCCCAGTCGGTGGCGGGACAGCTCGCGCTCGACGCAGGCGAAGGGATCGTCGAGCGGGTCCATGAACAGCCGGCCCATCAGGTTGACGACCAGCACCTTGCGTCCCTGCACGGTCTGGAACAGCGCGGCGCCGCGGCCCGGCGTGCCGGCCGGGAAGTTGTGCGGGCGCAGCAGGCGCGGCTCGCGCTCGATGTAGGACAGCGCCTCCTTCTGGTCCCAGGAGTGGTTGCCGCCGGTGACGACGTCGACGCCGGCCTCGAACAGCTCGCCGCAGATCTTCTCGGTGACGCCGAAGCCGCCGGCCGCGTTCTCGGCGTTGGCGACGACGAAGTCGAGGCCGAGCTCGCGACGCAGCGCCGGCAGCCGCTCGACCAGGACGTCGCGGCCGGAGCGCCCGACGATGTCGCCGCAGAACAGAAAGCGCATCTCGTCTCCTCAGGTCGCCGGGGCGAGGGCGCGGGCGCCCGCCTCGGTGACGATCCAGTCCAGCCGCTCGTCGGTCGTCTCGCGCGGCAGGCGCTCGGCGCGCTGCGCCGCGTAGGCGAGGCCGATGGCCAGCGCCTGCAGGCCCCCGGCCCGCAGCTTCGCCAGGGTCCGGTCGTAGAAGCCGCCGCCGTAGCCGAGGCGGAAGCCCTCGTCGTCGAAGCCGACCAGCGGCACCAGCAGCACCGACGGCACCCGCTCCTCGGCCTCCGGGCCCGGCACCTGGGTGCCGAAGCCCGCGGCCTGCAGTCTAGCGTCCGGCGTCCAGGCACGGAAAGCCAGGGGCTTTCCGGCACCGACGATGACCGGCAGGCAGAGCGGATGGCCGAGGCCGAGCAGCGCCAGCATCGCCGGGCGCGGGTCGATCTCGTCGCGCAGCGGCCAGTAGCCGGCGACGACCGCGCCCTCGGGCAGGGCGACGTCGGCCAGCCGCGCCGCCAGCCGCGCCCCGGCCTCGGGGTCGGCCGCATGGGCTGCGGCGCGCCGGGCCAGCAGGGCCGCGCGCAGCCGCTTCTTCTCGGCCGCCAGGTCGGCGGCGTCCGGATCGGCGGCGGAAGACATCGAGGGGAGCCGCGAAGGCCGTTGGTCTATGATCATCCTCTGTGGCCTGTCCGAGACAGGTGGGCGCCGTAGTGCCGGGACCAGGGCCCCGGCAGGGACAGCTCCCTAGAGGTTCGTATTGGCCCCAGGGATCGACGCGACCTGACGCACCCCGCAGCCCGTCCCTCGTCGGCAGATGCCGAGCCTCGTTAATTAGGCTTCGGCCAGCTTGCGGGCAAGGGTGTCGATGCGGCTGGCGGCGCCGTCCAGCACCTCGGCCGCCTCGTCGGCCGCCGCCTCGGCCTCGCGGGCGCCGTGGCGCTCCAGCCGGTCCTTGGCGTCGAACAGCTCGTCGGCGACCAGCAGCCCGGCGATGACCAGCAGCCGGCCCTCGCCGACCTGGCCGACCGCGCCGGCCAGCTCGCGCACGCGGCTGTCGAAATAGGCGCCGACCTCGCGCAGGTGCTCTTCCTGGCCGTCGTCGCAGGTGATCTCGTAGCTGCGTCCGTTGATCTTCAGCGCGACCTGACCCATCGCCTCAGGCCTCCTTCATGACGCGCTCGAGCTCGGCGATGGTGCGGTCGAGCCGGTTCGCGGCCTCGCCGGCCAGCTTCTGCAGGCGCTCGTTCTCGGCGCGCGCCTCGGCGATCGCGGCCCGCAGCTCCCCGGTCTCGCCGGCGCGCTCGGCGAGCACGGCCTCGAGCCGCGCGAGCGCGGCCTCCAGTCTCTCGCTGCTGTCCTGCAAAGCCGACACCGGCCACCGCCTCTCCATCGGGGCTCCCCGCGGATGCCGGGGCCCGTCGGAAGGTAAGCGGTGCGCCGCGCGCGGGTCAATCGGCCAGGGCCGGCCGAGGCTGCCCGGCGGGCGGCCGGCGCGGGCCGGATTTCGACCGCCATATCGCGGTTGACCCCGCCGGGGGCCGGCGGCATTGTGCGCGCCCGTACAGCGCCGCTGGCCCAGCGTTCCTGCGACCGGCCGTCCCTTCGCCGCCAGGAGGGGCCAGAGTCGGGCGCCGCCTGCCGGCCGTCGAGGCCCGTCAATTCTCCGGAAAGTGCGACGAGTGGATCATCAGGACCCCCAGACCCCCGCTGCCGCCGCGGCCCGTGGGGCCGTTTCCCACGGCGAGCTCGCCAACGCCATCCGGTTCCTCGCGATGGACGCGGTCGAGCGGGCCAAGTCCGGCCACCCGGGCATGCCGATGGGCATGGCCGACGTCGCCACGGTGCTGTTCCGCGACTTCCTGAGCTTCGATCCCTCGGCGCCCGACTGGGCCGACCGCGACCGCTTCGTGCTGTCGGCCGGCCACGGCTCGATGCTGCTCTACGCGCTGCTCTACCTGACCGGCTATGCCGAGATGACGGTCGAGGAGCTGAAGCGCTTCCGCCAGCTCGGCAGCAAGACGCCGGGCCATCCCGAGGCGGATCATGCCCTCGGCATCGAGACGACGACCGGGCCGCTCGGCCAGGGCTTCGGCAACGCCGTCGGCATGGCGATCGCCGAGCGGCTGCTGGCGGCGCGCTTCGGCGAGTCGGTCGTCGACCACCGGACCTACGTCATGGTCGGCGACGGCTGCCTGATGGAGGGCATCAGCCACGAGGCGGCCTCGCTGGCCGGCCACCTCAAGCTCGGCAAGCTGATCGCGCTCTACGACGACAACGAGATCTCGATCGACGGCCCGACCTCGCTGGCCCTGTCGGACGACGCGCTGCTGCGCTTCGAGGCCTACGGCTGGCACACCCAGCGCGTCGACGGCCACGATCCCGAGGCGATCCGGGCGGCGATCGAGGCGGCGCGTGCCGACGAGCGGCCCTCGCTGATCGCCTGCCGCACCCGCATCGGCTTCGGCGCGCCGACCAAGGAGGGCACGGCGGCGACCCACGGCGCGCCGCTCGGCGCCGAGGAGATCGCCGGTGCCCGCAAGAAGCTCGGCTGGCCCTACGCGCCCTTCGAGGTGCCGGCCCCGGTGCTCGGCGCCTGGCGGGCGATCGGCGCCGCCGGCGCGGCGCGGCGCCAGGCCTGGCTGGAGCGCCTCGAGGGCCTGTCCGCGGCCGACCGCGACGAGTTCCGGCGGCGCCTGTCGGGCGAGCTGCCGGCCGACCTGGCCGCGGCCTTCAAGACGCTCAAGGCCGAGATCGACGCCGAGAAGCCGACCCTGGCGACGCGCCAGTCGTCGCAGCGCACGATCGAGGCGGTCGCCGGCCTGATGCCGGAGCTGATCGGCGGCTCGGCCGACCTGACCGGCTCGAACAACACGAAGGCCAAGGCGCAGGCGAACATCGTGCCGCCGGGCTACACGGGCAGCTACCTGCACTACGGCGTGCGCGAGCATGCCATGGCGGCGGCGATGAACGGCCTGGCGCTGCACGGCGGCTTCCGGCCCTACGGCGGCACCTTCCTGGTGTTCAGCGACTACTGCCGGCCGTCGATCCGCCTGTCGGCGCTGATGCGGCAGCCGGTCGTCTACGTCATGACCCACGATTCGATCGGCCTCGGCGAGGACGGTCCGACGCACCAGCCGGTCGAGCACCTGGCGGCGCTGCGCGCGATCCCGAACCTGTGGGTCATGCGGCCGGCCGACACCATGGAGACGGCCGAGTGCTGGGAGCTGGCGCTGGAGCGGAAGGACGGGCCCTCGGTGCTGGCGCTGACCCGCCAGTCGGTGCCGACCGTGCGCGGCGGCGCCGGCGAGGAGAACTGGTGCCGCTACGGCGCCTACATCCTGACCCCGGCCCATGCCGCGCGCCAGGTCACGCTGATCGCCAGCGGCTCCGAGGTCAGCATCGCGCTCGAGGCGCAGAAGCTGCTGCGCGAGCAGGACATCGCCGCCAGCGTCATCTCGATGCCCTGCTGGGAGCTGTTCGCGGAGCAGCCCAGCAGCTATCGCGACGAGGTGCTCTATCCGGGCAGCCTGCAGGTCGCCATCGAGGCTGGCGTGCCGTTCGGCTGGGAGCGCTGGGTCGGCGCCGAGGGCGTCGTGGTCGGCATGAAGGGCTTCGGCGCCTCGGCGCCCCACACGGCGCTCTACGAGCACTTCGGCATCACCGCCGAGGCTGTCGTGTCGGCCGTGCGCACCCATCTGTAGGGCGCAGTCGTTAGAGAGAGCAGAGACGGAGCCGCCCGCACGCGGGCGGCAAGCCTGGGACCAGCTGGAGGAGGATCGAACACCATGCCCGTTCGCGTCGGTATCAACGGTTTCGGCCGGATCGGCCGCCTGGTGCTCCGCGCCGCCCACGAGGCGAAGCGCAGCGACATCGAGTTCGTGGCGATCAACGACCTCGGCAAGCCGTCCGACAACGCCCACCTCCTGACCTACGACTCGGTCCACGGCCGCTATCCCGGCACGGTCGGCTCGACCGACGACTCGATCATCGTCGACGGCCATTCCATCAAGTCGCTGTCCGAGCGCGACCCGGCCAAGCTGCCCTGGGGCGACCTCGGCGTCGACATCGTGCTGGAGTGCACCGGCATCTTCACCGACAAGGAGAAGGCCGGCCTGCACCTGAAGGGCGGCGCCAGGAAGGTGCTGGTGTCGGCGCCGGCCAGCGGCGTCGACCTGACCGTCGTCTTCGGCGTCAACGACGACAAGCTGGAGCCCGGCCACACCGTGGTCTCCAACGCCAGCTGCACGACCAACTGCCTGGCGCCGGTCGCCCACGTGCTGCACAAGGCCGTCGGCATCGAGCGCGGCTTCATGACCACCGTTCACTCCTACACCGGCGACCAGCGCACGGTCGACACGCTGCACAAGGACCTGCACCGGGCCCGTGCGGCGGCGGTCTCGACGATCCCGACCTCGACCGGCGCGGCGCGCGCCGTCGGCCTGGTGCTGCCGGAGCTGAAGGGCAAGCTCGACGGCGTCGCCCTGCGCGTGCCGACGCCCAACGTCAGCCTGGTCGACCTGAAGTTCGACGCCGCGCGCGAGACCTCGGCCGAGGCGATCAACGCGGCGGTCGAGGAGGCTGCGGCGAGCGCCCGCCTCAAGGGTATCCTGGAGGTCAACAAGGCGCCGCTGGTCTCGGTCGACTTCAACCACTCCTCGGCCAGCTCGGTCTTCGACGCCGGCGGCACCCACGTCATCGAGGGCCGCTTCGTCCGCGTCATGAGCTGGTACGACAACGAGTGGGGCTTCTCGAACCGGATGAGCGACACCGCCGTCGCCATGGGCAAGCTGCTCTAGGCTGCCCGGCCGCCCGGACCGGGCGGCGCGCGCCGATCTGCCGGAACGCGGAGCCGTGGCCACGGCTCCGCGTTCCGCTTTCTGCACGGCGCAGTGTTCGCTCAGGCCTTCCTGAGGGTGTGTACGAACGGATTTTACCTCCCGTTAAGCAGGCTGTTGGTATCCCGGTAGGGCAGTCTTGCGGGTCTCGCCCGCACCGTCCCGTTGCGAGGACCCCAGAGCATGCCCAGCCTCCGCCTTCTTTCCCGCCTGCGCCTGACCACCCGGACGACGGCCCTGACGATCCTGCTGATCGCTCTGTCGGTGGCTGCGGTCGGGACGGTGACGATCCTGGAGATCACCCACGAGATCGAGCGCCAGGTCATCGACCGGCAGTCGGCCAGCCTGCGCGCCGCCGCCCTGGTCATGAGCGAGCGCTTCCCCGAGCTGAAGGTGACCTACGCCAAGGACGGCAACGTCGAGCGCCTGGTCATGCCGGCGATCCCCGACTTCGCCGACCACGACATGATCGACCGCGTCGGCCGCTACACCGGCGAGACCGCGACGGTCTTCGCCCTGCAGCCGGGCGACGGCGACTTCTGGCGGCGCACCACGAACATCGTGAAGCCCGACGGCAGCCGCGCGGTCGGCACGCAGCTGGGCAAGAAGGGCAAGGTCTTCCCGGTCGTGTCGAGCGGCAGGACCTTTCGCGGCGAGGCGACGATCCTGGGCCGCGACTACTACACGATCTACCAGCCGATCTTCGATCCCGCCGGCAAGGTCATCGGCATCCTCTACGCGGGCGTGCTGAAGGCGCAGCTGACCGGCGTGCTGGACGACCTGTCGTTCAACCTGGTCGCCTCCTCGGCCGTCGTGCTGCTGCTCTCGGTGATCGCGGCCTACCTGCTGTTCCGCGCCATGCTGCGGCCGATCCCGCGTCTCGCCGAGCTGATGCAGCGGCTGTCGCGCGAGGACAGCGACGCCGAGGTGCCCTACCAGTCGAAGCGCGACGAGGTCGGCGAGATGGCCCGGGCGCTCCACGTCTTCAAGGAGCGCATGCACGAGAACGAGAAGCTGCGCGTCGAGCAGCGCGAGGCCGAGCAGCGCGCCCAGGCCGAGAAGGCCGAGGCGATGCGCCAGCTCGCCGGCGAGTTCGAGGCCGAGATCGGCCGCATCGTCGCCTCGGTGGCCAGCGCCTCGGCGGCGCTCGGCCAGGAGGCGACGACGGTGACCGGCAAGGTCGACAGCGCCGAATCGACCTCGGCCAGCGTCTCCGCCTCGACCCACGAGGCCTCGGACGCCGTCCAGGCGGTGGCCAGCGCCGCCGAGGAGCTGGCCGCCTCGATCGCCGAGGTGACCCGCCAGATGGACCAGGTCAACGCCCTGGCCGGCGACGCCGGGCAGCGCGCCAGCGACACCAACGGCACCGTCGCGGCCCTCGCCGACGCCGCGCAGAAGATCGGCGACGTGGTCAACCTGATCAGCGAGATCGCCGAGCAGACCAACCTGCTGGCGCTGAACGCGACGATCGAGGCGGCGCGGGCCGGCGAGGCCGGCAAGGGCTTCGCCGTGGTCGCCTCGGAGGTCAAGAACCTGGCGACCCAGACCGCCAAGGCGACCGACGAGATCTCCCAGCGCATCGGCGAGATGCAGTCGATCTCCAAGGAGGCGGTGACCGCCATCGAGGGCATCGGCGGCGCCATCGAGGAGGTGCGCTCCATCGCGACCACGGTCGGCACCGCGGTGCAGGAGCAGAACTCCGCGACCTCCGAGATCGCGCGCAGCGCCCAGGGCGCCTCGGCCAGCGTCAGCCACGCCGCCGCCGGCATCAACGAGGTCAGCGAGGGCAACCGCGACGCCAAGCAGGTCGTCGGCACGATGGCGGCCTCGACCGGCGAGCTGATCGGCCACTCCGAGCGCCTGTCCACGGCGATGGAGGCCTTCCTGCAGAAGGTGCGCGCAGCCTGACCGGCTGGGCGCCGGCCCGTCCGGCCCGCCTGCTTCCGGAAACCCCGGCGCCGCGACAGCGCGCCGGGGTTTCCGCTATTCTGCGGCCATGTCCCCCAGCGGCGACCTGCCCGGCCCGGCGATCACGGTGCATTGGCTCGAGCATGCCGAGGCGGCGCTGCGCGCCGCGGCGTCGGCCGGCCGGGCGGTGACGCTGCTCTCGGCTCCCGCGGCCGCCTTTACCGTCGGGCCGCTCTATTTCCGCGAGATGGTCGCGCTGGCCCGCACCGCGGTGCCCGGGGCCGCGGCGCTGGCCCTGTTCGACTGCGGCGCCGCCCCGGGCCGGGCCCTGGAGGCGCTGCACAGCGGGCTGGAGGCGATCGTCTTCGAGGGACCGGAGCCGCAGCGCGGCCGTCTGGCCGCGATCGCGGCCGCGGGCGGCGCCCGTCTGGTCAAGCGGCGGCCGCCGGCCCTCGACCTCCTCGACCTCGAAAAGCCGGAAGAGGCCGCGCTCGGCTGGCTGCGGGACGGCACCGCGCCCGGTGCCGAACGTTGAAAAGGCGGCGCGGCTCGGCTATGCAACGCCGCGCCCCCTGACAGGACAGCGACCCGGCTGCCGAGGGGCGTAACCAACGGGAACTGGCGGCGACGAGGAACACCATGCGGATCACCCAGCGCGTCAAGCGCATCCTGGCGAACTACGAGAGCGACTGTCCCGGCACCAAGACCAACCTGGCGCGGATCCTGATGCACGGTCGGCTCGGCGGCACCGGCAAGATGGTCATCCTGCCGGTCGACCAGGGCTTCGAGCATGGGCCCGACCGCAGCTTCGCGCCGAACCCGCCGGCCTACGACCCGCACTACCACTACCAGCTGGCGATCGACGCCGGGCTCAACGCCTATGCGGCACCCCTCGGCATGCTGGAGGCCGGGGCCGACTCCTTCGCCGGCGCGATCCCGACGATCCTCAAGCTGAACTCCTCGGACAGCCACGCGACGGTCAAGGACCAGGCCGTCTACGGCTCGGTCCAGGACGCCCTGCGCCTCGGCTGCTCGGCGATCGGCTTCACGATCTATCCGGGCGCCGACGACCAGTTCGAGATGATGGAGGAGTTCCGCGAGCTCTCGGAGGAGGCCAAGGCCGTCGGCCTGGCCGTCGTGCTCTGGTCCTACCCGCGCGGCGGCGACCTGTCGAAGGCCGGCGAGACGGCGGTCGACGTCACCGCCTACGCCGCGCATCTGGCGGCCCTGCTCGGCGCCCACATCATCAAGGTCAAGCCGCCGACCGACCACGTCGAGCAGGACGAGGCGAAGAAGGCGCTGGAGAAGGCCAAGGTCGACCTCTCGACCCTGGAGAAGCGCATCGCCCACGTCATGCAGTCGGCCTTCGCCGGCCGCCGCATCGTCGTCTTCTCGGGCGGTGCCGCCAAGGGCACCGAGGGCGTGCTGGAGGAGATCCGCCAGATCGCCGCGGGCGGCGCCAACGGCTCGATCATCGGCCGCAACTCGTTCCAGCGCTCGCGCGAGGACGCCCTGGCCCTGCTCGACACCATCGTCAAGATCTACCAGGGCAAGGCCTGACCCGGCCTTGCGCTGCCGGCTGATCCTGTCCTCGCCGCCGGACCTGCTCCAGGAGGATGCGGGGGACGGCAGCGACCTGCAGGGCTTCCTGAGGCGCCTTCTCGCGGCCGTCGCCCGGGGCGACGTCGCCGCCTTCGTGCTGCGCACCGAGGGCGCCGCCGCGCCGGACGCCGCGGTGCGCGCGGCCGTGACGGCGCTCTGCGGCCCGCTCCAGGAGGCCGGCGTCGCCTTCCTGGTCGAGGGCCGCGCCGATCTCGCGGTCGAGCTGGGCTGCGACGGCGTGCAGGTGCCGGCCAACCGGACCACGGTCAAGGCGGTGCGCCGGGCGCTCGGCGCCGACGCCATCGTCGGCGCGCTCTGCGCCGCGACGGCGGAGGGCGAGGGGCTGCGCCATGCCGCCATGGAGGCCGGCGAGGCCGAGGCCGACTACGTCGCCTTCCCGGCCTCGGCGACCGAGGCGCTGGCCTGGTGGGCCGAGCTGATGGAGGTGCCCTGCGTCGCCTGGGACGCCGATCCGGCGGATGCCGCGGCCCTGGTCGAGACCGGCGCCGAGTTCATCGCCCTGGCGCCGGCGCTGTGGCAGGCGGCCGATCCGGCGGCGCTCGTCGCCGGGGTCCAGGCGGCGATCGACGCCTGAGCCGTGCCGCGGCCGCCGGGCCGCCGCGCAGGTCCGCCGCGCAGGTCCGCCGCGCAGGTCCGCCGGGCGCGCGGGTTGACCCGGAGGCCGATCGGCCCGAGGCTGGGCCCGGCTGATGGACGCGGGGTGCGGGCGCGCCCCGCTCCCCGGGGGGATTCCCAAGATGCGTGAGACGGCCCTGGTGGCCCTGGCGACCTTCTTCGCGACCGTCGGCCCGCTCGACGTCGCGGTGCTGTTCGCCGGCCTGACCAACGAGCACCGGCCGCGCGAGCGCCGGGCCATGGCGATCCGGGGCGTCGCCGTCGCCAGCGGCATCCTGCTGTTCTTCGCGCTGTTCGGGAAGCCGGTGCTGGCCGCCTTCGGCATCTCGCTGCCGGCGCTGCGCACCGCCGGCGGCATCCTGCTGCTGCTGATCGCCGTCGACCTGGTCTTCGCCCGCTCCTCCGGCGGCACCACCACGACCCGCGACGAAGTCGCCGAGGCCGAGGGCAAGCGCGACATCGCGGTCTTTCCGCTGGCCATGCCGCTGATCGCCGGGCCCGGCGCGATCGGCGCCGCGATCCTGCTGGTCGCCCAGGCGCAGGGCGACGCGACGCGGATCGCCGCGGTGGTCGGCGCCATGCTGGCGGTGATGCTGCTGACCCTGGCGCTGCTGCTGACCGCGACCCAGGTGCAGAAGCTGATCGGCGTCACGGCCCTGCACGTCGTCTCGCGCGTCGCCGGCATCCTGCTCGCCGCCCTTGCCGTGCAGTTCGTCTTCGACGGCATCGGCGCCAGCGGTCTTCTGTCGGGCGGCGCTAGTTAGCCCGGCTGCCGGCGACACCCGGAGTTGTTGCCCGGACGGTTTGGCCGTAGGATTTTCGCCGACCTCGGCTGGGGGCGGGCCATGGCTCCTGTCAGTACCATTTCCTGCTTGCTGGCGGCGGTGCTGGCGATCCTCTGTCTCGCGGCGAGCGGCGAGGCGGCCCAGCCGCCTTTGCGCTCCCAGGCCGAGATCGAGGCCTACGTCTCGAGCCACGCCAGCGACCTCCAGGACCAGCTGCAGGACTACAACCGCGAGCACGGCCTGGTCCGCGGCGTGACCACCGGCCTGACCAAGGTGCTGTCCGCCTTCTGGACCCTGCAGCGTTTCGACGGCGACCGGGTCTTCCTGATCGGACGCATCACGGCCGGCAAGGCCGCCTGGGACGCCACGCTGGGGCGCCTGCTCTTCGAGTTCCAGTGGCAGGGCGGCGAGCTGAAGCTGGTCGGCCACGGCAAGCCGCCGGCCAGGCAGCCGGGCGTCGTCGACGACGACGGCCGCGGCGGCCAGCGTTGCGTCTACAACTACTTCGCCCCCAATCCCTGTCTCGACACGGCCAGGCGCTGGACCGAGTTCTCCGAGATCTACGGCCTGCCGAAGAACCGGGAGAGCGCGGAGATCTTCGAGGCCTTCGCCCAGGAGGACGTGCGCATCGGCGAGCGTCTGCTCGCCTCCGCCCTCGGCGAGCCGCCGCCGGTCACCGAGAGCGTCTACGAGCTGCAGGCCGAGGTCGATGCCCTCAACCTCGGGCGCTACCAGACCAACATGGAGAATCCCTGCGACCTCGACGCCTACGGAACCAAGCCCTGCCCCGAGATCGATCGGGTCTACCACAGCTTCATCGCGAGCCACGGCCTGCCGGAAGGGGCGGCGACCGCCCAGATGTTCGCCGCCTATGCCGTCGGCGATTTCCGGCGCGGCGACACCATCTACGCGCTCGCCAGCAACAAGCCGATCCCGCACTACGACGAGCCGACCACCACGATCGGCCGTGACGCGGCGGTCGCCGGCCTGCGCCCCGCTTCGCCCGGCGAGGCCGGCGACTGCTCGCTCAATCCCTACGGCGTGCGCCCCTGCCTCGATTCGGTGGCGGCCTGGCAGACCTTCCGGGCGCGCTACCAGCTCGCCGACACTGCCGAGAGCGCCCGCATCTTCGAGGCCTACGCCGAAGGCGACTTCACGGCCGGCGACCAGCTGTTCGCCCAGGCCAAGGACGTCTCCGTGGCGCAGCTGCTCGAGGCGGCGGGCGTGCCGAGCGAGAAGCTGGTCATCGAGGTCTACCCGGGGCGCGGCCGATGACGCCGGTGCGCCGCGGCCTGACGCGCCCGTCACGGGCCGGCGGCGACGGCTCCGCCCTGACCGTGGCGCTGGTCGGCTCCCTGGCGATCCACCTCGCGGTCTTCGCGGCGCTGCTGCGCTTCGCGCCGGACCGGCCGGCGCCCGAACCGCCGGCGGTCGTCGTCGAGCTGGCCATGCTCGCGCCTTCGGAGCCGGCGACGGGCGTCGCGGGGCAGACGGCAGAAGCCGAGGCGCCGGAGGTGCTGCAGCCCGCTGATGCGCCGGCTGCGGCGGTTTCGCCCGCTGCAGACGCGCCGGCGGACGCTGCCGTCCCGGTTCCGGCGGACCAGCCGGCCGAGGCCGTAGCCGGCGAGCCGGCGGCGGCACCCGAGGTGGCGGCCGAGGTGGCCGCGTCGATCGGGCCGCCGCCCGACGTCACGCCCGACACGCCGATCGAGGCCCTGGAGATGCCTTCGACGGCGCCCGAGGCGCCGGTCGTGGCCGAGCCGGCCGAACCGGCCCGGATCGTGGCTGGCGAGACGTCGGTCGAGGCTCCCGAGGTGCCTTTGCCGGAGGCGCTGGCCGCGGCCGAGCCGGATCGCGTCGAGGAGAGCCGGCCGGAGCCGACGGCACGCGGCGAGTCGGCGCCCTTGCCTGCGGTCGAGCCGGTCGAAGCGCTGGCGCCATCGGCCGAGGCCAGGGTCAGCGAGCCGGTGACGCCGGCCGAGACACCGTCGGAGGTGGCGGTCGCGGTCGCCGGCTCGGTCGGACCGCCGCCCGCGGTCTCGTCCGACACGCCGGCCGAGGCCGCGGAGGCGCCGCTGACGGTGACGGAAGCGCTGGCGGCCGTCGAGCCGGAGGCGATCGAGGACAGCCGGCCGGGCGAGGTCGTCGCGGCGGCGCCCGACGCCGCCGTTCCGGCGCAGGAGCTGGCGCGCGCCGAGAGACCGGCGCCGGCGCCGCCGAAGCCGTCCGACCTGCCGGAGCCGCCGGCTCGGTCCGTGCTCGCCGAGGCTGCCGCGACGGACCAGCCGCCGCCGGCCGCGGCGACCGCCCGGCCTGCCGCGAAGCGCGCGCCCCGGGGCGCGACCGCTCCCGACTCCCCGGAATCGCTGCTCGCGCGCCTCGACGCGCTGCGGGACGAGAGTCTGCAGGCCGAGGAGCACCCGGAGCTCTGGGCGGTGATCCGCGCGGTGCGCCGGCAGATCGCCCGCTGCTGGACGGTCGGCAGCGAGAGCGCGTCGCGCCGCTTCCGGGTCGACATCGACGTCGCCTTCGATACGAAGGGCCAGCTGCTGAAGGCGCTGATCAAGCAGCCCGGCCGCATGGTCTCGGACGCCGGCTTCAAGGATTTTGCGCTCGCGGCGCGCCAGGCGCTGACCGACTGCAGCCCCTTCGACCTGCCGCGCGAGTCCTACGATCTCTGGCAGCACTTCACGATGCGCTTCGTGCCGGTGCGCCGCGCCTCCTAGCGGCCGGGCCGCCGGCCGGCCCGGCTTGCTCCGGCCCGCCCGCGCCGCTATAACCCGCGCGCCTTCTCCCGCTAGCGCGCTGTTGCAGATCCGGCCCCCGCACCCCCACCTGTCGTGCGTCGCCGCTGCCCGGCGCAAGTGAAACCTGCGAGCAAGACCGCCATGAAGATCAACGGCAACGCCATCCGACCCGGCAACCTCATCGAGCACAACGGCCGCCTCTGGCGCGCCGTCAAGATCCAGCACGTCAAGCCCGGCAAGGGCGGCGCCTTCCTGCAGGTCGAGCTGAAGGACGTGCGCGACGGCACCAAGCTCAACGAGCGCTTCCGCGCCGCGGACACGGTCGAGCGCGCCCGCATGGACGAGGTCCAGTACCAGTTCCTCTTCGCCGAGGGCGACCTGCTGACCTTCATGAACAACGAGACCTACGAGCAGATCACCGTCGCCGCCGACCTGGTCGGCGAGCCGCTGCCCTTCCTGCGCGAGGGCATGACCGTGACCATGGAGATGTACGAGGACGAGCCGATCTCGGTGTCGCTGCCCGAGACCGTGGTCGAGGAGATCGTCGAGGCCGAGCCGGTCGTGAAGGGCCAGACGGCCTCCAGCTCCTACAAGCCGGCGATCCTGGCCAACGGCGTGCGCGTCATGGTGCCGCCGCACGTCGAATCCGGCACGCGCATCGTCGTCAACACCGCCGACAGCTCCTACGTCGAGCGCGCCAAGGACTAACAGGAAGGAGAGTCCGGGAGCTCCGGCCGCCCTGGCGCGCCGGTCCCCGCACGTGTCATGGCAGTCCGTTCCGCTCTGATCAACGTCATGGTCCGCGCCGTCAACCAGGCGGCGCGCGGCCTGAAGCGCGACTTCGGCGAGGTCGAGAACCTGCAGGTCTCCAAGAAGGGGCCCGCCGACTTCGTCTCGGCCGCCGACACCAAGGCCGAGCAGGTGCTGCGCAACGAGCTGTCGCGCGCCCGGCCCGACTACGGCTTCCTGATGGAGGAGTCGGGGGGCACCGACCCGCAGCCCGGCTGCGAGCGGCGCTGGATCGTCGATCCCCTCGACGGCACCAGCAACTTCCTGCACGGCCTGCCGCACTTCGCCATCTCGATCGGTCTCGCCGAGCGCGACGAGGTGATCGCCGCCGTCGTCTACGATCCGATCAAGGACGAGCTGTTCTGGGCGGAGAAGGGCGGCGGCGCCTTTCTCAACGACCGCCGCCTGCGCGTCTCGTCGCGGCGCAACCTCTCGGACAGCCTGTTCGCTACCGGCATCCCCTTCCTCGGCTCGAAGAAGGACGACGGCGTGTTCCTGCGCGAGCTGACCGCGGTCATGCAGAACTCGGCCGGCGTGCGGCGCTGGGGCGTCGCCTCGCTGGACCTGGCCTACGTCGCGGCCGGCCGCTTCGACGGCTTCTGGGAGCAGGGCCTGTCACCCTGGGACTTCGCGGGCGGCATCCTGCTGGTGCGCGAGGCCGGCGGCATCGTCACCGACATCGAGGGCCGCAGCGTCTCGCTCGAGGGCCATACCGTGCTGGCCGCCAACGAGCATCTGCACCGCAGCCTGGCCAAGCTGGTCGGCGGCGCCCAGAAGCGCTGAGCCGCGCCCGGCAGGCGGCGCGGCGGTGTTAACCATCGCTCAACGGCTTCGCCGCCATCCTCGCGGGTGGGCGCCGTCGCTCCGCGGTCCGGGGCCCGAGTTAACGCGCCGTGGCAGCGCCTGCCCGCAAGGCGTCCTGGCGCCACGATCGGGGGGCGTATCGGTCGCTGGCAAAGCGGTTGTCGCTCACGGCCGATTCGGCCTAGTCTGTCGGCCGTGAATCCGGGGGCGCGAAACGGGGACGCCGCGTGACGAATCGGCCGAGGATCCAGCTCTTGAGGACCAATCGCCTGACCGGCAGCGCGCACCGCCTCGCCTGGCGCCGGAAGCTGCTCGCCCTCGGCGTCGCTGCGGCAGCGCTGTTCGCGGCGCCGGCCTGGCAGGACCGCGCCGCCGCGCAGAACCTGGCGCCCAGCGACGTCTACGTCGATCCCAACGTGCTCGGCCAGCTCGGGCCCGGCGCCGCCGTGCCCTACGGTCAGGTGCCCTACGGCCAGCCCTACACCGCGCCCTATGCGGCGCCCGGCGCCTATCCGGGGTACCAGCCGGCCTATCCGCGCGCGCCCTATCCGACGCAGCCGAGCCCCTTCCCGCAGCCGAGCGGACCGCTGCTGTTCCCGCCGCAGCGGGCGCCGAGCTCCGAGTTCGTCGCCCGCGCGCCGGCCTATGGCGCCTATCCGGCACCGGGCTACCCGCAGGCCGCCGTCCCGCCCTACGGCCAGCCCTACGCGCAGGCGCCCTATGGACAGGCGCCCTACCAGCAGGCCTACGTGCCGCCCTACGGCGCACCCGCCGGCCCCTACCAGGGCGTCCATCCGACACCGCTGCTGCAGCCGCCGGTGATGGCGCGCGCCGCCCAGCCGGCGCCTCAGGCGCAGGTGGCGACGAGCGTGCCGAACGGCCCGCCGAGCCCGCCGGTCTCGCTGCAGCGGACGACGCCGCCCGAGCCGAGCAGCGGCACCAGCCTGAGCGAGAGCCGCAGCCTGTCGTCGCCCTCGACGGCGGCGCGCGTCGCGCCTCCGCCTCCGCCTCCGCCGCCGATGATCGCCAGCAGCGAGCGCAGCGCCGAGGCCGCGCCAACCGAGGCGCCGAGCGGCGCCGGCGCGACGACGGCGCCGAGCGCGACCGCATCGAGCCCGATGAGCTCGAGCAGCATGGCCTCGGGCAGCCCGGGCTCGGGCAGCCCGGGCTCGGGAAGCACCGGGACCAGCCGCTCGAGCAGTGCCGCGAGCAGGTCGAGCAGCGGCTCGTCGTCGGGCGCCGTGCCGCCGCCTCCGCCGCCGCCCCCGCCGCCGAGCCCCTCGAGCGCGACGAGCAGCGCCAGCCCGCCGCCGCCACCTCCCGCGGCGGCGCCGAGCAGCACGATGGCCGAAGCGCCGGCCAAGCCGGAGAGCGAGACCAGGACCGCGACGGCCGAGCCGCCCGCGCCGCCGCCGGCGACCCAGAGCGTGCCCCAGACCCAGACCTCGGCCCTGCCCCCCGCGACCGAGACGCCCGCCGAACAGCAGCTCGCCCGGCTCGACTTCGCGGCCGAGTCCGACGATCTCAACGCCGACGCCAAGGACCAGCTGAAGAAGGTCGTCGACTATCTCGAGGCCAATCCGGACGCGCGGATCCAGCTGCTGGCCTACGCCGCCGGCTCGGACAGCGAGGTGCTGAAGGCCCGCCGCCTGTCGCTGGCGCGCGCGCTCTCGGTCCGCAAGTTCCTGGTCGACGCGGGCATCGGCTCGCGGCGCATGGACGTGCGCGCCCAGGGCAACAAGAGCGGCGACGGGCCGGCCGACCGTGTCGACATCCTCGCGGCGCGTCGATGAGGCGTCGGGCGGGCCTGACCGGGCCGCCGGCGACGACCCGCGCGGCGCCGCGGGCCCCGAGGAAGGCAGCGTAGCGTCGAGATGACCCGGCCGCAGACCTACCTGATCCGCATGTCGGTGTTCCTGGTGCTGGTGCTGATCGCCGGCGCCGTGCTGGCGCCGCGCCTGACCGCGCCGTTCATGGCCAATCCCGTGCTCAACGGCATGATCCTCGGCGTCGCGCTGCTCGGCGTGGTCTACTCCTTCCGCCAGGTGCTGCTGCTGCGGAGCGAGATCGACTACCTGGAGCGGCTGAAGCAGGAGTCGAGCGGCGGCCTGATCTTCCCCGGCGAGGGCCGGGAGCGGCGCGGGCCGCACCTGCTCGGCCCGATGGCCAAGATGCTGCGCGAGCGCAAAGGCCGCCTGACCCTCTCGACCCTGTCGATGCGCACCCTGGTCGACGCGATCCGCTCGCGCATCGACGAGAGCCACGACATCTCGCGCTACCTGGTCGGACTGCTGATCTTCCTCGGCCTGCTCGGCACCTTCTGGGGCCTGGTCGAGACGGTCAACTCGGTCGGCCAGACGATCGGCAGCCTGGCGACCGCCGGCAGCGACCCGGCGAGCATGTTCCAGCAGCTGCAGACCGGCCTGCAGCGGCCGCTGGGCGGCATGGGCACGGCCTTCTCCTCGTCGCTGTTCGGGCTGACCGGCTCGCTGGTGCTCGGCTTCCTGGAGCTGCAGGCCGGCCAGGCCCACAACCGCTTCATGAACGAGCTCGAGGAGTGGCTGTCCGGCATCACCCGCCTCAGCGGCGGCGGCCCGGCGGGCGGCGACAGCGAGGGCGGCTCGGTGCCGGCCTATCTCTCGGCCCTGCTCGAGCAGACCGCGGACAGCCTGGACGGCCTGCAGCGGACCATCGAGCGCGGCGAGGAGGATCGCCAGGAGGCGAACCGCAACCTGGCGCAGCTGACCGAGCGCATGAGCCTGATGACCGACCAGATGCGCACCGAGCAGGAGGTGCTGCGCCGCCTGGCCGAGACGCACAGCGCGCTGCGCCCGATCCTGGGCCAGCTCGCCGAGGCGAACTTCCAGGCCGGCGGCCTGGACGACGCGACCAAGGACCACATCCGCTCGATGAACATGAATCTCGCCCGGATCGCCGGCGAGCTGTCGGTCAACCGCGACCACACGGTCGAGCAGATCCGCAGCGAGATCCGTCTGCTGGCGCGCACCATCGCCGCCCTGGCGGAGGAAGCGGAGAGCTAGATGGCCCCGCTTCCGGGACGCTAGAGGATGTACACGCTCGGGCGCACCAGCCGGAACCGCAGCGTCAACATCTGGCCGGGCTTCGTCGACGGCCTCTCGACCCTGGTCATGGTCGTCATCTTCGTGCTCATGGTCTTCATGATCGCGCAGTACTACCTGTCGGTGGCGCTGTCCGGCCGCGACCAGCAGCTCAGCAAGGCGAACCGCGACCTCGGCGAGGCCAACCAGCTGCTGATCCTGGAGCGCAACGCCAACGCCGACCTGCGCATCAACATCGCCCAGCTGTCGAGCGAGCTGCAGACCTCGCTGGAGGCGCGCGACGACCTGCAGACGCAGCTGCGCAGCCTGACCGACAAGCGCGACCAGCTGAACGCAGAGCTCGCCGCGGCCTCCCAGGCGCGCGACCGCCTGGCCAGCCAGCTCGCCGCCCTGCAGAAGCAGGACAAGGGCCAGGAGGGCGACCTGGCCAAGGCGCTGGAGACCGGCGACGCCCTGCGCAACCAGCTGCAGCAGGTCCAGTCGGTCAACGACGAGCAGGCCAGGAACCTGAAGCAGGCCTATTCGACGATCCAGGCCGACAAGGAGAAGATCGAGGCGCAGCTCGCCGAGCTGGCGACCCTCAAGGACCTGCGCGACGAGCTCGACTCCGAGCTGGCCAAGCGCCAGAAGGCCCTGGAGGCGCTCGCCGAGCAGTCCAAGGGCCTGAAGGAGAAGCTGGACAGCAGCGAGCTCGACAAGCAGAAGCTGGCCAGCCAGCTCGAGATCATCGAGAAGCGCCTGTCGACGTCGGAGGACTTCGCCCTCGAGCAGCAGTCGCTGTCTGAGGAGGCGCGGCGCCAGGTATCGCTGCTCAACGCCCAGCTCGCCTCGCTGCGCCGCCGCCTCGGCGAGCTCAATGCCCTGCTCGAGGACAGCGAGCACAAGAACGAGACCCAGCAGGCCCAGATCCTCGACCTCGGCAAGCGGCTGAACGCGGCGCTGGCGACTAAGGTCCAGGAGCTGGCCCGCTATCGCTCGGAGTTCTTCGGCCGGCTGCGCGAGATCCTCGGCGACAACCAGAACATCCGCATCGTCGGCGACCGCTTCGTGTTCCAGGCCGAGGTGCTGTTCCCGACCGGCTCGGCGACCCTCGAGCCCGAGGGCCGGACCCAGATCGCCGAGCTGGCCGGCCTGCTGCGCGAGGTCGCGGCGAAGATTCCGTCGGACATCGACTGGGTGCTGCGCGTCGACGGCCATACCGACATCCGGCCGATCTCGACCCCGGAGTTCCCGTCGAACTGGGAGCTCTCCTCGGCGCGCGCCATCGCCGTGGTCAAGGTGCTGATCGACGAAGGCATCCCGCCGAACCGCCTGGTCGCGGCCGGCTTCGGCCAGTACCAGCCGATCGATACCGGCAACAGCGAAGAGGCCTTCCGCCGCAACCGCCGCATCGAGTTCAAGCTGACCGAGCGCTAGTCATCGCACTGCGAAAAGAAATTATTGTAAAACGATAAATTCCTGCTAGCGTCTCGGCTGTCGATCCAGCCGGAGGACCCTGGCCTTGTCCGATCTCGCCGCAATCCGCCGTATGGGCCGCGCGATGGCCCTTGCCTGTCTCGCGGCCATGATCGCGCTGCCCCTGCTGCTGACCGGCGCCTGGCTGGCGCTGCCCGAGCTGAAGCGGACCTGGCCGCCCTTCGCGATCCTGCCGATTCCGGCCGAGCCGGAGCCGGGGCTGATGGTAGCTGGCTGGCTGGTGCTGCTGCTGCCGCTCGTCGTCCTGCTGTGGGGTGTCCATCGTCTGCGCCGCCTGTTCCTGCACTATGCCCAGGGCGAGGTCTTCTCGGTTGACGCCGCGCTCTGCCTGTCTGGCTTCGCCCGCGCGGTCCTGGTCTGGGCCCTGCTCCAGCCGCTCGCCAACGGCGCGGCCGGCGCGATCCTCACCCTCGGCAACCCGCCGGGTCAGCGCGCGCTTGCGCTCTCGCTCGGTACCGGTGAGCTTGGTGCGCTGGCGATCGGGCTGGTGCTCCTGGTGATCGGCCGGGTCATGCGCGAGGCGAGCCGGCTCGCCGACGAGAACGCGAGCTTCGTCTGACCGTGCCGATCGTGGTCACGCTCGACGTCATGCTGGCACGGCGCAAGATGCGCTCGAAGGACCTGGCGGAGGCGGTCGGCATCACCGAGGCGAACCTGTCATTGCTCAAGCAGGGCAAGGTGAAAGGCCTGCGCTTCGCGACGCTGGAACGGATCTGCGCCGTGCTGGACTGCCAGCCGGGAGACCTGCTCGCCTATCATCCGCCCGCCGCCCGGGAGGCTGCCGATGACTAGGCAACTCGCGTTGCTGCTGCTCGCCGCCGTGCTGCTGGCGGGCTGCTCGACGCTGGACCTGGAGCGGGCGGTCGCAGAGTGGGGCCGCTCCCTGTGCCAGAGCCACGGCGACTGCCGTCCCGGCTGCAGCGACGGCCGATCTGGCTCGACCTACTGCCGTTGATCGGCGAGAGCGCTCCTGCCGATCCGGGCGCGACCCCGCGACGTGGGCGCGGCCGGACGGACCGCCGCCCTACCGCCCGGTGCCGAACAGGGCCTTCGCGGTCTCGGGGTTGTCGCTGCGCCAGATGACGTTGTCGATGAAGTAGTGGTGGACGTTGATGAAGATCCAGAAGGCGAACATGAAGGCCGTGCCGCCGAGCTGCTCGTGATCGTAGCCGACGCTGCCGCCGAGCAGGCGCGGCAGCCACCAGAAGCCGGCGAGGCCCATCACCGCCGCCAGTGCGCCGAAGCGGGCAAGGGCCAGCAGGACCTGCCGGCGCCCGTTCCGCGCGTCGCTTGCCCCGGTGCCCTGCGGCGCGGCCCCCGCCGCAGCGCGCAGCGCCGCCCGGTTCTTCTCGAAGCGCCAGACGATGGTCAGGTACTGCAGCGAGTGGAGGGCCGGCACGAAGAGGATCGTGAGCGGGTTGAAGCGCGCCAGGGCCCAGGCATAGAGCGTGGTCAGGTAGGCGACGGCGCCATTGACCGGCAGCCCGCCGCCCCCGAGCAGCCGCCGGGCGAAGATCACCAGCGTCATCGTCGTCGTCGCCACGGCCGCGCAGAAGGCCAGCAGCAGCAGCGCGTGCGGTACCTCGACGGCATAGTAGCTGATGCCCCACATCTTGCGCTCGGCGACCGCCGCGTTCATGGCGAGCCAGAACAGGATCCAGCAGGCATAGGCGTTCCAGAGCAGGACCCTCTTCTCGGCGCGGCCGAAGAAGCGGCGCCGGTAGACGGCATCGACCATCAGCATGCCGTAGCCCTGCTTGACGTAGTGCCAGCCGACCAGCAGCAGCATCAGGTTCCCGGCGAGCCCCAGCAGATAGGCGCTTCCCGCCAGGAAGCTGGCCGCGATCCATCCGGCCAGGACGGCGGGCACGGCGATCCCGGCGACGAGATAGCGCCGGCGCAGCGGGCGCGGCAGGGTGCCGCCGAAGGCCTTCTCTCGATAGCCGCGGTAGAAGATCTGGTAGCTGGCCGCGAAGTGCGGGTGGTTGAGGACGTCGGCCAGCATCCACATCAGCGCGACGAGCGCCGGCACGGCGCTCGCCGGCGCCGCCATGACCAGGGGCAGCACGAGCAGCGACCCGCCGCCGAGGCACAGGAAGTCGACGAGCGGGTGCACGATCGCGCGACCGGACGCCGCCTGCCCGGCCGCCTGCCGGGGGGGCTCAGCCCGCGCCTGGGACAGCATGCCGGCCGGCGGCAGCACCGCCCTGCTCTCGCTCGTCATCCGTTGCCTTCCTTTCGAGCGGATGCCCTTCGGCCCTGCGGCCTTTCCTTCAGTAGACGCGCGTCTTCGTCGACAATTTCCTAACGATACTTGGAAATTCGATGCATTTTCTTTCAGAGTTCCGCGGCATTTTATTTATTCCGCTTAGGGGTTCATAAAGTCTTGGCTCGCTAGACTTCGGCCACGGCCCGGACGCGGTGCGTCGGGGCCGATACCGTGGCGGGAGGGCGTGATGGCGGTGATCGAGATGAACGCGACCCTGCGCGACCGGCAGGCGCGCGACGGCAAGCCGGGCGAGAGCAAGGCCCCCGGCAAGGCGGACTACCTGCGCCATGCCAGCCGGGCGAGCGGTCGCGGCGCCTTCGAGCTGTCGCGGGAGTTCAACCGGCTGCGCCGCGCGCGCGGCAGGCTGACCCTGCCGGAGTACGTGCAGTACGGCGTCTACCGGACCGACCGCTACGGCCGGGAGCAGCAGGAGCGCTTCCTCAGCGACACGCTTCACTGGCCGATCACGCATCGCTGCTGCGACATGACCTGGCAGGCGACGACGGAGGACAAGTGGCTCTGCTCCCACCTCCTGGAGCGCTCGGCCGTGGCCATCCCGGAGACGCTCGGCGTCATCGACCGCAGCAACCGCGCCTATCCCGGTACCCGCAGGATCGCGACGGCGGAGGAGCTGCGCGCCTTCGCGGCGATTCCGGGCACGCTGCCCTTCTTCGGCAAGGAGAACCGCGGCATCGGCAGCTACGGCGCCTTCCTCGCCCTCGAGGCAGAAGGATCGCGCATCCACCTCAAGGGCGAGGGCTGGCTCGACTACGACACCTTGCTGGAGCGCTTCATCGGCGACGTGCCCTATCTGCTCCAGCCGGCGCAGCGCAACCACGCCTTCTTCGACGACTACACCGAAAGCCTCGCGACCGTGCGCCTGTGCATCCTGATGACCGACCAGGGTGTGCGCGTGCCGTTCGCGGTGCTGAAGCTGCCCGCGGCAGGCAACCTCGCGGACAACTTCTGGCGGCCGCGCAACCTCGCCTGCGGGCTCGACCCGGCGAGCGGGCTGATCCGGACGGCGCGCAGCAAGGACGCGCTCGGCACGACCGACTACGAGAGCCATCCCGAGACCGGTCGTCCCCTGACCGGACGGACCGTGCCGATGTGGGATGCGGTGCTCGGCCTGGCCGAGACCTGTGCACCGATCTTCCGGCCGCTCCGCTACCAGTCGATGGACATAGCGGTCACCGGCGAAGGACCGGTGCTGATCGAGATCAACACCGGCGGCGGGTTCGACCTGCCGCAGCTCGCGACCGGCGAGGGCTTCCTGACCGAAGAAGTTGCCGCCTTCTTCCGCAGCTGCGGCTACGACAGGGTCTGACGGCTTCCGCGCCCTGGCTCAGGCCGGCTGGACGCGGCCCAGGGCGGCCTCCAGGTCGGCGGCGTCGAAGGTCCGCGAATCGACCTTGAGGTAGGCGACGTGCTCCTCGGCGACGACGACCACGTCGACGACGCCGGCGAGGCCCGCGAGGCGGGCGACCAGGGCGTCGGCCTCGGCGCCGCTGACCTCGCCGATGCGCGCCAGCCGGGTCGAGTAGGGCGCCGGCTTCGGCATGGTCGCGGCGACCAGCAGCCAGAGCAGGGCGAAGGCCAGGGCGAAGACGAAGACGCCCTCGGCGCCGGCCGCCTGGTGCGCCCAGCCGCCGCCCGCGCCGCCGACGAAGATGCCGACGAACTGGGCGCTCGAGTAGACGCCGGTCGCCGTGCCCTTGGCGCCGGCCGGGGCGGCCTTGGTGACCAGCGAGGGCAGTGTCGCCTCCATGGTGTTGAAGGCGGCGAAGAAGGCGATGATCGCGGCGACGACGGCGACCGGGTCGCCGGGCGCGATCAGCAGCAGGGCGGCCTGGCTGGCGGCCAGCAGGGCGACCGCGCCGACGAAGACCGGCTTCATGCGCCGCTGGCGCTCGGCGAAGGCGACGGCCGGCACCATCAGCAGCACCGAGACGACCAGGATCGGCAGGTAGGCGACCCACTGGCGCTCGGCCGGCAACGCCAGGCTGCCGCGCAGCAGGTGGGGCACCACCAGGAAGCTCGAGGTCAGGATCGCGTGCAGCGCGAAGATGCCGAAGTCGAGGCGCAGCAGGTCGCGGTTGCGCAGCACCGAGAGCAGCAGCGCCGGCACCGTCTCGGCGTCGCGATGCGCCTGGACGCGGCGCGGCGTCGGCACGGCCCAGAGCACGATGGCGACGCCGAGCGCGGCGAGACCGACCATCAGCCAGAAGATGCCCGGCACGCCGACCAGGCCCGACAGGATCGGCCCGACGACCAGCGCCACCATGAAGGAGAAGCCGATGGTGATGCCGACCAGCGCCATCGCCCTGGTCCGGCTCTCCTCCCGGGTCAGGTCGGCGACCAGCGCCAGGATCACCGAGCCGACCGCGCCGGTGCCCTGCAGCACGCGGCCGATCAGCACGCCCTCGATCGAGGTCGAGAGCGCGGCGACCGCGCTGCCCAGCGCGAAGAGGCCGAGGCCGATGACGATCATGGTCTTGCGGCCGACGCGGTCGGACAGCAGGCCGAAGGGGATCTGCAGCAGGCCCTGGCTGAGGCCGTAGGCGCCGAGCGCCAGGCCGATCAGGAAGGGCGTCGCGCCGCTCAGGTTGCGCGCATAGGCCGCGAAGACCGGATAGATCATGAACAGCCCGAGCAGCCGGACGGAGAACACCCCGGCGAGGGACACGGCGGCACGCAATTCTTGTCGGTTCATCGTTCGGTCGCTCTGGACTCTTTCACCTCTGATGCTCGCCCGCCGCCCCCGTCCGGACGGCCCCGCCCGCACTCACGCAGAATCGGCCCGCCGCCGTCCTGCGCCCGCTGTCCCGGGCGACGGCGACGGGCCGATCATCATATCTCCGATGCGGCCGCTTCTGACCAAGCATAGTTGCCGGGCCGGGGCAAGGGACGGCATGCCGCGCCCGGCCGGCGGCGACGCTCCGAATTTGGCGAGCGCCGGCTCTTGCCTTGCCGGGCCGGCTCGGCTATACCCCGCGCCTTCCAACTGCCCGATCGCGCGCGGCGGGGGTCGTCAGACCCGCGGCCGGCCTGCGAGGCGGGCGTCAGACCGGTCACGAGGTGCCTGGGCCTTTCGAAGGGGCCGGCACCGGGAGCGAGCCAGCGATGAAGAAGGACATTCACCCGGAGTACCACGACATCCTCGTGGTGCAGACCGACGGGACCGAGATGAAGATGCGGTCGACCTACGGCAAGGAAGGCGACACGCTGCGTCTCGACATCGACGTCAAGACGCATCCGGCCTGGACCGGCGTCCACCGCGTCTCCGACCGCGGCGGCCAGATGGCGAAGTTCAACAAGAAGTTCGCCGGCTTCGGCCTGAAGAGCTAACGACCCTTCCGGGTCCGTTTCGCAGGGGCGCTGCCGTGACCACGGCGGCGCCTTTTGTCGTGTCCGCGTCGTGCCGGTCAGGCGACGAGCCGCGGCCGCTCCGGCTCCGGATCGGCCGGTGCTCCGTCCAGCGGCCCTCCGGTCGGCCGGGAGCGTTGCGCGGTCCTGGCGGCGAGGTGGACCGCGATCGTGCCGCTGGCGCCCAAGGCCGCATAGATCGCCGCGCGGGGCAGGTGCAGCAGGCCGGCGATGCCCCAGACCACGCCCGCCGCCAGGCTGCCGACGACCAGCGCGACCAGCAGGAAGGTCGCCAGGACGGCGATCAGCGGGCCGAGCCCGAGGCGGCCGCTTCGCCCGGCGCGGCGACGACGGACCAAGGCAACGATGGCGGGCACGGCGGACTCCCCCCTGCGTCGGCGCCGGGACGGCGTCGTCAGCGCTTCAGGTGGCACGCGGGCGGCCCGGCCAGCAGCGTGTTTTCGGAATGGGTGGGCGACAAGCCATGCGCCCGATGCATGGTTTGCGCAGGGGGCGGAGGCCTGCTCAGGCCCGCTGGTCGAGCAGGGCGTCGAGCCGCTCGACGCGGCTGTAGAGCGCGTGGCTGCGCTCCAGCAGCTCGGCCAGGCGGTTCGGCATCTCGATCGCCCCGGCGGGCTCGGTGACCGCGCAGACCTCGCGGCCGGAGAGGCGCAGCTCCGGCGCCGCCGCCTCCTCGCGGTTCAGCTCGCCGGCCTGCACCGCCTTCTGGACCAGCAGCCAGGAGACGACCTGGGTCAGCCGTGCGGTCAGGCGCAGGCTCTCGCAGCTGGCGACCAGCTGCTGATCCGGGGGCAGCCCGGCCTTGTCGCGGCGCTCCTGGTGCAGCACGTAGTCCCGGGCCTCGCGGGTCAGCGCGAGCGCCTCTCGGTAGGTGCCGTCCAGGAAGGAGATGGCGGGTTCGGCGGCGGGCACGGCAGGTCCGTTCTGCGGATCTCGATCGTCGGTCATAGGTGCCAAAAGTTAAAATCCTGTTGGAACAGCACTTTCCGCCAGCATCATCGTGGGCTCAAGCCTCGGCTCCCACCTCTTGACCGGGCCGCGGGCCTCCCCACCTATCTAGCGTCGGCAGGACAGGCCGCAAGCGGCTGTCCAGTGCCGACGACACGCAGACGAGGCTGCTCGACCCGAAGGGTGGGCGGCCGTTGTGAAATCGCTCTCTAAGGAGGATTGAGCCATGCGCAGCTACGATCTGTCGCCGCTCCTGCGCGCGACCGTCGGTTTCGATCGCCTCATGAACGTCCTGGACACGGTCGGCCGGGTCGACGAGGCGCCGAGCTACCCGCCCTACAACATCGAGAAGACCGGCGAGAACGCCTACCGCATCTCCATGGCGGTGGCCGGCTTCGCCGACGAGGATCTCTCGGTGACGGTTCGCGAGAACCAGCTGCTGATCGAGGGCCGCAAGGCGACCAGCGAGGAGGAGGTGCCCACCGCCTTCCTGCATCGCGGTATCGCGACCCGCGCCTTCCAGCGGACCTTCCAGCTGGCCGACCACATCCAGGTCAAGGGCGCCAAGCTGGAGAACGGCCTGCTGCACGTCGAGCTCTATCGCGAGATCCCGGAGGCGATGAAGCCGCGGTCGGTCGAGATCGAGCGGATCCAGCGCCAGCAGCCGAAGACCATCGAGAACCAGGCCGCCGCCTGAGTCACGCCGGTCTCGAGCTGAGCCGATCGAGCGGCCGGGCGGCGACGCCCGGCCGCTTTCCTTTCATTCGGCCGTCGGCCAGTCGATGACCAGGCGCTCCAGGCAGGCCCGGATGCCGGCCGGCATGGCCTCGGCCGGGCGCATGGTCCGGCGGTCGACGAAGACGTGGACGAAGTGGCCGGTCGCCGCCGCCTCGTCGAGCCCTTCCTTGAACAGCCCGATCAGGTAGGTCACCGAGCTGCGGCCCAGCCGGCCGACCGCCACGCCGGCCTCGACGACTTCCGGAAAGCTGAAGGAGGCGCGGAACTGGCAGAAGCTTTCCGGCGTGATGCCGATCGTCTCCCCGCCATGGATGTCGAGTCCGCCCTCGCGAATCAACCATTCGTTGATCGCCGTATCGAAATAGCTGTAGTAGACGACGTTGTTCACGTGGCCGTATATATCGTTGTCCTTCCAGCGGGTCGGGATGCGCAGGAAATGGGGATAGGCGCTGCGTGACAGGGGTGCGGCCGGCTTCTGGGACAAGGCTCTGGACCTCCGGTGCGTTCGGGCGCGTCGTGGCGGCAGCCTATAGCAAGGCCGGGGCGCCACGCCCAGAGCGTGCGCCGGTCCTGGCCGGGACGTCGTGCCGATGACCCGTGCCAGCGGAGGCTTCCAGCCCTATGTCAGCGACCCCTCGGTCTGCTGCTCGCAGCGCGTCGGCGAGCTTCACGCCTACTGGCGCTCGCTCTGCCGGGACGGCCTGCTGCCGGCCCGGCGGGACGTCGAGCCGACCGACATCAAGGCGCTGTTGCCGAACATCCTGCTCATGGACATCGAGCAAGACCCGCTGAGGGTCCGCTACCGTCTGGTCGGCACGGCGATCGCCGAGCTGTCGCGGCGCGACATCACCGGCCTCTACCTCGACGAGATCCGCTTCGACGAGCCGCGGGAGCGGTCGATCTTCGAGGCGGGCTACCGGCTGCTGCTCGCGACGCGCGCGCCGGTCTTCGGACGGATCCTCTGGCTCGCCCGCGCGGACATGACGCTGACCTACGAGTCGGCGATCTTTCCGCTGGCCGGAGACGGCCGGACCATCGACAAGGCGATCGCCGTCGAGCACTACCTCGACGTCGATCCGCGGGAGGTCGCGGAGCGGGTGCCGTCGCGGCCGAGCCGCGACGAGCGCTGAGGCCGGGCGGCAGCCGGTCAAGCGAGCGTCAGCAGGGCCGCCAGCGTCTCGCGCGGCTTCTCCGTCATCATCATGTGGCCGCAGTCCGGGATCGCCGCGACGCTGGCGCCCGGAATCGCGGCGGCCAGCCTGCGGCCGGCCTTCGCCGGGGTCATGCGGTCGTCCTCGCCGACCACGACGACCGTCGGGCAGCCGACCCGGGCGGCCAGCGCCTCGCCCTCGGCGAAGCCGGCGCAGGCCTGCAGGTCGGCGGACAGCACGCCGGAGGCGGCGCGCTCCAGCAGGCGGTTGCCGCCGCCGATCAGCCAGGTCCCGGGCTGCGGATGGCCGCCGCGGTGGCTCGCCTCGCCGTGCGCCCAGGCGTTGATCATGTCGATCGCGGCATGGTCGTCGGCCGCGGCGGCGGCCAGCAGGTCGGGATGCACCGGCATGGCGGCGGCGCAGCCGCAGAGGCCCAGGGCGCGGACCCGTTCCGGATGGCGCGCGGCGGCGGCCAGACAGGCGATCGCCCCCATCGAGTGGCCGACCAGAGCGGCCTGCCGGACGCCGGCGGCATCGAGCAGCCGGACCAGCCAGTCGGCGATCGCCCCGATCGAGGCGAGCGGCGGTCCTTCGCTGCGGCCGTGGCCGGGCAGGTCGACCGCCAGCACGGCGCGGCCGTGGTGCGCGAGGTAGCGGCTCTGGGCGGCCCAGACCGTGCGGTCCATGCCGGCGCCGTGCACCAGCAGGAAGACCGGGCGGCCCTCCTGCACCCTGGCCGCGTCGAACGCCTGTCCGCCGGTGGCTGCGAAGGCCCGCCGGCCGTCGACCGTCAGCTCCATGATCCGGATCTCCTAGCGCTGCGAGGCGCGCAGCGCCTGCTTGAGGTCGGCGACGATGTCGTCGGGATCCTCGAGGCCGACCGACAGGCGGATCATGTCCTCGCCGACGCCGGCCGAAGTCAGCTCCTCGGCGGTCATCTGCGAATGGGTCGTGCTGGCCGGATGGATCACCAGGGTCTTGGCGTCGCCGACGTTGGCGAGATGCGAGGCCAGGCGGCAGGCCTCGATGAACTTGCGCCCGGCCTCGCGGCCGCCCTTGACGCCGAAGGAGACGATCGAGCCGGCCCCCTTGGGCAGCAGGCGCTCGGCCAGGGCGTGGTCCGGGTGCTCGGCGATCGAGGGGTGCAGGACCCAGGAGACGGCGTCGCTGGCGAGCAGGAAGTCGATCACCTTGAGGGTGTTGGCCATGTGCCGCTCCATGCGCAGCGGCAGCGTCTCGACGCCCTGCAGCAGGTAGAAGGCGGTCTGCGGCGCCATCACCGCGCCGAAGTCGCGCAGGCCCTCGGTGCGCGCCCGCATGGCGAAGGCGGCGGGGCCGAACTCCTCGGCGTAGTCGATGCCGTGGTAGCCGGCGTAGGGCTCGGTCAGGGTCGGGAAGCGCCCCGAGGCCTCCCAGTCGAAACGCCCGCCGTCGACCAGCAGGCCGCCGATCGCCAGGCCGTGGCCGCCCAGCCACTTGGTCGCCGAGTGCAGCACCAGGTCGGCGCCCAGCTCCAGCGGCCGCGCCAGCCAGGGCGTCAGGAAGGTGTTGTCGATGGCCAGCGGCAGGCCGTGGCGGTGGGCGACCTCGGCGATCGCCGGCAGGTCCATGACCTCGAGGCCCGGATTGCCGACCAGCTCGCCGAAGACCAGGCGCGTCTCGGGCCGGATCGCCGCCTCGAAGGCCCCGGGATCGCGCGGATCGACCAGCGTCGTCTCGATGCCGAAGCGCGGCAGGGTGTGGACGAAGAGGTTGACCGAGCCGCCGTAGAGCCGGCCCGATGCGACGATATGACCGCCCTGGCCCATCAGCGTGGTGACCAGCAGGAACAGGGCGGCGTGGCCGGAGGCGGTGCCGATGCCGGCGACCCCCTTGTCGAGCGCCGCTATGCGCTCCTCCAGCACGGCGACCGTGGGGTTGCCGATCCGGCTGTAGATGTAGCCCGGCTGCTCGAGGTTGAAGAGCGCGGCGGCGTGGTCGGCATCCTGGAACACGTAGGAGGTCGTCTGGTAGATCGGCACGGCGCGGGCGCCGGTCACCGGATCGGGGCGCTGGCCGGCATGCAGCGCCAGCGTGTCGAGCTTCAGGAACTTGGCTTCGGCCATCGGTCGCGGATCCCGCCTGGTGTCGTCCGAGCCCTCGGAACGGGGCGGCGCCACCTTAGCCGGAAATCGGCCGAGGGACAGGGGGATGCTCGGGAAAGGCGGGGGACGGGGAGGGCGATGGCCCGGAAAAGCGGAGGGCCGCTTGGCGTGCCGCCCGCGGCCCTCTCGTTATTCGAAGCCTTACCCTGTCAACTTGCCGGGACGAAGCCTATGAGGGTGCGCCCCCGCGGTCAAGGGACTCTTGCGCGAGGCGCATAGCTCCGCCCCTTGAACCGTCACGGAGCAGATAAAAACGCCGCCGGACAGGGTCCGGCGGCAAGTTGAACAGGGAGGCGTCACAAGGAACGGACTCGAAGGTCCGAACGATGAGCCCGTTCGTCGGAGGACGTGTCGCGGGCTCACCCTGTGATGCTTTACAACCAGAACAGTCAATAAATCATTAAAATCGGAATTGTTCCCGAACGCAACGACTTTTGGATGTTCTTCTCACACAAGGACGGCAGCCGTTGCGAGTAGGGCCGCGAGCAGCCAGCCGAGCCGGCAGGCATCCCGGTAGAGCGCCAGCGCCCGCTCGATGTCGCCGGGGCCGGCCTCCCGGCGGCCGCCGGCGTTCATCCAGGCGTCCTCGACCGCGCCTGCCGCGTAGTGCCGCGGCCCGGCGAGGGCGAGGCCCAGGGCCCCGGCCAGCGCCGCCTCGGGCCAGCCGGCGTTCGGCGAGCGGTGGCGCCCGGCGTCGCGCGCGACCGCGGCCAGGGCGGCGGCCAGGCGGCGCGGCCGGGCGAGCGCCACCAGCAGGGCGGAGAGCCGCGAGGCCGGCAGGTTGGCGAGGTCGTCGAGCCGCGCCGCCGCCCAGCCGAAGTGGCGATGGCGCTCGCTGCGATGGCCGATCATCGAGTCGGCGGTGTTGAGCGCCTTGTAGGCGATCAGGCCCGGCAGGCCGCCGACGGCGTACCAGAAGGCCGGAGCGACGATGCCGTCGGAGAAGTTCTCGGCCAGGGACTCGATCGCGGCGCGGCAGACCCCGGCCGTGTCGAGCCGCTCGGGATCGCGGCCGACGATCCGCGCGACCGCGCGACGGCCGCCGGCGAGCCCGTCGCGGCCCAGCGCCTCGGCGACCGCGGCGACGTGCTCGTAGAGGCTGCGCTGGGCGAGCAGGGCCGCGGCCAGGGCGAGTTCGAGGGGCCACCAGCCCAGGGCCTCGACGGCAAGGCCGACCGCGATCGCGCCGGCCAGCAGCAGCGCCAGCGCGGCGACGCCGGCGAGCCGTGCCGAGGCCGGTGCGGCGCCGGGCCGGTTCAGGTCCCGCTCGAGCCGCGCGACCGCCCGGCCGAGCAGCACCACCGGGTGCGGCAGCCGGCGCCACAGCCAGTCGGGGTCGCCGACCAGGGCGTCGAGCAGCAGGGCCGCGAGCAGCAGCAGGCCGCGCGTCCCGTCCACGGCTCAGCGCCGCTCCGGCGCGGCGGCCGGCACGCCGAGCGTGTCGGCCAGGCGCCGCTCGGCCTCGCCGTCGGGCGGCAGGCCGAAGCGCAGCCAGGCCGGCCGCTCGGGAAAGCGGCGGACCAGGATGCCGGCCCGGCACAGCCGCTCGAACAGCGCCGGCGCCTCGGGATGGGCGGCCAGGCGGTAGAGGTCGGTGCCGCCGAGCGGCTCCAGCCCGGCCGCCGCCAGCAGCGCCTCGAGCCGCCGGGCGGCCTCCCGGAGCCGCTGCCGGGTCGCGGCGATCCAGGCGGTGTCGGCGAAGGCACGGGTCGCGATCTCGAGGGCCGGGCCGGACAGCGCCCAGGGCCCGAGCGCTTCGGCGAGGCGAGCGGTCACCGTGGGGTCGCCGAAGGCGCAGCCGAGTCGCAGGCCGCCGAGCCCGAAGAACTTGCCGAAGGAGCGCAGCACGACGAGGCCCGCGGCATCGGCCGCGGTCTCCAGCTGCCCGGCCAGCGACAGCTCCGGCGCCAGGTCGGCGAAGGCTTCGTCGACGACCAGCAGCCCGCCCCGGTCGTGCAGCCGGCGCGCCAGCTCCGCGAGCTGCCGCGGCGCGTGCCGCGTGCCGTCGGGGTTGTTCGGGTTGACCAGCACCACGATCGCCGCCTCCGCCGGAATCCGGCCGTCCTCGGCGGCGAGCAGGTCGTGGCCGGCGGCCGCCCAGGCGCGGGCGTGCTCCTTATAGGTGAAGCCGCCGACCGCCACGGCGGCGCGCGGCAGCAGGCGCGGCAGCCACTGGATCAGCGCCTGGGAGCCCGGCGCGGCGGCCAGGCCGACGGCGCCGGCCAGCCCGTAGTAGTGCCGCGCCGCCTCGGCGAAGGCCGTCTCGGCCGAGGCCTCCGGCAGGCGCTGCCAGCGCTCGGCCGGGATCTCCGGCAGCGGATAGGACCAGGGGTTGATGCCGGTGGAGAGGTCTAGCCAGGCCGATTCCGGAAGCCGGGCAAGGCTCCGCAGGGCGCTGCGATCGCCGCCGTGAAGCGGCCCCGCGCCCGGGTCGCTTCGTAGGTATGTTAACGGTCGCTTCACGATAACCGCCTTACAGTGTATGCCAGGGTCAGGACCTTGTGAGGCGGGCGAAACGGCATGGCAATTGCCGACAACAGTCAACGGAAATTGAAGCTCGCCGGCAAGGTGCCGCTCGGCATGAGACTCAAGGCGTGGTGGGACGGCTACGAGCTGGAGGTCCACCGCCGCCTGGTCGCCGACGACAGCGGGAGCGGCCACGAGGTGCGCTATGAGCGCGAGCGCCTGGCCTGGGAGACTCCGCGCATCGAGCTGGCGCAGCAGCTCTGGGGCCAGGGCTTCAACAGCCCGGGCGAGGCCGAGCAGACCCGCGACCTGGTCAAGCCGGTCGGCCTGGACGAATCGATGAGCGTGCTCGAGATCGGCGCCGGCCTCGGCGGCTCGGCCCGCCTGATCGCCCAGGAGTTCGGCAGCTGGGTCACCGCGCTCGAGCCGAACGCCGGCCTGGCCCAGGCCGGGGCGGCGCTGTCCGAGATGTCCGGCCTGTCGCGCAAGGCCTCGGTGACGGGCTGCGACATGGAGAATCTTGAGATCAAGCGCGCGGGCTACGACTGCATCCTGGCCCGCCAGGCGCTGTTCGCGGTCGACAACAAGCTCGGCGCTCTCGCCGCCATGGCCAACGGCCTCAAGGCCAAGGGCCAGCTGATCATCACCGACTTCGTCAAGGGCGAGACCGCCGGCCGCGCCTTCCAGCAGTGGCGCAACGCGGAGGCCAGCAAGGGCGAGCCCTGGAGTCCGGAAGACTATGCCGACACGATCAAAGAGCTCGGCCTCGACCTGCGCGTCGCCGCTGACGTGACGGCCGACTACCGGGCCGCCCTGGTCGAGGGCTGGAGCGGCTTCATGGCCGACGTCGGCAAGCAGAAGTTCGATGCCGATCAGGCCCAGACCGTCAAGGAGGAGGCCGAGTTCTGGAGCCTGCGCAAGGCGGCCCTGGATTCCGGCGAGCTCAGGATCTACCGCTTCCACGCGCTGTCGACGCGGGCCAACAAGCTGCTGTCCGACTGGTAGCCGAGCGGCCACAGTCCGCGTTGACAGCCCGTCAGGCGGCCGATATAAACCGCGCCTTCCGACAAGCCGACAGATCCGGCCCAGGGCCGGCAAGGGTTACGACGATGAAGGTCATCAACTCGCTCAAGACCGCGAAGATGCGCGACAAGAATTGCCGCCTCGTGCGCCGCAAGGGCCGCGTCTACGTGATCAACAAGAAGAACCCGCGCTACAAGGCCCGCCAGGGCTGAGTCCGCCGGGCGCGCTCGCGGGCGCGCCTCCGGTCTTCCTGGCGGATCCCTCCTGTAGCGTTCTTCGGCAGCCGCGCCGCCTCTGGGCCGCGCGGCTTTTGCTGTGCCATGATGGCGGCTCCGCATCGGAGGCTGCCCATGACCAGCGACCCGCCGTCGGGTGCCCTGCCGTCCGTCGACTTGCCCCTGGCCGGCGGCTGCCACTGCGGCGCACTGCGCTACGAGGTGACCGCCGCGCCGCTCGACAGCGGCTACTGCCACTGCCGGATCTGCCAGCGGCTGTCCGGCGCGCCGGCCATGGTCTGGGCCAGCGTGCGGCTCGGCGCCTTCCGCTATACCAAGGGCCGGCCGCGGATCTACCGCTCCTCCGACTGGGGCCGGCGCGAGTTCTGCGGCGACTGCGGCAGCCAGCTGGCCTTTCGCACGGCCGGGCCGTCAGCGACCCTCGACATCAACCTGCCGACCCTCGACGTGCCGGAGCGGCTGGCGCCGCGCCGCCATACCTGGGTGACCAGCCGCCTCTCGTGGTTCCGCACCGCCGACGATCTGCCGGAGCATCCCGACGATGGGCCGCTGAGTTTATGAAGGAATTCCCGATGCAAAGAGGGCTGCTCCGGACAGAAGCAGCCCTCTCCGTCTCGTCACGCGTACTGGGTCAGAGACCAAGTGACCGCGCGGTTGTTGTAGGGAGGCATCACGTTGCCCTTTGCGATCGGGGCAGTCGTCGTCGGCGTGCCAACGACCTTCCAGACCCCGGACTCAGGGCAACGTTCGCCCGTACGTGCGGTCGTTCCAATGGGAGCCATCAGGCTTCCCTCCAAAAGCGGCAGGTTGAAAGGCTGCGCACCGACCGCTAAGATTCGTGCGTTGCCACGTCTACGGACGTGATCCATACACTGGACGTCGGCCGCTATGACTGTCCATTGCATGGACCAAGGGCGGGGTCTGTGAAGGGACCCCGCCCTTCGCGCATTACGGCCAATAAATGAATGCGGCCGAGTCCAGTCAAGAGGCAGATCTAGGGCGAAAATGCCCACAACCCCCTATCACCTGTATCCCGAGCCGGTCAAACGCGATTTCCAACCATTGGCACAATCGTAAAATTTTTGGCAAGTTATTGACAATTGTGGCAATTCCTGCGTGCGTGTACGGACAGAATTGGTCCGGCCATGCGTGCGAGTTTTTTGTAAACAGGATCGCCCACCCGGTCGCGCATCATCGCAGTTGTCAAAGGCTCACTGTGTGAGGTCGACGCCGCGGTAGTCGTGGCAGCGCGAGCAGTGCCTGATCTTCAGGGCGTCGGCGATGCAGCTCTCGATCCGCTGGGCCTGATGTGTGATCGAGGGCGGCGGCGGCAGGCAGTGATTGCGCACTTCCTGGATCTCGTCGCGGTGCGCCCAGTCCTCGAACTGGTCCGGCGACACCTCGATCAGTTTCAGCACGCCGTAGAGATAGGCCGGTGCCCGGTGCAGGCGGCCGATCTGGCCGGCCACCGAGCCGACCGGCTGGGGCGGGCAGGTCCCGGTGTCCTCGGGGTCGAGCCAGGCCATGATCGCCTGGACGTCGTGCTCCGCCACCATGGTGAGCTGCAGGTAGAGCAGAGCGATCTTGCGGTCCTTGCCGTCGAAGCGCTGCCGGATCGAACGCAGGGCGCAGTCGCACTGGCTGTGAGCGTAGCCGCGGGAGTCGACGCAGGAGCGACGGAACTGGACCTCGCCGAAGGACGGCGGATCCTGCAGGATCGGCGCCGGCGTATCGTAGGGCCACCAGGGTACGCTGGCTGCCGGAGCGCAGGCCATCGGCAACAGGAGCAAGAGGCCCTGCAGAAGGGGCCTGAGGCGCATCGCCCGACCTTCCGTTTCATTCCCCTACGAAAGCGCGTGTTTTTGCGCGCCATGTCAAGGGAACGAAGCCGGGGCCGCCTCCCGGCGGTCAGTTGCGCCCGCGTGCCAGCAGGCCGCGGGCGATGACCTGGGCCTGGATCTCGGCGGCGCCCTCGAAGACGTTGAGGATGCGGGCGTCGCACAGCACCCGGCTGATCCGGTACTCCTGGGCGTAGCCGTTGCCGCCGTGGATCTGCAGCGCGGCGTCGGCGTTCGACCAGGCGACGCGGGCGCCGAGCAGCTTGGCCATGCCGGCCTCGATGTCGCAGCGCCGGCCGCTGTCCTTCTCGCGGGCTGCGAAGAGGGTCAGCTGGCGCGCCACCATGGTCTCGACCGCCATCCAGGCCAGCTTCCCGGCGACCCGCGGGAAGGCCAGGATCGGCTTGCCGAACTGGATGCGCTCGCGGGCGTAGCCGAGGCCGAGCTCCAGGGCGTTCTGGGCGACGCCGACGGCGCGCGCGGCGGTCTGCACGCGCGCCGATTCGAAGGTCGCCATCAGCTGCTTGAAGCCCTCGCCCTCGACGCCGCCGAGCAGGTTCTCGGCCTTGACCTCGAAGCCGTCGAAGGCGAGCTCGTACTCCTTCATGCCGCGGTAGCCGAGCACCGGGATCTCGCCGCCGGTCATGCCGTCGGCCGGGAAGGGGTCGGACTCCGTGCCGCGCGGCTTCTCGGCCAGGAACATCGACAGGCCGCGCCAGTCTCGGCTCGCCGGATCGCTGCGCGCCAGCAGGGTCATCAGGTCGGTGCGCGCCGCGTGGGTGATCCAGGTCTTGTTGCCGTGGATCCGGTAGACCTCGCCGTCGCGCACCGCCCGGGTCCTGAGGCTGCCCAGGTCCGAGCCGACCCCCGGCTCGGTGAAGACCGCGGTCGGCAGGATCTCGCCGCTCGCCAGCCTCGGCAGCCAGGCCGCCTTCTGCTCCTCGGTGCCGCCCAGGCGGATCAGCTCGGCGGCGATCTCGGTGCGGGTGCCGAGCGAGCCCAGGCCGATGTAGCCGCGGCTCAGCTCCTCGGTGACCACGCACATCGCGGTCTTGCCGAGGCCGAGGCCGCCGTACTCCTCCGGCACCGTCAGGCCGAAGACGCCGAGCTCGGCGAGCTGCTCGACGACCTCGATCGGGATCAGCTCGTCCCTGAGGTGCCAGCCGTGGGCCGCCTCGGCATGGGCGTCGGCCAGCTTGCGGAACTGCTCGGCGATCAGCGCGTCGGTCTCGTCCAGGCCGACGGTGCCGAAGCGGTCCTCGGTGATCAGCAGGGCGATGCGCGCCCGCACCGCCGCGCCGTCGCCGCGGCCGATCAGCCCGGTCACCGCCGGCGTCAGGAAGTCCTGGACCGCCGCGCGGTCGAGGCCGAGGTCGGCCGGGCGCAGCACCTCGACCTGGCTGAGCGGCAGGCCGCCGGCCAGCTGCCCCAGGTACTCGCCGAAGGCGGCCTGCAGCATCAGCGTCTCGAGCTCGCCGCAGCGGCTCTCGCGCTCCAGCCGCTCGACCCAGTGCAGCGTCTCGCGCAGCGCCGCGACGTAGGTCGCGAGCCACGCCAAGCCGTGGGCGGCGAACTGCTCGCGCTCCAGCAGGGCCGGATCGACCTTGCCGTCCGGTGCGACCAGACGGGCGACGGCGCGGCGCGCCGCCAGCTCCAGGCCCTCGGCAGCGCCCAGGGCGTCGCGGCACAGCGGCAGCAGGTCGGAAAGCGGCAGGGCCGGCGACTCGCCGTCGCCGGCGTCCTCGGGGGCAATGAGGGCATCGGTCATGAGGCAGCTCTACCCGAAGCGGCGGGAAAGAAGAAGCCGCGGCCGGCGCCCCGGGGGGATCGGGGGGCGCCGGCCGCGGCGAGGCTGGCAGGGGTCAGGCCTCGATCGCGTCTTCCAGGGTGCGCAGGCCCGGGGTCCTGGCCTGGACCAGCACGGCCATGTTGCCGGGCTTGTGCTGGTTCTTGCGCATCTTGGTGTGGGCGCGCGGAATGTCGGCCCAGCTGAAGACCTCGCTCATCGAGGGATCGACGCGGCGCTCGACGACCAGGGTGTTGGCCTGGCTGGCCTGCAGCAGGTTGGCGAAGTGGCTGCCCTGGATGCGCTTCTGGTGCATCCAGACGTAGCGGGCGTCGAAGGTGATGTTGTAGCCGGTGGTGCCGGCGCAGAAGACGACCATGCCGCCGCGCTTCACGACGAAGGTCGAGACCGGGAAGGTCGCCTCGCCGGGGTGCTCGAAGACGAAGTCGACGTTGTTGCCCTTGCCGGTGATGTCCCAGATCGCCTTGCCGAACTTGCGGACCTCGCCGAACCAGGCCTTGTACTCGTCGGAGTTGACCGTCGGCAGCTGGCCCCAGCACTTGAACTCGTTGCGGTTGATGACGCCCTTGGCGCCGAGACCCATGACGAAGTCGCGCTTCGATTCGTCGGAGATGATGCCGATGGCGTTGGCGCCGGCGGTCGAGATCAGCTGGATCGCCATCGAGCCGAGGCCGCCCGAGGCGCCCCAGACCAGAACGTTGTGGCCCGGCCGCAGGATGTGCGGGCGGTGGCCGAACAGCATGCGGTAGGCGGTCGCGAGCGTCAGGGTGTAGCAGCCCGACTCCTCCCAGGTCAGGTGCCGGGGGCGCGGCATCAGCTGGCGATCCTGGACGCGGGCGAACTGGGCGAAGGAGCCGTCGGGCGTCTCGTAGCCCCAGATCCGCTGCGAGGGCGAGAACATCGGGTCGCCGCCGTTGCACTCCTCGTCGTCGCCGTCGTCCTGGTTGCAGTGGACCACGACCTCGTCGCCGACCTTCCAGCGCTTGACCTTGCTGCCGACCGCCCAGACCACGCCGGTCGCGTCGGAGCCGGCGATGTGATACTCGGCCTTGTGCACGTCGAAGGGCGAGATCGGCGTGCCGAGCGCGGCCCAGACGCCGTTGTAGTTGACGCCGGCGGCCATCACCATGACCAGCACGTCGTGGCTGTCGAGCTCGGGAACCGGCACGACCTCCTGCTGCATGGCGGTCTCCGGCTCGCCGTGCCGCTCGCGGCGGATCGCCCAGGCGTACATGCGCTTCGGCACGTGGCCGAGCGGCGGGATCTCGCCGACCTCGTAGAGGTCCTTCTGCGTCTGCCCCGGTCGCAACTCGATCACTTCGGCGGGTTCGCTCATGGATAGTCGGCTCCTCGGTCCAGCTGCCGGCTCCGTCCTTCGGCAGGCTTGTTTTTCGCGGTCGCTTCGTGGCGTCCTTGCAAGCTGCATAGCGCAGCGATCTTTCTATTGCAATGCACAATTCAATTTTGTTTCAATGCGGCGCCTGGGTTACTAATTTTCGTTCCAAACCAAGGTTATAAACGAAACGGAAGCGGCGGGATGGCGGAAAAGCACACAGAGGACAAAGGGTTACAGGAAGCAGCGCAGCAGACCGCCGCTGCGGCGCAGCGCGACGAGCCCTGGCTGATCCGCACCTACGCCGGCCATTCCTCGGCCAGGGCCTCGAACGCGCTCTACCGGGCCAACCTGGCGAAGGGCCAGACCGGCCTGTCGGTCGCCTTCGACCTGCCGACCCAGACCGGCTACGACGCCGACCATCCGCTGGCCAAGGGCGAGGTCGGCAAGGTCGGCGTGCCGGTCGGCCACCTCGGCGACATGGCGACGCTGTTCGACGGCATCCCGCTCGGCCGCATGAACACCTCGATGACGATCAACGCCACGGCGCCCTGGCTGCTGGCGCTCTACATCGCCTGCGCCGAGCGCCAGGGCGTGGCGCGCAGCGCGCTCTCGGGCACGGTGCAGAACGACCTCTTCAAGGAATACCTCAGCCGCGGCACCTACATCTTCCCGCCCAAGCCCTCCCTCAGGCTGACCACCGACGTCGTCGCCTTCGCCTACCGCGAGGTGCCGAAGTGGAACCCGACCAACGTCTGCAGCTACCACCTGCAGGAGGCCGGGGCGACGCCGGAGCAGGAGCTGGCCTTCGCCCTGGCCAACGCCGTGGCCGTGCTCGACGCGGTGCGGGATGCCGGCCAGGTGCCGCCGGAGGACCTGCCGAAGGTCGTCGGGCGCATCTCCTTCTTCGTCAACGCCGGCGTCCGCTTCGTCACCGAGATGTGCAAGATGCGCGCCTTCGTGCGGCTCTGGGACGAGCTCTGCCGCACGCGCTACGGCGTCGAGGAGGAGAAGTACCGGCGCTTCCGCTACGGCGTGCAGGTCAACTCCCTGGGGCTGACCGAGCAGCAGCCGGAGAACAACGTCTACCGCATCCTGCTGGAGATGCTGGCCGTCGTGCTGTCCAAGGACGCCCGCGCCCGGGCCGTGCAGCTGCCGGCCTGGAACGAGGCGATGGGCCTGCCGCGGCCCTGGGACCAGCAGTGGAGCCTGCGCCTGCAGCAGATCGTCGCCTACGAGACCGACCTGCTGGAGTACGGCGACCTCTTCGAGGGCAATCCCGTGGTCGAGGCCAAGGTCGAGGCGCTCTGCGCGGCGGCGCGCGCCGAGCTGGCGAGGATCGAGGCCCTGGGCGGTGCTACCGCCGCGGTCGAGAGCGGCTACATGAAGGAGCGGCTGGTCGACAGCGCGACCCGGCGCTTCCAGGAGATCGAGAGCGGCCGGCTGCAGGTCGTCGGCGTCAACTGCTTCACCGCGACCGAGCCCTCGCCGCTGACCGCCTCGGCCGACGGCGGCTTCCTGGCGCCCGACCCCGAGGCCGAGCGGCTGCAGCTCGAAGGCCTGGCGGCCTGGCGCGCGGCGCGCGACGACGCGGCGGTCGAGGCGGCGCTGGCCGGGCTCAAGCGCGCCGCGGCCGAGGGCGGCAACGTCATGGAGCCCTCGATCGCCTGCGCCCATGCCGGCGTCACGACCGGCGAATGGGCCGGCGCCCTGCGCGAGATCTGGGGCGAGTACCGGGCGCCGACCGGCGTCGCGCGCGCCGTCGCGGTGCGCGGCGGCAAGGCCGAGCTGGAGGAGCTGCGCCGGCGCGTCGCCGCGGTCTCGGCGCGGCTCGGCCGGCGGGTCAAGATGCTGGTCGGCAAGCCGGGCCTGGACGGCCATTCGAACGGCGCCGAGCAGATCGCCGTGCGCGCCCGCGACGCCGGCTTCGAGGTGGTCTACGAGGGCATCCGCCTGACTCCCGGCCAGATCGCCGGCGCCGCCCTGGAGGAGGGCGTGCACGTCGTCGGCCTGTCGATCCTCTCGGGCAGCCACCTGGAGCTGGTCAAGGAGACGGCGTCGAAGCTCGCCGCGCTCGGCCTGACCGACGTGCCGCTGGTCGTCGGCGGCATCGTCCCCGCCGAGGACGCCGCGGCCCTGAAGGCGGCAGGCGTCGCCGCGGTCTTCACGCCCAAGGACTACGACCTGACCGCGATCCTGGCCGAGATCCTGACCGTCGTCGAGGCGAGCCAGCGCGCGGCGGCGTGAAGCGAGCGCCGACCTTACCTCTCCCCTCGGGGGAGAGGTCGGATCGGCATGGCCGATCCGGGTGAGGGCCGGCTCCATTCCTTGAGACAGTCTCGGACCGTGCGGGCTGATTGGCCGGCAGGCCCTCACCCGAAACCGCTCTCGCAGTTTCGACCTCTCCCCCGGCGGGGAGAGGTGAAGCAGGGGAGGGTTACTTCACCAGGAACACCGCCTGCTGGGACTCGGCGGTGGTGCCGGGCTGGCGCAGCACGAAGCGGCCGGGGCGGATCGGCACGAAGGTGATCGTCGCCGTGCCCGCGTCGTCGAACTCGATCGAATCGAGCCCGAGCGGGCGCACCTCGACCTTGTCGATCACCACCTCGTTGATCCAGAGGTTGCGGAAGAACTCGGCGCCGGACAGGCCCAGCTCGCCGGAGCCGTCGCAGACGATCTTCAGGCGATAGTACTTGCCGGCCTCGAGCTCGTAGGGCGCCTCGGCCATGGGCGCCATGACCGAGAGCTTGATCGGCGCGAGCTCGGTGACGCCGGTCAACAGGCCGGCCTGGGCGGCGGCCTGCTGCGGCAGGGCGAGCAGGGCGAAGGCCAGCAGCAGGAACAGGGGCTTCGGCAAGGTCGTTTCCTCCCTGGGTGCGGCCGCCCGAGGCGCTGCCGCCGGTTGCCGCCGGGCAACCTCGAGTTCCGCCTTTCGCGGGCCTCTTGGTGCCGCAATTAAGCGCAAAAAGGAGAATAAGACGCAACTGCAATCGATCCTTGCTCGCATTGCTGCGCTGCAGCGACGGAGCGCGGCGGATCGCCCGTTTCAGTCTAGAGTCCGGGCAAGCCGCACCGGCCCGAGCCGTCCGGGGCCCGGTCTCCGGCGCGCCCGGATTAGATGAAGATTCACGTTTCGGACCGATCTTGCCCGAGACGCCGACCCGGAGGCCTGCCCGGCCCCCACACGCCAGCCACTACCGGAGCCCTCCATGTCCTCGATGTCCTACAGCCCGACCCAGAAGCTCCTGCACTGGTCGATCTTCGGCCTCGTCGCCCTGCTCTATGGCCTGAGCCTCGCCGAGGACCTCTTCCCGCGCGGCGATCCGGGGCGCGACCTCGTGTGGTGGCTGCACATCTCCTTCGGGCTGCTGCTCGCGGCCTTCGTCGCCTGGCGCCTGGCCGTACGGCTGTCGCGCGGCGCGCCCTCCCTGCCTGCCGCGATGAGCGGTCCCGAGCGCCTGCTGGCGCACGCCGGGCATCTGGGGCTCTACGCCCTGCTGATCGCGCTGCCGGTGCTCGGCATCCTGCTGACCTGGTACCGCGGCGACGCCCTCAGCTTCTTCGGGCTGTTCACCATTCCCTCCCCGGTCGTCGCCGACCGCGAGACGGCGCGCTCGATCAAGGGGCTCCACGAGCTGGCGGCCAACGGCATCCTGATCGTGGCGGGACTGCACGCCCTGGCCGCGTTCTGGCACCACTGGGTGCGGCGCGACGACGTGCTGGTCCGGATGCTGCCCGGGCGCCGGCGCGGCGTCCATCCCGCGGAGTAGCCGCTCGCCGCGGCGCGGCGACCGGCGTCAGAGCTCGAAGACGAAGCAGGTTGCCGTGCCGTGGGCGAGCAGGCGGCCCTTGGCGTCGGTGATGCGGCCCTCGGAGGTCGCGAGACGCCGGCCCGGATGGATGATCCTGCCCTCGGCCCGGAGCTCGCCGCTGTCCGCCGAGATCGCGCGCACGAAGTTGACCTTGATCTCGGCGGTCGTGTAGCCGCTGCCGGCGGGCAGCAGCGAATGGACCGCGCAGCTCATGCAGGAATCGAGCAGCGTCGCGGCGTAGCCGCCGTGGACGCTGCCGATCGGGTTGTAGAGGCCCCAGTGCGGCGTGCCGACGAACAGGGCGCGGCCCGCCTCGACCTCGGCGAGCCGGAAGCCCAGGGTGTGGGCGATCGGCGCCATCGGCAGGCTGCCGTCGGACCAGCCGCGCAGCAGCTCCAGGCCGGACAGGCGCTTCAGCGTGTCGGGATCGACGACGCCGACGCCCTCCGGCAATGCGTCGCGGGAAGGCGCGTCCTGGGGTGCCATGAGATCAGGCGGCGCGGCGGCCGCGGCGGCGGCCGCCGGTGGCGAGGCCGGGATCCTCGTCGAACAGCTCGGCCAGCTTCTCCATCATCGTGCCGCCGAGCTGCTCGGCGTCGACGATGGTGACGGCCCGGCGGTAGTAGCGGGTCACGTCGTGGCCGATGCCGATGGCGACCAGCTCGACCGGCGAGCGGGTCTCGATGTAGGCGATCACCTCGCGCAGGTGCCGCTCCAGGTAGTTGCCCGGGTTGACCGAGAGGGTCGAGTCGTCGACCGGCGCGCCGTCGGAGATGACCATCAGGATGCGGCGCTGCTCGGGGCGCGCGATCAGGCGGTTGTGCGCCCAGATCAGCGCCTCGCCGTCGATGTTCTCCTTGAGGATGCCCTCGCGCAGCATCAGGCCGAGGTTCTTGCGGCCGCGCCGCCAGGGCTCGTCGGCCGACTTGTAGATGATGTGCCTGAGGTCGTTTAGCCGGCCCGGCAGCTGCGGCTTGCCGGCGGAGATCCAGCGCTCGCGCGCCTGGCCGCCCTTCCACATGCGGGTCGTGAAGCCGAGCACCTCGACCTTGACGCCGCAGCGCTCCAGGGTGCGCGCCAGGATGTCGGCGCTCATCGCCGCGACCGAGATCGGCCGGCCGCGCATCGAGCCGGAGTTGTCGATCAGCAGGGTCACGACGGTGTCGCGGAAGTCGGTCTGGCGCTCGACCTTGAAGGACAGCGAGTGGCCCGGGTTGGTGACCACGCGCGACAGCCGCGAGGTGTCCAGCAGCCCTTCCTCGAGGTTGAACTCCCAGGCACGCTGCTGCTTGGCCAGCAGCTTGCGCTGCATGCGGTTGGCCAGGCGCGCGATCACGCCCTGCAGGTGGGCGAGCTGCTGGTCGAGCATCTGGCGCAGCCGCGTCAGCTCGTCGGGGTCGCAGAGCTCGGCCGCCTCGACGATCTCGTCGAACTCGGTGGTGAAGGGCTTGTAGGCCTCGTCGATGGTCTCGCTGGGGTCCCAGTTCGGCCGGCGGCCGGGGCGGCCCGGCTGCTCGTCGGCCATGCCGGCCATCATCTCGCCGTCGGCCTCGGCGGCCTCGTCGTCGTCGCCCTCGGCCTCGCCCAGCTCGGCCTGCTCGCCGGCCTCGGAGGAGGCCGATTCGCTGCTGTCCTGCTCGCCGCCCTCGCCGCGCATCTGCGAGGGTTCCTGCTGGGCCTCGTCGCCGCCTTCCTCGGACTCGTCCTCGTCCATCGGCTCCTGGTCGGCCATGGCCTCGATGTCGAGGTGCTGCAGCAGGCGGCGCACCGTTCGGCCGTAGGCCTTCTGGTCGCCGGCCATGGCATCGAGCGCGTGGATGTCCTTCAGCACCTCGGCGTCGAAGTGCGGGCGCCAGAGGTCGACGATGCGCTGGCCCGACGGCGGCGCCGCGTGGCCGGTCATGGCCTCGCGGGCCAGCAGCCGCAGCGCCTCGGCCATCGGCACCTCGTCGCGGTTCTGGGCACGGGCGTAGCCACGCGCCCGGTAGCGCTCCTCCAGGGCGGCGTCGAGGTTGAGGCTGCAGCCGGCCATGCGCCGGGCGCCGAGCGACTCGCAGCGCGCCTGCTCGACGGCGTCGAAGATCTCGCGTGCCGCCTGGTTCTGCGGCCGCTGGCTGGCGTGGAGCTTCTCATTGTGGAAGCGCAGGCGCAGGGCCACGGCGTCGGCCTCGCCGCGGACCTGGGCGACCTCGTCGGCCGGCAGGTCGCGCGCCGGCATCGGCAGGCGCACCTCCTTGCCGACCAGGCCCTGGCCCGAGGGCGCGAAGTTGGCCGTCAGCTCCGCCTGCTCGGCGAGCGCGCGGATCGCCGCTCCGGTGGCACGCTTGAAACGCTCGATCGGGGTCTCGGCCTGGGACAAGCCTGCTGCTCCGCCTCGGCGCCGGTTCAGACCAAGTGGGCGCGGACGCCGCTCTCCGGCAGCTCGGTGCCGAAGCTGCGCTGGTAGTACTCGGCGACGATCGGCCGCTCGACCTCGTCGCACTTGTTGAGGAAGGTCAGGCGGAAGGCGAAGCCGATGTCGCCGAAGATGTCGGCGTTCTCGGCCCAGGTGATCACCGTGCGCGGGCTCATCACCGTCGAGATGTCGCCGTTGATGAAGCCCGAGCGGGTCAGGTCGGCGACCGCGACCATGGCCTTCAGCTTCTCGCGGCCCTCCTTGCTGTCGTAGCCCGGCAGCTTGGACAGGACGATCGCCTCCTCCTCCTCGTGCGGCAGGTAGTTCAGCGTCGCGACGATGTTCCAGCGGTCCATCTGGCCCTGGTTGATCTGCTGGGTGCCGTGATAGAGGCCGGTGGTGTCGCCGAGGCCGACCGTGTTGGTCGTCGAGAACAGGCGGAAGGCCGGGTGCGGCCGGATCACCTTGTTCTGGTCGAGCAGGGTCAGGCGGCCCTCGACCTCGAGCACCCGCTGGATCACGAACATCACGTCGGCGCGGCCGGCGTCGTACTCGTCGAAGACCAGCGCGGTCGGGCGCTGCAGGGCCCAGGGCAGCAGCCCCTCGCGGAACTCGGTGACCTGCTTGCCGTCGCGCAGCACGATCGCGTCCTTGCCGATCAGGTCGATGCGGCTGACGTGGCTGTCCAGGTTGATGCGGATGCAGGGCCAGTTCAGGCGGGCCGCGACCTGCTCGATGTGGGTCGACTTGCCGGTGCCGTGGTAGCCCTGGATCATGACCCGGCGGTTCCGGGCGAAGCCCGCGAGGATCGCCAGGGTCGTGTCGTGGTCGAAGCGGTACGACGAGTCGACGTCGGGGACGTAGTCGCTGCCCTGCGAGAAGGCCGGGACCTCCATGTCGCTGTCCAGATTGAAGGTCTGGCGCACCGACACCTTGATGTCGGGCAGGCCGGTCGGCATCTCGCGGATCTGGTCTTCGCTGTGCAGGGACATGAAGTCGGATGGTCCTCGTAGTGCGGTCGCCGGTGGTGAAGCCGGCCGTTTCTCTTACCTAGCTTGCGCGGCTGGCCGCGTGAAGGGCCTTGAGGGTGGCGTAGGCCCGATTGACCCGTTTCAGGCGCTCCTCGCTGGCGCGGTCGCCGCCGGTTCGGTCCGGATGCAGCCGCTTGGCGAGCTCCTTGTAGCGGCTGCGCACCTCGGCCCAGTCGGCGCCGGGCTCGAGGCCCAGGACCTCGAGCGCCTTGGCCTCCTCGCCGCCGCTGCGCCGGGCGCGCTGGCGCCGCTCGCCGCGGCCCGGATCCTCGTGGAACGGGCCGCCTTGCTTCCAGGCCTCGGCATAGGGGCCGCCGCCCAGCTTCCAGGTCGGCCGGCCCCAGGTGCAGTCCTGGCGTCGGATCTGCTCGATCTGGTCGGCCGACAGCCCGGCGAAATAGTCCCAGCCGCTGTTGTAGGCGCGGACGTGCTCCAGGCAGAACCACATGTAGTCATTCAGGCGGTCGCGTGCCACCGGCGCCCGATAGTCGCCCGGCTCGGCGCAGCCCGGATGCGCGCAGGCCTGGGGCGCCGCGCGGTCGAACGGGGAGTTGAGCGCCTCTTGGCAGGAGCTGGCCATGGAGGAATTATGGCCAGCCTGCTGCAGCGCGGCAAGGCATGCCAGCCATCGTGCGGCAGCCGGTCTGACCTGCTCAGCCGGCACGCTGGTCGGCCAGGTTGACCAGGGCGAGCCCGGCCAGGATCGCGGCCAGCCCGGCCGTCAGGCTGGCGGTCAGCGGCTCGCCGAGCCAGAGCGCCGAGATCAGCACGCCGCACAGCGGCACGCCGAGGAAGCCGAGCGAGGTGGTGATCGAGGGCAGGTCCCGGCTGACCATGGTCGAGGCCCAGAAGCAGAAGGCCGTGGCGAGCGGGCCGTTGTAGGCCAGCACGGCGCCGAGCTGCCACGACCAGCGCGCCCAGCCGAAGCCCTCCAGCGGCACCGCGACGGCGGCGAGGATGACGGTCGCCAGCAGCATCTGCCAGGGGGCCAGGTCGAGCGGGCTGGCCGCCCAGCGGTGCCGGCGGATGTGCAGGATCGCCCCCGACCAGAGCAGCGCGCCGAGCAGCAGCGCACCGTTGCCGAGCAGCTGCCGGCGGTCGTCCCAGGCGAAGTGCAGCGGGTTGAACAGCACGGCGAGGCCGGTCAGGCCGAGCAGCAGCCCCAGGGCCTTGAGCGGCGTCAGCCGCTCGCCGAACAGCAGCACGGCGGCCGGCGTCACCCAGAGCGGCGTGGTGTAGCCGAGCACCGCCGAGCGGCCGGCGGCGACGGTCAGCAGCGCCAGGTTGGCCATCGCCAGGAAGCCGGTCATCTGCAGCAGCCCGACGCTGAGCAGCACCGGCAGGTCGGCGCGCGGCGGCAGGCGCAGGCGGCCGAGGGCGGCGAGCAGGGCGAAGAGGGTCAGCGCGCCGAGCGCGAGGCGCGCCGTGGCGAACCAGAAGGGCGGGATGTAGCCCAGCCCGACCTTCATGATCGGCCAGTTGGCGCCCCAGATCAGGACGATGCCGAGCAGCAGCAGAATCGCCCGGCGGCGCGGCGCCGGCTCGGAAGGGTCGGTCATGGCCTCGCTCGGGACTTGCGTCCAGGGGAGCGGCACCCTAACACCGGCGGCTCCTGCCCCGACCTGCCGAATGGGAGAGCCCGCCATGCCCGAGACCGCCCCCCGCGCCCCCGGCCAGCCTGCCGGCCGTGCCGGCCGCATCGAGCGGACCCTGCGCGAGGCGCTGGCGCCGCAGCGGCTGGAGATCGCTGACGACTCGCACCGCCACGCCGGCCACGCCGGGGCCCGGCCCGAAGGCGAGACGCACTTCCGCGTGACGATCGTTGCCGAGCGCTTCGAGGGCCTGTCGCGGGTCGAGCGGCAGCGCCTGGTCAACGGCCTGCTGAGCGCCGAGTTCGAGAGCGGCCTGCACGCCCTGCAGCTCTCGACCAGGACGCCGGCCGAGGCCGGGCCTGCCTGAGCCTACTCGGCGGCGTCGTCGGTCGCGGCCCCGGGCCCGGTATAGAACTCGGGCCACTGCTTCCTGACGACCGGGCTGTCCGGGGCGAAGGCGTGGCAGCTGCCGAGCAGCGGCGGCCGGCGGCCGGGCTGGGGTGCCTCGCTCTCGCGCCGCACGCGCACCGGATAGAGCGCCTGGTAGGCGACGGTGCCGAGCGCACCGAGCATCTCGACCAGATGGGTGCAGCCCTCGACGCCGCCGACCTGCTGGCGCACCTTGTTGCGCCAGCCCGGGCCGATGCGCAGGCCGACGATCCTCTGGAAGTTCGGCGTGACCGCGGGGCAGACCGCATAGGGCGTGTGGTCCGAGACCGCCTCGATGGCGTGGACCAGGAAGTCCTCGTCGAGGGTCAGGCGCAGCCACATGCCGTGCAGCGGCTCGCCGGCCTCGATCCGGCCGCGGTAGTCGTTGTCGAAGCCGTAGGTCTTGGTATCGGTCAGCTGGGCGTCGATGTCCCACAGGCCATCGGCCCGGCGGAACGCCTCGAAGCTGTAGCGGCGGGTGTGCATCGGCTCGCGCGCGACGGGCGGCGACAGGGGCATAGGGGCTTTTCCGGCGCTATCTGAAGACGCCAGGATCATAGGATGCCGCCCCGAAGCGTCAACTCCGGCCGGCCGCCCCGTTCGAAAGGGCCGGCCTGCGCGCCGCTCAGCCGACGCCGTAGCTGGTGTCGAAGAGCAGGGCGTCGCGCTGCCGCAGGTCCTGCTCGAGCTGCTGGCGCACCGCGCCGAACAGATCGCGGATCGAGACCATGCCGACAATCTCATCCCGGTCGACGACCGGCAGGTGGCGGCAGCCGAGCTCGGCCATCAGCTCGAGGGCGTCGCCGGCGGTCTCGCGCGGCGTGATCGTGCGCGGCTGCCCGGTCATCACCTCGGCGAGCCTGGTCGCCCGGGCGTCGCGGCCCGGGTGGACGACGCGGGTCACGACGTCGCGCTCGGTGAAGATGCCGGCCAGCCGGCCGTCGCGGACCACCATCACGGCGCCGATGCGCTGCTCGTTCATCAGCGCGACCGCTTCGGCGACGCTGTTGTCGGGCTGCAGGAAGTAGAGTGCCTGATCGTGCACGATGTCGGGGACGATGTGGTACTGCACGGTATCCTCCCACTGCGCGGCCGGTTTTGCCCGGTGGGGGACGGCAGCCGCCGGACGGAGGCTACCGCCCCAGTCCAGCAGTGTGGGCCCTGGGCGGTGCAGGGGTCAAGAAAGCGCAGCGCAAAGGTGGCATTTTCGGGCGCGGCGACTCGCGCGGCGCGCGGCCGTGCCACCCGGCGGGCCTACCCGGCGGCCCTACCTGGCGGCCCTACCTGGCGGCCTCACGTGGCGGCGCCGGCCTCGCCGCTCTCGGCGGCGGCCTCGTCGGTCAGCTTGGCGATCTTGACCAGGGTGATCTGGTTGCGCTGGCGGCCGAGGATCTCGAAGGCGAAGCCGTGGAACGCGAAGCGCTGGCCGATCTCGGGGATGCAGCGCGCCTCGTGCAGGATCAGGCCGGCGACCGTCGAGGCCTCCTCGTCGGGCAGGCGCCAGCCGCTGTGGCGGTTGAGGTCGCGCAGGGTGACGGTGCCGTGCACGATCGCCCCGCCGTCCGACAGGATCTCGACCCCGGCGACCTTGACGTCGTGCTCGTCGCTGATCTCGCCGACGATCTCCTCCAGGATGTCCTCCAGCGTGACGATGCCGAGCACCTCGCCGTACTCGTCGACGACGATCGCGAAGTGCTCCTTGCGCAGGCGGAAGGCCTGGAGCTGGGAGAGGAGGTCGGTCGAGTCCGGGATGAACCAGGGCTCGGCGGCGATCGCGCTGACGTCCAGGCCCTCGACCTTGCCGGCGCGCGCCTGCACGGCGCGCAGCAGCGCCTTGACGTGCAGCAGGCCGACGATGTCGTCGAACTTGCCGCGCCACAGCGGGATGCGCGTGTAGGGGCTCTCCAGCACCTGCTCGACGATCTTCTCGGGCGGCTGCTCGATGTCGATGGCGACGACGTTGCGCCGGTGCACCATGATCTCGCTGACCTCGACGTCGCCGAGGTCGAGGATCGAGCGCAGCATGGCGCGCTCCTCGAGATTCTCGGCATCGCCGGTGTCGCGGTGCAGCTCGATCGCGCCGCGCACCTCCTCCTCCCAGCGCTCGGCCCCGTAGGTCGCGTCGAACTTGGCGCCGAACAGATGCAGCGTGCCGGTGACGACCAGCTGGACCAGGCGGGTCACCGGGCTGAACAGCACGATCACGACCCGGATCAGCGGCGCGACGACCAGCGCCAGCTTGTCGGCATGGTGCAGCGCATAGGTCTTGGGCAGCACCTCGGCGAAGATCAGCACCAGCAGGGTCATCGCCAGGGTCGCGTAGGCGACGCCGGTGTCGCCGACCCAGGAGATCATCAGCGAGGTCGCCAGCGACGAGGCCAGGATGTTGACCAGGTTGTTGCCGAGCAGGATCGCGCCGATCAGCTTCTCCTTCTCCTGCCACAGGCGGTTGACCAGGCCGGCGCGCGCGTTGCCCTGCTGCTGCAGCGTGTGCATGCGGGCGCGCGAGGCCGCGGTCAGCGAGGTCTCGGAGCCGGAGAAGAAGGCGGAGAGGATCAGCAGCAGGACGATGCCGCCGATCACGAAGCACTGTTCCGTTGTCAGGGTCATGGCGCGTCGGTCCGGGCGCGCTACTCGCCGGCCAGGTCGAGCGGCGGCGCCGTCTCGGCGATCGTCTCGGTCAGCAGCTGGGCGACCTGCGCCTCCTCGACCGAGCGGCTGACGAAGGCCTCGCCGATGCGCCGCGCCAGCACGAAGGTCAGGTGCCCGCCGCTCGCCTTCTTGTCCTTGTGCATGTGCTCGATCAGGCGCGCCGCGTTCCAGGCCCGGCCGCCCAGCCGCTCGAAGCCGGTCGGCAGGTCGACGGCGGCGAGGTGGCGGCGCACCCGGTCGGCGTCCTCGGGCGGGCAGAGGCCGAGCTGGGCCGAGAGCTCGAAGGCGAGCGTCATGCCGATCGCGACCGCCTCGCCGTGCAGCAGCTCGCCGGCGTAGCCGCACTCGGTCTCCAGGGCGTGGGCGAAGGTGTGGCCGAGGTTGAGCAGGGCCCGGCTGCCGGTCTCGCGCTCGTCGGCGGCGACGACCGCGGCCTTGGCGCGGCAGGAGATCAGCACGGCCTGGCGCAGGGCGTTCGGCTCGCCCTCGACGACGGCATGGCCGTGGCCCTCCAGCCAGTGGAAGAACTCGGCATCGCCCAGCAGGCCGTACTTCGCGACCTCGGCGTAGCCGGCCAGCATCTCGCGGCGCGGCAGGCTCGACAGGATGCCGGTGTCGGCGAGCACCAGCAGCGGCTGGTGGAAGGCGCCGACCAGGTTCTTGCCCTGGGGCGTGTCGATGCCGGTCTTGCCGCCGACCGAGCTGTCGACCTGGGCCAGCAGGGTCGTCGGGACCTGCACGAAGTCGATGCCGCGCAGCAGGATCGCCGCGGCGAAGCCGGTCAGGTCGCCGACCACGCCGCCGCCGAAGGCGAGCAGGACCGTCCGGCGGTCGATGCCGGCGGCGAGCAGCCGCTCGCAGAGCTGCTGCAGGGTCGCGAAGTCCTTGCTGGCCTCGCCGGCCGGCACGACGAAGGCCTCGGCGGCGATGCCGGCGTCCTCGAGCGCACGCTCCAGGGTGCCGAGGTGCAGCCCGGCCAGGGTCTCGTCGGTGACGATCATGACCCGGCGGTCGCCGAGCAGCGGCGCCAGATGGCGGCCGGCGCCGGCGACCAGCTCCTCGCCGATCAGGATCTCGTACCTTCTGTCGTCCAGCGCGACGCTCAGGCGCTCGATCTGGTTCACCGTACCGCTCCGTGACGCTTCAGGGCCTCGAGCACGCGATCCACCGTCTCGTCGGGCGGGCCGTCGACGCTGTCGACCGTGATGTCGGCCTCGGCGTACACGGGATAGCGCTCGCCGATCAAGCGCGACAGGGTCTCGCGCGGGTTGCCGCGGCGCAGCAGCGGCCGCTTCGAGCGCCGGCTGGTCCGGCGCAGCAGCAGCTCGAGGTCGGCGCGCAGCCAGACCGAGACGCCGGTGCCGGCGATCGCCCGGCGGGTGCCGGCATCCATGAAGGCGCCGCCGCCGGTCGCCAGGACCTGGCGGTCGTGGCTCTCCAGCAGCCGCGCGATCACCCGCCGCTCGCCGTCCCGGAAGGCGGCCTCGCCGTGGCGCTCGAAGATCTCCGGGATCGAGCAGCCGGCCGCCGCCTCGATCTCGCTGTCGGCATCGACGAAGCGCAGGCCGAGACGCTGCGCCAGCTTGCGTCCGATACAGGATTTCCCGGCGCCCATCAGGCCGACCAGCACGATGCTGCGCTCGGCCGGGTCGAGGTCCTGTCGGGGGCGGGGGTCGGTGACGGTCGACATGATGGGGCAGACTATAACCTCTGTGACGCGATCTGGGAGCGGCGGCGTCTGCCGTAAATCGGCCATAGTCGAATCTACCATAATCCCGGAAACGCCGTCCCGGGGCGGGTGCCGCTTGGCCCCGACTCCAGTGGGTTGTTAGAACCTGGGTACGAACGCAGTCGGTGGGAGTTCGACGGACGCTATGGGACGGCTAGGTGCGATGCTGTTGCTGCTGGTGGTGCTGCTGATCGGCGGCGGGGCGGTCGCCCTGCTGTTCGTCGACATCCCGCCGCCGACCCAGAAGGTCGACAAGGTCCTGCCAGATGACCGCTTCCCGCGCTAGCGCCGCGATCGGCGGCCTGGCCCTGGCCCTGGCGGCCGGCCTGACGCCGTGCGGCGGCGCCGCGGCCACGCCGCTCGCGCCAGAGCAGTCGGCGCCCCGTCAGGCGACCCTCCAGCGGCTGGCCCAGGGCTCCCAGCCGATCCAGCTGTTCCAGCTGCCCCAGGCGCCGTCCCCGGCGGCGCCGGGCGGCAGCGGCGGCCCGGCGCTCGGTGGCGGGCTGCCGTCGGGCAGCGGCCTGGGCGGCCCGCTCGAGAGCGCCGAGGTGCCCGAGAACCTCGGCCTCTGGACCAAGGACCAGGGCGGCCTCGACTACAACCTGTGGCGCGGCAGCCGGCGCGAGGTCGTCGCCGCCCTGCTCGACCGCGTCCCGGGCAGCCTCGCCAGCCCGACCCTGCGCACCCTGGCGCTGCGCGTGCTGCTGTCGGAGGCCGAGACCCCCGGCCGCTCGGTCCGCACCGTGGCCGCGGACGGCGGCACGGACCAGAACCTGCTGGTGCTGCGCGGCCGCGCCCTGCTGGCGCTCGGCGAGCCCGCCTATCTGGGCGCCCTGATGAACCTGATCCAGGGCGAGGCAGCGACCGCGCCTGCGGTGCTCCGGCTCAAGGTCCAGGCCGGCCTGCTGACCGGCGACGACGACCGCGCCTGCGCCGCCGCGCGCGACGGCGTGGCGCGCGAGCCGAACGACAGCTTCTGGACCAAGGCGCAGGTCGCCTGCCAGGTCGCGACCGGCAAGGCCGACCAGGCGATGCTCGGCCTCGACCTGCTGCGCGAGAGCGGCGAGGGCGGCGACGCCGGGTTCCTGCAGCTCGCCGGTGCGGCGCTCGGCTACGGCAAGGCGCCGAAGGAGCCGGCGCCGACGCCGCTCAACCTCGCCCTGGTGCGCGCCAGCAAGCTGGTGCCGCCGCCGTCCTGGCGCGACAGCCGCGATCCCGCGGTCGTCGCGATGGCGGCGCGCGACGAGCACCTCGGTCTCGACGAGCGCCTCGCCCTCGCCGAGCGCGCGGCTTCGGCCGGCGTCGTCCAGCCCGACGAGCTGGTCGGCTTCTACAAGGCCAGGAGCTTCACCGCCGAGCAGCTCGGCCAGGCCGCCGTTCAGGCCGCCAAGCTCAAGGGGCCGCAGGCGCGCGCCCTGCTCTTCGCCGCGGCCTCGGCCGCCGAAGGGCCGGCGCGCGGCGCGCTGATCCGCCAGGCCATGGAGAGTGCGCGGGCCGACGGCGTCGAGCTCGGCGTCGCCCGGGTGTTCGAGCCCCTGGTCGCCGGGATCCCGGCCACGGCGACCCTCACCGACTTCGCGCCGAGCGCGGCGCGCACCCTGTTCCTGTCCGGCCGCTACGAGCTGGCCGGCAGCTGGGTCGAGCAGCTGAGCCGCAGCGCCGCGGTCAATCCGCTGGCGCGCCAAGCCCTGATCGAGCTCTGGCCGCTGGCCAAGCTGGCCGGCATCAGCACCGTCGGCGGACCTGCCGACCTGTCGGTCTGGCGCGCGGCGCGGCAGCAGGCCGGCACCGACCCGAGCGCCCTGGCAGCCGACGTCGTGCTGCTGCGCAGCCTGCTCTACGCCCTGGGCGAGAGCGATCCCATGACCTTCGCCGAGCTGCTCGGCAGTGCGCCCGCGGAGTCGATGGCCGGCACCTCGACCCTGCTGGCGCTCGAACAGGCGGCGGCCGGCGGCCGCCTCGGCGAGACCGTCCTGCTGGACGTCGCCGCGGTCGCCGAGAACGGCATTGAGGGCCACCCCTACGTCGAGGCGAAGGCGGTCGAGGCGCTGAATCGCGTCGGCCGTCCCGGCGAGGCGCGGGCTCTGGCGATGGAAGCGGCCGTGGCCAGAGGTTTGTGACGGACGCCGCCGCGCGCGGGCGGGGGCATCGCGGCCGGGGGAACCGCGAAAGGACGCGCTTAGATCAGGTGGAACCCTTTCTCGAGATGCTCGCCGCCGAGCGCGGCGCCGCCGACAACACGCTGGAGGCCTATCGGCGCGACCTCGAACATCTGGCCGGCTTTCTGGCCGGGCGCGGGCGGGCGCCCTCGAACGCCACGGCCGACGACCTGCGCGGCTACCTGGCGCAGCTCGAGGCCGCCGGCATGGCGCCGCGCACCGCGGCGCGCCGGCTCTCCGCCCTGCGCCAGTACTACCGCTTCCTGGTCAGCGAGGAGCGGCGGGCCGACGACCCGACCCTGCAGCTCTCCAGCCCGCGCCAGGGCCGCAGCCTGCCGAAGATCCTGAGCGAGGACGAGGTCACACGCCTGCTCGAGGCGGCGCGCCGGCGCAACGGCCCGGAAGGGCTGCGCCTGGTCGCCATCCTGGAGCTGCTCTATGCGACCGGCCTGCGCGTCTCCGAGCTGGTCGGCCTGCCGGCCGCAGCGGTCGCGCGCGACCCGCGCCTGCTGATCGTCAGCGGCAAGGGCGGCCGCGAGCGCATGGTGCCGCTCAACGAGGCGGCGCGCGCCGCGCTGCTGGCCTACGAGCCGGCGCGACGCGGCTTCCTGCGCCGGGCCGGCGACGAGCGCTGGCTGTTCCCTTCGCGCGGCGGCCACGGCCACCTGACCCGGCACCGGGTCGCCCAGCTGCTCAAGGAGCTGGCGGTCGAGGCCGGCATCGACCCGGCGAAGGTCTCGCCGCACGTGCTGCGCCACGCCTTCGCCAGCCACCTGCTGGCCCATGGCGCCGACCTGCGCGCGGTCCAGCAGATGCTCGGCCACGCCGACATCTCGACGACCCAGATCTACACCCACGTGCTCGACGAGCGCCTGAGGACCCTGGTCCAGGAGCACCATCCCCTGGCCCGCCCCGCGGCCGCCCCGGCGCCGCGTCGCGCGGCGGACGGCGAACGCGGTTGAATTCGGCCGGCCCGCTGGCTACAGCAGGGCGCAGACCAGAGGGCCAGCAGAGGGGCAGGGACCGCCATGAGCTTCACCATCGTCGAGCCGGCGCCGGCGCGCCTCAACCGCAGCGAGCTGGCCGTGCCCGGCTCCAACTACCGCTTCATCGAGAAGGCCGCCGACTCGGCGGCCGACGTGATCTTCCTCGACCTCGAGGACGCGGTGGCGCCCGACGACAAGGCCCAGGCCCGCAGGAACATCGTCAAGGCGCTCAACGAGATCGACTTCGGCAAGCGCGTCGTCTCGCTGCGCATCAACGGCCTCGACACCCACTACATGTACCGCGACGTCGTCGAGGTCATCGAGCAGGGCGGCGAGCGGCTCGACCTGATCATGATCCCGAAGGTCGGCACCGGCGCCGACGTCTACGCCGTCGACATGCTGGTGACCCAGGTCGAGGATGCGGTCGGGCGCGAGAAGCGGATCGGCTTCGAGCTGATCATCGAGACCGCGCTGGGCATGGCCAACATCGACGAGATCGCAGCGGCCAGCGCGCGCAACGAATCGCTGCACTTCGGCGTCGCCGACTACGCCGCCTCGACACGGGCGCGCACCACCGCGATCGGCGGTCCGAACCCGCTCTACGGCGTGCTGACCGACGCACCCGAGGGCGCCTCGGGCTCGGGCGGCGCGCGCGACTTCCACTGGGGCGACATGTGGCACTACGCGATCGCCCGCATGGTCGTGGCGGCCCGGGCCAACGGCCTGAGGCCCGTCGACGGCCCCTTCGGCGACATCCGCGACGCCGAGGGCTACACGGCCCAGGCGAACCGCGCCGCGGTGCTGGGCTGCGAGGGCAAGTGGGCGATCCACCCGAGCCAGATCGAGCTGGCGAACCGCCTGTTCAGCCCCTCCGAGGCCGAGGTCGGCAAGGCGCAGCGGATCATCGAGGCCATGGCGCAGGCCAAGAAGGAAGGCAAGGGCGCGGTCACCCTCGACGGCCGGCTGATCGACATCGCCTCGATCCGCCAGGCCGAGGTGCTGGTCGACAAGGCGAGGCAGATCGCCGCGACCGACTGACGGGAGCGGCCGCCGGCGGGAGCGGCCGCCGGCGGGGGGGGCGACCAGCGCCGCCGTGCCGCGGCCGGACGGCGCACGGGGTACCGCGGGCGCTGGGTCGTGATAGGTTCCCGACCACGACGACCCGAAGGCAACGGCTCCGGAGGCGCGCCCGATGGACTTCGACCCGCTCCTGCTGTCGCGCATCCAGTTCGGCTTCACCATCGCCTTTCACATCGTCTTCCCGGCGATCACGATCGGCCTGGCGAGCTATCTGGCGCTGCTCGAGCTGCTCTGGCTGCGCACCGGCGAGGCCCGCTTCCGCGACCTCTACCGCTTCTTCAGCAAGCTCTTCGCGGTCTGCTTCGGCATGGGCGTCGTATCGGGCGTCGTGCTGAGCTACCAGATCGGCACCAACTGGTCGGGGCTGTCCCAGGCCGCCGGCAACGTCATGGGGCCGCTGCTCGCCTACGAGGTGCTGAGCGCCTTCTTCCTGGAGGCCGGCTTTCTCGGCGTCATGCTGTTCGGCTGGAACCGGGTCGGGCCGCGGCTGCACTTCCTGGCGACCTGCCTGGTCGCGGCCGGCACGCTGATGTCGGCCTTCTGGATCCTCTCGGCGAACTCCTGGATGCAGACGCCGGCCGGCTACAGCCTGGTCGGCGGCGAGTTCCGGGCGACCGACTGGCTGGCCGCGATCTTCAACCCCTCCTTTCCCTACCGCCTGGTGCACATGGTGCTGGCGGCCTACCTCTCGACCGGCCTGCTGGTCGGCGGCATCGCCGCCTGGCACCTGCTGAAGGGCCGCGAGGAGACGCGGACGCGCACGATGCTCGCCATGTCGGTGCTGTTCGTCGCGGTGGTGGCGCCGCTGCAGATCGTCGCCGGCGACCAGCACGGCCTCAACACCCTGGCGCACCAGCCGGCCAAGATCGCCGCCATGGAGGCCAACTGGGACACCCGGAGCGGCATGCCGCTGATCCTCTTCGCGCTGCCCGATCCCGAGACCGAGAGCAACCGCTTCGAGCTGGCCGTGCCGAAGCTCGGCTCGCTGATCCTGACGCACTCGGTCGACGGCGTGGTGCGCGGCCTCAAGTCCTGGCCCGAGGACGAGCGGCCGCCGGTGACGATCGTCTTCTGGTCGTTCCGGATCATGGTCGCCTCGGGCTTCGCGATGCTCGGCCTCGGCCTGGTCGGCACGATCCTCTACTTCACCCGGCAGCTCTACGACAGCCGCTGGTTCCTCTGGCTGGCGCTCCTCGCCTCGCCGCTCGGCCTGGTCGCGGTGCTGGCCGGCTGGGTCACCACGGAGGTCGGCCGCCAGCCCTGGGTGGTCTACGGCCAGCTGCGCACCGCCGACGCATTGGCGCCGCTTTCCGGCGGCAGCGTGGCGGCGTCGCTGGCCGGCTTCGTGCTGGTCTACTGCGGCGTCTTCGGCGCCGGTGTCTGGTACCTGGCACGCATCGCGGCGCAGGGGCCGGCCTGGTCCGGGGCGGCCGAGTCCGACATCGACGCGCCGGCGATCCGCCTGCCGGGCGAGTAGGGGAGGGGGGACATGGATCTCGACACGATTCTGCCGGTCCTCTGGGCGCTGGTCATCGTCTTCGGCGTCGTCGTCTACGTGCTGGCCGACGGCTTCGACCTCGGCATCGGCATCCTCTATCCCTTCGCCGGCGACGAGGCCGAGCGCGACCGCATGATGAACTCGGTGGCGCCGGTCTGGGACGGCAACGAGACCTGGCTGGTGCTCGGCGGCGCCGGCCTGCTGGCCGCCTTCCCGCTGGTCTACTCGGTGGTGCTGCCGGCCTTCTATCTGCCGCTGGTCGCGATGCTGCTGGCCCTGGTGTTCCGCGGCGTCGCCTTCGAGTTCCGCTTCCGCTCGACGACCCGCAAGCACCTCTGGTCGGCGGCCTTCTTCCTCGGCTCGCTGGTCGCCGGCTTCTGCCAGGGCATCGTGCTCGGCGGCTTCGTGCGTGGCGTGCCGGTCGAGGACGGCGTCTTCGGCGGCGGCAGCTTCGACTGGCTGGAGCCCTTCCCGCTGTTCGTCGGCCTCGCGCTCGTCGCCGGCTACGGGCTGCTCGGCGCCGGCTGGACGATCCTGAAGACCGAAGGCGCGCTGCAGGCCCGGGCCCGGCGCTGGTCGGCCCTGCTGCTGCCGGTCGTGCTGCTGGCGATGGCCGCGGTCAGCCTGTGGATGCCGATCACCGACGAGGCCGTCGCCCTGCGCTGGTTCTCCTGGCCGAACATCGCCTTCCTCTGGCCGGTGCCGGTCGCCGTGCTGGCGGTCGCGCTGCTGCACGCGCTGGCGCTGGCGCGCCGCTCGGAGTGGCTGCCCCACCTCAGCGCCGCGGGGCTGTTCCTGCTCGGCTTCTTCGGCCTCGGCATCTCGCTCTGGCCCTATGCGATCCCGCGCGAGGTCGACATCTGGGCGGCGGCGGCGCCGCCGGAGACCCAGGGCTTCGCGCTGATCGGCTTCGTCGTGCTGATGCCGTTGATCCTCGGCTACGGCGTCTGGAGCTACTGGGTGTTCCGCGGCAAGGTGCGCGACGAGGGCTATCATTGAGGCGCGGAGCCAGGGCCGACCGATGAGCGAGCGCGGCCGCCGGCTGCTCTGGTTCCTCGGCCTCTGGCTCGCCGGCGTGGCGACGGTGGCCGGCTTCGCCTACCTGCTGCGCGCGCTGCTCGCGCCCCTCTTCGGCTAGACGGGCCCCCGGGAATCCGCTCCGGAAGCCGGGCGGTCGCTGCACGCTCGCGCCCTTCGATGAGGCGCGCCGGGCATTTCTCTCCATGCGGGCTGATATGTCTGACGAATGCAATTGGGATGTGAATAAAGTGTTTCTTCATTTCTGAAGGGTATCGGTGGCTCCAATTTCCCTGCCCTCCGGAGGAGCGAGATGTTCCTGAGCCGTCTGCGCATCGGCACGAAGCTGATGACGATTTTCGCCCTCACGGTGGTCGCGCTGATCGTCGCCGCCGGCGTCGCTCTCTGGATCGCCAGGGCGCAGATGGTCAACGACCGCGTGACGATGCTCCGCGCCCTGGTCGAGTCGGCCCGGAACGTGGCCGTCTCCCTGCAGCAGCAGGTCGACGACGGGAAGCTGGACCACGACACGGCCTACGCGCGCTTCCTCGAGACTGTCAGCAGCATGCGCTACCTGCCGACGAAGGAGTACTTCTTCGTCATCGACGACAAGGGCGTCTCGGTCGCCAACGGCGGCAGCGCCAAGCTCGTCGGCAAGAGCCTCTGGGACGTGAAGGACACCTCGGGCACCTACTTCGTGCGCAATCTGGTCGAGGCGGCCAAGCGGCCCGAGGGCGGCGTCGTGGCCTATGAGTGGCCGCGCGCCGGCTCGGACGAGCCGATCAGCAAGCTCAGCTACGCGGTCGGCTTCGCACCCTGGGGCGTCGCGATCGGCACCGGCGTCTACATCGACGACGTCGACGCGGCCTTCTGGTCGCTGGCCGGCAAGCTGGGCGGGGCGATCGTGGTGCTGGCGCTGATCGCGGCCGCCGTGATCCTCGCGATCCGCGGCAACATCGTCAGCGGCCTGACAGTACTGTCGGCTCGCATGCGCCAGCTCGCCGAGGGCGATCTGTCGGTCGAGGTGGTCGGCGCCGAGCGGCGCGACGAGATCGGCGGCATGGCCCAGGCGCTGCAGATCTTCAAGGAGCAGGCGGTCGAGAAGCGCGAGCTCGAGTCCGCCGCCGAGCAGCAGCGGCGCCAGGCCGAGATCGATCGCAAGGCGGCCTTCGAGAAGCTGGCCGCGCACTTCGAGCAGTCGGTCGGCGGCCTGGTCGAGAACGCGGCACGCTCGGCCCTGGGCATGCGGGACACCGCCGCCCAGATGGCGGCGAGCGCTCAGGACGCCAGCGAGCGCAGCACGGCGATCTCGGCGACGACCGAGCAGGCGGCCGGCAACGTCCAGACCGTCGCCTCGGCGGCCGAGGAGCTGTCGGCCTCGATCCACGAGGTCAGCGCCAAGGTGATGGAGGCCTCGAAGACCGCGCTGAACGCGGCCTCGCAGGCCGACCGCACGAGCGAGACGGTGGGCTCGCTCAAGACCTCGGCGGAGCGGATCGGCGAGGTCGTCAACCTGATCAACGAGATCGCCGAGCAGACCAACCTGCTGGCGCTGAACGCGACGATCGAGGCGGCGCGGGCCGGCGAGGCCGGCAAGGGCTTCGCCGTGGTCGCCTCCGAAGTCAAGAACCTGGCGACCCAGACCGCCAAGGCGACCGACGAGATCGGCCAGCAGATCGCCGCGATGCAGGGGGTCGCCGTCGAGGCGGCCCAGGCGATGGACCTGATCCGCCAGACCAACCAGGAGATGAGCCAGATCTCGACGGCCATCGCCGGCGCGGTCGAGGAGCAGTCCGCGGCGACCAACGAGATCGCGCGCAACGCTCAGGAGGCGGCGAGCGGCACGCAGGAGACGGCCGGCAACGTCGCGCGCCTGTCGGACAGCATCGGCCGCAACACCCAGGCGGCCCAGCAGATCCACGGCTCCTCGGGCGGCCTGTCCGAGCTCGCCGAGAACCTGAAGCGTCAGGTCTCGGATTTCCTCAAGGAGATCCGCGCCGCCTGACGCGGCGGCCCGATTCGGAGACGGTGACCGGGCCGGCGCTCTCGCGCCGGCCCGGTGCCGTTTCAGTCGGCCTCGCGCAGGTAGCTCTCGACCGGCGGCAGGGCGCCGACCACGCCCTGGTCCTGCAGGAACTTGGCGAAGCGGCGATAGCGCCCGGCATCGCTCGCCGCGGGCCGCAGCGCGAAGCGCCGCAGCGTGTCGTCCCAGATCTCGCGGTTGAGCTTGTCGTCCAGGTCCGGCTTGTACTTGACGAAGAGCTCCCAGCTCTCCTCCGGGTGGTTGACCAGGAACTGCACCCCCTTCTCGAGCGCGCGCAGGAAGGCGGCCTGGCGCGGATCCGGCGGCACGTCGCTGCGGGCCACCAGGATCAGCTCGTCGAAGGGCGGCACGCCCTCCTCCTCGACGTAGAAGAAGCGGCCCTTGGCGCCGGCCTGCTCGAGCTGGTGGCTGTCGAAGTTGCGGTAGGCGCCGATCACGGCGTCGACCTGGTGCGACAGCAGCGACTGGCTGAGCGCGAAGTTGACGTTGACCAGCGTGATGTCCTTGAGCGACAGGCCGTGGCGCTCCAGCATGGTCTTCAGCAGCGCCTCCTCGAAGCCGCCGACCGAATAGCCGACGCGCTTGCCCTTCAGGTTCTCGATCGTCTTGACCGGCCCGTCGGCCAGGGTCAGCAGCGCGTTGAGCGGCGTCGCGATCAGCGTGCCGATGCGGGTCAGCGGCAGGCCGGCCGCGACCTGGATGTGCAGCATCGGCTGGTAGCTGACCGCCAGGTCCGCCTGACCGGCGGCGACCAGCTTCGGCGGGTCGTTGGGATCGGCCGGCTCGACCAGCTCGACGTCGAGGCCCTCCTCGGTGAAGAAGCCCTTCTCGAGCGCCACGACCAGCGGTGCGTGGTCGGGATTGAGGAACCAGTCGAGCAGCACCGTGTACTTGCCGGTTGCGGCCTGCGCGGCCGGTGTGGCCTGCGCCGCGCCGGCCAGCAGCAGCGCGAAGAGTGTCCACGCGAAAAGCGTCCGCGTGAAAGGCGTTCTGGGGGCAATCGTTCTCATCGGTCGTCCAACCTCCGTCTCTGCGTTTCCCTGGGAAGACGGAAGGGGACGGGCGGGACGCGCGAGGGCGGGGGCCGGGCCGCTTCCGGTTCCTTCCCTGCGCCGGCATGACCCGGATCAGGTTCTAAGGGTCACCGCCACGGCCGGCGGACTCTCAGCCCTCGCATGCGAGGACACCCCTAGGAACCAACGGCGGGCAGCATGCCGCGCCGGCGCCGGCGGCGCAACAGGCTGCCGGCCGAGCCGGCCCGTCCGGGCCCGTCGGCGCGCGGCGAATCGCCCTCGCGCGGCCCACGGAACCGGTGTGACGCCGTCGCGGGCTGTGCTATGTCGGGCCCGCCATGCGTCACTATCTCGATTTCGAAAAGCCGATCGCCGAGCTCGAAGGCAAGATCGAAGAGCTGCGCCACCTGTCGGACGGCGGCGAGCTCAACATCGCCGACGAGGTCGCGCGGCTGCAGGGCAAGGCGGACCGCCTGCTGCGCCAGACCTACACCAAGCTCTCGGCCTGGCAGAAATGCCAGGTCGCGCGCCATCCCGAGCGGCCGCACTCGGCCGACTACCTGGCGGCGCTGATCGAGGACTTCGTGCCGCTCGCCGGCGACCGGCTGTACGGCGAGGACCGGGCGATCCTCGGCGGCCTCGGCCGCTTCCGCGGCCACTCCTGCGTCGTGCTCGGCCAGGAGAAGGGCCACGACATGCAGAGCCGCGTGACCCACAACTTCGGCATGCCGCGGCCCGAGGGCTACCGCAAGGCGCAGCGCCTGATGCAGCTGGCCGAGCGCTTCAAGCTGCCGCTCGTCACCTTCGTCGACACCGCCGGCGCCTATCCCGGCATCGGCGCCGAGGAGCGCGGCCAGGCCGAGGCGATCGCCCGCTGCATCGAGCTCGGCCTGCAGCTCCGCGTGCCGGTGATCGCGACGGTGATCGGCGAGGGCGGCTCGGGCGGCGCCATCGCGCTCGCCACCGCCAACCGGGTGATCATGCTGGAGCATTCGATCTACTCGGTGATCAGCCCGGAGGGCTGCGCCTCGATCCTCTGGCGTTCGGCCGAGCAGAACCAGGAGGCCGCCGAGGCCCTGCGCCTGACCGCCCAGGACCTGGAGAAGCTCGGCGTCATCGACCAGATCGTGCCGGAGCCGCTGGGCGCCGCGCACCGCGGCCGCGACAAGACCATGGCCGCGGTCGGCGACGCCATCGAGGAGGCGCTGCAGGCGCTCGGCCGGCTCGACGGCGGCACCCTCAAGGCGCAGCGCCGCGACAAGTTCCTGGCGATGGGCCAGAAGGGACTGGGCTGAGGCCGGCCCTCGGCTCAGGCCCAGGTCAGGATCGCGGCGAGGCGCAGGCGGGCGAGGTCGCTGCCGGTCTCGACGGCGAGCCGGCCGAGCCCGGCCAGCAGCTCCTCGGATTCCGGGCCGAGCTCCTCCAGGGACAACGCCTCGGCGGTCGCGGCGACCAGGGCCTCCTCGGCCTCCTCGGCCTCGCGCAGGATCTCGACCGTGCCGCTGGTCGCGAAGGATTCGCGCAGCGAGGCCAGGGCGTCGCGCGCCAGGTCCTGCTCCGGATCGTAGTCGTCGGGCAGCTCGCCGTGGCTGCGGATCATCGCCTCGAGCTGGTTGAGCGCCTGCTCGTGCTGCTGCGGCGCGTCGGCCAGCACGTCGGCGTCGAGCAGGGTGTCCTCGATCGACTTCTGCACGCGGCCCAGCACGGCGATCGTGCCGTGCAGCGCCCGCGCCACGTCCTCCATGGCGACGGTCCACTCGTCCTTGATGGTGCTCATGGCTCCCGCGGTCCCTTCCGTCGGATCTGCTTCGGCGGCTGCGCCCGGCGCAGCGCTATACCTGTGCCCTGGGCACGAAGACCTCAAGCACCTTCGGCTCGACCGTGAAGACCCGCGGCGTGCGGCCGTTGAGCTCGCCGTCCAGGTTGAGCCGGCGCCGGTGCCCCGGCGTCGAGACCGAGATCCGCTTGCCGCGCAGGGTCAGGACCTCGGGCCAGGGCCGCAGCTGGCCGGCGCGGATCCAGGGCGCGAGCCGCATCAGGCGCCACAGGCCGACCGGCTTGATGGCGTAGAGGTAGAGCGTCTCGTCGTCGATCCGGCAGTCCTCGTCGACGACCAGGCCGCCGCCGAAGTTCGGCCCGTTGCCCACGGCGATGTGGATGAAGCGGCCGCTGGCGGTCGTGCCGTCGCATTCGATCCGGGCCCGGAACGAGCGGTTCTGGCGCCAAGCCAGCCACAGGCTGATCGGATAGCTGAGGATGCCGAGATGGCGCTTGCGCTCGCCCCGGTGGAAGCGCGGGACCTCGGCGCCCAGGCCGATGGTCGCGACGTTGAAGAACAGGGTGTGGCCGGCGCGGCCCAGGTCGATCCGCTTGCGCCGGCCCGCGGCGACGACCTTCGCCGCCTGCTTCAGGTCGTTGGGGATGTGCAGGGCCCGGGCCAGGTCGTTGGCCGTGCCGAGCGGCAGGATGCCGAGCGGCTTGCGGGCGGCGACCAGACGCTCGGCCAGGCCGTGGAACGTGCCGTCGCCGCCGGCCACGACGATCGCGTCGACGTCCGCGGCGCGCCGCTTGATCAGGCCGCGCGCCGCGGTCAGGTCCTTCGGCCGTTCGATCTCGACCTCCAGGCCGGCGTCGCGCAGCGAGGCGACGGCGCCCTCGGCTTCCTGGGCGCGGCCGCTGTTCGGATTGATCAGGACGAGGCAGCGCATGGCCGCCCGTCCGCTCGCCTCAGGAGAGCTTGCCGTGGCAATGCTTGTATTTCTTGCCCGAGCCGCAGGGGCAGGGGGCGTTGCGCTGCACCTTGCCCCAGGTCGCCGGATCGCCGGGGTCGAAGGCGCTCGCGGCCGGCCGGCGCATCGGCTGCGGCTTGGCCGCCTCGGCCGGCCGCGCCGGACCGCCGGCACCGACCAGCTCGGGCTCGCGGGCGGCCTCGGGCGTGCCCTGCAGGGCCGGATCCTGGCGGGTCTCGTGCATCTCCTGGGCCGGGCGCTGCGGCGTCATCTCGGCCGGGTCGCTGCTGCGGATCGCGATGTGGCTGAGCAGCGCGGTGGTCTCCTCGCGCACGCGGCCCAGCATGTTCTCGAAGAGGTCGAAGGCCTCCTTCTTGTACTCGTTCAGCGGATCGCGCTGGGCGTAGGCGCGCAGGCCGATGCCGTGGCGCAGGTGGTCGAGGCTCAGCAGGTGGTCCTTCCACTGCCGGTCGAGCACGTTCAGCAGGATCTGCTTCTCGGCCAGGCGCATCAGCTGCGGACCGAAGTTGACCTCCTTGGCGGCCATCTTGCGGTCGATCTCGCGGGTCATGCGCTGACGGATCTCGTCGTCGGCGATGCCCTCCTCCTTGGCCCACTCGGCGACCGGCAGGTCGAGGCCGAAGAGGCGCAGGGCCTCCTCGTGCAGGCCGGCGACGTCCCACTGCTCGGCATAGGCGCGCGCCGGGATGCAGCGCGATACCATGTCGCCGAGCACCTCCTCGCGCATCGAGACGACCGTGTCCTTGACGTCCTCGACGAGCATCAGCTCCTTGCGCTGCTCGTAGACGACCTTGCGCTGGTCGTTCATGACGTCGTCGAACTTCAGCAGGTTCTTGCGGATGTCGAAGTTGCGCGCCTCGACCTTCGACTGCGCCTTCTCCAGGGCCTTGTTGACCCAGGGATGGACGATCGCCTCGCCCTCCTGCAGGCCCAGGCGGCGCAGCACGCCCTCCATGCGGTCGGACCCGAAGATCCGCATCAGGTCGTCTTCGAGCGACAGGAAGAACTTCGAGGCGCCCGGGTCGCCCTGGCGGCCGGAGCGGCCGCGCAGCTGGTTGTCGATGCGCCGGCTCTCGTGGCGCTCGGTGCCCAGCACGAACAGGCCGCCGGCCTCCTTGACGACCTGCTTGGCGGCCTCGACCTCGGCGCGGATCCTCGTGATCGCCGCCTGGCGGGTCGCCTCGTCGGCCTCGGCCGGGATCTCCTGGGCGACGCGCATCTCGACGTTGCCGCCGAGCTGGATGTCGGTGCCGCGGCCGGCCATGTTGGTCGCGATGGTGACCGCGCCCGGCGTGCCGGCCTGGGCGACGATGAAGGCCTCCTGCTCGTGCTGGCGCGCGTTCAGCACGTGGTGCGGCACCTTCTTCTTCTTGAGCAGGGCCGAGAGCATCTCGGACTTCTCGATCGAGACCGTGCCGACCAGCACCGGCTGCTTGCGCTGGCGGCACTCCTCGATCTGCGTGGCGATGGCCTCGAACTTCTCGACGACCGAGCGGTAGACCTCGTCGTCGTTGTCGAGGCGGGCGACCGGCAGGTTGGTCGGGATCTCGATGACCTCGAGCTTGTAGATGTCGGCGAACTCCTCGGCCTCGGTCATCGCCGTGCCGGTCATGCCGGCGAGCTTCGGATAGAGCCGGAAGTAGTTCTGGAAGGTGATCGAGGCGAGCGTCTGGTTCTCCTGCTGGACGGTGACGCCTTCCTTCGCCTCCAGCGCCTGGTGCAGGCCCTCGGAATAGCGCCGGCCCTCCATCGCGCGGCCGGTGAACTCGTCGACGATGACGACCTTGTCGTCCTTGATCAGGTAGTCGGTGTCGCGCGCGAACAGCTTGTGGGCGCGCAGCGCCTGGTTGACGTGGTGCAGCACGCCGATGTTGCCGATGTCGTAGAGCGTGCCCTCGTTGAGCAGGCCGACCTCGGCGAGCAGCGCCTCGATGTGCTCGACGCCCGCCTCGGTCAGCGTGACCGAGCGCTGCTTCTCGTCCTTCTCGTAGTCCTCGTCGATCAGCTTCGGGATCAGCGCGTTGACCTGGCGGTAGAGCTCCGAGGAGTCCTCGGCCGGGCCGGAGATGATCAGCGGCGTGCGCGCCTCGTCGACCAGGATCGAGTCGACCTCGTCGACGATCGCGTAGTTGAAGTCGCGCTGGACCATGTCCTCCAGGCGGAACTTCATGTTGTCGCGCAGGTAGTCGAAGCCGAACTCGTTGTTGGTGCCGTAGGTGACGTCCTTGGCGTACTCCATGCGCCGCGCCTCGTCGGGCAGGGCGTGGACGATGCAGCCGACGGTCAGGCCGAGGAACTCGTAGATCTGGCCCATCCACTGGGCGTCGCGCTGGGCCAGGTAGTCGTTGACCGTGACGACGTGGACGCCCTTGCCGGCCAGCGCGTTGAGATAGACCGCCAGGGTCGCGACCAGGGTCTTGCCTTCGCCGGTCTTCATCTCGGCGATCATGCCGCGGTGCAGCACGATGCCGCCGACCAGCTGGACGTCGTAGTGGCGCTGGCCGAGCGTGCGCTTGGCCGCCTCGCGCACCGTCGCGAAGGCTTCCGGCAACAGGTCGTCGAGCGTCTCGCCGGCCTCCAGGCGCTGGCGGAACGCCGGGGTGCGCGCCCTCAGCTCCTCGTCCGAGAGCTTCTCGACCTCCGGCTCGAGGGCATTGATCTTGACGACCAGGGGGCGAAGCGATTTGACGAAGCGGTCGTTGGCCGAACCGAACAGCCGCTTGGCGATGGAACCGATCATGAAGTCCTCGGGGCACGGGGCGACGGGCCGGGCGCCGCGAGCGGGCGCCAGCCCTGCGTGGTGACAGATATGGGCAAGGGCCCGGACTGTCAACGAAACGCCCCGTCCGTGCGGGTCCTGGCCGCAGCCGCGGGAGCGCGCCCGCGGCGGCGACGCGGCCAAGGCGACCCTTGTTACGCGGCGCTATATCTGCATAGTGCCGGCGGACAGCGTGGCGCGCGCCGAGGCGCAGCGGCAGCCGCCGCCACGACAGAGAATTCCAGCCCGCGCTGCCGCGGCGGGCCTGCTCGAAAGGATCTCCCATGACCCGTTCCCGCTTCCTGGTTTCGGCCCTGGTCGGCGCCGCCCTCCTGATCGGGCCGTCGCTGGCCGTGGCCGAGGACGCCACGGCGCCGGCCGGCGACGATCCGGTCGTCGCCGTCGTCAACGGCCAGGAGCTGCACCAGTCCGACGTGCTGCGCTCGGCGAAGGACCTGCCGCCGCAGATGCAGGCGCAGATCTCGATGCTGTTTCCGGCCCTGATCCAGCGGCTGGTCGACCTGACCCTGCTGAGCCAGGCGGCCCGTGACCAGGGCCTCGCCGACGACAAGCGGGTCAAGGAGCTGGTCGCCGAGGCCGAGACCGACGCCGTCCGCCGGGTCTACCTGGAGGACAAGATCGACGCCGCGATGACCGACGAGAAGCTGCAGGAGGCCTACAAGCAGTATCTGGCCGAGAACCCGGCCGGCGAGGAGGTCAAGGCCCGCCACATCCTGCTGAAGGACAAGGAGTCGGCCGAGAAGATCATCGACCAGCTGAACAAGGGCGCCGACTTCGAGAAGCTGGCCAAGGAGAACTCGACCGGCCCCTCGGCGGCGCAGGGCGGCGACCTGGGCTGGTTCGCCAAGGACCAGATGGTCGAGCCCTTCTCCAAGGCCGCCTTCGAGCTCAAGAAGGGCGAGTACACCAAGGCGCCGGTCAAGACCCAGTTCGGCTGGCACGTGATCAAGGTCGAGGATCGCCGCACCAAGGCCGCGCCGAGCTTCGCCGAGGTCGAGTCCAAGCTGCGCGAGCAGCTCGCCCGCAAGGTCATCGACGACGAGGTCCAGGCGCTGCGCAAGACCGCCAAGATCGACATCAAGCAGCAGGCCGCCGCGCCCGGTACCGCCGCCCCGGACGCCGCCGCTCCGGCGACCGGCGGCGAGGCGCCGGCCGACGGCACCCAGCCCAAGGCCCAGTGACCCTTCCGGCCGGGCGCCGCGCCCGGCCGTCTTCTTTCTCGTCCGAAGACTGCAGGTGAGAGAGCCGTCATGAGCAAGCTGTCGCCCCTGGCACCGGAGCGCTTTCCGGACCTGCCGCCGGTTGCCGGCGTCGAGATCGCGACGGCCGCGACCGGCATCCGCTACAAGGGCCGGGACGACCTCCTGATGATGCGCTTCGCGCCGGGCACGACGGCGGCCGGCGTGCTGACCCGCTCGCTGACCGCCAGCGCCCCGGTGCTGTGGTGCCGCGAGGCCCTGGCCAGCGGCCGCCCCGCCGCCGGCCTGCTGGTCAACGCCGGCAACGCCAATGCCTTCACCGGCGCCCGCGGCATGGCCTCGGTCGACCGCCTGCTCGGCGCGCTCGGCACGACCCTCGGCTGCGGCCGCGAGCAGCTCTACGTCGCCTCGACCGGCGTGATCGGCGAGCCGCTGCCCGACCAGCGCATCGCCGAGCACCTTGCCGGCCTGGAGCGCGGCCTCGCCGCCGACGCCTGGGCCCGGGCGGCGCGCGCGATCATGACCACCGACACCTTCCCGAAGGGCGCCGTGCGCAAGGCGAAGATCGGCGCGACCGAGGTCACGCTGGTCGGCATCGCCAAGGGCTCGGGCATGATCGCGCCGGACATGGCGACGATGCTCTCCTTCGTCGCGACCGACGCGAAGATCCCGGCTGCCGTCCTGCAGGGCCTGATGAGGCGCGGCGCGGACCGCTCGTTCAACGCGATCACGGTCGACGGCGACACCTCGACCAGCGACACCCTGCTGCTCTTCGCCACCGGCGCCGCCGGCAACCCGGAGGTCGACGGCCCCGGCTCGCCGCTGCTGCGCGGCTTCCGGCGCGCCCTCGAGGAGCTGCTGACCGACCTCGCCCTGCAGGTCGTGCGCGACGGCGAGGGCGCGACCAAGCTGGTCGAGATCGCGGTGACCGGGGCCGCCAGCGGCCGTGCCGCCAAGCGCATCGCCCTCGCGATCGCCAACTCGCCGCTGGTCAAGACCGCGATCGCCGGCGAGGACGCCAACTGGGGGCGTGTCGTGATGGCTGTCGGCAAGGCCGGCGAGAAGGCCGACCGGGACCGCCTGCGCATCGCCATCGGCGGCGTCGCGGTCGCCGAGAACGGCCAGCGCGTCGAGGGCTACGACGAGACGCCGGTCGCCGCCCACATGAAGGGCCAGGAGATCCTGATCGAGGTCGACGTCGGCATCGGCCGCGGCAAGGCCCGCGTCTGGACCTGCGACCTGACCCACGGCTACATCGACATCAACGGCTCCTACCGGAGCTGAGGACGCGCGGGGCGGCCGACGGTGCCTCCACGCCCCTCGACAAGCTCGGGACGAAGCAACTGTTCGAGCCGGCCCGGCGTTCGCTTCATCCCGAGCTTGTCGAGGGATGTGTAGGCGCAAGACCCGACGCGCGCTTCGTGAGCCTGGCGAACCATGCAGGCGCGCGCCCTGACGGAGACAACCACATGACCAGGCGGGCCGCCCCATGACCGATTCCGGCTGCTGGGAGGCGGCGGCGCGCCTGGCCGAGCCGGCGCCGAAGCCGGTCGTGCTGGTCGCCGCGGCGGCGCTGATCGATCCCGACGGCCGGGTGCTGCTGGCGCAGCGTCCCGAGGGCAAGGCGATGGCCGGGCTCTGGGAGTTCCCCGGCGGCAAGGTGCACGAGGGCGAGACGCCGGAGGCGGCGCTGGTCCGCGAGCTCAAGGAGGAGCTGGGCATCGACACCCGGCAGTCCTGCCTGGCCCCGGTCGCCTTCGCCTCGCACGGCTACGAGTCCTTCCACCTGCTGATGCCGCTCTTCGCCTGCCGGGTCTGGCAGGGCGATCCGCAGCCGCTGGAAGGCCAGACGCTGGCCTGGGTCCGTCCGGCGCGCCTCGCCGACTACCCGATGCCGCCGGCCGACATCCCCCTGGTCGCCCTGCTGCGCGACCTGCTCTGACCAGCCGCGCGGGCTTGCAGCCCTTGCGGGAAGGCCGGATGATCCGGCGCCAGGATCAGGCTTTGCCCGGGGAGCGCCCGCGATGTCCTGGATCGGTGCCCGGATCCGCCTTGTCGCCGGCCGGCCGCTCGGCCGTGCCGAGCGCCTCGGCCAGGCGCTGCGCCGCGCTGCCGGGCCTGAGCGGCTTCTGCTGCGAGGCGTGCGGCGCCCAGCCGGTCAGGTAGACGACCTGGAAGGTCGCGGCGACGCGGCCGTCGGGTCCGGCGAAGTGCTCGGCATAGAGCTCGGCGGCGCGCAGCAGGGTCTCGCGCCGGGTGAAGGACTTGCGGCCGGCGGTCAGGGCGCCGCTCTCGCCCATGCCGCGCAGCTCCCGCATCAGCGCCAGGGCGTCCGGATAGGTCACCTCGATCAGGTCGCTGTCGACGACGGGCAGGGCGAAGCCGGCGCGTTGCAGCAGGCCGCCGCAGTCGCGCAGGTCGGCGAAGGGCGAGACCCGCGGGCCGATCGCGCCGCCGCCGGTCTCCGTGTCGGCCTGGACCAGGGCGGCGCGCAGGCCGGCCAGGGTCTCGCCGCCGAGCAGCGCCGCCAGGAACAGGCCGTCGGGCCTGAGCATGCGGCGGACCTGCAGCAGCGTGCCGGGCAGGTCGTTGACCCAGTGCAGGCTGAGCGCGCTGGCGACCAGGTCGAAGCCGCCGGCGGCGAAGGGCAGGGCCTCCTCGTCCGCGGCCAGGGCCGGCGCGACGAGGGCGGCGCGGCGCGCCATCGCCTGCGCGAGGTCGCAGGCGACGACGGTCTCGATGCCGTTGCGCCCGGCGATCGCCTGCGCCAGCTCGCCGCCGTGGCAGCCGAGGTCGAGGGCCAGCGGGAAGGCGCGGCGGATGTCGCCCAGGCGGTCGGCCAGGCGGTCGGCGACCTCGCGGACCAGGAAGTCGTGCCGCGGCCAGCCGGCGGCGGCACGCTCGCGGTGGCGGCGCACGACGGCGCGGTCGAAGGGACGCTCGAGCTCGGACATGGGCGGCGATATGGCAGCCCGCGGAGCCGCTGGCAATGATGGCCGCCGCCGGGCTCGCCCGTCGCCTCTCCTACCGGCTCTGGCGCACCGCGCTCGACGCCCTGCTGCCGCCGCGCTGCCTGGCCTGCGGCCGCACGGTCGGCGAGCCGGGCCGGGTCTGCGCCGCCTGCTGGTCGGGCCTGCGCTTCCTCGGCACGCCCTGCTGCCGCCAGTGCGGCTATCCCTTCGAGTTCGAGCAGGCGCCCGACCTGGCGGGCGAGGCGCTCTGCGCGGCCTGCCGGCGCAGCCCGCCGGCCTTCGACCGGGCGCGCGCGGCGCTCGCCTATGACGCCGCGTCCAAACCGCTGATCCTGCGCTTCAAGCATGCCGACCGCACCGACGCGGCGCCGGCCTTCGCCGCCTGGATGCGCCAGGCCGGCGCCGAGCTGCTGCGCGAGGCCGACCTGGTGGTGCCGGTGCCGCTGCACCGGCGCCGGCTGTTCCTGCGGCGCTACAACCAGGCCGGCCTGCTGGCCCAGCGCTTGGCGCGGCTGGGCGGCAAGCCCTACGCGCCGCTGCTGCTGGTGCGGCGCCGCGCGACGCCGTCCCAGGGCCGGCTCAGCCGGCGCCGGCGCAGGCTCAACGTCGCCGGCGCCTTCGCCGTACCCGCCGAGCAGCGCCTCGCGCTCAAGGGCAAGCGCGTGCTGCTGGTCGACGACGTGCTGACCACCGGCGCGACGCTCTCGGCCTGCGCGCGGACGCTCAAGCGAGCCGGCGCGGCCTCGGTCGACGCCCTGGTGCTGGCCCGGGTGGTGCGTGCCCGGCCGTGACGGCGCCGGGGCAGGTCGTGCGAGAACGCACGTGACCACCGGCTATCGACTTGCCAGGGGCCCCGCTTCGCGGGGGATTTCAGCCGGCCGGGGCATTGATCGCCAGCTGTGCGGCGAAGGCCCGGCGATAGGCTGGCCGTGCCTCGCCGCGGGCGACATAGGCGGCCAGGTTCGGGTACTCGTCCAAGATGCCTGACATCCGCAGGCGGAGCAGCACCGACACCATTAGCAGGTCGCCTGCGCTGAACGCTCCCTCCAGCCAGTCGGCCTCGCCCAGGCGAGCGGAGAGCTGTCCCAGCCGGACCCGGATTCGGTCCACGACCAGCGGCAGGCGATCGCGGGCCCAGGGCTCGCCGGCCTCTATTGTCTTGGCGGTCGAGAGATCGAGGATCGGCGGCTCCACCGTGCTGAGCGCGGCGAACATCCAGGTGATCGCCCGCGCCCGCGCGTCAGCCTCCTTCGGCAGCAGGCCCGCATGCCTCTGGGCGATGTGGAAGACGATCGCTCCCGTCTCGAACAGGGCGAGATTGCCTTCCTCATAGGTCGGAATCTGACCGAAGGGATGCAGCGCCAGATGCGCCGGCTCCTTCATCGCGGGGAACGAGACGAGGCGCACCTCGTAGGGCTGGCCCACTTCCTCGAGCGCCCAGCGAACGCGCGTGTCGCGCGCCAGGCCCTTGCCGCCGTCGGGCGAGCGTTCGAAGGCGGTAATGGTGGGGGTCATGGCGTTCGTCTCCTAGCCCGAGCCAGTGGCTCTTGCGTCACATGATGACGTGGAATGGGCCCGCCGGAAATCGACGTCGCCAACGAAGCTGACGGCAGCCGGCTCCCGCATCGCTTCCGCAGGGTCGAGCGGATGCCTGACGCAGGAAGGTGGTCACCCGAGGCCTGAGAGCGGCAGAGCGGCACAGCGCCGGCCGTGGGCGGTCGGGCCTGCGTGCCGCGGCCGGGTCCGGGGACGCCCCTGGCATCGCGCCCGGCCTTGCCTATATCCGGGCGGAGCGTCACTCTTGCTTTCCGGCACCAGGAGCCCCTTTGCGATGCCCAAGGTCGAAGTCTATTCCTCCGCCTTCTGCCCCTTCTGCTACCGGGCCAAGAAGCTGCTGTCGTCCAAGGGCGTCCAGTTCGAGGAGATCGACGTCATGATGAACCCCTCGCGCAAGGCCGAGATGGTCCAGCGCGCCGGCGGCCGGACCTCGGTGCCGCAGGTCTTCGTCGACGACCAGTACCTCGGCGACTGCGACGGCCTCTATGCGCTCGAGGCGCGCGGCGAGCTCGATGCCCGTCTCGCCGGAGCGGCGGCGCAATGAGCGCCGGCACGACCTTCAAGGCCGCCTGCGTCCAGCTGACCAGCAGCGACGACCTGCAGGACAACATCGCCCGGGCCGGCGAGACGATCCGCGCGGCCGCGGCCGCCAGCGCCGATCTGATCATGACGCCCGAGAACACGCCGATGGTGACGCCGCGCCGGGCCCACAGCCTGGCCAACGCCCATCCGGAGGCGAGCCACCCGGCGGTCGCCGCCTTCTCGGCGCTCGCCGCCGAGCTCGGCCGCTGGCTGCTGGTCGGCTCGGCGACGATCAAGCTCGGCCCCGAGACCTGCGCCAACCGCTCGCTGCTCTTCGCGCCCGACGGCACGGTTGCCGCGCGCTACGACAAGATCCACATGTTCGACGTCGAGATCCCGGACGGCCAGACCTACCGGGAGTCGGCGACCTTCCGGCCGGGCCGCCAGGCCGTGCTGGCCGAGCTGCCCTGGGGCCGGCTCGGCATGACGGTCTGCTACGACCTGCGCTTCGCCGCCCTCTACCGCAGCCTGGCCCAGGCCGGCGCCTCCTTCCTCTCGGTCCCGGCCGCCTTCACGGAGTTCACCGGCAGGGCGCACTGGCACGTGCTGCTGCGCGCCCGGGCAATCGAGACCGGCTGCTTCGTCTTCGCCCCGGCCCAGTGCGGCCTGCACGCCGGCGAGCGCCGCACCTACGGCCACTCGCTGATCGTCGCGCCCTGGGGCGAAGTCCTGGCCGACGGCGGCGAGGAGCCCGGCTTCGTCACCGCCGAGATCGACACCGCCAAGGTCGCCGAGGCGCGCCGCATGGTGCCCTCGCTGCAGCACGACCGGCCCTTCGCGCCGCCCGCGACCCCGGAGGAGGAGGCCCTGCGCCAGGCGGGCGAGTGAGGCTCCGGTGATCTTCCCGGGGCAGCTCGGGCCGATCTGCCGCTTCCTGGAGGATCTCGGCCTCGACTGCGGGCCGGGCGCGGTGCCGCCGGACAGCTTCCTGCCCGGCGTCGCCATCGCCGAGGGCCGGCTGCTCTACGATTCCGAAAGGCTCGGCTCGCCGGGCGACCTGCTGCACGAGGCCGGCCATATCGCCCTGGTGCCGGCGCGCTTTCGCGGCCAGCTCGACGACGACGTCGATGCCGTCATCGCCGGCCTGCTCGCGGGCGAGGGCGAGGCGCCGCCCGACGCGGCCGAGCGCGAGGCGCTGGCCCACACGGAGGTCATGGCGATCGCCTGGTCCTACGCGGCGGCCCGCCGGATCGGCGTGCCGGCCACCTGCCTGTTCTGGCCGGGCACCTACCGCATGCCGCCCGGGCAGACGCCGGACCAGCTGGCCGGCCAGCTCGAGCAGGGCCTGTTCATCGGCATCCAGTGGCTCGCCCGCTTCGGCTTCTGCGCCGCGCCGCCGCCCTTCGGCGACCCGGCGGCGCCCGACCCCTTTCCGGCGATGCGACGCTGGCTGGCCGACTGAGCGGCCCGGCGCCTCAGCCGCGCCGGCTCGCCAGGTCGTCGGCGAAGCCGAGCAGGGCGTCGATCGTCGCCTCCGGCGCCTCGCCCGGCACGTCGTGGCCGACGCCGGCCAGCTCGACCGCTCGCGCGTCGGGCAGCCGGGCCGCCAGCGCGGCCGCCGGCGACGCACCGCCGGACGGCCTGTCGGCGAGGCCCTCGATCACCAGGACCGGCAAGGCGAGCCGCTCCCACGGCAGGTCCCAGTCCACCCTGTCGGCGTCGCGCAGCAGGCGGGCGAGGCGCGCGCCGCCTCCGGGCCGGGCCGCCTCCGTGCCGCCGACGGGCCGGCGCAGGGCGTCGATCAGCACCAGCCCCTCGGCCTCGAGCCCGGCCAGCACGGCGCGCGCCGCGAAGAGGCCGCCGTGCGCCAGGCCGACCAGCACCGGGCGGCGCGGTCCCAGCTCGGCGACCAGCTGCTCCAGGTCTCCGACCATCAGGTCCGGGGTCAGCTCGGTCTCCTCGGCGGTGTGGCTGTCGGCCTGGCCACGGTAGTCCCAGGCCAGGGTGCCGTGCCCGGCCGCGCGCAGGGCCGGCGCCACGATCGCCTCCCACCGCGCGGCGCTGCCGAGCAGGGCGTTGACGAAGACGAAGGTGACGCCGTCGCCCTCGGGATGGTGATGCTCGTACCAGAGGCTCTCCCCCGGCATCGGCACGAAGACGGGCATGATCGGCGCTCCCGGGGTCAGGGGGTGGCGGCAGGGACGGGCGCGAGCATAGACGAGCCGGGCCGGCGCATCAGCAGCGTTGCGCGGCGATGCGCTGGACGGCGGCCGGGCGCGGCACCGCGACCGTCAGGTCCTCGTAGGCGAGGACGCGCAGGCGGCCGCGCACGGCCTCCAGCAGCTCGCCGGGGGCCAGCAGGAAGGCCGGGTTGCTCGGCTTGCCGAAGGCCTCGTTGCCCTGGGCGAAGGTCTCGTAGAGCAGCAGCCCGCCGGGCGCCACCGCCTCGACCAGGGCCGGCAGCAGCGGGCGATGCAGGTAGTTCGCGACGACGACGGCGGCGAAATGCCGGCCGGCGAGGGGGAAGGGGCTGCCGTCCTCGAGGTCGGCCCGCACGACCTCGAGCTGCGGGTCGCCGATTCGCTCCAGGTCCGCCACGGACCGGTCGAGCGCCGTCACGGGATGGCCGCGCGCCAGGAACAGCCGGCTGTGGCGTCCGCTGCCGGCGGCTAGGTCGAGCACCGCTCCGCCGGCCGGCGCCAGCGGCGCGAAGCGGCAGATCCAGGCCGAGGGCATTGGCACTCCCTGGTGGACTCTGCCGGGACCTGCTTTACCTTCTGTCATGAGATCGCCATCTATCATCTTGGTGAAACCAGGGACCTGCGGCCGAGCGCCATGATTCTCTACACCCTCCGCTGCGACAGCGAGCACGAGTTCGAGAGCTGGTTCAAGGACAGCGCCGCCTTCGACAAGCAGGCGAAGCGCAAGCTGGTCGCCTGCCCGCACTGCGGCTCGACCGCCGTCCAGAAGGCGATCATGGCGCCGCGCGTCGCGCGCGGCCGCGGCGAGGCCGCCGAGCAGTCCCCCGAGCAGTCCGGCGGGCCGACCCCCGGGCAGACCAAGGCGGTGGCCGCCGATCCGGCCCCGCTCGACCCGAAGGCCCGGGCCCTGCGCGCGCAGCTGCTGGAGCTGCGCCGCCAGGTCGAGGCCAACTGCGACTACGTCGGTCCGCGCTTCGCCGAGGAGGCCAGGCGCATCCACTACGGCGAGTCCGATCCGCGCGGCATCTACGGCGAGAGCAGCCGCGAGGAGGCCGAGGCCCTGGCCGAGGAGGGCGTCGCGGTCGCCCGCCTGCCCTGGATCGATGCCGGCGACGCCTGAGCCGCGCCGGCCCCGGCTAGTCCCTTTCCGCCCACAGCAGATAGCTGACGTCGAGGTCGCCGCGCGACAGCCGCCAAGCCTCGGTCAGCGGGTTGTAGACCAGCCCCTGCACGTCGCGCACCGTCAGGCCCTCTGGACGCAGCGCGCCGGCGACCTCCGAGGGCCGCAGGAAGCGCCGCCAGTCGTGGGTGCCCTGGGGCACCCAGCGCAGCAGGTACTCGGCGGCGACGACGCCGAGCAGGAAGGCCTTGCCGGTCCGGTTGAAGGTCGAGAGCGCCAGGCCGCCGCCCGGGGCGACCAGGGCGGCGCAGTCGGCCAGGAAGACGGCCGGCTCGGCGACGTGTTCGACGATCTCCAGCGCCAGCACCAGGTCGAAGGCGCGGCCCTCGGCGACCAGCTCGGCGGCGGTCGCCTGGCGATACTCGATCTCCAGGTCCTGGGCGCCGGCGTGAGCCTCCGCGACGGCGATCGCCGCGGGCGTCGCGTCGAGGCCGGTGACCCGGGCGCCGAGCCTGGCCAGGGGCTCGGTGACCAGACCGCCGCCGCAGCCGACGTCGAGCACCGACAGGCCAGCGAGCGGGCGCTCGGCCAGCGGGTTGCGGCCGAAGCGCCGGCAGGCCCGGTCGCGGATGTAGGCAAGGCGCACGGGGTTCAGCCGGTGCAGCGCCCGCGAGCGGCCTTCGGGGTCCCACCAGTCCTCGGCCAGGGCCGAGAACTTCTCGACCTCGGCCGGATCGACCGTCGCGTGGGTCTTCTGCCGTTCCCGGGTTGTCGTCACTACGACCTCGCTTGCCTTTTCGCGTGCCTCTTCAGTATGGATAGCGCCGAATCGCTCGGCAAGGCGGCCTTGCCGCCGCCGCGCTTCCGGCATGCCCCGCCGTCGCCCGCTGGTCCACCGCTCTCAGGCCCCTAGACCCATGGCCCGCATCGTCATGAAGTTCGGCGGCACCTCCGTCGCCGATCTGGATCGCATTCGCAACGTCGCCGACAAGGTCGCGGCCGAGGTCGCGGCCGGCAACGAGGTCGCCGTCGTCGTCTCGGCCATGGCCGGGGTGACCAACCAGCTGGTCGGCTATGCCGGCCAGGCGGCCCGGCTCTACGACCTGCGCGAGTACGATGCCGTCGTCTCCTCGGGCGAGAACGTCACCGCCGGCCTGCTGTCGATCGTGCTGCAGGACAGGGGCGTCCAGGCCCGCTCCTGGCAGGGCTGGCAGATCCCGATCCTGACCGACGGGGCGCACGGCTCGGCGCGCATCGAGAAGATCGAGGTCGAGGACCTGCTGCGCCGCATGGCCGCGGGCGAGGTCGCCGTGGTCGCGGGCTTCCAGGGCTTCGAGCCGGTGCGCCGGCGCATCACGACGCTCGGCCGCGGCGGCTCCGACACCTCGGCGGTCGCCCTGGCGGCGGCGCTCAAGGCCGACCGCTGCGACATCTACACCGACGTCGACGGCGTCTACACCTGCGATCCGCGCATCGTGCAGCGGGCGCGCAAGATCGATAGGATCACCTACGAGGAGATGCTGGAGATGGCGTCGCAGGGCGCCAAGGTCCTGCAGACCCGCTCGGTCGAGATGGCGATGAAGCACCGGGTGCCGGTCCGGGTGCTGTCGAGCTTCCAGGAAGGCACCGGCACCCTGGTCGTGGACGAGGAAGAGATCGTGGAACAGGCAGTCGTCAGCGGGGTCACCTACAGTCGGGACGAGGCGAAGATCACCCTGCGCAACGTCACCGACCGGCCGGGCGTGGCCGCGGCCATCTTCGGGCCGCTGGCCGAGGCCTCGGTCAACGTCGACATGATCGTGCAGAACATCTCGGCCGACCAGCAGACCACCGACATGACCTTCACCGTGACCCGCGCCGACCTCGAGCGCGCCGTCGAGGTCATCGAGGCGAACCGCGACAAGTTCGATTTCAAGGCGATGTCGATCGACAAGAACGTCGTCAAGGTCTCGGTGATCGGCGTCGGCATGCGCAGCCATGCCGGCGTCGCCCAGATGATGTTCTCGGCCCTTGCCGAGAAGGGCATCAACATCCAGGTCATCACCACGTCCGAGATCAAGGTCTCGGTGCTGATCGCCGAAGAGTACACTGAACTGGCTCTGCGCAGCCTGCACTCGGCCTACGGGCTCGACGCGGCGTGACGCGGGGCCCCGGCGGATAGAGGGGAGACGCGTCCCGTGACGACGCAACCCGTCAGCTGGGTCGGGTCGCGTCGTCTGCTCCGTCAGCTCCGCGACCTGATGAAGGGCGGCTCGGGCGGACAGGAGCGGCTCGACCGCGTCGTCCACATGATCGCCGACGACATGGTCGCGGAGGTCTGCTCGCTCTACGTCCGCCGGCCCGGCGAGGTGCTCGAGCTCTTCGCGACCTGGGGCCTCAGGCCCGAGGCGGTGCACCGCACCCGCCTGGCGGTCGGCGAAGGCATCGTCGGCGCGGTCGCCTCGAGCGGCCGGCCGCTCGCCCTCTCGGACGCCCAGAGCCATCCGAATTTCGCCTACCGGCCCGAGACCGGCGAGGAGATCTTCCACTCGATGCTCGGCGTGCCGGTGCTGCGCGACGGCCGCGTCGTCGGCGTGCTGGCGGTCCAGAACAAGACCCAGCGCAGCTATACCGACGACGAGGTCGAGGCGCTGGAGACGGTCGCCATGGTGCTCGCCGAGACGATCGCCGCGGGCGAGCTGATCGGCGGCGTCGAGGGCCGCCATCTCGACACCGCCTCGACCCTGCCGGCGCGCCTCTCCGGCGTCGTGCTCAACGAGGGCATCGGCATGGGCGAGGCCGTGCCGCACGAGCGCGGCATCGTCATCCGCCAGGTCGTCGCCGAGGACAGCGCCGCCGAGCTGGAGCGGCTCGACGCCGCCCTCGCCGCGATGCTCGAGGCGCTCGACGACCTGATGACCCGCCGCGAGCTGGCCGAGGCCGGCGAGTCCCTGGAGGTCTTCGAGACCTACCGCATGTTCGCCCAGGACCGCGGCTGGCTGGAGCGCATCCGCGAGGCGATCCGCGGCGGCCTGACCGCCGAGGCGGCGGTGCAGCGCGTCCAGCGCGACACCCGCCAGCGCATGGCCAAGGTGCGCGACCCCTACATCCGCGAGCGCTACGCCGACCTCGACGACCTCGGCAACCGCCTGCTGCAGCACCTGCTGCGCGCCGAGGGCGGCGCCGAGGGACCGGTGCTGCCCGAGAACTCGATCCTGGTCGCCCGCGCGCTCGGCCCGGCCGAGCTGCTCGACTACGACGCCAAGCGCCTCAAGGGCGTGATCCTGGAGGAGGGCTCGCCGACCGCCCATGTCGCGATCGTCGCGCGCGCCCTCGGCATCCCGATGGTCGGGCGCTGCAGCGACCTGCTGACCCGGGTCAAGCCTGGCGACTTCGTGGTCTGCGACGGCGACACCGGCCAGGTCCTGCTGCGCCCGCGCCTCTCGGTGCGCCAGTCCTTCTCCGACGCCATCGAGGCGCGCGCCCGGCGCCGCGCCAGCTTCGCGCTGAGCCGCGACCTGCCGGCCGAGACGCTGGACGGCGTGCGCGTCTCGCTGCAGATCAACGCTGGCCTGCTGATCGACGTGCCGCAGCTCCACGAGGCCGGGGCCGAGGGCATCGGACTCTACCGCACCGAGGTCCCCTTCATGGTGCGCGAGGCCTTCCCGGACGTCGGCGCCCAGACCCAGCTCTACGCCCGCATCCTGGAGCTCGCGAAGGACCGGCCGGTGACCTTCCGCACGCTCGACATCGGCGGCGACAAGGCGCTGCCCTACTGGCACAGCGAGGTCGACGAGAACCCGATCATGGGCTGGCGGGCGATCCGCATCGGCCTCGACCGGCCGGCGCTGCTCAGCCAGCAGCTGCGCGCCCTGGTGCGCGCCGCGGCCGGCCGGCACCTGCGGGTCATGTTCCCGATGGTCAGCGAGGTCTCGGAGTTCGTGCGCGCCCGCGCCCTGCTCGACCGCGAGGTCGAGCGCCAGGTCGCCGCCGGCGGCGAGCCGCCGGCGCGCCTGCAGGCCGGCGTCATGCTCGAGGTGCCGGCCCTGGTCTGGCAGCTGCCGGCGCTGTTCAAGCGGGTCGACTTCATCTCGGTCGGCAGCAACGACCTGTTCCAGTTCCTCTTCGCGACCGACCGCGGCAACCCGCGCCTGGCGCGCCGCTACGACGTGCTGTCGCCGCCGTCGCTGGCCTTCCTGCGCTCGGTCGCCGGCCAGGCCGGCGCGGCCGGCGTGCCGCTGTCGCTGTGCGGCGAAATGGCCGGCCATCCGCTCGAGGCGATGGCGCTGGTCGGCTGCGGCTTCCGCATCCTCTCGATGCCGGCCGCCGAGATCGGACCGGTGCGCACGACCATCCGCTCGCTGGAGCTGGCGCCGCTGGAGCGCCTGCTCGACCGCCTGATGGAGCAGCCGGCGCGCAGTGTGCGGGAACAGCTCAGGGCCTATGCTCGCGACCGTGGCGTGGCGATCTGACCGGCCCTCGATGGCATTTGCCGCGGCGCCGAAGAGTTTGCTAGAACGACCGGGTTTCCGGGCCTCGGAGGGGGGACGTCTATCGGCGGTCGGGAAACGAGAAGGCCTGAGATGAGACATAAGGCAACGGCGGAAGCTGAGCACCGGCACGCGGCCGACAACGTAGAGCCTTTCATCGGCGGACCGAGCCGGTCCGTCGGCGAGCTGCTGCGCAACGCCCGGGAGGATCTCGGGCTGGAGCTGCGGCAGGTCAGCGAGACCCTGCGCATCCGCTATGCCCATCTGCGCGCGCTCGAGGAAGGCCAGCTCTCGGAGCTGCCGGGCCAGACCTATGCGGTCGGCTTCGTGCGCACCTACGCCGACTACCTCGGCCTCGACTCGCGGGCCATGGTCGAGCGCTTCAAGGAAGAGATGAGCGGGATCCCCCGCTCGACCCAGCTGGTCTTCCCGACGCCGAAGCCCGAGGGCAAGATTCCCGGCGGCGCGCTGGTGATGATCTCGCTGCTGCTGGTCGGCCTCGCCTACGGCGGCTGGTACGCCTTCAACGAGTTCGGCGACGAGCTGAACAGCCTGATCGTGCGCGAGACGCCGCCCGGCGCGACGTCGCAGACGCCGACGGCGGCCAAGCCTGCGACCCAGCCGGCCGCGCCGAAGCCGGCCGCTCCCATGGCCGCGGCGCCCAAGGCGACGGCTCCCGCCGCGCCCACCCGGACCGCACCTGCCCAGACCGCCCTCGCGCCCGCCGCTCCGAAGCCGGCCGCGCCGGCCGCGACCGCTTCCGGCGCCGCGGGCACCGCCAGGACCGCCCCGGCGCCGTCGGCCATGGCCGAGGCTCCGTCCGCGGCGCCGGCCGACGGGACCGCCAGCCCGCCGGAGGAGGAGGACGTCGCGCCGGTCGTCGAGGAGACCGTGCCCGACACGGGCGGCCAGGCCCAGGTCGTCGAGCCGTCGAGCGAGACGGCGCCCGAGGCCGGGACGCTGCCGGAGAGCCAGAGCGCCCCTGAGGTCGCGGCGCCGGCCGAGTCCCTGCCCTCGGTCTCGCCGGGCAACGCGCCGCCGAGCTCCTCGACCACCTCGCGCGCTGCGCTCGCCGAGGCGCCCGCCGGCGAGGCGGTGCAGGACGTCGCCCCGCAGGCGGCGCCGGAGCCGCAGCCCCAGGCGGCGAGCGAGCCGTCGCCCCAGACCACGGTGGCGCGCGAGGAGGCGATCCCGGTGCCGCCGATCCCCTCGACCGGCGAGGCCGGCCAGGCGGGGCGCGCGGCGCGCGTCTTCGGCACCGCCAACACCGGCGCGAGGATCGTGCTGCGCGCGACCGCCGACAGCTGGGTGCAGGTGCGCAACGCCCGCTCCGACCTGCTGTTCACCCAGGTGCTGCGCGCCGGCGACAGCTACAACGTGCCGAACGAGCCCGGCCTGACCCTGCTGACCGGCAACGCCGGCGGCCTGCAGGTGCTGGTCGACGGCAAGCCGGCGCCGGCGCTGGGGCCGAGCGGCGCGGTGCGCCGCGACATCACGCTCGATCCCGACAGCCTGTTGCGCGGCGCGCAGTAGCCGCGGGGCCGGTGCCCGGTGCCCGGCCTTGAAGTCGCCCCGACCAAAGGGCATTTTGCGAGGCAGAGAGCCGTCCGGCCGGTCGGCCGGTGCCGGCCATCCAGTCAGTCAGCGGGAGCGAACAACGTCATGAGCGTCCGGCCCTATCGGGATATCATCCGCCGCAAGTCGCGCCAGATCATGGTCGGCAAGGTGCCGGTTGGCGGGGACGCCCCGATCACCGTGCAGTCGATGACCAACACGCGGACCACCAACGTGAAGGGCACGATCGAGCAGATCCGCCGCATCGAGCTGGCCGGCGCCGACATCGTGCGCGTCTCCTGCCCGGACGAGGCCTCGACCAGGGCGCTGCGCGAGATCGTGCCGGAGGTCACCGTGCCGGTCGTCGCGGACATCCACTTCCACTACAAGCGCGGCATCGAGGCGGCGGAGGCCGGGGCGGCCTGCCTGCGCATCAACCCGGGCAACATCGGCTCGCGCGAGCGGGTCCGCGAGGTCGTCAAGGCGGCGCGCGACAACAACTGCTCGATGCGCATCGGCGTCAACGCCGGCTCGCTCGAGAAGCACCTGCTGGAGAAGTACGGCGAGCCCTGCCCCGAGGCCATGGTCGAGAGCGCGCTGGAGCACGCCAAGTACCTGGAGGACGAGGACTTCCGCGAGTTCAAGATCTCCTGCAAGGCCTCCGACGTGTTCCTGGCGGTCGCCGCCTACCAGGGCCTCGCCGAGGCCTGCGACTATCCGTTGCACATTGGCGTCACCGAGGCCGGCGGCCTGAGGAGCGGCACCATCAAGTCGTCGATCGGCCTCGGCATGCTGCTCTGGTCGGGCATCGGCGACACCCTGCGCGTCTCGCTCTCGGCCGAGCCGGAGGAGGAGGTCAAGGTCGGCTTCGACATCCTGAAGTCGCTCAACCTGCGCCACCGCGGCGTCAACGTGATCTCCTGTCCCTCCTGCGCGCGCCAGCAGTTCGACGTGATCCGCACGGTCGAGGTGCTGGAGAAGCGCCTCGCCCACATCACCACGCCGATGACCGTCTCGGTGATCGGCTGCGTCGTCAACGGACCGGGCGAGGCGACGATGACCGACATCGGCTTCACCGGCGGCGGCAAGGGCACCCACCAGGTCTACGTCAACGGCCTGCCGGACCACCGCCTGAAGGACGACGACATCGTCGATCACCTGGTCGGGATGGTCGAGCGCAAGGCCGCCGAGATCGAGGCCGAGAAGGCGCGCGCCGAGGCCGCCGGTCTGACTGGGGCCGAGGCCGCGCCGGCGGCCGCACAGTAGGAAGCCGGCGCGTGGGGGCGCTCCGGCCAAGGCGATCCTGCGAGTCCCGCGGCGGCCCGTCCGGTCGCCATTAGCGCCATGTCCGCAGTGTCCCCCTCGGCGGGGCTGCGCGACCCGGCCGAGCTGCTGATCGTCGGCGTCAGCTACAAGAGCGCTTCCTTCGATCTCCGCGAGAGCCTGTTCCAGCCGGAGGAGGCGCTGCCCGAGCGCCTGGCCGAGCTGCGCGCCGCGGGCTTCGGCGAAGCGCTGCTGCTCTCGACCTGCGACCGCGTCGAGCTGCTGCTCGCCGCCGCCGACCTCGAGGCCGAGGCCGCGGTCGCGCGCGACCGGCTCGCCGCCTGGGCGGGCTGGCCGGCCGAGGCGGTCGAGGCGCAGTCCTATGCCTTGAGCGGCGAGGCGGCGCTGCGCCATCTCTTCGCGGTCGCCGCCGCGCTCGACAGCCAGATCCTCGGCGAGCCGCAGATCCTGGGCCAGCTGCGCGACAGCCTGCGCCTGGCCGGCGAGGCCGGGCTCGGCGGGCCGCTGATCGACCGCGCGGTCCAGGCCGCCCTGCAGGCGGCACGCAAGGTGCGCGGCCAGACCCCGCTGGCCGAGCGGCCGGTCACCCTGGCGGCGGCGGCGCTGCGGGTCGCGCGCGACCTGCACGGCGACCTCGGCCGCTGCAGCGCGCTGATCCTCGGCCTCGGCGAGATGGGCGAGCTGCTGGCCGGCGAGCTGCGCAGCGCCGGGCTCGGCGACCTTGCGGTCTGCCATCCCCAGGAGCGGCGTGCCCAGTCGGCGGCGCTGCGGCTGCGCTGCCACCGGCGCAGCTGGGAGGAGCGCGAGGCCGCCCTGGTCGGCGCCGACATCGTCGTCGCGGCCAGCGGCAGCGGCCGCTACGCCGTCGACCGCGAGCTGGTCCGGCGGGTGCTCAAGCGGCGCCGGCGCAAGCCGCTGTTCCTGGTCGACGCCGCGCTGCCGCGCGACGTCGAGCCGGGCGTCGAGGAGATCGACGGCGCCTTCGTCTACGATCTCGACGACCTGGAGCGCCTGGCGCAGGCCGGGCGCAGCCACCGCGAGAGCGCGGCCGGCGCGGCTTGGCGGCTGATCGACCAGGAGCTCCGGCAGTTCCGCCGCGAGCAGGCCGAGCGCGAGGGGCTCGACGCCCTGCTCGCCCTGCGCCGCCACGCCGAGGCGCTGCGCCGCGACGTGCTGGCCGAGCGCGGCGGCGACGCCGAGGCGGCGACCCGCCTGCTGCTCAACCGCCTGCTGCACGACCCGTCGGAGGTGCTGCGCGCGGCCGCAGCCGGCGATCCGGGCGAGCGTGCCCTGTTGGAGAAGGCCCTGGCGCGGCTGTTCCGCCTCGCCCCGGCCAGAGGAGAGGATCAGTGAGCCTGGAGCAGAATCTGGAGCGGGTGCTGTCGCGCTACGCCGAGCTGGAGGCCCTGGTGTCGGGCCATCCCGACCCGGGCTCCAAGGACTACACCCGGATGATGAAGGAGTATGCCGACCTGACGCCGGTGGTCGAGGGCATCCGCGACTTCAAGGGCGCCAAGCAGGAGCTCGAGGAGCTCGACCAGCTGCGCCACGACGCGGCCAGCGACAGCGAGATGCGCGATCTGGCCGAGGAGGAATACTACGAGCTGCGCGACCGGCTGCCCGACCTGGAGCGCCGGGTGCTGGTCTCGCTGCTGCCGCGCGACGAGGCCGACTCGCGCAACGCGATCCTCGAGGTGCGCGCCGGCACCGGCGGCGAGGAGGCCGGGCTGTTCGCCGCCGAGCTGTTCCGCATGTACCAGCGCTATGCCGAGAAGCACGGCTGGCGCTTCGAGACCCTGGACTACCAGGAGACCGAGCTGGGCGGCATCCGCGAGGCCAGCGCCGAGATCGCCGGCCAGGACGTGTTCCGCCAGCTCAAGTACGAGTCCGGCGTGCACCGGGTGCAGCGCGTGCCTGTCACCGAGTCGGGCGGGCGCATCCACACCTCGGCGGCGACCGTCGCCGTGCTGCCGGAGGCCGAGGAGGTCGACGTCGCGATCGAGGACAAGGACCTGCGCATCGACACCTACCGCTCCCAGGGCGCCGGCGGCCAGCACGTCAACACCACCGACTCCGCGGTGCGCATCACCCACCTGCCGAGCGGCATCGTCGTGCAGTGCCAGGACGAGAAGTCGCAGCACAAGAACAAGGCCAAGGCGATGAAGGTGCTGATGGCGCGGCTCTACGACCATGCCCGGCAGCAGCAGCAGAGCGAGCTGGCCGCGGCGCGCCGCCAGCAGGTCGGCTCCGGCGACCGCTCCGAGCGGATCCGCACCTACAACTTCCCGCAGGGCCGGGTCACCGACCACCGCATAAACCTGACGCTTTACAAACTCGACCGCATCCTGTCGGGCGAGGAGCTCGACGAGATCATCGACGCGCTGATCGCCGAGGACCAGTCGGCGCGCCTGGCCCACCTGCAGTGAGCCGCCCGGTGACCAGCGCGGGGACCGCCGTGAGCCGCGCCGAGCCCGGCCCGGCGATCAGCCTCGGCGCCGCCCTGGCCACGGCGACGGCCGAGCTGGCCGCGGCCGGCGTCGAGGGCGCGCGGCGCGACGCCCGCCTGCTGCTCGCCGACGCTGCCGGCCTGGAGCCCGCTGCCGTCGTCGCCTGGCCCGAGCGGCCGCTCGCCGGGCCGGCGCGTGCGACCTTCGAGAGCCACGTCCGGCGGCGCGCCGCCCACGAGCCGGTCTCGCGCATCCTCGGCCGCCGGGAGTTCTGGTCGCTGTCCTTCGCCCTGTCGCCGGCGACCCTCGATCCGCGGCCGGACAGCGAGACCCTGGTCGAGGCGCTGCTCGCCGAGGTCGGGGACCGGCAGCGGCCGCTGCGGCTGCTCGACCTCGGCACCGGCAGCGGCTGTCTGCTGCTCGCGCTGCTCTCGGAGCTGCCGGCGGCCTGGGGCCTCGGCATCGACCGCGCGCCTGCGGCGGCGGCGGCGGCGCGGCGCAATGCCGCGGCCCTCGGCCTCGGCGACCGCGCGGCCTTCCTGGCCGGCGACTGGGCCGCGGCGCTCGACGGCCGCTTCGACCTGATCGTCAGCAATCCGCCCTATATCGCCCGCGACGAGCTGGCCGGGCTCGATCCTGAGGTCGCCCGGCACGATCCCCCGGCGGCGCTCGACGGCGGGCCGGACGGGCTCGATGCCTATCGCGCCCTCGCCGCGGCGCTGCCCCGCCTGCTGCGACCCGGCGGCGTCGCCGCGCTCGAGATCGGCTCCGGGCAGGCGGCCTCGGCGGGCGCCGTCCTGACCGCCGGCGGCCTGCCGGCGCCGCGCCTGCTGAGCGACCTCGCCGGCCGGCCGAGAGGCCTGCTGTTCCATGCGTCGAGCGCAGGCACCCCCTTGTAAAAAAGAGGTTGGAATGACAGCTTAGGACCGTTAAAGAGAAAGCGACGAGCCGTTTGGCTCTTGCGTCCTGGGGAGCTTGGACGCTTATCCGTCCTCCGAGATCTTCGTCGGGCCGGGCATCCGCCGCGGAGACGCTTGCGCCGAAACCTTTCCAGCTCTCGAGCGGGTCGGTTGGCGCCAGGGGGGCCGAAATGGGCAGGAACAGACTGCCGGTTCAACCGTAACGGATCGATGAGACCCATGAACAATCCGCGGCGAGGCCGTGGCCGCTCCGGGCGGCGTCCGAACATTCCCACGCGCTCACAGAACTTCGACTCGAACGGCCCAGAGGGCCGCGTTCGGGGCAACGCGCAGCAGGTCTACGAGAAGTATCTGGCCCTTGCGCGCGACGCTCATGGGGCCGGCGACCGGGTTCTCGCGGAAGCCTTCCAGCAGCACGCCGAGCACTACTTCCGGGTCATGAACGACTCGACCGACCCGGACATGCGGCCGCGCGAGCAGCAGCAGGGCCAGGGCCAGCGCGACGAGCGGGACGAGCGCGACGAGGACGACGACTATCGCGGCGACGGGCGGGGCTACGACCGGCGCGACGATCGCTACGGCGATCGCTCGCCGGAGCGCCGGTCGGACGAGCGCCGGTCGGACGAGCGCCGGTCAGACGAGCGCCGGCCGGACGAGCGACGCTCCGACGAGCGGCGCCCGGACGAGCGCCGTCGGGACGAGGCCCGGCCGAACGGCCAGGGCGGCAACAACGGCGGGCGCCAGGCCGAGCGCGGCGGCGAGCCGCGCCCGTCCGCCGCGCCGGAAGGCGACGAGGCCAGGAGCGAGACCGGCGGGCGCGAGGCCGGCGGCCGCGAATCCGGTGGGCGCGAGGCCGCGCCGCGCGAAGGCGACGACGTCCGCGAGACCCGCCTGCGCGAGCGCTTCAACCGCCGCAACGGCGAAGGCATCCTGACCCGGCGCCGCGGCGGCGAGAACCAGGAGGGCGAGCGCCCGAACGGCAACGCCGACGAGGAGGTCGATGCCGGCCTGCGCAAGATGCTCGGCGAGGAGCCGCGCGCCGAGGTGCAGCCGGCCAAGGCCGAGCCCGTGGCGGCGGCTGCCGCCGAGGTGCCGGCTGGCGAGGCGGCTGCAGCCGAGCCCGCGCCCGCCAAGCCGCGCCGCCGGCGCCGCACCAAGGCCGAGATCGCGGCCGAAGCCGAGGCCAAGGACGGCTCGGCCGACTGACGGCGACGGCCGGCCGGCTTCCGGCACGGCCGCCTGCAAGCGACAAGGACCCGGGTCGCCCGCTGCCGTTCCGGCTCCGGGCGTCCCGGGTCTTGTCTTGAGTGCGGCAGCTGCCGATCCTGTCGCTCCGGAACGCCCGCGATGCCCGCGCAATTCAGGGAGACCTTCCGGTGTTCGAGCTCTTCGCCGACCCCAATGCCTGGGCCAGCCTGCTGACGCTGACGCTGCTCGAGATCGTGCTCGGCATCGACAACGTCATCTTCCTGTCGATCGTCTCGGCGAAGCTGCCGGCGCCGCGCCAGCCGGCGGCACGGCGGATCGGCCTGCTGCTCGCCCTCGCCCTGCGCATCGCGCTGCTGGTCTCGATCACCTGGATCATCGGCCTGACCGAGCCGGTCCTCGAGCTGGCCGGGCGCGCCTTCTCCTGGCGCGACCTGGTGCTGCTGGCCGGCGGCCTGTTCCTGCTGTTCAAGGCGACCGGCGAGATCCACGGCTACATGGAGGCCGAGGAGGAGGACGAGGCGTCGGCCGGGGCGGGGAAGGCCTCCTTCGGCCTGGTCGTGCTGCAGATCGTCCTGCTCGACGCCGTCTTCTCGATCGACTCGGTGCTGACCGCGGTCGGCATGAGCGGCGAGCTGGCGATCATGATCGCCGCGGTCGTCGCCGCGATGGCGGTGATGCTCTGGGCCGCCGAGCCGGTCAGCGACTTCGTCAACCGTCACCCGACCGTCAAGATGCTGGCCCTGGCCTTCCTGCTGCTGATCGGCGTGACCCTGGTCGCCGACGGCCTGCAGTTCCACATCCCGCGCGGCTACCTCTACTTCGCCGTCGCCTTCTCGGCAGCCGTCGAGGCGGTCAACCTGACGCGCCGGCGCAAGCGCCGCCGGCCGGATGCCGCCGGGCGCGGCTGACCGCCGCTAGTCCGCCCGGGCCGCGGCTTCGACCGGCGGCTCCAGGCGGTCGCCGATCGCGAGCTCGCCGTCGGTCAGCGCCCGGCAGTAGAGGCCGAACTGGGCGTGGCCGTAGGCGCGCTTCAGGGTCAGCGGCAGGTTCATGTCGACCTGGGCGGTCTCCGGATCGACGTTGGTCGCGCTGCAGCGCTCGATCGGCTCGATGCCGTGCAGGCGCACCGGGCCGAGGGTCAGGTCCCGGTGCGCCCAGCCGCGCTCGACCCAGGGCGGCAGGCCCTCGATCCAGAAGTTGGCGCGGAAGCGGCGCGGATCGACCGGCGCACGCGTCACGCGCTCCAGGTCGCGCACGCTGGCGAGGTTGAGCAGGCTGACGTGGCCGCCGCCAGTGTCGCCGAAGCCGGCGGCCCCGGCCTCGGCTTCGATCAGGCGGACCGCGCCGCGGCCGCCGGCGCCCAGGAACGACAGCAGGAACTGGTCGATCAGGGTCTTGCCGATCGGCTCGGTGATCACGCCGCGGGCGACCGGCCGGCCACGGCGCGACAGCACCAGCTCGCCGCTTGCCGCGTCGTAGCGCGAGTCCAGCTCGGCGAGGCGCGGCTCGCTCTTCAGCGCCGCGAAGCGCGGCCTGCCGCCCGGCGACGAGGGGTCGCCGTAGACCAGGGCGAAGCGCCGGTCGCCCGGCAGCATGGCGCCGGCGGCGAGGGACACGCGCTCGAGGCTCTCGGCCGAGAGGCCCTTGACGGGGAAGCGCTGGATCGCGGCCAGGCGCGGTTCGGGATGGGGCGCAGGGCGGGCGGGCATGGGGCGGGCCTTCAGGAGTTCCCGCCAGTCAATCCGAGCGGCGCGGCCTCGTCAACCGATGGTGGCTCGTCGCTCCGGCCGGGGCTTCCGGAGCGCGCCGGCCTGGGCGAAGATCGGCGGCATCGAGCGAGCCGGCCGAGGAGCGATGCCATGCCACCCGTCGAGAGCCTGCTGGCCTTTGCGGCCGCGACCCTGGTCTTCGCCTACCTGCCGGGGCCGGCGATCCTCTACACCGCCGCCCAGACCCTGGCGCGCGGCCGGCGCGGCGGGCTGAGGGCCGCGCTCGGCATCCACTGCGGCGGCTACCTCCACGTCGCGACGGCGGCGCTGGGGCTCTCCGCGATCCTGCTGCACGTGCCGGCGGCCTATGCCGCCGTCAAGCTGGCCGGCGCCGCCTATCTGGTCTGGCTCGGCCTGCAGACGATGCGGCGCCGGATCGACCTCTCGGCCCTGCCGGCGGTCGCCGGCCGCTCGGCGCGCCGCGCCTTCCTGGAGAGCATGCTGGTCGAGGTGCTGAACCCCAAGGCCGCGCTGTTCTTTCTGGCCTTCCTGCCGCAGTTCGTCGATCCCTCCGCCGGGCTGCCGGTCTGGGCGCAGCTGCTGCTGCTCGGCACGGCGGTCAATCTCACCTTCTCCTCGGCCGACCTGCTGACCGTCGCGCTGACCGACCGGGTGCTGGCGGGGATCCGGCGCAGCGAAGGCCTGCAGCGCCTCGCCCGCTGGGCCGGCGGCGGCCTGCTGGTCGGCCTCGGCCTGCACCTGGGATTGAGCGAGCGCTAGAGGCCGCCCATCTGCCTGGAAGGCGGGCCGGGAAGAATGGCCGGGCGGGGCTTGTGGCAATTCTGCAACAGGACCATATGCATCCTGGCCGCTGAGCTGGATCAAGGCGGCCGGCCGCCGTGTGCCGCTATGCCGGGCGCAGCGGTCGATCGAAGGCATCATCGTCGCGGGCTCGACGAGACGCGACCGAGGAGGGCAGGAACAGATGGATCTCGAGAAGTACAGTGAGCGCTCGCGCGGCTTTCTGCAGTCGGCGCAGACCCTGGCGCAGCGGCGCGGCCACCAGCGTCTGACCCCCGAGCACCTGGCCAAGGTGCTGCTCGACGACAGCGAGGGACTGGCCGCCGGCCTGATCCGCGCCGCCGGTGGCGATCCGAAGCAGGCCCTGGCCGGCATCGAGGCCGAGCTGGCGCGGCTGCCCAAGGTCGAGGGCGCCGGCGCCGGGCAGCTCTATCTCTCGCCCGAGCTGGCGCGGGTCTTCGAGCAGGCCGAGACCCTGGCCGAGAAGGCCGGCGACTCCTTCGTCACCGCCGAGCGGCTGCTGCAGGCCCTGGCCATGGCCGCGGGCACGCCGTCCGCCAAGGCTCTGGCCGACGCCAAGGTCACGGCGCAGAACCTGAACCAGGCGATCGAGCAGCTGCGCAAGGGCCGCACGGCCGACAGCGCCAGCGCCGAGCAGAGCTACGACGCCCTCAAGAAGTACGCCCAGGACCTGACCGAGCGGGCCCGCGAGGGCAAGCTCGATCCGGTGATCGGCCGCGACGAGGAGATCCGCCGGACCATCCAGGTGCTGTCGCGCCGGACCAAGAACAATCCCGTGCTGATCGGCGAGCCGGGCGTCGGCAAGACGGCGATCGTCGAGGGCCTGGCGCAGCGCATCGTCAACGGCGACGTGCCCGAGACCCTGAAGAACAAGCGCCTGCTGGCGCTCGACCTCGGTGCCATGGTCGCCGGCGCCAAGTTCCGCGGCGAGTTCGAGGAGCGCCTCAAGGCGGTGCTCCAGGAGATCGCCTCGGCGGCCGGCGAGATCATCGTCTTCATCGACGAGCTGCATACCCTGGTCGGTGCCGGCAAGGCCGAGGGCGCGATGGACGCCTCGAACATGCTGAAGCCGGCCCTGGCCCGCGGCGAGCTGCACTGCGTCGGCGCGACCACGCTGGACGAGTACCGCAAGCACATCGAGAAGGACGCCGCCCTGGCGCGGCGCTTCCAGACGGTCTTCGTCGCCGAGCCGACGGTCGAGGACACCATCTCGATCCTGCGCGGCCTGAAGGAGAAGTACGAGCTGCACCACGGCGTGCGGATCACCGATTCGGCGCTGATCGCGGCGGCGACCCTGTCGAACCGCTACATCACCGACCGCTTCCTGCCCGACAAGGCGATCGACCTGGTCGACGAGGCGTCGAGCCGCCTGCGCATGGAGGTCGACTCCAAGCCCGAGGAGCTCGACGAGCTGGACCGCCGGATCATCCAGCTCAAGATCGAGGAGGCGGCGCTCAGGAAGGAGAGCGACCGCGCCTCCAAGGAGCGGCTGGAGAAGCTCAGCGACGAGCTCGGCGAGCTCGAGGCCAAGTCGCGCGAGCTGACCCTGCGCTGGCAGGCCGAGAAGGACAAGATGGCCGGCGCCCAGAAGCTCAAGGAGGAGCTCGACCGGGCGCGCAGCGAGATCGAGATGGCCCAGCGGCAGGGCAACCTGGAGCGGGCCGCCGAGCTGCGCTACGGCATCGTCCCCGACCTCGAGCGCAAGCTCGCCGAGGCCGAGCAGGTCGAGGAGTCCGGCCTGTTCAACGAGGAGGTGACGCCCGAGCAGATCGCCGGCGTGGTCTCGCGCTGGACCGGCATCCCGGTCGACAAGATGCTCGAGGGCGAGCGCGACAAGCTGCTGCACATGGAAGAGATGCTGCACAGCCGGGTCGTCGGCCAGGACGAGGCGATCCAGGCGGTCAGCCAGGCCGTGCGCCGGGCGCGTGCCGGCCTGCAGGACCCGAACCGGCCGATCGGCTCGTTCCTGTTCCTGGGCCCGACCGGCGTCGGCAAGACCGAGCTGACCAAGGCGCTCGCCGCCTTCCTGTTCGACGACGAGACCGCGCTGCTGCGCCTCGACATGTCGGAGTACATGGAGAAGCACTCGGTCGCCCGCATGATCGGCGCGCCGCCGGGCTACGTCGGCTACGACGAGGGCGGGGCGCTGACCGAGGCGGTGCGCCGGCGACCCTACCAGGTCGTGCTGTTCGACGAGGTCGAGAAGGCCCATCCGGACGTCTTCAACGTGCTGCTGCAGGTGCTCGACGACGGCCGCCTGACCGACGGCCAGGGCCGCACGGTCGATTTCCGCAACACCCTGCTGGTCATGACCTCGAACCTCGGCTCCGAGATCCTGGCGGCGCAGGGCGGCGGCGGCGGCCAGGACAGCGACCTGGTGCGCGAGCAGGTCATGCAGGTGGTGCGCGGCCACTTCCGGCCGGAATTCCTCAACCGCATCGACGAGGTGCTGCTGTTCCAGCGCCTGACCCGCGAGCAGATGACCGGCATCGTCGACATCCAGCTCAGGCACCTGCAGGCCCTGCTGGCCGACCGGGGCGTCGCCCTGGAGCTCGACGAGGCGGCCAAGCGCTGGCTCGCGGAGGCCGGCTACGACCCGGTCTACGGCGCCCGGCCGCTCAAGCGGACAATCCAGCGCGAGCTGCAGAATCCGCTCGCCGAGCGGATTCTGGCGGGCCGGGTCGGCGAGGGCGACCGGGTGCGGGTCACCGCCGGCGACGGCGGCCTGCTGATCGACGGCGAGCTGGTCAAGGCCGCCTGACCGAGGAGCCCGCAGGGCTCCCGGCGGAAACCCGGGGCGCGACGAAGCGGACGGCGGCCGTCTCATGACTGCCGCCGTTCTCTTGCTCTAGAGTGTCCGCCATGGCCGAGACCGAGGACCTCTTCAGCGCCGCTGGCGCCGCCCTGGCGGGTGGCGAGCGGGAGCGGGCCGAGCGGCTCTACCGGCAGCTGCTCGAGCGGCAGCCCGCCCATGTCGCGGCCTGGCGGGCGCTGGCCGGCCTGCTGGAGGCGGCCGGGCGGATGCAGGAGGCCGAGGCGGCGGAGCGCGAGGCCGCCCGCCAGGAGGCCCTGCCGCTGCTCGACGTCGCCGAGGGCTTGCTGGCGCGCGGCCAGCCCGGCAAGGCGCGGTCGCTGCTGCAGCGCGTGCTGGCCCTCGACCCGGCCAGCGAGCGGGCGCTCCGGCTGGGCGCCGACGCGGCGCGCGTCGCCGGCGACTATCCGGCCGCGCTCGACCACTACCGGCGGCTGGCGGCGCTCCGGCCGATGAACCCCCTGGCCCGGGCCGGTGCCGCGCTCTTCGCCGGCGAGCCGCCGGCCCTCCATGCGCCGGGCCTGGTGCTGCCGAGCCCCTTCGTGCGCTGGACCGACTGGCTGCCGCTGGAGCGGCGCGACGAGGTCTTCGCCTATGCCCTGTCGCACCGCAGCGAGATGGCCGACGCGACGGTCTGGCAGCCGGACGGCTACAAGGCGATGACCGGCGTGCGCCGGGCCTCGGTGCTCTACGAGCCCGAGCCGATCCTGGAGTGGTTCGTGCCGCTGCTCCGCCGGTCGCTTCCCGAGGTCCGGCGGCGGCTTGGCATGCCGGCCTTCGAGGTCGGGCGCGTCGAGCTGCAGCTGACCTTTCACGGCGACGGCGGCTTCTACGACCAGCACCGCGACACCGGCTGGCCGGAGGCGCCGGCCGAGGAGACCGACCCGCGCCGCATCTCCTTCGTCGCCTACTTCGCGCGGCGGCCCCGGCGCTTCTCCGGCGGCGAGCTGCTGCTGTTCGACACCGATCCGCGGAGCGGCCAGGCGCTGCGCGACGGCACGCTGGTCGAGCCGGACGACAACTCGGTGGTCTTCTTTCCCAGCGTCGTGCTGCACGAGGTGCGGCCGATCCGCCTCGACAGCACCGATCCGGCCGACGGCCGGATCACGCTCAACGGCTGGATCCACGACGCCGCGGGGCGCGCCCCGGACTACCGGCCCTGAGCGCGGGGCCGCTCGGACGACGGTCCCGCCCGAACGGCAAAGGGCCCGCCGAGGCGGGCCCTTCCGTCTGCCGGCCGCAGGGCCGGCCGGTCACTCGTCCGAATCGGCGCTCTTGCTCTTGTCGTCCGGGGTCGCGGCGACCTGCAGCACCGGCGCGATCGCCGAGCGGCGCCGGTCGATCGCGCGCTTGGCCTCGGCGAAAGCCTTCAGGTCCCTGCCCGTCAGGGTCTCGCCGGCCGGCAGCTTGACGCTCGCCGGATTGACCTGGTGGTTGTCGACCAGCACCTCGTAGTGCAGGTGCGGCCCGGTCGCCCGGCCGGTCATGCCGACGTAGCCGATGACGTCGCCCTGGTGGACGCGCGAGCCGACGTGGACGCCCCTGGCGAAGCGGGACATGTGGGCGTAGGCGGTCTTGTAGGGGCCGCCGTGGCGCAACCGGATGTAGTTGCCGTAGCCGTTGACCCGACCGGCGACCTCGACGGTGCCGTTGCCGGCCGCATAGATCGGCGTGCCGGTCGGCGCCGCGAAGTCGACGCCCTTGTGCATCTTGCTGTAGCCGAGGATCGGATGCCGGCGCATGCCGTAGGTCGAGGAGATGCGGGCGCCGTCGATCGGCGTGCGCATCAGGGTCTTGCGCACCGAGCGGCCCTTGTCGTCGAAGAAGTCGGCGAAGCCGCTCGAGGGCGTGAAGCGGTAGAGCTTGATGTCGCGGCCGCCGGTGATCAGCTCGACGTAGTCGAGACCGCCGGCCTTCAGCGGCCGGCCCTGCTCGTCGACCATGTTCTGGTAGAGCACCTCGAAGGAATCGCCGGGCTGGATGTCGCGCTGGAAGTCGACGTCGTAGGACAGCGTCTTGATCGCCTCGAGCAGGATGTTGGTCGGCACGTCGGCCTTCATCGCGGCTTCGTAGAGCGAGCTGTCGATGAGGCCGATGGCGCCGGCGTCGACCGGGGCCAGCACCTTCTCGGTGGTGCTCGCGACGAAGCCGTCGTCGTCCTTGCTGCGCTCGACCTTGACGTCGCGGTCGACGTCGGGCGCGAAGCTCAGGCCGACCAGGCGGAAGGCGTCGCGCATGCCGTCGGCGATCGGGTTGAAGCCCTGGCCGTCGGCGGCCTTGGCCTTGCCGCCGCCGGGGCTCTCCAGGGACAGGCGGATCTCGAAGCCGGGACGCAGGTCGCGGGGGCTGAAGACCTCGCGCAGGGATTCGATCGCGGCGTGCGCCTCGCTCATCGTGACGCCGGCGTCGGTCAGCATGCCCATCAGCGTGTCGCCGCGCGAGACCTCGAGGGTCAGCTGCAGCGTCTCGGGCGCGCGCGTCGCAGACTGGTGCGCGACGTTGTAGGCGCTGACCAGCATGACCTGCGGCAGGGCCGGCAGGTCGGCCTCCAGGTCGTGGGCCGCCTGCGGCGCCGCGACCTGCTCCTGCGTCCGGCCGGGCTGCGGGCGGACGGCATCGGGGATGCCGGACAGCGGCGCGAGGCCGAGCAGCAGGACGCCGCCGACCAGGCCGATGGCAGACGCCGCGAGCCCGGCACGCAGCCTGGTCCGATACGACGGCCTCGAGTTGTCTCTCGCTTGAATGGTAACCCCCAGTGATTCTTATCCAAGGGACCGACCGGCCCTGCCGGGCATCCGCTCGCTCCCGCCCTGCCCCTTTACGTCCCGTCGCGTTACCAACCTGTTAAGGCGAGTCGCGATTCTGTCTTGTTTCCCAGACGGTTCCGACACGAAGTTGAACCGATATCCAGCCACCATGCTAAGCTTCGCGGCGCTTGTCAACGATCGAAGCCGGCGCCGCCGCCGGTCTAGGCGAAGGATCTTTCCTCATGGTTAACATGAGAGGGCCGCGCGCCGCGAGACCCTCTGCTTGCCGGCCGTGCCCCGGCCCGCGGCGGCCGCCGCGACGGACCGCAAGAAAGCTGCAACAAAGCGCTTGACACCCCCCGGCAGGCCGCCATATACACCCGGCCCACAGCGCGACGCCGGGTTCGCCCCGGCCGCGCTGTTTGCTTCCGGAGCCAAGGGCTCCAACGCTATTTGACATTGTTGGTGAGTAGGAAGGGATGCCTGGGCGGCGGTTCTGCTGGCTAGCGAGAGCGGCTGGAATTGGACCGTCTGCCGAGTGGGCATCTTTGGTTGGGGCCTTTGGCTCTGCGCCTTGTCATCTGGGAGCGATCTCGGGTTGACGGGTGTGGGGTTATGGGGTCCTGACGACTTATGCGCAAAGCTTGAGTAGACGGATCCTGGTCGACGAGCTCCGGCTGGTCTGGTCCTTATCGGGGGCTGGGTTGGTTGGGGCGAGGTCAACCTGAGAGTTTGATCCTGGCTCAGAACGAACGCTGGCGGCAGGCCTAACACATGCAAGTCGAACGCTCTCTTCGGAGAGAGTGGCGCACGGGTGAGTAACGCGTGGGAACCTACCCCGAGGTCCGGGACAACCGCTGGAAACGGCGGCTAATACCGGATGTGTCCTGAGGGAGAAAGATTCATCGCCTTGGGAGGGGCCCGCGTCCGATTAGGTAGTTGGTGTGGTAACGGCGCACCAAGCCTTCGATCGGTAGCTGGTCTGAGAGGATGATCAGCCACACTGGGACTGAGACACGGCCCAGACTCCTACGGGAGGCAGCAGTGGGGAATATTGGACAATGGGCGCAAGCCTGATCCAGCCATGCCGCGTGAGTGAAGAAGGCCTTAGGGTTGTAAAGCTCTTTCACGGGCGACGATGATGACGGTAGCCCGAGAAGAAGCCCCGGCTAACTCCGTGCCAGCAGCCGCGGTAATACGGAGGGGGCGAGCGTTGTTCGGAATTACTGGGCGTAAAGGGCGCGTAGGCGGTTTGGTCAGTTGGAGGTGAAAGCCCTGGGCTCAACCTGGGAGGTGCCTTCAATACGGCCAGACTTGAGAGCGGGAGAGGATGACGGAATTCCCAGTGTAGAGGTGAAATTCGTAGATATTGGGAAGAACACCGGTGGCGAAGGCGGTCATCTGGCCCGTTTCTGACGCTGAGGCGCGAAAGCGTGGGGAGCAAACAGGATTAGATACCCTGGTAGTCCACGCCGTAAACGATGTGCGCTAGCCGTCGGGGGACATAGTTTCTCGGTGGCGCAGCTAACGCGATAAGCGCACCGCCTGGGGAGTACGGCCGCAAGGTTAAAACTCAAAGGAATTGACGGGGGCCCGCACAAGCGGTGGAGCATGTGGTTTAATTCGAAGCAACGCGCAGAACCTTACCAGCCCTTGACATGGGGGTCGCAGTCTCCGGAGACGGAGACATCAGTTCGGCTGGACCCCGCACAGGTGCTGCATGGCTGTCGTCAGCTCGTGTCGTGAGATGTTGGGTTAAGTCCCGCAACGAGCGCAACCCTTGCCCTTAGTTGCCATCAGGTGGGGCGGGGCACTCAAAGGGAACCGCCGGTGACAAGCCGGAGGAAGGCGGGGATGACGTCAAGTCCTCATGGCCCTTATGGGCTGGGCTACACACGTGCTACAATGGCGGTGACAGTGGGCAGCGAAGGCGCGAGCCGGAGCCAATCCCCAAAAGCCGTCTCAGTTCGGATTGCACTCTGCAACTCGGGTGCATGAAGGTGGAATCGCTAGTAATCGTGGATCAGCATGCCA
>NZ_FWZX01000085.1 GCF_900177295.1 Tistlia consotensis USBA 355
CCTGGATCCAGACCTCGCGCCCGTCCCTGGCGATGCGCTTGAACTCGCCGGCCTGGTACTCGCCGCGCCCGAGCCCGGCCCAGAACTCCTTGTAGGCGGCGCTTTCGCGCTCCGCCGGGTCGACGAAGATCGAGTGGTGCCTGCCCTTGATCTCGGCCAGCTCGTAGCCGAGCGTCTTCAGGAAGTTCTCGTTGGCCGTGATGACCTTGCCATCCAGCCCGAACTCGATCACCGCCTGCGATTTGCCGATCGCCGAGAGCATCGCTTCCAGCTCCTGGCGCTCGGCGGCCTTGCCGATACGGAACATCGTTCCTCCTTCCTTGCAGCAGAACTCACGGGTCGTGAGTGAACCAGAGGGTCTCGCCTGTCGGCCTCAGCCGCGCGACAGCGGCACGGGTCGTGATCCGCTCAACTTGAGATCACCAGCGCCATTCGGCCCGAATCGGCAGCTCTCGACGGAGACCCGGTCCAGACGGACGCACTCCAGGGATGGCGAATGTTCGCCGCGAGAAGCCGAGAGGATCCTCGGAGCGTTCCAGGACGGCAGCGCGCCACCGGCCCACCCGTCGCCGCCCGGGCCGGCCGCCTGCGGGCCGCGCCGCGTCTTCGATCTGGCGATTGCATGCAGGTCTCCGCTCCTCTTAATTTGGTCCCTAAGGGTTACCCGGATGCTGGCGCTGTTTCGTTAATCAGGCATTAATACCTGTAATAACGCCTACGAGATTAAGAATATTCGGCCGACAATTCGTACAATCAGGTCATCGAAGTTCGATTTTATTTCCCCACAAGATCTCTGTTCTTCCGCGAAACACGCAAACCGGGCGCCACGGACGGAAGCCCCTGGTCTTCGTTGCCGGCGATTCTAGGGACTGCGCCGCTCGGCGATATCCGGCCGTTCGGCTAGGAGCGCGATCTTCCGGACAGCCCGCCTGTCCATCCGGACAGGACGGCTGCGCGGGCGTTCCGATCCGGCGGCCGGACAGGCGAACGGCTCGGCGGATCGCCGAGCCGTTCTTGCCTGCCGAAAGAATCGGGCGGGGCCGCCGCCCCTGCCCGGGCGGTTCGCTACTGCCCGATGGCGGCGGCCTCCTGGGAGGCGCGCTGCATCGAGGCCGACATGTCGTTGGCCACGGCGCTCTGCTCCTCGACCGCCGCCGCGG
>NZ_FWZX01000027.1 GCF_900177295.1 Tistlia consotensis USBA 355
GGCGCCGACAAGGCCTACGACGTCGCCGCTTTCGTGGGCGAACTGCGCCGCCGCCGGGTGACGCCGCACATCGCTCGCGACGACCACCTGACCAAGACCGGCAAGCGGCGGCGCTCGGCCGTCGACGGACGCACGACCCGCCACCCCGGCTATGCCGTCAGCCAGCGCCTGCGTAAGCGCATCGAAGAGGCCTTCGGCTGGATCAAGACCACCGGCGGCCTGCGCAAGACCCGCCATCGCGGCCTCGCGCGCGTCGGCTGGATGTTCACCCTGTCCGTCGCCGCCTACAACCTGGTCAGGCTGCCCAAGCTGCTCGGCGCGACCTGATCGCGCCAGGAGTCCGTCCGAAGCGGGCCGAAACCCCAGAAGACGACCGCGAAACCGGCGCAACGGCCCACATCCCCTCGCCGACAGCCCCGATCTGAGCCCGCCGGCGCGGAAAATCGCTCCTATTTCCGCAGCCTGCTAGGCCTTTTCCTTCAGGAGGTCGCGGATCTCGGCCAGCAGCACCTCCTGGCGCGGCGGCTGGACCGGCGAGGCCGGGTCGTCCTTCTTGCGCTCCAGCTTGTTGATCTGCCGCACGACGATGAAGATCGCCCAGGCGACGATCAGGAACTGCACCACAGTGTTGATGAACAGGCCGTAGTTCAGCGTCGTGGCGCCCGCCGCCTTGGCCGCCTCCAGCGTGTCGAAGTGGCCGCCGCTCAGCGTGAAGAAGAAGTTCGAGAAGTCGATGCCGCCGATCAGCAGGCCGAGCGGCGGCATGATCAGGTCGTTGACCAGGGAGGTGACGATCTTGCCGAAGGCGGCGCCGATGATGACGCCGACCGCGAGGTCGATGGCATTGCCCTTGACCGCGAACTTCTGGAATTCCTGGATGATCTTCATGGCTCTCCGCCCTCGAGACATGCCGGTGCAGGAAGTCTAGCGGATTCCCCGACGGCGCGAATCCTATTCCGCAGCGGCCGCCGGGGCGACGGTGTGCACGGTGCGCTGCGGGAAGGGGATCTCGATGCCGGCGGCGTCCAGGCTCTCCTTGATGCCGCGGGTCAGGTCCCACTTCACGGCCCAGTAGTCGCCGGCGTCGCACCAGAGGCGCAGGATCAGCTCGACGGCGCTGTCGCCGAGGTTCGCGACCAGGACCTGGGGCGCCGGGTCGGCATGGACCCGGCCGTCGGCCTGCATCAGGGCGGTCAGCGTGTCGCGCGCCTTGCCGATGTCGTCGCCGTAGCCGATGCCGACGGTCAGGTCGAGCCGCCGGGTCGTGTAGACCGAGTAGTTGGTGATCGGCGTGCCCCAGAGGTCGTTGTTCGGGGCGATGACCTGGACGTTGTCCGGCGTCGCCAGCTCGGTGGTGAAGAGCGTGATGTTCTTGACCGTCCCCGAGAGGCTGCCGGAGACGATGTAGTCGCCGGCCCGGAACGGCCGGAACATCATCAGCATGACGCCGGCGGCGAGGTTGGACAGGGTGCCCTGCAGGGCCAGGCCGACGGCCAGGCCGACCGCGCCGAAGATGGCGAGCAGGCTGGCGGTCTGGACGCCGAACTGCGAGAGCACGGCGAGGATCGTCACGGCCAGGACGACGTACTTGACGAGGCTGCCGATGAAGCCGCGCAGCGTCGCGTCGACGTGGCGGATGCGGCCGAGCGCGCGCTCCGTCGAACGGCCGGCCCAGCCGGCCAGGATCAGGCCGACGACCAGGATGCCGATGGCGGCCAGCACGCTGAGGCCGTAGGTCGCGATCACGGCCATGACCTGGGCGTAGGCGAGATCGATCTGCTCTTTCATCGGCGTCTCCTGGAATCGGCTCGTCGGGGGTGTCGCTTGCGACGGGCCTAACCTAGCCCAAGATACGGGATAGGCCAGGGGGCGACGGCAGCCAGCGGCCCCTGGCGCCCTTGCGGGGCGCGGCCCGGCGCACTAAACCCAGAGCCATGACCGACCTGGACGCCGACGAAGACTTCCCGACCTGGCGCGGGCCCGACGGCACGCCGCTGTCCTGCCGCGAGAAGATCAAGGTCATGAACGAGAATCTCGCCGAGATTCGCGATCTGGCCCAGGACGCCTTGGAGGATGGACTCTTGATGGGAGCCACCGAAGCGCAGATCCGCGCCTTCCTGCACGGGATGGTCGACGGCCTCGTCAATCCCTACGGCAAGGGCGGCCGATGAGCCTGTCGTCCCGCCGTCGGGCGGTGCCCTCGGTCCTGCTCGCCGGGGCCTTGATGCTGGTCCTGCCGGCGGCTTGGCCGGGGCCCGTCCTTGCCCAGGAAAGCCAGCCGGACAGCCGGACGGAAGTCCAGCAGGACGGCAATGCCGCCGTCGTGCCGAGCATCGGGCCCGAGCGCATGGAGGCGGCCGTCGCCTATCCGATCGCCCAGCTGCAGGGGCTCGACAAGGTGACGGCGCGCATCTCGACCTTCCGGGCGCCCGTCGACCAGCCGGTCACTTTCGGCAGCCTGACCATCCGGGTCCGCGCCTGCTGGAAGAACCCGCCGGAGCTGACGCCGGAATCCGCCGCCTACCTGGAGATCTCCGACAGCACCCAGAGCGGCGACAAGGCGATCTTCTCGGGCTGGATGTACGCCTCCTCGCCCGCGGTCAACGGCCTGGAGCATCCGGTCTACGACGTCTGGGTGCTCGACTGCCTGCCGGCCGGCAACGCGGCCGGCCAGGATGCGGCCGGCCAGGATGCGGCCGGCCAGGATGCGGCCGGCCAGGATGCGGGCGGCGGGGCCGCGGGCGGGGGCGATCGGGGAATTCCGCAGGGCGGGGCCGCCCCGAAAGGGTGACGCTTTCCGTAATCTTTAGTAAAAGGCTAACAATTCCGCCCTAGCTTCGGAGTCGGAATTCGGGAGCCGAGCCGATGGATGATCTCGACGAGCTGAAGGGCCGCGTGGAGCGCGCGACGCGCGTTCTGTCCGAGCGGGAGGCCGAGGAGCAGGGCCGTCACGCCAAGCTGGTCTCCCTGGTCGCCGCGCTCGAGACCAAGAGCCTGGACGCGCGCCGCGACAAGGAGCGCGCCGAGGCGCGCCTCGCCGCGGTCGAGGCGGAGAAGGAAGAGCTGCGCGCGCTGCTCGCCGGCCTGCTCGAGGCCGTCGAGGCCGGCAGCCGCAGCCGCTTCGCCGACGCGATCTATGCCCTGGAGGCGCGCATCGGCGGCTTCCACGCCGCGCGCGACGAGTCCGAGGCGGGCGACGGGATGGCCGACGGGGCGGCGGACGAGCAGCCGGCCGAGGCCGTCGCCCTGCAGGCGGAGCCGGCCGAAGCGGCCGCTTCCGAGGAGGCTGCTTCCGGGGAATGCGCGGCCGGCGAGGCCTTCCCGGACGAGATCGTGTCCGAGCAGGGCGCCAGCGACACGGTGGAGAGCGACACGGTGGAGAGCGACGCGGCGGAGGGCGATGAGGCGGAGGGCGATGAGGCGGCGATGACCGAGGCGACGGGCGAGGCGCTCGACGAGGACCTGCTCGAGGCCGACGACTTCACCGAGCGGCTCGCCGCTGGCTGCGCGGTCGAGCAGGAGCTCGCCAGCGAGGCCGAGGAGATGCGGGCCGAGGCGGCCGACGAGGCCCGGGCCCTCCTGGAGCGCATCCGTCGCCAGGTCGAGGCGCCGGACGACGAGCTCGAGGCGGCGGCGACCGCCGAGGACGAGCCGGTGGCCGAAGCCGAGCCGGTGGCCGAAGCCGAGCCGGTGGCCGAAGCCGAGCCGGTGGCCGAAGCCGAGCCCGAGGCTGCTCCCGAAGTCACCGACGCGGCCGCGGCCGCCGAAGAGCCGGTCGCGGCCGAGGAGGTCGTGCCCGAGCCGCCGACGATGGAGGTGGAAGCCTTCGACGACGAGCAGGACGAGGACGGCCCGCTGGTCGAGGAGCCGACCGAGGCCGACGACACCCTGATCGACGACGCCGACTGGAACGACAAGCGTCGCGCGGCGTCCTGACCCGGCCGGTCCGCGGTCAGGCGACCCTGAGGCCGGCCGCCGCCCGGTCCGGCGTTCCGGCGACGCCCGGCGCGAACTCCACCGTCAGACCCGCGGCTTCCAGGGCCGCCACGCGGTCCGCGCCGAAACGCAGGCCGTCGCCCCGCAGCAGCACCGCGACCTGGCCGCCCCGCCCGGCCTCGGCCGCCAGCGCGCGGCCGAGCGCGTGCCAGCCGGCGGCGTCTTCCGGGCCTTCCAGGCGCCGGGCCTCGCGGCGTGACAGCTCCAGCACCGCCGGCGCCACGCCGCTTTCGTAGACGACGAGGCTGGCCGCCTGCAGGGCACGCTGCGCCTTCAGGGTCAGGAGCTCGGGATCGCCGGGCCCGGCGCCGAGCAGCAGGATCCGGCTGCCCGCCGTCGCCGGCTCGGCCGTCGCGGCCGACAGGCGCCTCAGCAGGGCGGCTCGGTCGGCCTCCCGCGGCGCGCGTTCGCCCTCGCGCCAGGCCAGGTCCGAGAAGGCCTCCCAGAAGCGCCGGCGCTCGGCGAAGGGCAGGGCGCGCCGCTGCACCGCCGGCCGCCAGCGCCGGGCCGCCTCGGCCCAGGCCGCGAGGCCGCGCGGCAGGAAGGCCTCCAGGCGGGCGCGCAGGGCCTGGGCGAAGACCGGTGCCGCGCCGTCGGTAGAGATCGCGAGCACCAGCGGCGAGCGGTTGACGATGGCGCCGAACTGGAAGTCGGAGAGCGCCGGCCGGTCGACCAGGTTGACCGGCACCCCGGCGGTCCGGGCCGCCTCGGCGAAGGCCGGCGCCTCGCTCTCCTCCAGGTCGGCGACGGCGATCGCGGCGCCCGTCAGGTCGCCCGGCTGCCAGGGCCGTGCCAGCACGAGCACGCGGCCGGCCGGCGGGTTCGCGGCGAGGGCGGCGAAGCCGCCCGCCGCCTCGGCGTCGCCGGCCGCGACCGTCACATCGGCGCCGGCGGCGGCCAGCAGCTCGGCCTTCCAGAGCGCGCCGCGGCTGCCGCCCGCGACCAGCGCGCGTCGGCCCGCCAGCCGGTGGAACAGCGGCAGGCTGGCCAGGGCCTCGATGCCGCGCGCGGCGGGCGGCGCGCCGCGCCGGCGCTCGGCGCGGCGGGAGGGCAGCGGCAGCAGGCTCACGAGGCCTTCTCCCGCCCGGCGGCGGCCAGCAGGAGCTCGGCCAGGCCCGCGTGCAGGCGCTGCAGCAGCGGGCGCAGCGCCAGGTCCGCGCCGGCGGCCGCGAGGCCCCAGGGCGCGCTGCCGGTGACCGCCAGCGTGACCAGGCCGACGGCGAGCGCGCTCGTCAGGTGCCAGCTCGCGTCGACCAGGCGCGGCCGCTGCCCGGCGAGCGCGGCCGGGGCCGTCGCCTCGGCTTCCTGCTCCGGCGCCTCCCCGGCGTCGTCGACGAAGCCGAGCGCCACCGTTTCGTTGCTGGCGCGGTCGACCAGGATGAAGCTGCCGAGCGTGCGGCAGTCGTCGAAGCGGGTCGCGACCAGCGGCCGGTCGAAGCGCAGCCCGACCCAGCCGATCTCGTTCATGGCGAGGCCGGCGGCGGCCTGCGGCTCGAAGCTTTCGAGGTCGAGCGCCGCGTCGAGCCGGGTCACCGTCGCCTCGGCCTCGGCGGTGCCGAGCAGCAGGAGATAGCGGTCGCCGGGCCTGAGCCGGCTCGCCTCGCCGGTCCAGAGCAGCCGCGCCGAGGCCTCGTGGCGCGGCTGCGGGGCCTGGGCCGGGTCGGCCAGCAGGTCGCCGCGCGAGATGTCGAGCTCGTCGGCCAGGGTGACGGTCACGGCCTCGCCGCCGCCGGCGGCCGCCAGGTCGCCGTCGGCCGTGACGATCCGCTCGATCCGCGAGCGCCGGCCCGCGGGCAGCACGACGACCTCGTCGCCGGGGGCCAGCCGGCCGGCGGCGACGGTGCCGCTGTAGCCGCGGAACTCGGCGCCGGCGCGATTGACCCACTGGACCGGCAGCAGGAAGCCGGGCCGCTCCCCGGCCGCGGCCTCGGTCTCGACCGTCTCCAGGAAGTCGAGCAGCGCCGGGCCCCGGTACCAGGGCATGGCCGACGAGCGCGCGACGACGTTGTCGCCGCGCCGCGCGGAGACCGGGATCACGGTGATGCCGGCGAAGCCGAGGTCGCGGACCAGGCCGCGGTACTCGGCCTCCAGGCGCTGGAAGGTCGCCCGGTCGAAGTCGACGAGGTCCATCTTGTTGACCGCGACCACGACGTGGCGGATGCCGGACAGGGCGACGATGAAGGAGTGGCGCCGGGTCTGCGGCAGCAGGCCCTTGCGGGCGTCGACCAGGATGATCGCCAGCTCGGCGCTCGAGGCGCCGGTCGCCATGTTGCGGGTGTACTGCTCGTGGCCCGGCGTGTCGGCGACGATGAAGGCGCGCCGCGGGGTCGAGAAGTAGCGGTAGGCGACGTCGATGGTGATGCCCTGCTCGCGCTCGGCGGCCAGGCCGTCGACCAGCAGGGCCGGATCGAGCGCGCCGCCCAGCGTGCCGTAGCGCTTCGACTCCCGCTCGGCCTCGGCGAGCTGGTCGTCGGGCACCAGCCCGGCCTCGAGCAGCAGCCGGCCGATCAGCGTCGACTTGCCGTCGTCGACCGAGCCGCAGGTGATGAAGCGCAGCAGGCCGCGCTCGGCGAGCGCCGCTCCGGGGACGAGGGCCTCTTCTGACGCCTCGCGGCGGCGGGCGGTGGCTTCGCACAGGGCCTGGGTCATCAGAAATAGCCCTCGCGCTTCTTGGCTTCCATGGAGGCGTTGGCGTCGCGGTCGATCAGGCGGCCCTGGCGCTCGGAGCTGCGCGACAGGACCATCTCCTCGATGATGCCGTCGAGGTCGCTGGCGGTGCTGTCGACCGCCCCGGTCAGGGGGTAGCAGCCGAGGGTGCGGAAGCGGACCATCCGGGTCTCGATCATCTCGCCGGGCTGAAGCCTCAGGCGCTCGTCGTCGCGCATGATCATCGTGCCGTCGCGGTGCACGACCGGGCGGGGCGCCGCGAAGTAGAGCGGCACGACCGGCAGGCCCTCGGCGCGGATGTAGTGCCAGACGTCGAGCTCGGTCCAGTTCGACAGCGGGAAGACGCGGAAGGACTCGCCCGGCCGCTTGCGGGTGTTGAACAGCCGCCAGGGCTCCGGGCGCTGGCCCTTGGGGTCCCAGCGGTGGTTGGCGTCGCGCAGCGAGAAGACCCGCTCCTTGGCCCGGCTGCGCTCCTCGTCGCGGCGCGCGCCGCCGAAGGCCGCGTCGAAGCGGTGCTTGTCGAGCGCCTGCTTCAGCGCCTGGGTCTTCATGACGTCGGTGTAGTGGCGCGAGCCCGACGCGAAGGGGTCGACGCCGGCCGCCCGGCCCTGCTGGTTGGTGTGCACGATCAGCTCGAAGCCGAGCTCGCGGCGCCGGCGCTCGCGGAACTCGATCATCTCGCGGAACTTCCAGGTCGTGTCGACGTGGAGCAGCGGGAAGGGCAGGGGCCGCGGGAAGAAGGCCTTGCGCGCGAGGTGCAGCAGCACCTCGGAATCCTTGCCGATCGAGTAGAGCAGCACCGGGTTGTCGCAGGTCGCGGCGACCTCGCGGATGATGAAGATCGACTCGGCCTCGAGCCGCTTGAGATGGCTGAGACTGGTCACGATACCGCTTCTCCTCTCGGCGCCCCTCGGGCCGCGCGCACCAGGCGGCCGTCCGGCGTCAGGTGCAGGCCGCACTCGCTGCCCGCCCCGTCCCGGCCCTCGCTCTCCCACCACCAGCGCCCGGCGCGCTCCGGCTCGCCGGGCGCGACGGCACGGGTGCAGGGCGCGCAGCCGATCGAGGGGAAGCCCCGGGCGTGCAGCGGGTTGACCGGCACGCCCTCGCGCTCGACGAAGGCGGCGACCGCCTCGCGGCTCCAGTCGAACAGCGGGCTGACCTTGATCAGGCCGTGGCCCTGGTCCCAGGTCGCCAGCTCCAGCCCGCCGCGGTGCGCCGACTGCTCGGCGCGCAGGCCGGTGACCCAGGCCGAGGCGCCCTTCAGCGCCCGGCCCAGCGGCTCGACCTTGCGGACGTGGCAGCAGGCCTTGCGGGCCTCGATAGCATGGTAGAAGCCGTCGATGCCCTGGTCGGCGACCAGCGCCTCGACCGCCTCCTGGCGCGGATAGAAGGCGCGGATGCGCCTGCCGTAGCGCGCCTCGGTCTCGGCCCAGAGCGCGTAGGTCTCGGGGAACAGGCGGCCGGTGTCGAGGGTCGCGACCTCGATGGCGAGGCCGGCGGTGAAGATCAGGTGGGCGATCGCCTGGTCCTCCAGCCCGAGGCTCGTGGTGAAGACGATCGGGCCCTCGACGCTGCGCCGCAGCAGCGCCAGGCGGCCGGCGGGATCGAGGGCGGGCAGCTCCTGCTGCAGGCGCTCGACCGGGCTCGGGCTCCGCGGATCAAAAGGCACCGGCGGTCTCCCGGTCCGGGGCGTTGCGGCGGGCGCGGCGCCGCTCGAGGATGCTCTCCGTCGTGGCGTAGCCGCGCTGGTAGTTGGCGGTGAAGGCCTCGGCGGCGCGCAGCCACTGCTCGATCGGCTGGCGCCCGGCGCTCGCCTCGTCCAGCTCGATCTCGTCGAAGCCGCAGGCCAGGGCGTCGGCCAGCTGGTCGGCGATCAGCGGCCCGCGGGCGCGCAGGCGCCGCTCGAAGCCGAGCCGGCGCAGGCGCCGCGCCAGGCTGAAGCCGCGGCCGTCGGCATAGGACGGGAAGACGATCGAGACCAGGTCGAGACCGGCCAGCTGCGGCCTCAGCGCGGCCGGGTCGAGATCGTTGGCGACCTCGACGCCGAGCGCCTGGCCGGGCCGCCGGCTGGCCAGTGCCTCCGCGACCACGGCCCAGGGCACGAGGACGCTGCCGGCCGCCGCCACCAGGCCGTTCTCCAGGCGCTCGAAGGGGTCGTCGCGCCAGCCGTGGCGATCAAGCAGCGGCATCCTGGACCTCCTTGCGGGCGAAGGACTGGAAGGCCGCCTTGAAGGGCTCCAGGCCGATCCGCCGGGTCGTGTCGATGAAGCTCTCGCCCGCGCCGCGCGCCGCGAGGTAGACCTCGACCAGCCGCTCGATGGCCTCCGGCACCTCCTCGGCGGCGATGCCCGGGCCGAGCCGCTCGCCGAGCGCCGTCTTCTCGCTGGCGTCGCCGCCCAGCGTGATCTGGTAGTTCTCGATGCCGTTCTTCTCCAGGCCGAGGATGCCGATGTGGCCGACGTGGTGGTGGCCGCAGGCGTTGATGCAGCCCGAGATCTTGATGTTGAGCGGGCCGATCTCCTGCTGGCGCACGGGATCGCGGAAGCGCTCGGCGACCGACTGGGCGATCGGGATCGAGCGGGCCGTGGCCAGGGCGCAGTAGTCCAGGCCCGGGCAGGCGATGATGTCGGTGACCAGGCCGACGTTGGCGGTGGCGAGGCCGGCGGCGGCCAGGGCCGCGAAGACCGCCGGCAGGTCGTCCTGGCGGACGTGCGGCAGCACCAGGTTCTGGTGGTGCGAGACGCGCAGCTCGTCGAAGGAGTAGCGCTCGGCGAGGTCCGCCACGGCGCGCATCTGCTCCGCAGTCGCGTCGCCCGGCGCGCCGCCGATCAGCTTCAGCGAGACAGTGACCGCGGCGTAGCCAGGCACCCGGTGCGGGAAGACGTTGGTCGTGACGAAGCCGGCGAGCGCCGGGTTCGTCGCCTTGGCCGCCTCGAGGCGCGCCGAGCGGGCCGGCAGGCTCTCGTAGGCCGGCGGCGCGAAGTAGGCGGCGATGCGCGCGACCTCCTCCGGGTCGGCGTTGATCGAGGGTCCGTCGAGCTGGGCGAACTCGGCCTCGACCCGGCGCGCGAACTCTTCCTCGCCGAGCTCGTGGACCAGGATCTTGACCCGCGCCTTGTACTTGTTGTCGCGCCGTCCCTCGGCGTTGTAGACGCGCATGACCGCCTCGAGATAGGCGAGCAGCTCGGCCTTCGGCAGGAACTCCCGCACCACCTTGCCAACGATCGGCGTGCGGCCCAGGCCGCCGCCGACCAGCACCCGGTAGCCGAGCGCGCCGGTCTCCGGATGGCGCAGGAGGCGCAGGCCGACGTCGTGGACGCCGATCGCCGCGCGGTCCTCCTCGGCGCCGGTCACCGCGACCTTGAACTTGCGCGGCAGGTAGCAGAACTCCGGATGGTTGGTGGACCACTGGCGGATCAGCTCGGCGGTCGGCCGCGGATCCTCGACCTCGTCGGCGGCGACGCCGGCGAAGTGGTCGGCGGTGACGTTGCGGATGCAGTTGCCCGAGGTCTGGATGCAGTGCATCTCGACGTCGGCGAGCAGGTCCAGGATCGCCGGCACGTCGCGCAGCTTCGGCCAGTTGAACTGGATGTTCTGGCGCGTCGTGAAGTGGCCGTAGCCGCGGTCGTAGCGCTCGGCGATCAGGGCGAGCTGGCGCAGCTGGCGGCCGCTCAGCGTGCCGTAGGGCACGGCGATGCGCAGCATGTAGGCGTGGAGCTGCAGGTAGACGCCGTTGCGCAGGCGCAGCGGCTTGAACTCCTCCTCGGTCAGCGAGCCGTCGAGGCGCCGGGCGACCTGGTCGCGGAACTGCGCCACGCGCTCGCGCACGAAGCGTTCGTCGAACTCGTCGTAACGGTACATGCCTTACCTTCCTGCCGCCGGGGCTTCGGCGGCCTGCTTTCCGAGGTCGGGCCGGTGGCTCGGCCCCAGGGTCTTGATCCGCTCGCGGTAGTGGGTCGGCACCGGCCGGCCGGCGGCATCGCGCGCGATCTCCACCAGATAGGCGTCGACGACTTCCTGGCGCCGGGTCGCGGCCGCAGCCTCGGCCTCGAGCTGCCGGGCCGTCGCGAGGTCCTCGGCGACGAGCGCGTCGGCGACCGCCGGCGACCAGCCGGAGACCGTGCGGAACAGCACCTCGCCGTCCAGCAGGTCGTTGGCGATCAGGATCGAGGGCAGGGGCGGCTGGTTCGGCTTGGCCATCAGGTCCGGCCCTCCCGGCGGGTGTCGTGCGGCGTGATCATGTATTGCCTATATTATATATTATCTTCTTCTTAGGTTTCGGCGGAGGTGCGCTGACTTCGCTGTTTGGTTGGTTCAGATCGTCAGTGATCGCCGGAATCCGTTGAAGCAGAGTTAAACTGATGATTTATATGCTTGCGCAGAGTGTCAATTGGTCTATCAAAAGAAGAAGATTTTGACTGTCATCGAGGCGATCCATGGAAGAGAAATATCTCCCGAAGCGGCGCCAGGAGATGGATCTCACCGACCGCAAGATCGTCGCCCTGCTGCAGCGGGACGCGACCCTGTCGATCGCCGAGATCGCCAAGCGGGTGAACCTCTCACCGACGCCCTGCTGGAAGCGCATCCAGCGCCTGGAGGCGCGCGGCGTGATCCAGCGCCGGGTCGCGATCGCCGACCCGCAGGCGCTCGGCCTGGGCCTGACCGCCTTCGTGGCGATCGAGACGGCCGACCACTCGGCCGATTGGCTGGCCCGCTTCGCCGAGCGGGTCTCGGCGATGCCGGAGGTCATGGAGCTCTACCGGATGGCCGGCGAGGTCGACTACCTGCTGCGCGTCGTGCTGCCCGACATGGCCGCCTACGACGCCTTCTACAAGCGGCTGATCGAGGCGGCGCCGCTGAAGAACGTGACCTCGAGCTTCGCCATGGAGCGGATCAAGGCGACCACCGCCTACCCGGTCGACGACGAGACGGCCTGAGGGTGGTCTTGCGCTGCCACGCCCCTCGACAGGCTCGGGACGAAGCGACCTTCTGAGCAGGCTCAAATCTCTGCTTCGTCCCGAGCCTGTCGAGGGACGTGGCAGCGGGGAGCGGGCTATCCCTCGCCGGGCAGGCCGTCCAGCGCGGCCGCCAGCTCCTCGGCCGTCAGGCCCTCCGGCAGGACGGCGCTGGCCATCAGCGAGCGCGACAGCAGGGCCTTGTAGTGGTCGCGCGGCACGTCGACGGCGCCGAACTGGCGCAGGTGCGGCGTGGTGAACTGAGTGTCGAGCAGCTGGAAGCCGCCCTTGCGCAGCAGGAAGACCAGGAAGGCCAGGGCGACCTTGCTGGCGTCGCGCTCGTGGCTGAACATCGACTCGCCGAAGAAGGCGCTGCCCAGGGCGACGCCGTAGAGCCCGCCGACCAGGCGCGGCGGGCCGCCGTCGGGATCGTCCAGCCAGGTCTCGACCGAATGGGCGAAGCCCATGCGGTGCAGCTCGCTGTAGAGCTGCTCGATGGTCTCGTTGATCCAGGTCTCCGGCCGGCTGTCGCGGCGCTCGGCGCAGGCCCGGATGACGCCGGGGAAGTCCCGGTTGCAGGTGACCCGGAAGCGGCCCTGGCGGATCAGGCGCTTCAGCTTGCGCGGCAGGTGGAACTGGTCGAGCGGCAGGATGCCGCGCAGCTCCGGATCGATCCAGTGCACTTCCGGATCGTCGCGGCTCTCGGCCATGGGAAAGATGCCGAGGGCGTAGGCGCGGAGCAGCAGTTCGGGCGTCAGGCGCATCGACCGCGAGGATAGCCGAGTCGAACGGAGCGGGTAAGCGGCCGCGCCGACGCAGCGCCGGCCCGGTCTTCTCCGGCGGCCCCGAGAAGGGGTTTGACAGGCAGCTTATATGTTGATATCAACATAATAGTCCTAAATCGCTACCGCCGCCGGTGACGGCGGGTCGGCAGGAAGACTGAAGGAGAGGAGACGGAGATGACCCAGCAGCCTCAGGGCGTGATCCCCCATCTGGTCGTCGGCGACGCGCCGGCGGCGCTGGCGTTCTACGAGAAGGCGCTCGGCGCGACCGAGGTGATGCGCGTGCCGGCCGAGGACGGCAGGCGGCTGCTGCATGCCGAGATCCAGGTCAACGGCGGACGGCTCTTCGTCCGCGACCATTTCCCGGAGGCCGGCTGCGGCAACGCCGGCGGCATCCGGCAGGCACCGCCGCCCGAGCTGGGCGGCACCACCCTGGCCCTGCATCTCGAGGTGCCCGACTGCGACGCCGCGGTCGAGCGCGCGGTCGCGGCCGGCGCGACGGTCACCATGCCGCCGATGGACGCCTTCTGGGGCGCGCGCTACGGCCAGGTCGTCGATCCTTTCGGCCATGCCTGGAGCTTCGCGCATCCCTTGCCGCAGCAGGCCGGCTGACCGGCCCCATGGCGGGCCGGGCGCCCCCGGCGTCAGGACAGCGCGATCAGGACAGCGCGATCAGGTCGGCGCGCAGCCGGTCGGCGTCGCCGCCGGCGAGTCGCCCCTCGACCTCGGCGTGGGTGCTGCGCCAGATCGGCACGGCGCGGGCGAGCAGGGCGCTGCCGGCCGGCGTCAGGCTCATGCGCCGGCTGCGCCGGTCCCCGGGATCGACCGTGACCGAGACCAGCCCGCGGCGCTGCAGCGGCTTCAGGGCCGCCGTCAGGGTCGTGCGGTCCATCGCCAGCAGGGCGGCGACGCTGCCCATGGTCGGCGGGCTGGGCCGGTTGAGCGACATCAGCAGCGAGAACTGACCATTGGTCAGTTCGAGCGGCCGCAGCGCCTCGTCGAAGCGCCGGGCCAGGGCCCGGGCCGCGCGCTGGACATGCAGGCAGAGGCAGGCGTCGCGGACCTCGAGGGTCACATCGAAAGGGACTTCGTCGTCGGCCATCATGAGGAAAATATGTTGATACCAACTATTATGTCAAGTTATGGAACATCGGGGCTGCGGCCCGAAGGAGGCTCGAGATGACCGGAAGAGTGCTGCTGCTGCTCGGCACGAAGAAGGGTGCCTTCCTGCTGGAGAGCGATGCCGGGCGCCGCGACTGGCGGCTCCGCGGGCCGTTCTGCGAGACCTGGCCGATGAACCACGTCCTGGCCGATCCGGCAAGCGGGGCGATCTATGCCGGCGGCGGCAACGAGTGGTTCGGCCCGGCGGTCTGGAAGTCGGCGGACCTGGGCGCGACCTGGAGCCACTCCAGCGCCGGCCTCGCCTATGCCGAGGGCCAGGATCCGGTCAGGTCGGTCTGGAGCCTGGCGGTCGCCGACGATGCGCTCTACGCCGGCGTCGAGCCGGCCGGCCTGTTCCGCAGCGTCGACGGCGGGGCGAGCTGGAGCCATGTCGCCGGCCTCAGCGAGCATCCCTCGCGCGCCGAGTGGCATCCCGGCGGTGGCGGCCTGATCCTGCACCACGTCGTGACCCAGCCGGGCGATCCGCAGCGGCTCTGGGTCGCGATCTCGGCGGCCGGCGTGTTCCACAGTGCCGACGGCGGGGCGAGCTGGGAGCCGCGCAACCGCGGCACCCGCAACGACTACCTGCCGGAAGGCCAGCGCTATCCGGAGGTCGGCCAGTGCGTGCACAGCCTGGTCATGGCGGCCGGCCGGCCCGATCGGCTCTACCAGCAGAACCACTGTGGCATGTATCGCAGCGACGACGGCGGCCGGGAGTGGCGCTCGATCGAGGCCGGCCTGCCCTCGACCTTCGGCTTCCCGGCGGCGGCGCATCCGCGCGACCCCGAGACGCTGTTCCTGCTGCCGCTCAACGGCGACCAGAAGGGACGCTACGTGCCGGACGGCAAGGCGGCGGTCTGGCGCAGCCGCGACGGCGGCGCCAGCTGGCAGGACCTGCGCGCGGGGCTGCCTCAGAAGGACGCCTTCTTCGGGGTGCTGCGCCAAGCCCTGGCGACCGACCCGCTGGCGCCGGCCGGCGTCTACTTCGGCACCAGCGGCGGCGAGCTCTACGCCAGCGCCGACGAGGGCGACAGCTGGCGCTGCATCACGGCGCATCTGCCGGCGATCCTGTCGGTCGAGACCCTGGCGCTGGATGGCTAGCCCATGGCCGAGGGCCGCCACGGACGGACGGGGACCGGCGGGGCGCCGGTGACGGTGCGGCTGCCGGCGGCCCTGGTCGCGCTGTTTCCGGGCGCGCCGCGCGAGCTCGCGCTGCCGGCCGCCAGCGTCGGCGAGCTGATCGACGGGCTCGACGCCCGCTGGCCCGGCATGGGCGACCGGCTGCGCGACTCGCGCCCGGCGATCCGCCGCCACATCAACGTCTTCGTCGAGGGCCGGCGCGCGACGCTGGCGACGCCCCTGGCGCCCGGCGGCGAGGTCGACATCCTGACGGCGATCAGCGGCGGTTGACCGCAAGAAGCGGATGGATCGACCGGGCCCGAGGTCCTTGATGGCGGGCCGGCACGACAGACCCGAGACAGGGAAGACCCCCATGCCAGGACCCTTTGACCCGACGCCGGAAGCCGAGATCCGCCGCCTGCTGCACGACTGGGCGCGGGCGGTGCGCGCCGGCGACCTGGAGGGCATCGTCGCGCACTGCGCCCCCGACGTCGTCTGGTTCGACGCGCTGCTGCAGGTCCGCTACGAGGGCCTGGAAGGCTATCGCCGGCACTGGCGGCGGAGCCTCGCCGAGCGGCCCGGCGGCCTGACGCTGCGCGTCGGCGAGACCGAGATCGCGGCGGCCGGCGACGTCGCCTTCGCCCGCTGCCGCCACCGCTTCGGAGCCCGCAGCGCCGACGGCGTCGAGACCGCGGCGCGCTGGCTGTCGATGACGCTCTGCCTGCGCCGGCGCGAGGGCCGCTGGCTGGCGGTCGAGGAGCACTTCGCCCTGCCGTCGGAGACTGAGGAGAACGCGCTCCGCGCCGCCAGTGCGGCGTGAGCCGCCGCCGTCGGTCAGCCCTCGGCCTGCTGCTTCATCCAGCGCTCGAGCCAGTGGATGTCGTAGTTGCCGTCGATGAAATCGGGCTGCGAGATCAGCTTCTGGTGCAGCGGCGTCGTCGTCGCGATGCCGTCGATCACCATCTCCTCCAGGGCCCGGCGCAGCCGCATCAGGCACTCGTTGCGGGTGTTGCCGTGGACGATCAGCTTGGCGACCAGGCTGTCGTAGTACGGCGGCACCCGATAGCCGGCGTAGAGGTGGCTGTCGACGCGCACACCCAGGCCGCCGGCCTGGTGGTAGTCGGTGACCAGGCCGGGCGAGGGCGCGAAGGTCGTCGGGTCCTCGGCGTTGAGCCGGCACTCGATGGCGTGGCCGTTGATCTTGATGTCTTCCTGGCGGATGTCCAGGGTCGCGCCGGCGGCGACCCGGATTTGCTCGCGGACCAGGTCGATGCCGGTGATCGCCTCGCTGATCGGATGCTCGACCTGCAGGCGGGTGTTCATCTCGATGAAGAAGAACTCGCCGTTCTCGTAGAGGAACTCCAGGGTGCCGGCCGAGCGGTAGCCGAGCCTGTGCATGGCCTTGAGCGCGATCTCGCCGATGCGCGCGCGCTCGGCGGCGTTGAGCGCCGGCGAGGGCGCCTCCTCGAGCAGCTTCTGGTGGCGGCGCTGCATCGAGCAGTCGCGCTCGCCCAGGTGCACGACGCCGCCCTGGCCGTCGGCCAGGATCTGCATCTCGATGTGCCGCGGCTGGCCGAGATAGCGCTCCATGTAGACCTGGTCGTTGCCGAAGGCCGCCTTGGCCTCGGCGCGCGCCATCGAATAGGCCTGCATCAGCTCGCCCTCGTGCAGGGCGACCTTCATGCCGCGACCGCCGCCGCCGGCGGCGGCCTTGATCAGCAGCGGGAAGCCGACCTGCTCGGCGACCTTGCGCGCCTGGGCCTCGCCCTCGACCGCGCCGTCCGAGCCGGGCACCACCGGGATGCCGAGCTCGCGCGCGGCTTCCTTGGCGCGCACCTTGTCGCCCATCAGGGCGATGTGCTCGGGGCTCGGGCCGATGAAGACGTAGCCGTGCTCCTCGACCATCGCAGCGAAGTCGGCGTTCTCGGACAGGAAGCCGACGCCCGGATGGATCGCGTCGGCGCCGGTGATCGTCGCGGCCGAGAGGATCGCCGCCATGTTGAGGTAGCTCTTGGCCGGCTGCGGCGGGCCGATGCAGACCGACTCGTCGGCGAGCCGCACGTGCATGGCGTCGGCGTCGGCGGTCGAGTGGACGGCGACGGTCGCGATGCCCATCTCGCGGCAGGCGCGATGGATGCGCAGCGCGATCTCCCCGCGGTTGGCGATCAGGACCTTCTCGAACATCGGCCGCTCCGCTCCGTCAGCCGATGACCATCAGCGGTTCGCCGAACTCGACCGGCTGGCCGTCCTGGATCAGGATCTCCTTGACCGTCCCGGCGTGCGGCGCCGGCAGCGCGTTCATCACCTTCATGGCCTCGATGATCATCAGGGTCTGGCCCTTCTCGACCCGGCCGCCGACCGACACGAAGGTCGCGGCGCCCGGCTCCGGCGCCAGGTAGGCGGTGCCGACCATCGGCGAGCTGACCGTGCCCTCGGCGGGGCCGGCGGCGGGCGCCGGAGCGCCGGCGGCCGGCAGGGCCGCGGCCGGCTGGACCGGCAGGGCCTGGGCCGGCGGCAGGGCGGCCTGGACGACCGGCGCCGCGTGGCGCGCGACGCGCAGGCGCCGCTCGCCCTCGGCGACCTCGATCTCGCTGAGGCCTGTCTCCTCCAGCAGCCCGGCCAGGGTGCGCAGGGCCTCTTCGTCGATCGGGAACTTCGTCATGCGTGGGAACCTATCGTTGTGCTGTCGAGCCGGCGCCGGGGCCCGCCGCAGACGGCGCGCGGCCGCAGCCTTTGCAGGTCGGGTCGGTCGAGCTCAAGGACCCGCGCGCGCTCCGCCAAGGCAGTGGTCCTCCGCAGCGTCTGGCTTTCCCCTAGAAGGACGCTAGAGCTAGCACGCGCCGCCGTACCGGAGCAACGGGCGGCGCCCGCTCAGCCCTGGCGGGCCTGCTTGACCATCTGGCGGAACTGCTCCATCGGCAGGGCGCCGGGAACCAGCTGGTCGCCGATCACGAAGGCCGGCGTGCCGCGGATGTCGAGCTTCTCGGCCAGGTCGTAGTTGTCGGACAGCTGCTTCTCGATCGCCGGATCGGCCATGTCGGCCTTCAGCTTGTCGAGGTCCAGGCCGACGCCGGCGGCGATCGCGTAGATCGTCTTGTCGTCGAGCGGCGCCTTGTTCTGCATCATCGCCCAGTGGAAGGCCTGGTACTTGCCCTGGCGCTTGGCGGCGAGCGCGGCCTTGGCGCCGACGATCGAGGCCGGGCCGAGGATCGGGAACTCCTTCATGACCATGCGGATCCGGCCGTCCGCCTTGACCTCCTGCTGCAGGCCGGGCGCGACGTGCTTGCAGTAGCCGCACTGGTAGTCGAAGAACTCGACGACCGTGATGTCGCCGTCCGGGTTGCCGAGCACCGGATCCTTCGGATCGTCGCGCAGGGCGGCGAGGTTCTGCTTCACGGCCTGCTGCTGGCGCGCCTCGTCGGCCGCCTGCTGGCGCTCCTTCAGCTTCTGCACCGCCTCGACGATGACCTCGGGATGAGCCAGCAGGTAGTCGTGGATCAGGCCCTCGATCGCCGCCTTCTGGCCGGGATCGAGCGCCGGCGTCGACTGCTGGGCGGCGGCCGGCGCGGCCAGGCCGAGGCTCCCGGCGAGCAGGGCGGCGGCGAGCATCAGGCCGCCGGCCAGCGCGGGGGCGACGGGCGGCAGGAAGCGAGAGGGCATCTTGGGCGGTCTCCCCGGAATGGTCCGGCCGTTCACTGCTTGTCGGCCCGGTCCTGGTTGCGTTTGGCGATGTCGGCGATGTCGGCGGCGCGCAGCCAGCCGGTCGAGTTCTCGGCGAGCAGCGACTTGGCCCGCTCGGCCTGGCCGCGGGCGTCGCGCCAGTTGCCGCGGGCGAAGTTGTACTCGGCCATCGACAGCGCAGCCATGCCGTCGTTGCCGAGCCGGCCGTTGGCGATCGCCGAGAGCCGCCAGGCCGAGGCGTCGTCGGGCTCGTGGGCCAGGACCTTCGACAGGTTGGCGAGCGCCGCCTTGTCCATTGCCGGGCTGTTGTCCTGGATCTGCACGAAGGCGAGCTGCAGGCGCAGCTGCGGCTCTTCCGGCAGCAGGTCGACCGACTTCTGGTAGGCGGCCTGCGCCTCGGGAATCTTGCCGGTCTCGAGCAGCACCTGGCCCTTCAGCTCGCGGAAGTAGGGGTCCTGGGGGCGCTCGGCGATCAGCGCGTCGATCTGCTTCAGGGCGTCGGGAATCGAGCCGTTCTTGTAGGTCGAGATGGCCCGGGCGTAGCGCGCCGGCAGGCTGGTGTCGCTCGGCGGATAGGCGCGCGCGACCGCGGCCGGCGCTTCCAGGTAGCCGATCAGCTTGGCCTTCATGCGGGCGTGCATCTCGACCCACTCGGGCGGATAGGGCTTGTTCCTGTAGGGCGACTCCTTGACCGCCTCCTCCAGGAAGTTGATGCGGGTGTCGGTCAGCGGATGGGTCGAGAGATAGGGGTCCTGGTGGATCGCGTTGAGCACCCGCTGGCCTTCCAGCTTGCGCATGAAGTCGAGCAGGCCCTCGGGATTGTCGTGGGCGCCGCGCATGAAGGTCACCGCGGCCTGGTCGGCGGCGTGCTCCTGGCCCTGGCTGTAGGACATGTAGTTCTTGATCGCGATGTCGTTGCCGATCGTCGCGCCCGCGCGCATCGCCCCCGGATTGCCGGTCAGCAGGGCCGCGCCGATGCCGAGCAGCGTCGCCGCCAGGCTGGTCATCCGCGCGTTGGCGATCTCGTCGCGCATGCGGTTCATGTGGCCGCCGGCGACGTGGCCGGCCTCGTGGGCGATCACGCCGATCACCTCGCCCGGGCCGTCGGTCGCGATCAGGAAGCCGCTGTTCAGGAAGATTCGCTGGTCGGTGGTCGCGAAGGCGTTGAGGTGCGGGTCCTCGACCAAGTAGATGGTGACCGTGTTAGGGTTCAGCCCGGCCGCCTGGAGGATGGGAGTGATAAAGGTGCGAATGGTGTTCTCGATCTCGGCGTCGCGCAGCAGCTTCATCTGCGCGGCGAAAGCCGGCGCACCCGACGAGACGGCCAGCGTCACGGCGAGGGCGAGGACCGCCAGACGGTTCGAAAATCTCCTCAGCAAGATCGCATCGCTCCTTTGCACAGGCGAAGGTAGGCGCGGCCGGCCGCGCTTGCAACGCGCGCCCGCTCAAAGCTTCGTGGGCCTGCTGGGACTCGCACTGGCCCTGCCGCTGGCCGCCTGCGACACGACGCCCGAGCCCGGCAAGGTCGCGCTGGTCGAGGGCTTCGCCGGCCTGGTCGCCGCCGACGAGCCCAACGCCACGGTGGTCGGCCGCGAGATCCTGGCCAACAACGGCACGGCGATCGACGCCGCGGTCGGCATGGGCTTCGCCATGGCGGTGACCCTGCCGTCGCGGGTCGGCCTGGGCGGCGGCGGCGCCTGCCTGGCCTTCGACGGCCAGAAGAAGAAGGCGACGGCGGTCACCTTCGCGCCGGTCGGCAACGACTTCGGCGGCGTCGCCCCGGGCCTGGCCCGCGGCCTCGCGGTGCTGCACGCCCAGGGCGGCGTGCTGCGCTGGGAGCTGGTCGTCTCGCCGGCCGAGAACCTGGCCCGCTTCGGCCACCCGATCAGCCGTGCCTTCGCCAACGACCTCAAGGCCGCCGAGCGGCTGCTCGCCCGCCGTCCGGACCTCGCGGCGCTGTTCTCGCGCGACGGCCGCCTGCTGCGCGAGGGCGAGAAGCTGGTGCAGCCGGGCATCGCGGCGCTGCTCGGCGGCATCCGCCAGCGCGGCGGCGTCTACCTGCACAGCGGCGCGGTCGCCGAGCGCCTGGCCAGCGAGGCCAGGGAGCAGGGCATCACCCTCGGCGACGACGAGATCCGCGGCTTCGTGCCGGGCGTCGGCCCGGCGCTGACCCTGCCGGTCGGCGACGACGTGCTCTACCTGCCGCCGCTGCCGTCGGGCGGCGGCGTGCTGTCCGGCCAGCTCTGGCAGATGCTGACCGGGGTGCGCGACTGGGACGGCGCCGGCTCCAAGCAGGGCGTGCTGTTCACCGAGGCCGAGATCCGCGCGCTGCTGGCGCGCAACGCCTGGCCAAAGGCGACCGACATCAAGGGCGTGCCGGGACAGGAGATGATCTCCGAGAAGGCGGCCGAGACGCTGTGGTCCGGCACCCCGACAGGCAATGCCGTCTACCTGCCGGTGCCCTCGGCCGGCTTCGTCGTCGGCGACCGCTTCGGCAACGCCGTTGCCTGCTCCTTCACGCTCAACGACTTCTTCGGCAGCGGCAAGGTCGCGCGCGGCGACGAGCTGATCTACGCCGCCCCGCCGCCGCCGGGCACGGCCAATGCGCCGACCCTGGTGACCGCCCTGGTCGGCAACGAGAACACCGGCAAGCTGCGCCTGGCGATGTCGGTCGCGGGCGGCGACCTGGCGCCGGGCACCTTCTTCCAGGTCGCGCGGCCGACCCTGGAGGGCACCTACAAGCTGCCCGACGCCGTCGACCTGCCGCGCATCGGCCGGCTGCCGAACGGCAAGCTGGTCGCCGAGGCCGGCTATTCGAGCGCCGGCCTGGAAGCGCTGCGCGCGACCGGCGAGAAGCCGGAAACGCTCGGTGTGCCGAGCCTGGTCGAGGCCTTCTACTGCCCGGACGGCATCCGCGAGAAGCGCGGCACCTCCGGCGACTGCGCCATCGTCTCCGATCCGCGCGGCCACGGCCTGGCCGAGCGCGTCGAATAGCCTCCGCGGACGGGTTCCCGGACATGGCCCTGAAGGTCGGCACCCGCGGGCGCATCGCGTCCTTCATCGTGATGGACGTGCTGCGCGCCGCCAACGAGCGCCAGGCGGCCGGCGCGGAGGTCCTGCATCTCGAGATCGGCCAGCCGGGCACGCCGGCGCCGGCGGCCGTGCGCGCGGCGGCGAAGCGGGCGATCGACGAAGAGCCGATCGGCTATACCGACGCCTTCGGCCTGCCGGCCCTGCGCGGCCGCATCGCCCGGCACTACGCCGAGCGCTACGGCGTCGAGGTCGATCCGGCGCGCGTCGCGGTGACGCCGGGCTCGTCGGGCGGCTTCCTGCTGGCCTTCCTGGCGGCCTTCGATCCCGGCGACCGGGTCGCCCTGGCCGCGCCCGGCTACCCGGCCTACCGCAACATCCTGACGGCCCTGGACCTGGAGCCGGTGCTGCTCGGGACCGGGCCGGCCGAGCGCTACCAGCCGACCCCGGAGCTGCTGGAGCGCGCGCAGCGGGAGCGGCCGCTGGCCGGCGTCATCGTCGCCAGTCCCTCGAACCCGACCGGCACGATGCTCGGCGCGGCGGAGATGGCGGCGCTCTCCGGCTGGTGCCGGGACGCCGGGGTGCGGCTGATCTCGGACGAGATCTACCACGGCATCGGCTACGGCAGCCGGCCGGTCTGCGCCCTGGAGCAGGACGCCGAGGCGATCGTCGTCAACTCCTTCTCGAAGTACTACTCGATGACCGGCTGGCGGCTCGGCTGGCTGGTGCTGCCGGAGGCGCTGGTCCGGCCGGTCGAGTGCCTGGGGCAGAACCTCTTCATCTCGGCCCATGCCGTCTCGCAGCACGCCGGCATCGTCGCCTTCGACTGCACGGACGAGCTGGACGGCTACGTCGCCGGCTATGCGCGCAACCGCGCCCTGTTGCTCGACCGGCTGCCGGCCGCCGGGCTCGACCGCCTGGCGCCGGCCGACGGCGCCTTCTACCTCTACGCGGACGTCGGTCACCTGACCAACGACAGCCAGGCCTTCTGCCGCCGCCTGCTCGACGAGACCGGCATCGCGATCGCGCCCGGCGTCGACTTCGATCCCGAACGCGGCCACCGCACCGTCCGCCTGTCCTTCGCCGGCCCCGAGCGCGACATGGCGCTGGCCGCCGAGCGTCTGGCCGACTGGCTGAAGCGCGCCGGCTGATCCCGGGCTCGTCCTGAAACGGCAACGGCCCCCTCCGGTCGGAGGGGGCCGCTGTCTCTCGGCCGTATCGGTGGCCGCGTCACGACATCAGGCGGTTCCACCAGCCCTTGCGGCGCGGCTGGTCGGACTCGGCCGAGGCGGCGGCCGGCGCAGGCGCCGGGGCCTCCTCTGCCGTCGCCTCGGGCTCCGCGGGCGCTTCGGGCGCGGGGCTCCCGGCCGCCGCGCTCTCGGCGGCCGGGGCCGGCTCGGCGGCGCCGTTCGGCGCGGCCGCCTCGGCCGGCGCCTCGGCAGCCACCTCGGCCTTCGGCTTGCGGCGGCTCCGGGTCGCCGGCTTCTTCGCCGCGGGCTTGGCCTCGGCCTTCGCCTCGGCCTCGTCGCCGGCTGCCGTCTTGCGGCGGCGGCGTGCCGGCTTCTTCGGCTCGGCCGTCTCCTCGGCGGCGGCTTCGGAGGCTGCAGGCTCGGCCCCCTCCGCCTGGGCTGCGGCACCCTCGGCCGGCGTGGCCTCGGCCACCCCGGTCTCGGCGGGCGCGGGCTCGGCCGCCTTGCGGGTCCGGGGACGCCGTGTCCGCTTCTTCGGCGCGGCCTCGGCATCCGCGGCGGGCTCGGCCGTCTCGGGCTCGGCTGCGACCGGCTCGCTGCGGCTCTCGGCCGGGGCGGCCTCGGCTGCCGCCGCCGGCAGCGCCTCGGGCGCCTCGTAGGGCATCTCGGGGGGCACCTCGGGGCGCTCCTCGCTCATGTCGCCGAAGCCGTCGCCGTCCTCAGGCTGGCCTTCGTCGGTCGCGCCGGCGGCCGCCGTCTCCTGGCCCTCCGCGCCCGGCTCGTCCTGACGCCGCCGCGAGCGGCGCCGGCCGCCGCGCCGGCCGCGCCGGCGACGCTTGCCGCGGCGCTCCTCGTCGTCGTCCTCGGCGGCACGGACCTCGCTGCCGCGCTCCTCGCCTTCCTCTTCCTCCTCGTCCGCGGGCTCCGGCAGCTCGCTGCGCTCGCCCGTCGTCCGCTCGCCTGCGGCCCGCTCGGCCGCCGGGCGCTCCTCGCCGCGGTCGCGCCGGCCGCCGCGGCGGCGGCGCGGGCGGCGCCGGCCGCCCTCTTCGCCCTCGCGCGGCTCGCGGGCCGTGCGCTCCTCGCGCTCCTCTTCCTCCTCCTCCTCCTCGGCGATCTCCTCTTCGGGCTCCTCGGGGGCGGGCAGGGCCCGCGCCTCGTGGACCGGGGACGCCTCGGTCGAATGGCGCAGGATCTCGAAGTCGGCCGGGCCCATGCGGTCGTCGGCGCGGACCAGCACGGTCAGGCCGAAGCGCTGCTCCAGCTCGACGACGTGGGCGCGCTTCTCGTTCAGCATGTGCAGCGCGACCTCGAGCGGCACCTTGACCTCCAGCTCGCCGCCGCCCTTGCGCACGCCCTCCTCGGTCAGGGCGCGCAGCACGACCAGCGCCGCTGCGTCCGGCGCCCGGACGTAGCCGGTGCCGTTGCAGCGCTGGCAGTGGGTCATCGCCGTCTCGAACAGGCTCGGGCGCAGCCGCTGGCGCGACAGCTCGAGCAGGCCGAAGGGGCTGATCCGGCCGAGCTGGATGCGCGCCCGGTCGACCTTCATCGCCTCCTTGAGCCGGCGCTCGACCTCGCGGTTGTGGCGCGGCTCCTCCATGTCGATGAAGTCGATGACGATCAGGCCGGCCAGGTCGCGCAGGCGCAGCTGGCGGGCGACCTCGTCGGCGGCCTCGAGGTTGGTCTTGAGCGCGGTCTCCTCGATGTGCCGCTCGCGCGTCGAGCGGCCCGAGTTGACGTCGATGGCGACCAGCGCCTCGGTCGGGTTGAGCACGATCGAGCCGCCGGAGCGCAGCTGGACCTGCGGGCTGTACATGGCGTCGAGCTGGCTCTCCACCTGGTAGCGGTGGAACAGCGGCATGCCCGGATCGTCGTAGACCTTCACCTTCCGCGCGTGGGAAGGCATCAGCATCTTCATGAAGTCCTTGGCGGCCTTGTAGCCCTCCGCACCCTCGACCAGGACGTCGTCCATGTCGCGGTCGTAGAGGTCGCGGATCGCGCGCTTGATCAGCGAGGCTTCCTCGTGGATCTGGCAGGGCGCGGTCGACTGCAGGGTCTTGCCGCGCACGTCGTCCCACAGGCGCAGCAGGTACTCGTAGTCGCGCTTGATCTCGGCCTTGGTCCGCTCGCTGCCGGCGGTGCGCACGATGACCGCCATGCCCTCGGGGATCGACATCTCGCCGACCACAGACTTCAGGCGCCGCCGGTCGGCGGCGTTGGAGATCTTGCGGCTGATGCCGCCGCCCTTGGCAGTGTTCGGCATCAGGACGCAGTAGCGGCCGGCCAGCGACAGATAGGTGGTCAGCGCCGCGCCCTTGTTGCCGCGCTCCTCCTTGGTGACCTGCACCAGCATGACCTGGCGGCGCTTGATCACCTCCTGGATCTTGTAGCGGCGCAGCAGCTGGGCGCGGCGGCGGGCCTGGTCCTCGACCTCCTCGCCGCCGACGGTGTCGACGTTGGTCTCCTGGGCGATCTCCTCGACCGAGCCCTGGCCGTCGCCGACCTGGGCCTCGTCGTCGGCCTCGGCCCTGCTGGCGCGGCGCCGGCGCGGCCGGGCCCGGGCGCTCTCGGCCTCGGCCTCGCGCTCCTCGTCGGCCTCGGCGCCGTTGCCGGAGCCCTCGGCCTCGTCGGCGGCGGCCTCGACGGCCTCGCCGCGCAGCCGCGCCTCCTCGGCGATCAGCGCCTCGCGGTCGGCGATCGGAATCCGGTAGTAGTCGGGGTGGATCTCGCTGAACGGCAGGAAGCCGTGGCGATTGCCGCCGTAGTCGATGAAGGCCGCCTGCAGGGACGGTTCGACGCGGGTGACCTTGGCGAGATAGATGTTGCCCTTGATCTGGGCCTTACTGGCGGTTTCGTAGTCGAATTCCTCGACCGTCTTGCCGCTGAGCACCACGACCCGGGTCTCGTCCGGGTGGGTGGCATCGATGAGCATACGCTTTGCCATGGAAGGATCTCTCCGGGGCGCGACCGGCCAGACGCAGACGGACGGCGGAAGCCGCCCGCGTGCGCGGCGGCGCGACGCTGGTTCGGGTGGAACTGATAACCTGGTGCAGGAAAGAGGGGGCGAGCGGCCGCGCCTTGAGAGTCGCTAACGCTCCAGAACTCGGCATCGAACTCGGTCCATCCTCGATCGCGGCCCGGCCAGCGGGGCGGTGAAGCCCCGGGTCGGTCCCCGGTCGGCGCTGCGGCGATGTCCCGGCTGGGCCACGGCCGCGCCGGCCGTTTGTCTTCTGCATGCCTTCGGCCGCGCCCACTTGCACGCTGCGTAACGGCGGAATCCCGCCAACGCCGGCTTGCGATGCGGCCGGCGCGCCCCCAAAGCATTCACCTTGCGTGAACGGAGGGCGCCCAGCGGACGTACCATAGGGAGAAAAGCCGGACCCGACAATGACTTTCGCCGACCCGCCCGGGGTCGCCCCACCGGGTGCTGCGCCGACTTGCCCGGCGCGGAATTAATCATTGCTCCAAGACTCTCTGGAAGGTTATCTAGGTTTCATCTTGACGGCCGGTTCGATTCGCTCGGCACCTGCCGACAAGACTTGAAGGAACCGGGGATGTTCGCGCGGATTCTACTTTGTCTGGGAGCGCTGTTGCTGGCGTTGCCGGCGGCTTCGGCCAAGCCGGTGGTCAGCGACGTGCGCCTGGGCGTCCATCCCGACAAGACCCGCCTGGTCATCGAGCTGTCCGAAGCGCCGAGCTACCGGGTGTTCAGCCTGGCCGATCCGGCGCGCGTGGTCATCGACCTGCCGGCCGTCGACTGGTCGAACGGCGCCGAGCAGGACGGCGTCGGCCTGGTCTCTGCGCTGCGCTACGGCCTGTTCATGCCCGGCACCAGCCGCGTCGTGCTCGACCTCGACAAGCCGGCCCGGGTGCTCGACACCTTCGTGCTGCCGCCGCGCGGCGGCAAGGGCTACCGCTTCGTGCTCGACGTCGGGCCGACCGACCGCGAGACCTTCCTGGCGCAGACCCGCCAGCCGCCGGTCGAGTCCAAGGTGCCGCTGCCGGCGCTGGCCGTGTCGCTGCCGGCCGCTCCCAAGAAGGGCGGCGACAGCCGGCCGACCGTGGTCATCGATCCCGGCCACGGCGGCGTCGACCCCGGCGCGATCGGCGTCTCCGGTCTCTACGAGAAGGACCTCGTGCTCGGCTACGGCCTGGCGCTGCGCGACGCCCTGCTCAAGACCGGCCGCTACCGGGTCGTGATGACCCGCGACGACGACCGCTTCATTCCGCTGCGCGGCCGGGTCAAGATCGCCAACGACGCCGGCGGCGACCTGTTCATCTCGCTGCATGCCAACATCAACGCCTCGAAGACGCTGCACGGCGCGGCCGTCTACACCCTGTCGGAGAACGCCTCGGACGACGAGGCGGCGGCGCTGGCGGCGAAGGAGAACAAGGCCGACATCATCGCCGGCGTCGACCTCAGCGGCCAGAACGAGGTGGTCTCGCAGATCCTGATCGACCTGGCGCAGCGCGAGACGATGAATCTCTCCAAGGGCCTCGGCAACATGCTGGTCGACTCCCTGGGCCAGTCGACGACGCTGCTCAGGCACACCCACCGCTACGCCGGCTTCGCGGTGCTGAAGTCGCCGAGCGTGCCCTCGGTGCTGGTCGAGGTCGGCTACATGTCGAACCCGCGTGAGGAGCGAGATCTGCGCTCGCCGAAGCACCGCGCCAAGGTCGTCGCGGCGCTGGTCCAGGCGATCGACCAGTACTTCACGGTGCAGCAGGCCTATCGCTAGCCGGGACGGCCTGCGGCAAGCCGGCACGGCGCCGCATTCCGCGCCGTGCGGCGGGCCCCGGCGCGTCGGGTCGCATCGCGGAACGATCTTCGAATTGCTACATTTTCCGACGAGCGTATCCATATTGAGGAAGCACCGGCGCCGCGGGATGCGGCGTCTCGGGCGTGCGGGATGCACTGGGACCGCCCCGACAGCCGAGGGCGGTCCGGATCGCGCAGGTAGGGGAGTGGGTCCTTGCGACGGCTGAGAAAGTTCGTCTTCTGGATGCTCGGGCTCGGGCTGTTCGGCGCGCTGGTCGGCGGCGCCGGGCTGGTCTACGTGCTCTGGCACTACGGCCGCGACCTGCCGGACTACAAGGCCCTGGCCAACTACGACCCGGCGATGGTGACCCGGGTCCACGCCGGCGACGGCGAGCTGCTCGCCGAGTACGCGACCGAGAACCGGGTCTTCGTGCCGCTGTCGGCGATCCCGAAGGAGGTCATCGGCGCCTTCCTCTCGGCCGAGGACAAGACCTTCTACGAGCACCCCGGCGTTGACCCGATGGGCATCCTCAACGCCATGATCATCAACCTGCGCCACATCGGCACCGACCGCCGCCCGGTCGGCGCCTCGACGATCACCCAGCAGGTCGCCAAGAACTTCCTGCTGACCAACCAGGTCTCGCTCGAGCGCAAGGTGAAGGAGGCGATCCTGGCCTTCCGCATCGAGCAGACCTACAGCAAGAACCGCATCCTTGAGCTCTATCTCAACGAGATCTACCTCGGCTTCGGCTCCTACGGGGTCGCCTCGGCGGCGCTCAACTACTTCGACAAGTCGCTGAGCGAGCTGACCCTGGCGGAGGCGGCCTTCCTGGGCGCCCTGCCCAAGGCGCCGAACAACTACAACCCGATGGCCCACTACGAGGCGGCGCTCGACCGGCGCAACTGGGTGATCGGGCGCATGCTCGAGGACGGCCGGATCACCAAGGCGCAGGCCGACGAGGCGCGCAAGGAGCCGCTGGTCGTGCACCGGCACAGGTCGACCGACACCGCCGACGGCCACTACTTCAGCGAGGACGTGCGGCGCCAGCTGGTCGACCTGTTCGGCGAGCACGAGCTCTACGAGGGCGGCCTGTCGGTCAGCACCTCGCTCAATCCGACGATGCAGGAGGAGGCCGACCAGGCGCTGCGCCAGGGCCTGGTCGACTACGACCGGCGCCACGGCTGGCGCGGCGCGCTGAAGCATCTCGACCTGTCCGCCGACGGGCACTGGCAGGCCCTGCTGAAGCAGCAGGAGCGGCCGGACGGCGCCGGCGACTGGAGCCTCGCGCTGGTGCTCGAGGTCGGCAAGGAGGCCGCGACCATCGGCCTGCCCGATGGCAGCCAGGGCAGGATCCCGATGTCCGAGCTGAAATGGGCGCGCGCGACCCTGCCGGATCAGCGCTTCGGCGTGACCCCCTCCAGGCCCTCGGACGTGCTGAGCGCCGGCGACCTGGTGCTGGTCTCGCCGGTCGAGCCGGGGAAGGAGGGCGAGGCGGCGTCCCGGGACAAGAAGCCGGCGGGCGTCTACGGCTTGCGCCAGATCCCCAACGTCAACGGCGCGCTGGTCGCGCTCGACCCGCACACCGGCCGCGTGCTGGCCATGGCCGGCGGCTTCTCCTACGGGCGCAGCGAGTTCAACCGCGCGACCCAGGCGCAGCGGCAGACCGGCTCGGCCTTCAAGCCCTTCGTCTACCTGACCGCGATGGACAACGGCTTCACGCCGGCCTCGATCGTGCTCGACGGCCCCTTCGTCATCGACCAGGGGCCCGGGCTCGGCAAGTGGCGGCCGGCGAACTACGAGAACGACTTCCTCGGCCCGACGCCGCTGCGCATCGGCCTGGAGAAGTCGCGCAACCTGATGACCATCCGTCTCGCCCAGGCCATCGGCATGGACAAGATCCTGGACTACGCCATGCGCTTCGGGGTCTTCGCGCGTCGGCCGGAGCCGGTGCTGTCGCTGGCGCTCGGCGCGGGCGAGACGACCCTGCTGCGCCTGACCTCGGCCTATGCCGAGCTGGTCAACGGCGGCAAGCAGATCGAGCCGAGCCTGATCGACCGCGTGCAGAGCAAGACCGGCGAGACGGTCTGGCGCCACGACAAGCGGCAGTGCCCGAGCTGCGACGAGCCCTTCACCGGCCAGCGGCCGCCGAAGCTGCCCGACAACCGTAAGCAGCTGGTCGATCCGATCAGCGCCTACCAGGTGGTCTCGATGCTGCAGGGCGTCGTCGACCGCGGCACCGGCGCCGGCCTGCGCCAGGTCGGCATCACGCTCGGCGGCAAGACCGGCACGACCAACGAGTACCAGGACGCCTGGTTCGTCGGCTTCTCGCCGGATCTCGCGATCGGCGTCTACGTCGGCTTCGACCAGCCGCGCACCCTCGGTCGTCACGAAACCGGCGCCCACGCCGCGCTGCCGATCTGGCGCTACTTCGCCAAGGCGGTCTTCAAGGGCAAGCCCGACATTCCCTTCCGCCGCCCGGACGGCGTCAGCCTGGTGCGCATCGTCCACGATACCGGCCGCCCGGCCGGGCCGGGCGATACCCGCGGCGTGATCTGGGAAGCCTTCAAGCCGGGCACCGAGCCGAGCGCGCAGACCGCCTACGAGCCGCTCGATCCGACGCCCTCGACCGGCCCGGTCGGCCCGGAGAACCCCTACGCCCCGGGCGCCGCCAATCCCTACGCGCCGGGCTACGCCAACCAGGGCGGCGCCTACCAGGGCCAGGCCGGCGCGGCCTCGCCCTACCAGCAGCCGCCGGCCGGCCCCTACCAGGGCCAGCAGCCCTATCCGACCCAGGAAGGCCAGACCGCGGCCCAGCCGGGCTATCCGCAGCCGCCGGCGCAGCCCCAGAACGGCGCCACCGCGGGCGGTCTCTACTGAGCGCCCTACGGAAGCTTGGACGGCGCCGCCGCCGGTCGGCTATAAGGCCCGCCCTGAGACGAGACTGACCAGAACGGGAGCGCGGACGATGCGCGCGGAAGCAAAGGCGGACGTCGAGGCCATTCGCCAGGCCCTGACGCTGCTGAGGAGGCATCTTTGACTGGGATCGCGCCCTCAAGCGGCTCGAGGAGCTGAACGCCCTCGCCGAGGACCCGGCCCTCTGGGACGACGCCGCCAAGGCCCAGGCGCTGATGCGCGAGCGCAGCACCCTGGAGGCGCAGATCGGCGACTACCGAAAGCTCGAGGGCGGGCTCGACGACGCCGTCACCCTGATCGAGCTGGCCGAGGCCGAGGACGACTCGGCCTCGCTCGCCGAGGCCGAGGCGGAGCTCAGGAAGCTGCGCGCCGAGGCCGAGAAGAAGCAGCTCGAATCGCTGCTGTCCGGCGAGGCCGACGCCAACGACTGCTATCTCGAGGTCAATGCCGGCGCCGGCGGCACCGAGGCCCAGGACTGGGCCGAGATGCTGGTGCGCATGTACTCGCGCTGGGCCGAGCAGCACGGCTACAAGGTCGAGTGGCTGGAAGAGAGCCCGGGCGAAGAGGCCGGCATCAAGTCGGCGACCCTGACCATCAAGGGCCACAACGCCTTCGGCTGGCTGAAGACCGAATCGGGCGTTCACCGCCTGGTCCGGATCAGCCCCTTCGACAGCCAGGCCCGGCGCCAGACCTCCTTCGCCAGCGTCTGGGTCTATCCCGTCGTCGACGAGAACATCGAGGTCGAGATCCTCGACAAGGACCTGCGCGTCGACACCTACCGGGCCTCGGGCGCCGGCGGCCAGCACATCAACAAGACCGATTCGGCGATCCGCATCACCCACCTGCCGACCGGCATCGTCGTGCAGTGCCAGAGCGACCGCTCGCAGCACAAGAACCGGGCGACCGCGATGGGCATGCTGAAGGCGCGGCTCTACGAGCACGAGCTGGCCAAGCGCGAGGCCGAGGCCGAGGCCGAGGAGGCGACCAAGACCGAGATCGGCTGGGGCCACCAGATCCGCAGCTACGTCCTGCAGCCCTACCAGATGATCAAGGACCTGCGCACCGGCGTCGAGAAGGGCAACCCCGACGCCGTGCTGGGCGGCGACATCGACGACTTCCTGGAGGCCTCGCTGGCCGCCAAGCTGGAGAAGGGCCAGGGCCGCGGCACCAGCGACGCGGCGGAGTAGAGGCGCCAGTTCCTTCCGTTCTGTCGTCACCCTCGCGAAAGCGAGGGTCCAGAGAGCGAAGCCGTCGGCACGGACCGGCGGAGTTCCGTCCAGGCTTCGTCTTTCTCTGGATCCCCGTTTTCACGGGGATGACGAGGAGAACGTCACGACCAGCCGACGCACCAGGGCGCCGGATCCAGGCCCTCGGCCGCGCCGCCCTGCGCCTCGGGCGGCGCGAAGCGCTGCTTGAAGGAGAAGGCGGCCGGCGTCGGCCCCTCGGCCTCCAGGCGCGCGATCGCGGCGAGCCCCTCCTGCGGCGTCGGCCGGTGGCCGGCCGGCACCCACCAGAGCGCCTGGAAGACGCCCTTCGGCGGCTCGAACCACTGCCGGCGCTGCACCATCACCTCGCGGTGCCGGGTGCGATAGACGAAGTCGAACAGCGCCTCGGCGTCGCGCCAGACCGACAGGTTGACGATGAACTGCGGGTCGTCGCTGACCTTGATGTCGGTCGCGTTGCCGCTGTCGCTCTGCAGCCGCCAGACGAAGCCGGGGGCCGCCTCGGCCAGGGCGTTGACCGCGTCGAGCCGGCCGGTGAAGCCGTCCATGCGCGGGTCGTCGAGCGGATAGAGCGTGCGGCCGACGTTGATCTGCGCGAGCTCCGAGGCCATGGCGTCTCCCCCTGCTGTTGGCCCGGGAAGGATAGCGCAGGGGCCGCTCCGGGCCTTCCCGTTTTTTGCGAAGTCGCGGCCACCTACAGCGCCGCGAAGGCCTGCTCCAGGTCGTCGAGCAGCGCCTCGGTCGGCTCGCAGCCGAGCGAGAGGCGCAGCAGGCCGGGATGCACCGTCGGGTCCCAGCGGTAGCGCCAGTCGATCGAGCTGTGGGTGCCGCCGAAGGAGGTCGCCTTGAAGATCAGGCCGAGCCGGGTCTCGAAGGCCAGCGCCGTCTCCTGGTCCGGGAAGGTCAGCGCGACCAGCGAGCCGAAGCGGCGCATCTGGCGTGTCGCGAGCGCGTGGCCGGGATCGCCGGGCAGGCCGGGATAGCGCAGCGCCTCGAGCGTCGGGTGGCCGGCGAAGCGCTCGGCGACGGCCTGGGCCGAGGCGCACATCCGCTCGAAGCGCAGCTCCAGGGTCTGCAGGCCGCGGTGGCAGAGCCAGGCCTCCATCGGCCCGACGATGCTGCCCGACAGCTTGCGCCACTGCCGCACCGCGGCCAGCAGCTCCGGATCCTGCGTCGCGACATGGCCCATCAGCAGGTCCGAGTGGCCGTTGACCGCCTTGGTGTCGGAGGCGATCACCAGGTCGGCGCCGAGGTCGAGGCAGCGCTGGCCGAGCGGCGTCATGGTGGTGTTGTCGCAGACCACGAGGTTGCCGGACCGGTGCACCTTCTCGGCGACCGCCGCGACGTCGCAGAGCTCCAGGCCGGGGTTCGAGGGCGTCTCGACCCAGACGATGCGGTAGCCCTTGAGGTCGCTCGCCTCCAGGCCGCGGGTCTCGCGCTTGTCGACGACGACGCCGAAGCGCGCCAGGTAGCTCTCCGCGTAGTAGCGCACGGCGTGATAGCCGTCCTTCGGCAGCAGCACCCGGTCGCCGGGCTGCAGGAAGGGCGTCAGCGCCGCCGCGGCGGCCGCCATGCCGGAGGGAAAGAGCACCGCCTCGCCGCCCTCCAGGGCGCCCAGCGCCTCCTCCAGGGCCAGCCAGGTCGGGTTGGCGTCGCGGCCGTAGGGGAAGGTCGCCCCGGCCGGGTCGCCCTGCAGGTGGTAGGTGCTGGCGAAGACCGGCGGGATGCCGAAGGGCGCCTCGCGCTCCGGCGCCGGCAGCCCGGCGTGCAGGCAGGCCAGCTCGGGCGGCAGGTTGCGGGGATCGTTGGTCATGGGGGCTCCAGCCGTGACGAAGGGCAGTCGGCGACGCAGCTTAATGGCCGCGCCGAAGGGCACAACGTCGAACTGGAGATGGCAGGGCAAGGGGATGGTGGGCGCGGCTGGGATTGAACCAGCGACCCCTGCCGTGTGAAGACAGTGCTCTCCCGCTGAGCTACGCGCCCGCCCGAAGCGGAGCGCAGGACATAGTCCGGGCCCCGAAAGCTGTCAAGACTGGGGGGCGGCGCGGCCGTGCTTCTCAGCCCGCCGCCTGGTTCAGCCGGCTCAGGGCCTGGGGTGCGAGGCCGCTGGCCTCCTTCTGCGACTTGCCGGCCGAGGTCAGGGCCTTCTCGATCTCCGCGAGCGTCACCTTGCCGTCGCCGTCGAGGTCCAGCAGCTTGGCCATCTCCTTGCCGAAGCTGCTGCCCTTCTGGGCCGCGGCGGCCTGCTTGAACTCGTCCTGGGTGATGCCGCCGTCGCCGTTCTTGTCGATCGCCTTGAACAGGGCGTCGGCGGCGGCCTTGGAGGCGCCGCCGGCCTGGGCCTGCTTCTCCAGCTCGGCCTGGCTCACGACGCCGTCCTGGTTCAGGTCGGCCATCTTGAAGATCTGCTCGCGCATCTTGCCGGAGTAGTCGGTGCCGACCGAGCTGTCGTCCTGGGGCTGGCTGCCGCTCAGCGCCTCGATCACCAGGCTCTTCATGGCCATCAGGGCCTGCGCCTCGGGGCTCAGCGAGACTTGGTCGGTCGGGTTGCTGCCCTGCTTCTGCTGCTCCGTCGTGCCGCTCGACGTGGTCTTGGTCGAGCCCGTGAGGCCGGTCTGCAGCGAGGAAATCAGGGAGGAAACCGAGGAAATGCTCACGACGGCTCTCCTGCGCTTCGTGTGGTCCCGGCCGGCGCTGCAAGGGCCGTACCAGCCGCCGCCCGTCCCAGGCCGGTCCTGGCCGCAGCACTGGCCGCAGCACTGGCCGGCAGCGCCGCGGCAGGCCGCCGGCCGGGCAGGATCTGCCGGGTGCCGCCGGCAGGAACGACCGGGTCGGCAAGGCTTGCCGGCTGCAGCATCGTTCAAGACGGCGGGCGCGCGCCTCTGGCAGGACGAACGCCGGCGCCGCCGCCGCGGCGCGTCGTCGGGAGGACAGGGCCATGCAGGAGGGGCTGGTCGGCTTCGCTCTGGCGGGTGTCGCCCTGGCCGGCAGCCCGGGCCCGGCGACGCTCAGCCTGGCCGCCACCGGTGCCGCCTTCGGAGCGCGCCGCGGACTCGGCTACCTCGCCGGCCTCGTGGCCGGCATCGTCGTCGTGATGGCGGTCACGGCCAGCGGCGTCGCCGGTCTGCTGCTCGCCGTTCCGGGCGCAGCCCCCGTCGTCGGGCTCCTGGCCGCGGCCTACTTCGTCTGGCTGGCCTGGCGCATCGCCACGGCGCCGCCGCTCGACGACGAGACGGCGAGCCGGCGCCGCCCGAGCTTCGCCGGCGGCGTCTTCCTGCAGCTGGTCAATCCCAAGGCTTACGCCGCCATGGCGGCCCTCTTCTCCGGCTTCGTGCTGGTCGGCGGGCAGCCGGCGCTCGACGCCCTGGCCAAGATCGGCCTGCTGGCCGCGATCATCGTCGCGGTCAACCTGGCCTGGCTCAACGCCGGCGCGGCGCTGACCCGCTGCTTCCGCGACCCGCGCACGAACCGCGCGATCAACCTCGGCTTCGCCGTCCTGCTGCTGGTCTCGGTCGGCGTCGCGCTGGCGCTCTGAGGCGGCTCCCGGAGCGCCGCCCGGAGCGCTGCCCGGCCGGCTTTATGTTGCATCGCAGCATATGCTGCAGCTATGCTGACCTGAATCGACCGGACCCGGTGCAAGCCCGGGTGGCTCTGCCGGCCGCCGATCCGCCGGACAACAGCAAGAAGAACGGAGCGGGCCCGCGGTCGCGGGCACGGGACAGCCTTGCCGAAATTCCCCCAGATCAAGCGACAGCTGTCGCAGCGACGGTCCCGCATCCAGCGGGACTGGTTCTCCAACATCCGCGGCGACGTGCTGTCGGGCATCGTCGTCGCGCTCGCCCTGATTCCGGAGGCGATCGGCTTCTCGGTGATCGCCGGCGTCGACCCCAAGGTCGGGCTCTACGCCTCCTTCGCGATCGCCTGCGTCTCGGCCTTCGCCGGCGGCCGGCCGGGCATGATCTCGGCGGCGACCGCGGCGACCGCCGTGCTGATGATCGGCCTGGTCAAGGACCACGGCCTGGAATACCTCTTCGCCGCGACGATCCTGATGGGCGTCATCCAGATCGCCGCCGGCTTCCTGAAGCTCGGCCGGCTGATGCGCTTCGTCTCGCGCTCGGTGATCACCGGCTTCGTCAACGCCCTGGCGATCCTCATCTTCCTGGCCCAGCTGCCGCAGCTGATCGACGTGCCGCTGCTGACCTATCCGATGGTCGCCGCGGGCCTGGCGATCATCTACCTCTTCCCCTACGTCACGAAGGCCGTGCCGGCGCCGCTGGTCGCCATCGCCGCGCTGACCGCTGCCGCCTGGACCTTCGGCCTCGACCTGCGCACGGTCGGCGACCTCGGCGAGCTGCCCTCCAGCCTGCCGGTGCTGGCGCTGCCGCAGGTGCCGCTGACCCTGGAGACGCTGCAGATCATCCTGCCCTACTCGCTGACCCTGGCGGCCGTCGGCCTGCTCGAGTCGCTGCTGACCGCGCAGATCGTCGACGACATGACCGACACGCCGAGCAACAAGAGCCGCGAGTGCATCGGCCAGGGCGCCGGCAACATCGCCTCGGCCCTGATCGGCGGCATGGCCGGCTGCGCGATGATCGGCCAATCGGTGATCAACATCACCTCCGGCGGGCGCGGGCGCCTCTCGACCCTGGTCGCCGGGGCCTTCCTGCTGTTCCTGATCCTGGTGCTCGACGACCTGGTGCGGATCATCCCGATGGCGGCGCTGGTCGCGGTGATGATCATGGTCTCGATCGGCACCTTCTCCTGGCGCTCGATCCTCGACCTCCGGCGCAACCCGCTGGCCTCCTCCGTGGTCATGCTGGCGACCGTGGTGACGGTGGTCGCGACCCACGACCTGGCCAAGGGCGTGATCGTCGGCGTGCTGCTGTCGGGCGTGTTCTTCGCCGGCAAGGTCGCGCGGTTGGTCAAGGTCGTGGCGCGCCGCTCGGCCGACGGGCGCGAGGTCACCTACCTGGTGCTCGGGCAGATCTTCTTCGCCTCGACCGAGAGCTTCCTCGCCGGCATCGACTTCGACGCGCGGCCCGAGCGCGTGGTGATCGACGTCGGCCATGCCCACTTCTGGGACATCTCGGCGGTCGCCGCGCTGGACAAGGCGGTGCTGAAGCTGCGCCGCAACGGGGCCGAGGTCGTGGTCGACGGCCTCAACGAGGCCAGCGCCACGATGATCGACCGCTTCGCCCTGCACGACCGCCCCGGCGCCGAGGCGGCGACCGCCGCGGGGCACTAGAGGCGGGACAGCACCCCCGGCAGCTCGCCGAAGCCGCCGATCTCCGCCGTCCGCGGCAGGCCGGCGGCGCGCGCGCCGCCGTAGCCGAAGCGGCACCAGACCGACGGGATGCCGGCGGCCGCGGCGGCCTCCAGGTCGGAGGGGCCGTCGCCCAGCATGACCGCGCGCTCCAGGCCGAGGCCGAGCGGTTCCAGGGTCAGGGCGAGGTGCCGCGGGTCGGGCTTGCGCATCGGGAAGGAATCGCCGCCGGCCGCGGCCTCGAACAGGCGTCCGAGGTCGAGCGCCTCCAGAATCGTCCGGCTGAAGCCGATCGGCTTGTTGGTGCAGAGCGCCAGGCGCCAGCCCTCGGCCTTGAGGCCCTGCAGCGTCTCGACCGCGCCGGGGAAGGGCAGGGTCTCGACGGTCAGGGTCTCGGCGTAGAGCGCCAGGAAGCGCTCGACCAGGGCGTCGAGCGACGCGGTCAGGCCGCGGGCCGCGGCGGCGCGCTCGACCAGCTTGCGGGCGCCCTCGCCGACCATCGACTTGACGGTCGGCAGCGGCAGCGGCTCGACGGCCTGCTCGACCAGCAGCGCGTTGAGCGCGCGCGCCAGGTCGGGCGCGCTGTCGACCAGGGTGCCGTCGAGGTCGACCAGCAGGACGTCCCGCCCGGCGGGGCGGCGAGGGGAAAGGTCGCTCACGCGGCGCTCCTTCTTTGTTGCATCGCGAAACATTAGTTTATTTGCCGGCTCGAAAGCCCGCGTGGCAAGGTCGCGGCCGTTCGAAACGCTTGAGATAGACGGGTTTTCCAGCTTTCCAATGACAGCTCCGCTCGCCGTCGTCGTGCTTGCCGCGGGCAAGGGCACGCGCATGAAGTCCGACCTGCCGAAGGTCCTGCACCCCGTGGCCGGCCGGCCGATGATCGACTGGGTGCTGGCCGCCGCGGCCCCGCTCGAGCCCCGCGAGATCGTCGTCGTCGTCGGACCCGACATGCCCGGGGTCGCCGCCGCCGTCGCGCCGCATCGCACCGCCGTCCAGGCCGAGCAGCTCGGCACCGCCGACGCGGTCGGCGCCGCGCGCGCGGCGCTCGCCGACGCGCTGGCCGCCGGCGCCGACGTCCTGGTGCTCTACGGCGACGGGCCGCTGATCGAGGCCGGAACCCTCAAGCGCATGGCCGAGGCGCGCGAGCGCGAGGCGGCCGACTACGTCTGGCTCGGATTCCGGCCGGCCGACCCGACCGGCTACGGCCGGCTGGTGCCGGACGACGGCGGCGACCTGGAGCGCATCGTCGAGGAGAAGGACTGCAGCGAGGCGGAGCGCCGCATCGGCCTCTGCTGGGGCGGCCTGCTGCTGGCGCGCGGGGCCGCGCTCTTCGCGCAGCTGCCGAGGATCGGCAACGACAACGCCAAGGGCGAGTACTACCTGACCGCCCTGGTCGAGCTGGCGGCGGCGGCCGGCGAGCGCTCGATCGTCGTCGAGTGCTCGGCCGAGGAGGTCGTCGGCGTCAACTCGCGCGCCGAGCTGGCCGGGGCCGAGGCGCTGCTCCAGGCCCGGCTGCGCGCGAAGGCGATGGCGGAGGGCGCGACCCTGATAGACCCCGCGACGGTCTACCTGTCCTGGGACACCCGGCTCGGCCGCGACGTCACGGTGCAGCCGGGCGTCTTCTTCGGCCCCGGCGTTGAGGTCGGCGACCGCGTCGAGATCCGCGCCTTCAGCCACCTCGAGGGCTGCCGCATCGAGAGCGGCGCCGTGGTCGGCCCCTTCGCGCGTCTCCGGCCCGGCGCCGAGCTGGGCGAGGGCGCGCGGGTCGGCAACTTCGTCGAGGTCAAGGCGGCGACGCTCGGCGCCGGCGCCAAGGTCAACCACCTGAGCTACGTCGGCGACGCCACGGTCGGCTCGCACGCCAACGTCGGCGCCGGCACGATCACCTGCAACTACGACGGCTTCCGCAAGAGCCGGACCGAGATCGGCGCCGGCGCCTTCATCGGCTCGAACACCGCGCTGGTGGCGCCGGTCACGGTCGGCGCCGGGGCGATCGTGGGCGCCGGCTCGACGATCGCCGAGGACGTGCCGGACGAGGCGCTGGCGGTGACCCGCGCCGAGCAGAAGATCCGGCCGCTCGCGGCGCGCCGCTTCCGCGAGAAGCGCGCCAAGGACAAGAAGAAGGAGTAGCGCGCGATGTGCGGGATCATCGGCATCCTCGGCGCCAAGCCGGTCCAGCCGCTGCTGCTCGACGCGCTGCGCCGGCTGGAATACCGCGGCTACGACTCGGCCGGTATGGCGACGCTGGTCGACGGCCGCATCGAGCGGCGCCGCGCCGAGGGCAAGATCTCCCGGCTCGCCGAGCTGCTGGAGCGCCAGCCCCTGGCGGGCACGGTTGGCATCGGCCACACCCGCTGGGCGACTCACGGCCGGCCCAACGAGATCAACGCCCATCCCCACGCCGGCGAGCGCGTCGCCGTCGTCCACAACGGCATCATCGAGAACTTCCGCGAGCTGCGCGAGGAGCTGGAGGCGGCCGGCTACCTCTTCGAGACCGAGACCGACACCGAGGCGGTGGTCCACCTGATCGACAGCTACCTCGCCCGCCAGATGGGCCCCGAGCAGGCGGTCGCCGCCGTGCTCGGCCGGCTGGAGGGCGCCTTCGCCCTGGCCATCATCTTCGCCGGCCGCCACGACGTCATGATCGGCGCCCGGCGCGGCAGCCCGCTCGCGGTCGGCTACGGCGAGGGCGAGATGTTCCTCGGCTCCGACGCCCTGGCCCTGGCGCCGCTGACCAGCCGCATCTGCTACCTGGAGGAGGGCGACTGGGCGGTGCTCGACGGCACCACGGCGCGGATCTTCGACCGCGACAACAATCCGGTCGAGCGGCCGGTCACCCAGACCGCCCTGTCCGGCGCCCTGATCGGCAAGGGCCAGTACCGCCACTTCATGCTCAAGGAGATCTACGAGCAGCCGGCGGTGATCGGCGACACGCTCAGGACCTTCGTCAACCCGCAGAGCCGCGCCATCGCCCTGCCCGAGCTGCCGGTCGACTTCGCGACCCTGCCGCGCCTGACCATCTCGGCCTGCGGCACCGCCTTCTACGCCGGCCTGGTCGCCAAGTACTGGCTGGAATCGGTCGCCCGCCTGCCGGTCGAGATTGACGTCGCCAGCGAGTTCCGCTACCGCGAGGCGCCGCTGCCCGAGGGCGGCGCGGCGCTGTTCATCTCGCAGTCCGGCGAGACGATCGACACCCTGGCGGCCCTGCGCTACGCCAAGGAGCAGGGCCAGACGATCCTCTCGATCGTCAACCAGCCGGAGAGCGTCATCGCCCGCGAGTCCGACGCGGTGCTGCCGACCCTCGCCGGGCCGGAGATCGGCGTCGCCTCGACCAAGGCCTTCACGACCCAGCTCACGGTGCTGGCCTGCCTGACCCTGGCCGCGGCCCGGGCGCGCGGCGCGCTCGACGAGAAGCGCGCTGCGGCGCTCTCCGCCGCGCTGACCGAGGTGCCGGCCCATGCCGCCGAGGTGCTGAACCACGACGAGGCGATCGAGGCCATGGCCCACGGCATCGCCGAGGCGCGCGACGTGCTCTACCTCGGCCGCGGCCCGATGTTCCCGATCGCCCTGGAGGGGGCGCTGAAGCTCAAGGAGATCAGCTACATCCACGCCGAGGGCTATGCCGCCGGCGAGATGAAGCACGGGCCGATCGCGCTGATCGACGAGGGCGTGCCGGTGATCGTCTGCGCGCCCTCCGGGCCGCTGTTCGACAAGTCGGCGGCCAACGTCCAGGAGGTCATGGCGCGCGGCGGCAGCGTGCTGCTGCTGACCGATGCCGGCGGCCGCCGGCGCATCGGCAAGGGCCCGAAGTGGACCATCGAGCTGCCGGCCGTCGACCCCTTCGTGGCGCCGCTGCTCTACGCGATTCCCGTGCAGCTGCTGGCCTACCACACCGCGGTGCTCAAGGGCACCGACGTCGACCAGCCGCGCAACCTCGCCAAGTCGGTGACGGTCGAGTAGCGGCGGGCGCGCAAGCTTCGGATAGCGCGCGGCCGCCGCCGGGCCTGATAGACTTCTCCGGCCGCAACCGGGAGTGCCGTCCGATGGCCTACGCCGCCGTCAATCTCGCCGAGAAGCTCGAGCGCCTCACCGAGCAGTGGTCGCCACGCGTCGTCGCCGAGCTCAACGACTACCAGTTCAAGGTCGTGCGCCTGGAGGGCGACTTCGTCTGGCACGACCATCCCGAGACCGACGAGGCCTTCCTGGTGCTCGAGGGCGAGCTGCGCATCGACTTCCGCGACGGCGCGGTCACGCTCGGTCCGGGCGAGCTCTTCGTCGTGCCGCGGGGCGTCGAGCACAAGCCCTTCGCCGAGAAGGAGGTCAGGATGCTGCTGATCGAGCCGCGCGGCGTGCTCAACACCGGCCGGGCCGGCGGCGAGCGGACGGCGGTCAACGACCTCTGGATCTGAAGCGCCCTCGCCGGAGGTGCACTCCACCGGAGAAGATGACGCACGGGCATCCGTTTCCGTGACGTGCTATCGTCACGCCATGCCCAGCGTGCCGCCGCCGCCCGTGCCCAGCGCTCCCGAGCAGGCCCTGCAGTCGATCTCGCAGGCCGTCCAGGCCGGCGGCATTCCGCCGACCCCGGAGGCGCAGCAGGCCCTGGCCCAGGCGATCCAGGGGCTGACCCAGGCGACGGTCCAGGCCGGCACGCCGGCCTTCTCCGGTTTCTCCTTCCCGCCGACCCCGACCGAGATCACCGCCAACATCATGAGCCAGGTGCTGCCGATGATCGCCCAGCAGGCGGGCGGCTAGGGCGGGTGCCCCGCACTCCGTTCGCTTCATCCTGAGCTCGTCGAAGGGCGAAGCGAAGCATCGGCGTCGGAGCCGAAATGGCTCCATGCTTCGACAGGCTCAGCATGAAGCCATTGAGTGGCTGAACGAAGTGTTGGTGCTCGTCCCTCCCCAAAGACAAATCGGCCGGCCTTCACACGAAGGCCGGCCAAGTCGACAGGGCAAAGGGAGGACAGGGATCGGGTCGTCAGGCGATCGCCTTGCGCGGCGCCTCGCCGGCCTCGTTGGGATCGCGCAGCACGTAGACGCGGCCCCAGACGGTCTCGATGTAGTTCTCGCCGCCGGTCGCCATCGACAGCTTCTTGCGCAGCTTGCAGACGAAGACGTCGATGATCTTGAGCTCGGGCTCGTCGATGCCGCCGTAGAGGTGGTTGAGGAACATCTCCTTGGTCAGGGTCGTGCCCTTGCGCAGGGAGAGCAGCTCGAGGATGCCGTATTCCTTGCCGGTCAGGTGGATCGGCTGGCCCTCGACCTCGACGGTGCGGGCGTCCAGGTTGACCGAGAGCTTGCCGGTCAGGATCACCGAGTCCGAATGGCCCTTGGAGCGGCGCACCACGGCCTGCAGGCGGGCGATCAGCTCGCGCTTGTCGAAGGGCTTGGTCAGGTAGTCGTCGGCGCCGAAGCCGAGGCCCTTGATCTTGTCGTCCAGGCCTGACAGGCCGGACAGGATCAGGATTGGCGTCTTGACGCGCGCCTGGCGGAGCCGGCGCAGCACCTCGTAGCCGTCGATGTCCGGCAGCATCAGGTCCAGGATGATGATGTCGTAGTCGTAGAGCTTGCCGATCTCCAGGCCGTCCTCGCCGAGATCGGTGACATCGCAGACGTAGCTGTCGGATCGCAGCATCAGCTCGATCGACTTGGCCAGGGCGGCATCGTCCTCAACAACCAGAACCCGCATCGCAGCTACTCCCTAGAACCGTATGGGGGTTGCAGACCGCTGCCCCGAGATCCCCATGGCGCGTTAACCAATTTCGTCCAGAATCCTTAACGAATGGTTACCACAACGCATTTTTGTTAAGGAAGATTACCGCACGACATTCAGGCCAAAAGCCAACAATTCTGCGCCCTGCCTGTGGCGGCGCCGGAGCGCGACGGGCTTTACCGAAGCTTAAGCGGCTTGGCGGCACTCTGCCGGCGTCCAAGAAAAGAACAAGGCACGAGGCCCCGGTCCCCCTGATGTCAGCCCTGTTGTCGTCCTTCACCGAAGAGGTTGGCCAGCTTCCGGACCATCGCCTCTACGGCCGAGTCTCCGGCGTGCTCGGCATGACCGTCGAGGTCGCCGGCCTCGACCGCCAGCTGTCGATCGGCGCGCGCTGCCAGGTCGAGGCGCGCGGCGGGCGCCGCGTCACCTGCGAGGTCGTCGGCTTTCGCGGCGGCAAGGCCCTGCTGCTGCCCTTCGGTTCGCTCGACGGCGTCGGCCTCGGCTGCAAGGCCGAGCTGGCCGCCTCCGAGCCGGCGATCTGGCCGACCGAGGCCTGGCTCGGCCGGGTCGTCAACGCCCTCGGCCAGCCGGTCGACGGCAAGGGGCCGCTGCCGCTCGGCCCGGTCGCCTACCGGATTCGCCGCGATCCCCCGCCGGCCCACGGCCGCCGCCGGGTCGGCGGCAAGATCGACCTCGGCGTGCGTGCCATCAACACCTTCCTGTCCTGCTGCGAAGGCCAGCGCATGGGCATCTTCGCCGGCTCCGGCGTCGGCAAGTCGGTGCTGCTCTCGCAGCTGGCGCGCTACACCACGGTCGACGTCAACGTCATCGGCCTGATCGGCGAGCGCGGCCGCGAGGTCCAGGAATGGCTGGAGGACGACCTGGGCAAGGAGGGCCTGGCCCGCTCGGTCGTCGTGGTCGCGACGTCCGACGAGCCGCCGCTGATGCGCCGCCAGGCCGCCCAGCTGACCCTGGCCCTGGCCGAGTCCTTCCGCGACCGCGGCCGCGACGTGCTCTGCCTGATGGATTCGGTGACCCGCTTCGCCATGGCGATGCGCGAGATCGGCCTGTCGGCCGGCGAGCCGCCGGCGGCCAAGGGCTACACTCCCAGCGTCTTCGCCGAGCTGCCGCGGCTGCTCGAGCGCGCCGGCCCGGGCACCGAGGGCCAGGGCTCGATCACCGGCCTGTTCACCGTGCTGGTCGAGGGCGACGACCACAACGAGCCGATCGCCGACGCGGTGCGCGGCATCCTCGACGGTCACATCGTGCTGGAGCGCCAGATCGCCGAGCGCGGCCGCTATCCGGCGATCAACATCCTGCGCAGCGTCTCGCGCACCCTGCCGGGCTGCAACAGCGACGGCGAGAACGCCCTGGTGCAGCGCGCCCGGCGCCTGCTCGCGATCTACGACGACATGGCCGAGCTGATCCGCATCGGCGCCTACCGCCAGGGCAGCGACGCCAGCGTCGACGAGGCGCTGCGCTACAACGCGGCGCTCGAGGGCTTCCTGAAGCAGGGCAAGCACGAGCGCGCCGACCTTGAGGGCGGCTATGCCGACCTGGCGGCGATCCTCGGCGTCGCCTGGCCGCCCGAGGCCGTCGCTGCGGCCGAGCCGCCGGCGGCGAGGGCCGCGCGATGAACGGCGCGCTCAAGAACCTGATCCGCGTGCACCGCTGGACCCTCGACGAGCGGCGCCGCACGCTGGTCGACCTGGAGCGCATGGCCGAGAAGCTGAAGGGCGATCTGGCCGGGCTCGACGCCGAGCTGGAGCGCGAGCGCCAGACCGCGATCAAGGCCCCCGAGATGGCCTTCACCTACCCGGCCTTCGCCTCGGCGGCCAAGCAGCGCAAGGACAAGATCCGGCGCTCGATCGCCGACCTCGGCAAGGAGATCGACCGCGCCCGCGAGCAGGTCGAGGACGCCTTCCAGGAGCTCAAGAAGTACGAGCTGGCCCTGGAGGCCGCCGAGCGCCGCAAGCTGGAGCAGCTCAAGCGCCGCGAGCAGGCCGCCCTCGACGAGATGGGCCTGACCCTGCACCTGCGGAAGAAGGCGGGCGAGGGGGCGTAGGGGAGCCTCTCCCCTTCGGGGCCAAGGCGTGCACGCAAGTCCGCCAACACCGTCATCCCGGGCGCTAGGCGAACCCGAAAGCCGAAAGGCTTTCGGGTGGCGAGCCTCGTGACCCGGAACCCAGGGCCGTCACGCCGCGGCTCGTGGCCCTGGGTCCCGGATCGCTCGCTTTGCCAACGAAATCAGAGATTTCGGACAAAGCGGCGTCCGGGATGACGGACTTGTGTGACTCCCTTAGGGGGAGGAGACAGGTGTTTTCGAGCCGTCTTCGCCGCCGGCGATGCGGTCGACGTTGCGGCGCATCCGGCGCATGACGCGCAGGAAGGCCTCCAGGTCCTCGGGGTCGATGCCCTCGATCAGGCGCCGCTCGCGCTCCAGGGCCAGGGCGAGGATGCGGTCGTGCAGCTCGTAGCCGCGGGCGTTCAGCCACCAGGCCTTGCGGCGCGGGTCGCTGCCCGGCGTCTCGAAGGCGAGGTAGCCGAGCTCGCTGAGCCGGCTCAGCGCCCGGCTCGTCGCCGCCTTGTCGAGGGCGATGATCTCGCAGATCCGCGCGGCCGCGATGCCGGGCTCGATGGCCAGCATCGAGACGACGCGCCACTCGACGATGCCGACGCCGAAGGTGGCGAGGTAGGTCTGCGAGGCGCCGCGCGACAGCGCGTTGTTCACCGAGGCCAGGAAGTAGGGGATGTAGCTCGAGAGATCGAGCACCGGCCGGCCGTCGATCGTCCGGCTCGGGCTGGACAGCCGCCCGCCCGGGCAGGGCGCGCGGCCGTCGGCCGGGCGGCCGGCGTCGGCCTGTCTGGGAATGGGCATGTCCGCGGGCACACCGTTGTCTGCCTCAAGCGGCCGGCCTTCGGCAAGAGGGCAGTTCCGGCGGGCGCCGGTCCGGCCGGTGCGGCTCACACGCTCAGACCGGCCTCGCGGCTGGCCGGCTGGGGCACCGGCAGCGGGTGCCAGGCCTCGCCCTCCTGGAAGCGGAAGCTGCCGCTGAGGCCGCCGGCCTCGCTGGCGGCCAGGAAGAGCCCGGTCAGCTCGCCCTGGAGGGCCGGGCCGAGCGGCCGGCGGCTGCGCAGCACCAGGTCGAAGCGGGCCGGGCGCAGCAGGCCCTCGAGCTGCAGGGCGCCGAGGCGGCTGAGCGAGAGGTCGCAGAGGAAGTGGGCCGGCGGCGGCGTGCCGTCCTCGCCCGGCCGGCCGCGCTTCTTGAGGAAGAAGCGCAAGGCCTCGGGCGGGCCCTGGCCGAGCAGCGGCAGCAGCACCAGGCGCCAGTCGCCGGGCGGATCGCGGGCCAGCCAGCGCAGCTCCTCGTCGGCCTCGTGCAGGCGCTCGGGCGTCGGGCCGTGCTGGGCGGCCGCCAGCGCCGCGGTCGCCGGCTGGCCGATCCAGGCGAGCAGGCCGGGGCCTTCGGCGGCCTGGACGAAGCGCAGCAGCGACAGGGCGAGGCGCGGGCCGACCCTGGGCGGGAAGCCGGGGGGCAGCAGCGCGGCCAGCGGCAGGGTCTCGGGAGCGGCGAAGGCCTGGGCGAAGGCGGTCAGGCTCGGCCAGACCCGGGCCAGCGGCGCCGGTGCGCCGCCGCCCTTCGCGGCGGCGGCGGCAGGCTGTGCCGTGCCGTCGACGACCGCGCCGAAGGCAAGGGGATGCAGCGTCGCCGGCTGCTCGGCACCGGTCCCGGGTTCGGCGAAGAGGGTGACGACCGGCCCGCCGCCGCTGCCGGTCGCGAACTGCAGCAGCACCGGCAGGCCGTGCGGCAGGTGCGTCGGCGTGTCGACGGCGATGCATCCGAAGCTGCCGGCGACCAGCAGCCGGTCCTCGCCGTCGCGGCCGCCGACGAGGCCGGACAGCAGCGTGCTGCCGGCGGCCGGGGGCGCGGGCGGCTGGGGCCCGGCCGGCGCCCGGCCGGCCTGCTGGTCGCGCGACGGGACCGCCGGCTGTGCCGGCGCCTCGGCCCGTTCCTGCCGCGGCACGGCCGGCGCCGGCACCGGGATGCTGCCGGGCAGGCGGTCCTGGGGCCAGGGCTGCGGCGGCGCAGCCGCTGCGGCGCGGCCGGCGGCCTGCGTGGTCTGGGCGGCCTGGGTTGCATGAGAGGCCGGACCGGCCGGCGGGCGGCCGCCGTCCAGGACGGTGCGCGGCACGATGGTCACGAAGAGGCCGGAGACGTGCGGCCGGAAGTTCAGCGCCACCGCCATGCCGGCGGGAAAGCGCGCGGCGGTCGCGATCGCCAGCATCGTGGCGCCCTGGCCGAAGTCGCCGCGGACCAGCAGCTGGCCCTGGGCGTTGCGGCCGACGACCGTGCCCGGCACCGCCTCGCCGCCGGCCTGCAGCAGGGCCGCCGGCGGGTTGACGACGCGCCCGGCGTTGCCCGAGGCGCCGCCGCCGCCCGGCGCACCGGCGGTCAGTCGCGGCGGCGCCCCGATGTCGCCCATCAGCCGGTCCGGGTCAGCCCGGCGGCGAGCGCCTCGACGTCGCTCGCGGCGGCGGTGTTGGGATGGCGCAGCAGCAGCGGGGTCTGGGCGCGGATCGCCTCCTTGACCTTGGGGTCGCGGCGGATCACGCCGGCCAGCGGCGGCGAGACCTTGAGGAAGGTCTCGCAGGCCTTGCGCAGGATGTTGAAGGTGCGCTCGCCCTCGCCGCGGCTGCCGGCCAGGTTGACCACGACCCGCACGTCGGCGGCGCGGTTGTTGAGCACCGCCAGCTTGATGAAGGCATAGGCGTCGGTCAGCGCGGTCGGCTCGTCGTTGGTCACGACCAGGCAGGTGCCGGCGAGGCCGGCGATCTGGCGCACCGTGCGCTCGATGCCGGCGCCGAGGTCGAGCAGCACGCGGTCGTAGGACGGGGCGATCCTGAGCAGCTGCGAGGCGAGGCCGCGCAGGCGCTCGCTCGGGACCGCGGCCAGGCTGCCGGTGCCCGATCGGCCGGCGACGATCTGGAAGCCGCCCTCGGGGTAGTCGACCGCCGCGTCGGCCAGGCTGTAGGCCCCCGACAGCACGCCGGAGATGTCGCGCTCGGCGGTCAGGCCGAGCTGGACGTCGACGTTGGCAAGGCCGAGGTCGCCATCGAACAGCAGCACGCGCCGGCCGCTGCGGGCCAGGGCATGGCTCAGCGTGATCGACAGCCAGGTCTTGCCGACGCCGCCCTTGCCGGAGGCGACGGCCAGCAGCTGCGGGGCGCTGGGCAGCTGGCTCGGCGGACGGGCCAGTTCGGCGAGGCTCGCCTGGGTCATGGGCGGGTTCCCGTGGCAAGGAGGGCGCCTTCGTTGCCTTCCGGCATCAACAGCCGAGCGAGGGCGACCGGGTTGAGATTGGCGAGACCGCTGCCAATCGAGGGACCGAGGCCGGCGCCGACCAGCGGCAGTCCGGCGGCATGGGCGGCGGCGAGCAGCCCGCCGAGCCGGTGGGCGGCGTCGAGCCGGGTGGCGATCAGGCCGCGCGCGCCGAGCTCCTGGAAGGCGATCGCGACCTCCGCCGATTCGAAGGCGTCGCCGCCGGCCGGCAGCACCAGCAGCGGCTCGGCGCGCGCGACCCGGGCGGCCAGGCGCAGCGGCTGGCAGTCGGCGGCGTCGTAGGGATTGGCCCCGACCGTGTCGATGACGATCAGGTGGTCGCTCGGGCAGTCGCCGAGCACGGCGGCGAGTCGCTCGGCGTCGGTGGCGAACTTCAGCGGCACGCCGAGCGCCTGGGCGAAGGCCTGGGCCTGCTCGCGCGCGCCGGCGCTGACCGTGTCCATGGTGATCAGCGTCGCCGGCTTGTTGGCGAGCCGTGCCCGGGCGCAGAGCTTGGCCGCGGTCGCGGTCTTGCCGGCGCCCGAGGGGCCGAGCAGCAGCACCGGCGGACGCAGCGCGCCGGCGGCCGGCGGCAGCGGCGGCGGGGCGAAGTGCAGCACCGCGTCGAGCGCGCCGGCCAGCATCATCTGCGGGCCCTGGGCGGTCAGGTTGGCGGCCGCGGTCAGCAGCTTGTCGACCAGGCCCGGCGGGATGCGGTGGTAGTCGAAGACCTCGGTCAGCTCCTCGACCGCGGCCAGGGTCGCGGCCTCGTCCTCGACGAGACTCTGGTCGGGGCCGTCGTCCAGGCCGGCGGTGACGCGCACGCCGCGGTCGCCGAGATCCTGGGTCGAGAGGATCACGGCGTCGTCGCCGAGCTGCCGGCGCACCAGCTGCATCGCCTCAGGCAGGCTGGCGGCGGTGAAGGACCTCAGCCGCATGACGGCTCACCGGGCGAGCGGGCGGGGACCATCAGATCTGCCCCACCGTGCGGATCCGCGCCTTCGGATGGATCTCGTTCTGCGACAGCACCGGCGTCGTCGGCCGGAAGCGCTCGACGATCGAGCGCACGTAGGGCCGGATGCGCGGGCTGGTCAGCAGGGCCGGCGCGACGCCCATCATGGCCTGGCGCTCGAAGACCTGGCGGATCTGGGTGATGAACTCCTGCAGCTTCGAGGGCGCCATCGAGACCTGGCGGTCCTCGCCCTCGCCGACCAGCGAGTCGGCGAAGGTCTGCTCCCAGGTCGGCGACAGGGTGATCAGCGGGATCACGCCCTCGTGGTCGCCGACCGCGTTCGAGATCTGGCGGGCGAGGCGCGCGCGCACGTGCTCGGTGATGGCGGTCAGGTTGCGGGTGTAGCCGCAGGCCTCGGAGATGCCCTCGAGGATCGTCGGCAGGTCGCGGATCGAGATGCGCTCGGCGAGCAGGTTCTGCAGGACGCGCTGGACGCCGCCGACGGCGATCTGGTTGGGGATCATGTCGCCGATCAGCTTCTGCTGCTCGCTGTCCAGGTCGTCGAGCAGCTTCTGGGTCTCGGCGTAGGACAGCAGCTCGGCGGTGTTCTCCTTGACCGCCTCGGTCAGGTGCGTGGTGATCACGGTCTGGGGATCGACCACGGTGTAGCCGCGGAACAGGGCCTCCTCCTTGGCGCCGGGATCGACCCAGAGCGCGGGCAGGCCGAAGGTCGGCTCGGTGGTCTCCTCGCCCGGCAGGGTCATCGGCTCGCCGCGCGGGTCCATGACCAGCAGCATGTTCGGGCGCAGCTCGCCCTCGCCGGCGGCGATCTCCTTGATCCGGATGACGTAGGCGTTCGGCGCCAGCTGCAGGTTGTCCTGGATGCGCACGCTGGGCAGCACGAAACCCATCTCCTGGGCCAGCTGGCGGCGCAGCGACTTGATCTGGTCGGTCAGGCGCGGGCCGGTCTGCTCGCCGAGCAGCGCCAGCAGGCCGTAGCCGAGCTCCAGGCGGATGTAGTCGATCTGCAGGTGCGCCGAGATCGGCTCCTCGGCGACCGGTGCCGCGGCGGCGGCCTCGGCCTCGGCATCCACGGCGCTGGCGGCATCGGCGGTGCGGCGCTTGTCGAGGTACCAGGCGGCGGTGCCCGAGATCACCGACAGCAGCACGAAGGGCAGGAAGGGGATGCCTGGCAGCAGCGCCAGGGCGAGCATCAGGAAGGACGACAGGCCGAGCGCCTTGGGATAGGCGCCGAGCTGGCCGAACAGCGCCTTGTCGGTCGAGCCGGTGGTCGCCGCCTTGGAGACCAGCAGGCCGGCGCCGGTCGAGACGACCAGGGCCGGGATCTGCGAGACCAGGCCGTCGCCGACGGTCAGCACGGTGTAGGAGTGGGCGGCGTCGGCGAAGGCCATGCCCTGCTGGGCGACGCCGATGATCATGCCGCCGACGACGTTGATGCCGGTGATCAGCAGGCCGGCCACGGCGTCGCCGCGCACGAACTTCGCGGCACCGTCCATGGCGCCGTAGAAGTTGCTCTCCTCCTCCAGCTCGCGGCGGCGCAGGCGCGCCTGGTCCTCGTTGATCAGGCCGGACGAGAGGTCGGCGTCGATCGCCATCTGCTTGCCGGGCATGGCGTCCAGGCTGAAGCGCGCCGAGACCTCGGCGATGCGCCCCGAGCCCTTGGTGATGACGATGAAGTTCACGATCACCAGGATCGCGAAGACGATGATGCCGATGACGAAGTTGCCGGCCATCACGAAGTTGCCGAAGGCCTCGATGACGTGGCCGGCGGCGGAGGTGCCTTCGTGCCCCTTGGACAGGATCAGGCGGGTCGATGCTAGGTTCAGCGACAGCCGCAGCATGGTCGCGATCAGCAGCACCGTCGGGAAGGACGAGAAGTCGAGCGCGCGCTGGATGAACAGCACGGTCATCAGCACCAGCACCGACAGCGTCATCGAGATGGCCAGGCTGATGTCGAGCAGCCAGCTCGGCATCGGCAGGATCAGGACGACGAGGATCGTGACGACGCCGAGCGCCAGCGCGACGTCGCCGTTGCGCAGGGTCTTGCCGAGCTTCTGGGCGAAGGCGGTGCCCCCGGCCAGGGAGCCGCCGCCAAACGGCAGCCCGACCTGGGTGGAGGACTCGCTGCCGCCTGCCTGATCCGACATTCCTTGGATTCGCTTTCTGGGAAGGCTGTGCTGCTAGGGGTGACTCGCGGTCTCCGGACGCGCGGATCAGGCCATCGAGCGCTCGGCCTCGCCCGGCATCGGAACCGGCACGCCCTCGTCGGCGTACTGGCGCAGCTTGTTGCGCAGCGTGCGGATCGAGATGCCCAGGATGTTGGCGGCGTGGGTGCGGTTGCCGAGGCAGTGGCTGAGCGTGTCGATGATCAGGTCGCGCTCGACCTCCGCCACCGTCCGGCCGACCAGGCGCCGGGTCGTCTCGGACGGCTCCGAACCGCCGAAGGCGACGAACTCGTCGTCGACCGGCGCCGCCGAGGCGGTCGGCCGGGCGGCCGGGGCGCTCGGCGCCGGGGCCGCGCGCTCCGGCGTCAGGCGCACGCCGCTCAGCAGGATCGAGTCGGGCACGATGCGGCCGTCCTGGGCCAGCAGCACGGCACGGTGCATGGTGTTCTCCAGCTCGCGGACGTTGCCGCGCCACTGGTGCTGGCGCAGAATCGCCTTGGCTTCCGGGGTCAGCGAGGGCTTCGGCACGCCGTTGGCGTCGGCATACTTCTGCACGAAGTGCTCGGACAGGATCTCGACGTCGCGCGGCCGCTCGCGCAGCGGCGGCAGCTCCAGGTTGACGACGTTGAGGCGGAAGTAGAGGTCCTCGCGGAAGTCGCCCTCGCGCACGGCCTGCTCGAGGTCGCGGTTCGAGGTCGCGAGCAGCCGGATGTCGACCTTGACCGGCTGGGTGCCGCCGACCCGGTCGATCTCGCGCTCCTGGATCGCGCGCAGCAGCTTGGCCTGCAGGCGCGGGTGCATCTCGGTGACCTCGTCGAGCAGCAGGGTGCCGCCGTTGGCCTCCTCGAACTTGCCGACGCGCCGCGCCAGCGCGCCGGTGAAGGCGCCCTTCTCGTGGCCGAACAGCTCGCTCTCCAGCAGGTTCTCGGGGATCGCCGCGCAGTTGACCGAGACGAAGGTCTTGGAAGCGCGCTTCGACTTCGAGTGGATGTAGCGGGCCATGACCTCCTTGCCGGTGCCGGACTCGCCGGTGATCAGCACCGAGGCGTCGGAGCCGGCGATCTGGTCGGCCAGGCGGATCGAGCGCTCCATCGCCGGGTCGGCGAAGATGAAGGCGTTGGTCTCCTCGGTGACCGCGGCCAGCACGGCGGCGATCAGCTCGGGATCCGGCGGCAGCGGCACGTATTCCTTGGCGCCGGCGCGGATCGCGGCCTCGGCGCGCGCCGGATCGGCCTTGACGCCGCAGGCGACGACCGGCACCGAGATGCGCTCGCGCTTCAGGGCCTCGATCAGGCGGCCGACGTCGAGCATGACGTCGACCATCAGCAGGTCGGCGCCCTGGCCCGAGCGCAGCGCGTTGAGCGCGCCGGTCAGATCGTCGACGTGGGCGACCTTGGCGCCGCGCTCCAGCGCGATCTTGCCGGCGGTGGTGATGTGTCCGTCCAGCGATCCGACGATCAGCAGGCGCATCGATCCAACTCCATTTCCCTAACGAAAGCTCGTCGTTTAGTTAGTCGAAGTAGCGGACCCGGTCGGCCGGGGCCAACACGGTGTTCAGCAGGGTCTCGAGGCGGCGCGGGTTCTCCTGGCGGCCGATCGAGGCGGCGCCGAGCGAGATCAGCTGCTTGACCTGGGCCTCCAGGCCCGAGTTGCGGTCCAGCTTGTTGGCCAGCGGCAGGAAGACCATGTTGGCCAGGATCGCGCCGTAGAAGGTCGTCAGCAGCGCGACCGCCATGGCCGGGCCGATCGCCGAGGGGTCCTGCAGGTTGCCGAGCATCTGGACCAGGCCGACCAGCGTGCCGATCAGGCCCATCGCCGGCGCCACCTCGGCGGCGCGCCGCAGGATCCCCGCGGAGCGCTGGTGGCGCTGCATCGTCGCCTCGACCTCGCGGCCGAGCACGCGCTCGATCTCGTCGCCCGGGGTGCCGTCGACGACCAGCTGGACCGCCTTGTAGAGGAAGCGGTCGTTGCGCAGCTGCTCGACGATGGTCTGCAGGTCCAGCGCGCCGCGCTGCCGCGCGCGGTCGGCCAGCGCGATCATGTTGAGCGCGGTCTGCGACGGGTTTTCGCGGTGGTACGCCAGCGCGCGCAGCACGATCCGCACGGCCCGCGCCATCTCGCCCATGGAATAGGACACCGCGGTCACCATCACGGTGCCGCCGATCACGATCAGCACCGACGGCAGGTCGAAGAAGGCGCCCGGCCTGCCACCGAGCACGACGGCGGCACCGACCAGCACGAAGGCGCCGACGACGCCGCCGAGCGTCGCGAAGTCGAGCCGCGCGGTCGGACGCACCGGCGCGATCGGGCGCCGGTTCGTCGTAGCCGGTCGTTGGCTGGCGATGTCGGCCATGGGCGTCCTGCTTCCTGCTGACTGGTCCGGACCGCTCAGCTGCGATCCATCTTGATGATCTCGGTCATGGTCACGCCGAGACGGTCCTCGACCACCACGACCTCGCCGCGCGCGACCAGCCGGTTGTTGACGTAGATGTCGATCGCCTCGCCGACCTTGCGGTCGAGCTCGACGACGGCGCCGCGGCCGAGCTTGAGCAGCTGGCTGACCTGCATGGTCGCCTTGCCGAGCACGGCCGAGACCTGGACCGGGATGTCGTAGACCGCCTCCAGCTCCTTCGAGCTGCTCGGCGGCGGCGTGCGGTCGTCCTCGATGACCTCCTCGGGCAGCTGGTTGTCCATCTCCTCGAGGTCGGTCAGGTCGAGATTGTCGGTTCCGGGCATGCTTGCCTCCTCACTCAACGGGTTGCGCCGGCGGCGCGGCCGGCTCCACGGTCTCCGCGCTGGCGGCGACCGCATGGGACAGGATCTCCTCGATCTCGGCCCAGAGGCGACGGCCGTTCCGTTCGCCGCCGCCGTCGGCCCACTCGATGCGGGCGTCGCCGGGGCCGAGGTCGTCGTCGGCCAGCAGGACCACGCGGCCCTCGTAGGCCGCTTCGAGCTTCAGGCCGTCCATGCGTCCGCGCAGCTCGTCGAGCAGGGCGTCGGGAGCACGGACGACGACGCGGGGCTCCTCGTGCAGCCGCTCCAGGCAGCTGCGCACCAGGGCCTCGATCTCGCCCAGGCCGTGGCGCTCGCTGAGCGCGGGGAACAGCTTGCCCAGCACGGTCATGGCGCTCTCCAGCACCTCGACCAGGGCCGCGTCGCGGCGGCCGTCGAGCTGCTGCAGGGACTGCCTCATGCGCTCGGCGAACAGCGCCATCGCCTGGGCGCCGGCCGCCTCGGCGGTGCCGCGGGCCTCGTCCAGCGCCTCCTCGCGGCCAAGCTGGTAGCCTTCCAGCCGGGCCGCCTCGCGCGCCGCCTGCAGCTCCTCCTCGGAGAAGCTCGGCGGCGGCGGCGCGGCCGGTTCCGGCTCGGCGCGACGCTTCTCGGCCCGGTGAACCTCCGGGTCGAAGCTGGTGTCGAAGAGGAACTTGCGGACGTTGCCCATGGCGCTGCGAGGCCGGTCAGTAGACCAGCTCGTCGTCCCCCTTGCTGTCGACGATGACGATCTCGCCCTTGGCGGCGAGGTCCTTGGCGGCCTGGACGATGGCGAGCTGCGCCTCGTCGACGTCGCGCAGGCGGACCGGGCCCATCGAGGCCATGTCCTCCTTCATGATCTTGGCGGCGCGCTCGGACATGTTGGAGAAGAAGGTCTCGCGCAGGCCTTCCGAGGCGCCCTTGAGGGCGATGCCCAGCTTGTCCTTCTCGATCGAGCGCAGCAGCGTCTGGATGCCGCCCGAGTCGAGCTTGCTGAGGTCCTCGAAGGTGAACATCAGGGCACGGATGCGCTCGGCCGACTCGCGGTTGCGCTCCTCGAGCGCGGTCAGGAAGCGGCTCTCCATGTTGCGGTCGAGACAGTTGAAGATCTCGGCCATCATCTCGTGGCTGTCGCGCCGGTTGGTGCGCGCCAGGTTGCTCATGAACTCGTTGCGGAGCGTGCGCTCGACGTCGTCGAGCACCTCCTTCTGCACCGCCTCCATGCGCAGCATGCGCATGACCACTTCCAGGGCGAAGGGCTCCGGCAGCATCGCGAGCACGCGCGAGGCGTGCTCGGCCTTGATCTTCGAGAGCACCACCGCGACGGTCTGCGGGTACTCGTTCTTCAGGTAGTTGGCGAGGACCGTCTCGTTGACGTTGCCGAGCTTGTCCCACATCGTGCGGCCGGCCGGGCCGCGGATGTCCTCCATGATGGACTCGACCTTGTCCTTGTCGAGCACCTTGAGCAGCAGGCGCTCGGTCGAGTCGAAGTTGCCGACCAGCGAGCCGGTCGAGGAGATACCCTCGGCGAACTCGACGAACAGCCGCTCGACGATCGACGACGAGACGGTGCCGAGGTTCGCCATCGTCTGCGACAGCTCCTTGATCTCCTCGTCGTCCATCAGGGTGAAGATGCGCGCGGCGTTCTCCTCGCCGACCGACATCAGCAGCACGGCGGCCTTCTCGGGGCCGGAGAGGGAGCGGTAATCCTCGCGCAGGCGCATGGCAGGAGGCATGGGGGTGTTCGTCCTGGTGTTGGCGAATGGGGCTCGGGCGTTACGGAGCGATCGGATCAGGTCTCTTGGTAGAGCCAGTTGCGCACGATGCTGACCGCCTCTTCCGGATGCTTCTCGACGATCTCGCTGATCTTGCGGATCGACGAGGCGCGGACGCGGCCTTCGACCTTGCTGATGTCGATCATCTGCTCGATGTCGTGCTCGCCGAGGCGGCCGAACTCGTCGGGCAGGCCGCCGCCGGTCTGGGTGGCGATCGCCGTCGAGCCGCGCCGTCCGCTGTCCGGCCCGCTCAGCAGGCCGGGCTGCCCGGACGGCCCGGTCAGGGCCGGCCGGCCGGCGCCGCCGGGACCGGCGATCGCGCCGCCCTGGGCCTCGCCGGCCAGCAGGCCGCCCATGTCGCCGGCGACGACCATCTGACGCTCCATCATGCGGCCGACCAGCGGGCGGATGACCAGCAGCAGGACCAGCACGGCGACGATGCCGAGCACCAGCATCTCCGCCATCCGCATGATCTGGCGCTGGTCGAAGCCGAGCAGGACGCCGTCCGGCGCCGGGGTGCCGACCGCGTCGCTGGTCGAGGCGAACTGCAGGTTGGCGATCTCCAGCGTGTCGCCGCGCGCCGTGTCGATGCCCGCGGCGTTCTTCGCCAGGGCGGCCAGCTTCTTGAGCTCGTCGGCGCTGCGCGGCTGGTAGACCATCTTGCCGGAGGCGTCGGGCGCGTAGGTGCCGTTGACCAGCACCGCGACGGTCAGCCGGCGGACGACGCCACTCTCGCGCACGTGGGTCTTCACCGTGCGGCTGATCTCGTAGTTGACCGTCTCCTCGGTGCGGTTCGTCGTCGAGGCGGTGCCGCTCGAGCCGAGCTGCGGCAGGTTGGCGTCGGGCAGGTTGCTGTTGACCGTGACCGCCTGCTCGCCGCCCTGGTTGTCCTTGGAGTTCTCCTCGACCGTCTGGGTCGAGCGCACGACCTGGCCGTCCGGGTCGTAGATCTCGGAGTTCTCGGTGACCCGGTCGAAGTCGAGCTCGGCCGAGACCTCGGCGCGCACGTTGCCGACGCCGACCGAGCGCTCGAGCAGCTGCTCGATCTGGGTCGCGAGGCGGCCTTCCATGTTGGCACGCATCTCCTGGGCGTTGCCGGCCGAGAAGGCGTTGTCGCCGAAGCGGTTGCGGGCCAGCAGGTTGCCCTGGTCGTCGATGACCGCGACCTCGTCGGGCTGCATCTCGGGAACCGCGGCGGCGACCAGCTGCTGGATCGCGGCGACCTGCTCGGACGACAGGCGGCGCGCGCCCTGCATGGTCAGCACGATCGAGGCCGAGGGCTTGTTGCGCTCGCGGCTGAACAGCTCGCGCTGCGGCAGCACCAGGTGCACACGCGCCTGGTGTACGCCCTCGATCGAGCGGATGGTGCGCGCCAGCTCGCCCTCGAGCGCGCGCACGTGGTTGATGTTCTGCAGGAAGCTGGAGCTGCCCAGGCCCTCGGACTGGTCGAAGATCTCGTAGCCGATCGAGCCGCCGCTCGGCAGGCCCTTGCCGGCCATCTGCATGCGCACCCGCGCCACGTCCTCGGACGGCACCAGGATCCGCGTGCCGCCGCCAGCCAGCTGGTACTGCACGCCTTCGGCCTCGAGCTCGGTGACGATCTTCGAGCCCTCGGCGGGATCCAGGTCGCCATAGAGCAGCTGCATGTCCGGCGAGGTCATGCGGCCGGTGAAGTAGATGAAGAAGGCGAGGATCGCGGCCGCGACGCCGACCATCAGGCCGATGCGGAGCGGACCGAGACCGCGCAGGGTATCGAAGAAGCTGTTCACTGCCGGAGCGCCCACCGCTTCAGGGTTGTCGCGTCGCGCGGCACAACCGGCCCGCGCAGCGATACCCTAGGGCGCTTGGGGTAAAGGCGAGGTTAACCGGCGGAAAAAATTGCCTAGTAGCCCGGCAATTTTTTCCGGGCCTCGCGGCTTCCGGAAGGGCGGTGGTCCGGCCGGGGCGGCGCGGGCCGCGCGGGCTACTCCGCGGCGGCCGCGCTGGAGCCGGCGGCCGGCCGGCGCCGGTAGTCCTGCAGGCGCGTCGTGCGCAGGCCGCGCAGGCCGTGCGACTCGATCAGGCGCTGCCAGGAGACGAACTCCTCGACCGACAGGGTATAGCGCCGGCAGGCCTCCTCGAGGGAGATCAGGCCCGAGCGCACGCCGGCGACCACCTCGGCCTTGCGCCGGATCACCCAGCGCTTGGTGTCGGGCGGCGGCAGGTCGTCCAGCGACAGAGGCATGCCGTCGGGGCCGATCACGTGGGACGGCCGCTCCCGGTCGGTCTCCGCCAGGGCGTTCCTACCTGGAGTCTGCGAACTCATCTGGCACTCCGCTACATGCAGTATCCATCTATCCACAGGCTACGAGGCGGGGGCTTAAAATTCTCTAAAATCAATGGTTAAGGGAGAAATTGCATAAAATGCCCGCAGGCCTTGCAGGGCGCGCCTCCGGCGACGGCCGAAGGCCCGCCGCGGGGACGACGGGCCGGAATGCCGGAGAGGCGAGGAAAAGCTCGACCCGGCCGCTACCCTCCTGGCGGTCGGCCGGGTCGGCGGGACCCCGGGTTTCACCCCGGAATCGGGCCGGACGAAGCAGCGATCGGATCAGCGGCCGATCCGGATCAGCTCGTCCAGCATCTGGTCGGCCGTGGTGATGACCTTGGCGCTCGCCGAGTAGGCGCGCTGGGTCACGATCATGTTGGTGAACTCCTCGGCCAGGTCGACGTTCGAGGCCTCCAGGGCGCCCGGCGCGATCTTGCCGGCGCCGCCCGAGTTGGCGCCGGTCAGGGTCACGTCGCCCGAGTTGCTGGTCTGGATGTAGGCGTTGCCGTCGCGCGCGCCGAGCCCGTCGGGGTTGGAGAACTGCGCGACCGGGATCTTGTAGATGTCCTTGGTCTCGCCGTTGTCGAACAGCGCCGTGACGATGCCGTCCTCGCTGATCGTGACGCCGGAGTACTCGCCGAAGCGCACGCCGTTCTGCTCGATCTTGCCCAGCGAGAACTGGCCGGAGAACTGCGTGATGCCGCCGATCTCGCCGACCGTGCCGATGTCCATCGCGATCGTCGAGTTGGTGGCGCCGCCGGTCGTCCAGGTGATGCCGATGTTGGGCGCGGTGATCGCCGTCGGCACGCCGTTGCCGTCGAAGGTGATCGAGCCGGTGCCGCCCGAGGTCACGGTGCCGCTGGTCGTCGTCGTGCCGGCCAGCACCGGGTCGTTGACCGCATAGGTCCAGCTGTTGGAAGCGGCCTTGGTGAAGGTCAGGGTCATGTCGTGGGCGTTGCCCAGCGAGTCGTAGACCTGCACCGAGATGTCCTGGGTGTCGCCGACCGCTGCCGTCGAGGGCAGGTTGGCGCCGATCTGCGCCGTCGTCGTCGCGCTCGCCGTGCCCGACAGGTTGGCGATGTTGACGGTCTTCAGCGAAGACAGCACCGAGGTGTTGCCGATCGGATTGCCGTTGCTGTCGAGCTGCCAGCCCTGCAGGTAGTAGCCGGCGGTGTTCTTCAGGTTGCCGCTGGCGTCGCGGGTGAACGAGCCGGCGCGGGTGAAGAGGTAGTCGTCGCCGAGGCCCGGGGTCGCGCTCTCGTTGACCACGAAGAAGCCGTTGCCGGAAATCGCGATGTCGGTGCCCGAGGCGGAGGACTGCAGCAGGCCCTGCTTCTCGAGCTGCTGGGCCGGCTTCGCCCGCACGCCGCCCGGCGTGTAGACGTCCTTGTTGATCGACTGGGTGACCAGCGTCGCGAACTGCGCCTGGGTCGACTTGTAGCCGACGGTGTTCACGTTCGAGATGTTGTCGGAGATCATCCCGAGTGCGCGGCTCTGGGCGTTCAGGCCCGAGACACCGGAGAACATCGCGCCGTAGATGGACATGGTTCGCTTCTCCTGTTGGCGCGGCTCGGCCGCGCCCGTTTGCGAAGGGGCCTGCGGGCTGTGCGCTACGCGCTGGCCGGTTCGTGGATCGACTTGACCTGGTCGAGCGGGACGGCGGTGTCGCCGATCATCAGCTGCAGGATGCCGTCGATGGTCTGGACGCCGGTGACCGTGCCCGAGGTGTAGGTCGTCGCGTCGACCGTCTTGCCGTCGGCGTCGGCCGCCCGGACCTGGATGGTGTAGCTGCCGTCGGGCAGGGTGTTGCCGTTGTCGTCGGTGCCGTCCCAGACCAGGTCGTGGCGGCCGGCCTCGGTCGGGCCCGCGACCTTGCGGACGGTCTTGCCGCTGCTGTCGGTCAGCAGGATCTCGACCTTGTCGGCGGCCTTCGCCAGCTCGTAGCTGACCGGCGCGCTGCCGTTCGACAGGCCGACCTTGGTGCCTTCGCCCTCGATGCTCTTGCCGAGGAAGCCGACCGCCTGGGCGGCCTGGTTGGTGGTCTGGCCGGACAGCAGCTGGTCGAGCTTGTCGTTGGTCTTGATCTGCTGCTCGACGCCGCTGAAGCTGACCAGCTGGTCGGTGAACTTCGCGCTGTCCATCGGGTCGAGCGGGTCCTGGTTCTTCAGCTGCGTGGTCAGCAGCACCAGGAAGTTGTCGAAGGTGTCCGACAGGCTCTTGCCGCCGGCGATCGTGCTGTTCTGCGAGCTGCTGCTCGTCTGCGACTGGGTCGTGCTGCTGACGTCCATGATCGTCTCCTCAGACCCGGATGTTCACGGCGCCGTCGTGCCGCGCATCGGCGCGCACCGGCTTCAGTTGCACCTCGCCGCCATCGGTCGGCGCGTCGTTGCGGCCCTGGGGCGTGCTCGGCATCTGCTGGGCGAAGCCCTGGCCCGAGCGCTGCTGCTGGCCGCCGCCCCGCAGGTCGAAGCTGATCGAGTTGCCGTCGGTCTGCAGGCCGGCGTTCTGCAGCGCCCGCTCGAGGCCGCGGCTGTCCCGCTGCAGGAGGTCCATGGTGTCCTTGCGCTCGGCGTGCAGCACCGCGCGGACCGGTCCGTCGCCGCCGAGGTCGAGCTTGATGTCGACCCGCCCGAGCTCGGCCGGATGGAGCTGGATGGTCAGGCGGTCCTTGCCGAGCGAGAGCGCCTTGTGCATCTGCACGGCGACCTGGTCGGCGAGCGGCGCCTGGGCGGGCGGCGTCGGGGTGGCGGGGGCCGTGGCGGCCGCCGTCTGGGGAGCCTGGACGCGGGCCGCGTCGGCGCCGGCGGGCAGCAGGATGTCGCTGCCGCTGGCGGGCTGCAGCACCTGCGTCTTGCCGCCCGGGCCCTGATCCTGGCTGTTGGCGGCGGCCCCGTCGACGAGGCCGGCGAAGGCCTTGGCGGCGAGTCCGTCGGCACCCTTTGCTGCGGCCTGCGGCCCGGCCTTGTGCGCCTCGGCGGCCGCGGAGCCCTGGCTGCCGGCCTGGCCCGACGGGTCGGCCTGGCCCGAGCCGCTGGGCGAGGCGGCAAGGCTGGCGGCCAGCGCGGTGTTGCCCGAAAGCGCGGCGCGCGGCGGCTGGGATGCGGTATCGAGCCGGACCTGGGCGCGCGGCGAGCCGTCCTGGCCGGGCAGGCGGAAGCTGCCGGCGGCCGCGGCCGGCGCCGAAGCGGCGGCGGCCTGCTGCAGCGCCTGGCCGGCGGCTTGCTGGAGGGGCTGGCCCGGGGCCTGGCCGGTGGCCTGGCGGGCGGTTTCGAGGCCGGCGCCCGTCTGGATCGGTGCCGCCTGGGCCGCGCCCGCCTGCTGGCCGGCGAGCGGCTGCTGGGCCGGCGGCTGCGCGGCCTGCTGCGCGGCGCCCGCGGCCTGCGTCTGCGCCGGCTGGCCGGCCTGTCCGGCCGCCTCGCCTGCAGCCTGGGCGGCCTCCGCCGCGTCCGCCTTGCCGTCGTCCTTGTGCTTCGGCTTGGGCGTGGCACTGCCGGCGGCCTCGGCAGCGGCGGCGCCGCTGCGGTCGTCGTTCTGGGCGTCGCTCTTGGCGTCGTTCTTCTTCGAGTCCGCCTTGCGGTCGCCCGTCCGGTCGTGCCGGGTCGATGCGTCTGCAGCGGCGGTGTCGTCCCGCCCGTCGTCCTGGCGCGGCTGCTTCGCCGGCGCCGGCGTGTCCGTGCTCTTCCCGGCCATCGTGCCGAGCAGGGCGGCGAAGCCCTTGTCGCTCGAGGACTTGCCGGACTCGGCGCGGTCCTGGGGACGGGGAGTGGAGGCGGGGACGGCCTGGATGTCCATCGTGGATCGCTCGTCAGTTGGGACGCGTCGACCGTCCTGGCCGATCGCGTGGAAACTACCTGTCGGATCGCGTGCCCGGGCGGAACCCGGCGGCTCAGGCCGCCGGGCTCACCGGGCTGCCGGCCTCGATCTGGCGATCGAGCTCGTGCCAGGAGTCGCGCAGCGGCAGCAGCAGCCGGATGGCGTCCTCGGCGGTCTCGACGTCGTTGTAGACGTTGATGCGCTGCAGCCGCGGGATCAGGAAGCTGTAGAGCCGGCCGAGGTTGTCCGCGACCTCGCCGCCCTGCTCGTGGTCGAGGCAGAGGTAGAGGGTGGCGAGCAGCTCGCTGGCGCTGTTGACCGCGTTGCAGCGGGCCTCGATGTCCTTGCGGTGGATCGCCTGGATCGAGGCGCGCAGAGCGCCGATCGTCTCGTCGTAGAGCGTGACGACCAGCCGGCTCGGCGGCAGGGACAGCAGCTCCTCGCTGCGCAGGGGGGTGGCGTCCATGGCCATGACGGTTCTCCTTCGGGGACCTGGCGGGACGGCTCGCCGACCGGGTTGGCGGTCAGCCCTCCGTCCGGACGGTGGTTACTGGAAGAGCTTCATCAGGCTCTGCGGCAGCTGGTTGGCCTGTGCCAGCATCGACACGCCGGCCTGCACCAGGATCTGCTTCGAGGTGAAGTTCGACATCTCCGACGCGACGTCGAGGTCGAGCAGGGCCGAACGGGCCGACTCGGTGTTCTCGACGGTGGTCGCGATGTTGGCCGAGGCGAACTCGATGCGGTTCTGGCTGGCACCGAGCAGGGCCCGGTTCTGCGCCAGGGCGTCGATCGCCGTCGAGACCTGGCCGATCGCCGCGTCGGCGTTCGACTGGGTGTCGATCGTCGCGGTGTCGAGGCCGGAGGCCAGGTCGGCCGTCTTCGCCGAGGCCAGGTTGATCGTCACCGAGTCGGAGGCGTCGACGCCGGTGCCGACCTTGAACTCCAGGGACAGCGAGCTCGAGGTGCCGCCGCTGACCAGGAACTTGTTGTTCGCCGAGATGTCGGTGGTGTCGTCGAACTGCGAGTTCAGCTGGATCGTCAGGCCGGCGCCCTGGATCACCACGTCCCGGAAGTTGCCGGGGGTGGGAGCCGACAGGCCGGCCTCGGAGGTGTAGGAGATGCCGGTGACGTCGTTGGTGACCGTGAACTGGTCGGTCGTCGAGTTGTAGGCGACGGTGACCGAGTCGGTGGCCGAGAAGGCGCCGGTGTTGCTCGAGAAGGCGAACTGCTCGATGCCGTCGTTCTGGCCGATGTTCGCGCCCAGGGTGCCGGCGGAGAAGCTGTTCGAGCCGTTCAGCAGCTTGGTGCTGTTGAAGTCGGTGTCGTCGGCGATACGGTCGATTTCCGAGCGCAGCGCCGTGAACTCCTGGTTCAGCATGCCGCGCTCGGTGTCCGACAGCTGGCCCGAGCTGGCCTGGACGGACAGCGACTTCATGCGCACCAGGATGTCGCTGATGCGGCTCATCGCACCGTCGGCGATCTGCAGCATCGAGACGGCCTGGCCGGCGTTGACCTGGGCCTGCTGCAGGGCGCTGACCTCGGCCTTCAGGCGCGAGCCGATGGCCAGCGAGGCGGCGTCGTCCTTGGCGGACAGCACGCGGGTGCCGGCCGACAGCTTGGCGACGGAGTTCGACGCTTCCATGTCGGACATCGCCAGGTGGCGATGCGCGACGTTGGCCGCGAAGTTTGAAATGACGTTGAGAGGCATAGCCGGGGTCTCCTTGAGGTATCAGCCGAAAGAAGCGGACCATGGCGTCGGCGGAAGGCCGGGCTGCGGTCTGCGGTTCTTTCTCCTCTTCGCTTCTCTTCAGCTCTCGTCGCCGTCCTCGCGCTTACCTGGCACGGTCCGGCGACCCTCTTTCAGCAACCGCCGTGCCAGTTGCCGAAATCCTCCATAACTCATTGAAAATACAGCGATAAAAAATCACCCCCTGGCTTTCCGGAGCACTCTTTGGGGGGCTGTCGGCAGTTTGTGCCCGGTCGGGGTGGCGAGTCTTGCCGGGCGGAATCGGCCCGTCGACCGGGTCAAGTTTGCCGGGTGGCCGGACGGCCGGGACGGCGCGGCGGACGCGGCGCGCATGCAGAAAGGGCCCCGCTCGCGAGAGCGGGGCCCCGGGTCCGGTCGGGCGAAGGAAGGCGGATCAGGCGGAGACGTAGACCTGGCGAGTCGGCGCGCCGGCCGCCTGGTCCTGCTTGGCGGGAGCCGCGGCGCCGTAGACGCCGGCCGCCGGCGCCGGCCGGCCCGGCGTGCCCTGCTGGGCGAGCTCGTGCCAGGAACGGCGCAGCGGCTCGAGCAGCCGGATCACGTCCTGGGCGGCCTGGGCGTCGTTCTTGAAGTCGACCTCGGGCAGCTTGCGCAGCACGAAGGAGTAGAGCTCCTTCAGGTTGGCGGCGATCTCGCCGCCGCGCTCGACGTCCAGGGTCATGTAGAGATGGAAGACGATCTCGGTCGCGCGCTTGTTGGAGCGGCAGCGTGCCTCGATGTCGCCGCGCCCGATCGCCTCGGCGGCCTCCTTCAGCGAGCCGATCGCCCGGTCGAACAGCATGGCGACCAGCTTCGCCGGCGAGGCGGTCATGATCTGCTGTGTCTGGTAGGTCTTCGCGGCTGAGCTGTTCACGACGCTCTCCCTGGTCCTGGCGAGGCTCTGAGGCTAGAGGCCAAGGGTTAATTTTTCTTCGCCGACATCGCGTCCACGATCTGCGTCAGGCTGTCGCTCTGGCTGCTGAGCGTGGCCAGCAGCTGCTCCATCCGGGTGAAGCGGTCGAGCATCGTCTGGCGCTGATAGTCCAGCCGATTGGTCATGAAGTCGACGCGGTCCTGATAGCGCTGGTCCTGCTCGGTCAGGGTGTTGATCTCGGCGTCGACGATACCGGTGTTGGACGCCAGCATGTCGCCGAGCTTGTAGAACATCGAGGTGCCCAGGCCGACGGTGAAGTTGACCTGCACGCCGGAGAGATTGCTGTCGCCGGTGTAGATCATGCGCAGGCCTTGGGCGCCGGACTGGTCGGTGACCGTCACGATGCGTCCGGAGGTCGTGGCCGTGCCGTCGGCGCTGCCGTCGGCGTTGCCGTCGACGTTGGCGGTGCCGGCCATCGTGCTCTGGCTGGTCAGATTGAGCGCGGAGACCAGGTCGCCGGTGTCGCCCGAGATCGAGACCGGATCGCTGCCGCTCGCCGAGATGTCGATGTAGTAGGCGCCGGCGGTGCCGCCGATCGTCGCCGAGATGCCGGGAATGCCGGCCAGGTTGATGCGCCCGACGATGTCGTCGAGGCCGTCGACGCTGACGTCGTAGCTGATCGCGGTGCCGTTGAGGGTGAACTGGCCCGAGGTCGTCGCGCCGACGCTGTTGGTGCCGTCGTTCAGCAGCGCGGTCTGGTCGACGACCGTGCCCGAGCGCTCCTTCGACGAGCCGACCGAGCCGATGTTCAGGGTGTAGCCCGAGGCGCTGTAGGCCGCCTTGCCGTCGAAGCCGAGCAGCTGGACCCGCGGATCCGAGCTGGAGAAGTCGAAGGCGAACAGGCGTCGCACGTCGTCGGCATTGTTGAGCAGCGCCTCGTCGAGCTTGGACTCGTCGACGCTCAGGGTGTCGTTGTTGGTCGGATCGGTCAGGCTGTTGTTGTCGACGAAGTCGACGCCGATCTGGGCGAGCACCGAGAACTGCGCGTTGACGCCGGTCGCGCCGTTGCCGAGCAGGCTGGACATCGTCGTCTCGACGTTGGCCACCACCGGATCGCGGAACAGCGGGCCGGCGTTGGCCGCCTTCTCGTTGGTGTTCGGATCCGTCAGGTTCTGCTGGTTGATGAACTGCTTGAGCGCGTTGTACGCATCGACGAAGCCGGTGACCGCGGTCTTCACCTGGCTCAGGTCTGGCTCGACGGCGATGTTGATGTTGGTGCCGACCTCGGCCTGGTAGAGGCTCAGCGTGATGCCGGTGAACAGGTCGTTGATGGTGTTGCTGTCGCGCTCGATGATCAGGTCGGAGTGCGCGAGCGACAGGCCGCTGACCAGGTTGTTGCTGTCGTTCTTGACCGAGATCGAGGCACCGCCGTCACCGGAGATCTGCAGCTTCACCTGGCTGCCGTCGGTCACCACCTGGGCGGTGACGCCGGAGACGGCGCTGATCTTGCCGGCCAGCGTGGTCAGGGTGTCGGTCGAATCGTAGCTGACCGAGCCGAGCAGTGCGCCGCTGCCGTCGTAGAGGTCGAAGGTGTTGCCCGTGCCGGTCACGCCGTAGGTCGACAGCGGGTCGGAGGCGCTGGCGACCAGCGCCGACTCGTACTGCGAGGGGTCCTTCAGGCCGTCGGCCTTGAGCTGCGCCTTCTGCGCCGCCTGCAGCTCGTTCGTGAAGGTCGCGCCGCCGTCGTCGGAGATGCCGAGCGCGGACAGCACCGAGCCGGTCTCGTTGTTGATCGTGATGTTCTGGCCGGTCTTCGCTGCGGTCAGCACCAGCACGTACTGGTTGGTGCCGGCCGAGACGATGCTGGCCGAGACGCCGGTCGCATTGGTGCCGGTGTTGGCGTTGTTGATGCGGTCGCGCAGGTCGCCGAGCGTGTCGCTGCTGCTGACCGTGATCGTCGTGCCGTTGATGTCGAAGGAGCCGGCGATGCTGCCGGCCGCGCCGCCGACGGCGGTGCCGAGGTCGCTGGTCGTCGAGTTGAAGGTCGCCGAGCCCAGCTTCTCGGCCTTGGCGATCTGCAGCACCTGGACGTCGTGGCTGCTCGCCTCGGCGGCGTTGGTCGTGGTCACGCCGAGCAGGCTGGCGGCCGAGGTCGCCGTGCCGCCGTCGCTGCGGCTGCTCGTGGCGTAGGCCGACTTGGCGCTGAAGATGTTGTTGGCGTTGCCGAGCGAGATCTGGCCGTAGAGCGTCGAGAGCGACGTCTTCACGCCCTGCATCAGGCTGCTCAGCTGGTTGAGCGCGTCGATCTTGGTCTTGTTGTCGGTGATGTTGGCCGTGATCCGGTCGATCGGGACCTGCTTGGCCTGGATCGTGGCGTCGATGATCGCGTTGAAGTCGATGCCCGAGCTGACACCGGAGTAGCGCACCCGCCCGTTCGCGTCGGTAACCAGCGAGCCGTTGATCAGGCTGGTGGAGGACATGGCGCTACACCTTCATGTCGAATTTGCGGGCGAGCAGCTCACGCAGATCGCGGGCGCTGCGCAGGATGTTCTCGGCCGGAAACTGGTTGAGGACGTCGCCGGTGTCCGGGTCCAGCACGGTCACGACCGTGCGCTGGCTCGACTTGTCGTAGTTGAGCTCGACGCGCACCTGGGTGAAGGCGACCTCGTCGACGGCGGCGTCGCTGCCGAGCAGCTGGTCCATCGACTTGACGGCGAAGCCGTGGCCGACGGCCGCGCGCGCGGCTCCCTGCGCCGGCCCGGCGGCGGGCAGGTGGTAGGCGCCGCGCTGGGCGGCGGCCGTATGGCTCGGCGTCAGGATGGAAGTGGTATCCATCGCTCTGTCTCGCCTCTAATCCATCCCCGTCTCGTCTCGCGCATCGGCGCCCGATCGGCCGGTGGGCCGGGGCGCCGCATTGCCTGTCGAATTGTGAAGCAAGATGCGGGCCAAGTGCGAGGCCGCGCCGGAAAGGGTCCGGGGAGGGCGCGCACGCCCTCCCCGGGAAGCTCAGCGGTTACTGGAACAGCTTCATCAGGCTCTGCGGCATCTGGTTGGCCTGCGCCAGCATCGAGACGCCGGCCTGCACCAGGATCTGCTGCGAGGTGAACTTCGACATCTCGGAAGCGACGTCGAGGTCCATCAGGGCCGAACGCGCCGCCTCGGAGTTTTCCGTCGCCGTCGCGATGTTCGCCGCGGCGAACTCGAGCCGGTTCTGGTTGGCACCGAGGGCGGCCCGGTTCTGGGCCAGCGTGTCGATCGCGGTGGTCACCAGGGAGATCGCGCTGTCGGCGTTGGCCGCCGTGTCGATCGTCGCGGTGTTGAGGCCGGAGGCGAGAGCGCCGGTATCCGACTTCGAGAGGTTGATCGAGATGCTGTCCTGGCTGTCGGTACCCGTGCCGACCTTGAAGCTGAGCGTCAAGGTGTTCGAGGTGCCGCCGCTGGTCAGGAACTTGTTGTTCGCCGTGATGTCGGAGGTGTCGTCGAACTGCGAGTTCAGCTGGATCGTCAGGCCGGCGCCCTGGATCGTGACGTCCTTGAAGGTGCCCGCCGACGGCGCGCTGACGCCCGCCTCGGAGGTGTAGGAGATGCCGGTGACGTCGTTGGTGACCGTGAACTGGTCGGTCGTCGAGTTGTAGGCGACGGTGACCGAGTCCGTGGCCGAGAAGGCACCCGGATCGCCGGTGAAGACGATCTGCTCGATGCCGTCGTTCTGGCCGATGTTGGCGCCCAGGGTGCCGGCGGAGAAGGTGTTCGAGCCGTCGAGCAGCTGGGTGCCGTTGAAGTCGGTGTCCTGGGCGATACGGTCGATTTCACCGCGCAGCGAGGTGAACTCTTCGTTCAGCATGCCACGCTCGGTGTCCGACAGCTGGCCCGAGCTCGACTGCACGGCCAAGGTCTTCATCCGGGTCAGGATGTCGTCGATGCCGCTCATCGCACCGTCGGCGATCTGCAGCATCGAGACGGCCTGGCCGGCGTTGACCGAAGCCTGGTTCAGGGAGCTGACCTCGGCCTTCAGGCGCGAGCCGATGGCCAGAGCCGCGGCGTCGTCCTTGGCAGACAGCACGCGGCTGCCGGCCGACAACTTGGCGACGGAATTGCTCGCCATGGAGTCGGACTGCGCCAGGTGGCGATGAGCGACGTTCGCGGCGAAGTTGGAAACAACGGAAAGAGCCATGACTTGAGTCTCCTACTTGGATGGTTGGCACTTCTGCCGGCGTCCTGCCGGCGTGCCGCCTTCCTGGCGGCGCTAAAACAGATGCAACGGCCGTGCCAGACCCGGCAGTCCTTGCCGGGCAAGGATTTCCGCCATTCTCCGCGAAGGACCGGGAGCGATGGTCGATATCGACGCGGCAGAATTTGCCGGGTGAGGGGGCTTTTTGCCGGGTCCGACTTGCCGGCCGGCAGTTTTTGCCGGGTGCGGATCCGGGGGGGCGGACACGGCCCGAAACGCCACGGGGCCGGCTTCCGCGACGGAAGCCGGCCCCGCGATGCCCGCAAGGCGTGAGGAGGAAAGGTCAGCCCGCGAGGCTGTGCCGGATCGGGTAGTCGGGGTTCTGCAGCACGATCTGGCGGCCGAGATGGCGCTCCAGATCGAGCACCAGCGGCGCCCGCAGGTTGGCGGTCATCTCCAGGCCGTCAGGACCCGGGCGCAGCGTGACCATCAGCAGGAAGGTCGCCCGGGGAAAGGCGACGCCGGCGCCGCGGCAGGCGGCCTCCAGGTCGGCCTTGGCGACCAGGCCGGAGTCGGGCTCCAGCGGCGTCACGATGAACGACAGCTCGGGCCGCTCCAGCGACTGCAGCAGCTTGTAGGCGGCCAGCTCCGGCTGCGGCAGGTTGCCGAGGCCGAAGCTCTGGCGCCCGGCGAAGCCGAGCAGACCGTGGGGGAAGACCAGGGTGCTGCTGTCGTCGAAGGCGTAGACGCCGAAGCGCGTCTCGACGACCGTCTCGGCGATTGTCGGCATGGCCGTCTCGGCGAGCAGGGCTTGGGTTGCGGGCATCGCGCTGTTCCTTCTACTTCAGGAAATTCACGAGGGAAATCTGGCTGAGCTTGGCGGTGACCGAGTAGGACGCCTCGAGCATCACCTGGTCGGCGGAGAACTGCGTCATCGCCGAGGCGACGTCGACGTTCTCGATGTCGCCGATCGATTGTTCCGTGTAGCTCATCAGGTCGTTGTGGCGTGTCTTTGCGGAGTCCAAGGCATTCTGGTCGGCGCCGACCCGGGAGCGGACGTCGGGCAGCTGGTCGATCGCGTCGTTGACCGCTTGCAAGGCCTGTTCCAGTTGCGTCTTGTCGCCGTTCGCCGTCTTGGTCAGGTAGAGCGCCCGGCCCAGCGCCTCGAAGCCCGACTCGTTGGCGGTGATGCCGTAGGTCACCGTCTGGTCCTCGTCGACCCGGACCGATTGCTGCAGGTCGTCGCCGGCGTAGTAGCCGCTGTTCGCCGTCGTCGGGTCCGTCGGGTCGTAGCCGGCGGCCGTCGGATCGAAGCTGCCCAGGTCGACGGGCTTGGTGTCGGTCTTGCCGCCGGCGAAGAGGTAGCGGCCGTCCTCCTGGACGTTGAGCAGGCCGGCGAACTGGTCGAGCATGGCCTGGCCGTTGTCGGCCAGCGCCAGGTCGCTCGCGTTGTCGCCGCTGGTCGCGTTGACCAGCAGGGTCTTGAGGCTGCTGGCGATGTCCTGGAGCTGCGAGATGCTGGTCTCCATCGTCGTCAGCCGCGAGCCGATCATGTCGATCTGCTTCAGGAAGTTCTCCGAGCGCATGTGCGAGCTCTCGAGCGAGACCAGCCGCCGGCTCTGGTCGGCCAGGCCGGCGTAGTCCTGGCTCTGCTTGCCGCTGGAGATCTGGATCGTCGTGTCCTGCATCCGCGTCTGGGTGCGGTTCGCATTGAACAGCTGGTGCTCGTGCAGGGCGAAGGTCGAGGTGCGGATCATCGCGGCGACCCCTTAACGGATCAGGTTGCTGAGGGCGTCGAACATCGCCTGGGCCGTGGTGATGACCTTGGCCGATGCCGCGTAGGCGTTCTGGAAGACGACGAGGTTGGACATCTCCTCGTCGATGTTGACGCCGGACAGGGACTTCTGCTGCTGGTCGAGCTGCTGCTGCAGGGTCGACTGGTAGTCGTAGTCGGCGCTGTTGTTGGCGCTGACGCGCGCCGACTCGGCGACGATCTCGGCGCCGTAGCCGCTCAGCGTCGCGCCGGTCGCCGCGATGCCGCCGGCGGCGGCGAAGGTCACCGTCTTGTCGAAGCGCTGGCCGAGCGCCAGGGCGATGCGGTTGTCGGCGAAGGCGACGCCGGTGTCGCCGGCGACCGGCGCGGTGGCCGCGTCCGTGAGCTGGCCGCGCGACAGCAGCGAGGGGTCGCTGGCGAGGTCGCTGCGGACCTGCAGCAGCTGCGAGATGCCGGTGATCGCGTCGCCCTCGACGTTGCCCGGCGTCTGGAAGAAGTCGTTGAGGCCGAAGTAGTTCGAGAAGCCGTTGATCGTGTTGGTGCCGTCGGTCACGGTCTGCGTGCCGAGGTCGACGATGGCGATGCCGTTCGGCGAGCTGTCGGCCGAGATCGCCAGCGGCCCGCCGGCGGCGGTCGTCGCGGTCGCGCTGCCGGCCAGGTTGGTGTTGATCGCGTTGCGCACCTGGTCGACCGTGTAGGTGCCGGCCGGCAGGTCGTAGGAGCTGACGACCACGCCGCTGTCGTCGAGCACGGCGATGCGCGTCGCGCTGGTCAGCGTCACCGAGTCCGTCGAGGGCGTGGCGAAGCTGCGGCTGCCGGTCAGGCTGCTCGCGGGCGGCAGGCCGGTGCCCTGGTTGTGGATCTCGTTGAGCTGGTCGCGCAGCTGCTCGGTCAGGCGGTCGAGCTCGCTCTGCATGTCCGGCAGCGTCGAGTCGCGCAGGTCGACCAGCCCGGCGATGGTGCCGCCGGTGATCGAGCCGGTGATGTCGGTGCCGTTGATCTGGATGCCGTCGATGCCGGCGCCGAGGCTCATCGCCGGCGACATCGCGGTGACCGCGGTGTGGGTCAGCGTCGCCGCGGTGCTGTCGGCGAGCAGCACGCCGCTCTTGGTGTAGACGCTGAGGCTGCCGTCGCTGCGCACGAAGGAGGTGACGTCCATCTGCTGGGTCAGGGTCGACAGCGCCTTGTCGCGCTCGTCTTCCAGGTCGCCGGTCGGGATGTCCTGCGCGGCGTTCGACTTGATCTTGGCGTTGAGATCCGCGATCCGCTTGAGCTGGGTGTTGACCGTGTCGACCGCGTCGCTGATCTGGCGGTCGGCGTCGCGCCTGAGGTCCTGCAGGCTGCTCGACATGTCGCCGATCTGGCTGACCAGGTTCTGCGCCGCGTTGATCGTCTGGCTGCGCACCGTGGCGCTCTCCGGCGTCGCGCCGAGCGAGTCGACCTGCTCTGCGAGCGCTGAGATCGTGTGGCCGACCGTGCTCTCGTCGCCGGGCGAGCCGTACAGGTTCTGCACGCTGGTCAGGAACATCTCCTTGACCTCGAGCGCCTGCAGCTTGGTCGTGGCCTCGCGGGCGTCCGCCTGGACCCGGCTGTCGACCGTGCGCACCACGCCCGACAGCTCGACGCCGGCACCGACGCCCGCCAGGGTGCGCGCGTTGGTCTGGACGACCTTGCGCGTGTAGCCGTCGGTGTTCGCGTTCGAGACGTTGTTCGAGATGACGCTCAGCGCGCCCTGCGTCGTACGCAGTCCTGACAGCGCGGTGTTGAGGGCGAGGGTGAGGCTCATGGCTGGGTCCCGGGCTGGGGCGTTCGGTCGGTCAGAGTCGCTGGTCCAGGGTCACCGAGACGGCGCGTCGCTGGGTCGGCACGGCCGCCGCGCGCACGGCGCTGTCCGGGCCGTAGGTGCCCGGCCCGCGCTGCTGCTTCTCGACCTCGGCGACGATGTGCTTGAGCAGGCGGTTCGTGGCCTCCTTGGTGGCGCGCAGGGCCCGCTCGTTGGCGGCCAGGACCCGGTGGAAACGCTCGGTGACGTCGCGCAGTTCGGCGCGCACCGCCGGGGTGATCGCGCTCGCCGCGGCCGGATCGCTCTCCAGTGCCTTGATCGCCGACTCGTAGGCGGCGGCCAGCACGATCTTGTCGTGCTGCAGGCTCTGCATCTCGCTGGGCTTCATGGCGCGCAGCATCACGATCTCGCGCTCCAGCACCTCGATGAGGCGGCTGGTGATCTTCAGCAGGTCGGCGACCTGGGCACTGTCACTGGTCATTTCTTGGCCTCCTGAAGCTTGAGCATTTCCTGGGCGATCTCGTCGGCCAGGCCGATGCCGCCCGCCTGGGCGATCGACTTGCCGTATTCCTGGATCAGCATGCCGCGATAGGTGTCTTCCGCCTGGCCGCCGCCGAACATGCCGTCCGTCTTGATGCCTTCGAACATCGGCTTCAGCATCTCGGACAGGAACATTCCCTCGAAGTCGCGGGCGGTCTTCTCGATCTGGGTCTTGCTGGCGTGCGCCGGCAGCTTGACGGCGGCGCCGACGGAGCTCGCGTCGGCGCGGTTCTGCGCGGCCTGGAGCTGGGCGGAGATCAGGCTGTTGTCCATCACATCACCTCGATCTCGGCCTGCAGGGCGCCGGCGGCCTTGATCGCCTGGAGGATGGTGATCATGTCGCGCGGGCCGACGCCGAGGGCGTTGAGGCCGTCGACCAGCTGCTGCAGCGTCACGCCGGCGGGCAGGGTCGCCAGGCGACGGTTGTTGCTGTCGTCGACCTGGATGTTGGTGCTGTTGGTCGTCGTCGTGGTGCCGGTCTGCGAGAAGGCGTTGGGCTGGCTGACGCCCTGGCTCTCGGTGATCCGGATCGTCAGGTTGCCCTGGGCGATCGCGACCTGGCTGATGCGCACCTTGTCGCCCATGACGATCACGCCGGAGCTCTCGTCGATGACGACGCGCGCGGGCTGGTCGACCTTGATCGGGATCTGCTCGATCTCGGTCAGCAGCGCGACGGTGTCGCCCGGGTAGTTCGCCGGCACCTTGACCTGGACCGTGCCCGGATCGACCAGCCTGGCGATCGGCAGGTTGAGGCGCTGGTTGATGCCGTCGGCGATGCGTTTGGCGGTCGTCAGGTCGGGATTGCGCAGCGTCACGTTGACGCTGGTCAGCTGGTTCAGCTCGAAGCCGACCTCGCGCTCGACGATGGCGCCGTTGGCGATGCGCGCCGAGGTCGCGACGCCGCGGGTGATCGAGGCGGCCTTGCCGGTCGCCTTGAAGCCGGCGACCGCGAGCGAGCCCTGGGCGACCGCGTAGACCTCGCCGTCGGCGCCGAGCAGCGGCGTCACCAGCAGGGTGCCGCCCATCAGGCTGGTCGAATCGCCCAGCGCCGAGACGTTGATGTCGATGCGCGAGCCCTGGCGCGAGAAGGGCGGCAGGTTGGCGGTGACCATCACCGCGGCGACGTTCTTGGTGTCGAGGTCGTCGCTGCGGGCGTTGACGCCGAGCCGCTGCAGCATGCCGATCAGGCTCTCGCGGGTGAACACCGCGGAGCCCAGGTCGTCGCCGGTGCCGTCGAGGCCGACGACCAGGCCGTAGCCGACCAGCAGGTTGTCGCGGATGCCCTCGAAGTCCGTGATGTCCTTGATCCGCGACTGCGCGGAGGCGCCCTGACCGAGGAGCAGAACCAGGGTCGCTAGGGTGGCGCTGAGCAGGAGGCGGAGTGACATGTCGGTCCCGTGACGATCTTTGTTGCCTAGCGGGGCGCACTGGGCACCCCGGCTGCCGATAGGGATGCGAAGACCGTGCCAAGCCGGCTCGACCCCGCCATCGCCTTGATTCGACAGGCGTCGCCCGTCGGGTCCGGGGTAAGGAAGGCCCTGGAGAGGCAGGCGCGGCGGCAAGACTTGCCGGGCGACCCCGGCAGCGCTTTACGGCTTCTTAACCGCGTCGGCCCCAGGCTCCGCGCTGTCGGAAGGACACCCAGACCGCGATGAACGTCGATCCCCTCTCGAGACTTCGTGCCGCCGCCCTGAAGCGGTCCGGCAAGCGCGCCGCCAGCACCGGCTCCGGCTTCGCCGATGCGCTCGGCGGCGAGAGCCGCGCGGAGGGCGTTTCCGGCTCGGCGCCGCTCGGCTCGGTCGATACCCTGCTGGCCCTGCAGGCGGTCGGCGAGCGGCCCGACGGCAGCGCCCAGGCGCGCGAGCGGGCCGAGGATCTGCTCGACCACCTCGACGAGATCCGCCTCGGCCTGCTGGTCGGCGCGATCCCGCGGCGCGAGATCGAGAGGCTGTCGGCGGCGATCCAGCGCAAGCGCGCCCACGTCTCCGACCCGCGCCTCGCCGAGTTGCTTGACGAGGTCGATCTGCGCGCGAGAGTGGAACTCGCCAAGCTCGACCAGGGCTGAGCGCGTCGCGCCACATCGCGTCCGGCTCGAGCCGGCTCGGGAATCCGCTCTCTTTTCAACCAGTTGTCCCGAAGGCTCCCGGCGTCGACGGGGGCTTGTTCGACGGGCGCGGATTCATATACTCCCGGCGCGTGACGCAGCCTGCCCTTCCCCCCGGGGCGGCTCCTGGAACGGGATTCGAAATGACGGTGACTCTTTCCCCCGATTATCGTCCCAGCGAAGACGAGCCCTTCATGAACCCGCGGATGAAGGAGTACTTCCGCCGCAAGCTGCTGAAGTGGAAGACCGAGCTGCTGCGGGAGTCGGGCGAGACGATAGAGCACATGCAGAGCGAGAGCCTGGCCGAGCCGGACATCGCCGACCGCGCCTCGCTGGAGACCGACCGCTCGCTGGAGCTCAGGACCCGGGACCGCGAGCGCAAGCTGATCAGCAAGATCGACGAGGCCCTGGCGCGCATCGAGGACGACACCTACGGCTACTGCGAGGAGACCGCGGAGCCGATCTCGATCCGCCGCCTCGAGGCGCGGCCGATCGCCACACTCTCGATCGAGGCCCAGGAGCGCCACGAGCGCCTGGAGCGCACCCACCGCGACGACTGATTGCGGGCGCGCCGGCTCCACCGGCGCCGCGGCTCCAGCCCTCACCCCCACCCGGCCACCCATTCAGGATACTGTCGTGGGTGGCCGGGTGGGGGTGAGGGCTGGAGCCGTTTTGAGCGCAAGCGGCAAAGAAAAATGAGCCGGCGTCTGGGCGACGCCGGCTCGAGGTTTCCGGGCACGGGCAGTGACCCGGTGCGTTGGGCAGGGTCCTCAGAAGGGCCAGAGGATGTCGTAGAGCTGCTGGCCGTAGCGCGGCTGCTGGACGTCGGACATCGTGCCGCGGCCGCCGTAGGAGATCCGCGCCTCGGCGATCTGGTCCCAGTTGATCGTGTTGGTCGAGGTCAGGTCCTCGGGCCGGATGATGCCGGCGATCTGCAGCTGCCGCAGCTCGAAGTTGACCCGCGTCTCCTGGCGGCCGGCGATCACCAGGTTGCCGTTCGGCAGGACCTGGGTGACCATCGCCGCGACGCGCAGGTCGATCGCCTCGGAGCGGTTGATGCTGCCGGTGCCCTCGGAGGAGGAGTCGGAGGTCGCCTCGATCAGGTTCGAGGGATCGACGGCGCTGGGCAGCACCTTGCTGAACTTGCTCTCGAAGCCGAGCACCGCCGGCAGGCCGGCATTCTCGCTGTTGGTGCGCGTGCGGTCGGACTTGTTGCTGAGCGTGGCGCTGTCGTCGATCTGGATGACCACGGTCAGAATGTCGCCGACGTCGCTGGCCCGCTGGTCCTTGAAGAAGGCCCGGCTGCCCGGCCGCCACAGCGAGTTCGCCTCCTGGTGCAGCGGCTCGGGCGCCGGCATCGGCATCGCGACCGGCTGGGCGCCGGTGATCACGGCCGGGTTCTCGATCTGGCTCAGGCTCGGTGCCGAGCCGACCTCCGACAGCCGGGTCAGGGCGTTGCAGCCGCTGAGCGTCAGGCCGAGGGCGACGGCGCCGGCGACGGTCAGGAGCGATCTGGCGAACATGACGGTTCTCCGGGGTAAGAGCGTCTGGGGGGAGGGGCTCAGTTGAGGGCGGCCTGGGCGGTGCCGCCGACGTCGACGACGCCGGCTTCGGCGACCGTCGCCTGGACGATGGTGTTGGACTTCAGGTTGACGACGCGCACGACGCTGCCCTGGCCGCCGTCGTCGAGGGCGCGGCCCTGCGCGGTCAGCACCATGTTGGCCGCCTTCAGGCGCATCGTGACCAGCGAGTTGCGCTCGACCAGGACCGGGGGCCGCAGGTCGCCGGCGCGGACCGGCTCGCCGGCACGCAGGCTGCGCTTCGGGCTGAGGCCGATGATGTCCTTTGGGTCGGTCAGCAGGTTGCTGCCCAGGCGGTCCGCGCGCCGGGTCTCCCAGCCGACGTCGCCGCTGCTGATGATCTCGTTGTCGGCGACCCGGCGCAGCAGCACCGGCACCTCGACCAGCTGCACGGCCCGGCCGCTGATCGGCATGCGGATCGTCGGCTGGCCGGTCTCGGGATAGACCAGCGTAACGGTGAAGCGGCCGCTGCGGTCGTCGCGGCGCAGGCCCTCCAGGCCAAAGCGGCCGTCGGAGTCGAGCGGCAGGGCGATCGACAGGGAGGGGTTGTCGACCGTGACCTCGAGCTTCTCGCCGTTGCTCTCGTCGTCGAGCAGCTTGGTCACCGCATCCTGGACCTCCGGGACGCCGATCACGATCGCCTGATGCTCGACGACCGTGCCGTCGAGGTGCGAGCGCGGCTGCCAGGCGACCTTGTAGTGCTGGGCCAGCAGGCCGAGCCAGGCGGCGTCGACCGGCACCGACTCGCCGAGCTTCGGCGAGCGGGCGATCGGCGTGCCGGCCTGCTCGGCGGAGAGACCGGTGAAGAGATCGCCGAGCGTGACCACGTCGGCCGAGACGATGGCCGGGCGCTTGAGGTCGATCGAGCCGAGCTGGTCCGGCAGCGCAGCGGTCTGCTGCGCCGCGCCGTCCCTGGCCGTCTCCGGCCGGGCGGCCGTCTGGCCGGCGGCGGCGGGCAGCGCGAGGCTGCCGCCGAGGGCGAGCGCGATGATCAGGGGGCGGGTGCGGCGAAGCATGGCGGTTCTCCCGGACTTTGGCCTCAGCGACGAGCGGGTCGGCTGGGACGTCAGCGGAGCTGGTTGATGTTCTGCATCATCTCGTCGGCGGCCTGGATCACCTTCGAGTTCATCTCGTAGGCGCGCTGCGCGGTGATCAGGTTGGTGATCTCCGAGACGACGTTGACGTTCGAGGTCTCCAGGGCGCCCTGCAGGATCGCGCCGAAGCCGTCCTTGCCGGGCACGCCGGCCAGCGGGGTGCCGGAGGCCGTGGTCTCGAGGAACAGGTTGTCGCCGACCGCTTCCAGGCCGGCCTCGTTGGGGAACTGCGCCAGCTCGAGCTGGCCGACCCGGGTCGCCTTGACCGCCGAGCCGGTCTGCACGAAGACCTCGCCGTTGTTGTTGATCGAGATCGAGGTGGTCTGCGGCGGGATCGTGATGCCGGGCATCACCAGGTAGCCGTCGGGGGTGACCAGGTCGCCGGTCGGGCTGAGCTGGAACGAGCCGGCCCGGGTGTAGGCCGTCTCGCCGGTCGGCAGCTGGACCTCGAAATAGCCGCGGCCGTTGATCGCCAGGTCGAGGCTGTTGTCGGTGATCGTGATGTTGCCCTGGTCGGTGATCCGGTAGACCGCCGCGGCCTTGACGCCGAGGCCGACCTGGACGCCCGAGGGCACGATCGTGCCGGCGTCCGAGGAGGCCGAGCCGACGCGCCGCAGGTCCTGGTAGAGCAGGTCGTTGAACTCGGCCCGGCCGCGCTTGAAGCCGGTCGTGTTCATGTTGGCGATGTTGTTGGAGATGACCTCCACGTTCATCTGCTGGGCCAGCATGCCGGTGGCCCCGATCGAGAGAGCTCTCATCTGCCTAGGTTCCTTTTCTCGCTGCGGCTGACGGCTAGGCGGTCAGGCTCGACTTGGTCAGGGTGTCGATGGCGTTGAGCTGGCGGTTGTGCTCTTCCTCCATCAGGGTTCCGGCGGACTGGAAGCTGCGCACGGTGTCGATCAGCTTGGTCATCTCGACGATGCCGTTGACGTTCGACTTCTCGATCATGCCCTGCATGACCTTGGGCTGGGCGACCGGCTTCGGGGTCACGCCCTGGTCGGGCTTGTAGAGACCGTTGGCCTCGCGCTTCAGCATGTATTCGTTGTCGAACTGGGAGATCTTGAGCTGCCCCAGGACGACGTTCTGGGTCTGCAGGGCGGGATTGCGCGCCGAGATCGTGCCGTCGTGGGCGACCTCGATCTCGCCGGAGCCCGGCGGCACCACGATCGGCCTGCCGCGCGCGTCGAGCACCGGCTGGCCGGCCATGGTGACCAGCTGGCCCTTGCCGTTGAGCAGGAACGCGCCCTGCCGGGTGAAGCGCTCGCCGTCGGGAGTCTGGATGGAGAAGTAGCCGGGCCCGGAGATCGCCATGTCGAGCGGGTTGTCGGTGTGGAACAGCGGTCCCTCCGACATGTCGCGCACCGTGGCGAAGTCCTTCACGAAGGCGACGGTGCGCATGGACTTCGGGCCCTGCGTCGCGATCGGCGTGTCGTGCTCGATCACCATCAGCGCCTCGGACTTGAAGGCCGGGGTCGAGATGTTCGCCAGGTTGTTGGCCAGGACGTCCATCTGACGGCGCAGCACCGTCTGCCGGGAAAGCGTGATGTAGCTGGTATTTTCCATCGAAAGCGTCTGCCCGTGTTGGCGACCCACCGGGGTGGTCCGCGGTCTGCTTCGTCAGGCTCTGCGGCCCTTGCGACGCTGGAACGGATGCAGGCCCCGTGCCAGCGGCAGTTCTTCTGTGATTTCAGGTGGTTGACGGATCCGGCCCGGGCCCGGTGGTGGCCGATGCCGGGTCCGGGGCAGAGCTTGCCCGGCAGCTTTTGCCGCAATGCGGCCGGCTCAACGGCTTGTTAACCAGCCCGGCGCTAGGTTGCCCCCCAGACGCCGGACGGGGCGCGGGCAGGTCAGTCAGAGGGTTCGAGGCAGAAATGGTCGATTCGGCGGTCGGAGACGCGGTCGGCGGCGACGTCGAGGTCCAGGCGGTTCCGCGCAAGGGCGGCATGAGCGGCAAGAAGCTCGTGATGATCCTGCTGCCGGTCCTGCTGCTGGTCGGCGGCGGCGCGGGCGCCTATTTCTCCGGCGTCCTGGGCGGCGACGAGGCCAAGCACGAAGAGGCGCCCGCCGATGCGCCCAAGGCGACGGTCTACTATGAGCTGCCGGAGATGCTGGTCAATCTGAACAGCAGCGGCCGCAAGACCAACTTCCTGAAGCTGACCGTCAGCCTGGAGCTCGACAACCAGGAGGCGGTCGCCGAGATCCAGAAGGTGCTGCCGCGCGTCGTCGACGCCTTCCAGGTCTATCTGCGCGAGCTGCGCATCGACGACCTGCGCGGTTCCGCCGGCCTGCAGCGGCTGCGCGAGGAACTGCTGGTCCGGGTCAACGCCGCCGCGGCGCCGGTCCAGGTCCGGGACGTGCTGTTCAAGGAAATGCTGGTTCAGTAGCGGCACTGCCGGCGCAACGACCCGGCGACGGGAGGATATCTTGGCCGACGATACCGAAGAGCAGGACGACGACGATCTCGCCGCCCAGTGGGCTGCGATGGCCGAGGACGACGACGATGGCGCCGGCGGCGGCTCCACGCGCGTGCTCGACCAGAACGAGATCGACTCGCTGCTCGGGCTCGACGACCAGGCCGCGGAAGCGAGCGACAACTCGGGCATCCAGGCGATCGTCAACTCGGCGCTGGTGTCTTACGAGCGCCTGCCGATGCTCGAGGTGGTGTTCGACCGCCTCGTGCGCATGATGTCGACCTCGCTGCGCAACTTCACCTCGGACAACGTCGAGGTCAGCCTCGACAACATCTCCTCGGCGCGCTTCGGCGACTATCTGAACTCGATCCCGCTGCCCGCCATGCTAGCCGTGTTCAAGGCCGAGGAGTGGGACAACTACGGCCTGATGGTCGTCGACTCGGCGCTGATCTACTCGATCGTCGACGTGCTGCTCGGCGGCCGTCGCGGTACCGCCGCGATGCGCATCGAGGGCCGGCCCTACACGACGATCGAGCGCAATCTCGTGCAGCGCATGATGCACGTCGTGCTGGCCGACCTCTCGGCCGCCTTCGATCCGCTGTCGCCGGTCACCTTCCGCTTCGAGCGCCTGGAGACCAACCCGCGCTTCGCGGCGATCGCGCGCCATGCCAACGCGGCGATCGTCACGCGCCTCAGGATCGACATGGAGGATCGCGGCGGCCGGGTCGAGCTGCTGCTGCCCTACGCGACCCTCGAGCCGGTGCGCGAGCTGCTGCTGCAGATGTTCATGGGCGAGAAGTTCGGCCGCGATTCGATCTGGGAAAGCCACCTGACCGCCGAGCTCTGGCAGACCGAGGTCTCGCTCGAGGGCGTGCTCGACACCGTCGAGACGACGCTCGGCGACGTCCTCAACTGGAAGGTCGGCACCCACGTCGAGCTGAACCGCTCGCCGCAGTCGAAGGTCGAGCTGCGCTGCGGCGACATCTCGATGTTCCGCGGCGTGATGGGCCGCAAGAACGGCCAGATCGCCGTGCGCATCGCCGACAAGCTGCTGCGCGATTCCCGGGAGGACATGTGATGGATCTCGGCGTGCTCGCCGACGCCGTGCTGGCGCTGCTGCTGATCGTGACGATCGCCTATGCGGTGATCCTCAACCGCAAGCTCGCGGCGCTGCGCGACACCAAGGACCAGATGGCCGGGCTGCTCGCCGAGTTCGCGCGCACCACGGCCCAGGCCGAGGCCGGCGTCAAGGAGCTGCGCGACCGCGCGGCCGCCTCCGGCGACGGCCTGTCCGCGATCGTTGCCGAGGCGGGCGCCAAGCTCGAGAAGGCCGGCGGCCTGAAGGAGGACCTGGCCTTCCTGATCGAGAAGGGCGAGGCCCTGGCCGACCGTCTGGAGCGCGGGCTGGAAGGCGGCCGCGGCGGCCAGGCGCGACCCAGGGCCGGCGGCGCCGGCAAGGCCGCCGCCAAGGCCGAGCCGGCCGAGGACGAGGCCCTGAAGCGATCGCTCGCCGGCGTGCGCTGAGCCGAACCGAGACCTTTTCTCCGAGACCTGACAGGGATCCGCTGCCGTGACCTTCCGACTGCTGCCCTTCGTGATCGCCGTCGCCGGCGTCGCGCTCGCCCTGCGTATCGGCGGCATGCTCCACGACATGGAGGCGCTCGCCGCGAACGGGAAGGCGACGCCGTCCGCGCCGGTCACCAGCTACGCCGAGCCGGGCCCCCAGACCGCCGAGAAGACCGGCGCCAAGCCCGCCACGCCCGGCGCCGACCTGCCGAGCGATCCCCTCGACATGAGCGACCAGGACATCGAGCTGCTGCAGGCGCTGGCCAAGCGTCGCCAGCAGATCGACGAGCGCGCCGCCGAGATCGACCAGCGCGCCTCGCTGCTGAGCGCCGCCGAGAAGCGGATCGACGAGAAGATCGGCCACATGGAAGACCTGAAGAAGCAGATCGACGGTCTTCTGGTGAAGTATGACGACCAGGAAGAGAAGCAGATGAAGAGCCTGGTCAAGATCTACGAGAACATGAAGCCGAAGGACGCCGCGCGGATCTTCGAGAAGCTCGACATGGACGTCCTGCTCTCGGTGATCGAGCGCATGAAGGAGCGCAAGTCGGCACCGGTCCTGGCGCAGATGAACCCCGATCGGGCCCAGGAGATCACCCTGGAGCTGGCGACCCGCCGCCAGCTGCCGCTGCCGCGCAACTAGGCGCCGGCGCGAACGATCGGCAAGCAGTCACGAATTTGCTCGAATTTACCGACGCTTAATCGTGACGTCCTAGTTTGCTGGTTCAACGCCGCGGCGAGAGCCGCGAATTCTTGACGAGTGACCAACTATCGGAGTGACCCATGGCCGGCGTCGATATGAACATGTCGATCCTCATCGTCGACGACTACAAGACGATGCTGCGTATCATCCGGAACCTGCTGAAGCAGCTCGGCTTCGACAACGTCGACGAGGCGACTGACGGCTCGGCGGCGCTGCAGCGGCTGCGCGACAAGCCGTACCAGCTGGTGATTTCCGACTGGAACATGGAGCCGATGAGCGGCCTGCAGCTGCTCAAGGAAGTGCGCGCCGACGCGCGCCTGAAGGACCTGCCCTTCATCATGATCACGGCCGAGAGCAAGAGCGAGAACGTGATCGCGGCGAGGCAGGCCGGAGTCACCAACTACATCGTCAAGCCGTTCAACGCGGCGACGCTCAAGACCAAGCTGTCGGCCGTTATCGGCAACTTCTGAGCAAGCCCCAACCAGACGGAGGGTGAAGCCATGGCGGTTCATTCAAGCAACGGCACGCACGACCTCGAGGTCCGCGTCAGCCAGTTGCTCAAGGCGCGCAGCGATGTCGAGCCGCGACAGCTGATCGAGGCCGTCGAGGCGATCATGGCGACCGCCCAGGGCGATCTCTCCAGCGCCAACCTGAAGCTCTACGCCGAGATCGAGAGCCTGGCGCACTACATCCAGAATGCGCGCGCCGAGATCGCCTCTCTGCGCCCGGACGAGATCACCGACGAGCACCTGCCGGCCGCCGGCGAGGAGCTCGAGGCGATCGTCGGCGCGACCGAGCAGGCGACCAACTCGATCATGGAGGCGGTCGAGGCGATCGAGGCGGTCGCCGCCGAGCTGCCGCCCGAGCAGGCCGAGCGCATCACCAACGCGGTGACCAGCGTCTACGAGGCCTGCGGCTTCCAGGACATCACCGGTCAGCGCATCTCCAAGGTGGTCAACGCGCTGCGCCACATCGAGAGCAAGGTGCAGGCGCTGCTCATCGCCTTCGGCGGCGAGGCGCTGCCGAAGCCGAGCCGCAAGGCGGGCAGCAAGCGCGCCGACGGCAAGGACCGGCCCGACGAGCACCTGATGAACGGCCCGCAGAACGCCACCGAGGCGATCAGCCAGGACGACATCGACGCGCTGCTCGCCAGTTTCGACTAGAGCGCGGTCGTGCCGCCCCCGCAGCGGGACGGCACGTGAATCGACCTCTAGAACATCGGGATAGATCATGAATCACGTTCCGGGCCGCCGGGCCCGGAACGACGGATGATCCAGGGAGCAGATCATGGCGGCAGGGCCGCTGCCCGCCGGTGAGGAGACCGAGGGCACTGTGCGCCGCGGGGCCGATCCCGGCCTGATCGCGCAGCTCAGCCTGCTGTTGCTGCTGCTCGCCTTCTTCATCCTGATGACCGCCCTGTCGCGCTTCGAGCAGGACCGCGTGCACCGTGTCGTCGAGAGCGTCACCGACGCGTTTGGCGTTCGCGTCGCGCTGCCGCTGCAGCAGCCGGTCAGCGCCGGGGGGCTGGGCTTCTACGACGCCATGAAGCCGGTCGCCGAGCAGCTGCGCCGGGTCGTCGCCGCGACCCTGCCGGTCAAGATCGAGATCGAGGTCAGGCGCGACGGCGAGCTGCGGATCGAGATTCCCTACGACGTCCTGTTCGGCATCGCCGACGCCTCGCCGCGGGCGACCGTCCGGCCGCTGCTGGTCGCCCTGACGCGCGCGCTCAACGGACAGCGCTTCGAAAGTCAGCCCTGGATGCTCGACGCTTCGGCGCGGCTCGCCGACTTCGGCGGCCGCACCCCCGCGATCGAGCGCGACCTCGCGGTGCGCCGGGCCGGCGCCGTCGTGCGCTCGCTGGCCGCCCTCGGCCTGCCGAGCGGGCGGCTCGCCGCGGGCCTGCTCGACGACGCGGCGCCGAGCCTGCGCCTCACCGTCCGACCGCCGGCCATCGGACCTGCGCCATGACCCGCGAGTTCGAGCGCCCGAGGCGCCATCGCACCGCCGACCCGGCCGCGGCGCCGGAAACGCCAGGCCAGCTGCCGCTGCCCGAGCGGCGCTTCCGGCTGCTGCCCTTCGTGTCGCTGAGCGAAGGCGAGGGCCAGGCCTGGATGGTCACCTTCACCGACCTGATCGCGCTGATGCTGACCTTCTTCGTCATGCTCTTCGCGATGATGAAGGTCGACGACCACCAATGGCAGGGCCTCACCGCCAGCCTGGCCCGGCAGCTCGACGGCGTCCAGGGGCCGACCAGGGCGATCCCGCGCTACGAGCGGGATTCCGAGGCGACGCCGCTCGCCCCGGCGACCGACATCGACTACCTGGCGGCGCTGATCGGCGCGCGCCTCGACGCGCGCGGCGATGCCACCGCCTACCGCGTCGAGCGCGGCGTCGACAGCCTGATCATCCGGCTGCCGCTGCGCCTCGCCTTCGCGCCCGGCGACAGCCAGCCGCGCGCTGCCGCCGAGGCGTCCCTGGCGGCGCTGGCGGGCACCCTGCGCAACCTCGACAACCGGGTCGAGCTGGCCGGCTACGCCGGCAGCGACGATCCCTCGGCGCCCCATGCCTCGTCCTGGGAGCTCTCCCTGCTGCGCGCGGTGGCCGTCGCGGCGATCCTGCGCAAGGCCGGCTACGACGCGCCGATCGCGGTGCGCGGCTACGGCGCCGCCCCGGCGCCGGCCGGCGCGACGGGGAGCAAGGCGACGGCGAGCAAGGCGACGGGGGACGGGCCGACGGGGGACGGGCCGACGGGGGACGGGGCGGCGGGGGACGAGAGCGCGGGCGGTCGGGTCGACCTGATCATCCACGCCGACAGCGGCACCGCGCGATGACGGTGCGCGCCGCCATTCTCCGGCTGCTGCTGGCCCTGGCCCTGCTGCTTCCGGTCCTGGCGACCCGGGCGGCGACCGGGGCGGCGGCCCAGGACGCGGCCAGCGTGACCGCGGAGCGGGCGCCTGCCTACGACCGCGTGGTGGTCGGTTTCGCACGACCGAATCCGACCCAGGTCGACTTCGAGGGCCGCGACCTGGTGTTCCGTTTCGCCGAGCCGGCGGCCCTCACCCTCGGCCCGCTCGCCGAGGTTCTGACCGACCTGCGCGGCAAGCCGCGCATCGAGGACGACGGCCGGCGCCTGGTCCTGCCCTTCGCCGAGAGGCGCGCCCTGACCCAGTTCCAGCTCGGCACCCGGCTGGTCGTCGATCTCGGGCGCGACGGCAAGGCGCCGCCGCCGACCCGTCCCATGCCCGGCGCCGCCGAGCTGGCCGGCGCGGCCCCCGCCCCGCCCGGCGGCAAGGGCGGTGCCGCCGCGCCGCCGCCGGCCGCGCCGCCGGACACGGCGGCCAAGGCGGAGCCGGCCGCCGCTGCCGAGCCGAAGCCGATCGGCGGGCTTGCGGTGCTGCTGCGCGTCGGTGTCCACGACGACTACGACCGGCTGGTCTTCGACTGGCCGAAGACGGTCGGGTTCAGGGTCGAGGAAGCCGGCATCGGCACGACCCGGATCCGCTTTTCCGTGCCGGGCCGGCTCGACGCCTCGGCGCTGGCCGACACCAGGGTCCGCCGTCTCAGCCAGCTGACCGCGGTCAACGCCGTCGACGGCCTGACCGTCGAGCTCAGCTATGCGCCCGGCGTCAACGCCCACGCCTTCTCGCTCGACCGGCGCATCGTCGTCGACCTGGCCGGCAAGAAGGGGCCGCTGCGGCTCGCCAGGGTCAAGCTGACCGAGCAGCCCGATCCGGCGGCGGCCGCCGCCGAGGCCGCCAGGGCGGCCAAGGTGTCGGGCAAGGGGCCGGTCGCGCTGTTCCCGCAAGGCAAGGATGCCGCGAAGCCGTCGCAGCCGCCGCCGCCGAAGCCGGACGCCGCGGCGCCCGCGGCTCCGCCCTCGCCGGTCGCCGAGCGCGGGCCCGCGCACCCGCCGCCGCCGCCCGACATCCGGAACAAGACGCCCGCCGGCTTCCAGATCGAGCGGACCGACGCCTTCGGCCGCCAGATCGACACGCCGCTGCCGGGCGGCACCGCGCCGTGGCCGGAGCCGGTCGTGCTGCGCTTCGACTGGCCCCTGCAGACCCGCGGCGCCCTGCTGCAGACCGGCTCGTCGGTGCTGCTCGTCTTCGACCGCACGGCACCGGATTGGGCGACCCACAAGCTGGAGACGCTGGCGCCGGAGCTCAAGAAGCTCGACCGCTACGATCTCAAGCAGGGCTCGGCCTTCACCTTCGAGGTCAGCGCGCTGGTCTCGGCCCTGCTGCATCGCGACGGCAAGTCGTGGATCCTCGACCTGCGGCCGCGCCCGGGGCTGCTCGACCAGCCGCTGCCGCTGATCGCCGATCCCGAGCACCAGTCGCTGCAGGTCGCGACCGAGGATGCCGGCACGCCGATCGCGCTGCGCGATCCGGTGACCGGCAGCCGGATCTTCGCGGTGCCGCTCGGCGAGGACGCCGGCTTCTCGCCGGGCCGCCGCTTCCCGCAGGTCGAGATCCTGCCCAGCGTCCAGGGCCTGTTCGTCGGGCCCTTGAGCGACCGCGTGTCGGTCGGCGCGACGACGCGGCGGGTCACCATCTCCGGCCTCGCCACGACGGGCCTGGCCGAGGCGGCGGCGGCCAAGGATGCGCCCCCGACGGCGGAGTCCGGCCGCCGCCTGTTCGACCCCAAGGCCTGGCGCCAGGAGCAGCGCGGCGACTATTCGGCGGTCCGCCAGGACCTGCAGACCGCGGTCGCGACGGCGCGCACCGGCGCCGAGCTGACCGCGGCGCGCCTCGCCCTCGCGCGCTTCTACTTCGGGCACGGCTTCGCCCAGGAGACGCTGGGCCTGCTCGACCTGATGTTCACCGACAATCCCGGCCTGAAGCGCGATCCCGAGCTGCTCCTGATGGCCGGCGCCAGCCAGACCCTGGCCGGCGACTACGCCGACGCGGTCAAGACCCTGGGCGATCCGGCCCTGGTCGGCGAGCCGGAGGCCCGGCTGTGGCAGGGGCTGCTGGCGGCGGCGGCGCAGGACTGGCCGGTCGCGGCCGAGCGCCTCGACGACGGCTTCCCGCTGGTCGCCGACTACGCCCGCGCGGTGCGCGTGCGCTTCGGCCTGGCCGCCGCCGAGGCGCGGCTGCAGAGCGCCGACACCGCCGGTGCCGCCGAGTATCTGAAGAAGGTCGAGCCGGACCTGCAGACCGCCCTGGAGCACGCCCACTTCGACCTGGTGCAGGGCATGACCCGGCTGGCCAACGACGAGCCGGCCAAGGCCGACAAGCTGCTGAAGAAGGTGGCCGAGGGCGGCTTCGGATCGGCCTCCGCGCGCGCCCGGCTGCTGCTTATCGAGCGCGCCATGGCCGACGGCTCGATGAACCGCGCCCAGGCGATCGACGAGATCGAGAAGCTGCGCTTCGCCTGGCGCGGCGACGCCTTCGAGTTCGCGCTCCTGATGCGCCTGGCCGATCTCTACGAGGCCCAGGGCGACGACCGCCAGGCGCTGCGCAGCCTGCGCAGCGCGGCCTCAAACTTCCCCGGCCACCCGGGCGCCGAGGCCGCGGCGATCCGCATGCAGACGCTGTTCACCGAGCTGTTCACCGGCGCGCGCGCCAAGACCCTGGCACCGCTGACCGCGCTGTCGATCTACGACGAGTTCAAGGAGCTGACGCCGCCCGGGCCGAAGGGCGACGCGATCATCGCGGCGCTGGCCGACCGGCTGGTCGACATCGACCTGCTCGACCGCGCCGCCGAGCTGCTCGACGAGCAGGTGGCGCACCGCCTGACCGGGCTCGAGCGGTGCCGGGTCGGCGCCCGGCTGGCGCTCGTCCAGCTGCTCGACCGGCAGCCGGCGAAGGCGATCGCGGCGCTCGACGCCTCGGCCATGACCGCGCCGCCCGCCGAGCTGCACCTGCAGCGCGAGCGGCTGCGCGCCAAGGCGCTGATCGACCTGGACCAGGGCGAGACCGCGCTGCAGGTGCTGAAGGGCGACGACAGCGAGGAGGCCGACCGCCTGCGCGTCGAGGTCGACCGCAAGGCGGGCCGCTGGTCCGACGTCGCGACGATCCTCGGCAGCCGCCTGCCGCCGGCGGACAAGCCGCTCGACGAGGACGGCGCGGCGAGGGTGGTCAACGCCGCGGTCGCCAACGTGCTGTCCGGCCAGAAGGCGCAGCTGAAGAGCCTCGCGAAGAGCTACACCGGCGTCATCGCCAAGACCAGCTACGCCGAGACCTTCGCCCTGCTCGCCGGCGACGGCGGCGAGCGGATGCTGGCCTCGATCTCGGATCAGCTGAGCCAGGTCGAGCAGGCCCAGGGCTTCATGACCGACTACAAGAACCGCCTGGCCAAGGACCCCCTGAGCGCCCTGAACTGAGCGGCGGGCGGCCCGGTCCCGGCCGCCGGGACCGCTCGCCCGATGCCCGCGCGGACCGGCGGCCCGACCGTCTCGTCCAAGGGAAATCGGGTGCCGGGGGGCCGGTGCCGGGGGATCCGGCCTCGCGGCCGGCGCCGGTCGTCAGCCGTAGCTCTGCACCAGGCTGCCGGCGACCAGGTACCAGCCGTCGACCAGCACGAAGAAGATCAGCTTGAAGGGCAGGGAGATCATCACCGGCGGCAGCATCATCATGCCCATCGACATCAGGATCGAGGCGACGACCATGTCGATGATCAGGAACGGCAGGAACAGCAGGAAGCCGATCTCGAAGGCGCGCCGGAGCTCGCTGATCATGAAGGCCGGGATCAGGGCGCGCAGCGGCGTGTCGTCGGGGCTGGCGACCGGCTCGGCCTTCGAGAGGTCCATGAACAGCTTGAGGTCGCGCTCGCGCACGTGGGCCAGCATGAACTGCCGCACCGGCACCGCCGCGCGATCGAGCGCGGTCATCTCGTCGATGTCCTCGGCGACCAGCGGCTGGATCGCCTGGTCGTAGATCTGCTCCAGGGTCGGCATCATGACGAACAGCGTCAGGAACAGCGCCAGCGAGATCAGCACCGAGTTCGGCGGCGTCTGCTGGATGCCGAGCGCGCTGCGCAGGAACGACAGCACGACGACGATCCGGGTGAAGGAGGTCACCATCACCAGGATCGAGGGCGCCAGGCTGAGCACCGTGACCAGGGCCACGAGCTGCAGGATGCGGCCGGTCGAGGAACCCTCGCCCTCGCCGAGGTTGAGCGACAGCGTCTGGGCCGCCGCCGGCTCGACCAGCAGGCCGAGCGCGACGCCGAAGCACAGCAGCAGCGCGACGCAGGTCGGGAATCGCTTCATCGGGCCCGCTCCAGCGCCTCGTCGAAGTCGGGCACGGCCTGCGGTGCGGCCGTCGCGGCGACCACCAGATCGGGCGCCGGGCCCTGGTGCAGCAGCAGCAGGTGCTCGCGGTCGTCGCAGCGCACCAGCACCAGCTTGCGGCGCGGATCGAGCGGCAGCACCTCGACGACGCCCAGGCGCCGGGCCTCGCCCTTGCGGGTCGCGGCCGGCATCAGGCTGCCGGCGACGCCGCTGCGCTTGATCAGCCAGGTGAGGGCGCCGATCAGCGCGAGCACGAGGGCCAGCGCGGCGACGAACTGCAGGTATCCGGTGAGTTCCATCGAGGATCAGCGTCCGCCGCCGCCCGGCTTGTTGCCGTGCCCCTTGTGGCGCTGGCCCTTGTGATAGGCGGAGACCGCCTGGCGCCGACGCCCGGTCTCGCCCAGCTCGCGGGCGAGCCGCTCCAGGCCGTCGCGGTAGTCGGCGCTCAGCCGGTTGATCTCGTCGAGCAGGGCGAGCAGGCGCGGGCGCAGGCCGGTCGTCTCCTGCGCAGGCAGGGCGGCGACGTCGGTGCTCAGCGCCGAGACCTCCAGCTCGAGCCCCTCGAGATCGCCGGTACCGTCGTTTTCCAGGGCGGCCCTGGCCGCGGCGAGCCGCGCCTCGATGCGGTCGATGCGGGCGTTCGCCGTGCCGCCGCCGATGCTGCCCGGCGCGCTCACGACGCGATCTCCAGGTTGGCCTGGTAGAGCCGGTTGAGGATCTCGGCGACGGCGCCGAGCGCGGCCGCCGGGATCTCGCAGTCGATCTCGACGGCATCCAGGATCTCGGCCAGGTCGGCGTCGCGGCGGACGGCGACGCCCTGGGCGAAGGCGATCTCCCGGATCTGTTCGGCCAGGGCGCCGCGGCCCTTGGCGGTGACCCGCACGCTGCCGTCCGCGGCCGTGCGGCTGAGGGCGACGGCGAGGTCGCTGTCGGAATAGGGCTGGGACAAGGTCTGCGCTCGCTGGTTCGGACCACGGCGCCGCAGGACGCCGTCTCGCAGGGGCATCCTTGCCGGACTATGCTTAACGAATGCTTGAGGCGACCGGGGCGGATCCGCCGCGCCGGGCTCAGTCCTTCGGCTCGGGGGCCGCTCGCGCCGGGCCTTCGGCCGGTGCCGGGGCGTCGCTCTGCGACGGCTTGCCGCGGAATGCCTCGGCCAGCGCCTGGCTGCCCGCCGCGGCGGCGCGGTTCTCTTCCTGGATCCGCTCGTAGATCTCGCGGCGCAGGACCGTCGCGGTCTCCGGGAAGGTGAAGCCGAGCTTGATCGATTTGCCGCGAATGTCGACGACCGTCACTTCGATCTCGTCGTTGATCACGACGGATTCGCCTATCTTTCGCGTAAGATAGAGCATGGGCGGTGTCGGCCCCTTGTCCCCGTCCGGCGCCGAGCCGGCGCGTGCTTCCGTCCCCAACCAGGACTCGTCTATCAGCTTTTACCCGATCTTAACAAGCTATGCGCGACCCTGGGCCTCGGTGCGGCGCGAGCCGCCGCGGCATTGGAAGCGGGTATGGCCGCAAAGCTTGGACTGTTCGAGGTGTTCGCGAAGCGCTTGGACTGGCTGTCCCAGCGCCAGAACGTCATTGCCGAGAACATCGCCCAGTCCGACACGCCCGGCTACGTGCCGAGGGACCTGGCCAACGCCGACTTCGTCCAGGAGCTGCGCAACACGCACAACGCGATGCGCACGGCGAGGACGGAAGGCGGGATGCTGCCCGGCACGCTGGAGAACGCCAAGGGTACGCCGGTGCACAAGACCCACAAGCAGTACGAGGCCTCGCCTTCGGGCAACGCGGTGGTGATCGAGGAGCAGCTGGTCAAGATGGCCCACACCCAGATGGACCACGCGACGGTGACCGATCTCTACAGCAAGTACATGAAGATGTTCCGCATGGCGCTCGGCAGCAACGGCGGCTGATACGGGGTACTGGAGCGATGGACCTCTACAAGAGCATGCAGATCTCGGCGAGCGGCATGAAGGCGCAGGGAACGCGCCTGCGTGTCATCTCCGAGAACATCGCCAACGCCGATTCGACCGGCGAGACGCCGGGCGCCCAGCCCTATCGTCGCAAGGTCGTGACCTTCGGCGAGACCATGGACCGCGAGCTCAAGGTGCCGCTGGTTCAGGTCAAGAACATCTCGACCGACCAGAGCGAATTCACGCGCAAGTACGACCCCGGCCACCCGGCGGCCGACAAGGACGGCTATGTGCTGATCCCGAACGTCAATCCGCTGATCGAAGTCACCGACATGCGCGAGGCGCAGCGCTCCTACGAGGCCAACCTCAAGGTGCTGGAGACCACGCGCTCGATGCTCGAGAACACGCTCGGCATCCTGCGTTAGGCAAAAAAAGCGCGCGCCAGGAGGGCGGGCGCAAACCTAGAGGCCAGGACGGCTCCACGGGCAGGCGACGGTTCCTCACGGGGATCGCCGCGGAGGGCTGATGATGGCGATCAATCTGAACCATGCGGCGCAGGCCTATGCGCGCGCCGCCGGCCAGGCGGTGAGCGGGCCGACCCAGGTGTCCGGCCTCGATGCGCGCAGCGGCAAGCTGGACGACGGCTTCTCGGCCGCGCTCGAGCGTGCCGTGACCGGCGGCATCAACCAGATGAAGCAGGGCGAGCAGCAGTCGATGCTCGCCGCGACCGGCCAGGCCGATCTCAACGACGTCGTCGTCGCGGTCAGCAAGGCCGAGCTCACCCTGCAGACCATGACGACCCTGCGCGACAAGGCGATCCAGGCCTACCAGGACATCCTGCGCATGCCGATCTGACGGCGCCGTCCGCGGCGCCGCCGATCCGCACCGTCGCCGATCCGCACCGCCGCCGGGCCGCCGCGCCCGGCGTCCTCTTCCCGGGAGTCGTTTGCTTCGATGAACGCCGTCGATGCCCTCGAGATCGGCCGCGAGGCGGTCTGGACCATGCTCAAGGTCGGCGGGCCGATCCTGCTCCTCGCCCTGGTCGTCGGCCTTGCCATCGCGCTTTTCCAGGCTTTGACGCAAATGCAGGAGATGACCCTGTCGTTCGTGCCGAAGATCACGGTGATCTTCCTGGCGCTGCTGGTGCTGCTGCCCTTCATGCTCTCGACCCTGATCGGATTCACCGAGCGCCTGATGGACCGCATCGTCTCGCTGGGCTGAGCGCCGGGCGCCGGCGATGATCGAGGACCTGCTCCCCGCGACGATCTTCAGCTTCCTGCTGGTCTTCGCCCGCGTCGGTTCGGTGGTCATGCTGATCCCCGGCATCGGCGAGAGCTACGTGCCGGCGCGCGTGCGCCTCGGCTTCGCGGTGATGTTGTCGCTGCTGGTCGTGCCGCTGGTCTCGGCCAAGCTGCCGCCGGCGCCCGCGGCCCCGGTCAGCCTGGTCGTGCTGCTGCTCGGCGAGATCGTCGTCGGCCTGTTCCTCGGGGCGATCGCCCGCATCCTGCTGGTCGCGCTCGGCAGCGCCGGCATGATCATCGCGAACATGACCTCGCTGGCCAACGCGATGGTCAACAACCTGACCTCCCAGCAGCAGGGCTCGATCGCCGGCAACTTCCTGTCGCTGACCGGCCTGCTGATGGTCTTCACGCTCGACCTGCATCACCTCTCGATCCGGGCCGCGGTCGACAGCTACATGATCTTTCCGGTCGGCGGGCACCTGCCGGTCGGCGACTTCTCCGAGACGATCTCGCGCATGGCCGGCGAGAGCTTCCTGCTGGCCATGAAGATGGCCTCGCCGGTGATCGCGACCGCCGGCATCTTCTATCTCGGCCTGGGCCTGCTGGCCCGGCTGATGCCGCAGGTCCAGATCTTCTTCATCGCCATCCCGCTGCAGATCTCGCTGGGCCTGCTGGTGCTCGGCCTGTCGCTGCCGATCGTCATGCGGGTGTTCCTCTCGTCCTACGAGAGCCACCTGCTGTTCTTCGTGGCGCACTGAGCGGAGGCGCCGGGCATGGCCGACGACGATACCGACGACTCCCAGAAAACCGAGGAACCGACCCCGAAACGGCTGCGCGAGGCGCGCGAGAAGGGCGAGGTAACCCGCTCCCAGGAAGTCAATCACTGGTTCATGATCCTGGCCCTGACCGGGACCATCGCGATGCTGGCGCCGATCTTCCTCGGGCAGATCGGCCGGGCTCTGCTGCCCTTCATCGAGCAGCCCGACAAGATCGTGCTGTCCGGCGACAGCGGCCGGCTGGTCCTGGCGAACCTGCTGTGGCAGGTCGGCAAGGCCCTGGCCCTGCCGCTCGCCGCCTCGATCGTCGCGGCGATCGCGGCGGCGGCGCTGCAGGGCGGCATCGTGGTCTCGGCCGAATCGCTGAAGCCGAAGCTCGAGAAGCTGTCGCCGCTGTCCGGCGCCAAGCGGCTGTTCGGCCAGCGCGCCCTGGTCGAGTTCGGCAAGGGGCTGCTGAAGATCAGCCTGGTCGGCGCGATCATCGCCATGCTGGTGCTGCCGCGCTGGCAGAGCTACCTGCACCTGCCCGAGCTCTCGATGGACGAGCTGCTGTTGCTGCTGCGCCACGAGGCCCTGCGCGTGCTGATCGGCGTGCTCTCGGCGATGACCGTGATCGCCGGCGGCGACTACCTGTTCCAGCGCTTCAAGATGATGCAGAAGCTGCGCATGTCTCGTCAGGAGATCAAGGACGAGATGCGCCAGTCCGAAGGCGATCCGATGGTCAAGGGTCGCCTGCGCCAGCTGCGCCAGGAGCGGGCGCGCCAGCGCATGGTCGCCGCGGTGCCCGGCGCTGACGTCGTGGTCACCAACCCGACCCACTTCGCGGTCGCCCTGCGGTACGACGGCGAGGTCATGAACGCGCCGACGGTGGTCGCCAAGGGCGTCGACTTCCTGGCCCAGAAGATCCGCGAGGTGGCCAAGGAGAACGACGTGCCGATCGTCGAGAACCGGCCGCTGGCGCGTGCGCTCTACGACGGCGTCGAGGTCGACCAGGAAGTGCCGCCGGCCCACTACAAGGCGGTCGCCGAGGTGATCGGCTACGTCATGCGCCTGCGCGGCAAGCTGCCTCCGCGCAAGTAGGAGGCCGGGCGTGAGCGTGCGGGGCGGCCCGGGGGCGGCGCGGCTAGGCTTGGCGGCGCGGCCGGCTGTAGTATGACGGCGGGAGAGGTGGCTGGGGGAGCGGCGCTCTTGGAAAGCGGGCTTTGGGATCTCGGGCCGTGGCCGACGCTCGCCGCCCTGGCGGCAGGGCTGCTCGGCGGCCTCCTGCTCGGCCTCCGGGTCGCCGGACAGCGCCGCCGACCCGACCTGCGCGCCGTCCGCCTGAGCCGCGCCTTCGCCGCCTTCGACCGGCCGGCCCAGATCACCGGGCCCGGCGGCCGGCTGCTCGACTCTAACCGGGCGGCCGACGCCGCCTACGGCAGCGGCGTCGCGCTGCCGGACGGGCTCGCCCGGCGCGCCCGGGACGAGGAGATGCGCGAGCGGGTCACCCGGCTCGCCGAGAAGGCGGCGCGCGGCGTCGGCGGCAGCGAGGAGATCGTGCTCGCCGACGAGGCCGGCGGGCCCCGCTGGATCCACATCGAGGCGCACAGCCTGGGCGAGGATTCGGGCGAGGTGCTGTGGCTGGCCCAGGACCTGACCGACCGGCGGCAGATCGAGCAGACCATGGCCGAGGAGCGGGACCGCCTGCTCGACCTCTTCGAGTACGCGCCGGTCGGCGTCTACTCGGTCGATGGCGCCGGGCGCTTCGAGTACGCCAACGCGACCCTGGCCGACTGGCTCGGCCGGACCCGCGCCGAGCTGCTCGGCGGCCTGAGCCTGCGCGACGTGCTCGCCGAGCCGGTCGAGGGCCTGGCGCCGCACCTGCCGTTCAAGGGCGATCCGCGGCGCGGCGAGGCCGAGTTCCTGGACGCCGGCGGCGGTCGCTTCCGCGTGTCGATCGCCCAGGAGGTGCTGGAGGAGGAGCCGGGACGCCTGCGCACCCGCTCGGTGGTCCGCCACCTGACCCAGGAGCGTGCCGCCGAGGAGGCCCTGGCCCAGGGCGAGCGCCGCTTCCGGCGCTTCCTCGACGAGGCGCCGATCGGCGTCGCCCAGCTCGACGCCGAGGGCCGGGTCGCCGAGCACAACAAGGCCTTCGCGGCGATGGTCGGGGCCGGCGGCAGCCTGGCCGGACGGCCGCTGTCCGAGTTCCTGGGCGAGCCCGACCGTGCCGCCCTGGCGACCGCGCTCCGGCAGGTCGCCGGCGGCGAGGGGGCCGCGGCCGAGCCGGTCGAGATCCGGCTCGGCGGCAGCCGCGAGATGGTCTGCCAGCTGACCCTGCGCGGCGGCGGCGGCGGCGCCATCGCGCACCTGCTGGACCTGACCGAGCAGAAGGCCCTGGAGGCGCAGTTCGCCCAGTCCCAGAAGATGCAGGCGGTCGGCCAGCTGGCCGGCGGCATCGCCCACGACTTCAACAACCTGCTGACCGCGATGATCGGCTTCTCGGACCTGCTGCTGCTGCGCCACCGGCCCGGCGACCAGTCCTTCGCCGACATCATGCAGATCAAGCAGAATGCCAACCGCGCGGCCAACCTGGTGCGCCAGCTGCTCGCCTTCTCGCGCCAGCAGACCCTGCAGCCCAAGACCCTCAACGTGACCGACGTCCTGGCCGAGCTGGCGCACCTGCTGCGCCGGCTGATCGGCGAGGCGATCGAGTTCAAGGTCGTGCACGGCCGCGGGCTGGGCTCGATCCGCGCCGACCAGGGCCAGCTCGAGCAGGTCATCATCAACCTCGTGGTCAACGCCCGCGACGCCATGGCCGCGACGGGCGGCGAGCTGACCATCCGGACCGCCAACCTGGAGCTCGCCCAGGAGCGCCGGATCGGCGGCGAGACCATGCCGGCGGGCCGCTACGTCACCATCGAGGTGAGCGACACCGGCTGCGGCATCCCCAAGGAGATCATGGGGCGGATCTTCGACCCCTTCTTCTCGACCAAGGAGGTCGGCGAGGGCACCGGCCTCGGCCTCGCGACGGTCTACGGCATCGTCAAGCAGACCGGCGGCTTCGTCGCCGTCGAGTCCCAGGTCGGCCGCGGCACGACCTTCGCGATCCACCTGCCGGAGCATCAGGCGGTCGGCGGCGCGGTCGCGATCGAGGTCAGCGAGAGCCGCGACCTGTCGGGCATCGGCAAGGTGCTGCTGGTCGAGGACGAGGACGCGGTGCGTGCCTTCTCGGCCCGGGTGCTGCGCACCAAGGGCTACGAGGTCCTGGAGGCGCGCTCCGGCGAGGCCGCCCTGGAGCTGCTGCGCGGCGGCGACGGCGCCGCCGCGATCGACCTGCTGATCACCGACGTCGTGATGCCCAAGGTCGACGGTCCGGCCCTGGTCAAGGTCGTGCGCGAGCACCAGCCGAGCCTCAAGGTGATCTTCATCTCGGGCTATGCCGAGGACTCCTTCCGCCGCCGGATCGGCGAGGAGAGCGGCATCTACTTCCTGCCCAAGCCCTTCAGCCTCAAGCAGCTGGCCAGCAAGGTGAAGGAGGTCATGGGCGAGCACGTCGCCTGAGGTGGCCGGCGCGCCTCGGCGGCTGCCCCGGCAGCCGCGTCTCCGCCATGGCGATTTGTGAGGAGCTTGTCCCGCGGCTGGTGTAAAGGGAGCGTCCTCTTGCGCTTCTCGATCCAACGGATCCCGGTCGCGGACCTCGCGCGAAAATCATGCTCGACCTGAAAACCGTCCTTCTCGTCGAGCTTTCCGTCACCGCCCTGCAGGGCATCGTCTGGTTCTTCGTCTGGCTGGTGTGGCGCCGGCTCTACGAGCTCAAGTTCATCGCCGCCGGCTTCATCTGCATCGCGGCCGGCATCGCCCTGCTGATCTCGCGCGGGGCGGCGCCGCCGGGCTGGCACATCGTCCTCGACAACGCGATCATCAAGCTGGGCGTCGTGCTGATGGCCGACGGCCTGGCGCGCTTTCTCGGGCAGCCGCGCCATGCCTGGCTCGGCATCTCGGTGCTGATCTTTCAGCTCGTGTTCTGGAGCGTTGCGGTCACCGTGGCGCCGGGCGACGTGGTGCTGCGCATCCACGCCCAGACCCTGACGATGCTGGTCGTGATGGGCTTCATGGCCCTGACGCTGGCGCGCGACCGCAGCCAGCCACGGCTGCTGCGCTGGATCACCATCGGCCTGCTGCTCGAGTACATGGCCGCGAGCGTCGCCCAGAGCGTGCTGGAGATGGCCGCCCCTTCGGCGGGGGAGCTCTCGGTGCTCAGCAACCGGAACGCCTGGTTCTTCTTCCAGGGCACGCTGTTCCTGATCGCCTTCTTCGCCTGCATGCTGTTCATGGTCAGCACCCGGCTGTCGGCCGACCTGCGCGCCCGCAACGAGACGCTGGCCGCGGAGATCGCGGAGCGGCGGCGGCTGGAGGCGCAGCTCTCCGAGAGCCTCGCGACCGAGAAGCGGCTGCACGAGGAGCAGCGGCAGTTCGTGCGCATGGTCAGCCACGAGTTCCGCACGCCGCTGGGGGCCATCCAGCTGGCGACCGAGACGATCGGCATGATCCTGGGCGAGCCGCCGGAGGCGATCGCCCGGCGTCTCGCTGGCATCGGCGAGGCCGTGCACCGCATGGCCGGGCTGATCGACCGCTTCCTGGCGGCCGATCGCGAGGACGGCAAGGTGCTGCAGGTCGAGCCGCTCGAGATGGCGGCGCTGGTCGCCGAGGTCGAG
>NZ_FWZX01000010.1 GCF_900177295.1 Tistlia consotensis USBA 355
AGCCGCCCGGTCAGCCACATCACTTCGACATTGCAGCCGGCCTCACGCTCGATGCGCCGGCTCGATTGGACCCGGTTGAGATAGCCGTAGACGTAGAGCTTCAGCAGCACCGCAGGATGATAGCTCGGCCGTCCAGTCGCCGCAGGATCGACACCGCCGAAGCCCAGCGCGGCGAGATCCAGCTCCCCCACGAAAGCATCGATCACCCGAACCGGATTATCCTGGTGCACCCAATCTTCGAGGCTTTCCGGAAACAGTGTCGACTGATTGCGATCCACACCCTCGACAAAGCGCTTCATCACCGCCCCCGTCGGCTCCGACGAGGAATCGTAGCAGCCGACGCGTTTTCACACAGCCAGGGTCAACTGCGGTCGGTCGCTGACGCCCGACAGTTCACGCTGGGCAGGCGACCGTCGATGCGACAGCGGTGCTCGACGATGAACCGGCTCGGAACAGCCCAGGCGGCCAAACGAGAGGAAGCAAGGCCTTCTCCGCGTCCGAGGCCAAGGCGCTGCCGCAGGTGGCGCAGAAGCGGCGGGCCCGGCCCCGCGCGGATGGAGGGCATGCCCCTGGGTCCAGGTCCAGGCGGCGGCGCTCGCCTTGCGCCTCCGGGACGACAGATCGGGGTATGGGCTGGTGGCCCGCGGCTCGCCCCGCCCCGCCCCTACACCCGCTCGATCACCATCGCGATGCCCTGGCCGACGCCGATGCACATGGTGCAGAGCGCGTAGCGCCCCTGCCGCCGCGCCAGCTCGTAGGTCGCGGTGGTGACCAGGCGGGCGCCGCTCATGCCCAGGGGGTGGCCGAGGGCGATGGCGCCGCCGTTGGGGTTGACCCGGGCGTCGTCGTCGGCGAGGCCGAGGTCGCGCAGCACGGCGAGGCCCTGGGCGGCGAAGGCCTCGTTGAGCTCGATCACGTCCATCTGCTCGAGCTTGAGGCCGGTCTTCTCCAGCACCTTGCGGCTGGCCGGCGCCGGGCCCATGCCCATGATGCGCGGCGGCACGCCGGCGGTCGCGGTCGCGACGACCCGGGCGCGCGGCGTCAGGCCCTGGGCCTTCGCCGCTGCCTCCGAGGCGACGATCGCCGCGCAGGCGCCGTCGTTGACGCCCGAGGCGTTGCCGGCGGTGACGGTGCCGCCCTCGCGCCGGAAGGGGGTCGGCAGCCTGGCGAGCTGCGCCAGGGTCGTCTCGGGGCGCGGGTGCTCGTCGGCCTCGACGACGACGGGGTCGCCCTTGCGCTGGGGGATCGTCACCGGGACGATCTCCTCGGCCAGGCGCCCGGCCTCGATCGCCGCCTTGGCGCGCTGCTGGCTGCGGAAGGCGAAGGCGTCCTGGTCCTCGCGGCTGATCCCGAAGTCGGCGGCGACGTTCTCGCCGGTCTCGGGCATCGAATCGACGCCGAAGACCTGCTTCATCTGCGGGTTGACGAAGCGCCAGCCGATCGTCGTGTCGTAGATCTCGGCCTTGCGCGAGAAGGCGGTCTCGGCCTTCGGCAGGACGAAGGGCGCGCGCGACATCGACTCGACGCCGCCGGCCAGCCAGAGCGCGCCCTCGCCGGCCTTGATCGCCCGCGCCGCGGTGCCGATCGCGTCCATGCCCGAGCCGCAGAGGCGGTTGATCGTCGAGCCCGGCACGCGGTCCGGCAGGCCGGCCAGCAGCACGGCCATGCGCGCGACGTTGCGGTTGTCCTCGCCGGCCTGGTTGGCGCAGCCCAGGATCACGTCGTCCAGCGCCTCCCAGTCGAGGCCGGGGTTGCGCGCGGCCAGGGCCTTGATCGGCACGACCGCCAGGTCGTCGGCGCGGACGCCGGCGAGGGCGCCGCCGAAGCGGCCGATGGGCGTGCGGACGGCATCGCAGATGAAGGCCTCAGACATGGGCGGCGGCTTTCTCCGGCTGGGGGGCGGCGACTTCCTTCAGGCTGTCGGCGACGGCGAGCGGGGCGGCGGTGGCGGCCCTGACCTGCTCGACCGGGACGCCCGGCGCGATCTCCTGCAGGAGGAAGCCCGAGGCGGTGACGTCGAAGACGCCGAAGGTCGTGAAGACCCGCTTGACCACGCCGGGCGCGGTCAGGGGATAGCTGCAGCGCTCCATCAGCTTGGGCTCGCCCTCGCGGGTCGTGTGCTCGGTGATGACCAGCACGTTGCGCACGCCGGCGACCAGGTCCATGGCGCCGCCGACCGCGGGGATCGCGCCGGCAGCACCCGTCGACCAGTTGGCGATGTCGCCGTTGGCCGCGACCTGCATGGCGCCGAGGATACAGTAGTCGATGTGGCCGCCGCGGATCATCGCGAAGGAGTCGGCGTGGTGGAAGAAGGCGGCGCCGGGCAGCAGGGTCACCGGCTTCTTGCCGGCGTTGATCAGGTCCGGGTCCTCCTGGCCGGGCTCGGGCGCCGGGCCGAAGCCGAGGATGCCGTTCTCGGTGTGATAGACGACCTCGCGCCCCGCCGGCACGTAGTCGGCGACCAGCTCGGGGATGCCGATGCCGAGGTTGACGTAGGCGCCGTCGGGGATGTCCTGGGCGGCGCGCCAGGCCATCTGGGCGCGGCTGAGCCCGGTTCGGGTCTTGTCGCTCATGGGTAGCTCACTCCCTGCTCGATCAGGGCCGATTCCTGGGCCGGCTCCGGCACCTCGACGACGCGGCCGACGAAGATGCCGGGGGTCACGACGTGCTCCGGGTCGATCTCGCCGGCCGGCACGAAGCGGCGGACCTGGGCGATCGCGGTCTTCGCGGCCATGCACATGACCGGGCCGAAGTTGCGCCCCGCCTTGTTGAAGGTCAGGTTGCCGAAGCGGTCGCCGAGCTCGGCGCGGACCAGCGCGAAGTCGGCCCTGATCGCCCGCTCCATGACGTAGGTGCGGCCGTCGAAGTCGCGCGTCTCCTTGCCCTCGGCCAGCACCGTGCCGGCGCCGGTCGGGGTGTAGAAGGCCGGCACGCCGGCGCCGCCGGCGCGGATCCGCTCGGCCAGGGTGCCCTGGGGCACCAGCTCCAGCTCGATCTCGCCCTTGCGGTAGAGCTCCGGGAAGACCTTGGAGTTGGAGGAGCGCGGGTAGGAGCAGACCATCTTCGCGACGCGCCCGGCCTTGATCAGCGCGGCCAGGCCGACCTCGCCGTTGCCGGTGTTGTTGCTGACCACGGTCAGGCCGCGCGCGCCCTGGTCGATCAGGCCGTGGATCAGCTCGATCGGGCTGCCCGACTCGCCGAAGCCGCCGATCAGCACCATCGCGCCGTCCTGCACGTCCGCCAGCGCCGCCGGCACGTCCGGCACCCGCTTGTCCATCATGGCCTGGCCACCCGCTGTCCCGTCATCCCGCGTTCCCTCTTCCGGCGGCGCGCCCGCGGCTTCGCGGCGCTCCCGTCCGATTTTCGGCGTTCGAATAGCACGGCCGGGGCCCCGGCAGAACCCGCCAGACGGAAGGGCCGGCCTGCGCGAGTGTCCCCTCTCCGCCCCCCCGGGGCGGAGAGGGTCAGGGAGAGGTGGGGGGCCGGCCGATCGACGGGCTTACAGCGGGCCGTATCTTGGCACCCTCGCAGCGGGCGACGCGGGACGGCCCTGGCCTTCTGCACGCGATGGGCCTGCAAGAGGCAACGTCGCACTCCCCCACCTCTCCCTACCCTCTCCGCCCCCGAGGGCGGAGAGGGAAAGTCGGCGGGCATCTTACCGAAGCTCCGCGCGCAGCCGTTCCGCGACCTCGTCGACCGCGGCGGCGACCGCGGGCGTGAGCGGCGCACCGGCCTCGAAGCAGGCGCCCTCGACGGCGTAGAGGATGCAGCGCGGCGGCAGCAGGCCGAGCGTCCGACCCAGCCCGACCGCCTCGGCCAGGCCCAGGCCGTGGCTGCTGACCGGGGCGGCGTCGGGCGCCTGGGCCGACACGCCGAGGTCGAAGCGGCGGATCGTCCCGGCCGGGGCACCGGAGACGCAGGCATCGACCAGGAAGGCCGCGGCCGCGCCTTCCAGCCGCGCCAGCAGGGCCGTCGCCTCGCCCTCGGCCTCGACCACCTCGATCCCGGGCGGCAGCCTGCCGCCGAGGAGGGCCCGGGCGACGGCGCGGCCCAGGCCGTCGTCGCCGCGGTCCGGGTTGCCGAGGCCGATCACCAGGCAGCGGCCGGCCGCCTCCGCCCCCGCCCCCGCCCCCGCCACGGGCCTCAGCCCCGGTCCATCGTCAGCTTCAGGAAGTGCGTCGCGCAGGAGATGCAGGGGTCGTAGTTGCGCACGGTCAGCTCGCAGCGCTCGCGCAGCGCCTCGTCGGGCAGCTCGAGGCAGCCCTGGATGTGCGCGACCAGGTCCTCCTCGATCGCCGCCTGGTTCTGCGAGGTCGGCGGCACGATGCGCGCCTCGGCGACGCTGCCGTCCTCGGCCAGGCGGTAGCGGTGCCAGAGCAGGCCGCGCGGCGCCTCGGTCGCCGCGCAGCCGCTGCCGGCGCGCGGCTCGACCGGCACGGCGGGGGCGTCCGGCTCCTCGTAGCTCTCGATGATGCGCAGCGCCTCGTCGCAGGCGTAGAGCACCTCGACGGCGCGCACGACGATGCTGCGGTAGGGGTTGCGGCAGACCGCGCCCAGCCCGGCCTCCGTCGCCGCCTCGCGGGCCAGGGGCGACAGGCGGTCGGCGTTGAGGGCGTAGCGGGCCAGCGGGCCGACCAGGTAGCTCTCGCCGCTCTTCAGCCGCGCCTGCAACGCCGTCGAGCGGGCGACGTGGATCTCCTCGAAGTGGTTCTCCCAGTCCGCCGCCTCGATGTCGAGGCCGCGGCCGGAGACAATGCGGCCCTCGTTGAAGGGGTACTCCCCGGGATGGCGGAGCGCGACGAAGAGGTAGTCGCGCTCGGCCTCGGGGAAGTCGAAGCCGGCGACCCAGCGCACCGTCTCCAGCGCCGCCTCGCGCGCCCATTTCAGGCGCTCGGCCAGCGGCGCCAGCTCGCGCCGCCTCGGCACCCGGTAGAAGCCGCCGACCCGGACGTTGATCGGGTGGATCTCGCGGCCGCCGACGAGAGTCAGAATCTCGTTGCCGACCTTCTTGAGCTGCAGGCCGCGCTTGACGATCTCGCCGTGGTCGCCGGCCATGTCGATCGCGCCGGCGTAGCCCAGGAAGTCGGGGGCGTGCAGCAGGTAGGCGTGCAGCGTGTGGCTCTCGATCCATTCGCCGCAGTAGAGCAGCCGTCGCAGCGCGCGCAGCGGCCCCTCGACCGTGACGCCGAGCGCCCGCTCCAGGGCGTGGACCGAGCTCATCTGGTAGGCGACCGGGCAGATGCCGCAGATCCGCGCGGTGATGTCCGGCACCTCGCCGAAGGCGCGGCCGCGCAGGAAGGCCTCGAAGAAGCGCGGCGGCTCGAAGATCGAGAGCGCGGCCGACTGCACCCGGCCGTCGCGCACCACGACCTCCAGCGCGCCCTCGCCCTCGACCCGGGCGAGGTAGTCAACCCTGATCGTCTTGCGGCTCGTCTTGCCGGCCATGGCGCTGGCTCTCCTGGCGGAACTCGGGGGCGTTGGCGTTGAAGCTGCGGTAGACGCGCCCGAGCTGCCCGCCGTCCATGCCGAGCGCGGCCAGGCGGCCGCTCAGCGAGGCGGGGTTCGGCGTCTCCTTCGGCCCGAAGCAGCCGTAGCAGCCGCGGTCGTAGGCCGGGCAGAGCGCGCCGCAGCCGGCGTGGGTCACCGGCCCCAGGCAGGCCGTGCCGTGGGCGACCATGACGCAGACCGTGCCGCGCAGCTTGCATTCGACGCAAACGCTGTGCGCCGGCGTCACCGGCCGCCGCCCGGCCAGGAAGGCCGAGACGACCTCGAGCAGCTGCCGCTTGGAGATCGGGCAGCCGCGCAGCTCGAAGTCGACCGGCACGTGCTCGGCGATCGGCGTCGAGGTCGCCAGGGTCGCGATGTAGTCGGGCCGGGCGTAGACCGCTGCCGCGTACTCCGCGACGTCGGCGAAGTTGCGCAGGCCCTGGATGCCGCCGGCCGTGGCGCAGGCGCCGATCGTCACCAGCCTGCGCGAGCGCCGGCGCACCTCGCGGATCCGCTCGGCGTCGTGGGCCGTGGTGATCGAGCCCTCGACCAGCGACAGGTCGTAGCGGCCCTCGATGCGGCCGCGCGTCGCCTCCATGAAGTAGGCGATGTCGAGGGCGCCGGCGACCGCCAGCAGCTCGTCCTCGCAGTCGAGCAGGCTGAGCTGGCAGCCGTCGCAGGAGGCGAACTTCCAGACGGCGAGGCGGGGCTTCCTGGTCGGGCTCGCCACGGCTCAGAGCTCCCGGATCTTGAGGCGCGCGCGCAGCCGGTCGTAGGACATCACCGGCCCGTCCTTGCAGACGAAGTCGGCGCCGAACTGGCAGTGGCCGCACTGGCCGATCGCGCAGCGCATGTTGCGCTCCATCGAGAGGTGGATGCGCGGCTCCGGCACCCCGGCGTCGAGCAGGGCGTCGGCGGCGAAGCGCATCATCACCTCGGGCCCGCAGACCAGGGCGACGCTGCTCACCGGCTCGAAGGCGATCCGCGGCAGCAGCCTGGTCACCACGCCGACGCTGCCGCGCCAGTCGCCGGCGGCCCTGTCGACCGTCACCTCGATCTCCAGGTCGAGCTGCCGCCGCCAGCGCTCCAGCTCGCGCCGGAACAGGATGTCGGCCGGGCTGCGCGTGCCGTAGAGCAGCGCGACGCGGCCGTAGCGGGCGCGCTCGGCGCGCAGCCGGTAGAGCGCCGGGCGCAGCGGCGCGAGGCCGAGCCCGCCGGCCATGACCACGACGTCGGCGCCGGCCGCCTCGGCGACCGGCCAGGCGCTGCCGTAGGGCCCGCGCAGGCCGACCGCCGCGCCCGGGCGCAGCGCCGCCAGCGCCGCGCTGACCGCGCCGACGGCGCGCACCGTGTGGCGGATCGGCCCCGGCGCCGCCGGGTCGCCGCTCATCGAGATCGGCACCTCGCCGAGGCCCGGCAGGTAGAGCATGTTGAACTGGCCCGGCGCGAAGCCCGCCCAGCCATCGGGCGGCGCCACCTCCAGGGTCCAGACGTCCGCGGTCTCGCGCCGCCGGCCGACGACCCGGGCGACGGCCGGCAGCATCGGATCGGTCGCCGCGGCTCCTGCCGCCATCGCGCTCATGCCGGCGGCGCGTAGAGGTCGAGCAGCTGCAGGCGGGTGGCGTGCAGCCGCTCGACCAGCACGGGGACGAAGCGCTTCATCAGCTCGTAGCCGAGGTCGTGGTCGCGCTCGGCCTTGTCGCGCAGGCAGCGGGCGTCGAGGGCGATCGCGCGAACCAGCTCGGCGGCGCGCGCGTCGTAGGTCCAGCGGTAGGGCGGCACCAGCCAGGAGACGCCGACGATCTCGCCCTCGTGGACGGTCTGGAAGGTCAGCGCGCCGCGGCCCGGCGCCGAGATCTCCAGGGCGACCGTGCCGTGGCGAACCAGGTAGAGCTGGTCGGCCGGCTCGCCCTCGCGGCAGAGGTACTGCCCGGCCTCGAAGCGGACGTTGCGCGCGCAGCCGCGGATCAGCGAGCCGAAGGCCGGCTCCAGCCCTTCGAAGAAGCGATGCTCCAGGATGTAGCGCTCCAGCGTCTCGACCGTCATCCCGCGCTCTCCGGATTCTTCTCGCCGCGGATCGCCGCGACCTCCTCGGTGATGTCGATGCCGACCGGGCACCAGGCGATGCAGCGCCCGCAGCCGACGCAGCCCGAGACGCCGAACTGGTCGTACCAGGACGCCAGCTTGTGGGTCATCCACTGCCGGTAGCGCGCCTTGGTCGAGCCGCGCACCGTGCCGCCGTGGATGTAGGAGAAGTCCAGGGTGAAGCAGGAGTCCCAGCGCCGCACCCGCGCGGCCGTCTCGCCGCTCAGGTCGCTCGTGTCCTCGACCGTCGTGCAGAAGCAGGTCGGGCAGACCATCGTGCAGTTGGCGCAGCTCAGGCAGCGCTCGGCGACCTGGTCCCAGCGCGCGTGCTCCTGGTTCTCCTGCAGCAGGGCCTTGATGCCCCCGGTCTCCATGCGTCGGCCCATGCGGCCGGCGGCGCGCTCGCTGACGGCGCGGGACGCCGCGAGGTCGGCCGCCTCGGCCGGACGGGCGTCGAGCCGCTCCGCCAGCGCCCGGCCGCGCTCGCTGCCGACCTCCAGCAGGAAGCGATGCCCGGCCGCGTCGAGCAGCTCGGTCAGCGCCAGGTCGTAGCCGCCGCGCGCCCGGGGGCCGGTCTCCATCGAGACGCAGAAGCAGGTGCCCGCGGGCTCGCCACAGTTGACCGCGACCAGGAAGCTGCCGGCGCGCCGGCGCGCATAGTGCGGGTCGGCCTGCGGGCCCTCGAGGAAGGTGCGGTCCTGGACCGCGATGGCCGCCAGCTCGCAGGCACGCACGCCGAGGAAGGCGGTCGGCTCCGGCTCGTCCGCCGCGGCCTCGACCGAGAAGCCGTCGGCCTCGCGCCGCGTGCGGAACAGCGTCAGGTGCGGCGGGTGCAGCTCGCGCTTCCAGGAGTGCGGGCCGACGGCATAGCCGAACAGCGCCGCGTCGCCACGCTCGACCAGCCGGTAGCGGCCGCCGTCCTGCTCGTCGCCCCAGCCGGCCGGCAGGTCGTCCAGGCCGGCGATCGCGTCGTAGACGATCGCCCCGTCGCGCCGGGTCGGCCCGAGCACGCGGTAGCCCTCGGCGGCCAGGGCCTCGATCAGGCCCTGGAGTCCTTCGAGCGTCAGCACGGCGGGACGGTCGCTGGTCATCGGCTCTCGGCGTCTCGCATCCTCGTCGGCTGCCGGCGGTCATGCTCCCACATTGCCCCGCGACGGTTAAGGCCTTTCGGGGGTCAGAGGCCGAGAGCGCGACAATCGGCACGGACGCTCAGCCGGCCAGGCGGGCGGCGGCGTCCTCGTCCCCGGCCTGCAGCAGCTCGAGCAGCTGCCGGCGGGTGCGCGGCAGCGGAGCGTCGTCCGGGAGCAGTCCCCGGCTTCCGAGCAGCCGCCCGACCTCCCAGACCAGCGGCCGGCGCAGGTGCAGGCGCTTGAGCAGATCGGCGTCCTCGAAGACGGCGTCGGCGCTGCCGGCCGCCGCGACCCGGCCCTCGCCGAAGATCGCGATGCGGTCGGCCCAGCCATAGGCGAGATCCATGTCGTGGGTCGTCAGCACGATCGTCGTGCCGCGCCCCGACAGCCGGTCGAGCGCCGCCATCAGGTGGGCGACGCCGAGCGGATCGAGGCCGGCGCCCGGCTCGTCGAGCAGCAGCACCTCCGGACGCATCGCGACGATGCCGGCCAGCGCGACGCGCTTGCGCTGGCCGAAGGAGAGCATGTGGGTCGGCCGGTCGGCGAGCTCGGCGATGCGCAGCGTCTCCAGGGCCTCGGTGATCCGTTCGCGCACCTCGGCCTCTCCGAGGCCCTGGTTGAGCGGGCCGAAGGAGACGTCCTCGAAGACCGTGGCGGCGAAGAGCTGGTCGTCGGGATCCTGCAGGACCAGGCCGACGGCGCGGCGCCAGTCGGCGAGCGCGGCCCTGTCGTAGCGCGCCGGCGCGCCGTGCAGCCGGACCTCGCCGGCAGCCGGGCGCAAGCTGCCGTTGAGCAGCAGCAGCAGCGTGCTCTTGCCGGCGCCGTTCGCGCCCAGGATCGCCAGCTTCTCGCCCGGCCGGACGGCAAGGTCGACACCGTCGAGGGCCCTCACGGCGCCGGGATAGCTGTAGGAGACGCCGGCCAGCTCGAGCATCAGGCGCCGAGCCTCGCCAGCGTCGCCAGCGCCGCCAGCCCGCCGAGGATCATCCCGAGCCTGAGCGCCGAGACCGGCTGCTCCTGCCTGAGGAAGCACAGCGCGCCGTCGTAGCCGCGCGCCGCCAGCCCGGTCTCCAGGCGCCGGGCGCGGCCGAGCGTGCGCGGCAGCAGCGCCGCCAGCAGCAGGCCGAGCGAGCGGAGGCTGCGCCGGTAGCCGACGAAGCCGAGGCGGTTGGCCTGGGAGCGCAGGCCCTCGGTGAGGCAGTCGAGCGTCACCCAGATGATCCGCAGCATCAGGAAGGCGATGTCGCCGAGCTCGCGGCCGAGTCCGCCGCGCCGCAGCAGGTGCAGCAGGTCGGCGAGCGGCGTGGTTAGGGCGAGGCCGAGCAGGGCGGCGATGCAGGCCAGGCTGCGCAGCGCGACGAAGGCGGCCGGCTCCAGGCTCCCGACCGGCCAGGCGAGGCTCGGCAGGCCGCCGTGGAGGGAGAGGCTGGTCGCCTGGGCCAGCGAGCCGGCCAGCACGAAGCCGACGGGCACGCGCGCCGCCCGCCAGAGGTCACGCGGGCCGACGCGCGCGCCGAGGGTCAGCAGCGCGACCGCCGCGGCCAGGACCGCCGCCTCGACCAGGAAGCTCTCCGCGGTCAGGGCGACGGCCATGGCGCCGGTCGCCGCGATCAGCTTCTCGGCGGCCGGCAGGTGGCGGTAGCGGCTGGTCTGGGCGTGGCGGTCAATCAGGCGCATGGCCGGGCACGTCCGGCGACGGCCTGCGGTCGAGCTCGCTCAGCGCCCGCCTGCGGCCGAAGTAGTAGCCGAGCAGCCCGGCGCCGAGCGCGGCCTGCAGGGCGAACAGCAGGCTCTCGATCTCGCTGCTCGGCGGCACCCAGAGCGGCGCCGCCCAGGGCACGTAGCCGGGATCGATCCTGGTGATCAGCTGCTCGGCCTGCCCGTCGGAGCCGGAGAACGCCGCGTGCGGACCGTGGATCAGCAGCGGCGCGACGGCCAGGGCGACGACGGCGGCGAGCAGCAGCAGGTTGCGTCTCAGCATCAGGCGCTCCTCCGCGACAGCACCGACAGGGCGCTCAGCTCGCCGGCGCTGTACTTGCCCAGCAGGTTCATGACGACCACGGTCAAGAGGCCCTCGCTGATCGCCAGCGGCACCTGGGTGACGGCGAAGACGCCGAGGAACTTGCCGGCCGCGCCGGCCACCCCGCCGGCCGGGTCGGGGAAGGCCAGCGCGAGCTGGAAGGAGGTCACGACGTAGGTCGAGAGGTCGCCGAGCGCCGCCGCGAAGAAGATCGCCACGGCCAGGCTGGCCCCGGCCGCGCTCAGGCCGCGGTAGAGGCCCCAGGCGACGAAGGGCCCGACGATGCCCATCGAGAAGATGTTGGCGCCGAGCGTCGTCAGGCCGCCGTGCGCCAGCAGCAGCGCCTGGAACAGCAGGACGATGGCGCTGAGCACCGTCGTCACGGTCGGCCCGAAGAGCGAGGCCGCGAGGCCGGTGCCGGTGGGATGCGAGCAGCTGCCGGTGACCGAGGGCAGCTTCAGCGCCGAGAGGACGAAGACGTAGGCGCCCGAGGCGCCGAGCAGCAGCTTGACCTCCGGATGCTGGCGCACGACGCGCCGGATCCGGACCGCGCCGGCGGCCACGAAGGGCGCCGAGGCGAGCGCCCAGCCGACGCAGTGCGTGGCGGGCAGGAAGCCTTCCATGATGTGCATGAATCCCTCCGATCCAGGCTGACGGGACGCGTGTCGCGGCCGGCGGAAGGCGTCGAGCGGTTCGACTCCATAGCCCTCGGGAACGCCCCGTCCCGCACGGCAATGACACGGTCGCTGGCAGGTCTCCTGGCTCGCGGGTCGCTGTCCGACGCCGACCTTCCCGGGTTGCCCCAGTGGTCTCGCTGCGACGTCGAACTATCCGCTCACAGTTGCGGGGGCAGCCACGGTCTTGGCCCCGATTGGGTCGTCCGCACCGTGTTCCCTATTAATCCCCTGGACTTGGTCCGTCGGGGAACCATCGACGGCCGGACGATAGGCCTGTGCTCGGCGGCCGGTCAAGACGTGCCGCCGGCGGCCTGCGCGGGCGATACGCCCGGCCCCGGATGCGCTAGGCTGCCGGCTCCGAACCGGGGAGCCAGCCGTGCAGCGAATCACGATCACGATCGACGACGACCTGCTGGAGGCCGTCGACGCGCTGGGCGCGCGGCGCGGCTACGCCAGCCGCTCCGAGACCCTGCGCGACCTGCTGCGCGACGCCCTGACGCGGCAGCAGGTCGGCCTCGACGCCTCGACGCCCTGCCTCGCCGCGCTGTCCTACGTGTACGAGCACGAGACCCGGGATCTCGCCCGCCGGCTGACCACCGCGCAGCACCATCACCACGATCTCTCGGTCTCGACCCTGCACGTGCACTTGGACAGCCACGACTGCCTGGAGGTCGCGATCCTCAAGGGCACGGTGGGCGAGGTCCGCGCGCTGGCCGACAGCGTCGTGACCCAGCGCGGCGTGCGGCTCGGCAACCTGCACGTCATCCCGGCCGAGACCGGTGCGGCCCATCCCCATGCCGATCACCGGCAGGCTGGCCGCAGCGAGGACTGACCCGCCGCGCTCGTATGATTTTTTTACTGTTTCCTCATACACCGATCCGTGCGACGACTCCTTCCGCACCGCCGATGCGCCCCCATCAACCCGGAACAGGAAGGAAGACCCCGATGCCCAGGAAGCACCCGATGATCGCCCTCGCCGCCGCCGCGGCGCTGCTGCCGGCCGTGGCCGAGGCCCATGTCGGAGTCGGCCCGACCAGCGGCTTCCTGCACGGCTTCTGGCACCCGCTCTCGGGACTCGACCATGTCCTGGCGATGGTCATGGTCGGCGTCTTCGCCTGGCAGCTCGGCGGCCGGGCGCTCTGGCTGGTGCCCGCGACCTTCGTCGCGGTGATGGCAGCAGGCGGCGCGCTCGGCGCGGCCGGGATCGGCCTGCCCTTCGTCGAGGTCGGCATCGCGCTCTCGGTGGTCGTGCTCGGCGCCGTCGTCGCGCTGGGCGTCCAGGCGCCGCTCGCCGTCGCCACGGGCCTGGTCGGCCTGTTCGCGATCTTCCACGGCCACGCCCACGGCGCCGAGATGCCGGAGAGCGCCGGCGGCCTCGCCTACGGCGGCGGCTTCCTGGCCGCCACGGCGCTGCTGCACCTCGCCGGCCTCGGCCTCGGCGTCCTGGTCGGCCGGACCAGCGAGCGCTACGGCCCGCTGGTCGCGCGCTCGGCCGGCGGCCTCGCCGCCCTGGCCGGCCTCGGCCTGCTCGCCGCCGCGCTCTGATCGGAAGCGGCAGGTCGGCGCCATGCCCTACGCCCGCAACGCCGACCTGCCGCCGGCGATCCGAGAGCACCTGCCGGCGCACGCCCAGGACATCTTCCGCGCTGCCTTCAACCACGCCTTCGCGGCGCACGAGGGCGACCCGCGCCAGGAGGCGGCGGCGCACCGCATCGCCTGGGCGGCAGTCAAGCGCGCCTACGTGAAGCTCGGCGACGCCTGGGTCGCGCGCGAGACGCCCGGCTGACCGTCCCTCAGCGCACCAGCACGCAGGTGCAGGGGGCCAGGTGCGCGACCTTGTGGGAAACGCTGCCGAGCAGCATGCCCTGCAGGTCGCCGAGGCCGCGGCTGCCCATCACGATCAGGTCCGCCTTGCGCGTCTCGGCGGTCTCCAGGATGCGCTGCGCCGGGTCGCCCTCGATCACCAGGCTCTCGACCTCGGCGAGGCCGAGCGCGCGGGCCGCGGCCTCGGCCTCCTCGGCGATCTGGACAGCCACCCCGGCCAGCACCTCCTGCTCGCTCAGGTGCAGATGCTCGACGCGCTCGAAGTCCTTGAAGGCATCCGGGACGGCATAGCTGCCATGGCTGCGCTGGACGTGCAGGATCAGCAGGCGCGCCTGCCGTCCGCGCGCCAGGTCGACCGCGAATTCGAGTGCCTTGCGGGCCGCCGACGAGCCGTCGGTCGGATGCAGGATCAGCTGCTGCGCCATCGTTCCCCCCTCTCGCCAGAATCCGGCGGATCGTGCACCATCTGAGGGGAGCCTGCAGCCGGCGACCTTGACCCAGGTCAAGGCCGCCGAGCCGTCGCCCCTGCAGTGTCGCTGCAGCCGAGCGAAAGGAACGAGCGTCCATGGCCGAAGCGCCGAAGCAGCCGACCGGCGGATGGCTCCCCTGGGTCCTGACGCTGATCGTCGTCGCGACGATCTACCTCATGACCTTCCGGGCCGAGGAAGGCCAGAGCGTCGCGCTCGGCTATCTCCGCTTCAAGAGCCTGGTCGAGCAGGGCCAGGTCCAGAAGGTCGAGTTCCGCGGCGACCGCATCACCGGCCAGCTGACGGCCGCGATCGAGGGGCCGAAGGGCGTGCAGTCGGACCGCTTCACCAGCTACCTGCCGCCGGTCTCCGATCCCGACCTGCTGAACCTGCTCGCCAAGCACAACGTCGAGGTCAATGCCGAGGCGCCGAGCGCCGGCTCGGGCGCCTGGCTCGGCGCCCTGCTGCCCTGGGCGATCATCCTCGGCGTCTGGTTCCTGCTGTGGCGGCGCATGTTCCGCGGCGGCCTGCCCGGCGGCATGGGCGGCGACGGCGGCCTGCAGGGCTTCCTGCGCGGCCGGAGCCGCAAGATCGAGAGCCAGGACGCGCCCAAGGTCCGCTTCGCCGACGTCGCCGGCCAGGACAACGCCAAGCGCGAGGTCGCCGAGCTGCTGGAGTTCCTGCGCGACCCCGAGCGCTACCGCAAGGTCGGCGCCGAGGTGCCGCACGGCATCCTGCTGGAGGGCCCGCCGGGCACCGGCAAGACCCTGCTGGCGCGTGCGTTGGCCGGCGAGGCCCAGGTGCCCTTCTTCCACATGTCGGCCTCGGAGTTCATCGAGGTCTTCGTCGGCGTCGGCGCCAGCCGGGTGCGGCAGCTCTTCGACCAGGCCAAGAAGGCGGCGCCGAGCATCATCTTCATCGACGAGCTCGACAGCGTCGGCCGGGTCCGCGGCGCCGGCTTCGGCGGCGGCCACGACGAGCGCGAGCAGACCCTGAACCAGATCCTGGCCGAGATGGACGGCTTCGAGGGCCACGAGGCGGTCGTCGTGCTGGCCGCGACCAACCGGCCCGACGTGCTCGATCCCGCCCTGCTGCGACCGGGCCGCTTCGACCGCCACATCACCCTGGAGCTGCCGGACCTCGGCGCCCGCGAAGCGATCCTGCGCGTGCACTGCCAGGCGGTGCCGCTGGCCGACGACGTCGACCTCAGGAAGATTGCCGCCGGCACGCCGGGTTTCTCGGGCGCCGACCTCAAGAACCTGGTCAACGAGGCAGCGATGGCGGCGGCCCGCGAGGACGTCTCGAAGGTCACGGCGAAGCACTTCGACGAGATGCGCGACCGCATCCTGATGGGCAGCCTGCGGACCATGGCGATCCAGGACGACGAGCGCCACCGCCTGGCGGTCCACGAGTCGGGCCATGCCGCCGTCGCCTACTACCTGCCGACCAGCGATCCGCTGCACAAGGTGACGATCATCCCGCGCGGCCGCTCGCTCGGCGCGACGCACCAGCTGCCCGAGCTCGAGCGCCATACCCTGCCCGAGGACTACCTGCGCGACCGCCTGGCGATCGCGCTGGCCGGCCGGGCCAGCGAGCAGAGCTTCCTCGGCACGCTGAGCTCCGGCGCCGACGAGGACATCCGCATGGCGACCGAGCTGGCGCGGCGCATGGTCGGGCGCTGGGGCATGTCCCCGGAGATCGGCCCGGTCGACGTGCGCGAGAGCGACGAGCATCCCTTCCTCGGCCGCGAGATCGCCCAGCCGCGGCACTTCTCCGAGGAGACGGCGAAGATCGCCGACAAGGCGGTCCGCCACCTGCTGCAGGAGGCCGACGAGCGGGCCCGGGCGGTGCTCGACAAGCACCGCGGCGAGATCGAGCGCCTGATCGCCGCCCTGGAGCAGAAGGAGACCCTGGACCGCGCCGCCATCGCCGCCTGCCTGGGGCCGCGCGAGGTCGTCGGCCTCGGCCGCGGCAAGCCGCGCGGCGGCGCCGCCGGCCGCAGCGAGCAGGCCTGAGGCCGCTCACGCGTCCCGGGACGGATCGAGCAGCCGCTCCAGCTGGTCGAGGAAGACCGCCTGGGCCGGATTGATCTTCGTGCGCGCGACCGCGAGGCCGAGCCACTCGGCGCGGTCGACCTCCGGCACCGCCAGGGTCCGGCCCGAGCGCGGCGGCCATTCGATCTCGACGGTGTTGGCGCGCGAGGCCGCGGGGTCCCATTCCAGGCCCCCGGCCTCGACCGCCCAGGCTTGGACCAGCTTGCCGCCCTTCTGCCGGCAGGGCTCGAGCGGCCGGAACGGCCCCTCGACCGCGAGGCCGGTCTCCTCGGCCACTTCGCGCCGGGCCGCCGCCAGCGGCTCCTCGCCCGGCGCCGGCTCGCCCTTGGGGATCGACCAGGCGCCAGCGTCGCGCTTCGCCCAGAAGGGTCCGCCCGGGTGCACCAGGAAGACCTCGGTCGCGGCGCCGCGCCGACGATACAGCAGCAGTCCCGCGCTCTCCTTCGCCATCGGGCGATGGTGGCGCGGGCCGCGGTGCCGCGTCCAGGAAGACCTGCGATCCGGCGGCTGCCGGACCGGGCCGCCTGCCGGGCCTACTTGACGTGGATGAGCTCGTGCATGCCGGCCGAGAAGTGCCCCGGGACGTTGCAGAGCAGCATGTAGAGGCCCGGCTTCAGGGTGATGGTCAGGCTGCCGGACTGGCCGGGATCCAGCTCGGAAACCTCGCCGCGGTCGTTGATCTTCTCCTCGTCGAGCCGGACGCCGTCGTCGACGGTCGGCAGCTTGTCGAGGTGGGCGGCCTGGCCCGGCGTCAGCCCGACGACGATCATCTCGTGCTGCGACGTGCTGTCGGCGGCGTTGCTCACCTCGAAGGTGACCTTGCCGGCCGGCAGCTCGGTCTTCGTCGCCTTCAGGGTCATCATGCCGTCCTTGTCCTCGAGCCTGACCTTCTCGACGGCATTGGCCCGAGCCATGCCGGCAGACAGGACGACGGCAAGGGCCGCGGCACAGGCCCCGGCCGTCAAATGCTTCAGCTTCACGACGCTTTCCTTCCCGCTGGTTTCTCACGACCCGGCGGGCCGGGCGGCCTGAAGGGCCGCCGGACAGGCAGGCCGGGACCAGGCGAGCCTAAGGCAGGCGCCTCGATCCCGGTGGGGAGCTTTGCCGGCGGTATGTGGAGTCGTGTGGAGTCATGTCCCACCCCGTGGAGCGGCTGTCCGGCGACGCCCGCCGATGCCGGCTCAGTCGAGGGCGACCAGCCCGCTGCGGTAGCGCCGGCACTTGTCGACGTAGGACTGCGCCGAGGCGCGCAGCCGTTCGACGTGGGCCTCGCTCAGGGTCCTGACGATCTTGGCCGGTGCGCCCAGCACCAGCGAGTTGTCCGGCACCTCCAGGCCCTCGGTGACCAGGGCCTTGGCGCCGATCAGGCAGTTCCGGCCGATCCGCGCGCCGTTGAGCACGACGCTGCCGATGCCGACCAGCGAGCCGTCGCCGATCGTGCAGCCGTGCAGCATGACCAGGTGCCCGACCGTCACGCCGGCACCGACGATGAGCGCCAGCCCCGGGTCGGTGTGCAGGACCGAGCCGTCCTGGATGCTCGTCTCCGCGCCGATCTCGATGCGGTCGTTGTCGCCGCGCAGGGTGGCGCCGAACCAGACGCTGGCCAGGCGATGCAGCACGACCCGGCCGATCACCGTCGCGCTGGGCGCGACCCAGGCCTCCTCGTGGATCTCGGGCCTGACCCCGTCGAGTTCGTAGAGCATGGCCTTCCTTTCCCCGTTCCGCAGGCGAGCGCAGCCTCGCCGATCGGGCCGGCCTTGGCCAGCCCGGCTAGAGTGCTCCCGACCCGCCGGTCCTGGTCGCGACCGCGCTCTGGCGCTGCAGCAGCCGCATCGCCTGGTCGACGATCGGCTGGTCGAGCATGCGGCCCTCGTGGACGATCGCCCCACAGCCCTCGCGCTTCGCCGCCTCGTAGGCCGCGACCATCGCCGCGGCCTTTTCGACCTCGGCCGGTGCGGGCGAGAAGGCCTCGTTGAGCGGGCCGACCTGCGAGGGGTGGATGCAGAAGCCGCCCTCGAAGCCGAGGGCCGCCGAGCGCTCGGCGACCTGCCGGAAGCGCCCGAGGTCGGCATAGTCGGCGACCGAGGCGAAATAGCCGATCGGCATGACGCCGGCCGCCCGCGCGGCCGAGAGCACGCGCAGGTTCGAATAGTAGAGCAGGTCCTCGGTCGGCCGGCCGCCGAAGGACACGGCGAGGTCCTCGGCACCGGCGGTCATCGCGACCAAGCGCGGGTGGGCGCGGGCGATCTCGCCAGCGTTCTCCAGGCCCTTGGCCGTCTCGATCATCGCCAGGATCTTCGTGTGTCCGGGCGGCAGGCCCTGGCGCCGCTCGGCCTCCTCGATGACCTCGACGGCGGCCAGCAGGTGCTCCGCCGAATCGACCTTCGGCAGGTTGATCGCCGCGACCGCGCGGCAGACACTGGCTTCCAGGTCGCGGACCAGCAGGCTCCAGGGCCGGTTGACCCGGACCAGCACGTCACGGCCGGCTCCGGCGACCCTGGCCGCCGTCTCGGCGACCGCCGCGCGCGCCTCGGCCTTGCGGTCCGGCGGAATGGAGTCCTCCAGGTCGAGCTGGATCGCGTCAGCACCGCGCTCCCCGGCCCTGGCGACGAAGCGCTCGTTGAGCACCGGGATGAACAGCATCGAGCGCCAGAGCGGCGCGGCGCCTGCGGTCGCCGTCGACCCGGCCATCACGACACCTCGGTGCCGGCGAGGCCGATCTCGGCCAGGATCTCGGCGGTATGCTCGCCGAGCTTCGGTGCCGGCCGGCGATGGACGCCCGGCGTGCCGTCGAGCCGCGGGATGATGTCGTGCATCGGCAGCCGGCCGAGGTCCGGATCCTCCAGGTCGATCATGGCCCCGCGACCGGTGACGAAGGGATGGTCGAAAAGGTCGGCGACCGAGCAGACCGGGCCGACGGTGACGCCGGCCGTCTCGAAGATCGCCAGGGCCTCCGCCTGGTCGAGCCCGGCGATGTAGCCGCCGATGACGGCGTCCAGCTCGTCGCGGTTCCGGACCCGCTCGTCGTTGGTCAGGAAGCGGGGGTCGTCCTTCAGCTCGGGCCGGCCGATCGTCTCGAAGATGCGGTCGGACATCGACTGCATCGAACCGGACAGCGCCACGTAGCGGCCGTCCCGGCAGCGGTAGACGTTGCGCGGCGCCGTGTGGGTCGACTGGTTGCCGGCGCGCTCGGTCGGCTCGCCGGTGACCCGGACCTTCGCGGCCTCCGAGGAGATCAGCGAGAAGATCGGCTCGAACAGCGAGAGGTCGATGGTCTGGCCGCGCCCCTCCCGCTCGGCGACACGCAGCGCCGTCACGGTCGCGAAGGCACCGTAGAGGCCGGCGATCATGTCGGCCATGGCCAGCGGCGGCAGGGTCGGCGGGTTCTCCGGGAAGCCGTTGAGGTAGGCGTAACCGGACATCGCCTCGACCAGCGTGCCAAAGCCCGGGCGCTGGCTGTAGGGGCCGGTCTGGCCCCAGCCGGAGACGCGCAGCACGATCAGGGCCGGATTGATCTCGCGCAGCGCCTCGGGCCCGAGCCCCATGCGCTCCAGCGTCCCGGGCACGAAGTTCTCGACCAGCACCTGGCTGCCGCGCACCAGGCGCAGCAGCGCCTCGCGGCCGTCGGGCGCCTTGAAGTCGAGCGCGATCGACCGCTTGTTGCGGGCGTAGACCTTCCAGAACAGTTCCTGGCCCTCGACCCGCCAGTGCCGCAGGTCGTCGCCGCGGCCCGGCCGCTCGACCTTGATGACGTCGGCGCCGAAGTCGGCCAGCACGTGGGTCGCCATGTTCCCGGCGACCAGCCGCGACAGGTCGAGCACCCGCACGCCGTCGAGCGGCCCGCGGGCCGAGGGATCGAAGTCCTTGCGTACCAGGGCCATGCCGTCTCCACTCTCCTTCGCTGCGGCGGCCAGCCTACCCGAAGCGGCGCGCGGGCCGCCCGCCCCGCGACCACGGATCAGCAATGCAGGGAAGACAACGGGGCGACGCTACCGCTCGCCCTCGACGTCGGCGCCGAGGCGCAGGGAGAGCTGGTGGGCGATGGTGCACACGCAGTCGGCGGCGAGCGCCGTGGTCGGCCCGTCGACGCGCGCGGCGAGCAGGCTGACCGCGACGCCGGCGACGACCTCGTTCGAGGAGTCGCGCACCGGCGTGCCGAAGCAGTACATGCCCTCGCGGGTCTGTCCGTTGTCGATCGAGTAGCCGCGGCGCCGGCAATCGGCGAGCTCGCCGAGCAGCGCCTCGACGTCGCCGACGCTGTAGCGGGTCAGGGGCTCGGGCCAGCCGTCCTGGAACAGCGCCCGCACCTGTGCGTCCGGCATGGTGCTGAGAATCGCCTTGCCGGTCGCGGTGAAGGCGGCCGGCAGCCGCATGCCGATGCGGAAGGTGATGCCGAGCGGCGAGGCGCTGTTGCGGCAGGCGATGTAGACGACCTCAGGCCCGTCGAGCACCGACAGCGTGATGGTCTCGTCGGTCAGCGCAGCCTGGTCGTCCCAGAGCGCCGAGAACTCGGCGGTCAGGTCGGTCTGGGCCAGGAAGGCGTTGGCCCAGCGCATGACGTGCGGGCCGATCACGAAGGCGTTGCCGGGCCGGCGCGCCAGCAGCCCGAGTCCGGCCAGGGTCGAGCAGAGGCCGTGCACCGTGCTCTTGGCGAGGTCGAGCTGGCGCGCCAGGTCCGAGACGGTCGGCGGCCGCTCCGACAGCATGACGGCATCGAGCACCCGGCTGCCGCGGATCAGGGCGGGCACGCCCCTCTCCGGCATCGGGAAGGCCCCGGCCTCGTCCTGCAGCCCCTTCGTGCGCTCGTCCGACATGGCGCTCACAGGTGCCCGGCCGCTGCGCCCGGGTCCGGCACTACTCGTACCAACCCTCGTCCGCCTTGCGCAGCGAGTCGAACTGCGGGATGTCGTGGCCGAACCAGACCTCGGCACCGCAGTCCTCGGCCAGGGCGCGGATCCGCTGGATCGTGCGCGCGAAGCCGATCGAATCGTGGCTGATGCCGGGCGGTTTCATCGGCGGACCGTAGTTTTCCGAGGTGTAGCAGGCGTCCGAGGCCAGGATGACGTCGGCATGGTCGCGCAGCGCGACCTGGAGGCCGAGCATGCCGTAGGAGTGGCCGGCGCCGAAGTTGAGCAGCTTGACCCCCTCAACGATGTTGCGGTCGGGATCGTGACGGCCGACCTCGCGCCAGTTGAGGTCGAGGCGCATCCAGGCCTCGATGTCCTTGAGGGCGTAGGGCGTGGTGTGGATGCGCTTGACGTAGTGCAGGGCGGCCGCGGCGAACTCGTCCTCGTGGACGATGATGTTCGACTTGCGGAAGTACTCGATGCAGCCGGCATGGTCGCAGTGCAGGTGCGACAGCACGACATGGCGGATCTGGTTCGGCCCGATGCCCATCGCCTCGAGCCGGTGCGGCAGGTAGCAGTCCTCGCCGCCGATCACCGGGAAGACGTCCTGGATGCCTTCCGGCCAGCGCCCGTCCGGGCCGCCCCAGTCGGGGTGGCAGCCGGTGTCGAACAGCACGTTGCCGTCGGGGTGCTCGATGTAATAGGCCGAGACCGGGATGTCGATCAGCTGGCCCGGCGGGTTCGGGTTCCTGGCCATGGCGACGGTCGAGTTGGCGACCATGAAGTTCTTGTCCAGGCGCAGCTTGCCAAGATCGAGCACGTGCATCCGGAGCGAGCGGCTCGCCGAGCGGCGCGCCGGCAGGCTCTTCGGCCTGACCGGCTCGACCAGGCTGCCGCCGCCGCGCGGCGCCGGCTCCCAGCGGCCCGCCGGACCCGACGACCCCTCGGCCGACCGGGTGCTCTCGGAGCGCGGGCGCGCGCCGCCGCCGGAATCGCCGAATTCCAGGATCTTCATCCGCTCGCCCTTGCCGGGGCTTCGCGTCGTCTCGTGCCTGCTGCCGTCCTGGCCGAACTCGATGATCTTCATCTTGCTGATTCCTCTCGCCCGCCTCGGTCAGTCGCCCGTGCGCTCCCGGATGATCCGGAGGGCCTCCTTCAGGTAGACCCGGAACAGGGGATAGTTCTCGCTCATCGGGAAGTGCCCGATGTCGGTCATCTCGATGTAGACCCCGTTCTTGATCTGGCGCGCCGTGTTCTCGGTCGCCTCGGGCGGCGTCAGGTAGTCGTAGCTGCCGGTCATCATGACGACCGGGCAGCGCTTGCCGTCGATGTCGGCGAGCTGGCGGCGCAGGTCGTGGTCGACCGAATAGAAGTAGAGGTCGCCTTTGAAGACCTCGGCGCCCTGGGTGTAGTAGTGCCAGGTCAGCCAGCGGTCCCTGTCGGGCGACTGCGGCGCCATCAGGTCCCAGACGCCGCTGGCGCAGACCTGCGCGGCGTTGGCGTGGGGGTGGCGCCACCAGTCGAGGAAGAAGCCGGGCGCGTAGTCGGCCGCCTCGACCGGGATCACCGCCTTGAAGCGGTCGGGCCGGTGCAGGGCCAGCTGCAGGGCGACGTTGCCGCCGAACGACGAGCCCATGAAGATCGGGTCGCGCAGCTCCAGGGCGTCGCAGAACTTGACGATGAAGTTGACGTAGTGCTCGGCGGTCAGCTTGTACTCGCTCTTCCACCACTCGACGTTCAGCGGCGGGTCCGACTTGCCGTGGCGCGCCAGGTCGTAGGCGATCACGTTGTAGTTCTTGGTGATCTCCTCGTCCTCCAACAGGCCGCGCCACTGGTGATTGTGGCAGCCCGCCGTGTGCTGGCAGACCAGCGGCGTGCCGGTGCCGTTGTGCAGGTAGAAGACCTTGTACTCCAGGCCGTCGACCTCGATCGTGACGTAGCGTCCGGTGACGGGCGAATGACGGGCCATCTTTCGGTTTCCTCAGCCTAGTGTTTCGTCCTGGTGCGGGATCGTCGGCTCGCGTCGGCGCCGGCTCAGACCGGGACGCCGGACTTGCGCAGCAGCTCGAACTGCACCGTGAAGTTCCTGAGGTTCTGCATCAGCACCAGCAGGTTGCCCTCGAGCTTCAGGTCCTCGCGGAAGCTGGCCGCCCAGATGCCGTGGAACATCGGGCGCGGCACCGGCTGGGCGAACTCCCGCCAGGTCTGGGCGCTGGCGCGCAGGGCGAAGTCGTAGGCGTCGAGCGGACCGGGGTCGGTGTTGATGTTCTTCACCTTGCCGTCGTGCATCTCGACGATCACCTTGCGGTCGGTCATGTCGTACATGAAGGTGCAGGTGTAGTACTTGCCCATCGCCGCGATGGTCGGATCGCTGTCGGTCAGGCTCTTGAACTTGCTCGCCCATCCCTTGACGTCGGTAGCCATGGCTTGCCCCTTTCCCTAGTTCGCCCGGGCAACGGTCTCGGTGCCTGCGGCCGCCGCTGCGGCCCCGTCTGTCATCGGCCGAACATCCAGTGCAGCGCCGACAGCAGCGCCAGCGCGACGACGGCGGCCCAGAACCAGTTGCGCCAGTCGGCCGACGGCGCGCCGGCCTTCAGCGGCGGCGGCTCGTGGACGGCGCCGGTCTCGAAGCTGCCGGACGGCGCCGTCGACAGCCCCATGCGGTAGGCCAGGAACCAGAGCACCAGGACGCCAAGCGCCCACCAGAGGATCTGCCAGGCCCAGATCGACGGCACGCCCAGCACCCAGGCCTTGACCCCGGCGTTCGGCGCGCCGAAGGCGTCGTTGCCGAAGACCGCGCCGGGGCCGACCGCGAAGAACAGCCAGGCCAGCACGATGACCCAGGCGGCCGGCCGCAGCAGGCGCTGCTGCGCCGTCGGCCCGGCGGCGGCGGCGAGGAAGGCGTGGAAGCGCCCGCGGCGCGCGCGCTCGCTGCCGCCGCGGGTCAGCACCGAGACGGTAAGGCAGGCCAGCAGGTTGAAGAACATGCCCCAGGCCGCGGAGTGGATCGTCCAGGGCCAGCGGCCCCAGGGCAGATGGAAGCCGAGGAAGGCCGCGACCGACTGGCCGAAAGGCTCGGTGAAGACGACGGCGAGGAGGCCGGCGACCAGGCCCATGACGACGCCCTGGCGGGTCAGCCAGGGCAGCCAGCAGACCGCCGCCAGGGCCGGCCAGAGCTGGAAGCCGAAGGACAGCGCCAGCGCGCCGAGCTCGCCCTCGGTCGCCGGCAGGAAGGAGGCGACGAGCAGGGCGGCCAGCAGCACCAGGCCGAGGCTGATCCGGCCGTAGAGCTTTAGCTCGCGGTCGCCGGCCGCCGGATCGAGGTAGCGCTGGCAGAGGTCGCGCGACAGGATCGTGCCGGCGGCCGAGAGGTTGAGCGCGACCATGGCCTGGATCGCCGCCAGCGCGCAGACCGCGAGCAGGCCGTTGAACCAGGGATCGCCGGCGCCGATCGCGCGGATGAAGTGGGCGACCAGGTTCGCGGGATCCTGGCCGGCCGCCTCGGGCAGCCAGCGGGCCAGCGCCAGGCCGTCCTCGGTGACCGCAGCGGAGGCGCCGAGGAAGTGGGCGCCCATGGCGGCCAGGGTCCCGAAGAACACCAGGATCAGGCCGACGGCCGCCGCCGAGGCCCAGACCTGCTGCGGCGCGAAGCCCTTGGCGCTGCGGCAGGCGAAGGCCCAGATGGTGAAGGCCGGCGCGGCCTGGATGCCCATCAGCGCGAGGCTGTAGGAGAGGATCATCGAGGCGGTCCAGAGGCCGCCGACCGGCGCCTCCAGGCCGAGGCCGCGGGTGAACTGGATGACCCCCGGGATCTCCAGGTAGCCGTTGTAGCCCTGGGCGGTCCGGCCCCAGGGGCCGATGTCGGTGGCGCCCAGCGCGGCCAGGGCGTCGTTGAAGGCGGCAAAGCCGCCGAGCTTGCCGTAGGCGACGAGGCCGAGCGCCGTCAGGCCCGCGGCCAGCAGCAGGCCCTGCAGCGTGCCGACATAGGCGACGGCCCTGAGGCCGCCGACGACGACGTAGAGGAACAGCGCCGCCGCCAGCACCCAGGTCGCCGCGACCGCATCGACCGTGCCGTCGGACAGGATCGCGATCAGCCGGCCCGAGGCCGAGAGCTGCATCGCCACGAAGGGCACCGAGAAGACCAGGGCGACCAGCATGACCAGCAGGCGCATCGCCTCGCCGCCGAAGTAGTCGGCGAACATGTCGCCGGGCGTGACGTAGCCGTAGCGCCGGCCGAGCAGCCACTGGCGCTTCAGGAAGACGATGCCGGTCAGCGGGATGGTGACGGCGCAGAGCGACAGCTGGGCGAACTGGAAGCCGTCGGCGAAGACCAGGCCGGTGTGGCCGAGGAAGACCCAGCCGGAGAAGGAGGTCGCGGTCGCCGCCAGCACGAAGATCCAGGGCGAGATGCCCCGGTCGGCCAGGAAGAAGTCGTTGGCCGTGGCGACCAGCCGCGCGCTGGCCGCGCCCCAGTAGAGGCAGTAGGCGAGATAGGCCGCGACGAAGGCGAGCAGCCAGACGGTGCCCTGGCTCATGGCGCCCTCCCGCCGGCCACTTCGCCGCGCTGTCCCGGCCCGGCCATCAGTGCCGCCCCGTGCGATGGAACATCGAGAAGGAGCCCTTCAGGCCGTACTTCGCGATCAGGTAGACCAGGAAGCAGGCGATCAGCGCGGCGAAGCCGGACAGGCCGACGACGATGTCGGCCGTGCCGAAGGCCGGGTCGAAGACCCAGGCCAGGACGAAGCCGAGCACGGCGATCCCGAAGGCGGTGAAGCCGAAGGCGATCTCGCCGCGGCTGAAGCCGCCGCCGTAGAGGCCATTGACGATCACCTGGCCGACGAAGCCGCCGACCAGCAGGGCGAAGCCGAGCAGGCCCAGGGCGATGCTGCCGCGGCCCAGGCCCGACTGGATCAGCCCCAGGCCGAAGGGGCCGGCGACGCCCCAGAGGGCGACGACGGCCAGCCTGCGCTCGGTCTGTCGGATGGTCAGCATGGTTCCGTCACCGTCCCGGCGTCCCCCGGTCCCGCGCCGCTAGGCCTTCCCGGCCGGGCCCGTCTCCTGCGGGCCGGGGTCCCGGGGCGGCGGCGCCTTCAGCACCTTCTGGAGATTGCCGACCTCGGCCGCGGAGATGCCGATCTGCTGCAGCAGGTCGTCGACGAAGGGCGCCTGGGCGCGGTAGCGCAGGGCGGCGTTGACCGCGCTGTCGGCGAGGCTGCGCCGCCGCGTCGTTCCCTCGCCGCCGCCGGCCAGGTCGCCCGGCTCGCCGGCACCGTCGCCGCCGGCGCCGCCGCTCAGGCCGGGCAGGCCCTCGACCTGCAGGATGCGGATCGACTCGATCCGCTCCATCGGCTTGACGCTCTCGCGGATGATCTCCGGCAGGTTCTCGACCAGGCGGCGGTGCAGGGCGCTGCGCCGGCTGGCGTCGGAGCGCAGGTTCTCGGCCTCGTTGAGCGCGCGCTGGCCCTCGGCATCGACGGCGTAGCGGTACTTCGCGGCGTCGGCCGAGACCTTCTCGGCCTCGGCCCGCTCGGCCGCGGCCTTGCGCTCGGCCTCGGCCTGGGCGACCAGCTTGATCGCCGCGCGCTGAGCCTCCTGCTCGGCCTCGATCAGCTCGATCAGCTTGCGCCGCTCGGCGATCTCCTTGTCGCGCAGCGAGATCACCTTCTCCTGGGCCTGGACCATCGCCGAGCGCGCCGATTCGGCGGCGGCCTGGGCCTCCGACTGCGCCTTGGACTTCTCGGCGATGGCAATGGCGCGCTCCTGCTCCTCGATCTCGAGGGCGCGGCGCCGCTGCACCTCCAGGCGCTCGATCTCCTGCTCGCGGTCGATGCGCTCGGCCTCGATCGCCCGCTCCTTGCGGATCCGGGCGAGGTCGACCTCCTCGTCGGCGCGGATCTGCGCCTCCTCGATCTCGCGCTCGCGCTGGGTCTTCTCCAGCGCGATCTCGGCGCGCTGCTGGGCCCGGCGCAAGGCGATCTCGCGCTCCTGGGCGAGGCGCGAGTATTCGCTGTCCCGGTCGATGTCGAGCGCCAGCTTCTCGGCCTCGAGGTTCTTGTTGCGCACGGCGATCGCCATGTCCTGCTCGATGTCGTTGCGCTTCTTCTTGCGCGCCTGGATCTGCTCGGTCAGGCGGGTCAGGCCTTCGGCGTCGAAGGCGTTCGAGGGGTTGAACAGCTTGATGTCGGTCTGGTCGAGGCTGGTCAGCGAAGCCGCCTCGAGCTCCAGGCCGTTCTTGGTCAGCGCGTCGCCGACCTGCTCCTGGACGCCCTTGATGTAGGTGCCGCGGTGCTCGTGGATCTCCTCCATGGTCATGGTCGCCGCGACCAGGCTCATAGCGTCGACGAAGCGGCCCTGGACCAGGTCCTTGAGGCTCTCCGGGTTCATCGTCCGGCGGCCCAGGGTGCGGGCCGCGGCGGAGACCGCCTCGGGCGCCGGGACGACGCGGACGAAGAACTCGACCGTGACCTCGATGCGCATCCGGTCCTTGGTGATCAGCGAGTGCTCCGCGCCCCGCCGCACCTCGAGGCGCAGCGTGTTCATGCTGACCTCGGTGACGTCGTGGACGATCGGCAGCACCAGCGCGCCGCCGCCCATCACGACCTTCTCGCCGCCGAAGCCGGTGCGCACGAAGGAGACGTCCTTGGTCGAGCGGCGGTAGAGCCAGTGCAGCAGGTAGACGGCGACCGCCACGACGATCGTCGCCAAGATGATGATGGCAATGATGTTTGCGCCGTTCATCTCTCAAGCCTCCTTGTCAAGGCCGTGAGGCCCGCGTTCGCGGCCTCCGTCGCGGTCCGGGGCGAAGCGCGGGAATCGCCCGGTCATCGCGTCGACACCGATTCGCGCAGCGCCGCGTAGAGCACGATCAGCGCGAAGAGGATCCGGTTCACGAAATCGGCGAGGTTGTAGACGATGCTGAGCGCCGCATCGTCGATGCCGCCGGCGAAGCTGGCGATGAAGTAGCAGAGCGGATAGATCGCCCAGCCGACCGTCACCACCAGGCGCAGCCAGAAGAAGCCGGTCTGCACCGTCTCGCTGGCGCTCTTCGAGTTGATCTCGCCGAGCTTGCCGAAACAGACCTCGCCGAGGATGTAGAGCCAGCCGACGATGCCGATCAGGAAGCCGAGCGTCGGGTGCATGAAGCCGACCTCGCCCATGTAGCGGGCCAGGATCATCACGACGGCGACGACCAGCAGGCGCCAGAACAGGCCGACCGGCGGCCGCGCCACCGCGGCGATGAAGAAGTAGAGCGTCAGCACCTGGATCGGCACGGTGACCAGCCAGTCGATGTAGCGGTAGATCACCGGCAGGTGCTGGGCGGCCGCCCAGGCCTCGCGCGCCTCGAGATAGAAGGCGGCGGCGATCAGCGCGACCAGCCCGGCCAGCGCGACCGGCAGCTTCCACTGGCGGGACACCCAGCCGGTGCCGAGGAACAGCAGCACGGCGGTGCCGAGCATGCCGACCAGGGCCAGCGAGTAGGTGCCGCCGGCCACGTCGGTCGGCTGCAGCAGCTCAACGGTCATCGCACACCTCCCGCGGGCGGCTTGGCCGCCGCCCCGCTTCCGTTCCACCCGTCCGCCATGCGTCCATTTCCCGTCCCCCGATCGGCCTAGACCTGCGTGCGGATGTGCGGCGAGCGCGCGTAGAGCGCGACCATCGGCAGGATCAGCAGGCCGAAGATGAATTGCTGCCACTGGTAGTCGAGGCCGATGCCGACCAGGAACGAGGTCAGCACCTGCAGGACCAGCACCCCGATCACGGTGAAGCCGTAGCCGCCATGGCCGCCGAGCAGCGAGGTCCCGCCGATGACCACGGCGGCCAGCGTCATGAAGAGGTAGGGCTGGCCGACGCCGATGAAGCCGCCGCCGCTCCAGCCGAGCAGCAGCGCGCCGGTCATCGCCGAGACGCCGCCGCTGATCGCGTAGGCCGCGGTCCAGTAGCCGCGCTCGGAGATCGAGAGGCGCGCCGCCGAGACGCGGTTGCCGCCGAGCGCGTAGAGGTAGCGCCCATAGACGGTGTTCTTCATGCCGACGATCAGCAGCGCCGCGACGACCAGCCAGATGACGATCACCGGCGGGACCTCCAGCCCGAAGGTCCGGCCGTTCATCGCCGCGAGGTTCGACAGCCACTCGGGGACCGAGCCGAAGACGTTGCCGGCGAAGCGCGAGCCGAGGCTGGTCAGGATCTGGGTCAGGCCCGAGACCGCGAAGCCGATGCCGAGGGTCAGGATCAGCGCCTGGCCCTGCAGCCGGAAGCTGAGGAAGCCGTTGAGCAGCCCGATCGCCACGCCGAGCAGGATGATCAGGACGACCGCGAACCAGGCGGGCACGCCGAGCCCGATCAGGTAGAGCAGGCCGACGTTGGCGGCGCCGATGACGAAGGGGATCGAGAGGTCGAGGCCGCCGAGCAGCGCGACCATGGTCTGGCCGACGCAGGCCAGCCCCAGGAACGAGGCGAAGAGCAGCATCGACTTGATGTTATTGGCGTAGACGAAGCCCTCGACCTTCAGCGAGCCGACCACGAAGAGGCCGACCAGCACGGTCAGGCCGATGAAGGCGCTGCGGTTCTCGACGACGAACCTGCTCATGAAGGACGAGAAGACGAGCAGCCCGATCAGGACCAGCAGCGAGATGATGTTGAGGACCGAGAAGAAGCCGGTGATGGTCGCCGAGCAGATGCCGAACACGGCGAGCAGGACGACCAGCCCGGCGATGATCCAGCGGTAGTTGCGCGCGAAGGCGCGCCAGGCGCGGCGCCGGCTGCCGGCGCCCTCGCGGGAGGCCTCGACGGCGCTCGCGCCCTCGGCCCAGCGCGTCGTGTAGCTGCGCCAGACCCAGGCGACCAGGGCGAAGGTCGCCGCGGTGTAGAGGATCACCTGCTGGGCCGGCACGCCCTCGTAGAAGCCGAAGATCAGGCCGACGCCGGCGACGATCGCGGCAACCGCGAGGCCGGTCCACTTCAGCGCGGTCGCGGTCGCCGGGCTCATCCGCGGCCCTCCGTGCGCGCCGCGGGCCCGCCGAGCAGCCCGACGCCCGAGGGATCGGCGGCGGCGTAGACGCCGAGCAGCACCACGGCGGCGACCACGACATAGACCAGCGGCGCCAGGCTGCGGCTGGCGCCGGCCTGGGCGACCATGGTCCTGAGGATGACCAGCAGCGACAGGATCAGCAGGCCGGCGATCGCCAGCGGGCCGGCGAGACGGGGCGCCGACGGCGGCACCGGTGCCTCGACGTCGGGCGCCGGGCTGCCCGCCTCGAAGATGAAGGCCGGCGCCGGCTGCGGCGGCGGCGCCGCGGCCGGAGCGGCGGGCGCCGCCGGGACGGCGGGCTCGGTCGGGCCGCCGAGCACGGTGATGCCCGTGCCGGCATCGCCGGCCGGCGCGCTCGACCCCGAGCCCAGCACCGTGATGCCGGAGCCCGAGTCGCTGGCCGGCGCCGCCGGCTCGGCGCCGAGCACCGTGATGCCGCTGCTGCCCGCGCCGGCGCCGGCCTCCGCGCCGGGCTTCGAGTAGTCGTAGGTCGCGTGGATGATGACGCCGAGCGCGATCAGCGACAGCACGGCGAAGAACAGCAGCGGCGAGACGCTGCGCACGACGCCGCGGATGTGCGGCAGGACGACGGTGAGCAGCAGCGAGAGCACCAGGATCGTGCCGTAGGCGAGGTCGGTGACGAAGCTCTGCACCGCGCCGAAGTTGAAGGTCGCGAGCACGTAGGTAATCAGGTAGATGTTGACCGCGCCGAGCAGCGAGCCGATGACGCCGCCGCGGCCGCCGGCCAGGCTGGCGCCGCCGAGCACCAGGGCGGTCACCGCGATCAGCGTGTAGGTCGTGCCCTGGGTCGGGTCGCCCGAGCTGATCAGCGAGGTGTAGGTCAGCGCCGCCAGGCCGGCGAACAGGCCGCCGATGGCGTGGGCGCCGAGCCGCACGACGTTGATGCGCACGCCGCTGGTGAAGGCGGCCCGCTCGTCGGAGCCCATCAGCCGCAGGTGGCCGTAGAAGGCCGTGCGGGTGAACAGCAGCCAGGCGACCGTGGCCAGGATCAGGATCAGGGTGACCGGCGAGAAGACCGAGATGCCGAGGCCCCAGGACTGCATCCAGTCCGGCGCCACGCCGCCCGGCCGCTGCATGATCACCAGGTTGACGCCGGACAGCGCGAGATAGCCGCTCAGCGCCACGATGATCGGCTGCACCCGGACGAAGACGATGATCAGGCCCATGACCAGCTGGTAGGCGACGCCGACGGCCAGCGCGTAGAGCACGAAGGCGACCGGCGAATCGAGGAACTGCTGGTCGAACAGCTGGATCAGCGTGACGTTGACGAAGCCGATCAGCGGCCCGATCGAGAGGTCGACCGTGCCGCGCCCGGCGATCGCCAGGGCCATCAGGGCATAGGTCGCCAGGACCAGCGGGGTCACGACGATGACCGCGCTGCCCAGGCCGGCGCTGGTCACCAGGCTCTCGCTGCGCAGCACCGCGACGATCAAGAGGGCGAAGAACAGCATGATCGGGACCAGCAGGTAGGTGCTGGCCGCGGCGGCGCCGGCGCGGAGCGGCGTCGCGGTCGGAAGGCTGTCGCTCATCGCCCGCCCCCGTCGCCCGCGTCGCGCCCCGCACGGCGCGTGCCGCGCATCCAGGGCGGCAGGCCGGCGCTGCCGGGGATCATGCCGGGTACCCTGCGGGCGCCCTCTTCCGCCTCCGGCCCGGCGGCGGCGTCGCCCTGCCGCCGCGCGCCGTGGCCCCCGGTGCCGCGCGCCCCGGTGCCGCGCCGCTGGCCGAACATCGCCTCGAGGATGCTGGCCGGCTCGATCGCGTCGCCGGCGAACTCGTCGAACAGGGTGCCGTGGCGGAACACCAGCACGCGCGTCGCGAAGCCGACAAACTCCTCGATCTCGCTGGAGAGATAGACGACCGAGCGGCCGCGCTCGGCGAAGGCGGAGAGGTGCTTGTAGAGCTCGCCCTTGGCGCCGACGTCGACGCCGCGCGCCGGATCGTTGAGCACCAGGATCGAGGGATTGAGGGCGAAGGCCCGGCCGATCAGCACCTTCTGCTGGTTGCCGCCGCTGAGCGAGGTGATCTTGTTGGAGCGCTCGCCCATGCGCACGGCCAGCCGCTCGACCTCCCACTCGAAGGCCGCGGTCAGGCTGGACCAGTCGATGACCGCGAGCTTGCCGGCCAGCGCGGTGCGCCGGTAGAGCGGCATCAGCAGGTTCTCGAAGATGCTGAGGTTGGCGAAGATGCCCTCGCGCTTGCGGTCGCCGGAGACATAGCCGACGCCCTCGGCGGCGGCGTCGGCGAGGCCGCGGATCTCGGCGAAGCCGCCGGCCGCGGTGCGGACCTGCGGCAGGCCCTCGGCGGCCCGGCTGACGCCGGCCAGGGCGGTCACGAAGTCGCTCTGGCCCTGGCCGTCGAGCCCGGCGATGCCGAGCACCTCGCCCTTGTGCAGGGCGAAGTCGATCGGCTCGGCCTCGGGCCAGACCCGCAGCTTGCTGGTCTTCATGACGACGTCGTGGCGCAGCACCTCCTGGGCGACCGCGGCCGGGACGTGGGGCGGCTCGCTGCGCCCGGTCATCAGGGCCAGCAGGTTCTCCTCGGTGATCTCGCCGCGGCCGAGCACGCCGACGTCACGGCCGTCGCGCAGCACGGTCGCGCGATCGCTGATCCGGATCAGCTCGGCGATGCGGTGGGTGACGATCAGCACGGCCGAGCCCTGGTCGCGCAGCTCGCGCATCTTGGCGAAGAGCCGCTCGGTGGAATCGAGGTCGAGGGCGGCCGAGGACTCGTCGAGGATCAGCACCTTCGGCTGCCACAGCAGCGCGCGGCCGATGGTGACCCACTGCTTGACCGAGAGCGGCAGCGTGCCGGCCGGCGCCTCGACGTCGAGCTCGACGGCGGCGAGCTCCCGCATCATCGCCGTGGCGTTGCGGATCTTCGCCTTCATCGGCAGCGCCTTCGACCAGAGCTCGTCGGCGCCGAGGTAGAGGTTGTCGACCACCGAGCACTCGTCAGCGACCAGCACCTCCTGGAACACCGTGGCGATGCCGGCGGCCCGCGCCTCGTGCGGCGTCGAGGGCGTGTGGCCGATCACCGAGACCTGGCCGGAATCGGCCGGCAGCACCCCGGACATGACCTTGGCGAGGGTGCTCTTGCCGCAGCCGTTGCCGCCGACGATGGCGTGGATCTCGCCGAGCGAGGCGGTGAAGGTGCAGCCGTCGAGCGCCCGGGTGACCCCGAACGACTTGCGCACGTCGGTCAGCGTGATGTCGCCGGTCGAGGAGATCGGCGGTGCCGCCGAGGCTTCCTCGACGGCACCGCTCGAATGATGACCCGGCCCGGCAGACTGGCCGGCAGACTGGCCGGCAGACTGGCCGACGGGTTGGTCAGGAGACATCTGCCGATCGATCCCGAAGCAATCGATGCTGCGGACAGTGCCGAGACGGGTCCGGGCGGCCTTAGGGCTTGTACTTCTCCGGATCGGCGGGGCGCAGGAAGAACTGGTCGAGGTAGTCGGTCCCGCCCCAGTTCTCGATGCCGACGTTCTCCCACTTGTCGGAGTTCTCGTCGCAGTCCTCGCCCATCCGTTTCTTGACGTCGTCGAAGGTGAACTTGACCGAGTCGACGAGCACCGACTGGATCTTCGGACCCTGGCCTTGGAGCGTCCGCATCATGATGTTCCAGGTCAGCTCGATGTCGTCTCCCGGAGGCCACAGCTGGTAGGCCTCCTTGAGGTACTCGGGGTGCTTGCGCCAGTAGCAGAGCGCCCCGGTCTCGCCGCCGATCGTGACCGGCACCATCGGACGGCCGGACTGCTGCAGGGCCCGCAGCACGCCGAGCTCGGCCGCCGACTGCACGACGATGCCGTCGAGCTTGCCGGGATGGGTGGCCAGCCACTTCTGGACCTCGGCCTGGCCGATCTGGTCGGTCCACATGCCGGCGACGTCGCCGGTGATCTTGACGTCGGGATGCGACGCCAGGCCCGCCTTCATGCCGCGGTCCTGGGAGTCGGAGCCCGAGGTCCCGGGAATGCCCTCGACGACCAGGACGTTACCCTTGCCGCCGATCTGATTGGCCAGCGCCGAGCCGACCTGGAAGCCGCCGAGCTGATAGTTGTTCGACGAGTTCACGGCGTAGGGCGAGGTCAGGTAGCCGGTGAAGGAGAAGACCGGCACGCCCTTGTCGTAGGCGTACTTGACCGACTGGTTGAGCGCTGTCGGATTGGAGCAGCAGACGATGATCGCGTCGACGCCCTGGTCGACGAGCTGGCGGATCTGCTGGATCTGCACCGAGTCCTTCAGGTTCGACTGGGTGACCAGCACGTCCTTGAGCAGCCCGAGCTTCTTCCACTTCGGGATGATCACGTTCTGCAGCCGGTCCATGGCCATGGCGCGCCAGGTGTTGCCGGCATAGGAGCTGGCGTAGCCGATCGTCCAGGGCGCCTTGCGCGGCGCCTTCCAGTCCCGATAGGCACTCGGCCCGATCGGCTGCTGCGGATCCAGCATGTCCTTGTTGTAGAGGCGCTGCTGGATGTCCTTGGGCAGCTCGTCGAGACCTGCCGCCGAGGCGAGGCCGGACCACGCCAAGAGGGACAGCGCCACCGAACATACCAATGCTGATGGAAGTCTCATTGTGACTGTCCTCCCAATGTTTTTATTACGGTCGCTCTTGTGGCGATCCGTGCTTATTCATTTGTATGCGGGCAGTTTTTCTGCCCTTGTTCGCACCGTTCAATAGGCTGAACGCCTATCGAGGTAATGAACCTTCTCAAAAGCCGCCCCGTGCGTCAATGGTCAAGGCGTCGCAACTCAGCGCCTACTTCGCCCTCGATGCCATCGATTTCGCATATCGAAATAGACGCGCAGTGATTTCTCATTTTCTTTTGATTTTCAGCAAGTAGGGGCCGGCATCTGAGACTCTATCTGAGAAAGACATATCACTGATCGACACCGCTTCCGGTCGTCCGCCCGGACGTCACGAGATGGCCCGATTCCCATGGCCAGAGTCTGAAGCGATCGTGCCAGCCCCTTCGAATCCCGGGGCCGCGCCCGCCGGCGCGGCATCGGGAACCTGCAAGCCGGAGACGAATCCCGCCGCATGCGACGCGTCAGACGAACCTCGTTCGGGGACCATGCTCCGCCCGCCGACTGGGACAGCAGCTTCGCGGCGATCGTACGCGGCGAAGCCCTGCCGGCGGCACGCCGACCCGCCCGGGGTCAGGCTGCCCGGAGCCGCGCGCCGGCGGACCCGGGACCCGGCGCGGCCGAGGAGATCGACGCGCTCGGCCGGCGCTTCTCCGGCGAGCCGGCCGAGCCGCTGGCCGGACCGGGCCGGCAGCCGATCGACTGGGCGGCCGAGTGGACGGCGGGCCTGTCGGACCGCCGGCTGATCGAGCGGGATGCCGCGGCGGCCGACGCACCGCCGCCCTTCGAGGCGCTCGACTGGCTGGCGCCGGAGCCGCGCCGCGGCGGACCCGCCGCGCGTCCGCCGCTGGCCGCGGAACGGCCGTCCGGACGACGACAGCGCCCCGCAAGGCCCGGAAGCACGGCCTGGCCCGCCGGCGCACGCCCCGCCCTCGCCGCGGCGGCGCTCGCCGGATCGGCCGGCCTGGCGATCGCGGTGCTGTCGCTGCTTCCGGCCTCGCCGCCCGACGACGTCCGGGACGCGCAGGTCGCGTGGGTCGAGGCGACGCCGCCGGCCCCGCCGACCGCCGCCGCCCAGGCGCCGGTGCGACGCCCGCAGACCGTCGTGCCGGCCGCGACGGCGACCGCGCGCGTCGATACGGCCGCTCCCGGCCCCCTGCTCGCCGCCCTGCCTGTCCCGCCGACGTCGGGCCCCTTGCCCGAGCCGGCGGCTGCGCCGGACGTGGCGGAGACCGGCACGGCCGTCCCGGCCGGGCCGGGCCCGATCGCCGGCGGGGTCGCGGCCGAGCCGATCGTGGTCGCCGCAGCCGCGCCGGCGCCAGTCGATGCGGTCGCCGCGCTGCCGCTCGCCCTGCCGGCGGCGGCCGGGCGCCAGCTTCTGGTCCCGACGCGCGCCTTCGCACCGGCGAGGCCAGTCGCGGAGCCGGGCGCCTCGCCGGCCGTGGCAGCCGCCCCCCTGGCACCGGCCGCAGGACCGCCAGGCGTCGTGGCCCCGGCGCCGGGCTCGCCGCCCCTGGCCAGGGCCGTCGCCGACGCCCCCGAGGCGATCGCGGCGGTCGAGGTCCGCCCGGTCGAGGGCGCTCCCGGGCAGGACCTGCCGGTCGTGCTTGCCGCCTCGGTTCCGCTGCGCCGCCAGGTCGCCGAGCTGACTCCCGCGCCGCAGCCGCCGGACCCGGTGGCGGCAGGCGCGCGCGGCGACGGCCTGCAGCACGGCCGGCTGGTCGCCAGCGTCCAGCGCGCGCTGCGTCGCCGGGGCATCGATGCCGGCCCGGCCGACGGCGTCGCCGGTCCGCGGACCCGGGCCGCCGTGCGGACCTTCCAGCGCCGCATCGGCGTGACGCCCGACGGCGTCGTCGACGTCGCGCTGCTGCGCCGCCTGCAATCCGGCATGGGGCGCGAGTCGCTGGCCTCGAACAAGACCTTCGCCCGCGGCCTGGGCGATGCGGTCAGCGGCATGATCAACGGCGTCGGCCAGGCGATTGGCGGCCTGTTCGGCGTGCCGGTGCGCGGCCTGCCGAACCACGCCAAGGCCGCCGGCTGGGACGGCTCCCGGGCCGGCGCCGGTCGCTAGGCACAGGCCGGCGCCCCCCCGCGCGGGACTTGACCGGGCCCGCCCGCCCGGCGCCAGCATGACGCCATGAAGACCCGACGCTTCACGACCCGGGCGGGGGTGCCGCTCGACTTCACCGTCCTCGGCTTCGGCGGCGCGCCGCTCGGCAACCTCTACCGCGCGATCCCGGAGGCCGAGGCGGAGCGCACGCTGGAGGCCGCCTGGGCGGCGGGCCTGCGCTACTTCGACACGGCCCCGCAGTACGGCTACGGCCTGAGCGAGCTGCGCCTGGGCCGGCCGCTGCGCGGCCGGCCGCGCGACTCCTACCTGCTGTCGAGCAAGGTCGGCCGGCTGCTGGAGCCCTGTGCAGCGGGCGAGGAGCAGGCCGGCAACTTCGTCGACACGCCCCACGCCCGCATCGTCTACGACTACTCCTACGATGGGGTGCTGCGCTCCTGGGAGGACAGCCGGCGGCGGCTCGGCATCGAATGTCTCGACCTCCTCTACATCCACGACGTCGACGCCTTCACCCACGGCTCGCGCGCGGCCTCGGACCGGCGCGTCGAGGAGGTCATGGCGGGCGGCTACCGGGCCCTGGTCGAGCTGCGCGAGGCCGGCGCGGTCGCCGCGATCGGCGCCGGGGTCAACGAATGGCAGGTCTGCGAGACCCTGGCGCGGCGCGGCGACTTCGACCTCTTCCTGCTGGCCGGCCGCTACACCCTGCTGGAGCAGGAGGCGCTGGAGAGCTTCCTGCCGCTCTGCCTCGAGCGCGGCATCGGCGTGGTCGTCGGCGGCCCCTACAACAGCGGCATCCTGGCGACCGGACCGGTGCCGGGCGCGCGCTACGACTACGCGCCGGCGCCGCCGCAGGTCGTGGAGCGGGTGCGGGCGATCGAGGCGGTCTGCCAGCGCCACGGCGTGGCGCTCGCCACGGCCGCCCTGCACTTCCCCCTGGCCCATCCGGCGGTCGTCTCGGTGATCCCCGGCGGCCAGACCGTGGCGGAGGTCGCGCGCAACGTCGCCACACTCGGGCAGCCGGTGCCCGCCGAGCTGTGGCGCGAGCTGAGGCACGAGGGCCTGCTGCGCGCCGACGCGCCGGTCCCGGACGGCGGCCCATGAGCGGTGCCGTCGACGCCCACCAGCACTTCTGGCGGCTCGAGCGCGGCGACTACGGCTGGCTGACTCCGGACCTCGCGCCGCTCTACCGCAACTTCGGGCCCGAGGACCTGGCCCCCGAGCTCGAGGCCTGCGGCGTCGCGCGCACGGTGCTGGTCCAGGCGGCCCCGACGGAGGCCGAGACCGGCTGGCTGCTCGACCTCGCCGGGCGCCACCCCTTCGTCGCCGGCGTCGTCGGCTGGAGCGACTTCGAGGCGGCGGACGCGCCGGAGCGCATCGCCCGGCTGGCCGAGCGGCCGGGGCTCAAGGGCCTGCGCCCGATGATCCAGGACCTGCCCGACCCCGACTGGATGCTGCGCGCGGAGCGCGCGCCGGCCTTCGAGGCGCTGGTCGCCTGCGGCCTGAGCTTCGATGCGCTCGTCCATCCCCATCACCTGCCGAAGGTCCTGCGCCTGCTGGAACGCCACCCGGACCTGCCGACCGTGATCGACCACGGCGCCAAGCCGCGCATCCGCGACGGCGGCTTCGCCGACTGGGCACCCTGGATCGAGCGCCTGGCGTGCGAGACCCCGGCCGTCTGCAAGCTGTCAGGCCTCGCGACCGAGGACGGGCCGGGCTGGAGTGCCGCACGGCTGCGCCCCTACGTCGAGCACCTGCTCGACTGCTTCGGCCCCGAGCGGCTGATCTGGGGCAGCGACTGGCCGGTGCTGACCCTGGCCGGCAGCTACCGGGCCTGGCACGCGGCGGCCCGGTCGCTGCTGTCGGGGCTCGACGCGGCGGAGCGGGCCGCGGTCTTCGGCGGCAACGCCGCCGCCTTCTACCGGCTCGGCGGCTGAGCCGCGGCCGGGTCAGGCGGAGGCTTCGCCTGCGGCCCCGTTCGGGCCGACGACCAGGCTCGCGACGCTGCGCACGACGAGCTCGGCGTCGGGCGAGAAGCGCGCCTTCAGCGGCAGCATGGCGGCGCCGAGCACGCGGGCCATCGGGCCGATCGAGCCGGGCAGGATCTCGGCGGGCTGCAGGCCGGTCCAGTCGAATCCCTCGAGCGCCTCCGCCAGGCGCAGGGTGAAGCGCCGGCGCCAGGACGGCGGCAGCAGGCCGTCGACCACCACGGCCTCGAAGTCGATGACCGCGAGCGCGGAGACCACCGAGCGGGCGAGCACGGCGACGGCCCCCTCGGCCCAGGCCTCGAAGATCGGCTCGGCCGCCGGCAGGTCCGCGCCGGACAGCGCGCTCGCCGCCTCGATCCCGGCGGCCTCCAGCACGCGCTCCAGGGCGATCACGGAGGCGCGGTGGATCAGCTGCTCGGGCCGCGCCTGCGGGTCGCCCGCGCAGGTCGGCATCGAGCCGATCGCGCCGGCGTTGAGCTGCTCGCCGCGATAGAGCCGGCCGTCGAGCACCACGCCGCCGCCGATGAAGGTGCCGAGGTAGACGTAGAGCGCGCTGCGCCGGACGATGCCGTCGCCGACGATCATCTCGGCGGCGCAGGCGGCGGTGCCGTCGTTGTAGAGCGCCGAGGACAGCCCCGTCGCCTCCTCCAGGGCGCGCGCGGCATCGATCTCCCGCCAGCCGGCGAGCGCGTCCGCCGCCAGCCCCAGCTCCGTGGCCCAGCCGTGCAGCTCGCCGGGCATCGCGATGCCGAGCCCGACGACCCGCTCGCGGCGGGCCTCGTCGAGCTCGGCGAGCAGGCCGTTCGCCTGGCGGGCCGCCGTCTCGACGGTCGCCTCGGGATAGGGCACGCGGTAGCTCTGGCTGCGGCTGGCGATGACCTCGCCGAGCAGGTTGACGAGCACCGCGTCGACGCTGCGCCGGCCGATCTTGACGCCGAGCGAGAAGGCCCCCGAGGGGTTGGCGGCGATCGGCGTCGAGGGCTGGCCGACCTGGCCGCGCACCTTGTCGCGCTTGATCAGCAGCCCGTCCTCGAGCAGGCGGTTGACGATCACCGAGGCGGCCTGGCCGCTCAGCCCGGTCGCGCGCGCGATCTCCGCCTTCGACAGGGCGCCGGCGCGCAGGATCGCGTTCAGGATGAGCCGTTCGTTGTAGGCCCTGAGCCCACTGCTGTCGCCGCCCCTCATGCCGCCTCCCCGCCGCATCGATACCGCTGCCGATGCTGCGCGATATACCATGGTCCGGACGAGAAGCAAATAACAAACTCAATGTGATTTATTTATTGACCCAGGAGGCCGCCCATGGCTTCCTGTCATCGACGGCGCAGCCGATCCCGCCAAGAAGGACCGGGCGCCGCGGAGGGAACCAAGCTCGAGGAGGAAGCGACATGACACGAGCACTGCGCCTCATGGCTTCGACCGTCCTGGCCGCCTGCCTGGCCGCCGGACCGGCTGCCGCGGCCGACACCATCGTCGGCCTGGTCACCAAGACCAACACCAACCCCTTCTTCGTGAAGATGCGCGAGGGCGCCGAGGCGAAGGCCAAGGAGCTCGGCGTCGAGCTGCGCTCCTATGCCGGCAAGTACGACGGCGACGTCGAGAGCCAGGTCGAGGCGATCGAGAGCCTGATCGCCGCCGGTGCCAAGGGCATCCTGATCACGCCCTCCGACTCGGCGGCGGTCGTGCCGGCGCTGGCCCGGGCCCGCAAGGCCGGCCTGCTGGTCATCGCCCTGGACACGCCGCTCGATCCCGCCTCGGCCGCCGACGCGACCTTCGCGACCGACAATTTCAAGGCCGGCCAGCTGATCGGCGAGTGGGCGAAGGCGCGGCTCGGCGACAAGGCCGAGGACGCCAAGATCGCCATGCTCGACCTCAACGCCAACCAGATCTCGGTCGACGTCGCCCGCGACCAGGGCTTCCTCGAGGGCTTCGGCATCGACATCGGCAACCCGAAGCAGATCGGCGACGAGAAGGACGGCCGCATCGTCGGCCACGACATCACGCAGGGCGCCGAAGAGGGCGGCCGCCGCGCGATGGAGAACCTGATGCAGCGCAATCCGTCGCTCAACCTCGTCTACACGATCAACGAGCCGGCGGCGGCCGGCGCCTACGAGGCGCTGCGCTCCTTCGGGCTCGACAGCCAGGCGACGATCGTCTCGATCGACGGCGGCTGCCCGGGCGTCAAGAACGTCAAGGCGGGCGTGATCGGCGCGACCTCCATGCAGTTCCCGCTGCGCATGGCCTCGCTCGGCATCGAGGCGGTGGTCGACTACGCCAGGACCGGCGCCAGGCCTAAGCCGACGCCGGGGCTCGACTTCACCGACACCGGCGTCCAGCTGGTCACGGACAAGCCGATCGACGGCATCCCCTCGATCACCTCCGAGGAGGGCCTGAAGCTCTGCTGGGGCTGAGCGGTCACCCGCGTGCGGTACGGGCAACGATGCCCGCCCTGTCGTTCAGCAACGGGAGGAATCCAATGGCCCAGGCCAGAGACATGCAGGATTTCGAGAAGGCGGCCGGCACGGGCGGCGAGGTCGCCCGCTTCGAAGCCGTGAAGCGCAGCCCCCTGCAGCAGCTCCATCACTTCCTGCACGTCAACCCGACCGCCGTCCCGATCGTCGTGCTCGCACTGTCGGTCGCCGTCTTCGGCACGGTCGCCGGCAACTTCTTCACCGCGTTCAACATGACGCTGATCATCCAGCAGGTGACGATCATCGGCGTCCTCGGCGTCGCCCAGACGCTGATCATCCTGACCGCCGGCATCGACCTCTCGGTCGCGGCGATCATGGTGCTGAGCTCCGTGGTCATGGGCAGCCTGGCCGTCAACCTGGGCGTGCCGACGCTCGTCGCGATCCCGGTCGGCCTGCTGATCGGCGTGCTCTGCGGCGCCTTCAACGGCGTGCTCGTGACGCTGTTCCGCCTGCCGCCCTTCATCGTCACCCTGGGCGCGTGGAAGATCTTCTTCGCGCTCAACCTCTGGCTCTCGGGCGGCGAGTCGATCCGCAGCCAGGACATCGACGCGGCGGCGCCGCTGCTCAAGTTCTGGGGCGACCGCTTCGCCCTCGGCGGCGCCCAGTTCACCGGCGGCGCGATCCTGATGCTGCTGCTCTTCGGCCTCTTCTGGTTCCTGCTGAACAAGACCGCCTGGGGCCGCCACGTCTACGCCATCGGCGATGACCGCGACGCGGCGACGCTGTCCGGCATCCCGACCGGCCGGGTCCTGATCTCGGTCTACGTCGTGGCCGGCTTCCTCTGCGCGCTCGGCGCCTGGGTCGCGATCGGCCGCGTCGGCTCGGTCAGCCCGCAGAGCTTCTACGAGGGCAACCTCGACGCCATCACGGCCGTTGTCATCGGCGGCTGCTCGCTGTTCGGCGGGCGTGGCTCGATCCTCGGCACGCTGGTCGGCGCGCTGATCGTCGGCGTGTTCCGCTCCGGCCTCAACCTCTCCGGCGTCGACGTCCTCTGGCAGCAGTTCGCCGTCGGCGCCCTCATCATCGTCGCGGTCGCGATCGACCAGTGGCTGAGAAAGGTTTCGCCATGAACCCGGTCCTGAAGGCGCGCGGTCTCGTCAAGCGCTACGGCAACGTGACCGCCATGAACCGAGCCGACTTCGATCTCTACCCCGGCGAGATCCTCGCGGTGATCGGCGACAACGGCGCCGGCAAGTCGACCCTGATCAAGGCGCTCTGCGGCGCCGTGACCCCGGACGAGGGCACGATCGAGCTCAACGGCCAGGCGGTGCGCTTCGACGGCCCGATGGCCGCCCGCGACGCCGGCATCGAGACGGTCTACCAGACCCTCGCGCTGTCGCCGGCCCTGTCGATCGCCGACAACATGTTCCTGGGGCGCGAGATCCGCCAGAAGGGCCCGCTCGGACGCTGGTGCCGGCTGCTCGACCGGCGCGAGATGCACCGCCAGGCGCGCCAGCGCCTCTCGGAGCTCGGCCTGCTGACCATCCAGAACATCGGCCAGCCAGTCGAGACCCTGTCGGGCGGCCAGCGCCAGGGCGTCGCCGTCGCCCGGGCGGCGGCCTTCGCCCGGACCGCGGTGATCATGGACGAGCCGACCGCCGCGCTCGGCGTCAAGGAGAGCCGTCGCGTGCTCGACCTGATCCAGGACGTCAAGGCCAAGGGCCTGCCGATCGTCCTGATCAGCCACAACATGCCGCACGTTTTCGAGGTCTCCGACCGCATCCATATCCATCGTCTGGGCCGCCGCCACGCCGTCATCCGGCCGGAGGATTTCTCGATGTCCGATGCCGTCGCGATCATGACCGGCGCGATGGAGCCGCCGGAGGAGGTCGCCCAGCCGGCCGGCCTCGCCGCCGGCGCCGCGCCGCGCCCCGGAACGCCGAGCCCCGCGGTGCACTGATGTTCCTGGTCTGCGGCGAGGCGCTCTGGGACCTGTTCGCCGTCGAGGCGGAGCACAGCCTCCGCTTCGACGCGCGGATCGGCGGCTCGCCCTTCAACGTCGCCGTCGGGCTGGCCCGGCTCGGCCAGCCGGCGGCGCTCTTCACCGGCATCTCGACCGACCGGCTCGGCACCCGGCTGGTCGAGGCGCTGGACCGGGAGGGGGTCGCGACGGACCTCCTGGTCCGCAGCGCGCGGCCGAGCACGCTCAGCCTCGTCGATCTCGGCGCCGACGGCGTGCCGGTCTACGCCTTCTACGGCGAGGGTGCCGCCGACCGCAGCGTCCGGCCCGACCAGCTGCCGGCGCTCGGCCCCGAGGTCTGGGGGCTGCACGCCGGCTCCTACTCGCTCGCCGTCGAGCCGGTCGGCTCCAGCCTGCTGGCGCTGATCGAGCGCGAGGCCGGCCGCCGCCTGGTCAGCCTCGATCCCAACGTCCGGCTCACCGTCGAGCCCGACACCGGCCTCTGGCGCGACCGGGTCGACCGTTTCCTGCGCCTCAGCGACCTGGTCAAGGTCAGCGACGAGGACCTGGCGCTGCTCTATCCTGGGACCGGCGCCGCCGAGATCGCCGGGCACTGGCTTTCGGCCGGGGCCGGCCTGGTCGTCGTGACCCGCGGCGCGGAGGGCGCCGAAGCCTTCTCGGCGGCCGGCCGGGTCGCGATGCCGGGGCGGCCGGTCGCCGTGGTCGACACGGTCGGCGCCGGCGACACCTTCCAGGCCGCGCTGATCGCCGGTCTCGCCGAGGCCGGGGTGCGCCGGCGGGCCGCGCTCGACGCGCTCGATCGCGAGCAGGTCGGCCGGCTCCTGGACTTCGCCGTCGGCGCCGCCGCGATCACCTGCACCCGCCGCGGCGCCGACCTGCCGCGGCGCGCCGAGTTGCCGTCCCTCGCCGAGGAGATCACCTGATGGTCGCACGCATCGTCCCGGTCGACCCCTTCGATCTCGTCGTCTTCGGCGCGACCGGCGACCTGGCCCGGCGCAAGCTGATCCCGGCGCTCTACCACCGGCTCCACGACGGCCAGATGCCCGACGAGGCACGCATCGTCGGCGCCGCGCGCGGCGAGCTGGACAGGGACGGCTTCCGGCGCATGGCGGACGCCGCGCTCGAGGAGTTCGTCGGCGCCGGCGAACTCGACCCCGATGCCCGCCGGCGCTTCCTCTCGACGATCGACTATGTCCGCCTCGACGCCCTGTCGAGCGACGGCTGGGGCCAGCTCAGCGCCGCCCTGCCCGATGCCGACGAGCGGCCGCGCGCCTTCTATCTCTCGGTCGCGCCCCGCTTCTTCGGCCAGGTCGCCGAGCGGGTGCACGGCGCCGGTCTGGCGCGGCCCGATTCGCGGATCGTCATCGAGAAGCCGCTCGGCCACGATCTCGCCTCGGCGCGCGCGCTCAATGCCTGTTTCGCCGGCCACTTCGGAGAGCACCAGATCTACCGGATCGACCACTACCTGGGGAAGGAGACGGTCCAGAACCTGATGGCCCTGCGCTTCGCCAATGCGCTCTTCGAGCCGCTGTGGAACGCCCGGCACATCGACCACGTCCAGATCACCGTGGCCGAGAGCGTCGGCGTCGAGAAGCGCGGCCCCTACTACGACGGCATCGGCGCGATGCGCGACATGGTGCAGAACCATCTGCTGCAGCTGCTCTGCCTGATCGCCATGGAGCCGCCGGCGCGCTTCGAGCCCGACGCCGTGCGCGACGAGAAGCTGAAGGTGCTGCGCGCCCTCGCCCCGGTCACCGACCTCGAGGCGGTGGTGCGCGGCCAGTACGCCGCGGCCAACGGCACGCCCGCCTATGCCGCGGACGCGGAATCGGCGGAGAGCCGCACCGAGACCTTCGTCGCCCTGAAGACCGAGGTCGCGAACTGGCGCTGGTCCGGCGTGCCCTTCTACCTGCGCACCGGCAAGCGGCTGCGCGCCCGGGTCTCGGAGATCGCGATCGCCTTCAAGCCCGCGCCCCACTCGATCTTCCCGGGCTCGGCCGGCCGCACCGGCCAGAACGTGCTGGCGATCCGCCTGCAGCCCGACGAGGGCATCACCCTCGGCATGACCATCAAGGATCCCGGCCCGGGCGGCCTGCGCCTGGCCCCGGCCGAGCTCGACATGACCTTCGCCGACCGGCTCGCCCAGGCCCACCTCCGGATGCCGGACGCCTACGAGCGGCTGGTCATGGACGTGATCCGCGGCGACCAGACGCTGTTCATGCGCGGCGACGAGGTCGAGGCCGCCTGGGCCTGGGTCGACCCGATCATCGCCGCCTGGGACGAGCGCGGCGACCGGCCGGCACCCTACGATCCCGGCTCCTCCGGCCCCGAGGATGCGCTGATGCTGATGCACCGCGACGGCCGGCGCTGGCGGGAGATCGCGGCGTGAGCCAGGCCGCCCCCGAGATCCTGGTCTATCCGACGCGCGAGGCCCTCGCCGCGGGGCTCGCCGGGCGCCTGGCCGATCGCCTGCGCCAACGCGTCGAGCAGACCGGCCGGGCCCGCATCGCGGTACCGGGCGGCACGACGCCCGGTCCGATGCTGAGCCGGCTCGGCGCCGCCGGGCTGCCCTGGCAGGCGGTGACGGTGACCCTGACCGACGAGCGCCGGGTGCCGACCTCGGACCCGCGCTCGAACCGGCGGCTGCTCGGCGAGACGCTGCTCGCCGGCCGGGCCGCCGCTGCGACCTTCGTGCCGCTCTACGACGGCGGCGCCGAGCCCGGGGAAAGCCTGGCCGCAACGGCCGCCGCGCTGGAACGGCTGGCCTTGCCGCTCGACCTCGCCGTGCTCGGCCTGGGCACGGACCTGCACACCGCCTCGCTGTTCCCCGGCGCGCCCGGGCTCGAGGCCGCCCTGGCCCCCGATGCGCCGGCCGCGGTGGCGACCGTGCAGCCGGGCAGCGGCGAGCCCCGCATCACGCTCCCGGCCCGCGTGCTCGCGGCCGCCGGCGAGCGGCACATCCTCATCGCCGGTGCCGACAAGCGCGCCGCGCTGGAGCGGGCCGTCTCGATCGGCGATCCGCGCGCGGCGCCGGTCTGCGCGCTGCTCGACGGCGCCCTCGTCCACTTCGCCGAATGACCTTCAGGAGGCCGCCATGCATCCCACCATCGAAGCCGTGACCGAGCGCATCCGCCGGCGCTCGAGCGCCAGCCGCGGCCGCTACCTGGCGCGCTGCCGCCGCGCCATCGAGGCCGGGCCGGCGCGCGCGCACCTCAGCTGCGGCAACCTCGCCCACGTGACCGCCGCGAGCGGCCGCGACAAGGCGGCGATCGCCGGCCAGGCCAGCGGCAACATCGGCATCGTCACGGCCTACAACGACATGCTCTCGGCCCATCAGCCCTTCGAGCGCTTCCCCGAGCTGATCAAGAAGGCGGCGCGCGAGGCCGGCGGCACGGCGCAGGTCGCCGGCGGCGTGCCGGCGATGTGCGACGGCGTCACGCAGGGCCAGCCCGGCATGGAGCTGTCGCTGTTCTCGCGCGACGTCATCGCGCTCGCCGCCGGGGTCGCGCTCAGCCACAACTGCTTCGACGCGGCGATCTTCCTCGGCGTCTGCGACAAGATCGTGCCGGGCCTGGTCATCGCGGCCGCGACCTTCGGCCACCTGCCGGCGGTCTTCGCGCCGGCCGGGCCGATGACCTCCGGCCTGCCGAACGACGAGAAGTCGAAGATCCGCCAGCGCTTCGCGTCCGGCGAGATCGGCCGCGACGAGCTGCTGCAGGCGGAGATGGCGAGCTACCACGGGCCGGGCACCTGCACCTTCTACGGCACGGCCAACACCAACCAGATGCTGATGGAGTTCATGGGCCTGCACCTGCCGGGCGCCAGCTTCGTCAACCCGAACACGCCGCTGCGCGACGCCCTGACCGCCGAGGCAGCGCGCCGCGCGCTGGCGATCACCGCCCGGGGCAACGCCTTCACCCCAGTCTCCGAGGTGCTCGACGAGCGCGCCTTCGTCAACGGCATGGTCGGGCTCAACGCGACCGGCGGCTCGACCAACCTGGTGCTGCACCTGGTCGCCATGGCGCGCGCCGCCGGCGTGCAGATCGACTGGCAGGACATGGCCGAGATCTCGGGGGCGACGCCGCTGATGGCGCGGGTCTATCCGAACGGCCTCGCCGACGTGAACCACTTCCATGCCGCCGGCGGCCTCGGCTACATGATCGGGGAGCTGCTGGAGGCGGGCCTGCTGCACGACGACGTCATGACCATCGCCGGGCCGGGCCTGAGGCGCTACACCGAGGAGCCGCGGCTGGCGCCCGGCGCGAACGGCGAGGCCCAGGTCGTCTGGGGCGCCGGCGCCGTCGAGAGCGGCAGCCGCGAGATCCTGCGGCCGGCCGCCGACCCCTTTCAGCCGAGCGGCGGGCTGAAGCTGCTCGAAGGCAACCTCGGCCGCGCCGTCGTCAAGGTCTCGGCGGTCAAGCCCGAGAACCACCTGGTCGAGGCGCCGGTGCGCGTGTTCCACGACCAGGACGCGGTCAAGGCCGCCTTCAAGGCCGGCGAGCTGAACCGGGACCTGGTCGTCGTGGTCCGCTTCCAGGGCCCGAAGGCCAACGGCATGCCCGAGCTGCATTCCCTGACCCCGGCGCTCGGCGTCACGCTCGACCGCGGCCACAAGGTGGCGCTGGTCACCGACGGGCGCATGTCGGGCGCCTCCGGCAAGGTGCCGGCGGCGATCCACCTGACGCCGGAGGCCGCCGACGGCGGGCCGATCGCGCGGCTGCGCGACGGCGACCGGGTGCGGCTCGACGCGCAGGCGGGCACGCTGGAGGTGCTGGTCGACGCCACCGAGTTCGCCGCCCGCGAGCCGGCCCGGCCGGACCTCTCGGCGAACCACGAGGGCATCGGCCGCGAGCTGTTCGGCGCCTTCCGCGCCGCCGTCGGCCCGGCCGAGACCGGCGCCGCCGTCGCGGTCTGAAGAACAAGAAGAAGAGGAGCGACGATGGACCGCCCAGACGCATTGGACAGGGCCTGGCGCGCCGTCCGGGCCGAGGCCGAGCGGCTCCGGCCGATCCACCTGCGCGAGCTCTTCGCAGCCGACGCGGGGCGTTTCGGCGGGCTCTGCTTCCGCCTCGACGACCTGACGATCGACCTCTCCAAGGAGAAGCTCGACGGGCAGGCGCTCGCGGCCCTCGTCGAGCTCGCCCGCGCCGCCGGGGTCGAGGCGCTGCGCGACGCCCTGGTCGCCGGCGAGCCGGTCAACCTGACCGAGGAGCGGGCGGTGCTGCACATGGCGTTGCGCGGCGGCGCCGAGCCGCCGGCCGGCGACGACGTCGCCGGCACGCTCGACCGCTTCCTGGGCTTCGCGGAAGCGGTGCGGCGGGGCGAGGTCGCGGGCGCCGGCGGCCCCGTCAGCGACGTCGTCAACATCGGCATCGGCGGCTCGGACCTGGGCCCGGCCATGGCCGCCCGTGCGCTCAGCCCCGACCGCGACGGGCCGCGGCTGCACTTCGTCTCCAACGTCGACGGCGCGCACCTCGCCGACACGGTCGCCGACCTCGATCCCGCGCGGACCCTGGTGATCGTCTCGTCGAAGACCTTCACGACGCTGGAGACCATGGCCAACGCGCGGCTCGCGCGCGACTGGCTCGGCCCCCATGCCGAGAGGCAGATGGCCGCGGTCTCGACCAACCTCGCCGGCTGCGCCGCGTTCGGCATCCCGGCCGAGCGGGTCTTCGGCTTCTGGGACTGGGTCGGCGGGCGCTACTCGCTCTGGTCGGCGATCGGCCTGTCGCTGGCGATCGGCATCGGCGCCGCGCGCTTCCGCGCCTTCCTGGCCGGCGCCGCGGCGATGGACCAGCACGTCAGGGAGGCGCCGCTGGCCAGGAACCTGCCGGTGCTGCTCGGCCTGGTCGGGATCTGGCGGCGCAACGCCCTGGGCTGGCCGACCGTCGCGCTGATCCCCTACGACCAGCGGCTCGAGCGCTTCCCGGCCTACGTCCAGCAGCTCGACATGGAATCGAACGGCAAGCGCGTGACCCGCGACGGCCGCCCGGTCGCGACGGCGACCGGCCCGGTGATCTGGGGCGAGCCGGGCACCAATGCCCAGCACTCCTTCTTCCAGCTGCTGCACCAGGGCACCGACGTCGTGCCGGTCGACTTCGTCGCCGCCGCCCGGCCGCGCCGGGCCGATCCGGAGCACCACGCCCTGCTGCTCGCCAACTGCCTCGCCCAGGGCCAGGCCCTGGCCTTCGGCCGCAGCGCCGAGGAGGTCGAGGCCGAGATGACGGCCGCCGGCCGGAGCCCGGAGGAGATCGCGCGGCTGGTGCCGCACCGCACCTTCCCCGGCGACCGGCCCTCGACGACGATCCTGTTCGGCGAGCTCGACCCCTTCTCGCTCGGCCGGCTGATCGCGCTCTTCGAGCACAAGGTCTTCGTCCAGGGCGCGATCTGGGACGTCAACTCCTACGACCAGTGGGGCGTCGAGCTCGGCAAGGCCCTGGCCGGCGCCCTGATCCCCGCGCTGCGCGACGACGCGCCGCTGGCGGGCGACGCCTCGACCCGCGGCCTGGTCGGCCGGATCAAGGAGCTGAAAGGATGAGCATGCCGCTGTCGATCGCTGAAGTCTGCCGCCTTGCCCCGGTCGTGCCGGTGCTGGTCGTCGAGGAGATCGCCCATGCGGCGCCGCTGGCCCGGGCGCTGGTCGCCGGCGGCCTCAAGGCCCTGGAGGTGACGCTGCGCACCCCGGCGGCCCTGGAGGCGATCCGGATCATGGCCGAGGCCGCGCCCGGCGCGGTGGTCGGCGCCGGCACGCTGCGCAGCCCGGCCGACGTGCGCGCCGCCCGCGAGGCCGGGGCCCGCTTCGGCGTCTCGCCCGGGCTCAGCGCCAGGGTGCTCGACGCCGCCGAGGAGGCCGGCCTGCCGATGCTGCCCGGCGTCGCGACGCCGAGCGAGGCGATGGCCGGCGCCGAGCGGGGCCTCGAGATCCTGAAGTTCTTCCCGGCCGAGGCCAATGGCGGCGTGCCGGTGCTCGAGGCCTGGGCCAGCCCGCTCAAGGGGCTGAGCTTCTGCCCGACCGGCGGCATCGGCGCGGCGAACGCGCCCGACTACCTGAGGCTGCCCAACGTGCTCTGCGTCGGCGGCTCCTGGGTCGCGCCCAGGGGGCTGGTCGCGGCCGGCGACTGGGCAGCGGTCACCGCCCTGGCACGGACGGCGGCCGGGCTCGGCGCCGTCGTCCCGGCCAGAGCCTAACCGACGCGGCCGGCCGGCAAGGCCGGTCTGCCGCCACGAACGAACGGGAAGACCGGAGCCGGTCAGCGCGCCGGCCGCGCGCCGTCGACGCTGGCTCGTGCGATCCGGGGGATGTCGCAGCGCGCGACGCCGAGATCGGCGAGCCCGCGGTCGGAGTAGCTCTCGAGCTCGCGGACGATGCGGGCGATCCGGGCTCGACGGTCGGCGGCCAGCAAGGCCCGCTGGCGGAGCTCCGCGATCGCCTGGCCGAAACGCCGCAGCGGGCTGGCAGGGAAATCGGAGGGGTCGAGGAAGTTGGCGGTCATGATGCAGTTCCTTTCCGTCGCGAGGTCCGGCCGTCCGTCACGCCGGGGCGGCCCGCATCGTTGGCGGGCGCCCTCCGGCCGGCGACTGTCCTTCGGTCGCCGCGGCACCGGGCCTCTCATGTTGCACTGCACAAATAGGACTGGCGGCCGGCGCCGCGAAGTCGCTCGCGGGTCGAAGCGCCTGTGCGTCGCCGGCACAGCGGAAGGCAGGGCATGGATCTCTCGAGCCAGATGATCCTCTTCGCCAAGGTCGTCGAGTGCGCAAGCTTCTCGGCGGCGGCGCGCGAGCTGGGCCACACGCCCTCGGCGGTCAGCCGGCAGATCGGCCACCTCGAGGACCGCCTGCGGGTGCGGCTGCTGAACCGCACCAGCCAGGGCCTCTCGCCGACCGGCGAGGGCAAGGCCTTCTACCGCTCCTGCGCCGACGTCGCGGCGCGCGTCGCCGAGGCCGAGCGCTTCGCCTCGGCGGTCAGCGCCCATCCCCAGGGCGTGCTGCGGGTCGTCGCGACCGTGGCCTTCGGCAAGGCCCAGCTGATCCCGGTGCTGCCGGCCTTCCTCGACCGCTACCCCGACCTCCGGGTGTCGCTGGAGCTGACCGACCGGCGGATCGACCTCGCCGAGGACGAGGCGGACGTCGCCGTGCGCTTCACCGAGCAGCTCGACCAGAGCTCGGTCTTCGCCCGCAAGATCGCCCGGAACCGGCGGGTCATCTGCGCCGCGCCGGCCTATCTCGCGCGCCAGGGCCCGCCCGAGCGCCAGGCCGATCTCGCCCGGCACAACTGCCTGCGCCTCTCGACCGTGGCGAAGTGGAACGACTGGCACCTGGAGCTGCCGGACGGCGAGACCCTCTGCCTGCCGAGCGGCAACTTCGAGGCCAACAGCGCCGACGCGATCTACCACGCGGCGCTCGCCGGAATCGGCGTCGCACGGCTTTCGACCTACCTGATCGGCGGCGACCTCGAGAGCGGCCGGCTGGTCCGGCTGCTGCCCGACTATGCCGACGAGAGCTCCGACATCCTGGCCCTCTATGCCGACAAGCGGAACCTTCCGGCCAAGGTGCGCCTGTTCATCGACTATCTTGTCGGCTGCTTCTCGCCGGTGCCGCCCTGGGAGAAGGAGCCGTGACGGAAAGCCAGATTATAAAACCACTCTGATTTAGTTATTGACAGCGACACCCCGCTATGGCCTCTTGGCGCCGCGGGAGAAAGGGACAGGGAGCAGATGGACGAGGTCGGGCTGACAGTTCCCCCCGATGCCGGCGCGGTCTCCGCCGCCGAGCTGCGCGAGCGGGTCGGGCAGCACCTGGTCTTCTCGATCGGCCGGGGAGCCACGGCGGCACGTCTGGCGGACTGGCGCCTCGCGCTGTCCTACGCGATCCGCGACCGCATCGTCGTGCCCTGGTTCCAGACCGCCGAGCGCATCAACGCCGCGGACCGCAAGCGCGTCTACTACCTCTCGATGGAGTTCCTGATCGGCCGACTGCTCGACGACGCGGTCGCCAACCTGGGGCTGGAGAGCGCGGCCCGGGAGGCCATGGCCGGGCTCGGCGTCGACTACGACGCGCTGGTCCGCGACGAGCCGGACGCGGCGCTCGGCAACGGCGGCCTCGGGCGCCTGGCGGCCTGCTTCCTCGACTCGATGTCGGCGGTCGGCGTCGCCGGCCTCGGCTACGGCATCCGCTACGACCATGGCCTGTTCCGGCAGAGCTTCGAGGCGGGCTGGCAGGCCGAGGAGGCCGAGGACTGGCTGGCGCAGCCCCATCCCTGGGAGTTCGAGCGACCGGAGGCGAGCTTCCCGATCGGCTTCGGCGGCAGCGTCGGGCCGGGCGCGGGCGATGCCGGCGCGTGGCATCCCGCGGAGACCGTGATCGCCGTCGCCTACGACACCCCGGTGCCGGGCTGGCAGGGCCGCTGGGTCAACACCCTCAGGCTCTGGAGCGCCAAGCCGACCCGCGAGTTCGAGCTGCAGGCCTTCAATCGCGGCGACTTCCTGGGCGCCGCCACCCCCGCCGTGCTGGCCGAGACGATCAGCCGGGTGCTCTATCCCGACGATTCGACGCCGCAGGGGCGCGAGCTGCGCCTGAAGCAGGAGTACTTCTTCACCGCCGCCTCGATCCGCGACATCCTGCAGCGCTTCGAGCGCCGGCACGGCGATCTCGCCGCGCTGCCCGACAAGGTCGCGATCCAGCTCAACGACACCCATCCGGCGATCGCCGGGCCCGAGCTGATCCGCCTGCTGGTCGACGAGCGCGGCCTTGCCTTCGACGCGGCCTTCGACATTGCGCGCGGCTGTCTGCACTACACCAACCACACGCTGCTGCCGGAGGCGCTGGAGCGCTGGCCCGCGGAGCTGCTGGGGCGGGTCCTGCCGTGCCACCTCGAGATCGTCGAGCGCATCGACGCGCGCCACGCCCGCGAGAGCGCGGCCGCCGGACGCCCGTCCGACGACGGCACGGCGATCCTCGGCGACGGCGAGGTCCGCATGGGCACGCTCGCCTTCGTCGCGGCGCGCCGCGTCAACGGCGTCTCGGCGCTGCACACCCGGCTGATGCAGGAGACGGTGTTCGGCGGGCTGCACGCCCTGCACCCGGAGCGCATCGTCAACCAGACCAACGGCGTCACGCCGCGGCGCTGGCTCCACGGCTGCAACCCGCCGCTGCGCGCCCTGCTGCAGGAGGCGATCGGCGACGGCTGGGTCGCCGACCTCGACCGCCTCGAGGCCCTGGTGCCGCTCGCCGACGATGCGGCCTTCCGCGAGCGCTTCGCCGCCGCCAAGCGCGCCAACAAGGTGCGGCTGGCGCCCTGGCTCGCCGAGCAGGCCGGCATCGAGCTCGCCCCCGAGACCCTGCTCGACGTCCAGATCAAGCGCTTCCACGAGTACAAGCGGCAGCTGCTCAACCTGCTCGAGACGGTCGCGCTCTGGAACGCGATGCGGCAGGCGCCCGAGGTGGACTGGACGCCGCGCGTGAAGGTCTTCGGCGGCAAGGCGGCGCCCGGCTACCGGATGGCCAAGCTGATCATCAAGCTGATCAACGACGTCGCCCGCACGGTCAACGACGACCCGGCGGTGCGCGGCCGGCTGCAGGTCGCCTTCCCGCCGAACTACAACGTCTCGATGGCCGAGCGGCTGATCCCGGCGGCCGACCTCTCCGAGCAGATCTCGACGGCGGGACTCGAGGCCTCGGGCACCGGCAACATGAAGCTCGCCCTCAACGGCGCGCTGACCGTCGGCACGCTGGACGGCGCCAACGTCGAGATCCGAGACCGCGTCGGCGAGGAGAACATCTTCATCTTCGGCCTGACCGCGGAGGAGGTCGCCCGGCGCCGGGCCGAGGGCTACGCCCCCGCCGCCTGCATCGCCGCCTCGCCGCGGCTCGCGGAGGCGGTCGAGCAGATCGCGAGCGGCCGCTTCTCGCCCGACGAGCCGGAGCGCTTCCGGGCGATCGTCGAGGATCTGCGCGGCCACGACCGCTTCCTGGTCTGCGCCGACTTCGAGGCCTACTGGCAGCGCCAGCGCGCGATCGACGCGGCCTGGCGTGACCGCGCGGCCTGGACCCGCAGCGCGGTGCTCAACGTCGCGCGCTGCGGCTGGTTCTCGTCGGACCGCGCGATCCGCGGCTACGCCAAGGAGATCTGGAACGCCGAGACGGAATTCTGAGCGGCTGCCCGGCCGGGCGCTCGGCCGGCAGGCGGACAAAGAGAACAATCAGGGGAAGGGAGACGGAAATGCCCGACGCGTCGCACCATCAGATCGCCCGGTACTCCATGGCCTTCGTCCTGGCCGGCGGCCGCGGCAGCCGCCTGAAGGAGCTGACCGACAGGCGCGCCAAGCCCGCCGTCCCCTTCGGCGGCAAGAGCCGGATCGTCGACTTCGCCCTGTCGAACGCGATCAACTCGGGCATCCGGCGCATCGGCGTCGCGACCCAGTACAAGGCGCATTCGCTGATCCGCCACCTGCAGCGCGGCTGGAACTTCCTGAGCACCGACCGCGGCGAGGGTCTGGACATCCTGCCGGCCTCGCAGCGCGTCGACGAGCGCAACTGGTACCTCGGCACCGCCGACGCGGTGTTCCAGAACGTTGACATCATCCAGAGCTACGCGCCCGAGTACATCCTGATCCTGGCCGGCGACCACATCTACAAGCAGGACTACGAGATCATGCTGGCCCAGCACGTCGAGAGCGGCGCCGACGTCACCGTCGGCTGCGTCGAGGTGCCGCGCGAGGAGGCCTCGGCCTTCGGCGTCATGCACATCGACGAGAGCCAGCGCATCATCGACTTCCTGGAGAAGCCGGCCGATCCGCCCGGCATGCCCGGTGCGCCGGACAAGGCGCTCGCCTCGATGGGCATCTACGTGTTCCGCTCGGAGCACCTGATCGAGCGGCTGCGCGCCGACGCGGCGGACCCGGCCTCGAGCCACGACTTCGGCAGGGACATCATCCCGGCGATCGTCCGCGAGGGCGGTGCCGTCGCCCACAAGCTCAGCGACTCCTGCGTGCGCGACGGGCCGGAGGCCGAGGTCTACTGGCGCGACGTCGGCACCATCGACGCCTACTGGCGGGCCAACATCGACCTGACCGACTTCAATCCCGGCCTCGACCTCTACGACCGCCGCTGGCCGATCTGGACCCATGCCGAGATCACGCCGCCGGCCAAGTTCATCCACGACGAGGAGGACCGGCGCGGCTCGGCGACCAGCTCGATGGTCTCGGGCGGCTGCATCATCTCGGGCAGCCACGTCGACCAGAGCCTGCTGTTCACCCATGTCCGCTGCCACTCCTACGGCAGCCTGTCGCGGGTCGTCGCCCTGCCCTGGGTCGAGATCGGCCGGCACGCGCGCCTCAAGGACGTCGTGATCGACCGCGGCGTGCACATTCCCGAGGGCCTGACCGTGGGCGAGGATCCGGCGCTCGACGCCCGGCGCTTCCGCCGCACCGAGGGTGGCGTCTGCCTGATCACCCAGCCGATGATCGACGCCTTGGGCCAGTAGGCCGGCCGTCTTGGGGGAGTAGGGAATGCAGGTCCTGTTCGTGGCGTCCGAGTGCGCGCCCTTCGTCAAGACCGGCGGCCTCGCGGACGTCGTCGCGGCGCTGCCGAAGGCGCTGGCCGCCGAAGGGGTCTCGGTCAAGGTCCTGCTGCCGGCCTATCCGGCGCTGGCCGGCCAGGTGGCGGCGGGCGAGGAGGTCGCGCAGCCGAAGCGGCTGCCGGGCGGCCGGACGCGGCTGGTCGCGGTCCGGGACCAGGGCCTCGACCTGCTGCTGCTCGACGCCCCGGCGCTCTATGAGCGGCCCGGCAATCCCTACGTCGACGCAACGGGCCGGGACTGGCCGGACAACCACCTGCGCTTCGGTGCGCTCGGTGCGGCCGGCGCCTGGGTCGCCCGGCACGGCCTCGACGGCTGGCGGCCCGAGGTGCTGCACGCCCACGACTGGCAGGCCGGGCTGGCGCCCGCGCTGCTGCGCCTCGGCCGGCCGGCGGCGAAGCGGAAGGCGACCGCCGGGACCGTGACGACGATCCACAACATCGCGTTCCAGGGCCTGTTCCCGGCGACGACGATCCCCGAACTCGGCCTGCCGCCGTCCGAGTTCCGGATCGAGGGCTTCGAGTATCACGGCCGGCTCAGCTTCCTGAAGGCCGGGCTGGTCTGGGCCGACCGCATCACGACGGTCAGCCCGGGCTATGCGCGCGAGCTGATGACCCCGGAGTTCGGCCTGGGCTTCGAGGGCATCCTGGCGTCCCGGCGCGACGATTTCTCCGGCATCCTGAACGGCATCGAGCTCGACGCCTGGGACCCGGCCGGCGATCCGGCCCTGGTCGCGACCTACTCGGAGCGCAGCCTGGCCCGGCGCCTGCGGAACCGCGCCGCCCTGGAGCGGCGCTTCGGCCTGGAGCCGGCCGAGGACGCGCCGCTGTTCTGCGTGGTCAGCCGGCTGACCCGCCAGAAGGGTCTGGACCTGCTGCTGGAGGCCCTGCCGCGCCTGCTCGGGCGCGGCGGCCGGCTCGCCCTGCTCGGCTCGGGCGACGCCGACCTCGAGGCCGGCTGGCGCGCCGCGGCGGCCGCCCACCCCGGCCGGGTCGGGGTCGAGATCGGCTACGACGAGCCGCTCTCCCACCTGCTGCAGGGCGGCGCCGACTGCATCCTGATCCCCTCGCGCTTCGAGCCCTGCGGCCTGACCCAGCTCTACGGGCTGCGCTACGGCTGCCTGCCGCTGGTCGCGCGCACCGGCGGCCTCGCCGACACGGTGATCGACGCCAACGAGGCGGCGATCGCGGCCGATGTCGCGACCGGTTTCCAGTTCGCGCCGGTCACGGCCGAGGCGCTCGCCGGGGCGATCGACCGGGCCTGCAGCCTCTACGCCGACCGGCCGGCCTGGCAGGCCATGATGCGCCGGGCGATGCGCCACCCGGTCGGCTGGCAGCGCTCGGCGGCAGCCTACCGGGCGCTCTACGAGCGTGTCGCTCCAGACCGACCCGGGAGGCCGGCATGACGATCAGGACCGTCCGCACGGCGCCCTTCGAGGGCCAGAAGCCCGGCACCTCGGGGCTGCGCGCCACGACCCGCACCTTCATGCAGCCCGGCTACCTCGAGACCTTCGTCCAGTCGATCTTCGATGCGGTCGGCGGGATCGGCGGACGGACCCTGACCCTCGGCGGCGACGGCCGCTTCTTCAACGAGCGGGCGATCCAGACGATCCTGAAGATGGCGGCCGCCAACGGCGCGGCGCGGGTGCTGGTCGGCCGCGACGGCCTGCTCTCGACGCCGGCCGCCTCGGCGGTGATCCGCGAGCGCCGCACCGACGGCGGCATCATCCTCTCGGCCAGCCACAACCCCGGCGGCGCGGACGGCGACTTCGGCATCAAGTACAACATCCCGGCCGGCGGCCCGGCGCCCGAAAGCGTCACCGAGGCGATCTACGCCCGGACCCGCACGATCGACCAGTACCGGATCCTCGAGGCGCCGGACCTCGACCTCACGACCGAGGGCGAGCGGATGCTCGGCGGCCTCGCGGTCGAGGTCGTCGATCCCGTGGCGATCTACGCCGGCCTGATGCGCCGGCTGTTCGACTTCGAGGCGATCCGCGCGCTCTTCGCCTCCGGCTTCCGGATGCGCTTCGACGCGATGCACGCGGTGACCGGGCCCTATGCCAGGGCGCTGCTCGAAGGCGAGCTCGGGGCGCCGGCCGGCACGGTCGTCAACGGCGTGCCGCTGCCCGACTTCGGCGGCGGCCACCCCGACCCCAACCCGGTCTACGCCAAGGCGCTGGTCGACGAGCTGCTCGGGCCCGAGGCGCCCGACTTCGGCGCGGCCTCGGACGGCGACGGCGACCGCAACATGATCGTCGGCCGCGGCGCCTACGTGACGCCCTCCGACAGCCTGGCGATCCTGGCGGCCAACGCCCACCTCGCGCCCGGCTACGCCCGCGGCCTCGCCGGCATCGCCCGCTCGATGCCGACCTCGCGCGCCGCCGACCGCGTCGCCGCGAAGCTGGGCATTCCCTGCTTCGAGACGCCGACCGGCTGGAAGTTCTTCGGCACGCTGCTCGACGCCGGCAAGGCGACGATCTGCGGCGAGGAGAGCGCCGGCACCGGCTCCGACCACCTGCGCGAGAAGGACGGCCTCTGGGCCGTGCTGCTGTGGCTCGACATCCTGGCCGTACGGCGCCAGCCGGTCGCCGGGATCCTGGCCGAGCACTGGGCGGCCTACGGCCGGGACTACTACTCGCGCCACGACTACGAGGCCGTCGACAAGGCCGCCGCCGAGGGCCTGATGGCGGCCCTGCGCGACCTGCTGGGTGGCCTGCCGGGCCGCGCGATCGAGGGGCTGACCGTGACCGCCGCCGACGACTTCGCCTACACCGACCCGGTCGACGGCTCGCGGGCCGAGCACCAGGGCATCCGCATCGTCTTCGGCGAGGCCGCGCGCCTGGTCTTCCGCCTGTCCGGCACCGGCACCGCCGGCGCAACCCTGCGCGTCTACCTCGAGCGCTTCGAGCCGGATCCCGCTCGCCAGGCCGAGGCCCCCGAGACCGCCCTCGCGCCCGTCGCCCGCGCCGCCGAGGCGCTGGCCGGCATCCGCGCCCGCCTCGGCCGGGAGGCGCCGGACGTCCGGACGTGACGCGTTGGCCGCGGCCGGCCGCATCTTCCCTCGCCCCGCCGCCTTCCGCTACACTCCTGACCAGATGGTCAAGAATCGCCGGACCAACGGCGCCATGCGACCGACAGAGAATGGCCAGCAACGAGAGGGAGGCTGTCATGGCCTTGCTGATCAAGGGCGGCACGGTCGTCAACGCGGATCGGAGCTTCCGCGCCGACGTGCTCTGCGAGGACGGGAAGATCGTCGGGCTCGGCGAGGGGCTGGAGGCGCCGGCCGGGGCCGAGCTGGTCGACGCCGGCGGCCAGTACGTGCTGCCGGGCGGCATCGACCCCCACACCCACATGCAGCTGCCCTTCATGGGCACGGTGGCGAGCGAGGACTTCTATAGCGGCACCGCGGCGGGTCTCGCCGGCGGCACCACGATGATCATCGACTTCGTCATCCCCGACCCGCAGGAGCCGCTGCTCGACGCCTACCACAAGTGGCGCGGCTGGGCCGAGAAGGCCGCCGCCGACTACTCCTTCCACGTCGCCGTCACCTGGTGGGACGACAGCGTCCATCGCGACATGGAGACCCTGACCCGCGAGCACGGGGTCAACTCCTTCAAGCACTTCATGGCCTACAAGAACGCCATCATGTGCGACGACGAGGTGCTGGTGAACTCCTTCAGCCGGGCCCGCGAGCTCGGCGCGATCTGCACGGTGCACGCCGAGAACGGCGAGCTGGTCTACCGCCTGCAGAAGGAGATCTTCGAGCGCGGCATCACCGGCCCCGAGGGCCATCCGCTGTCGCGGCCGCCGGAATGCGAGGGCGAGGCCGCCAACCGCGCGATCCGCATCGCCGAGGTGCTGGGCGTGCCGCTCTACGTCGTCCACAACTCCTGCAAGCAGTCGCTGGAGGCGATCACGCGGGCCAGGCTGGAGGGCCAGCGGGTCTTCGGCGAGGTCCTGGCCGGCCACCTGCTGATCGACGACTCGGTCTACCGCCACCCGGACTGGCGCGTCGCGGCGGCCCACGTCATGAGCCCGCCGTTCCGCTCCAAGGAGCACCAGGAGGCGCTGTGGCAGGGCCTGCAGGCCGGCATGCTGCAGACCACGGCGACCGACCACTGCTGCTTCTGCGACCCGCAGAAGCGCGCCGGCATCGACGACTTCCGCAAGATCCCGAACGGCACCGCGGGGGTCGAGGACCGCATGGCCGTGCTCTGGCACCACGGCGTCAACAGCGGCCGCCTGACGCCCAGCGAGTTCGTCCGCGTCACCTCGACCAACGCCGCGCAGATCTTCAACATCTACCCGCGCAAGGGCGTGGTCCAGGTCGGATCCGACGCCGACATCGCGGTCTGGGACCCCGAGGCCAGCCGCACGATCTCGGCCAGGACCCACCACCAGAACATCGACTACAACATCTTCGAGGGCATGACCGTGCGCGGCGTCTGCAGCCACACCGTCAGCCGGGGCCGGCTGGTCTGGGCCGACGGCGAGCTCAGGGCCGAGAAGGGCGCCGGCCGCCACGTCGACCGCCCGGTCTTCGCCAGCTACTACGACGCCCTGAAGACCCGCGCCGAGGTCCTGACGCCGCAGCCGGTCGTCCGCGCCAAGGCGGCGGAGTAGCGGGGCGAGCTCAGGGGAGGCGGCGCGAACTCATCCCGTCCCCGCAGACCGTCATCCCGGAAGCCGCCTTGCCCGACAGCTCTGCTGTCGGCGGCAAAGCGAGCTGTCCGGGATCCAGGGCCATGAGCTCCGTCGTCCGAGCGCTTGGCCCTGGATCCCGGGTCGCAAGGCTCGCCATCCGAAAGCCTCACGGCTTTCGGGCTCGCCTAACGCCCGGGATGACGGATGGGAGACGGATGCGAAAAGGGGCGCCGACGGCGCCCCCTCTCCTTGTCGCGGCCCCGCGCGCGGCAACTACATCTTGCCGGTCGCCTTCTCCCAGATCGCGTGGGTCCAGGCGCCCTCCGGCTTCTTGGTGATCACCTGGTCCGACTGGCCGCCGAGCAGCACGTCGACCGTCCGCTCGTAGGCCTTGGGGTCGAGCCAGCCGATGCCCTTGTCGCCCGGCGTGATCAGCTTGGCGATCTCGCCGGCCATCTGCTTCTGGTGATGCTCGGTCTGGGCGCCGGTGGTGTCGTTATCCAGGGTGATCATCGCCGCCTCGTCGGGATGCTCGCGGGCGTACTCCCAGCCCTTGATCGAGGCCTTGACGAAGCGCGCCAGCTTGTCGGCCATCGCCGGGTCCTTGACGTTGGCGTCGGTCGTGTAGAGGCCGTCCTCCAGGGTCGCGACGCCCTGGTCCTCGTACTTGAAGACGATCAGCTCGTCGGCCGGGATGCCGGCGTCGATGACCTGCCAGTACTCGTTGTAGGTCATGGTCGAGATGCAGGCCGCCTGCTTCTGCAGCAGCGGATCGACGTTGAAGCCCTGCTTCAGCACCGTCACCCCGTCGGCGCCGCCCTTGGTCGAGTAGCCGAGCTTGGCCATCCAGGCCAGGAAGGGATACTCGTTGCCGTAGAACCAGACGCCCAGGGTCTTGCCCTTGAAGTCGGCCGGCGTCTTGACGCCGCTGTCCTTGCGGCAGGTCAGCTCCATGCCCGAGCGGTTGAAGACCTGGGCGATGTTGACGATCGGCACGCCCTTCTCGCGCGCGGCCAGGGCGTCGGGCATCCAGTTGACGATCACGTCGGCGCCGCCGCCGGCCAGGACCTGGACCGGGCTGATGTCCGGGCCGCCCGGCTTGATCGTGACGTCGAGCCCCTCGTCCTTGTAGAAGCCCTTGTCCTGGGCGACGAAGTAGCCGCCGAACTGGGCCTGTGTCACCCACTTCAGCTGCAGCGTCAGCTTGTCGGCCGCCTGGGCCGAGAGCGTCATCCCGACGACCGCGGCGGCGGCCAGGATGCCGGTTGCGAACCTGTTCATCTCTTCTCAAAGCCTCCCGTTTGGTTCCCGAGAAAGTCCAGCGGCCGCGTCCGGTTCTTGCTGCCGGCGCGCTGCCGTCACGTCCCCCCCTTGCGATAGGACGGATGCCAGAAGGTCAGCATCCGCTCGACCAGGGCCAGAGCGCCGTAGAACAGCGAGCCGGAGACGGCCGCCACGGCGATCGTCGCCCAGACCATCTCGACGTTGAGCCGCCCGACCTCGGTCGAGATGCGGAAGCCCATGCCGACGATCGGGGTGCCGAAGAACTCGGCGACGATGGCGCCGATCAGCGCCAGGGTCGAGTTGATCTTCAGCGCGTTGAAGACGAAGGGCAGGGCCGCCGGCAGGCGCAGCTTGACCAGGGTCTGCCGGTAGCTGGCACCGTAGGAGCGCATCAGGTCGCCGACGATCCGGTCGCTCGCCGCGAGCCCGGCCATGGTGTTGATCAGCATCGGGAAGAAGGTCATCACGACGATCACCGCCGCCTTCGACGGCCAGTCGAAGCCGAACCACATGACCATGATCGGCGCGATGCCGACGATCGGGATCGCGCCGGCCAGGCTGCCGAGCGGCAGCAGGCCGCGCTGCAGGAAGGGCACCCGGTCGATCAGCAGGGCGACGGCGAAGCCCGAGGCCGAGCCGAGCGCGAAGCCGGCCAGCACCGCCTTGAGGAAGGTCTGCCGGAAGTCGGCCCACAGCGTCCCGGTGCTGGCCGCCGCGACGCTCCAGATGTCGCTCGGCGCCGGCAGCAGCACCTTCGGCACCGCGAAGCCGATGGTCAGCAGCTGCCAGAGGTAGAGCAGCCAGAGGCCGAACAGCAGCGGCACGACGAGGCCCTGGGCGCGCGCCAGCAGCCGGCTCGCCGGCCGCTGCTCCGACAGCAGCTCGAGCGCCCGCCAGGCCAGCCAGCCGAGCCCCGCCAGATAGACCCAGAGGCCCGGCGAGACGCTGCCGGTCTCCAGCGTGCCGCCGACCGCGGTCAGCGGCCCGAGGGCGCCGAGGATCACGGCGAGCGCGGCCAGCAGCGCCGCCGGGCCGCCGTGCGGCCGCCGCAGGCCCAGGACCAGGGCGGCGGCCAGCGCGACCAGGCCGCTGGCCAGCAGCAGGGGCCGCTCGAGCCAGCCGACGGCGGCACCGTCGAGGCGACCGACCGGCAGCGCGAAGGCGACGAGCAGCGCCACGGCCGCGGCGCCGTCGCCGAGACGGCTGCCCGGGCCACCGGCCAGGCGGCTGGCGGAGCGCGCGGCGAGCCGGTCGCTCATCTGTCCGCTCCCGCCACGGCGCCACCGGTCGCGCGCAGGGTCAGGCGCTCGGCGAGGCCGACGGCGAAGACCAGGGCCATGCCGAGCAGCGAGGCCATGACCAGGGCCGCCCAGATCTGCACGGTCTGGCCGTAGTAGCTGCCGGTCAGCAGGCGCGCGCCGAGCCCGGCGACGGCGCCGGTCGGCAGCTCGCCCACGATGGCGCCGACCAGGCTGATCGCGACCGCGACCTTGAGGCTGGCGAAGAGGAAGGGCAGCGAGGCCGGCCAACGCAGCTTCCAGAAGACCTGCGCGGCGCCGGCCGAGTAGGTGCGCATCAGGTCGAGCTGGAGCGTCTCCGGCGAGCGCAGCCCCTTGACCATGCCGATCGCCACCGGGAAGAAGCAGAGGTACATCGAGATGATCGCCTTCGGCAGCAGGCCGGTCAGGCCCAGGTTGCCGAGCACGACGACGATCATCGGCGCGATCGCCAGGATCGGCACGGTCTGGGAGGCGATGATCCAGGGCAGCAGGCTGCGGTCGAGGGTGCGCAGGTGGACGACGCCGACCGCCAGCAGGATGCCGAGCAGCGAGCCCAGGACGAAGCCGACCAGCGTCGCCGAGAGCGTCACCCAGGCGTGGTAGACGAGGCTGCGCTTGGAGGTGATGCGGGTGTCGAAGACCGTCTTCTTCAGCTCCATCGCGACCTGGTCGGGCGCCGGCAGGACCGGCCGCTCCATCGACCAGGCCGCCGCGACCAGATCGAGGCTGCTCCAGTCCTGATGGGCGCGCTCGAAGCGCTCGATGACCTGCGGCGCGTTGAGATAGACCGCGCCGGCGTACCAGAGCGCGAGGATCGCCAGCAGCACCGTCGCCAGCGGCAGCGCCCGGCCGCCGCCGAGCCGGCCGAGGCCGGCGAGGCCGGCCGGCCGCGCCTGCGCCAGCACGTCAGTCATAGCTGTGCCCGGCGCGCAGGCCCTCGCGCACCTCGTGCGCGATCTCCAGGAACTCCGGCGTCTCGCGCAGGTCGAGGTTGCGCTCGCGCGGCAGCCGGGCGCAGTCGATGATCCGGGTGACCCGGCCCGGGCGCGGCGACATCACGACGATGCGGGTCGAGAGGAAGACCGCCTCGGGGATCGAGTGGGTGACGAAGACCACGGTCTTGCCGGTCCGCGCCCAGAGTTCCAGCAGCTCGACGTTGAGCTTGTCGCGGGTGATCTCGTCGAGCGCCCCGAAGGGCTCGTCCATCAGCAGCAGCTTGGGCTCGAAGGAGAGCGCGCGGGCGATCGAGACGCGCTGCTGCATGCCGCCGGACAGCTGCCAGGGGTACTTCTTCTCGAAGCCCGACAGGCCGACCATCTCCAGGTAGCGGCGCGCGCGCGCGGCCCGCTCCTCCTTCGGCAGGCCGATGATCTCGAGCGGCAGCTGCAGGTTGCGCTCGACGTTGCGCCAGGGATAGAGCGCCGGCGCCTGGAAGACGTAGCCGTAGCCGCGCGCCAGGCGGTTCGCCTCGGGGCTGAGGCCGTTGACGGTGATCCGGCCGGCGCTCGCCCGCTCGAGATCGGCGATGACCCGCAGCAGCGTGGTCTTGCCGCAGCCGGAGGGGCCGATCAGCGAGACGAAGTCGCCGCGGGCGATGTCGAGGCTGACCTCGGACAGCGCGTGCACCGGCTGCTCCGCCGTCCGGAAGGACAGCGACAGCTCGCGCATCGTGATGATCGTCTCGGCCGCCTGCCCCGTCGCGTCCCTGCGGGAGGGCTGGTCGGCCCGCAAGCCCTCGGCCACCGCGCCTTCCGTCATTCCACCCCCTTGGTCAGTGCAGCAGGATTTCCCTATTGGCGGGTGCCGTCAACGCGCGTTTGCCCGCTCCAGCACCGCCTCCAGCAGCACCTGGCAGCCGGCGGCCAGGTCCTCCGGCTTGGCGTTCTCGATCTCGTTGTGGCTGATGCCGTTCTCGCAGGGCACGAAGACCATGCCGGTCGGCGCGACGCGCGAGATGTAGCAGGCGTCGTGGCCGGCGCCACTGACGATGTCGCGGTGGCTGTAGCCGTTGGCGCCGGCGGCCCGGCGCACGGCGGCGACGCAGTCGGCGTCGAAGGCGATCGGCGGCGAGTACCAGATCTGCTCCAGCGCGAGCTCCAGCCCGCCCCGCTCGGCGGCCTCCGCCGCCGCGGCGCGCAGCTCGGCGTCCATCGCGCTCAGCACGTCGTCGTCCGGGTGCCGGAAGTCGACGGTCAGGAAGACCCGGCCGGGAATCACGTTGCGCGAGTTCGGATGGACCTGGAGCATGCCGACCGTCGCGCAGGCGAAGGGCGCGTGCGCGAGGCCGATGCGGTTGACCGCCTCGACGACGCGCGCCGCGCCGACCAGGGCGTCCTTGCGCCGCGGCATCGGCGTCGGGCCGGCGTGGGCCTCCTGGCCGGTCAGGGTGATCTCGTACCAGCGCTGGCCCTGGGCGTGGGTGACCACGCCGATGACCTTGTCCTCGGCCTCCAGGATCGGGCCCTGCTCGATGTGCGCCTCGAAGAAGGCGCGGATCGGCCGGCCGCCGACCTCGGCCTCGCCGGCGTAGCCGATGCGCTGCAGCTCCTCGCCCATGGTCTTGCCGTCGACGTCCTTGCGGCTGAGCCCGTAGTCCAGGTCGAAGACGCCGGCGAAGACGCCGGAGGCGACCATCGCCGGGGCGAAGCGCGAGCCCTCCTCGTTGGTCCAGACCGCGACCTCGATCGGCGCCTCGACCTCGTAGCCGGTGTCGTTCAGGCTGCGCACGACCTCCAGCCCGGCGAGCACGCCATAGACGCCGTCGAAGCGGCCGCCGGTCGGCTGGGTGTCCAGGTGGCTGCCGATCATCACCGGCGGCAGGCTGTCGTCGCGGCCCGGGCGGCGGGCGAAGATGTTGCCCATCCTGTCGACCGTGATCGAGCAGCCGGCCTCCCGGCACCAGCGCACGAAAAGGTCGCGGCCCTCGCGGTCGAGGTCGGTCAGCGCCAGGCGGCAGTTGCCGCCCTTCGGCGTCGCGCCGATCTTCGCCATCTCCATCAGGCTGCCCCACAGGCGCTCGCCGTCGATCCTCAGGTTGCCGACCTGGCTCATCTGCTCTCCTCGTCGTCCGTTCCGCTTCGTCCAGCCCGCGGGCTCGCTATTCCGCCGCCTGCTTGCGCAGCGGGTTGTTCGGATGGGTCGTCCAGTCCCGGTGCGTGCCGTCGTCGACCCGCTCCATGGTAATGCAGTCCGGCACCGGGCAGGCGTGCAGACAGAGGTTGCAGCCGACGCAGTCGGCGTCGACGACCTCGAAGCGCCGGGCTCCGCCAGGGCCGACACCAGCGTGCTCGTAGGTGATCGCCTGGTGCGAGGTGTCCTCGCAGGCGATGTGGCAGAGGCCGCAGCGGATGCAGAGGGCCTGGTCGATGCGCGCCTTGATCGCGTAGTTGAGGTTGAGGTGCTGCCAGTCGGTCAGGTTCGCGACCGCCTTGCCGCGGAAGTCCTCCAGCCGGGCATAGCCCTTGGCGTCCATCCAGTTGGACAGGCCGTCGATCATGTCGCCGACGATCTTGAAGCCGTAGTGCATCGCCGCGGTGCAGACCTGCACGCCGCTGGCACCGAGCGCCAGGAACTCGGCGGCGTCGCGCCAGGTCGAGATGCCGCCGATGCCGGAGATCGGCACGCCCCGGCAGTCGGCATCGCGGGCGATCTCGGCGACCATGTGCAGCGCGATCGGCTTGACCGCCGGCCCGCAGTAGCCGCCGTGGGTGCCCTTGCCGTCGACCGTCGGCTCGGGCGCCATGGCGTCGAGGTCGACCGCGGTGATCGAGTTGATCGTGTTGATCAGCGAGACGCCGTCGGCGCTGCCGGCGACGGCGGCGCGCGCCGGCCCCAGGATGTTGGTGACGTTCGGGGTCAGCTTGACCAGCACCGGCAGGCGGCTGTGCGCCTTGCACCAGCGCGCGACCATCTCGACGTAGTCCGGCACCTGGCCGACCGCCGAGCCCATGCCGCGCTCGCTCATGCCGTGCGGGCAGCCGAAGTTGAGCTCGACGCCGTCGGCCCCGGTCTCCTCGACCTGCTTCAGGATCGAGCGCCAGGACTCCTCCTCGCAGGGCACCATCAGCGAGACGACCAGGGCGCGGTCCGGCCAGTTGCGCTTGACCTGCTTGATCTCGCGCAGGTTCACCTCGAGCGGCCGGTCGGTGATCAGCTCGATGTTGTTGAAGCCGATCATCCGGTCGCCGCCCAGGTGCAGCGCGCCGTAGCGCGAGCTGACGTTGACCACCGGCGGGTCCTCGCCGAGCGTCTTCCAGACCACGCCGCCCCAGCCGGCGGCGAAGGCGCGCTCGACGTTGTACTGCTTGTCGGTCGGCGGCGCCGAGGCAAGCCAGAAGGGGTTGGGCGACCTGATGCCCCCGATCTCGCAGCGGATGTCGGCCATCGCTCTCTCCCGGGCGCAGGGGCGCCCTTTCAGCCTCTCACCGGGCAGGCACGCGGCCGCGTCCCTGCCCGCGTCTCGTCGATCGTCATTCGTAATCCGTCATCCCAGGCAAAGCGCCGGGGCTTGCACAGGCCATTCCCACTCCGTCATCCCGGGGCCACGCTCTCAGGCGACCGGGCTTGCGGCCCCTGGGTCCCGGACAGCTCGCTTTGCCAACGAAAGCAGAGCTTTCGGGCAAAGCGGCTTCCGGGATGACAAACTTGTGTGCGGGCCTTGGCGCTTTCGCCGGGATGCCGGGGAAAGAGCGCGAAACCGATGGATCGAGGGAAAGTGGGAGCGGCGCTGCGAAGGTGGTGCGCATGCTCCCTAGCCCCTCAGATAGCGGTCGATCGCCAGGGCGGCGACCTTGCCGTCCTCGACCGCGCTGACCGTCAGGTCCTGGCCGGCGATGCAGTCGCCGCCGGCCCAGACGCCCTTGAGCGAGGTCGCGCGCTCGGCGTCGACCTTCAGCTTGCCGCGCTCGATCTCCGCGCTCTCCGCTGAGCCGTCGGCCAGCGGGTCGGCCAGCAGCTTCTGGCCGATCGCCTTGAGCAGCTGGTCGGCCTCCAGCTCGAAGCGCTCGCCGGTGCCGGCGAGCTGCCCTGCCCCGTCGAGCCGCGTCGCCTCGCACGCGACCGCGGCCAGCCGGCCGTCGCGCGCGACCAGCCGGGTCGGCACCGCCCAGTGCCGGATCGTGACGCCGTGGGTCCGGGCCCAGTCCTGCTCGACCCGGGTGGCGCTCATCTGCTCGGGGCCGCGGCGGTAGAGCAGGGTCACCGTCTCGGCGCCGAGCAGCCGCGACTGCACCGCCGCGTCGATCGCCGTGTTGCCGCCGCCGACCACCACGACGCGCCGGCCGACCGGAAGATCGCGCCGGTCCCCGGCCTGGCGCAGCCGCTCGATGAAGGCGACCGCGTCCTCGACGCCGGGCAGATCCTCGCCCTCGAGGCCGAGGCCGGCGGTCGTCGCCAGGCCGACGCCGAGGAAGACCGCGTCGTAGTCGCGGCGCAGCCCGTCCAGCGTGACGTCGCGGCCCAGCGCCCTGCCGGTCTCGATCCGGATGCCGCCGAGCGAGAGGATGAAAGCGACCTCCTGCTGGGCGAAGCCGTCGGTCGCCTTGTAGGCCGCGATGCCGTACTCGTTGAGCCCGCCCGCCTTGTCCTTCGCCTCGAAGACCACGACCTCGTGACCGAGCCGCGCCAGGCGGTGCGCGCAGGACAGGCCCGCCGGCCCGGCGCCGACCACCGCGACCGTCCTGCCGCTGGCCGCGGCGCGGGAGAAGGGCTGGACGCCTTCGGCGAAGAGATGGTCGGTCGCGTAGCGCTGCAGGGCGCCGATCGCGACCGGCTTGGCCTCGCCGTAGTTGCGCACGCAGGCTTCCTCGCAGAGCTCCTCGACCGGGCAGACCCGGGCGCACATGCCGCCCATGATGTTGGCCGACAGGATGTCGACCGCCGAGCCCTTGAGGTTGCCGGTCTGGATCTTGCGGATGAAGCCCGGGATGTCGATGCCGGTCGGGCAGGCCTGGACGCAGGGCGCGTCGAAGCAGAAGTAGCAGCGGTTGCTCTCGACCAGGGCCGCCTGCCGGTCGAGCGGCGGATGCTTGTCGGCGAAGTTCGCCGCCAGGGTCTCGGACTCCAGGCGTCCCGGCCGGACGCCGTCGCGGTCGCTCATCCCCTTTCCCGCCTCCTTGCGAAGGGTCCCTGTCGGAACCCGTGGCAGCATCCGCCTCTGCGTGCGGTATGCTGCACCGATCTTGAGCGAACCTTGACCAACTGGTCAAGTTTTGTCAGAGTGACCCGTGAAACCCGCGCCACAAGCGGGCCCGAGAGAACGAAAGGCGGAGACCGGCCGATGGAGGGATCGTCCTTGCGCCCGGGCCAGGGCGCGGCCCGGGCAGCCAACGGCGCGCGCCGCCGGCCGCCGGCCGGGCGCCGCGCAGAGGTGCGCGAGGCCAACGAGACGGCGATCCTGGCGGCGGCCGAGGCGGTCTTCGCCGAGTACGGCTTCCACGGCGCGACCACGGCCATGATCGCCGAGCGCGCCGGCCTGCCGAAGGCCAACCTGCACTACTACTTCGGCACCAAGGAGGCGCTCTACAAAGCCGTCCTGGAGAACATCCTGGCGCTCTGGCTGGCGCCGGTGCGCAACTTCACCGACGAGAGCGACCCGGCCCAGGCCCTGGCCGACTACATCGCTCTCAAGATCGAGTACACCCGGACCCGGCCGCAGGCCTCGCGGATCTTCGCCAGCGAGCTGATCGCCGGCGCGCCGCAGATCCTGGACTACCTGAGCCACGAGCTGCGCCAGGTCGTCGAGGAGAAGAGCCGCGTCGTGCGCCGCTGGATCGCCGACGGCAAGATCGGCCCCGTCGAGCCGGTCCACCTCTTCGTGACCATCTGGGCCATGACCCAGACCTACGCCGACTTCGCCGTCCAGATCGCGGCGATCCAGGGGAAGGAGGCGCTCGACGACGGGGATTTCGAGGCGGCGAAAAGGTTCATCACGGCGATGGTGCTGAAGGGGATCGGGGTGAAGGGGGCGGGGTAGGGGTGGAGGCAGGCGTGACCCTGAGCGGACTTTCACTCCAAGAATCCGCCGTCGCCGTGCCCGTCGATAGGTCTGAAGACTTGGCGCGCCTCTCAGCCACGATCGAGGACGTGCCGCATGGCGTTGGTGGTGCGGACACCGGCGCCTTCGAGAATGTGCGGCACAACCTAGGCACTGCACATCTACCGCCACCCCAATTCGGAGTTGAGGTTTCTGCGCGCCATAGTAGAATATCGTAATTGGGAGAGCGACCGAGGAATCTGGATCAGAGGTTCTGAAAGGCCTGCGGGCGAATACCCTCGCACAGAGCACGGCAATCCTGAGCGCGCCGGCTTGGATGACTTGCCTGATTGTCAGGCGGATCAGGGCACAAGCGGCTTTCAGCGCAGAGAGTCGTTGGCCAGACAGCGACGCCTTGCCTTCGAGGGATTGGGTCGAGGAGCGGAGGATGTCGAAAGATCGAACCGGTCGCGATCCCGGTTTGCTGGCAGACTTCGGGGCGCAGGAGACATCACTCTCTCAACTGGCTGGAAACGGCACATCCGGCCGAAAGCGTTCGCCGTCTCGATTTGCCCTGGTTATCGGCAATTCTGACTATGGACAGCTGGGCGAGCTGCCGAACGCCGCGCGCGATGCGGAGTTGATTGCCAACCGCCTGAGAGCGGTTGGTTTCGAAGCCCATCTTTGCAAGAACCTCCGAAGCAATGACATAAACCGTCTCTTCCAGGCCTTCGTTCAACGGCTGAGGCACGTCGGAAATGCCGACACCGTCATCTTCTACTTCGCCGGCCACGGCTACCAGGACGGTGACAAGAACTACCTGCTGCCGATCATCATCGAAGGCGACCCCTTCGAGCCAATCCCCCTGCAGGACATGATGGCGGAGCTCTCGGGCCTGTCGAAGCGCCGGCTCGTCTTCTTCGACGCCTGCCGCTCGTCCTTCAATGCCGAGCGTGTCGAGGATGCGCTGGTGCGCGCCCGCGGACTGCCGGCGGAGCAACGCCCTGCCCTCAGAAGGGGCCTGGCGGATTTCGCCGTGGACGACGAAACCTTCATCTCCTTCTCGGCGGCCCCGGGTAAGCCGGCCAGCGACGGTGCCGAAGGCTCCCCGAACAGCCCCTACGCCACCGCACTGTCGCGATTCATCGACGAGGTCGACCTGCCTCTCTCCGTCATGATGGCCCGCGTGCGCAACAGCGTCTGGCACGACACCCGGGAGGCACAAAGGACATGGGACAGCTCGTCCCTCGAGTCGTCCTTCTTCTTCAAGCCCAGCTCGCTGCTGTTCCTGTTCGGCAACATGCTGGCGCTGATCGCGTTCCTCGTCGCGCTCGTCAGCCTGGGGATCGTTCTCTACGAGGGCGCCGTCGCCGCCTATCTCGGGAACCTCTATTTCGGGAACCTCGACCGTTGGGAGTGGAGCTATATCTCGGCGGCGGTTCTCGCACTGACGATCGCCGTCTTCCTCTACGGCGTCGGACGCGCCTATTCGCGCGTGCGCGGCGCACAGTCGGAATGGCAGACGGAAGGCGAGTTCCGGCTGTTCCGACGGTCCTCGGCCGGAACCAATGGCGCGATCGGGGGCGTGCTGGGCGGCATCCTGGGCTCGGCGCTGGTGACGTTCCCCTATTGGATCGAGTGGCGGGCCGCTCAGGCGTCCTGCAGCGCGCGCCCCTGGGCCGACCCGACGCTGCCCGACGTCTGTCCCCATCTCGGCCAGCTCATCGCGGAAGGCTCCGTCGCCGGCATCTACATCCTGGTGCTGCTGGGCTTCCTCTCCATGCATTTCAGCGAATGGCTGGTCCGGGGCCGGCCCGCGGGCCTCGTCAGGGCCCGCAAGAGTGTCCAGATGGTTGCCGGCGCGATGCTGGGCGGCGTCCTGGCCGGGGTCGTCGTCGGCCCCGTCATCACCGCCTATTTCGGCGCACAGGACCGGCCGTTCCTCGAGCCGCGGTCCATCCTCGTCTGGTCCATCCTGGCCGTCGCGCTGATGGCGTTCTCCATCGTCAACTACAAGCTCGAGACCTTCACACGAGCCCGGCTGCTGCGCAGCCTGCTCGGCGCCGCCATCGGCACGGTCTGCGCCCTGGCGGTGCTTTCCGGACTGGTCGGCATCCTCTACTGGACCGGCTTCATCGAGAACACCCTCGCCTGGGCCAACGCCGGCTTTTACGACCCCACGAAGACCCGGATCGAGCAATACGCGTTCCTGCTGGTCGCCGGGCTCCCCTATGGAATCGTCTTCGGGCTCAGCTTCGGCGTGCTAGTCGCCGCAACACGGCTCTTCTCCGAGCGCAGCGAGAGCGCGGGCAATGAGCCGCAGGCTTCTTGAGATCCTGCGGGCGCGGCGCGCCGCCGGCGGCGGCCCGCCCTTCGACGATCCTCACTTAGTTGCCCTGGTCGCCGAAGGCGGAGCGATGCGCGGCGTGATCGCCGGGGGCATGGTCACCGCACTTGAGGAAGCCGGCTTCGCCGACTGTTTCGATCTGATGGTCGGCACCTCGGCCGGTGCCTGCGCGCTGGCCTATCTGCGGGCCGGCCAGGCCCGGCTGGGCACCTCGATCTACTTCGAGGACATCAACAACCGCTCGTTCATAGACACGCGCCGCCCACTGCGCGGGCGGGCGATCGTTGACATCGACTTCCTGGTCGATCGCGTGTTCAGGGAGGTCAAGCCCCTCGATCACCGTCGCCTGGCCAGCCCCGGGCCCAGGCTGCTCGCGGTCGCCACCGACGTCGACCGAGGCGAGGGCGTCGCCCTGGAGGGCTTCGAGAACCGCGAGCGCGCCTACGAGGTCCTGCGCGCGACGACCCGGATGCCGTTGCTCGCGGCGGGGCCGGTCGAAATCGATGGCCGACGCTACATCGACGGCAGCGCAGCCGACCGCATCCCCATCGCCTACGCCCAACGTCTGGGCGCCACGCACGTTCTGGTCATCCTGACGAGATCGCCGAATTCGCGGAGTGTAACACAGCCATCTGCTATCAGGAATTACCTGAAGAGCAATCTATTTGCAGCGCTGTATCATCGAAATCTACGAACCCTGACCAGACACGAGGCGAATAACTACAGCCGGATATATCAAATATTGACCGATTACGACGGATATGAAATCGGAGGCGTTCGATGCCGCGCTGTTTCCCCTGCTGGCAACTTCCGAGAAATTTCCAGGATCGAGACAAACGAGGAAGTCTTGCGAGGCGCAGCACAGCACGGTCAAGACCGGATGAACGACTTTCTGATGGGGACAAATGAAGGAAGCCAAGATGTCTGACTCACCGCTCGTAGCGCTGATCTCTGCTTCCGACCCGCAGCTGCTCGTTAGGTTACGCGAAAAACATCCCGCCGCATCGGAATTGTTGGGTATTCCGCGCACAAGAAAGGTGCAAGGCGGCTTACCGGATGCCGAGGACGCAGGGCGACCGATCGTCGACGCAAAAGTCGATTTGCTACTGGAGGGCATACGACCTCTGCGAACGGAACTCGATACGATCATTGGCGTGGTCGTTCAGAAGATGAACACGGTCAAAAGGACGAAGATGTTTGGTGCGGTCGTCGCTACGCTGTCCGGCCTCGTGATCGCCATTTCAGAGGCATCCGGTGTCGGAGAGGACTGGGTGAAGGTTGTATCGGCAGCATTCGCAACTGTTGGCGGGTTGGTTGTTATACTCTCCGACTACTTTGCCCAGGCGCCGAATGGCAGATACATAGCGTCTGCTGAGGAGTACGGAAAACTTGACCAGATGGCGAAGGAACTCTTCAAGGCTGAGAAGAGGGTCATGCGCCATGAAGAATTCCCGATAGCTAAAGATGACATCGAAGACATGATTAACTCGCTCGAAGAATATGCTGCGCACATCAATAGCCTGACTCTCAACACGGGAGCGGTGAGCGGCTAATATCGAGTAGGGATACGATGCAGGCCTCACCCGCCTCGAACGACTGGCCACTACGTCCACCATATGGGAGTCGCTCAATCCATAAGAATGATAACAGCGGGTCAAGGCCCTCAGCTTGCTACTTTTCCGACGAATGGCAATTTCGCGCAGATTCTGTTGAAAAAGTCGGTGCACTTGCCGGATTGGAGGCTCAGGCAATAGATTTCTTCAAGAAGGCCCGCGAGGTTGTGGCGATCTTTCGTCTCGATGCCGATCTGCAATTGATAATGTCGCGTCGAATGCGCCGTCGGACTTTTTCAACAGAATCCGCACATATTGGTCGTTCGCATAGACCACCGCAATGACCGCCTTGTGTCGAAATCGACTGGGTCCCCCAGCCATTTCGGCCGCCGCTCCTGACGTCAACTTGACTATCGCGTGCGCGTGCGGGGTGCATTGCCTGCGCGACCTATCTGCCTGGGCCGCATCGGGGGGAAAGGTCGCCGTCCCGGACCTCAGCGCCGCCCCAACCGCTCATTCATCTTGCCGCTGCTGAAGCGCCCGCCCCGCCTCTCAATGCGACATCAGCACCGGCGCGGTCATGTGCCCCAAAAGCTCGCGCGTCACGCCGCCGAGCACCAGCTCGCGCAGGCGGGAGTGGCCGTAGGCGCCCATGACCAGGAGGTCGATCGCCTCGTCGGAGAGCGCGGCGAGCAGGGCGTCGCCCTCGGAGATCGCCTGGGCCGGCGTGTGGCGCATCTCGCCCTGGCCGGCGGCGCCGTAGCGGCCGATCGGGCTGAGCGAGGCGTCGGTCGAGCGGACCTCGTCGCGGGTCGCCGTCGCCTCGCTCGCGACGGGAAAGGACCTCCGGCTACCGCGGGATCTGCCGGATCTTCCTTTCGGCGTTCAGGTGAAGAATTTCCCGGCGGATCTGCTCGTAGAAGCCCGCGCTCAGCATGCCGTAGGCGACCTCGCCGCCGCGTCCGGGGATCTCCGCGAGGTCGTATCCGGGCCAGGCGAAGCGGTTCAGCTGGCTTAGCACCACCCAATGCGGATCGCTGTCGAGCCCGAGGTTCCTCGCCACCGCGTCGGGCAGGCGCAGCGCCGGCTCGCGCTGCGGATCGCTGTGCGTGATCGGGGCGACGACGACACGCACCTCGCCGTCGGCCGTCTTCGTCGACAGGATGATCGCGGCAGGGCGCGCCTTCGCCGCCTCCTGGAGTCCGCGATCGGCCTCCGGCCCCCCAGAGGAAGGAATAGCGGATCACCAGCCCGACGACGGGCCGGGGAACGATCACCCGGGCCTCACCGGAGCCTCACCCGGGATGTCATCGGGGCCCGGCGCCGTGCTCGGCGCTCTCGAGATCCGCGACGACGTCGTCCGGCAGCGCGCCGACGGTCAGGATCTCGCGCTCCCGCCGCTTCAGCTCCTCGAAATGCGCGAGCTCGGCGGCCGAGAGGAAGGCCCCGACGATGCGCCCGTGGCTCGTCACCTTGACGATCCGGCCGGCGATGGCCTCGTCCTGGTAGACGCCGAAGTTGCGCGCGAAGGTGCTCGCGGAAACGGTGAGCGTGTCGGCCATCCTGCCCTCCTTCGCTGAGACGTATATGCGCAATTTCCGCAGATGGCGCAAGTAGGGCCCGGCCTTCCGCTTCTTCGCCGCCCCCCGATCGGCTACCCTCCCCCCATTGCCCAATCCGCTCCAGGAGATCAGCGATGGAAACGGAGGTCGCCGGGATCGGCGAGGGGATCTGGCGGCTCTCGACCTTCGTGCCGGAGGTCGCGGCCCCCGCCGGCTTCACCTTCAACCAGTTCCTGATCGAGGCCGACGAGCCGCTGCTGTTCCACTGCGGGCCGCGCGGCCTGTTCGCCTCGGTGTCGCGGGCGCTGGCCACGGTCCTGCCGGTGGAGCAGCTGCGCTGGATCTCCTTCGGCCACGTCGAGGCCGACGAGTGCGGCGCGATGAACCTCTGGCTGGCCGACGCGCCCGAGGCCCGGGTCGTCCACGGCCGGACCGCGTGCATGGTCTCGCTCAACGACCTGGCCGACCGGCCGCCGCGGGCGCTCGCCGACGGCGAGCTGCTGGATCTCGGCGGGCGGCGGGTGCGCTGGCTCGACACGCCGCACGTGCCCCACGCCTGGGAGTCGGGCCTGATCTGGGAGGAGGTCACCGGCACCCTCTTCACCGGCGACCTCTTCACCCACCTCGGCAGGGGCCCGGCGCTGACGAGCGACAGCATCGTCGCCGCCGCGATCGCCGCCGAGGAAGCCTTCCAGGCCAGCGCCCTGACGCCGGACATCGCGCCGACGCTGCGCCGACTGGCGGCGCTGCAGCCGGCGCGGCTCGCCGTCATGCACGGCTCCTGCTACGCGGGCGACGGCGAGGCGGCTCTGCTCGAGCTCGCCGACTTCTACGAGCGGCGGCACGCAGCCGCGGTCGCGGGCGCCTGAGCGAGGAGCGGCGGACGGCGGTTCATCGGCCAGGGCATCTACACCTATCCGTCATCCCGGAAGCCGCTTTGTCCGGCAGCTTTGCTGTCGCTGGCAAAGCGAGCTGTCCGGGATCCAGGGGCCGCATACCCGAACGTCTGAGCCCACGGCCCCGGGGTCCCAGGTCGCAAGGCTCGCGCGCCGGAAGCCCGATGGCTTCCGGGCTCGCCTAGCGCCCGGGATGACGAGGAAAGGGAAGGCGAGCGCCCGCCCCGCCTCTCAATGCGACATCAGCACCGGCGCGGTCATGTGCCCCAAAAGCTCGCGCGTCACGCCGCCGAGCACCAGCTCGCGCAGGCGGGAGTGGCCGTAGGCGCCCATGACCAGGAGGTCGATCGCCTCGTCGGAGAGCGCGGCGAGCAGGGCGTCGCCCTCGGAGATCGCCTGGGCCGGCGTGTGGCGCATCTCGCCCTGGCCGGCGGCGCCGTAGCGGCCGATCGGGCTGAGCGAGGCGTCGGTCGAGCGGACCTCGTCGCGGGTCACCGTCGCCTCGCTCGCGACCGGCACGCCGTGCCGCTTCAGGTGCGCGGCCAGCTCCTCGGCCGAGGGATGCCGCCCGCCCGGCCGGTTGACGGCGTAGAGCACGACCCGCTCGGCGCCGGCCAGCAGCGGGAGGGCGTCGTGCAGGGCGCGCGCGCTCTCCCGCGAGCCGTTCCAGGCGACCAGGACGCGCCTGCCGATCGCCGGGAAGTCGCCGGCATAGGGCAGCACCAGCACCGGCCCGCCGGCGCCGAGCACGACCTCCTCGGCGAGGCCGGGCTCGCCGGCGGGATCCTCGGGGTCGGCCTGGCCGACCAGCGTCAGGTCGGCCCCGCGGGCCGCCCGCAGCAGGCAGTCGGCAGCCCGGCCGCGCGGCCGGCGCCACGCGCCGGCGAGGCCGGCCGCCGCGAGGCGGCGCTCGAAGGCCGCCTGGGCCGCCTCGGCGGCGCCGGCCAGCCGGGCCTCCTGCCCGGCCAGGGCGTCCCGGCCGACCGCCGCGCGCAGCGAGCCCGGCAGCCGGATCTCGGGCAGCGGATAGATGCCGGTGAGCCGCGCGCCGTGGCGTTTCGCGAGCGCCGCCGCCGCCTCCAGGCGCGCGGTCGAGCGGGCGTCGGCGCCCTGCTGCACGACGATGTCCCTGATGGCCATGGCCCTTCTCCCCTGATCGGATCGCGCCTGCCGCAAGCCTGTCGCGCCGCGCCCGCCGAGGCCAGGGGCCGGATGTCGCAGCGGGGCGTTGGTCGGGGCGTGGGGGCGGCACGCAACGGCGGCCGCCCAGGCCCCGGCGCCCGACGCCCGGCGCCCGACCGGCGGCCGCTTCGGGAGAGACGCCCCGCCGCCGCATGACAAGCGGGTCGGTTTCCCAAGCAGCGCATCAATAATAACTTTCAGTTGCGCCAATATCTGGTTGAATTGATCCAGATCAAAAGCACCGGACTCCGGGTCTAATTAATATTCTGGTAAGGCAGATCTCTTTAACTTCTCGAAGATTTTCTTTCGCGACGAGGTATTCGAAGATGTTACAGGCACTGGCTCGCGGCGAGCGGCAGGTGGCCTCGCGCAAGCTCAGTCGGACAGTGACCCCGACCGGCCGTGAGCGACTGTTCCGCGACGACGAGGTCATCGTCAGCAAGACCGATCTCAAGGGCCGCATAACCTACGTGAACCGGGTCTTCCTGAAGATCTCGGGCTTCGACGAGGACGAGCTGATCGGCGCGCCGCACAGCATCATCCGGCATCCGGAGATGCCGCGCTCGGCCTTCAAGCTGCTGTGGGACAGCCTGGCGGAAGGCAGGGAGGTCTTCGCCTACATCAACAACCTGGCGAAGAACGGCGACAACTACTGGGTCTTCGCCCACGTCACGCCCAGCATCGACGTGAACGGCAAGGTGCTCGGCTACCACTCGAACCGGCGCGTGCCCGATCGTCAGGTGCTCAACGACACGATCGTGCCGCTCTATGCCGCGCTCCTGGCCGAGGAGAACGGGCAGAGCGACCGCAAGGCGGGCCTGGACAGGTCCTATCGCATGCTCCTGGGGCTGCTCGAGGAAAGAGGGGTCGGCTATGACGAGTTCATCTTCTCTCTCTAGGGCTCGGCTCGCCTGCGCCCTGTCCTGCTTCTGCATCCTGGGGCTGCTGGGCGACACCCTGCTGAGCGGAACCGCCGACACCGCCGTCGCCCTGCTGGCGGGGCTCGGCCTGCTCGGCACCCTCGTCGCTCTCGGCTTCCTGAGCTTGGCCGGCAGGTCGATCACCAGGGTTCTCACGGTCTGCAGCGCGGTCGCGCAAGGCGATTTCGAGGCGCGCATCATCGGCGTTCGCGAGCGCGGCGAGCTGGGCGAGCTGGTCGCGACCATCAACGACCTGATCGACCGTGCCGATGCCTACGTTCGCGAGACCTCGGCCTCGATGAACTACGTCAGCCGCAACCTCTACTTCCGGCGGATCGTCGAGACCGGCATGATCGGTGCCTTCCTGGCCGGCTCGAAGACGATCAACGCGGCGACCGACGCGATCGCGACCAGGGTGGCCGGCTTCAAGGGCGTCGCCAGGGAGTTCGAGTCGACCATATCCGGCGTCGTCGACAGCGTGGCCAGCGCCGCCACGGAGCTCGACTCGACGGCCGGCAGCATGGCGACGACGGCCAAGGGCACCCAGGGCCAGGCGACGACGCTGGCGGCGGCCGCGGAGGTGGCGGCGACCAACGTCGAGGCCGTGGCCGGCGCCGCCGAGGAGCTGTCGTCCTCGATCGCCGAGATCGGCGGGCAGGCCAGCCGCTCGTCGGAGGTCACCCGCGGCGCGGTCGGCGAGATGGCGGAGACCAGGGAGCGGATCGATCACCTGCAGAAGGCGGCGGATCGGGTCGGCGAGGTCGTCGGCCTCATCTCCGAGATCGCCGAACAGACCAACCTGCTCGCCCTCAACGCCACCATCGAGGCGGCACGCGCCGGCGAGGCCGGCAAGGGCTTCGCCGTGGTCGCCCACGAGGTGAAGCAACTCGCGACCCAGACCAGCAAGGCGACGGAGGAGATCTCGAGCCAGGTCGTCACGATCCAAGGGGCGACCCGTGCCGCGGTCGAGAGCTTCAACAGCATCGCCGGGACGATACAGGCGGTCAGTCAGACGAGCGCCGCGATCGCCGCCGCGGTCGAGCAGCAGACCGCCGCCACGCAGGAGATCGCCAGCAGCGTGGCCCAGGCCTCCGCCGGCATGCAGCAGGTCACCGGCAGCACCGAGAAGGTGTCGACGGCGGCGGCCGAGACCAACCTCGCCTCGGACGAGGTCCGGCAAGCCTCGCACCAGCTCTCGACTCAGTCGGAGCGACTGCGCAGCGAGGTCGACGGCTTCCTGGAGCAGATCCGAAAGGTGGTCTGACCGGTGCGGTCGCCGTCGTGCGCGGCGCCTGCCGCGCGGGTGGCCGGGCGGAACGGCGGACGCATCGGGGGCAGGGCTGCCGCAAGCCTGTCGCCCCGCGCCCGCCGGGGCCAGGGGCCGGATGTCGCAGCGGGGCGTGGGGGTGGGCGGCGCCCTTGCGCTTGCATGGTTCGACAGGCTCACCATGAAGCGACGGCGGGGTTCGCGCGAGCTTCCGGTCACGCTTCATGGCGAGCCTGTCGAACCACGAAGCGTGAGATGCACCGAGCCCGGTCTCGACTTTCCTCGTCATCCCCGCGAAGGCGCCAGGGCATGCACGGATCCGACCAGGGGCGCCTTCCCGGGCGCCAAGCGAGCCCAAAAGCCTCGTAAAGGCTTTCGGTTTGCGAGCCTTGCGACCCGGGATCCAGCGGCACGGACGGTGGCATCATCCCCGGATGCGTCAGCCGTGCCTCTACATCCCCGCCAGCAAGCGCAATGGCACGCTCTACGTCGGCGCGACGAGCGACATCGCGACACGCGTCTGGCAGCACCGGAGTGGCGCGGTCGAAGGCTTCACCAGGCAGTACCGGGTGCACCGGCTGGTCCAGAGCGCGATCCGATCAGATCGAATTGACCTGATCGGTGAATCGCCCTCTAGAATCATGTGATTACAGACTGATTCACCGATCGCATCGCCGCGATGCGATCGGATCAGGCTCTACGTCGAGTTCCACGCCACCATGACCGAAGCGATCCATCGCGAGCAGCGGGTCAAGCGCTGGCGCCGTGCCTGGAAGATCGAGCTGATCGAGCGCGCAAATCCCGAGTGGCGCGACCTCTACGAGAACCTGAAGGGGTGATGCCATGGCCGGTCCCGCTGGATCCCGGGTCGCAAGGCGCCCGGGACGGCGGGAAGAGGAACGCCCCGCCGCCGCCCTATTCCGCCGCCCGCCGGATCGCGCCGTCGGCGGCGAGGGACTGGTAGGTCTCGGGGCGGCGGTCGCGGAAGAACTGCCAGAGCTCGCGGGTCTCGCGGACCTTGTCCATGTCCATCTCGTGGACCAGCAGCTCGTCCCTGTCGGCGCTGGCCTGGGCCTCGATCTTGCCGCGCGGGTTCACGATGTAGCTGGAGCCGTAGAAGGTGCCGATGTTCCAGGGCGCCTCGTCGCCGACCCGGTTGACCGCGCCGATGTAGACGCCGTTGGCCGCCGCCGAGGCCGGCTGCTCCAGCTCCCAGAGGTACTGCGACAGCCCGGCGACCGTCGCCGAGGGGTTGACGATGTACTCGGCGCCGGCGAGCGCCAGGGCGCGCCAGCCCTCCGGGAAGTGCCGGTCGTAGCAGATGTAGACGCCGAGCCTGACGTAGGCCGTCTCGAACACCGGCCAGCCGCTGTTGCCCGGGCGGAAGAAGAACTTCTCCCAGAAGCCGGCGACCTGCGGGATGTGGGTCTTGCGGTACTTGCCGAGGTAGCGCCCGTCGGCGTCGATCACCGCGGCCGTGTTGTAGTAGAGGCCGGTGATCTCCTCCTCGTAGAGCGGCACGACGATGACCATCGCGTGCTTCTTGGCGTATTCCTGCATCAGCCGGGTGGTCGGGCCGTCGGGGATCTTCTCGGTCGCGGCGTACCACTTGCTGTCCTGGCTCGGGCAGAAGTAGGGCTGGGTGAAGACCTCCTGGAAGCAGAGCACCTGCACGCCCTGGCGCCCCGCCTCCTCGACCAGCGGCAGGTGTGCCTCGAGCATCCTGTCGCGGATCTGCTCGGGCGACATCGCGGTGTCGCCCTTCAGGCTCATCTGGATCAGCCCCGCCTTCACCCCCGATTTGACCGTGGCCATGCCGCTGCCCTCCCTGCCTTTCCTGACCATCCGGTCAGCCTCGGCAAGGCTAGCACCGGCGCCGCGGAGCGCCAACCGGGCCGGGAATCTCAGGCCGGCCGGCGGTAGCGCTCGACGCCGTCGGTGTCCTGGTCGCGCACCAGCAGGCCGCGCCGCTCGAGGAAGCGCAGGTGGGCGATGGTCTCGCCGATCGCGAAGCCCATCTGGTGGGAGTCGAGCGGCCGGCGGAACAGCACGCGGGCCAGCTGCAGCGCGGTCTGTGGCTCGGCGCAGGCCGCCTCCAGCAGGTCCAGGCGCTCGTCGTGGTGCTGGGCCAGCTCGGCCAGGCGCTCGTGCAGGCCGCGGAACGGCACGTTGTGCGAGGGCAGGACCAGCAGGCCGGGGTCGAGCTCGCGCAGCCGCTCCAGGGTCGCCAGGAAGTCGGCCAGCGGGTTCTCCTCCGGCTCGTAGGGCCAGACCGAGACGTTCGGCGAGATCTTTGGCAGCACCTGGTCGCCGGAGATCAGCAGGCCGAGCTCCTGGCACAGCAGCAGGGCGTGCTCCGGGGCGTGGCCGCGGCCGATCACCACCCGCCAGCTGCGGCCGCCGATCGCGAGCTCCTGGCCGTCGGCGAGGCGGCGGTAGCGGTCCGGGACCGGCGAGACCCGCCGGGCGTAGACCGCGCCGCGCAGGCCGACCTCGTCCAGGAAGGCCGGCTCGCAGCCGGCGCGCCGGTAGTAGCTCAGCCAGGGCTCGACCTCGTCGTCGCGGGAGCGCGAGAGGGCACGCGCGGTCAGCCATTCGGTGCGCGGCATCCACAGCTCGACGCCCCAGTGTTCGGTCAGCCAGCCGGCGAGGCCGACGTGGTCGGGATGGTAGTGGGTGACCAGGACCCGGCCGATCGGGCGGCCGCCCAGGCGCTCCTCGAAGATCCGGCGCCACAGCGCGCGCGTCTCGTCGGTGGCGAGGCCGCAGTCGACCAGGGTCCAGCTGTCGCCGTCCTCGAGCAGCCAGAGGTTGATGTGGTCGAGGGCGAAGGGCAGCGGCATGCGCAGCCAGTGCACGCCCGGCGCGACCTCCTTGAGCTCGGCGGCCGCGGGCTTCGTCTCGAAGGGATAGTCCAGCACGCTCTTCTGCATCATCGCTCCCGGGGGGCTCAGAGCCGGACGATCCGCTGCGCCTTGTGGACGCTGCGCGGCAGGGCGCCGGCCTCGACCAGCTCGACCTCGGCGCGCACCGAAAGCTGCTCCTTGACCCGCGCCTGCAGGCGCTCGACGAAGTCCTGCGGCGCGTCCGGGCCGGCCTCGACGATCAGCTTCAGGCGGTTGAGCGAGCCGCTGACCGGGTCGGCCAGGGCCGGGTCGACGACGATCCGGTACTCGCCGGTGCCGCCCTCGGCGGCGCGCACCACCTCCTCGACCGCGGTCGGGAAGACGTTGACGCCGCGCACGATCAGCATGTCGTCGGCGCGGCCGCGCACGCCGCCCTCCAGGCGGGCGTGGGTGCGCCCGTCCGGGCTCTCGACGCGGCGCCGCACGACCATGTCGCCGGTCCACCAGCGCAGCAGCGGGCAGGCCTGCTTGTCGAGGTGCGTCAGCACCAGCACGCCGGGCGTGCCGTCGGCGACCGGCCGCTTTGTCTCGGGGTCGATCACCTCGGCCAGGAAGAAGTCCTCGGTCAGCGCCGGGCCGAGCCCGTCGCCAACGTCCCAGGCGATCGGCTGGAACTCCAGCGAGCCGTAGCAGTCCGAGACCTCGGCGCCCCAGGCCTCGGCGAGCCGCCGGCGCGTCGCCGGCACGCTGGCTCCCGGCTCGCCGCCCAGGCCGACCAGGCGTACCCGCGATTGGCGCAGGTCGCGGCCGCCTTCCAGCGCCGCCTCGGCGACATGGGCCATGAAGGAGGGCGTGCCGATCACCGCGTCGACCTGGTAGCGGAAGATCGTCTCGATCTGGCGCTTGGTGTCGACGTTGCCGGCCGGGATGACCAGCGCGCCGATCCGCTCCGCGGCGTAGGTCGCCCCCAGGCCGCCGACGAACCAGGAATAGCCGAACATGCACTGGAAGCGGTCGCCGGGGCGCAGGCCCTGGGCATAGAGATAGCGGGCGTAGAGGTCGGTCCAGCGCGCGAGGTCCGCGCGGGTCCAGTAGGTCGGCGTCGGCTGCCCGGTCGTGCCGGAGGAGAAGTGCACCCGAACGACCGCGGCCGGATCGCAGGCCAGCAGCCGCGACCGGGTCGGCAGCTCGGCGTCGAGCGCGGCGCGGTAGTCGTCCTTGGTGGTGAAGGGCAGGCCCCCCAGATCGGCCGGCTCGCGGAAGTCGCCGGGCGCGAAGCCGCAGTCCCGGAAGCGCTCGGCGTAGAAGGGACTGGCCGCGGCGAGATAGGCGAGCTGGGCCGTCAGGGCCTCTCGCTGATGGGCGGCGAGGCGGTCGCGCGACCAGGTCTCGCGCTCGTCCCAGATGCCCTCGCGGAACGGCCTGCCCTGGCCGAAGGCAGCGTCAGCCGGCATGGCCCGCCTTTCCGTCCGCCTTGCCGTCTGGCCGCCTGAGCGCGCCGCGCAGCACGAAGTCGGCGAGGTTGCGGGCGATCGCCTCGCGCGTCTCGGGCGTCGGGCTCAGCTCCGGGCGGTACCAGAGGGTCAGCCAGTTGAGCGCGCCCAGCACCGGCTTGCTGAGCTGGCGCGGCGGCGCCTCGACGAAGGCGCCCTCGGCGCTGCCCTGCTCCAGCACCCCGGCGAAGAGCGACTCGTACTCGTCGCGCAGGGCGACGACCTTCTCGATCATGGCGTTCGGCCGGGCGCCGCGGCTGGAGATCAGCGGCTTCTCCAGGCCCTGGATCGAGACCTTCTGGTAGGCGAAGTTCTCCATGATCGCGTGGGCGTGGCGCAGCGCCATGGCGTGCAGACGCTCGGCCGGCGTGCCCGGGCCCTCGGCGACCGGCCGCACCGCCTCGATCATGATGCCCATGGCGCGCAGGTGGACGTCGAGGAACAGGTCGATCTTCGAGCGGTAGTAGTGGTAGACGCGCCCCTTGGTCGCCCGGATGCGGTCGGCCACGTCGTCGATCGTGGCGCCGTTGAAGCCGTACTCCATGAACGACTGGGCGGCGGCGTCGAGGATCTCGGCGCGGCCCTCGGAGCCGGTGCCGGGCCGGCCGCTCGTGTCCGTGAAGTCCTGCGAAGTCATCCTGCTGTCACCCCGTTCCAGCCAGCCCCTCGGGAGCGGGGGCCGCCGTCTCCAGCCAGCCCTCCGCCTCCTTCTTCACGGCCCGCGCCAGAACCAGGCGCTGGATCTCCGAGGTGCCCTCGTAGATCTCCAGGATCCGCTGGTCCCGGTACAGGCGCTCGGCCGTGCAGGGCTTCACATAACCGAAACCGCCCCAAACCTGAACGGCCGCGTCGGCGGCCCGGTGCGCGACCTCCGAGGTGAAGAGCTTGGCCATGGCGCCCAGGTCGGCCGCGTCCTCGCCCCGGTCGTAGGCGGCCGCCGCCTCGTAGAGCATCATGCGCGCCGCCGAGATCTCGGTCGCCATGTCGGCGAGCCGGAAGCCGATGCCCTGGTTGTCGATGATGCTCCGGCCGAAGGTCTCGCGCGCGACGGCGCGGCTCGCCGCCTCGCGGTAGGCGGCCAGCGCCAGGCCGGTCGACTGGGCCGAGACCATGATGCGGCCGACGTTGAGGGTCTTGAGCGCGAGGCGCAGGGCCCGGTTCTCCTCGCCGACCATGGCCTCGGCCGGGACCCGGATGTCGAGCACCAGGTTCGAGGTCATGGTGCCGCGGATGCCCATCTTGTCGTTGAGCTCGGTGACCTCGGCGCCCTCGTCCTCCTTGTCGACGACGAAGGCCGAGATGCCGCGGCCGCCGGCGGCCGGGTCGGTCTTGGCGAAGACGATGTAGTAGCGCGCGGCGCCGCCGTTGCCGATCCAGTACTTCTCGCCCCGGATCCGCCAGCCGTCGCCCTCGCGCACCGCGGTCGCGGTGATCGCCGCGGCGTCGGAGCCGGTGGTCCGCTCCGACAGGGCGAAGCTGGTCGCCTCGCCCTTGGCCATCGCGGTCAGGTAGCGCTGCTTCTGGTCGGGCCGCCCGGCGAGCAGGATCGGGAAGGCGCCGAGCTGGTAGGCGCAGAGAATCGCCGCCGTCGAGGCGCAGGCCCGGCCGATCGCCTCGGTCACCGCGACGGCCGTGGTCAGGGAGGCGCCCTGCCCGCCCTGCTCGCGCGGCAGGAACAGCCCGGCGAGCCCGCTCTCGACCAGCCGCTCGACGCTCTCCCAGGGATAGCGCTGCTGCGCGTCCAGCTCGGCGGCCAGCGGCCGGAAATGCGTCTCGGCGAGCGCCGCCGCACTGTCCCGCCAGCGCCGCGAGTCCGCGTCCAGTCGAGGCTCCCAGATCACCGCCATGCAACCCTCCGTCCCTGGTCGCGGCCCGGCGAAAGGCCCTTGCCCGGGCGGGCGCACCGCCCTCTCCGGGCCCCTCGGCGAGCCGGGGGAAATTCCTTCTGGCTTGGAAAACCTACGCCGTAGTACGCTCTAACGTCAACTGAGCACTGCCGAAATTCGCGGCAGGCCATCGGAACAGCGGCCCTCCCGGACGGCCGCCCCAGAGACAGCCGACACAGGAACAGCCGACATGGATTTCGATCTCACCGACGACCAGCGGGCGCTGCAGGAGACCGCACGCCGCTTCGCCCGCAGCGAGCTGCCCGAGCTGGCGCGCCGCTGCGAGGCCGGCAACGCCCCGGTGCCCACCGACATGCTGGCGCGCTATGCCGAGATGGGCTTCCTCGGCGTCAACACGCCGGTCGAGTACGGCGGCCTCGGCCTCTCCCACCTCGACGCGCTGATCGTCCTGGAGGAGTTCGCCAAGGTCTCGAGCGCCGTCGCCTTCCCGGTCTTCGAGTGCTGCGTCGGCCCGGTGCGCATCGTCGAGCGCTACGGCAGCCCGGCGCTGCGCGAGCGGGTGGTGCCCCAGGCGGCCGCCGGCAAGCTGCTGGTCGCGATCTCGATGTCGGAGCCCGATGCCGGCACGGCGCTGACCGACCTCAAGACCACGGCGCGGCGCGACGGCGACGCGATCGTGCTGAACGGCACCAAGCGCTGGTGCTCGGGCGCCGGCCACTCCCAGGGCTACGTCGTGTTCTGCCGCCTGTCGGACGCGCCCGGCCCCCGGGGCATTGGCGCGGTCTTCGTCGAGAAGGGCACGCCCGGCTTCTCCTTCGGGCCGGCCGAGACCCTGATGGGCTTCCGCGGCATCCCGAGCGCCGACATGATCTTCGAGGAGGTCAGGGTGCCGGCGGAGAACCTGCTGGTCGAGGCCGGCGACTTCGCCAAGCTGATGGGCGCCTTCAACCTGGAGCGCTGCGGCAACGCCACCATGTCGCTGGGCCTGGCCGCCGGCGCGCTGGAGCAGGTCACGGCCTACGTCCAGGAGCGCCAGGCCTTCGGCAAGCCGATCGTCGACTTCCAGGCGGTGCAGCTCCGGCTCGCCGAGATGAAGCTGAAGGTCGAGGCTTCGCGCCTGCTGATCCACCGGGCCGCGGCCAGCGCCGGCAGCGGCTTCCCCTCGGTGATGGACGCCTCGCTCGCCAAGTGCTTCGCCAACGAGATGGTCCGCGAGGTGGTCGGCAACGGCCTGCAGCTGATGGGCGGCTACGGCTATCACACCGACTACGGCATGGAGAACCGGCTGCGCGACGCCTGGGGCTGGGGCATCGCGGGCGGCACCATCGACGTGCAGAAGACCAACATCGCCGCGGCCATGGTCGAGCGCCGCTTCAACCAGCGCGCCCGGTAGCCGGCCGGGAGGCCTCCTCAGCAGGCCAGGGCCGGCGGCGCCTCGCCCGCGGCCAGCTCGCGCACCGCGAGGTAGGCCTCGTTCACGGCCTCGCCGATCCGGCGGATGCTCGCCGCGTCGCCGATCACCACGTGGCGCAGGCCGAGCTCGCGGGCGGCCGCCTCCAGCTCGCTGCCGGCGTCGCGGCCCTGGGCCAGGAACACCCGCAGCGCCGGCAGGCTCTCCTCGCGCCCCGCGCCGTCGCGCAGCACGACCTGCCCCTGGCCGATCGAGACCAGATGGCACTCGTCGCGCACCGCGATGCGCGGGTTGCCGCGGATCGCCTCGACGAGGCGGCGGCGGTAGACGAACTCGGCGGCCCGGGCCATCCGCCTGGCCGGCGAGCGCGTGACCAGGGTGACGTCGAGGCCGCGGCCGGCGAGCAGCTCAGCGGTCTCGCAGCCGGTCTCGCCGCCGCCGTAGACCACGACCGGCCCGGCCGCCGGCAGGGCCTCGAGCGCCGCCGGGTCCATCAGCAGGTCGTAGGCCTGGGCGACCTGGGACCGCTCGGCGCCCTCGACCGGGAAGGCCCGCGTGCGCGCGCCGGTCGCCAGCACCAGGAAGGCCGGATCGAGGGTGCCGAGCAGGGCGCGGTCGGCCCGCGTGCCGCTCATCACCCGGACCGTCGAGGCGGCGAGGCGGCGCTCCAGGTAGTCGAGGTACCAGAACAGCTTGTCCTTGCCGGGCGGCGTCGCCGAGGCGACCAGGCCGCCGCCGAGCCGCGGCCGCGCCTCGGCCAGGGTCGTCTCGAAGCCGCAGCCCTCGAGCAGCAGCGCCGCCGCCAGGCCGCCGGGCCCGCCGCCGACGACCAGGGCACGCCGGCCGGCACCGACGCGCGGCAGCGGCGGGTCCTGCTCGCGGCCGACCCGCGGATTCTCGGCGCAGCCGACCGGCAGCTTGCGGGCCAGGCGGTCGATGCACCAGTTGCAGGAGGTGCAGGGCCGGATCGCCGCCGCCTGCCCGGCCCGCGCCTTGGCCGGCCAGTCCGGGTCGGCGAGCAGCGCCCGGCCCAGGGCGACGAGATCGCAGTCGCCGGCGGCCAGCGCCGCCTCGGCCAGCTCCGGCTTGCGGATCACGCCGACGCCGATCACCGGCACCGGGACCGCGGCGCGGATACGCCGGGCCAGCGGCAGGCGCCAGCCCTCCGGCGCCGAGATCGGGTCGACGTTGGTGTCGAGCCGCTCGGCGACGCCGGTCGAGACGTGCAGCGCGTCGGCGCCGGCCGCGACCAGGGCCGGCGCCAGCCGCTCGGTCTCGGCGATGGTCAGGCCGCCCTCGACGAACTCCTCGGCCGACAGGCGGTAGATCACCGGCACCGCCTGGCCGACCCGCGCCTTCACCGCCCGGATCACCGCGGTCGGGAAGGCCAGGCGCCGCGCCTCGTCGCCGCCCCAGGCGTCGTCGCGCCGGTTGGTGAAGGGCGAGAGGAACTGGCCCAGCAGGTAGCCGTGGGCGCCGTGCAGCTCGATCGCCTCGTAGCCGGCGGCGACGGCCCAGCCGGCGGAGCGCGCGAAGGCCTCGACCAGCCGCTCGATCTCCGCGGCGGCGAGTGCGCGCGGCGGCGTGCGGAACATCCAGGACTCGACGACGCTGGGCGCGACCGGCTGGCGGCCGCCGAGCAGGCGCGGGCTGGTCTGGCGCCCAGCGTGATGGAGCTGCAGGCAGGCCCTGGCGCCGGTCGCGCGGATCGCCTCGGCAAGGCGGGCGTGGCCCGGGATCAGATGCGGCGAGTCGAGCGAGAGCTGCGGCGTCGAGCCGAGGCCCTCGCGGCGCTCGACGCAGGTGAACTCGACCGTCACCATCGCCGCGCCGCCGCGGGCGCGCTCGCGGTAGTAGGCCAGCAGCTCGGGGGTGACGCCGCCGTCGGCCGCGGCCAGGTTGGTCTCCATGGCCGCCATGACCAGGCGGCTGTCGAGCCCGAGCGGGCCCAGCGAGACCGGACTGAACAGCCTGGGAAAGGCCGCCGGCCCCGTCGCCGCGCGGGTTGGAGTCTCGCGGGCCGGGGCGGCGCTCACTTGCCCCGGAACTCCGGCGTGCGCTTGGCCAGGAAGGCCTCGCGCGCCTCGGCATGGTCGGCACTCTGCATCAGCGCGCTCTGCTGGCCGACCTCCTCGGCGAGCACCAGGTCGAGCGGGCCGGGCAGGCGCGCGAAGGCGGCCTTGGTCGCGGCGACCGCGAGCGGTGCCGCGGCGGCGAAGGCGGCCGCCTGCTCCAGCGCCGTCCCGAGGGCCTGCCCCGGTTCGGCGGCGACGTCGGCGAGGCCGATCGCCACCGCCTCCTCACCGCTCAGCACCTCCGACAGCATCGCCAGTCGCTTGGCGCGGCCGAGGCCGATGCGCGCCGGCACGGCCCAGAGCATGCCCAGGTCCGGCATCAGGCCGACCTTGCCGAAGGCCGCGCCGAAGCGGGCGTCGCGCGCCGCGACGCAGCAGTCGGCGATCGCCGCCAGCGACAGCCCGCCGCCGAAGGCCGCGCCCTCGACGGCGGCGATCACCGGCTTCGGCCCCTCGGCCAGCAGGCGCACCAGGCGATGCCCCTCCATCAGCCGGTGCCGGGCATAGAGCGGCTCGCCGGGGCGCATCGACTTGAGGTCGCCGCCGGCGCAGAAGGTGCCGCCGGCGCCGGTCAGCACGAGGGCGCGCGTCTCCGGGTCGGCCATCAGCGGGTCGAGGGCGCCGAGCAGCGCCTCGCGCATCGCCGGCGACAGGGCGTTGCGCTGCGCCGGGTTGGTCATCGTGACGACGGCGATCGCCGCCTGCCGCTCGACCGTCACCAGTTGTTCCGTCATCGCGCGCTCCGCCCCTTCCGTCGCTGCGTGAAGATCAATGCGCAAAGAGTCCGGGCAGCCAGAGGATGATCGCCGGGAAGGCGATCAGCAGGCCGATGGTCACGAAGTCCATCGCCACGAACCAGGCGATGCCGCGGAAGATCAGGTGCGTCGGCACCAGGTCCCCGACGATGCCCTTGACCACGAAGACGTTGAGGCCGACCGGCGGCGTGATGAAGCCGATCTCCAGGAACTTCGCCATCAGGACGCCGAACCAGATCAGGTCGATCTGCTGGGCCTCGAGGATCGGCAGGAGGATCGGGATGGTCAGCAGCATGATGCCGATCGGGTCGAGCAGCATGCCCAGGATGACCAGCACGAGGGAGATCATCAGGATCACCTGGAGCTGCGACTGCCCGCTGCCGCCGACGAAGTCGGCCATCAGCTGGGTCACCCCCGACAGCGCGAAGAAGCGGGTCAGCAGCTGCGCGCCGATCGCGATCACGAAGATCGCCGCCGTCGAGCGCAGGGTCTCGGAGACCGCCGCCTTGAAGACCTGCCAGGTCAGGGCCCGCTTGATCGCCGCGATCATCACCGACAGGGCGGCACCGACGGCGCCGGCCTCGGTCGGCGTGAAGGCACCGCTGAACAGGCCGCCGAACACGCCGACGATCAGCAGCATCACCGGCCAGGTCTCGCGCACCGCCCAGAGCCGCTCGCGGAGCGTCACCGTCTCGGCGACCGTCGGCGCCAGCTCCGGGCTCAGCCGGGCGCGCACCGGCACCATGATCGAGTACATGACGGCGGTCAGGACGCCGGGCACGAAGGCGGCCAGGAACAGCTCGCTGATCGGCTCCTCGACGAAGATGCCGTAGATGATCAGCAGGATGCTCGGCGGGATCATCGAGCCGATCGTGCCGGCGGCGGCCACGGTGCCGGTCGCCAGGCCCTTGTCGTAGCCGGCCTTCAGCATCTCCGGCACGGCGATCCGGCCCATCGCGGCGGTGCAGGCCAGGCTGGAGCCGGTCACCGCGGCGAACAGGGCCGAGCCGACGATGCTGGCGACCGACAGGCCGCCGGGCAGCCACGACAGCCAGAGCCGGGCCAGGCGGAACAGTCCCTCGGTCAGGCCGGCGTGGTAGCAGAAGTAGCCCATCAGCAGGAACATCGGCACCGAGCTGAGCGTCCAGTGCGCCGAGAAGTCGTAGGGCAGCTGGGCGACCATGCCGACGGCGGCCCGCGGGCCGACGATGCTGTAGATGCCGACGACCGAGACCATCGAGAGCGCGATGCCGATCGGCACGCGCAGGAAGATCAGGGCGAGCAGGCCGGCGATGCCGATCAGGCCGATGGTCTCGGGGCTGAGGGCCATCAGCCGGTCACGTCCAGGTGGCTGCCCGAGCTCGCCTCGTCCGGCGCGAGGTCCGGCCGCACGAGGGCGACGGCGCCGCGCAGGAACTTCAGCACCAGGATCACGGTGATCAGCCCCGCGCCGAGCGGCACGAGGAAGCGGCTCGGCCAGATGACCACGTGGTGGCTGCCCATGATGAACTCTCCGACGTGGAACTTGCGCAGCGCCACCGTCCAGGCCGCCCGGGTCATCAGGCCGAAGAAGAAGATGCCCAGGCCGCAGGCCAGCAGGTCGAGCAGGCCGCGCGCGACTCGCGGCAGCAGGCTGTAGAGCAGCTCGACGTGGATGTGGCCGTTGCGCCGCTCGACCGCGGCCAGCGGCAGGAACACGACCGCGACCATGTAGTAGTTGGAGACCACCTCGAGCGTCACCGGCAGCGGCGCGTTCAGGAAGTACTTGCCGGCCACGTCGAGGGTGACCTGGGTCATCATCAGGACCAGCGCGACGCCGCCGACCACCATGACCGCGTCGGCGAGCAGCGCCGCGATCCGCTCGAGGGTCCGCATCTCAGCCGACGCCCTGCGGCATGCGATCGACCTCGGCCTGGGCCATCTCGCGCAGCCGGCCGCGCTGCACCTTGACGCCGTTGGCGCCCTGGGTGACCGGGAAGTCGGCGACCGGCAGCACCCGGAGCGGCACCTTGAAGCGCGCCAGCCGGCCCTCGCAGTGGCCGATCAGCTCGGCTTCCGTGGCCTCGGCGCCCGGCTGCAGCGTGACGAAGGCGACGGCCCGCGTCCTGTCGCCATGGACGACGCCGACGACCTGGCAGCCGTCGACCGCCGGGTGGGTCAGCAGGTGCGTCTCGATCTCCTGCGGATTGACCAGGAAGCCGCCGAGGCGCAGCGAGTCGCCCATGCGGGCCAGATAGATGAAGCCGCCGTCGTCGGTCAGCGACCCCAGGTCGCCGGTCTTGAGGAACCAGTCCTCGGTGAAGGTCGCCCGGGTCGCCGCCTCGTTGCCGAAGTAGCCGATCATGACGCTGGGCGCCCGGATCTCGATCTCGCCGTTCTCGCCCGGCGGCAGCAGCCGGCCGCTGTCACGGTCGCGCACCCGCACCTCGGCCTCCGGCGAGACCGGGATGCCGCCGCCCAGCTTGCGGCGCGCGCTGTCGGCTCCGGGCGGCTGGAAGGAGAAGAGCGCCATGCACTCGCTCATGCCGTAGACGCCGACCGCGGTGATGCCGGCGGCCTCGGCGCGCTCGACCACGTCGGCGAGCGCCGGGTTGAACTTGGCGTAGCCGAACAGGCGCAGGCTGGGGAAGGGCCGGGCGCCCGCCTCGCCGCCCTCGCCTTCGCGCACGAGCCGGTCGAGCATGTCGTCGGCGCCGTTGGTGTGGGTGATGCGGTGCTCGCGGATCAGCCGGGCCGCCTCCGCCGCGTCGAAGGCCGGCAGCAGCACCGACGGCCGGCCGGAGGCCAGGCCGCCCATGATCTGCGCGAAGCCGAAGACGCCGCAGAGCGGCACGACCTGCAGCAGCACCGCGTCGTCGGCGTCGAAGCCGAAGGCACGGGCGACGTCGCCGCCGTGGCGCGTCGCGGTCGCCTGGTTGTGCAGCACGAACTTCGGGCCGCTGGTCGTGCCGGAGGTCGTGAAGATCTTGCAGGGCGACTCCGGCCGGCCGCGGCTTTCGGCGAGCGGGGCGTGGCCGGCGAGCCAGTCGTAGCTGCGGGTCTCGGCCTGGGCGATGTGCTCGGCGCCGGCCGGATCGCCCAGGGTGACGATGTGCCTGAGCGCGCCCAGGGCGGCCGCGTCGACGCCGCGCAGGATGCCGGGGAAGTCGATGCCCTTGAAGCCGGGCCAGAAGACCAGGGCGCTGGCGCCGGTGCGCCCGACGATGTCGCCGACCTCGACCGAGCGGAAGCGGGTGTTCACCGCGACGCAGATCGCGCCCAGATGACAGCAGGCGACGAAGACCTCGAGATAGGCCGGCACGTTCGGCAGCCAGACCGCGACCCGGTCGCCTTCGCCGACGCCCAGTGCCGCCAGCCCGGCCGCCACGCGGCGCGCGCGCTCGTCCAGCTCGGCGAAGGAGATCCGTCGCCCCTCGTAGATCAGCGCAGCCCCGGCCGTCCGCCGCTCGGCCAGCAGCTCCGGCACCGACGGACCGCGCCCGGCGGCCGCCGCCGCGAGGACCGACAGGCTGTCCGAGGTGTCCCGCACCTCAGCCACGGCGCTGCATTCCCTACCTCCCGATCGGGCGTCTCGTCCTGGACGCCTTGTCACCACGCTACCGAGTAGTATGATGCCGGTCAACCGCGCCGAGGGGCCGAAACGCCGCGCCGTTCGCCCCTCTCGGCCACCCTGCAAAAGCAAGCCGAAACGGGAGGATACCGCAGATGCCCGCTTCACGGAGACAGCCGTGACGGAGACCCCCGAGACCAGCGGCGGGCCGGAAGCGACCTTCCAGGCCTACCTCGCCGAGGGCCGCTTCATGCTGCAGCGCAGCCGCTCCAGCGGCACCTTCGTCTTCTATCCCCGGCGCCTCGCACCGGGCAGCGGCGCCGACGACCTGGAGTGGGTCGAAGCCTCCGGGCGCGGCACGGTCTATTCGACGACGGTGGTCCGCCAGCGCCCCGACAAGGGCGGCGACTACAACGTCGCGCTGATCGATCTGGAGGAGGGCCCGCGCATGATGAGCCGGGTCACCGGCCTCGCGCCCGACCAGGTGCGCATCGGCATGGCGGTCGAGGCCGAGATCGGCGCGATCGACGGCAAGACCGCGATCCTGTTCCGCCCGGCCTGACCGGCCACCGTTCCGCGGCGGGCACGCTCCCGCCCCGTTCTGCCTTCGAGCTTTCGGGAGACCTCATGAAGCATCCTCTGCGCGGGACCACGGCGGTCGTCGGCGCCGGCCACGGCGGCCTGGGCGAGGCGCCGGGCCGCACGCCCCTGGAGATCCTGGCCGAGGCCGCCGGCGCCGCCCTGGCCGACGCCGGCCTGACCCTGGCCGACGTCGACGGGCTGTTCACCGCCTCCTCCAGCCACGCCATGCCGAGCCTCTCGGTCGCCGAGTACCTGGGCATCCAGCCGCGCTTCTCGGACGGCAGCATGATCGGCGGCTCCAGCTTCGTCGCCCACACCCTCAACGCGACGCTGGCGCTCAATGCCGGGCTCTGCGACGTCGCGCTGATCTGCTACGGCAGCAACCAGCGCACCGCCGGCGGCCGGCTGGTCTCGATGTCCGAGCCGCAGCCGCACGAGGCGATCTACGCGCCGCGCTACCCGATCAGCTCCTATGCCCTGGCCGCGGCGCGCCACATGCACCAGTACGGCACGACGCGCCGGCAGCTCGCCGAGGTCGCGGTCGCGGCGCGCGGCTGGGCGCAGAAGAACCCGGAGGCCTTCGAGCGCGGCCCCCTGACGATCGACGAGGTGCTGGCCTCGCGCATGGTCTCCGATCCGCTCAGCAAGCTCGACTGCTGCCTGGTCACCGACGGCGGCGCGGCCGTGGTGATGACCCGCGCCGAGCGGGCGAAGGACCTGCGCAAGCCGCCGGTCTACTTCCTCGGCGCCGGCATGGCGCACTTCCATCGGCAGATCACCCAGATGCCCGACCTGACCGTGACCGCGGCCAGCGCCTCGGGTCCGCGCGCCTTCGAGATGGCCGGGCTGGCACCCGGGGACGTCGACGTGCTGGAGCTCTACGACGCCTTCACGATCAACACGATCCTGTTCCTCGAGGACCTCGGCTTCTGCCCCAAGGGCGAGGGCGGCCGCTTCGTCGAGGACGGCGCCATCGCGCCCGGCGGCCGGCTGCCGGTCAACACCAACGGCGGCGGGCTGTCCTGCGTGCATCCCGGCATGTACGGCCTCTTCACCGTCGTCGAGGCGGTGCGCCAGCTGCGCGGCGAGTGCGGCGAGCGCCAGGTCGAGGGCGCCGAGGTCGGCCTCTCCCACGGCAACGGCGGCGTGCTGTCCAGCCAGGTCACCGCCCTGTTCGGCACGGCCGCGACCGTCTGAGCGCCATGAAGGTCGACCTCGAGACGCTGCTGAACTGGGAGATCCCCGAGGTCCGCGAGACGCTCGAGGACCGCGACCTGATCCTCTATGCGCTCGGCGTCGGCCTCGGCCAGGACCCGCTCGATCCGCAGGAACTGCGCTACACCTGGGAGGAGGGCCTGGCGATGCTGCCGAGCATGGCCAGCGTCCTCGCCCACCCCGGCCTCTGGATGGCCGACGAGCGGCTCGGCATCGACTGGCGCCGGCTGCTGCACGGCGAGCAGGGCGTGCGGATCCATGGCTCCCTGCCGACGAGCGGCAGCCTGATCGGCACCAGCCGGGTCACCGACATTGTCGACCGCGGTGCGGACAAGGGCCTGCTGATCTACCAGGCGCGCGAGATCCACGACGAGGCGGGCCGGCATCTCGCGACCGCGACGATCACGACCTTCGCGCGCGGCGACGGCGGCTGCGGCGGCCCCCGGGGCTCGACGCCCCGGCCGACGCCGACGCCCCACGCCCTGCCGGAGCGCGCGCCCGACCGGCGCGTCGCGCAGGCGACGCCGCCGCAGCTCCACCTGATCTACCGCCTGCTCGGCGACCGCCACCCGGTGCACGTCGATCCGGCCTTCGCCCGCTCGCTCGGCTTCGACGGGCCGATCCTGGCCGGCCTCTGCAGCTACGGCATCGCCTGCCACGCCCTGCTGAAGACCGTCTGCCCCGACCCCGGCCGCCTGGTCGCTCTCGACGCCCGCTTCTCGGCGCCCGCCTATCCGGGCGAGGCGACCGTGACCGAGATCTGGGACCAGGGGGCAGGCATTCACGGCTTCCGCTTGCGCGCCGCCGAGCGGGGCGCTGTGATCATCGACAACGGCCGCGCCGAGGTCGCGCCCGGCTGAGGCCGGAGACTGACGAGGGAGGAAGCAGCATGGCGATGACAGCTTTCGCGCCGATCAGCCTGGAGGCGCTCGCCGAAGCGATCCCCGACGGCGCCCTGCTCGCCGTGCCGCCGGACTACGGCGGCGTCGCGATGGCCGCCACCGTGGCGCTGCTGCGGCGCGGCACCGGGGGCTTGCGCCTCTACTGCCTGCCCTACTCCACCCTGCAGGCCGACCTGCTGATCGGCACCGGCGCGGTCGCCGAGGTCGAGGCGGCGGCGATCACCCTCGGCGAGCAGGGCCTGGCGCCGCGCTTCTCGGCCGCCGTCGAGGGCGGGCGCCTGACCATGCGCGACTCGACCTGCCCGGCGCTGCACGCCGCGCTGCAGGCCGCCGAGAAGGGCGTACCCTTCATGCCGCTGCGCGGCCTGCTCGGCAGCGACATCCTGGCCAACCGGCCCGACTGGAAGGTGATCGACAATCCCTTCGAGGCCGGCGACCCGATCGTCCTGCTGCCGGCCGTCGTGCCCGACGTCGCGCTGTTCCACGCCCCCAGGGCCGATGCCGAGGGCAACGTCTGGATCGGCCGCCGGCGGGAGCTGGCGACCCTGGCCCACGCGGCGAAGCGCACGCTGGTCACGGTCGAGGAGGTCGTCGAGGGCAGCTTCTTCGAATCGGAGGGGAGCGCGGCGAACGCCCTGCCGGCGCTCTACGTCGAGGCCGTCGCCGTGGCGCCGCGCGGTGCCTGGCCCTGTGCCTGCCCGGGCCTCTACGACGCCGATCCCGCGGCGATCGGCGACTACGCGAAGGCGGCGCGCGACGAGGCCGGCTTCCGCGACTATCTGAAGCGGCTGCTCGACGGCCGCATCGCCCCCTGTGTCCTGGAGGTCGAACCGGCGTGACCGACTGGCGCCCCGAGGAGCTGCTGATCTGCCGGCTGGCCGATGCGCTGGCCGGCGACCGCCACGTCGCCGTCGGCGCCGCCTCGCCGATTCCCGGCGCCGCCGCCCTGCTGGCCCAGGAGGAGGCGCCTCGCCGCATGCACGTCACCGTGCTGCACAGCCGGCGCTACAACCACTTCACCGACGGCGGGCGGGAGCTGTTCGACTGCGCCGGCCAGGGCCGCATCGACACCTTCTTCCTGGGCGGCGTGCAGATCGACGGCCAGGCCAACATCAACCTGGTCGGCACCGGCGACTACCCGACGCTGACCAAGCGCTTTCCCGGCTCCTTCGGCTCGGCCTTCATGTACTTCGCCGTGCCCAAGGTGATCCTGTTCCGCGAGGAGCATTCGCCGCGCACCCTGGTCGAGAAGGTCGACTTCGTCTCGGCCCCCGGCTGCTCGCCCGAGGGCACCTGGCGCCGCGGCGGGCCGACCCTGCTGGTCACCTCCCTCGCGGTCTTCGCGTTCGACGGCGCCCGGCGGCGCTTCGCCCTGGAGAGCCTGCACCCCGGGGTCACGGCCGAAACGGTCGCCGAGCGCACCGGCTTCGCCTTCGACCGGCCCGCCGAGGTGCCCACGACGGCGGCACCGGAGCCGGCCCGGCTGGAGCGGCTGCGCCGGACCATCGCGCCCAAGGTCGCCGAGTTCTATCCCGTCTTCGCCGAGCGCGTGTTCGGCGTCACCGAGCCGGCCGCCTGAGGCCGCCTTCCCCCCAAACGTCCCGCCCCCCCGAACGTCCCCTGGGACGTCCCACCGAAACCGACAAGGCCCTGCTGCATGACCGACGCGACGCGCCCCGACGAGACCGCGGACGAGCCCGCCGACCAGACCCACCGCCAGACCGGGCCCGGCGCCCTGACCGGACTCAAGGTCGTCGACCTGACCCGCGTGCTCGGCGGGCCCTTCTGCACCCAGTGGCTGGGCGACCACGGCGCCGAGGTCGTCAAGGTCGAGCCGCCCCAGGGCGACGAGACCCGGGCCTGGGGGCCGCCCTTCAAGGACGACGCCGCCTCCTACTTCATCGGCGTCAACCGCTCGAAGCGCGGCATCAGCCTCGACCTCTCCAGGCCGGAGGGGCGCGCGGTGCTGCTGCGCCTGCTCGAGCAGGCCGACGTGCTGATCGAGAACTTCCGGACCGGCACGCTGGAGAAATGGGGCATCGGCTACGAGCAGTTCCTGAAGGCCCGCTTCCCGCGCCTGGTGCACTGCCGCATCTCCGGCTTCGGCGCCGACGGCCCGCTCGGCGGCTTTCCCGGCTACGACGCGGTGGTCCAGGCCTACAGCGGCCTGATGAGCGTCAACGGCGACCAGACGACCGGGCCGCTGCGTCTCGGCGTGCCGATGGTCGACATCGCGACCGGCATGTCGGCGGCCTTCGGCATCATGGCCGCGCTCTACGAGCGCGCGCGCTCGGGCGAGGGGCAGTTCCTGGAAGTCAGCCTCTACGACACGGCGATCAGCCTGGTCTATCCGCACGGCGCCAACTACCTCCTGTCCGGCAAGCCGCCCCGGCGCTGGGGCAACCCGCACCCCAACGTCTGCCCCTACGACAAGTTCTCGGCCCGCGACGGCGAGCTGTTCCTCGGCGTCGGCAACGACGGGCAGTTCGCCAAGCTCTGCGCCGCGCTGGCCGACCCCGAGATGGCCGCCGACCCGCGCTTCCGCAGCAACAGCGACCGCCTGGCCAACCGCGAGGCGCTGCGCGAGAGGCTGGAGGCCCTCTTGGCCGAGCACGACGCCGAGCCGGTCTGCCGGATGCTGATGGAGCGCGGCGTGCCGGCCGGGCCGGTCAACGAGCTGCCGGCCGTGGTCGCACACCCGCACACCCGCCATCGCAACATGATCGTCGAGATCGACGACTACCGCGGCGTCGGCAATCCGGTGAAGCTGCAGCGCACGCCGGCCCGCTTCGAACGCAAGCCGCCGCACTTCTCCCAGGACACCCGCGCGGTGCTGGGCGAGGCCGGCTACTCGGCCGCCGAGATCGACGCCCTGATCGAGGCCGGCGTGGTACCGCGCGACAAGGCCGAGGCGGCGGCGGACTAGACGTCCGCGGTCTCGACCGCCAGGCCGTCGAGGCGGCGGCGCGCGGCCTCGGCTTCCGCCATCAGCTGGTGCAGGATCGCCGCCGCGGGCTCGATCCGCTCGGCGAAGCAGGCGGCCTGGCCGAGCGACAGGATCGCGCCCTCGACGTCGCCGGTCTGGTAGGCGCGCTTCTGGTTGGTTCCGGCGACCAGCGGCCGGTAGGCCTCGAAGTCGACCTCGCCGGCCTTCTCCAGCGCCTCGACCTGGCGCGCGGCCTCGGTGTCCATGGCTCGGTAGGTGTTGCGGAAGGACTGCATGACCAGGCGGGTCATGGTCTCGTCGGCGGCGGCGACCCGGGCCTTGTAGTCCGGGTGCCCCCAGATCTCCTCGGCGACCAGCAGGCGCGTGCCGATGACCGCGGCGTCGGCGCCCATGGCGAGCAGCGCGGCGAGCTGGCTGCCGTGGCCGATGCCGCCGCCGATGGCCAGCGGCAGGCCGACCGCCTGCGCGGCCCGCGGCGCCTGGACGATCGTGCCGATCAGGTGAAGGCCGGGATGGCCGCCGCACTCGGCGCCGACCACGGCGACCGCGTCGACCCCCAGGCGCTCGGCCGAGACCGCGTGGCGCACCGCCGAGACCTTGTGCACCACCGTGGCGCCGGCCTCCTTGAGCGGCGGCAGGATCGCCTTCGGCGGAACGCCCGAGGTCTCGACGATGCGCACGCCCGCCTCGAGCAGGATGGCGATGTGGCCCTCGATCAGGGTGTTCTCCTCGGGCCGCGCCGAGAGGTGCAGGTTGACGCCGAAGGGCCGACCGCCGGTCAGCTCGCGGGCCAGCTGCAGCTCCGCGCGGAAGGCGCCGGGATCGGGGAAGGTGCGCGCCGTGATGAAGCCCATGGCCCCGGCCCGGACCACCGCCGCGACGTAGCGCGCGTCGGCCAGCCACATCAGCCCGCCGCAGAGAATCGGCAGCTCGATGCCGAGCAGCTCGGTGATGCGGGTGCGGAAGGCCACGGCCGTCACTCCGCCGCGGGCGAGCGGCCGACCAGCAGGGCGTCGAGGGCGACGCAGCCCTGGCCCTCGGGCCGCACCAGCAGCGGGTTGAGCTCGCAGGTCTCCAGGTCCCCGGCATGGGCCGCGGCGAAGCGGCCGAGCGCGACCAGCGCGTCGGCCAGGGCCCCGATGTCGGCCGGCGGCGCGCCGCGCGCGCCCTGCAGCAGCTTCACGCCCCGGATCTCGTGGATCATGCGCAGCGCCTCCTCCCGGCCGAAGGGCGCGACGCGCAGCGACACGTCCTCCAGCACCTCGGTGAAGATGCCGCCCAGGCCGAACAGCACGACCGGCCCGAAGACGGGGTCGCGCTGCACGCCCAGGATCGTCTCGACGCCGCCGCCGGCCATCGGCACCACCATGACGCCCTCGATCCGCGCCTCCGGGCGCTTCGCCCGCACCGACTCCAGGATCTCCGCGAAGCCGCGCCGCACCGCCTCGGCGTCGCCCAGGCCGACGCGGATGCCGCCGACCTCGGTCTTGTGCAGGATGTCGGGCGAGACGATCTTCAGCACGACCGGATAGCCGAGCGCCCCGGCGGCCGCGACGGCGGCCTCGGCGTCGGCCGCGAGGCGGTCCGCCAGCACCGGCAGGCCCGCCGCCTCGAGGATCGCCTTGGAGCGGCGCTCGTCCAGGGCCTCCGCCGGCAGGCGCCCGGCCGCCGGCTCGACCGCCGGCCGCTCGTCGCGCCGGGCGAAGCTCTCGCCGAAGCGGCAGAGCGCGCGCAGCGCGACCAGGGCGCGGGTCGGGTCCTCGAAGACCAGCATGCCGTCGGACTCGTAGGCCTTCACGACCGCCTCGGGGGCGATGATCGAGAGCGCGATCAGCCGGTCCTCGAAGCCGCGGATGCCTTCGCGCATCGCCGCGCGCAGCGGCTCGGCCAGGGTCGAGCCGGCGACCGAGGTGAAGAAGGCCAGCACCGCGTCGTAGCCGCCCTCGCCGAGCATGATCTCCATGTTGCGGGAGACCAGGTCCATCTGGTTGAAGGCCTGCGCCGTGATGTCGACCGGGTTGCGCGGCGAGGCGTAGGGCAGCAGCGCCTTGAGCTTCGCCTGGGCCGGCTCCGGCAGCGGCGGCACCTCGAAGCCCTGGTCGCTGGCGGCGTCGGCCATCAGCACGCCGGCGCCGCCGGAGATGGTCACCAGGCCGAGCGAATGGCCGGCCGGATAGACCTTCTTGGTGGTCGCGTAGGCGATGTCGATCAGCTCCTCGGTCGTCCTCGCCCGGTGCACGCCGAACTGCCGGAACACCGTGTCGTAGACCCGGTCGGCGCCGGCCAGCGCGGCGGTGTGGGAGCTGGCCGCCTCGGCGCCGACCGCGGAGCGGCCGACCTTCATGAAGGCGACCGGCTTGCCGTTGCGCCGCGCCGTCTCGAAGGCCTGCATCAGCAGCGGCCCGTCGGTCACGCCCTCGGCATAGGCGATGATCGTCTCGGTATGGTCGTCCTCGGCGAGCGCGAGCAGGCCCTCGGCGACGCTGACGTCGCACTCGTTGCCGGTGGTGATCCAGGAGCGCACGCCCAGGCCCTTGAGCCTGCAGAGGTAGTAGAGGTGGCTGCCGTAGGCGCCCGACTGGCTGACCATGCCGATGTGGCCGGGCTTCGGAATGCCGCGGTCGAGGGTCGTGGTGAAGGTCGCGAAGAGGCCGTTGGCGGCGTTGAACACGCCGAGGCAGTTGGGGCCGAGCAGGCGCATGCCGGTGCGCCGGGCGATCTCGCCGAGCTGCCCCTGGGCCGCGGCCCCCGCCTCGCCCATCTCGGCGAAGCCCGAGGAGAAGATGACGCAGGCCTTCACGCCCTTGGCGGCGCAGGCCTCGACGGCCTCGATCACCTGGGCGGCCGGCAGCGCCACGATGACGAAGTCGACCGGTCCGGGCACGGCATCGATCGAGGGATAGGCGGTCAGCCCCTGGACCGTCGGGCGGTTCGGGTTGACCGGATAGACCGGGCCCTGGAAGCCGGCCTCCAGGATGTAGCTGAGCGGCCGGCCGCCGATCCGGCTCGGATTGTCGGAGGCGCCGAGCACCGCGACCGAGCCGGGATTGAGGACGCTGTCGAGGAAGGCGCGGGAGCGCTCGCTGATCGCCATGGCTCGCGCGCCTCAGACCGTAGCGATCGGGGTCGCCGGCGAGCCGACGGCGCCGGGCAGGTTGAGCGGCGGCGCGGTCAGCAGGAAGCGCGAGCGGCCCTGTGCGCGCAGGTGCCCGGCGAGGTCGTGCAGCCACCAGAGCTCGCCCAGGTGGATGCCGAGCTTGAACAGGCAGAGCTCGTGCAGCGGCAGGGCCGCGCAGTCGCCGTGGCCCTCGGCGGCCGGGTAGGCCTCGACCGCGTAGTTGTCGGCGATCAGCACCGCCAGGCCCGAGTCGCGGATCCAGTCCTGCAGCCTGGGATCGCGGCCGTTCAGCGCCGCCGCCGCGCCGTGCAGGCGCTCGGCATCGGGCTGGCCGCCCATCTCGCGGACGATGCGCGTGAAGCCGGTGTGCAGGCAGACCATGTCGCCCGGCTCGACCGTCACCTTGTCGGCCGCCATGACGCGCATCAGCTCGTCGTAGCCGACCAGGGTGCGGGCGTCGCCGAAGTGCGCGTGCAGGTCGACCAGGACGGCGCGGCCCTGGACGCCGCGCTCGGCCATGACCTGGATGCCGAGGCGCCTGGCGCAGGGGCCCTCGAAGGGCGCCGCCGTCGGGTCGGGCGGCGGAACGACATCCTGCCCGGCGCGCCAGCCGTTGTAGTAGACCGCCTCGGCCTCGCCGTCGCCGTCGGCATCGAAGCGCCCGCCGACATGGGACAGCGCGTCCCACTGGGTCGAGTACTGGGTGTGCAGCAGCACCGCGTCGTCGGAGATCACGTCGGTGAACTGCGCCGCCTCGCGGGCCAGCGGGAAGTTGTAGTTCGCCTCGCCCAGGCGCTCGGTCGCGAAGAGCCGCGGCGGATGGCGGCGCGGGTTCAGCTTGTTGCCGCCGGGCAGGTCGAGCGGCAGCGACAGGCAGAAGGTCCGTCCCTCCCTGACCTCCGCGATGCCCTTCAGCACCTGCTCCGGACCGATCAGGTTGAGCCGACCGGCCTGGTCGTCCGGCCCGAACTCCCCCCAGTTGGATCCCTCGGGGCGCCTGGCCCAGCGCGGCGACGTCATCGGCATCTCCTCGAACTCGCTATCGGGTGGGGCGGCAGGGGGCCTGCTAGAACAGCTTCATCAGCTCGACATGGTCGCGCAACGGATCCGGAGGTCCGTCGTACACTACCGCGCCGGTCTTGAGCACCAGGGCGCGCTGGGCGATCGGCAGCGAGAGCTGGACGTTCTGCTCGACCATCAGGATCGCGACCCCCATGGTCCGGTTGATCGTGACGACCGCCTGCATGACCCGCTCGACCAGGTTGGGCGCCAGGCCGATCGAGGGCTCGTCGAGCAGGATCACCCTCGGCTCGTGCATCAGCGCCATGCCGATCGCCAGCATCTGCTGCTGGCCGCCCGACAGGGTGCCGGCGGTCTGGCTGCGCCGCTCGGCGAGGATCGGGAAGAGCTCGAAGACCCGCTCGCGGCGCTCGGCGAGCAGGGCCGAGCGCGGCTCGACGAAGCCGCCGAGCTCCAGGTTGTCGGCGACCGAGAGCGTGCGGAACACGCCGTGGCCCTGCGGCACGTAGGCGAGGCCGTCGGTAACGTTCTCGGCCGCCTTGCGGCCGGTGATGTCGCGGCCGTGGTAGCTGACCGAGCCCCCCATCGGCTTGCCGAGCCCGAAGATCGCCCGCAGCAGCGTCGTCTTGCCGGCGCCGTTGTGGCCAAGCATCAGCAGCACCTCGCGCTCGCCGAGCGCCAGGCTGACGTCGTGCACGACGCGCTTGCGGCCGTAGCCGGCGCCCAGCCCCCGCACGGCGAGGACCACCTCGGTCCCGGAGGCCGTCTCGGCCGCTGCGGCCGCGCTGTCGGTCCTGCTCATCTGAAGTAGCGCTCCGCGAGCTCGGGGTCGGCCATCAGCTCCTCGGGCCGGCCGACCGCCATGGCATGGCCCTCGTCGAGGTAGTAGACGACGCTGCACAGCTCCTTGATGACGTCCAGGTTGTGCTCGATGATGCAGACGGTCTTGCCGCTCTCGGCCAGCCGGCGCATCACCGGGAAGATCTCCTGGAGCGTCGCGCCGTCGAGGCCGGACAGCGGCTCGTCGAACAGCAGGACGTCGGCCCCGGTCGCGAGCAGGCGCGCCACGACCAGCAGCTTCTCCTCGGCGTAGGACAGGTTCTCGGCGGTCTCGTGCAGCTGCTCCTCGAGGCCGACGAAGGCGAGCACCTCGCGGGCGCGCCGGACGTTGGCGGCCTCGTCGCGGCGCACCGCCGCCGGCCGGAAGTAGACCGAGAAGACGCTGTCGCCGACCTGCCCGGGCAGCGCCACCAGCACGTTCTCCAGCACGGTCATCTTGGTGAAGAGCCGCAGGTCCTGGAACGAGCGGGCGACGCCGGCGCGCGCCAGCTCGTAGGGCTTGAGCGCGCCGGTCGAGCTGCCGTCGAGCAGCACCTCGCCGCCGGTCGGCTTGAGGAAGCCGGTCAACAGGTTGAAGGCGGTGGTCTTGCCGGCGCCGTTCGGCCCGATCAGGCCGGTGATCGTGCCGGGCTCCAGGCGGATGTCGAGGCTGCTGATCGCGACGATGCCGCCGAACTGCTTGGCGAGGCCGCGGCCCTCGATGGTCCGGCCGCGCGCCGCCGCGCCGGCCGAGGCGCGGAGCGGGACCGCCGCCGCCTCGCCGCCGCCGGGGCCGCTGGACGCGCGGGTGCGCGCCTGGGTCTTGCGCTCGCCGAGCAGGCCCTGCGGCCGGTAGATCAGGATCGCCACCATGACCAGGCCGTAGAGCACCAGGCGCGACTTGTCGGCGATGTCGACCGGCAGCGCGATGAACTTCAGCAGCTCCGGCAGGATCACCAGGATCGCCGCGCCGAGCACCGAGCCGACCAGGTTGCCGGCGCCGCCGAGGATGACCATCGCCAGGATGTAGATCGTCTCCTCGATCAGGAAGCTGTCGGCGCCGACGTAGTTGAAGTAGCGCGCGAAGAGCGAGCCGGCGACGGCGGCGAGCCCGGCCGAGAAGGCGAAGACCACCAGCTTCATGGCGACGACGTTCTTGCCGACCGAGACGGCGGCGCTCTCGTTCTCGCGCATCGCCCTGAGCGAGCGCCCGAAAGGCGAGGTCGCCAGGCGCCAGGCGATCCAGAAGCACAGGGCCGCGACCAGCAGGGCGACCGGCAGGAAGCTCGTCGGCGAGTCCAGCGACAGCCCGAAGACCTGGTAGTTCGGCACGCCGCTGATGCCGTCGGTGCCGCCGGTCAGCCCGGTCCAGTTCATCGCGACCTCGACCAGGATGATCTGGAAGGCCAGGGTCACGACGACGAGGTAGTCGCCGACGATCCTGAGCGCCGGCAGCGCGAGCAGCGTGCCGACCCCGGCGCCGACGACGGCGCTGGCGATCAGCGGCAGCGGGAACGGCAGGCCGACGTCGACCAGCAGGATCGCCGTGGTGTAGGCGCCGAGGCCGTAGAAGGCGGCCTGGGACAGGGCGAACAGCCCGGCGAAGCCGATCAGCAGGTTGAAGGAGGTCGCGAGGATGGAATAGAGGCAGACCATCACAGCGATGTGCAGGAGGTACTCCACCGCCTTGCGCCTCCGCCCTAGAGCCGGCTCGCGCCGAACAGCCCCTGGGGCCGCGCGACGAGAATCAGGAACAGCACCACGAAGGCGATCGAGCTCTGCCACTCGGTCGGGATCTTCCAGAGCCCCAGGCTCTGCACCAGGCCGAGGGCGAATCCGCCGACCACGGCGCCGCGGATCGAGCCGATGCCGCCGACCACCACCGTGACGAAGGCCATGAAGACCGCCTGGAAGCCCATGTGCGTGGTCGCGCCGTCCTTGAGCAGGATCAGCACGGCCGGGACCGCCGAGAGCGCCGAGCCGATGGCGAAGACGGCGATCGCCATGCGGGTCGTGTCGATGCCGATGATCTCGGCCATCTCGCGGTTGTCGGTCATCGCCACGATCGCCTTGCCGAAGCGCGTGTAGCGCAGGAACAGGAACAGCGCGCCGCCGAGGATCGCCAGGCTGGCGATCTGCCAGAGATGGATCGAGGTGAAGAAGACCGGCCCCAGGAAGAAGACGTCGTAGTTGACGTTCTCGATCACCTTGTTGCCGGCGCCGAAGACGATGCCGAGCAGGTTCTCCAGCAGGATGAAGAGGCCGAGCGAGGCGATCAGCGCGACCAGGCCGGGCGCGCCGCGCACCTGGATCGGCCGGTAGATCACCAGGAAGCTCGCGACCCCCAGGACGGCCGCGACCGCGACCGCGAAGACCCCGGCGAGCGGCAGCGGCACGCCGAGCGAGGCCGCCCACCAGGCCGCGTAGGCGGCGCAGGCGAAGATCGGCCCGTAGGCGAAGTGCACGATCTTCGTGGTCGCGAAGATCAGGCCGAAGCCGACCCCGAGCAGCGCGTAGTAGCTGCCGTTGGTCAGGCCGTTGAAGAACAGCTGGAGGAAGAGGTCCATGCCGCTGCCGCCGTTCCCTGGGATGGCTGTCGCGTGCGAAGGACGGCGGCCGCCGGGGAGCCGGCGGCCGCCGCGGGACTCACCGGGTCACTTGACCTCGATGTAGTGCTGGAAGACGCCCTTGCCGGCGTCGTCGACCTTGAACAGGGCGACCCGCTTCTTGGCGACGCCGTTGTCCTGGAAGGTCATCTTGCCGCCGTAGACGCTGTCGAACACCGGGTTCTCGCGCAGCAGCTCGGCCAGCTTGTCGCCCTTGATCGGGATGCCCTTGGCCTTGGCGCGGCGCATCAGCTCGGCGATGACGTAGGTGCCCTCGTAGTAGTTCGCCGCATAGAACTCCGGCTGCTCGCCGTAGCGCTTCTCGTAGCCGTCGGCGAACTTCTTGGCCCAGCCGCCCTCGGCCGGCGTGAAGTAGTCCGAGGTGTACTCGTAGCCGGCCGCGTACTTGCCGGCCAGCTTGGCGATCTGGTCGTTGTACTCGATGCCGATGATCGGCATCTTCATGCCGAACTCGCGGGCCCGCTTGATCGCCAGGCCGGGGTCGGGGCTGAACAGCCAGAGGCCCAGGACGTCCGGCTTCGAGGCCCGGATCTTGGCCATCTGGGTGTCGATGTTGGTGGCCCCGACCTCCATCGATTCGGTGGCCACGATCTCGCCGCCCAGCGTGCCCGTCCAGTAGGGCTCGACGGCCTTGATCACGCTCTCGCCGGCGTCCGACTTCCAGGCCAGCTGGGCCATCCGCTTGGCGCCCAGCTCGTGGGCCCGGGTCGCCGCCGCCCGGCCGAGGTCGGAGGCCAGCGAGCGGTTGTGGAAGAGATACTTCGAGGCGCCGATCAGCGCCGAGGAGACGCCGCCGCCGTTGAGCAGGAAGATGCCCTTCTCGTCGGCGATCGGGGCGATCGCCAGGGTCGGCGGCGAGAAGGAGGTCAGCACCGCCTGGACGTCGTGCAGGTCGATCAGGCGGTTCATCGCCGCGACACCTTCCTTGGCGACGCCGCTCTTGTGGTCCTCGATGACCGCCTCCAGGGGCACGCCGTCGATGCCGCCGGCGGCGTTGATCTCGTCGACGGCCTGCTCGATGGCCTGCGACATGACCTTGCCGTACCAGTTGGCCTTCCCGCTCATCGCCAGGATGGCGCCGATCTTGTAGCTCTTGGGGTTGTCCTGTGCGGACGCGCCGGCGGCCAGGCCGCCGACCAGCGCCACGGACATCACGGCCGCCGCGAGCGGCCTCAGCAACGTCTTCATCAGCTGTCCTCCCTATGCTGACTGTCGTCCGCCCGCCCCTCGCCGTTTGCCGGTCTCTCGGGGACGCCGGACCTTCCGGGTGATGACTGTTCGCTACCTGTCTCTCGACTCCGTCTGATCGTCTCTTCGGCTCGAAACGTCGCGCCGCTAGCTCGGCGTGTCGGCGGCAAGGCCCAGCAGGGCGCGCCGGCGCAGCCAGAGGCTCGGGCGATAGCGGTCCTCGCCGGTGATCGCCTGCAGCTGCTCCATGATCCGCAGCGTCGTCGCCAGCCCCAGGTCGCCGGCCATCTCGAGCGGGCCGAGCGGGTAGTTGAGGCCGAGCTTGAGCGCGAGGTCGATCTCCGCCGGCACGGCCAGCCCGATCTGCGCCATGTAGCAGCCCAGGTTGGCGATGAAGGCGCGCATGCGCTGGGCGACGAAGCCCGGCGAATCGTGGATCACCGTCGCCCTGCGGCCGCTGGCGACCACCGCCGCTGCCACCGCGTCGCCCACCGCCGGGTCGGCGCCCGGCGCGGTCATCAGGGTCAGGCGCTTGTCGGTGCCGGCCGAGAGGTCGAGCGCGACGAGCCGGCGAGCATCACAGCCGCAGCGCACCGCGAAGCTCGTGGCATCCTCGCCGACCGGGTAGCCGAGCAGCGGGCTCTTGCCGTCGTCGGCGGCCAGGACCCGCAGGCCCAGCGTCTCGGCCAGGGCGGACAGCTCGGGCGAGGCCTCGGCCAGCACGACCGAGGTCGCCGCCGCGCCCGCGGGCGCGTAGTCGGCGTCGTCCGGGTCGCAGCGCTTGCCCGCCTCGTCGTAGACGTAGTGCCCGCGGCGGGTCTTGCGGCCGAAACGGCCGGCCTCGTAGAGCAGCTTGTGCTGCGGCGAGGTCGCGATCCGCGGATCGTCCATGTAGCCCTCGTAGACGATGATCGAGACCGGGAAGTTCACGTCGATGCCGGTCAGGTCCATCAGCTCGAAGGGGCCCATGCGGAAGCCGCAGCAGTCGCGCAGGATCGCGTCGATCTGCGAGGGGCTGGCGACGCCCTCGTGCTGCATGCGCAGGGCCTCGGTGGTGAAGGCGCGGCCGCCGAAGTTGACCAGGAAGCCCGGCGCGTCCTTGACCTGGACCGGCGTGCGGGTCATGCGCCGGCCGAGCGCCGCCAGCCGGTCGCAGACCGCCTGATCCGTGTCCGGCCCCTTGATGATCTCGACCAGCTTCATCAGCGGCACGGGATTGAAGAAGTGCATGCCGGCGATGCGGCCCGGCTGCCGGCAGTGCCGCGCGATCGCGCCGATCGGGATCGAGGAGGTGTTGGTCGCCAGCAGGGCGTCGTCGCGCACCACGGCCTCGAGCTCGGTGAAGACCTTGATCTTGACCTCGATGTTCTCGATCACCGCCTCGATCACGCTGTCGCAGGGCGCCAAGCCGGCGATCGCCCCGACCACCTCCAGGCGCCCGGCCATGGCGGCGCAGTCCGCGACTGCGAGCTGGCCCTTCTCGACCAGCCGCTCCAGGCGCTTGACGATCTGCTGGCGGCCGGCCTCGGCGGCGCCCTCCTTCGCGTCGAACAGCAGGGTGCGCATGCCCCCCATCGTCGAGACCTGCGCGATGCCCTGGCCCATCGCGCCCAGGCCGACGATGCCGACGCAATGATCCGGAGCGACTTCACCCTGCATAACATCCTCCCCAGTAGGTTATGATATGATAGAAGCATTCCAACGCCTTGGCCAGACGGTGTTGCGCGGCGCTCCGCAGGGAGCGGCGCGGCGCGCCGCCGCGGCCCGGAAATCCGCCCCCCGAGGCCCCACAGGGAGACCGCAAGATGACCGATGCTTCCCAGCCCGTGCTCAGCGAACGGATCGACGAGGCCGTGGTCCTCGTGCGCATCAACCGCGGCGAGGTGCGCAACGCCCTCAACACCGCGACGCGCAAGGCGCTCGCCGAGGCCTTCGCGGCCTGCCACGACGACGAGAGCGTGCGCGCCATCGTGCTGACCGGCAACGAGGAGGCCTTCGCCGCCGGCGCCGATCTCAAGGAGTTCATGGCGGCCGGCGCGGTCGACATCGCGCGCGGGCGCTCGGAGAAGTACTGGAAGACGATCATGGCGACGCCGCAGCCGATCATCGCCGCGGTCAACGGCTTCGCGCTCGGCGGCGGCATGGAGCTGGCGATGATGGCCGACATCATCGTCGCCGGCGAAGGCGCCACCTTCGGCCAGCCGGAGGTACGGGTCGGGATCATGCCGGGCGCCGGCGGGACCCAGCGCCTGACCCGGGCGGTCGGCAAGTACAACGCCATGCGGCTCTGCCTGACCGGCAAGCCGATCGACGCCGCCGAGGCCTACCGGATCGGCCTGGTCAGCCAGCTGGTCCCGGACGCCGAGGTGCTGGCCACGGCGCTCGACATGGCGCGCTCCCTGGCCAGGCTGCCGCCGCTCGCGCTGCAGGCGACGAAGGAGGCGATCCTGCATTCGGAGAACACCTCCCTCGAGGCCGGCCTCGCGATGGAGCGGCGCGCGCTGCAGGTGCTCTTCGCGAGCCGCGACAAGAACGAGGGCATGACCGCCTTCTTCGAGAAGCGCCGGCCGAGCTTCACCGGCGAGTAGCGGGGCGGGCGGCGGCGATGCCGCGGGGCGGCGGGCAGTCTTCAGTCGTGCTCCTTGAGCAGCTCGCGGGCGATGATCAGCTGCTGGATCTGCGAGGTCCCCTCGTAGAGCCGGAACAGGCGGACATCGCGGTACTGCCGCTCGATGGCGTAGTCGGCGATGTAGCCGGAGCCGCCGTGGATCTGCACGGCGCGGTCGGCGACCCGGCCGACCATCTCGCTCGCGTAGTACTTGCACATGGCCGCCAGCTTGGTGATCCGCTCGCCGGCGTCGCGCCGGCGGGCGGCGTCGAGCACCAGCGCCCGGGCGGCGGCGCATTCCGTGTCGCTGTCGGCCAGCATCGCCTGGATCAGCTGGAACTCGGCGATCGCCTTGCCGAACTGCCGCCGCTCCTTCGCGTAGCCGACGGCGTCGGCGATGATCCGCTCGGCGACGCCGATGCAGACCGCGGAGATGTGGATGCGGCCGCGGTCGAGCACCTTCATGGCGGTCTTGAAGCCCTGCCCCTCGACGCCGCCGATGATCGCATCGGCCGGCACGAAGGCGTCCTCGAAGACCACGTCGCAGACATGAGCGCCGCGCTGGCCCATCTTCTTCTCGGGCTTGCCGAGGCGGATGCCCGGCGTGTCGGCGTCGACGATGAAGGCGGAGATGCCGCGGGCGCCCGGCTCGTTCGGGTCCGTACGGGCCATCACGGTCAGCACGTTGGCGCGCGGCGCGTTGGTGATGAAGCGCTTGGTGCCGTTGAGCCGGTAGCCGTTGCCGTCGCGCACGGCGGCGGTCCTGAGCGAGCCGGCGTCGGAGCCGGTCTCGGGCTCGGTCAGGCAGAACGAGCCGACGATCTCGCCGCTCGCCATGCCCGGCAGGTACTTCTGCTTCTGCTCCTCGGTGCCGTCGATCACCAGGCCCTGGGCGCCGATGCCGACGTTGGTGCCGAAGACCGAGCGGAAGGCCGGCGAGGTGTGGCCCAGGACCATGCCGATCCGCGCCTCCTCGTAGCAGCCGAGGCCGAGGCCGCCGTACTCAGGCGGGATGGTCAGGCCGAACAGGCCGAGGGCCTTCATGTCCGCGACCACGTCGTCGGGCACACGGTCGGTGCGCTCGACCTCCTCCTCGCGCGGCTTGAGCTTCTGCTCGACGAAACGATCGACCGTGTCGATCAGCTGCTCCAGTTCGGCGTCCTCGCTGCCCATCCCCATCTCCTGTCATCGTCGGACTCGACATACGCCCGGGTAGGTTGCCTTTTGCCGGAGCCGAACGCCAGTCCCCTTCGCCGTCGCGCGCGGCAGGGCATCCATGCAGACTTCCGGAAAGGAACGCCATGAGCGACTCGAGCGAACCCGCCGTCCAGTCGGACAGCCCGGACTACGATCCGCGATCAGGCGAGATCGTCGTCGGCCTGCAGCGGCTGCTGGGCTATCGCGTCGGCGCGTGGAGCGACGGCTTCTGCCGCATGGTGCTGCCGCTCGACGAGCGGCACCTGAACCGCTTCTCCGGCGTGCACGGCGGCATCTATGCGACGCTCGCCGATGCCGCCGGCGGCTTCTCGGGCTGCTATCCCGATACGCCGGGCCTGCGGCGGCGCTGCGTGACCCTGTCGCTGACCACGAACTTCCTGAGCCAGCCCGGCGACGGGCTGCTGGCCGCGGAGGCGCAGGTCCGCGGCGGCGGTCGCAGCATCTTCTTCTCCGACATCGAGATCCGCGACGGCGGCGGCCTGCTGCTCTGCACCGCCTCCGGCACCTTCCGCTATCGCGAGCCGCTTCCGGCGCGCCCCGGCGAAGGCCCGCCGCCGGCCTGAGCCGCGGCGTTCCCTGCCTGGACAAGCCGCCATCCTACGCGTCAGTATGTCGGCCGCGGCGACGGAAGCAGGCTTGTCCTGGGGCGGTCGGCGCCACGCAGAACAAGAAGCACGAGAGAGACGGGAGGACAGGATCCATGTTCAAGCTGAAGTGGCTCGTCGCGAGCGGATTCGCGGCCGGCACCCTCTTCGCGGCCGGGCTGTCGGTCGCCGCCACCAGCATCACGGCCTCGCTCTGGGTCGGCCCCAAGCATCCGGTCGCGGTCGGCGCCTACGACCCCTACGTCGCCGAGCTGAAGAAGCGCGACGACTTCGACGTGAAGTACTTCCAGGGCGGCGCGCTGCTCGGCGCCAAGCCGACGCTGTCCGGCCTGCGCGACGGCATCGCCGACGTCGGCATGATGGCGATGACCTACTTCCCGGCGGAGTTCCCGCACGCCCAGCTGGTCGCCGACATGGGCCTGTCGACGCCCTCCAGCCTGGCGGCCATGATGGCGGTCAGCGAGTTCAACCTGCTGCACTGCCCGGCCTGCCTGCAGGAGTACCAGGCCCAGAACATCGTCTACACCGGGACCTACTCGACGGCGCCCTATACGATCATCTCGAAGGTCCCGATCCGCTCGGCCGCCGACCTCCAGGGCAAGAAGATGCGCGTGCCCGGCTCGCTCTGGTCGCGCTGGGCCGCCGACGTCGGCGGCGTCGAGGTCAACGTGCCCTCGAGCGAGATGTACGAGGGCCTGGACAAGGGCGCGCTCGACATCGCGATCCAGGCGATCGGCGCGCTGCGCTCCTACAGCCTGTGGGACACCGCCAAGTACGTGACGCGCGTCAACCTCGGCACCTACCACTCGCTGTCGCTGATGTCCTACAACCACGACACCTGGGCCGCGATGAGCAACGAGCAGCGGCGCTTCCTGCTGAACGACGCCGCGCGCGCCGGCGTCGACGCGACGCTGCAGTACCTCAAGACCGACGAGGAGGTGCTGGCGAAGAGCAAGGAGCACGGCGTCGAGGTCATCAAGGCGCCGGACGACCTGGTCAAGCAGAAGGCCGACTTCGTCGAGGGCGATGTCGAGACCATCGTCAAGGACTCCAAGGAGAAGCGCGGCATCGAGGACCCCGCCCAGGAGGTCAAGACGCTGCGCGAGCTGCTGGCCAAGTGGCAGGGCATCGTCGAGGAGACCGGCGGCGACCGCGACAAGCTGATCGCGCGCTTCCGCAGCGAGGTCTACGACAAGCTGCCCGACGACTACGGCGTCTGAGCGGCGCCTGAGACGGACCCCGGGGCCGCCCCGCGCCGACCGGCGCGGGGCGGCCTTCCTGCCCGAGCGAGCATGTCCTCCAGCGCCTACATCGTCGGCACCGGCCTGACGCCCTTCGGCGACCTCTCGCCGGCGACGACCCTCGATCTCATGAGCCGGGCCGCGCAGGCGGCGCTCGACGACGCCGGCCTGGAGCGCGGCGCGATCGACGGCCTGCTGGTCGGCTATTCGACGACCTTCCCCCACCTCATGCTCTCGACCGCCTTCGCCGAGCATTTCGGCCTGGCGCCCGGCTATGCCCACGGCCTCCAGCTCGGCGGCGCGACCGGGCTGGCGATGCTGGCCGCGGCCCGCCACCTGGTCGTCGCCGGCGCCGCGCGGCGCATCCTGGTGGTCGCCGGCGAGAACCGCCGCAGCGGCCAGAGCAGCGACCAGACGATCTCGACCCTGGCCCAGGTCGGCGACGCCGCGCACGAGGTGCCGAACGGCGGCACCGTGCCGGCCTACTATGCCCTGGTCGCCGAGCGCTACCTGCACGAGACCGGCTGCAGCGAGGCCGACCTCGCCGAGCTGGTCGTGCTGATGCGCCGCCACGCCGCCGCCTATCCCGGCGCCCACTACCCCGAACCGGTCACGGTCGAGGAGGTGCTGGCCTCGCGGCCGATCGCGACGCCCCTGAAGCGGCTCGACTGCTGCCCGATCTCCGACGGCGCCGCGGCCCTGGTCGTCTCGGCCGAGCCCGGCCCGGTGCCGGTGCGCATCGCCGGCACCGGCCAGGCCCACACCCATCTCAGCCTGATGCACGCGCCCGACGACATCGGCGCCGGCGCCCGGCGCGCCGCCGCCGCCGCCTTCGCCCAGGCCGGCCGCGGCCCCGCCGACGTCCGGCTGATCGGCATCTACGACAGCTTCTCGGTGACCCTGGCGATCCTGCTCGAGGCCTGCGGCTTCGCCGCGCCGGGCGGCAGCGCCGAGGCCGTGCGTGCCGGCCGCTTCGGGCTCGACGGCCCGCAGCCGCTCAACCCGCACGGCGGCCTGCTGGCCTACGGCCACAGCGGCGTCGCCGGCGGCATGGCCCACGCCGTCGAGGCGGCGCGCCAGATGGCCGGGCGCTCGCCGACCCGGGCCGTCGCCGATCCCGCCTGCGCCTTCGTCCATGCCGACGGCGGCGTGCTCTCGTCCCACGTCAGCCTGGTGCTGGAGCGCGGCACGGCATGAGCAGCGCGACCCTGCCTCTGGTCCTCCAGCGCTGCCCGGCCTGCGGCCACCGCATGCTGGCGCGCCGGCTCTACTGCCCGGCCTGCGGCCGCGAAGGCCCGGAGCCCTGCGAGAGCAGCGGCCGGGGCCGGGTCCGGTCGGTCACGACGGTGCACCGCGCCGCCGGCCCCTCGCCGCTCGGGCCCGCGCCCTTCACGCTGGTCCTGGTCGAGCTGGAGGAGCACTGCGCCGACCGGGTCATGGCCCTGGCCCGCGCGCCGCTGCCGATCGGCACGGCCGTCGCGGTGCGCCGACTCGGCCCGGCCGCGGGGGCGCCCTACCTCGCCGAGCCCCTGGCCGGCTGACCGACCGAAGAATCCTCAGGCGCCGGCCAGCCAGCGCCCCTCGATCGCGCTCTCGCCGGAGCGCTTGACGACCCGGAAGGCACGACCCGGCGCGTCGCCCTCCGGCAGCAGCTCGGCGCGCACCTCCTCGCCGACGAAGACCGGCGCACGGAAGCGCAGCTCGACCCGGTCCGTCCCGAGGCCCTCCGGCGGCAGCGCCAGCAGGTCCCAGACCAGGGCGAGGGTCAGGGTGCCGTAGACGATCGGCCGGCCGAGCGGCGTCTTCGCCGCGAAGTCGGCATCGAGGTGCAGCGGGTTGAAGTCGGCGGTCAGCTCCGCATAGGCCTGCAGAGCCTCGGCGCCGAAGGCCCGCCAGGGGCCGCTGGTCGTCGCGGTCACGCCGCCCATACGAACTCCATCTCGCTGTCCAGCACCGGGCCGGCACCGGTCGAGAGGCCGGCACCGAAGCGCAGCCAGAGCCGTCCCTTGCGCTGCCACTTGTCGAGGCAGCGCAGCGCGACCGTCGCGTCCTCGCCCGGCCGGGCGGTGCGATGCCAGCGCAGCAGGAGGCCGGCGTGGATGTTGCCCGGCGGACGCGGGGTCACCGCCTCGATGTAGCCCCGCATCATGACCGCCACCAGGCAGCCGCGCGGCACCGCCGCTTCGTCATGGGCCCCGTTTGCCGCCGGGGCCGGCATGGCCCGCCGCCAGGCGGCGAGGGCCTCGTCGAGCCGGTAAACGCGCGGCTCGAAGGCCTGGCCGGGCGTCAGCTGGTCGTAGAGCAGCACCGGTCCCCGACCGCCGCCGGTCATCGGCCGGGAATGCCGCTGGCGGTCCGGCAGAGCGCCGCCAGTTCCTCGCCCATGGCGCGGAGCCTGTCCGGCGGCGAGGACTGAGCCAGCGTGATGGCCGAGATCCCGAGGAAGGGGCGGGCGCGGTCGTCGCAGACCACCGCCGCGGCGGAGTGGATGCCGGTGTAGAGATTGCCGAGATCGAGGCCGTAGCCGCAGCCCCGCGCCTCCTCGACCTCCCTCAGATAGTCCTCGAACGACAGCGGGGTCTGCCAGCGCAGATGGCTGAAGCGCCGGCGCAGCTCGTCCTCGGGCAGGGCGAGGCGAGCGGCGACGACGCGGCCGACCGCGCCGATCAGGCTCGGGATCCGCTGGGTCACCTGGATGTCGAGGCGCACCGGCGTGTCGGCCAGCGCCCGGTCGATCAGGACGGCGCGCTCGTCGGCGAGACGCCAGAGCGCGAAGAGGCACTCGTGGTTGGTCGCGAGACGGACCAGCTCGGGGCGCAGCAGGTCGGTGTAGTCGCGTCCGAGCAGGCTGCGGCTGAGCGCGAGCAGGCCGAGGCCGGGGCTGTAGGCCTTGAGCGCCGGATCGAAGGCGACGAGCCCCCCGCGCACCAGCGTGCGCAGGATCTGGAAGGCCGTCGAGGGATTGACCCGCGCCTGGCGCGCCGCCGCCGTGACGCCGAGCGGCCCGGGCGAGTCGGCCAGCACCTGCAGCAGGCGCACGGCATGGAGCACCGCGCCGACCGGCTTGCCGCCGAGCTCTCCGCTCGGCTCGCCGCCGGACGGCCCCTGGGCGCCCGACAGGGCGCGCGCCTGCGCGGCGGGCGCGGCGGCCGGCTCGTCCGTCGAAGGATCGTGCCTCGTCATCCTCTCCATCATTTCAGAGGCCGGCCGGCGCGCGCGACGCCTTTCCGTCGCCCGGCTCCCGAAACCGCCGGGGCCGGCGTCCCGCCCGTCAAGGCGCTTCCAGGGGCTGCGCCAGGAAGGCGGGCATCGCCTCCAGCCGTGCCGTCAGCGCCTCCAGCCGCGGCAGCGAAAGGCCCTCGAGCAGCAGCGGGTCGGCCGCGCGGGCGAAGCTCGTGGCGATCGCCGCGGCGATCGCATCCTGGCTCAGCTCCGCCTCACCCTCGGGTGCCGGCAGATCCGCGAGGCTCTCGTCGAGCAGGCCGAAGGCCGTGCGCGCCTGGCTGCGCAAGGCCGTCTCGAACGGCGAGGCCTCCGACCCCGGCGGCCGCTGCCTGGAGGCACGGACGGCATAGGCGGCCTTCTCCTGGGCAGTCAGGACCAGGGCGAGGCGCTGGAGCGCTCGCCGGCGCCGCGGGCCGCGCGGCGCCAGCAGCCGGCCCCAGAGGTCGTGCGTCTCCAGCAGGTAGTCGATGATGAAGCCGCTGTCGGTCAGCCGCTCGCCGTCCGGCAGCAGCAGCACCGGGACGCGGCCGGCCGGATTGTAGGCCCGGACCGCCTCGGCATCGCGCGACGGCGCCAGCTTGATCTGCTCGAAGGGCTGGTCCAGCAGGCGCAGCGTCACGGCGACGCGCCGGGTGTAGGGCGAGGCGTTCCGCCCGATCAGGGTGTAGCCGCCGGTCATCGGCCGGTCCCGCCCGGGCCCGCGACAACTCCCCACCGCCGGCGGACCGAGGCCGCCTGCCCTGCGCTGTCCGTCACCTCGCCCTCCCCAGGGTCCCGCCGGACGGCCGCTCGCGTCCGGCATGGCTCTTCTTGTCCGGCCATTCTCTATTCCGAATATCATTCTGACAACGGGATATTTTGCCTCGGAGAGGCCGAGCGCCGGCAAGCCGCGGCTGTTCGATAGAAGACGGCTGTCGTGGTCGGCGTCTCGACCCCCGAGGTCCGAGCCTCGATGCGCGGCGAGAGCCCCGCAGCGTTCCGGACGTCGCGCGAGGTGGCGATCGGCGTACCGGCCGCTTCGTCGAGCGCGTCGAGCGCGAGAACGGCAAGCTGGCCGAGCGGAAGGTCTGGAACGACCTGGCGGAGCGGGCCGCGGGCGGGTGCCGACCTGCCGCTAGGAGGCCCCCTCCGGTCGCCCCGACGCGGCGCCGTCGCGCCGCTCGGGCGCGCTACTCCTCGAAGCGGCTCGTGGCGTCGCGATCGCCGTCGTATCGTCTCGCGAGGGGAAACGGCGGCAGCCAGGACTCCCGACGGACGATCCAGCTCTCGTAGGTCGGCTTCAGCTGGTCGGGAGCGTCCAGGGATCCCAGGTTCACCTCGATTTCGTCTCCGCTGCGCGCGAAGACGGAGGAGCCGCAGCGGGGACAGAAGAAGCGCCCGGCGTAGTCGCCGGTCTCGCCTTCGACCGTCACTGCGTCCTCGGGGAACACCGCGGAAGCGTGAAACAGCGCCCCGTGATGCTTGCGGCAGTCGAGGCAGTGACAGAGGCCGACCCGGTAGGGGCGTCCCGACGCCACGATTCGGACGTTGCCGCACAGGCAACCGCCGGTGAAGCGGTCCATGCCGCGTCTCCTCCAAGGGCAAGCGGTCGGATTGGTTACAACGAACGGCACCGTTGTTTCAATTGCCGGCCGCGGGCCTCGATAGGTCGCGGACGTCGGCGTCCTGCCCGCGTTCCGGGTCGACCCGGCCCGGGCCGCCTGGCAGCGGTCGCGTGCGGGGTCTGTGTCCCCGCGAATGCAGGAACCCGGCCGCGCGGCAGCGCTGGCGGGGTTCGGCGGTCCGCGACAAAGCTGCCGGACCGTACCGGAGACACGGGCAACACCTCCCGGCTGGCATGGCTGCCAGGAGGCCGAGACACCCCGGAAGGAGTGTCCGGTGGTGGACGAGCGCCTGCGGTTCGTGTCCCGCCCGCTGGACGGGGAGGCGATGACGGGGGCCTGCCCGCGAGTCCGGGATCTCGCGCGCTCACGCCCCGATCGGCTCTTCCCTCCGCTGACGCCGCAGAAATGCGAGCCAATCCGCCATGCCTTCGCCGGTGCGGGCCGACAGCACGATGAGCTCGGCGTCCGGATTGACCTGCCGGATGTTCTCGAAGCAGCGCGCCTGGTCGAAGTCGACGTGAGGCGCCAGGTCGATCTTGTTCACGATCACCGCGCCGGCCGCCCGGAACATGTGCGGATACTTGAGCGGCTTGTCCTCGCCCTCCGGCGTCGAGATTATCGCCACCTTCATGCGCTCGCCGAGGTCGAAGAGCGCCGGGCAGACCAGGTTGCCGACGTTCTCGATCATCAGGATCGAGCCCGGCGGCGGGTCGAGCTTGCGGGTCGCTTCGGCGACCATGTCGGCCTCCAGGTGGCAGCCGGCGCCGGTGTTGATCTGGATCGCCCGGGCACCGGCCGCGCGGATCCGCTCGGCGTCGTTGGCGGTCATCTGGTCGCCCTCGATCACCGCGATCTCGACGCCCCCGGCCAGCGCCTCGATGGTGCGCTCCAGCAGGGTCGTCTTGCCGGCGCCGGGCGAGCTGACCAGGTTGAGCGCCAGCACGCCCCGGCCCTCGAACCAGCCGCGGTTGCGCAGGGCGATCCGGTCGTTCTCGGCGAGCACCGCCTGCTCCAGCGAGACGACCTCGCCGTTCGGCCCGTGGACGTGCGGTTGGTCGTGACCATGATCATGCCCATGCTCATGGTCGTGATCGTGCCCCTGGCCATGGGCATGGTGGTGATGGTGCCCTTCGTCATGGCCGGGGCCGGCGAGCGGGCCCCGGCGCAGGACCGAGCGCTCGCCCTTCTCCGGGTCGGTCAGGGTCACCGGATCGGCGGGGTCCGAGCATCCGCAGGTACCGCACATCAGGCCACCTCCTCCAGCTCATAGTCCTTGATCAGGAAGGCGTCGCCCTCGGCCTCGAGGAACTCGAGGCTGGCGCCGGCGAGCACCGTGCCCTCCGCGGCGAGGCCGAAGCAGAAGCTGAGCGCCCGGGGCTCGACGCAGGCGAAGGGGCCGATCGCGAGACGCACGCGCCGGACCCGGCGGCGGCCGGCGTGCTCCGCCACGATCGACACGATGTTCCGCGTCAGGCCCAGCTCGTGCATCAGAAGCCGCCCCAGGCCGCGCGGCCGGTCTCGATCATCACGTCGGCGCCGAGCCCGAGGGCGAGCGCCGCGGCAGCGAACGACAGGCCCTTGTAGAGCCAGCTGGCGTGGCGCTCGGCCGCGCCCAGCGGCCAGGCCGCGACGAACGACAGGGTCGCCATGCCGAGCATCGAGCCGAGCCCGAAGACCAGCACGTAGCCGACCGCCAGCCAGGCGTCGCGCGTCGCCGCCACGGCCAGCGCGAGCAGGCCGGCCGAGCCGGCGGCGCCGTGCATCAGGCCGACGAAGAGCGCCCGCAGCGGCGGGCTGGAGGGATGTTGGTGCCGATGCGGGTCCGCGTCGTGCGGCCGCGTCGCGCCGGCATGGCCGTGGGCATGGAGGTGGGCCCTGCCCTCGCCGTGGCGGTGGGCGTGGAAGTGGATCCGCTGCCGGCGCAGGCGCCGCAGCACGTCGAGGCCGAGCAGCACCAGCATGACCCCGACGCCGAACTCGAGCGCGGCCGCCAGCCGGTCGGTCAGGGTCAGGCCGAGCAGGATCACCGCCGCGCAGATCGCGAAGAGCGTGATGGTGTGGCCGAGGCCCCACAGCGCCCCGCGCAGCGCCAGGCCCCGCTTCGAGCCGCGCGCCCCGATCGCCATCGCGCCGACCGCCGCCAGATGGTCGGCCTCCAGCGCGTGCTGCATGCCGAACAGAAACCCGAGCGCCAGGAACCCTTCCACGTCCCTTCCTCTCCTCAACAGATCCGCGGCAGCTGCTCGCCGACCAGCATGTCGACGATGCGCCGGCCACCGAGCAGGGTCCGCATGACCACCACCGCCGGGTGGGCCTCGACAGCCCGTCCGATGGCGACGGCGCCGCGGCCGGCCGGATGGCCGCGCATCGCGGCCAGGGCCGCCTCGGCCTCGCCGGCCGGCGCGAAGAGCACCAGCGTGCCCTCGTTCGCCAGATAGAGCGGGTCGAGGCCGAGGATCTCGCAGATCCCCTTGGCCTCGTCGCGCAGCGGCAGCGCGGCCTCGTCGAGCTCGATGCCGACACCGGCCGCCTCGGCGATCTCGTTGAGCGCCGAGGCGAGACCGCCGCGGGTGCAGTCACGGGCCGCCCGCACCCCGGGCGCCGCGGCCAGCACCGCCTCCATCAGGCCGTCGAGCGGCCGGCAATCGGAGACGATGTCGCTGGTCAGCGCCAGATCGCCGCGCGCCGCCAGGATCGCCGCGCCGTGATCGCCGAGCACGCCGTTGACCAGCGCAACGTCGCCGGCCCGGACCCGGCTGGCCGCGAGCCGCCGCCCGGCCGGGATGACGCCGACGCCGGAGGTGGTGACGAAGAGCTTGTCCGCCGAGCCGCGGCCGACGACCTTGGTGTCGCCGGTCACGATCACCACGCCCGCGGCCTCGGCCGAGGCGCGCATCGAGGCCGCGACCCGGCGCAGCAGCGCGACCTCGACGCCCTCCTCGATGATGAAGGCGGCCGACAGCCAGAGCGGCCGCGCGCCACCGACCGCGAGGTCGTTGACCGTGCCGCAGACGGCGATCGTGCCGATGTCGCCGCCCGGGAACTCGACGGGATCGACGACGAAGCTGTCGGTCGTGAAGGCGAGCTGCGCGCCCGGCTCGGCGAGCGCCGCCGAGCTCAGGCGCGCCTGGTCCTCCAGCTCGCCCATCTCGGGGTTCCGGAAGGCCGCGACGAAGACGTCGGCGACCAGGTCGCGCATCGCCTTGCCGCCGCCGCCGTGGGCCAGGGTGACGCGCTCGGCCGAAAGCCGTCGGGGCGGCGCCATGACGTTCACTCCGCCGCCTCCGCGCCGCCGTGCTGCCCATCCCCGTGCTGCCCGCCCCCGTGCTGCCCACCCCCGTGCTGCCCGCCGCCATACTGGTAGTAGGCGGCGCAGGCGCCCTCGCTGGAGACCATCAGGGCGCCCATCGGGGTCTCCGGCGTGCAGGCCGTGCCGAAGACCTTGCACTGCCGCGGCTTGATCACGCCCTTCAGCACCTCGCCGCACTGGCAGGACTTGGGATCGGCGATCCGGAGCTGCGGCAACGGGAAGCGGCGCTCGGCGTCGAAGCCCGCATAGGCCGCGCTGAGGCGCAGGCCGGAGTGGTCGATCGAGCCGAGGCCACGCCACTCGAAGAAGGGCCTGAGCTCGAAGACCCGCCCGACCGCCTCCAGCGCCTGGCGGTTGCCCGCGTCGAGGACGACCCGGTCATACTGGTTCTCGATCTCGCAGCGTCCCTCGTCGAGCTGCTTCAGCAGCATCCAGATCGACTGCAGGATGTCGAGCGGCTCGAAGCCGGCAATCACCACGGGGCGCCGGTAGTGCTCGGCGATGAAGGCATAGGGCCGGTTGCCGATGACCATGGAGACGTGGCCGGGCCCCAGGAAGCCGTCGATGCGCAGGTCCGGCGAATCGAGGATCGCCTTGATCGTCGGGATGATCGTGATGTGGTTGCAGAAGAGCGAGAAGTTGCCGATGCCCTCGGCCTCCGCCTGCAGCACGGTCAGCGCCGTCGACGGCATCGTCGTCTCGAAGCCGAGCGCGAAGAACACGACCTCGCGCTCGGGGTTGTCGCGGGCGAGCGCGAGGGCGTCGAGCGGGGAATAGACCATGCGCACGTCGGCGCCGTCGGCCCTGGCTTGCAGCAGACTCTTCTTCGAGCCGGGCACGCGCATGGCGTCGCCGAAGGTGGTGAAGATGACCTCGGGCCGCTCCGCCAGGGCGACGCAGTCGTCGACGCGCCCCATCGGCAGCACGCAGACCGGGCAGCCCGGCCCGTGCACGAGCTCGATCTTCCCGGGCAGCAGGGCTTCCAGGCCGTAGCGGAAGATCGAGTGGGTGTGGCCGCCGCAGACCTCCATGATCTGCAGGGGCCGCCCCTCGGGGGTCTCGATGCGCCCGGCCAGCACCTCGATCTCGCGGAGCAGTGTCCTGGCCTTCACCGGGTCGCGAAACTCGTCGACGTACTTCATGGCGCCGCGCCTTCCGCCGGCCCGGAACCGGCAGCGAGCCCGCCGCGCGTGTCGGCGAGCAGGCTGTGCACCAGGTCCCAGAGGATGTGATAGATCGCGACGTGGCATTCCTGGATGCGATGGATGCTGTCGCTCGGCACCACCAGGCAGTGGTCCAGGCTGGCGCTCCGCGCCATCGCGCCACCCGCCATGCCGGCGAGGCCGACGGTCGTCAGGCCCAGCGCCTTGGCCTTGTCGAAGGCGGCCATCAGGTTGGCGGAGTTGCCGCTGGTCGAGACCCCGATCAGCCCGTCGCCGGCGCGGCCGTGCGCCACGATCTGGCGCAGGTAGACGTGCTCGAAGCCGACATCGTTGCCGACCGCCGTCATGACCGCGACGTCGGCCGTCAGGCAGGTCGCCGGCAGCGCCGGCCGTCCGGCGGTCACCGGATGCTGGAACTCGACGGCGATGTGCGCGGCGTCGCAGAAGGAGCCACCGTTGCCCATGGTGAAGAGCCGTCCGCCGCCACGATAGACTCCGGCAATGGCCCGGGCGACCGCCACGACGGCTTCGGCGTTCTCCTCGAAGAAGCGGCGCTTGACCTCGACCGAGTCCCCGGCCTTGCGGCGCAGGGATTCGACGAGGCCCGCCGCGAGGTCCCGCTCGTCCCGGCGCTCGCCATAGAGGAAGGGATAGAGGCTGCCCAGGGTGTCCTCGGCGATGCTCGTCATCGCCAGGCCCTTCCCGAGGCGCGCATCGCCTCCAGCTCCTGCTGGACCTCGCCGAGCTCGGCCAGGATCTCCAGGGTGCGGGCCGCCTGCGCCTCGTCGATGCGGCTCATGGCGAAGCCGACGTGGACCAGCACCCAGTCGCCGACGCAGTCGGCGACCGCATGGTCCTCGTCGACGATGCAGGCCAGGTTGACCTGGCGCCGGACGCCGCCGATCTCGACGATGCCGAGCTTCTTGGCGGCGTCGCTGATCTCGACGATCCGGCCCGGAATGCCTAGGCACATGGCTCCCTCCCTGGCTGCGTCTGCCGCGACTGGGCCTGCCGCGACTGGGCCTGCCGCGACTGGGCCTGCCGCGTCGCCAGCGCGACGACAGCCTGGCCGAGCGCCAGGCCGCCGTCGTTGGCCGGCACCCTCTCGTGACTCAGCACGGAGAAGCCCCGCGCTTCCAGCCCCTCGTGGACCAGGGCCAGGAGCGTGCGGTTCTGGAAGCAGCCGCCGCTCAGTGCAACCGTCGGATAGGACCGCTCGGCGCCCGAGAGGCGCTCGGCCATCGCCACGATGCCCTTCGCCAGGCCGCGGTGGAAGCGGGCCGCGATCACCCCGACCGGAGTCTCCAGGTGCAGGTCGCCGAGCAGCGCGCGCCAGGCGGCGAGCGGCTCCAGGTAGGGCAGGCCTCGGCCGCCGAGCAGCGGGATCGAGAAGGGATAGGCCAGCTCGTCCGGCTCTCCGAGCGCCGCCGGATCGACCGCCGCCTCCAGGCGCATCGCCGCCTCGCCCTCGTAGGCCTGCTCGTCCCAGGCCAGGCCGCAGAGCGCCGCAGCAGCGTCGAACAGCCGGCCGCAGGACGAGGAGAGCGGCGAATTCAGTCCCTTGGCGATCATCGCGTCGAGGGTCGCGCGCGGCAGCGCTTCGAGCCGCTCGAACAGCGCCAGATGGCCGAAGTTCATGGCCAGCTCGGCCCAGCCCAGTTCCGCCATCAGCTGGGCATAGGCGTTGCGCCAGGGCGCGCGGACCGCCGCGGACCCGCCCGGCAGGGCGACCGGCTTCAGGCAGCCGAGGCGCCGGGAGCTCCGGTAGTCGCAGGCCAGGAACTCACCGCCCCAGATCGTGCCGTCCTCGCCGAATCCGAGCCCGTCGAGAGCGATGCCGAGCACCGGCCCGCTATCGAGCGGCAGGCCGTTCTCGGCCAGGCAGGCGGCGATGTGGGCATGGTGGTGCTGGACCTCGACCAGCGGCAGGCCGGCGCCGAGCGCCATCTCCCGGCCGCGCTTGCTCGAAAGGTAGTCGGGGTGGCGGTCGACCGCGACCAGCTCGGGCTCGTGCTCGTAGAGCCCTTGGTAGAGCGCCAGGTTGCGGGCCGCCTCCTCGGCGGTGGCGGCGTCCTCGAGGTCGCCCATGTGCTGGCTCAGGATCGCCTGGCCGTCCTTGACCAGGCAGAAGGCGTTCTTCAGCTCGCCGCCGAGGGCCAGCACCCGCAGGCCGCCGTCGAAGCCAGCCGGCAGCGCGATCGGCGCCGGCGCGTAGCCGCGCGCGCGGCGCAGCAGCCGCGGCCGGCCGAGATCGACGCGGAGCACGGAATCGTCGATGCGGTTGGCGATCTCGCGGTCGTGCATCAGGGCAAAGTCGGCGACCCCGGCCAGCTCCGCGCGCGCCGCCTCGTTGCGGGTGCACTGCGGCCGGCCCGAGACGTTGCCGCTGGTCATGACGACCGGCCGCGCCATGCGGCGCAGCAGCAGGTGGTGCAGCGGCGTGTAGGGCAGCATGAAGCCGAGCTGGCCGAGGCCGGGCGCAACCGCGTCCGGCAGGGCCTCGCCCTCCGCCTGCAGCAGGACGATCGGCGCCGCAGGGCTCTGCAGCGCCGCCGCCTCCGCCTCCGAGAGCGCGCAATAGCGCCGGATCGTCTCCAGGTCGCGGGCCATCAGCGCAAAGGGCTTGGCCCGCCGGCCCTTGCGCGCGCGCAGACGCTCGACCGCCGCCGCGTCGGCCGCGTCGCAGGCCAGGTGGAAGCCGCCGATGCCCTTGATCGCGACGATATGGCCCTTGGTCAGCATGCCGCCGGCCGCATCGACCGCGTCGAGCAGGGAGAAGGCCTCGTGGCTGACCGCGCCGCCGCCCAGGTGCTCGATCCAGGCGCGCGGCCCGCAGGCGTGGCAGGCGATCGGCTGGGCGTGGAAGCGCCGGTCGGCCGGGTCCTCGTACTCGGCCCGGCAGTCCGGGCAGAGCGCGAAGGCGCGCATCGTCGTGCGCTCGCGGTCGTAGGGTGCCGCCTCGACGATCGAGAAGCGCGGCCCGCAGTTGGTGCAGTTGGCGAAGGGGTAGCGGTAGCGCCGGACGAAGGGGTCGCGCACCTCGGCCAGGCAGTCGGGGCAGGTCGCCGCGTCCGGCGTCACCGAGGCGTGCATGGCGCCGCCGCCCGACAGGGCGATTCGGAAGCCCTCGGGCGCCGGCCCGTCGAGCGGCGCCGTCTCGATCCGCTCGATGCGCGCCAGCGCCGGCGCTTCCGCGCGCAGCCGCTCCGTAAAGCGCTCCAGGGCCGTGCCCCAGAGCCGGATCTCGACGCCCTCGCCGCTGTTGCGCACCTCGCCGCTGAGGCCCAGCTCGGTGGCGATGCGCCAGACCGTGGGGCGGAAGCCGACGCCCTGGACCTGGCCGCGCACCGTGATGCTCTCTCCCCTCATGGCGCCAGGTCCCAGAGCAGGACGCGGTTGTTGCCGCTGTCGGCGACGGCGAGCAGGCCATCCCGCGCCGACAGGCCGTAGGGCCAGCAGAGCGTGTCGCGGCCGGCCGGCCGCCAGGCGTTGTCGCCCTTCGAGGCGAAGTCGACCTGGCCGCTCAGCCGGTCGGCCGGAGCGTCCGGAGCGTCCGGGGCAGCCTCGCTCCAGCCGAGGAGACGCGAGTTGGCGGTGTCGGCGACGATCAGTCGTCCCTCCGAGACGGCCACAGCATAGGGCATGTTGAGCGCTGCGGCACAGGGGTAGTAGGCGCCCCGATTGTGGTCGCAGCCGGTCGCGTCGGCCTGCCCCAGCACCAGGTCGCAGGGCGCGCCGTCCCGCGTCGGCAGCCCGTCCCACAGCATGATCCGGTTGTTGCCGGCATCCGAGACCGCGAGCCGCCCCCGCCACCAGGCGAGACCGTGCGGCCAGCGCATGCCGACGGGCCCGACCGGGCCGCCGGCGTTCTCGTCCCGCGTCTCGAAGCCGGTCTGGCCGAGCACCAGGTCGGCGGGCTGGCCGTTGCGCGCCGGCCGGTCCCAGACCAGGACGCGGCGGTTGCCGCTGTCGGCGACCACCAGCTTGCCGTCGATCTCGGCGACGCCGTAGGGCCAGTGCAGGCTCGCCGCCGTCGGCCGGTCGGCGCCGCGGTTGGCCAGCATCGCGCCGGCGTCGTCCTGGCCCAGGACCAGGTCCGCCGGCCGGTTCGGCTCGGCCGGCGTCCGATGCCACAGCAGCACCCGGTGGTTCCAGGCGTCGGCGACCGCCAGCCCCTGGCCCCAGGCACAGACACCGGTCGGCACGTTGAGGGTCGCGAGGCCCACCGGGCCCTTGGCGTTGCGCCCCTCGCGCCCGAAGTCGGGCTGGCCGACCAGCAGGTCGGCCGGCGCGTCGTCCTTCATCGGCAGGCGGCGCCAGCCGAGCAGGCGGTGATGGCCGCTGTCGGCGACCCAGAGGGAGCCCTCGGGGTGCAGGCAGAGGCCGCGCGGCCCGAACAGCGAGCGGCGCGACGGGGCGAGCGGCGCGGCCAAGGCGTCCTCGCTCCAGCCGAGCACGACGCGCGGCCCGGCCGGGTCGGCCAGGGGCGCTCCCCCGGTCGCGGTCCCCGGCGCCTTCAGCGGCTGGAAGGAAGGGGCGAGCGCGACGCGCATCTCTCACTCCGTCAACCGGACGTCGATGCGGTCGCCGACGACGCGCACGGCATGCGGCTGCAGCTGCACCTCCGGTGCCGTCAGGCACTCGCCGCTTTCCAGCGAGTAGCGGAAGCCGTGATGGGCGCAGGTGATCAGGCCGGCCTCGATCTCGCCGTCGTCGAGCGGCAGGCCCAGGTGGGCGCAGGCGTTCTCGAAGCAGGTGACCCGCTCGCCGAAGCGCGACAGCAGGAGCGAGCGGCCCTCGAGCTCGACCGCGCGGGTCGCGCCGTCGGGCAGCTCGGCGAGGCGGACGGCGAGGCGCCAGCCGTCGCTGAGGCCGGCCGCGAAGGGCGAGGTGAAATGGACACTGTCCGAGGTGCCGCCGCCCAGGCTCTTGACCTGCCGGACCTCGACGATCTCCGGCACGCCCTCCCGGATCGCCTTGGTCACCCCGGCATGGAAGGTCAGCATTGAGGCCGGGCAGCCGTCGCAGGCTCCGAGGAAGCGGACCTCGGCCAGCGGCGGCTCGACCGAGACCAGTTCGACGTCGCCGCCGTGGCCCGCCAGTGTCGGCCGGATGCCGTCCAGCGCCGCCTCGACCCGCTCGAAGACCGAGGGCTTCAGGATGCCGTGGCGGCGCAGCACGGCGTAGACGACCTCGTCGGCCGCCGCCTCGCGCAGCACAGCGGCGCTGCCGGGCAGGTCCTTGAGAGCCCGGATCAGCCGCCGGAAAGCCTCGGCGTTGAGCGCGTCGACGGCTCGCACGCGGGCCTCGGCGGCCCGGCGCTGCGCCTCCGGCCAGTCGTCGCCCAGCGCCTCCAGGGCCGCGACGTCGCGCAGCAGCGCGTCGAGGCCCCGCTCCTCGGTCTGCGCTGACGCGACGCTCTCGGCAGGCCGGGCCATCGCGGTCACGCGTACTTCAGGTCTTTGAACAGGAACGGCTGCAGGAAGCCGCTGACCGCGCCGCCCGCGGCGGCGGCGGCCCAGAACGGCGCGACCTGGCCAACGACGATCACGACCAGGGCGCCGGCCGCCGCGCCGAGGACGAGCTGGCGCATGACCTTGGCGTTGTCGCGGAACAGCCTGCCGGTGAAGAACAGCCGCGCCGAATCGAGAGCCGTGCTCAGCATCAGCCTGCCCCCCGCAGCAGCAGAAGGACGACGAGACCGACGGCGACCCCGGCCGTGCCGCTGAGGAAGCCGTAGAGCCCGCCCATATAGGCCGCGAGCTCGCCGCCCAGGGCCGATGCGCCGATGCGCAGGCCGGAGAGCGCTCCCGCGGCGATCGCCGCCGCGATGCCGACGACCAGGCCGATGATGAAGACCGCAACTGCCATGTCCTACCTCTTGCTTGCGCCGGCCGACCGCCGGCCCGGGGGATAGGGAATCACGCCGCGCCGTTGGCCTGCCGTGCCGGCGGCACCGCTTCGGCCGTCAGCTCGTCGACCGCCGCCGCGACGGCGGCCGCCTTGTCCGGCTCGCCGAACCGCTCGAAGATCGCCAAAGCCTCGCGATAGAGCGCGAGCGCCGCGGCGACGTTGAGCGGATTGCCGGCCTCCGGCCGGGCCGGGTCGTCGGGCAGGTTGGCCAGGCAGTTGGCCTTGTTGGCGATGGTATTGGCGTATTCGCCGGGCGCGCCGCGCGGCGTCCTGACCTTCAGCGCCTCGTCGTAGGCCTCCAGCGCGCGCAGGCCGTTCTCGACCCGGTGGCTCGACGAGACGTACTGCAGCGCGTTGCCGAGATTGTTCTGCAGCATCGCGTACTCGGAGGGATGGTCGACCAGGGTGACGACCTTCAGCCCCTCCTCGAAGGCCTGCACCGCCAGCGCCTCGCGCATCTTCGAGCGCTCGTCGGTGAAGGGGATCGAGAGGAAGGCGGTTGCGAGGTTGTTCTGCAGGATCGCGAACTCCTTCGGGTGCCGCTTCCTGTCGAAGGTGCGCAGGGCCCGCTGATAGGCACCGATGGCGTCCTGCATCCGGGCCCGGCCGAGGCCGGCCAGGCTCTGCAGCGCGAGGCCGAGGTTCATCTCCGCCTCGGCGATCTCCTCGTCCAGCCCCTCGCCGGCCAGGACACCGAGCGCCGCCTGGAAGGCGTCGCGGGCCTGCTCGATCGGCTCCGGGCCCTCGGCGGGCGTCGCCAGCAGGGCCGTACCCAGGCGGGCGCGGATGCGGGCCGCCAGCAGCGGCAGGTCGTCCGGGCAGATCTCGAGGGCCTTGCCATAGAGCTCGACGGCGGCTTCGAGATCCTCGACCGCCCGCGGCTTCTGCTGCAGCCCCATGGCGATCTCCATCAGCATCTCGGCCTTCTCGGCCGCCGACGCCTCGGCCTCCTCGACGGCGCGCAGGGCGGCCCTGACCTGATCCCCGGTTCGGCTGCGTGCGGCCATCTCCGCTGTCCTCCCCTCGCGGCGCCTTCTGGGGCGCTGCGTAAGATTGTTGTCAGAAAGTAAAGCCGAGTGGCAGAAAGCTGTCTATCTCTTTTTGCATTTGAAAACTAAGTTTGCAATTTCTGGATCGGCAGCTCGACGACCAGCGCACCGGCCTCGCTGGACCAGCGCGCCTCGAGCCCCTGCGCCGCCCAGGCGCCCAGGCCCGCGGCAAGGAACAGATCGGGCGCGGCGGCGACGCGGTCGCCAGCGGCGTTGCGGATCTTCAGGAGGCAACCGCCCGCCGCCGCTTGGCGCACCGGCAGGACCTGCAGGGCGCCGCCGCGGATCAGCAGGACCACGGCGTCGACGCCGCGGAAGTAGGTCTCGGCGAGCGCCGCCGGCAGGTAGACGGCGCCGTCGCGCACCTCGACGCGTGCGGTCACGCGACCGCCCCCGCACCGCCCGCTTCCGCCAGGCGGGCGATGCGCTCGGCCACGCTCTCGGCGGCGGCGGCCACGGCGGGGCTGAGCCCCAGCCCGAAGTCGAGCGAGGCCGCCTCGATCAGGAACACCCGGACCTGGGCCGGAAAGCCCTCGCCGTAGAGCTTACGCCCGGCATAGAGCGCGTGGTCCCAGCGGAAGTCGTGCAGGTTGAAGCTCTGCGGCGGCGGTGCCGCCAGAACCTCGCCCGGCACCTCGTAGACCGTTCCCGGCGCGCCTTCCGGCCGGCGCGCGTCGACGATGACCAGGCGCGCGGCGCCGCGCGCGCGGTAGATCACCGCCATGCCGTCGGTTCCGGCGTCGAACAGCGCGACTCCGGCCGGCAGCGACCGCCGCTTCAGCAGCGAGACGACCTGCGGGCCGGCGCCGTCGTCGCGACGGTTGGGATTGCCGCAGCCGATGATCGCCAGGGCCGGCGCGCTCATATCCGCCAGAGCCGGCACGACCAGGTCGGCTCGACCGGGATCATCAGCTCCGGCAGCTCGCAGAAGCGCCGGTGCACCAGGTAGTACATGCAGGTCTCGCAGGGCTGATCCAGATCGTCGGCCTCGATCGGATGGTCGGTGACGCCGGCGACGACCAGCTTGGCCACGAGGTCGTCCTGCGCCTCGCTGCGCAGGCGCCCGACGATCTCGTTGACCATCTCCGAGCTCCCGGCGCGCGGCCAGGCCTCGGTCTCCAGGCCGCCCTTCAGCTTCGCCGCGATCTCGGCGCGCAGGCGCTCGTCCCCTTCGCCGCCCGCGGCCGGCTCGGTCTCGGCCATCGCAGCCTCCTCAGATCCGCCACAGCCGGCACCACCAGTCCGGCTCGGCCGGCAGGCTGAGCTCGGGCAGATCGCACCAGCGCTTGTGGACCAGGAAGTACATGCACTCCTGACAGCGCATCTCCTCCTCGCCGTAGGGCTTCAGCAGCCAGCCGCTGATCACCAGCTTCTCGCGCAGCTGGTCGGCGCCCAGCGGGCGCAGCGTGTCGATGATCGCGGCGAACTCCCTGTCGGTCTCCGGGAAGGGCTCGACCATGGTCTTCAGCCCTTCCTTCAGCTGGTCCTCGATCATGCGCAGCAGCGTCGCGTGATCGGCCTCGGACGGCGCGACGCCATAGCGCGCGACGTAGGCCTCCCGCTCGGCGAGCGCCGGATCCTTGTTGAGAGCCCCGGGCATCGCGGCCTCCCCCGACATCGTTCTTCTTGTTTGCGGCGAGGCAGGGGGCCGACGCCCCCTGCCGGCCGATTTCATCACGCGGTACGGAAACGTGCCAGCTCCTCCCCGGTCCTGGCATCGTGCGCATGAACGGTGCAGACGAGGCAGGAGTCGTAGGAGCGGCAGACGTGGCCGACCTCGACCGGATCCGCCGTGTCCTTGATCGGCGTGCCGATCAGCGCCTCCTCGATCGGCCCGCGTTCGCCGTCGCTGGCGCGCGGACCGACGTTCCAGGTCGTCGGCGCGATGATCTGGTAGTTCTTGATCTTGCCGCCCTGCACGTCGATCCAGTGGCAGAGCGCGCCGCGGATCGCCTCGGTGGCGCCCCAGCCGCGGCCGTCCTTCTCGGTCGGCTTGATGTACCACTCGTCGCCGAGCCTGAGCTCGCGCAGGATCCGCTCGGCCTGGCGGTAGAGCTTGCAGAGCTCGTGCATCCGGGCGAAGTGGCGCAGCAGGATCGAGGCACCGCCCATCTTCCGGTACATGTCGAGGACCAGCGGGTCGCTGTGCTGCCAGGCCTCGCCGTGCGAGCCGCCGGCGATCAGCTGTCGGGCCAGCGGGCCGGCTTCCAGGCGGCCGTTCTCGGCGTGGCGCACGGCGGTGCACCAGGAGTACTTGCCCTCCGGATCGACGGCGTTCCTGCCGACCGGCGTCGTCGTCCGGTCGAAGGGGTGGACCTCGGCGGCCTCGTCGTACCAGGCGTGCATCATGTCCTCGCGGGTCTGGACCTGGTCCATCGCCTTGTGGCTGTCGCTGGCGCCGTCGTAGACGCCGGACTTCATGATCACCGCCGCGTTGCGGCCCTCGATCGTCGGCTTCTGGTAGCGGTCCTCGTGCGGCAGGTAGCCCCAGGAGACGTACTTGCCGTGGCCGCGGCCGTAGCGGTCGAGGCCGATCTCGCTGCCCATGCGCCAGTAGAGGCCGAGGTCCGAGTTGGCGTGCTCCGGCCGCTCGTCCAGCCAGGCCATGAAGTCGTCGTAGGACTGGATCTCCTCGTAGCGCTCCATGCTGCAGCCCAGCCACAGCGGCTCGATCCAGTTGCGGCGGAAGTGCTCGAGGATCGACCAGGCGCGGGTGACGTCGGTCAGGGTCGGCGAACACATCACGCCGCCGGGCACCATGTAGGAGGAGTGCGGCCACTGCCCGCCGAGCAGCGCGTAGATCTCGACCGGGCGGCCGGAGATCGTGACGCCGGCCTCGTAGGAGCTGCCGGTGAAGGGCGCGTAGCGCCTGGCCGCCTCCTCGAAGAACTGGCTGTGGCCGTAGTTCTTGTTGGTGAAGTCGATCATGAACAGGCCGTAGTGGTGGCGCGGCAGCGACTGGATCGACTCGACCAGCTGGCCGAGATTGCGGGCCAGGATCGCGTTGCGCGGCACGGTCGTGCCCCAGGCGGTGTCCAGCGCCCAGGCCGCGCAGGTCAGGTGCGAGGCGCCGCAGATGCCGCAGGCGCGCGGCGTCACGACCAGCCCGGCCTGCGGGTCCTTGTCGCGCAGGATCAGCTCGAAGCCGCGGAACAGCTCCGCGTGGGTCCAGGCGTTCGTGACGACGCCGTTCTCGATGTCGACGCGCACGTCGAGGTCGCCTTCGACCCGGCCGACGGGCGAGATGTCCAGGGTCTGAACCGCTGCAGACATGAGTGAATCCTCCCCGATTTCGTTGTTCAGACGACGAAGATGTCGTCTTCGGCCCAGGCGGGGGCTGCCCCCTTCGCCGCGGCGGTCAGCTTGACGTAGCCCTTCTTGTCGACGCCCTCGGGCAGATCCTTGGGCACGCCCATGACGGTCTGGGTCTTGAAGACCGTGCCCGGTGCGAGGTCGAAGAAGGGGAACTCCGGCTCGGTGCAGCCCATGCAGGGCATGCCGGCGCGCGTCTTCGAGGACACGCGGTTCCAGAGGATCCGGTTGCAGGGGCTGTGGGTCATCGGGCCGCGGCAGCCGAGGTCGTAGAACAGGCAGCCCTTGCGCTGGCCGAAGGCGGTCGCCGAGACCTTGTAGGCGAAGTGCATATTCCGCGTGCAGCCGGTCTGGGTGAAGCTGGAGAAGAAGGTCTTCGGCCGCTGCAGCTCGTCGAGCGACAGGTCGCCGGCACGGCCGGTGGCGACCGCGACCAGGATCTGCGTCACCCAGTCGGGATGGGCCGGGCAGCCGGGGATGTTGATGACCGGCAGGCCGGCCTTCGAGGTGAAGCCGGCGCCGAGGGCGCCGCCGCGCTGGCGCTTCAGGAACTGCAGGCCCTGGCTCTCGGAGGGGTTCGGCGCGGTCGCCGGAATGCCGCCCCAGGTCGCGCAATCGCCGATGGCGACGACGAACTGCGCGGCGGCGGCCAGTTCCTGGGCCCAGAGCTTCATCGGCCGGCCGCAGAAGCGGTTCCACTCGCCGGTGCCGTTCGGCGCGTTCACCACCGTGCCCTCGAAGACGAAGATGTCGAGCGGAATCTCGCCCGACACGCACTTCTCCAGAATCGCCTTGACGTTGTCGCCGAGCTCGAGCCCGAGAGAGGGCTGCCACAGCACGTTGATGCCGAAGTCGGTCACGAGGTCGCAGGCGCTCGGCTCCTCGGCGTTCAGGAACGACATGGTGTTGCCGGAACAGGCTCCCCCCTGGAGCCACAACAGATTGGCCATCCTCTTCCTCCCTTGCTGCCTCGCGTCCGGGAAGACGGCACCGGACAGCGAGCGATCGGCTCTCTTCGCCTCGGCCGTCCAAGAGCAAAGGCCGTGCCAGGAAGGTCCGGCACGAGAGAGGCCATATTTTTCAAATGATTATAAGAAGCATGCCGAGCCGGCAGGCGCTCCGAGGCCCCCTTCTGCAAAGTAACTTTACGGGCAAGATTGCAAAGCTGCTTTGCGGCCGCCGCGCGGCCCGACGACCAGGCTCAGCCGTGCCGGTTGCCGCAGACCGGGCATTCGACCTCGCCGGCCCGGCCGTACCAGACGCCCCAGCAGCGGCTGCACCAGTGACCGCGCAGGCCGCGGTCCGTCGGATCGATCTGGCGGGCCAGGGGAGTCACGCCGAGTTCCTTGACCGGCCGGCTCCGGCTGCGGCCCGGCACGCGGGACTGGGGAAAGCGGATGACGCGGGGCGGGTCGTCGCTCACGGCCAGGTTCCCGGAATCGAGAGGGTCAGGCGTCGTTGAGACCGTAGCGCCTTATCTTGTTCGCCAGGCCGACGCGGGAAAGCCCCAGCTCGTCGGCCGCCCGGCTCTGGTTCCAATGGTGGCGCTGCAGCGACGCGGCGACGGCCTGCTTCTCGAGACTCTCGACCATCTCCTTCAGGCTGGCGCCGCTCGTCGCGAAGGGCATCGCCTCCGGCTTGTGCAACGGCACGCGCTCGAAGGCCAGGGAGAGGTGGCGCGCGGAGATGTAGCCGCCCTGCTCGGCAACCGCGACCATGCGGCGGATCTCCGTCTCCAGCTCGCGGACGTTGCCCGGATAGTCGTAGGCCTGCAGCTTGGCCAGCGCGTCCTTGGTGACGCCGACGACCCGCCGCCCGACCACGCCGGCATACTTCTCGATGAAGAACTCGGTCAGGGCCGGAACGTCCTCGGGACGCTCGCGCAGCGCCGGGATGTGCAGCTCGAAGCCCTTTAGGCGGTAGTAGAGGTCGCGGCGGAACTCCCCGCGCTCGACCAGCTTGTCGAGCGGCCGATTGCTGGCGGCGATGACGCGGACGTCGGCGTGGTAGAGCCGGTCCGAGCCGAGCGGCTTGACCTCGCCCTCCTGCAGGAAGCGCAGCAGGCTGACCTGGAAGCTCGGCGAGATCTCCGAGATCTCGTCCAGGAAGACGGTGCCGCCGTCGGCCGCGCGGAACAGGCCGAGCCGGTCGGCGACCGCCCCGGTGAAGGCGCCGCGCAGATGGCCGAAGAGCTCCGAATGCAGGGTGTCGTCCGACATGCCGCCGCAGTTCTGCACGTGCATCGGCGAGTTCATGCGCTTCGAGTTGAAGTGGATCGCGCGCGCCAGCAGCTCCTTGCCGGTGCCGGTCTCGCCCTGAATCAGCACCGGCAGCTCGGTCGCCGCCGCCTGCTTCGCCTCGACGCAGAGCTCGGCCATCTTGGCGCTGACGTAGACCAGCTTCTCGAACTGCGAGCGGCCGCCCTTCACCGAGAACTCCTCGTGCTCGGCGAAGATGTCGTCGTCCATCGAGATCTTCAGCTCGCGCGACAGCACCCGGTGGCGCCGCGACAGCTCGCTGAGCTCGAGCGCGCGCTTGGCGAGCAGCCGGATCAAGTCGGTCGGCACCGGCTTGATCACGTAGAGGTAGCTCGCGGCCCGGCGGGCGATCGCGGCGCACTTCTCGGCCGCGTCCGGCGCGCCGACCAGGACGCGCGCGACGTGCGGATGCGAGATGCGCGCGCCGACCAGCACGTTCGAGGCCTCGTCGGCGATCAGGTCGGCGTCGCAGACGACCAGATGCGCCTGCAGCGCGTCGAGCCGGGTCGCCGCCTCCTGCTCGCTGCGGCAGAGAATCAGCCGGTAGTCCGGATCCCCGCCCAGGGCCGCCGCCGCGCCGTCCAGGAGCTCTGCGTCGGCCGAGACCAGAAGGACTGTGTGCTCCGTCTGCATTGATAATATTCTTATCAATTTGAAAACCTGAAATGCAGTCTATCTTTTGATGCGACTCGGTCAAGTCGATCCCGTCCGGATCGCGGATGCCCCCCCGAGTCCGCCCCGGACCTCCGCTCGCGGATCGGCGGGATGGCATCGGCGCCACCGGCCCGCCGTCGGATTTCGTGAGCACGGCCGGAGACTTCTCGCCGATTGCCCCCGTGTGGTCGGTCTTCGGTGTGGCGTCCGCGCCCTGCCTCCATCCGTTCCGGGCCATCGGCAAGGCCGAGGAACGACAGGTCGTTCGCCACCGGCGATTTCGACCGTGACGGCGATGGGTCGATCCGTGGCAGCTTCTGCTTGGAACGGGCCGCAATAGGGCAGGAAATGCGGCCGCAAGCTGCTAGCCTTGCCGGAGCGCCCATGGGAGGAGCAGGAGCGTGCAAAGCGCGCCGACCATAACGCTGGACAGCTACGAGATCACCCTGTCGCCGATGACCCTCGGGGATGTGCCGCGCCTGCACGAGCTCTCGATCGGCGTCAACTGGCCGCACCGGCCCAAGGACTGGATGCTGCTCATCGAGCTGGGCGAAGGCTTCGTCGCCCGCGACGAGATCGGGCGCATCCTCGGCTCGGCCATGTGGTTTCCGATGGGCGAGCGGCTGGCCTCGATCGGCATGGTGATCACCTCGCCGCGCCTGCAGGACCAGGGCGCCGGCCGCTGGCTGATGGACCATATCCTCGAGCGGGTCGGCGCGCGCGGCAAGGTGCTGAACGCGACCAAGGCCGCCTATCGGCTGTATCTGTCCATGGGATTCGAGCCGCGCCAGACGGTCTATCAGTACAACGGCGTCGTCACCGCACTGCCGGACGGACCCGCCGCCGCCCGTCGGCTGCGCGAGGAGGACGCCGGGACGATCGTCGCGCTCGATGCCGCGGCCTACGGCGCGAGCCGCTCGCCCGTGTTCGAGCGGATCCTTCCGGTCTCGGAGGGAACGGTGATCGAGCGCGCCGGTCGCGTCTGCGCCTTCGCGCTGTGCCGCGAGTTCGGGCGCGGGCACGTCGTCGGCCCCGTCGTCGCGGAGACCGAGGAGGACGCCATCACCGTGATCCGGCCGCATGTCGCGGCTTTCAAGGGTCGCTTCCTGCGCATGGACACCCGCGCGGAGGACGGGCCGCTGCGCCGCTTTCTCGAAGCGTCGGGCATTCCCCTCTACGACACCGTCACGACCATGACCCGCGGCGAGGTGCCGCCGCCGGGGCCGGTGACGACCTACGGTCTGGTGAACCAGGCGCTCGGCTGAGCGGCGCGGTCGGACCGGTCAGAAGTCCGCGACCCTGCCCCAGGCGGAGCGGGCGAAGCGTGCAGGGCTGTAGGGCGCCGGGTCGAGGGCCGGCGCGGCGCCGGTGACGAGGTCGGCGATCATCTCTCCGGCGCCGGGGCCGATGCCGAAGCCGTGGCCGCTGAAGCCGGCGGCGAGGATGAAGCCGGGCAGCCGCGTGCCGCCGATCGCCGGCACGCCGTCGGGCGTGCTGTCGATGTAGCCGGCCCAGGCCGCCGTCACCCGGCTGTCCTGCAGGGCAGGCAGCAGCGCGCGGGCCCGGCCGACGGTCTCCTCGATCTGGCGGCCGTCCGGGCGCGGGTCGAGGATCCGCATGCGCTCCATCGGCGTCGGCCGGTCGAGCGCCCAGCGGCCGAGCGTTTCGTGGCCCGAGCGCAGGCCTTCCAGGCCGCCGGGGGCGAGCGATCCGCGACGCTTCAGGAACATCGGCACGAAGGTCGAGCCGAAGCGCAGCATCTGCAGCGTCGGATCGACCCGGGCCTTGCCTGAGATCGCCAGCGTGTGCGCGCCGTCGCTCCGGGCCGTGACCGAGACGCGGGCCGTGTGCAGCGCGTCCGGAATCCCCGGTGCGTGCGAAACGGCGAGGATCGAGGCGCGCACCGACGCCTGGGGAAAGCGCAGCCCGAGCTGACGGCAGAAGCTCGAGGCCCAGGCCCCGCCGGCCATCACTGCGACCGGGGTGCGAATCACCCCCCGCTCGGTCACGACGCCGCGGACGCGGCCGCCAGCCAGCTCCAGCCCGCGTGCCGCGCAGCCCTGGACGACGCGGCCGCCCCGCGCCTCGATCCCCTTGGCGATCATCGGCGCGGCCACCGCCGGGTCGGCGATGCCGTCGCTGGGCGAGAAGACGCCCCCCTTCCAGGTCTTGCCGGTCGCCTGGGCCCGTCCGGTCGCCTCGGCGGCAGACAGCATGTGGGTGACGACGCCCTCGCCGCGTGCGAAGTCGCGCCAGCGGGCCCAGCCTTCGATCTCGGCCTCGTCGTTCGAGAGATAGAGCAGGCCGCAACGGCGGAAGCCGATCTCGGGCCCGAGCTCCCCGGCCAGGCGGTCCCACAGGGCCAGGCTTCTCGTCGCCATGGGCAGCTCGCGGCGATCGCGGTTCTGCTGCCGGCACCAGCCCCAGTTGCGACTCGACTGCTCCGCGCCGATGCGGCCCTTCTCCAGCAGGACGACGTCGACGCCGCGCGATGCCAGAAAGTAGGCGGCGCAGGCGCCGACGATGCCGCCGCCGATCACGACGACGTCGGCAGCCGTCGGCGGCGCGGGAGCGGTTTCGATGGTCAGCAGCGGCGCCGGCATGGGATCTCCTTCCTGGAGAGACTAGCGGCACGGCAGCCGGCAAAGCTGCCGGAGGCCCGCCTCAGGCAGCATGAAATGCTGCAGACGGCGCCCCACGCGGCTTACCGTGCGCCGAAGACGCGCAACAAGCATGATTTTTGCGGGAGATCATGGAAGATACTAGCGTCGGCATATTATACGTTTTTCGTGCGGCAGAGGATGCGGGGGTCATGAAGCTGGACCGGATCGACATTCGGATTCTGCACGAGCTGCAGAAGAACGGCCGGATCACCAACGTGGAGCTCGCCGATCTCGTGCACCTGTCGCCCAGCCCCTGCCTGGCGCGCGTGAAGAAGCTGCAGAAGGCCGGATACATCACCGGCTATGCCGCGCAGATCGACATCGCCAAGCTGGGCCCTTCCATCACGGTCTTCACCGAAGTCACGCTGAAGAACCACCGCAAGATGGACTTCGAGCACTTCCAGCGCGCGGCCGAGAAGGTGGAGGAGATCGTCGAGTGCCACCTCATCTCGGGTGGGTACGACTACCTCCTGAAGTTCGTCACCGGCAGCATCGGCGACTATCAGGCGCTCTTGGAACGGCTGACGGACATGGACATCGGCATCGACAAGTACTTCAGCTTCGTCGTGATGAAGTCGCCCTTCGTCAAGGCGCACCTGCCTCTGAGAACGCTCTTCCCGATGTGACGGCGGCTCAGGCGACGGTCGCCGGCACGCTGTCGAGCCAGCCGGTGTCGAGCTTGGGCACCGAGGCGAAGAGCAGCTTCGAATAGGCGTGCCGCGCCCCGTCCGGGAGCTGGTCGGCCGTCAGGTTCTCGACGACCTCTCCCTTGTACATGACCATGACCTCGTCGCAGATCGCCTGCACGGTCGAGAGGTCGTGGCTGATGAAGATGTAGGACAGGTCGAGCTCGCGCTGCAGCTCCTTCAGCAGCTCGATCACCGCCGCCGCGACCACGCTGTCGAGGGCGGAGGTGATCTCGTCGCAGAGGACGACGGCGGGCTCCGCCGCCAGGGCGCGGGCCAGATTCACGCGCTGCTTCTGCCCGCCGGACAACTCGCCCGGCAGCCGGTGCCTCAGCGCGCGCGGCAGCCGCACCATGTCGAGCAGCTCGTCGACCCGCGCCTCGCGGGCGCGCCCCTTCCGGCCGTGGTAGAAGGTCAGCGGCCGGCCGACGATGTCGGCGACGGAGCGCGCCGGATTGAGCGCGGTGTCGGCGAGCTGGAAGACGATCTGCATCCGGCGCAGCTCGTCCTTGCTGCGGCCGCGCGCGCTGGCGGCCAGCTCGCGGCCGTCCAGCTGCACGCGGCCGGAGGCCGGCGGCAGCAGGCCGGCGATCACCCGGGCCAGCGTCGACTTGCCGGAGCCGCTCTCTCCCACGACCCCGAGGTTGCGGCCGCGCTCGAGCCGGCAGCTCACCTTCCTGAGTGCGACGCTGAACGGCAGGCCGTCCTTGCCGAGCGGGCCGTAGCCCGCGACAAGGTCCTTCACCTCCACCACCGGGCGGGGCGGGCGGTTCGCAGCGCCGGCCGGGGCGTCTGAGCGAAGCGGCTCGAAGGCAGCCAGGAGCTCCCTGGTGTAGGGATGGCGGGCGCAATGGAGAATGGCCTCGGTCGGCCCCTCCTCCTGAACCTCTCCCCCCTTCAACACGACGATCCGGTCGGCGATCTGCGCGACCACGGCGAGGTCGTGGGAGACGTAGACGCCGCCCATGCTGCCCTGCTTCATCACGGTCTTGAAGGCGCGCAGCACCTCGATCTGGGTCGTGACGTCCAGCGCCGTGGTCGGCTCGTCGAAGATCACCAGCCGGGGCCCGCCGATCAGCGCCATGGCTGCCGCCAGGCGCTGCAGCTGCCCGCCGGACACCTGATGCGGGTAGCGGTTGCCGATCGTCTCCGGCTCCGGCAGGGCCAGGGCGCGGAACAGCTCCACCGCCTTGGCGCGGGCGGCCGCCATCGGCATGAGGCGATGGATCCGCGCGACCTCGACGACCTGGTCGATCAGGCGCTGGGCCGGATTGAAGGCGGCGGCGGCGCTCTGGGGAATGTAGGCCACCTCGGTGCCGCGCAGCTGCTGGCGGCCGCTTTCCGGCATGGCGACGAGATCGCGCCCGGCGAGCTCGACCGTGCCGCCGGTGATCGTGCAGCCGCTGCGGGCATGGCCCATCAGGGTCAGGGCGATGGTGGTCTTGCCCGAGCCGCTTTCGCCGATGAGCGCCGTGATCTCGCCTTCGGCAACGGTGAAGCTCACGCCCCTGATGATCTCGATGCGGCGCCCCGCGTCGGTCCTGGCCTCCACCTTCAGATCGCGCACGTCGACGAGGGGCATCTAGTCGCTCCGGTCGCGGATTCTGACCGGCAGATTGTCGATCAGCAGGTTGACGCTGATCGTCAGGCTCGCGATGGCCAGGCAGGGAAAGATGACGGCGGGGGCGGCGAAAGGCAGGCCGCCGAGGTTCTCCCGGACCAGGGAGCCCCAGTCGGCGTAGGGCGGCTGGACGCCGAGGCCGAGGAACGACAGGCCGGACAGCAGCAGGACGATGAAGACGAAGCGCAGGCCGAGGTCGGCCAGCACGGGGCCGGCGATGTTGGGCAGGATCTCCTGGGTGATCAGGTAGCCGGTGCCCTCGCCCCGGGCACGGGCGACCGCGACGTAGTCCATGGTGTTGCTGTTGACCGCCAGGGCCCGGGCGAAGCGGTAGGAGCCGGGGGTGTAGATCACGGCGAGCACCAGGACGAGGACCGGGATGGACGAGCCGACCGCGGCGACGACGACCAGGCCGAAGAGCTTCGAGGGGATCGAGCTCAGCGCGTCCAGAAAGCGGCTCAGCAGGGTGTCGAACCAGCCGCCGATCACCGCCGCGGTCATGCCCAGCACGATGCCGGAGAAGCAGGCGATGCAGACGGCCGCCAGCGAGATGCCCACGGTGTAGCGGGCGCCCATCAGGATGCGCGAGAAGATGTCGCGTCCCAGGTAGTCCGATCCCATCCAGAGACGGGCGGAGACCGGGCCGTAGAAGTCGAAGTCGACGATCTCGCCCGGCGGATGGGGGGCGAGGTCCGGGCCGACCAGGGCGACGATGGCCCAGAACAGCACGATCGCCCCGGCCGCCAGGCCGACGGCGTTGACCTGGAAGCCGCTGCGGCGGCGAAGGGGCGGGTGCGACAGCACTACCGTCGAAGCCTCGGGTTGGACAGGATGGCGATGATGTCCGCTGCCGTGATCAGCGTCAGATAGCCGAAGCAGAAGATCATGGCACAGGTCTGGATCAGCGGCAGGTCGCGCGTCGCGACGGCGTCGACCATCAGCTTGGCGATGCCCGGATAGTTGAAGATCGTCTCGACGATGATCACGCCGCCGAGGAGATAGGAGAGCGACAGCGCCATGGCGTTGACGATCGGGCCGATCGCGTTGGGCAGCGCGTGGTGCAGCACGATGCGGGAGCGGGAGGCGCCCTTCAGCAGCGCCATCTCGACGTAGGGCATCTTCAGCGCATCGATCACGGCCGCGCGGGTCATCCGGATCATCTGGGCCGAGATCACGCAGCAGAGCGTGATGACCGGCATGGCGAAGATCCTCAGCAACTCGCCGAAGCTGGCCACGTCGTTGGCGAAGGACAGCGCCGGCAGCCACTTCAGCCAGACCGCGAAGACCAGGACCGCCATGGTGGCGATCATGAACTCGGGCACGGAGATGACCGCGACGATGGTCGTGGTCACCACCCGGTCGTAGAGCGTGCCCTGGTACATGGCCGCGGTGATGCCGAGGAACAGGGCGGTGGGCACGGCGATGACCGTGGTCACGGCGGCCAGCTGCAGGGTGTTCATCAGCCGCCCGCCGATCAGCCCGGCGATCGGCATGTGGTTCGCGTAGGAGGTGCCCAGGTGCCCCTGGGCAAGGCCGAATAGCCAGTGCGCGTAGCGCAGCAGCGCCGGCTCGTTGAGATGCATCGCCTCGCGCAGCCCGGCCACGGCCTCCGGCGTCGCCGCCTGCCCGAGCAGAATCTGCGCGACGTCGCCGGGCAGCATCTCGGTCGCGCCGAACACCACGAAGGAGACGATCACGAGCGTGATCAGCGCCACGCCCAGCCGGCCCAGAACCAACAGTGTGATCTGCCCCGTCATCCCCGGCGAGTCTCAGCAAGAGAAACGGGGGCCGGCGACAGCGGCTGCCTCCGGCCCCGGCGTGCGCGCAACGTCAGGCGTCCAGCCAGACGTACTCAGCCATGGCATAGCCCATCTGGCCGCCCAGCGGATTCGGCTTCAGGCCGTGCAGCCTGGTCGTCTTGGCGTCGACGTTCGACAGGAAGACCGGGATGGCGGTGCCGGCCTCGTTGGAGACCATGACCTGCATCTCGTCGTAGATCGCCTTGCGCTTGGCGAAGTCGAGCTCGCCGCGGGCCTCGGCCAGCATGGAGTCGAACTTGCTCGACTTGTAGTGGCTCTCGTTCCAGGGAGCGGTCGAGTCGTAGAGCAGGGAGAAGAGAATGTCCGGCGTCGGCCGCGGGTTGATGTTGCCGAAATGGACCGGCGCCTTGAGCCAGTAGTTCGACCAGTAGCCGTCCGAGGGCTCGCGCTGGATCTCGAACTTCATGCCGATCTCGGATCCGGCCTGCTGCAGCACGGTCGCCATCTCGACCGAGGCGCTGGCCGCTTCCGAGGCCACCACCGGGATCGCCTGGCCCAGCAGCCCGGCCTTCTTGAACAGGGACCTGGCCTTCTCGGGATCGTAGGCGCGCGGCGCCAGCTCCGCGTTGTGATAGGCGTTCATCGGCGGGATCGGCTGGTCGTTGGCGACCTCCGCCAGGCCGCGCATGATCGACTTCTTGATCAGCTCCCGGTTCAGCAGGCACTTCACGCCTTCGATGAAGCCGGCCTTGTCGCCGGGGGACATGTCGAGGCGCATGTTCAGGTCGGTGTAGTTGCCGGAGGTCGACTTCACCAGGTCGACGCCCGACTGGCTCTCGACGAGGCGCATGGACTGCGGCTTGATCGAGGCGGCGAGATGGATGTCGCCGGACAGCAGGGCGTTCACGCGCGCCGTCTCGTCGGGGATGGCGAAGTACTCGAAGCTGTCGAGATGCGCGCCGCCGGGTTTGAAGTAGTTCTCGTAGCGCAGCATGTTCGACTTCACGCCCGGCTCGAAGCTCTCGAGCTTGAAGGCGCCGGTGCCGTTGCCGGCGCTGAAGTCGGTGGTGCCGTCGGCGACGATCATGAAGTGGTGCATCGCGAGGATGGTCGGCAGGTCGGCGTTGGCCGCCTGCAGCGTGACCTGCACCGTCAGCGGGCCCGTCGCCTTGATCCCGACCATCTGCTTGGCGATGGAGTTGACCTTCGAGCCGACGGCCTTGTCGAGGTGGCGCCGCAGCGAGAAGGCGACGTCGTCCGCGCTCAGCGTCTTGCCGTCGTGGAAGGTGACGCCGGACTTCAGCTTGACCGTCCAGACCTTGGCGTCGTCGCTCTCGATCGCCTCTGCCAGCTCCATCTGCACCTTGCCGGCCTCGTCGAGGAAGGTCAGGCGGTTGTACAGCGCGCAGCAGCGCACGTAGTCGGTCGACAGCGAGGCCTTGGCCGGGTCCAGCGTGTCGGAGGTCGAGGACGACCAGCCCGCCGCCCTCATGTGGCCGCCCCTGACCGGCGTCTCGGCCAGGGCGCTCGTCGCCCGGGCGAGGATCGTGCCGCCGGCGGCGAGGCCCACGCCGCCGGCCAGCAGCAGGCGGAAGATGTCACGTCGGGTGGCGCCGCGGCGCAGCGCGTTCGCGACCATCGCGTCGTCGGCGAGGGTCCAGTTGGTGATGTCCCTGTTCGTCATGTTCGGTCCTCGTTGGTTGGTTCTTGTTCGTGTTGTTCTTGTCGCCCGCGGGGTCGTGCGGCGGCCTGCGGCGACGTCGGGGCGGCGACGTCAGGCGGCCGCGTCCTCGCAGGCCCGGGCGAGCGCGGCCAGCGAGGTGAAGTGGAATCGGGCCGGGTCCGCTCGGCGGGCTCGATGGTGCCGCCGTAGCCGGGGCGGTCGTGCCGGCGTTCGATCCAGCAGTTCGTCATGCCCAGCCGGCGCGAGACGCCGATGTCGTGGTACTGGCTCTGCGCCACGTGCAGGATGTCGCCGGCCTGCCCGCCCTCGCTCTCGACGAAAGCGAAGACCGTCCGGAAGAAGGCCGGATCGGGCTTCTCGGTGCCGGTGTCGTCGACCGTGAAGGCGGCGTGGAACGGGCGGCCGAGGGCGGCGTCGAACAGCTCGAAGGCCCAGCGCCGGGCGTTCGTCATCGCGATCAGGCGATGGCTCCGTCTCAGCTCCGCCAGGGCCGCGACGCTGTCGGCAAAGGGCTTCCAGTCGGAGACGGAGGCGCGCAGCCGGGCAGCCGACAGGGGATCGGCAGCCAGGCCCAGCTGCGGCGCGATGACCCCGTAGACCCGTTCGAGATCGTCGGGGAAGCGCAGCGCCTCGGGGTGGTAGCGGGCCGCGCGGTAGAGCGCGAGCGCCTCCTCGCCGTCCAGGCGGACGTCCTGGTCGCCGGCGACCGCCTCGAGGGCCGCGACCAGCCCGGCCTCGAAATCGATGAGCGTGCCCACGACGTCGAAAGTCATGTAGCGGAACGAGGCGAGTGGCTTTGCCATCGTGCAATGAGCCCCCTGTCCGTCACCTTCGATTCGGGCCGGCGAGGGCCGGTCCTTGGGCGGCATTTTCTGCCTTCGTCATGGGACGGTCTGGCGCCGCCTTGACCCGAGAACTTGGCAGCCTGATCCTGGCGCCCTCTATTTACTGTGCGTCCCTCGCGCGGTTCTTGGATGCCGAATACGTCCTCCGCGCAGCAGAAAGTGCTGATTTGATTCGGCTGACGGCATCGGGTTGCGGGGGGCTCAGTATCCGCGTGCCCGATCGACCAGGCCCGGGATCGACCGGCCTGCCCGGTAGGCGCGAATGCCGGCGATGACGTGGGCGGCGCCTTCCGCGGCGCCGACCCGGGTGGCGACGTGCGGCGTGATCACGACGCGAGGGTGGGCCCAGAGCGGGTGCTCGCGCGGCAGCGGCTCCGGGTCGGTGACGTCCAGCCAGGCGGCCGACAGCCGTCCCGAGTCCAGCGCCGCAAGGAGCGCCTGCTGATCGAGATGCCCGCCGCGTCCGACGTGGACCAGGCCCGCTCCCGGCGGCAGGCCGGCGAAGAGCCCGGCATCCAGGATGCCCCTGGTCTCCGGGGTCAGGGGCAGCAGGCAGATCAGGATGTCCGTCCGGGACAGGAAGGCCGGAAGCTCGGTGAAGCTCTCGACGCCCGGCAGGGAGCGGAGACTGCGGCTCCAGCCGCCGAGCTGGAAGCCGAAAGGGGCCAGCGCGTCCAGCACGGCCTGTCCGAGCTGGCCGAGGCCCATGACACCCACGCGCCGCTCGGCCGCCGGGCGGCTCTCGCCGGGTTGCCACAGGGCCTGGCGCTGCCGGCTGATGTAGAGCGGCAGATCGCGGTGCAGGGCCAGGGTGGCGAGAGCGACGAACTCCCGCATCTGCTGCGGGATGCCCGGCTCCAGCATGCGCACCACGAGCACCTGCGGCGGCACGGTCGCGAGGTCGAGCTGGTCGACGCCGGCTCCGACCGAGAAGATCACCCGCAGGTTCGGGTAGGCCTGCCCCAGGTCCGCCGGAGCGGTCCAGGCGACGAGAAATTCCACCGCTGCCGGATCGGGCGCGCTGCCGATGTGGAAGGGCAGGTCCGGCAGGGCCCTGGCGAAGGATTCCGCGAAGATCTCGCCGCGCCGGGAATCCGATGAGAGGTAGAGCACGGCCATCGGGTGGGCTTTCCGGGTCGAGCTCAGCCGAGGGCCTGGGAGGCCAGGGCGAAGCGGCGATGAGACGCCGAGGCCGGAACGGGCCCGCCGCGGCGCATCGCGATGCCGCCGCCGGCCGGCGCCAGCCCGAGGCCGGCGAGCCAAGGGGCGAGCCCGGTATCGGCCGTCGTGTCGACGCGCAGGAAGCCGCCGTCACACCGGGTGGCGAGACGGGACAGCAGCGTTTTCGCTTCCGCCGCGTCGCGGGCGACCACCGGGCCGGCGACCTCGCCCCTGCCGAACCGGCGGAGGGCGGCGAAGGCGACGATCCGCCCGCTCTCGCGAAGGGCGAGCACGCGTCCGACCTCCAGGAGGGCGGCGATCAGCGCGGCGCGGTCCATGCCGGTCGCCGCGCGGTCGAGCTCGGCGAGAGCGTCCGCGTCCGACGCCGTGGCCCAGTCGAGGCCGGACGCGCCGGGGGCGGACAGCGGCTCGGCCCGCGCGGGCACGCCCTGAAGCTGCTGCACCTCGCCACAGGCGGCAAAGCCCATCTTCTCGTACAGCGGCAGCCCGTCCCGGGTCGCCACCAGGCGCCACTCTTCCGGCGCCGCGCGCGCCATCGCCTCTTCCATGATGCGCCGTCCGAGGCCCCGGCCGCGTAGCGCCTCGTCGACGATGATCATGTTCAGGGTGCCGACCGGGCCGAAGGGCGTCGCCATGGCGGTGGCGACGATCCGCCCGTCCCGCACCGCGACCACGCCGTGCGACAGGCGCAGGATCAGGGCCCAGTCCTCCGCCCGGTGCGGCCAGCCGGCCGCCCGCGACAGGCGCAAGGCATCCTCGATGTGCCGCGGGCCGAAGTCGGTGAAGGTGAGGGTGTCGATCTGCATGGCCGCCTGCGCCTGTCCGTCGTCCCGGCAGGGTAACGGAGCGGCGGCGCAGGTGCTGTGCGCTTCACGGGCGTCGGGCGGTATCTTCCGCTGTTCCCATGGCCGGCAGGAGCAGGATCTGCCGCGGGCCGCGGCCGTCGTCGCCCCGGCGCGGCGGCCGCGATGCGGCGCTCGGAACATGCTGCCGTTCAGCCCGCGAGATTCGGCCGTTTGTGCTTCGCCCGCCGACCAAACCGGCCGGGCCCACCTGCCGGAGCGGACTAGGATGGCGGCGACGACCTTCCGCCGCGGGCGCCCCGCCCGCACAGACCTCGCCCGCTCAGACAGGGACCCGCGATGACCTTCCGCCCGAAGTTCGTGACCTTCGACTGCTACGGCACCCTGACCGACTTCGACATGGCCGGCGCCACCCGCCGCATCTACGGCACTCTCCTGGACGAGGCCCGGATGGCGCAGCTCGTCCGGCACTTCGCCGCCTACCGCCTCGACGAGGTGCTCGGTGCCTGGAAGCCCTATGCCGAGGTCGTCGCCAACGCGCTGGAGCGCGCCTGCAGGAACAACGGCGTGGCGTTCCGGCCCGAGGATGCCCGGCGGATCTACGAGGAGGTGCCGAGCTGGGGGCCGCACCCTGACGTGCCGGCGGGCCTCGCCAGGGTGGCGGAGGAGATCCCCCTGGTCATCCTCTCCAACGCCATGAACAGCCAGATCGCCTCGAACGTGGCGAAGCTCGGCGCGCCCGTCTTCAAGGTGCTGACGGCGGAGGACGTGGGCAGCTACAAGCCGCGGATGAAGGGCTTCGAGGCCATGCTGGACGCACTCGGCTGCGGACCGGAGGAGGTCACCCACGTCTCCTCCTCCTTCCGCTACGACCTGATGACGGCCTATGACCTGGGCATCAGGTCCAAGGTCTGGGTGAACCGCGGCCACGAGCCCGCCAATCCCTTCTACGAATACAGGGAGATCAGGGACATCTCGGGGCTTCCCGCCGTCTTCGGCCTCTAGGGAAATCGCCGGGATGAAGTTCGCCTCCTACTGGCACGAGACCGCCCCGAGCTTCACCGGGGCGAGCCGCACGGCCCCGTCGGGCCGCTACGACGCGGCGGTGATCGGCGCGGGCTTCACCGGGCTCGGCGCAGCGCGCCGGCTGGCGATGGCCGGCCGCCGCGTCATCGTGCTCGAGGCCGTGACCGTCGGCTGCGGCGCCTCGGGCCGCAACGGCGGCCATCTCAACAACGGCATGGCGCACAGCTTCCTCCACGCGGTCGAGGCCTTCGGCCTGGACAGGGCCTGCGAGATCTATCGCGCCTACGACGCCGGGATCGAGACGATCGAGCGGATCGCCGCCGAGGAGGGCATCGCCTGCGACTTCCGCCGCTCGGGCAAGCTCAAGCTCGCCTCCAAGCCCGGCCACTACGAGAGCCTCGCGCGCAACTGCGAGGCCATCCGCCGCTCGGTCGACCCCGAGGCGGCGATGCTGTCCCGCTCGGAGCTGCAGGGCGAGATCCGCTCCGACCGCTTCCACGGCGCCATGCTGCAGCCGAAGAGCGCCATGATGCACATGGGCCGCTTCGTCGCCGGTCTCGCCGAGGCCGCGGTGCGCCGCGGTGCCGAAATCCACGAGCGCACGCCGGTCACCGCGCGCGTCGCCGCCGGCGACGGCTGGGAGCTGCGGACGCCGAGAGGACCCGTGCTGGCGCAGCAGGTGCTGCTGGCGACCGGGGCCTACACGCCGCCGCAGTTCGGCTACTTCCGCCGCCGGATCGTGCCGGTGGGCAGCTTCGTCCTGGCGACCCGGCCGCTCGGCGACGACGAGGTCGCCGCGACGCTGCCGGGCGACCGGACCTGCGTGACCTCGCTCAACGTCGGCAACTACTTCCGTCTGTCGCCGGACCGGCGCCTGATCTTCGGCGGGCGGGCACGCTTCTCGGCGAGCTCCGACCAGAGCTCGGACGCCAGGAGCGGGGCGATCATGCAGGACAGCCTGGCCCGGATCTTTCCCGCCCTGGCCGGGATCGAGGTGGACTACTGCTGGGGCGGGCTCGTCGACATGACCCGCGACCGGCTGCCCCGCGCCGGCGAGGCCGAGGGGCTCCATTTCGCCATGGGCTACTCCGGTCACGGCGCGCAGATCGCGACCCACATGGGCGAGGTCATGGCGGACCTGATGACGCGGCGCGCCGTCCGCAATCCCTGGGCGGGGCTGCCCTGGCCCGTCGTGCCCGGGCATTTCGGCAAGCCCTGGTTCCTGCCGCTCGTCGGCGCCTGGTACCGGATGAAGGATCGCCTGAGCTGAACGGCCGGCCGCAATCGCCTCACAGGTCGATCGGCACGCCCTTGGAACGGCGGTTGGCGTGGCAGGCCTCGCGGCCCGGGTCCTGCCCCTGTCGCGGTCTTGGACAGACCATCCTCGCCCGCGCCGGCCTCGAGGGCCTGCGTGCCCGCCTGCCGGCCCCACCGCTGGTCGAGGCCGATCCGGCCAGCCTTGCCGGTTGCCGAGCGCGCCGCCCTCGGCCTGGAGAGGTTGCCCGGCTCCCTGGCCGAGGCGCTGGCGGCCCTGGAGGCTGACGCGGCGGTCTGCGGCTGGTTTCCGCCACAGCTTCTGGAGAGCTATCTCGGCGTGAAGCGCACCGAGATCGATCTCTTGAAGGGCCTCGTCCAGGCCGAGCTGTGCCGACGCTCCGCACAGGTGTACTGACCCTGCGTGATCATCCCGGCCGTGCGAACAGCCGTCGCGGCGCCACCCGAGGCGCTGCGATCGGCCGGCTGGGGAGCGGTGAGAATGACGGCTGGACCGGCCGCCGCCCGAGAGGCGGCGATTCGTCCTTCCCACCCCCTTGTGGTCCTTCGACGTTGCACGGCTGTGTCCTGCGCGGTATGCCGGCGGGATCGTGGCAGACCTCGTGGCCGTGACGAACCGCCACCCCGTACGCCGCGCACCACCGGAAGCCCCGATGCGCGCTCGACAACTCGAAGTCTTCTGCATGCTCATGCGGTGCGGCACGGTGACCAGCGCCGCGGCCATGCTCAACATCTCGCAGCCGGCACTGAGCCAGATCCTGCTGCACGCCGAGGACCAACTCGGCTTCAAGCTCTTCAACCGCGTGCGTGGCCGCTTGATCCCAACGCAGGAGGCCGAAGAACTCTACCCGGAGGCGGAACGCATCTTCTCCGAGCTCGGGGCGCTGCGACGGCGCACGGTCGACATGCGCCACGGCCGCACCGGCCTGGTCCGCATCGCCGCCTCCGCACCGCCGGGCATGACGATCGTCCCGAAGGCCCTGGTCGCGTTCCGGGAGGCACATTCCGACGTCGTCGTGCGCTCGCTGATCGCGCCGATGCTGAACATCATCGACATGCTGAGGAACGGCGACGTCTCCCTCGGCGTGGTGATGAACAACCTGCCGCACCACGACATCGACGTCGAGACCGTCGGCCATGCCGAGCTGGTTTGCCTCATGCCGGAAGGTCATCGGCTGACCGCACTGAAGTCCGTCGGCTTCGCCGATCTGGTCGACGAGCCGATGATCTCCTACCGGGCCGACACGCTGCCCGCCCGTCTGCTGGCCGGTGCCGCCGAGGCGGAGAACTTCCAGTACGCCCCGGCGATCGAGATCGACATCTCGATCACGGCCATGCCCTTCGTGCACGACGGCCTGGGGGTGGCACTCGTCGACGGACTTCTGCCCTGGCAGCAGTTCCCGGGGGTCGTCAGCCGGCCGCTGCGCCCTTACACGACGGTCCCCATCGCCATCCTGACCCGGTCGGACACGCAGCTCTCCGGCAGCCACCAGATCATGCGTGACTGTATCCGCGAGGTCTGCGCGACGCTCGAGCGGGGCCGGCGCGAGCGGAGCTGACTCCCGGATCGACCGTCAGAGGGCGGCCTCGGGCAGTTCCGGGAACCGCGCGCGCAGCCCCTCGAAGGCCGCGACGACCGCCGAGACGTCGCCGGGATCCTGCGGCCGGCTCTCGCCGATCTCCCGGAAGATCGCGTGCTTCACGAAGTAGCGCCAATTGACCGGGATCGAGGCGAGGATGCGGGTCAGGGCATCGTAGCGCCCCCGCGTCCAGACCGTCTCGTAGGCCAGCCGCGAGGTGCAGCGGCCCGTCTCCTCGCCCGTGCGGCCCGCCGCGATCTCCGCTCGGCGTGCCTCGGTCGCGGCGATATCCGGCTCGCCGGCTCCGTCCAACACCACGCCGTAGTGCTCGTAGGCGTGCGGCCGCGTGACGAAGCCGCGGCGGAGATCGGAGATCACCTCCGGCACGGGCCGGGTCAGCGGATCGCCGTAGCCGCCGCCGCCCGGGCCGCGCAGCCGGATCACGTCGCCCGGCTCACAGGGGACGATATCGATCGATCCCAGCTCCTCCGGCCCCGGCCCGTCGGGATTGCGGGTGAAGGTGGACCAGGCCCCCGCCTTGCCGCCCGCCAGCCCCCACGCTCCGAACCGGGAACGGTCGCGGTTGCGCGCCGTCACCATGGACTGCGGTGCCGAGAGCCGGAACTCCATCTCCAGTGCGGAGCCGCCGCGCCACCGCCCCGCCCCGCCCGTGTCCGGCACGAGCCCGTAGCGGAGGATGTCGACCGGCACTTCCGCCTCGTTGATCTCCACCGGGGTGTTCTTGAGGAAGGACATGTTGGCGCCGCAGCCTTCCGTACCGTCCGCCGCCGGGCCGCCGCCGGCACCGCCGCCGACCGGGCCGATCGAGGCCATGATCATGCGGCCGTCCCGGGTCGAGGTGCGGACGTTGAGGATCGTCAGTCCATTGCCGGGCGAGGCCGGCATCCGCTCGGGCACGATCTGGGCGAAGGCGCCGATCACCGCCGTCTGGGCGAGGTTCGAGAGCAGGCTGCGCATGCCGACCGCGGCCGGCTTCACCGCGTTGACCACACTGCCCTCGGGCAGGACCGCGTGCACCGGCCGCACCAGCCCAAAGTTCAGCATCACCGTGGGGTCGAGGCAGTAGAGCGCGTAGACCACGCCGACCATCGCCAGCGAATGGCGCGGATTGCCGCCCGTCGGCATGTTCAGCGACGAGACGAGCTGCGGATCCGATCCGGTGTAGTCGACCTCCAGCTCGTCGCCCTTCACCCGCAGGGTCACGCAGATGCGCACCGGATAGCCGCCGGTCTGGTCCTCGTCGGCGTAGTCGGCGAAGAAGTACTCGCCGTCGGGCAGCTCGGCGATGATCGCCCGTGCCTGCCGCTCGGCGTAGTCGAGCAGGTCGCCCAGGCCCGCCCTGAAGCCTTCGACGCCGAACCGCGAGACGATGTCCTGGACCTTGCGCACGCCGACTTCCGTGCAGGCGATCTGCGCCAGCAGATCGCCGTGATTCTGCTCGGGCAGCCGGACGTTCGTCTCGATCAGCGCCAGCAGGTCCTCGTTGAGCCTGCCGTCGCGCATCAGCCGCATCGGCGGAATGCGCAATCCCTCCTGATGGACCTCGGTCAGCGTGCGCGACAGGGAGGCGGGCACCGCACCGCCGACGTCGGTGTTGTGGATGTGGTTGCCGACGAAGCAGACCAGCTCGCCCCCGTGGAACACCGGCCGCCACATGTGCAGGTCCGGCGCATGGGTGGCGACGTAGCCGGAATAGGGGTCCGAGACGACACAGATGTCGCCGTCGCGGTAGTCGAACCGTCCGATGACGCGGGAATAGTCGAGCCCGGTGTACCAGGTGGCGCCGAGCGTCGTCGGCGACGCGACGGTCAATCCCTCGGCCGAGAGCACCTGGCAGGAGAAGTCCTCGGTCTCCTTCACGAAGGTCGAATGGGCGGCGCGCATCAGCGTGTAGCCCATGCTCTCGGCGGCAGCGGCGCAGAAGTTGGCGAGGACCTGGATCTTCGGGCTCGACGGTCGCGACATGCTCACTCCCCCTCGGTGATGCGCAGATTGGACAGGCGGTCGACGCGGACGCTGAAGCCCGGCGGCACCACGGTGGTGGCGTCGTCCTGGAGGATCACCGCCGGCCCTTCGAAATACCGGCCGGGCGCGAGGTCGGCGCGGCGGTGGAGCCCGACCTCGCGGGTCTGGCCGTCGATGCGGATCGCCGCGGTACGGTGCGGCTCGGCCCGGGCCGGAACCTCCTCCTCGACGCGGACCTTGGGCTTGCCCGTCGAGCCGGCGATCACCAGGCGCAGGGTGATGACCTGGATGGCGGCACCGGGGTCGCAGTGGCCGTAGAGCCGCTCGTGCTCGGCATGGAAAGCCGCAGCGAGCGCGCTGCCGTCGCCCTCCAGCATCGCGAGGTCGACGGGGGTGTCGATTTCGAAGCTCTGGCCGCGATAGCGCATCTCCGCCGAGAAGGCCAGGACATGGTCGCCGCGATGGCCCTGGTCCACCTGCAACCAGCGGATCGCGTCCTGCCGCATCTCGGCGTAGCGTGCCGCGAGATCGGGCAGCAGCTCCGCCGACAGATCGGCGTAGATCGTCTGGACGAAGTCGTTCTTCATGTCGGCGATCAGGCCGCCCAGCGCGCTCAGCACGCCGGGGGTCGTCGGCACCACGACCTCGCGCATGTGCAGCTCGCGGGCGAGGAAGCAGGCCAGCATCGGCCCGGCGCCGCCGAAGGCCAGCAGCGAGAACTCGCGCGGGTCCACGCCGAAGCGGGAGATCAGCCCGGAGACGCCGGCAAACATGCCGGAGACGGCTATCTCGATGATCGATTCGGCAACCTCCTCCACGCTCTGACCGGTCTGCTCCGCCAGCGGCACGATGGCCGCGCGGGCGCGCCCTGCGTCCACCGAAACCGTGTCGTAGCCGAGCCCCGCATGCCCGACGAGGCCGAGCGTCACGAACGCATCCGTGATCGTCGGCCTGTCCCCGCCCTTGCCGTAGCAGGCCGGACCAGGGATCGAGCCGGCGCTCTCGGGGCCGACCCGCAGCGCGTTCTGGCGGTCGACCCAGGCGATGGAGCCGCCGCCCTCGCCGATCGAGGAGACCGAGACGGAGGGGATGTAGATTCGGAAGTCGCCGATCTGCTCGCCGGTGCCGAAGGCCGGCTTGCCGCTCGCGATGACCGCCACGTCGGCGCTGGTGCCGCCGATGTCGAGGCTGAGGCAGTTGTCGAGCCCGGTCATCCCGGCGACGAAAGCGGCACCGATCACCCCCGAAGCCGTACCGGAGAGGATCATGTCGACGCAGCGGGACTTGCCCTCCTCGGCGGTCATGAGGCCGCCGTTCGACTTGGTGAGGCGTGGCTCCGGCGCCACGCCGGCGCGCTTCAGCGCCACCTGGAGCTGCGTCAGGTAGTTCGCCACCCGCGGCTGGACATAGGCGCCGATCACGGCGGTGATCGTGCGCTCGTACTCCCGGATGATCGGCCGGGTCGCCGAGGACAGGAAGATCGGCAGACCGGTCTCCTCCGTGGCGATCCGCCCGACCAGCTCCTCGTGTGCCGGATTGCGGTAGGAATGCAGGAGCGCCACGACGATGCCTTCGGCCCCCGCCGTCCAGGCGGCCCGCGCGGCGGCGCGGACCGCCTCGACGTCGACCGCGCTCACTTCCTCGCCCCGGGCATTCAGCCGGCCGGGCACGCCCCAGACCATGTCCCGCGTGATCAGCGGTTCCGGCCGCCTCGACAGAAGATTGTACATGTCGGGGATCTTCAGGCGCTCGAGCTCGAGCACGTCGCGAAACCCCTCGGTGGTCATCAGCGCCAGGCGGAGTCCCTTTCGGGTGATCACGGTGTTGATGCCGACGGTGGTGCCGTGGGTGAAGTAGCCGATCTCCTGCGGCGTGATGCCGTAGAGCTCGGCGGCCCGGGCCACGCCGCGGGTCACCTCCGCACCCGGCTCGTCGGGGCGCGAGAAGACCTTGAGGCTCTTCAGTTCGCCCGTCTCCTCGTCGAGGAAGGCGAAATCGGTGAAGGAGCCGCCGATGTCGACGCCGACGCGATAGGCCATGTCGTCTCCGAGTTGCTACGGCGGGCGCCCCCGCCTCAGGGTGGCGGCGGCGCCGGACGCCGCCGGAGAAGGGGTCAGACGATCGCTCGCTCGGGCAGGGCGAGCTGTGCTTCGGCGAAATGGCAGGACGCGCTCCGGCCGGGCCCGGGCTCGCGCAGGAGCGGTGCGCGCACCGAGCACTCCGCCACCGCGCGCGGACAGCGCGGCGCGAAATGGCAACCCGGCGGCGGGTCCAGCGGCGAGGGGATCTCCCCCTCGATCGGCTTCATCTCGACCAGCGCCTCGCCGTCCGCGACGATCCTCGGCACGCTGTCGAGCAGCGCTGCCGTGTAGGGATGGGCTGGGCGGCGAAACAGCCGCTCGGTCTCGCCGAGCTCGACGATCCGGCCAAGATACATGACCGCCACGCGATCGCTCACGTGCCGCACGACCGAGAGGTCGTGACTGATGAACACGCAGGTCAGGTCGAGCTCGCGCCGCAGCTCGAGGAAAAGGTTGAGGACCTGAGCCTGGATCGAGACGTCCAGCGAAGCCACCGGCTCGTCGCAGATCAGCAGCTTCGGGTTCATCGCCAGGGCCCGGGCGATGGCGATCCGCTGCCGCTGTCCGCCCGAGAACTGGTGCGGATATCGCCCGGCGAGCGAGGGATCGAGCCCGACCCGCGCGAACCAGCGGGAGACGTGCTCCCGCGCGCCGGCCCGCGACACCACGCCGTGGGCCACCGGCCCTTCGGCGACCGCATCGCCCACTTTCATCCGCGGGTCGAGGGAGGCGAAGGGATCCTGGAACACCGTCTGCACGTCGGTGGTGACCTTGCGCCCCTCCTCCATCACCGCCTCGCCGTCGAGGGTCACCGTGCCGCTGCTCGGCGGATAGATGCCGGCGATGATCCGGCCGAGCGTGCTCTTGCCGCAACCGGACTCGCCGACGAGGCCGAGGGTCTGCCCCTTCGGGAGGGACAGGCTGACGTCCGAGACCGCGCGCAAGGACGGCGCGGGGCCGGCGCGGCGGAGAAAGCGAACGAAACGATCGCCCGCGGAGAGCCGAGCCCCGAACACCTTCGAGACACCGTCGACCGTCAGGTAACCTTCGTAGCGCCTGCTCATGAGGCGACGCGCTCCGAAGCCACTCCGGCGGGATGGAAGCAGCGCCAGCTCCTGTCCCGCTCCACCGTCATCTCCGGCGCGACGGCACAGTCCGGTGTCGCGCACGCGCAGCGCGGCTGGAAGGCACACCCCGGCGGCAGCGCGAGCAGCGACGGCATGGCGCCGGGGATCTGCCGGAGCGGCACGCCGGGTGCGGTCGCCGCCGGCAGCGAGTCCAACAGCCCGCAGGTGTAGGGATGTCTCGGGTCCCGCAGCACCCGGGCGGCAGGCCCCTCCTCCACGATCCGCCCCGCGTACATCACGAGAATCCGGGAGGCGAGACCGGAGACGACCGCCAGGTCGTGGCTGATCCAGATCATCGCCACGCCGAACTCCCGGGCAAGCGACCGCATCTCTGCCACGATCTGCGCCTGGATCGACACGTCGAGCGCCGTGGTGGGCTCGTCGGCGACGATCACCGCCGGACGATGGAGCAGTGCGATGGCGATCGCCACGCGCTGACGCATCCCGCCCGAGAACTCGTGCGGATAGGCCGAGAGCCGCGCGCGGGGGGACGGGATGCCGACGCGCGCCAGGGCCTCCGTACAGCGATCCGCGGCGGCCTTCGTCGATACCCGCTCATGCGCGGCGAGCGCCATCGCCATCTGCTGGCCGACGGTCAGCAGCGGGTTCAGCGTCGCGATCGGGTCCTGGAAGATCATCGCGATCTCGCGCCCCCGCCGGCGGCGCAGCTCGCCCGGCGTCATGCCGACCAGCTCGGCCCCGTTCAGCCGCACCGAGCCGCCGGCGATCCTGCCCGGTGGGTCGATCAGGCCGAGCAGCGAGAAGCCGGTGACGCTCTTGCCCGAGCCGGACTCGCCGACCAACCCGATGATCTCGCCCGCCGAAAGGCTGAAGGAGATGTCGTCGACCGCGCGCAGGATGCCGGCCGCGGTGAGGAACTCCGTCCGCAGGCCACGAACCTCCAGGACCGCGCTCACCGCCGGAGCCTCGGGTTGAGCTGGTCGCGGACCTGATCGCCGACGATGTTGATCGCCATGATGAGCAGGATCAGCATCAGCCCCGGATAGACCGAGATCCAATAGCGGCCGCTCATCATGTAGGGAAAGCCGTTCGAGATCAGCATGCCGAGCGAGGGCTCGGTCACCGGCAGGCCGAGACCGAGGAAGGACAGCGTGGCCTCCAGCGAGATCGAGCTGGCGATCTGCACGGTCGCGACGACGATCAGCGGGGGCGCACAGTTCGGCAGCAGGTGGCGGAAGACGACCCGCCCGGCACCGAGCGGCGTCGCCATCGCCGCCTCGATGTAGTCCTTGCGCCGCTCGGCGGCGGCCGCGCCGTAGGCCGTGCGAGCGAAATAGGCGTACTGCGCCGCCACCAGCGCAGTCACGAGCTGCGCCTTGCCCTGGCCCAGCAGGGCCGCGAGCACCAGGGCCAGGAGGATGGCGGGGAAGGAGAGCTGCAGGTCGACCGCGCGCATGATCAGCGTCTCGATCCAGCCGCCGGCATAGGCCGCGAGCACGCCGAACGTCGCTCCGATGGTGAGCGCGATGCAGCCCGCGGCGAGACCGATCTCGACCGAGACGCGGAGGCCGTAGAGGATCGCCGACAGCAGATCCCGCCCCTGCGGGTCGGTGCCGAGGAGGTAGACGTATCCGCCTGTGCCGAGGTACCCGGGCGGCCGACGCGCGTCCGCCAGCGACAGGTGTGCCAGATCGTAGGGGTTCTGCGGTGCGACGAGCGGCGCGAAGGCGGCGAGCAGCGCCAAGGCGACCGTCACCGCGAGCGCGGCCGTCGCCAGCCGGTTCCGCCGGAACTCCCGCCAGAAGAGCCGGAGCGGCGACGCGGGCGCCGGGGCCGCGGAAAGGATCTCGGTCATGTGCGCGTCTTCCCGCTGCGAACTCTGGGGTCGATCGCCGCGAAGACGAGATCGACGGTGAAGTTGATCATCACGAACAGGAGGGCCGTGAGCACCAGGTAGGCCACCATCACCGGCCGATCGAGCACACCGATCGAGTCGATGATCAGCTTGCCGATCCCGGGCCAGGAGAAGATGGTCTCGGTCACCACCGCGAAGGCGACGGTCGACCCGAGCTCGAGGCCGAAGACCGTGATGATCGGAATCGAGATCAGCTTGAGCACGTGGCGCCGCAGGATCGTGCCCTCGGAGATGCCAGCCGCCCGGGCGAACTTGACCGTGTCCGACAGCATCGCCTCGCGTGTCCCGGCGCGGGCGAGGCGGATCATCATCGCCATCTTGAACAGCGCGAGGTTGAGCGCCGGCAGGACGATGTGGCCCAGCCCGTCCAGCGTCAGGAAGCTCCAGGGCACGCCAAACACCTCCACGGTCTCGCCGCGACCGCCGGCCGGCAGCCAACCGAGGGAGACGGCGAAGGTCAGGATGAGGATCAGCCCGACCCAGAAGGACGGCACCGAGAAGCCGAGGATCGAGAGCCCCATGATCGACTTCGCGACCAGGCCGGACGGCCGGACGCCGGCATAGACACCGAGCGACACGCCGACGCCGGTGGCGAAGAGAATGGAGATCAGCACCAGCTCGAGCGTCGCCGGCAGGCGGCCGCCGATCAGATCCAGGACCGGCATGTTGTAGACAAAGGACCGTCCGAAATCGCCGTGCAGCAGACGCCAGACGAAGACGCCGTACTGCTGCCAGAGCGGCAGGTCCAATCCGAGCCGATGGATCGCCTCCGCGCGCATCGCCTGTGTGGCGTCCGGCGGGATGACGATGTCGACCGGGTTGCCGACCGCATACACGCCGACGAACACGATCATGGACATGACAACCATGACCACGAACGCCTGGAAGGCGCGTTGAACGACGAAGCCGAGCATCCTGCCGGGAGCCTCCGGGTAGGGGGCACAGCGGCCGGCCGGGGTTCGGCCGGCCGCTGCGGGAGAGCGGTGTCAGGCGATGTCCGCGGTCATCCCTTGGGCTTGATGTAGTAGGCCAGCGTGTCCTGGTCGGTGCGCGGCGTGAAGGTGAGCATGCCCTTCCTCGCCGCCCAGACGGTCTGCAGCTGCACGATCGGGATCAGCACCCGGTCGGCGGTCGCCATGGCCATGGCTTTCTCGAAGATCGCCCGGCGCTTGTTCTCGTCGAGCTCGACGGACCCCCTCTCGATCAGCGCGTCGAGGTCGGGATTGGAGTAGTGGATGCGGTTGTAGGCGCCGAGACCCTTGCCGGGGTCCTTGGTGTGCATCTGCGAGGAGAGCGTATAGGACGCCTCGCCCGTCAGGGTGCCCCAGCCGTTCATCGAGACGCTGTATTCCCCCCGGGACTGTGCCGGGAAATACACCGTCTTCGACGTCGCGCGGACATTCACGTCGATGCCGATGACGCTCAGCATCTGGCCGAGGCCCTGGCAGATCGCCGCGTCGCCCGGCAGCCGGTCGGAGGTGCAGTAGAGGTCGATCTGGAAGCCGTCGGGATAGCCCGCCTTGGCCAGCAGCGCCTTGGCCTTGGCAGGGTCGTAGACCGGATCGGGCACGGCGCTGTCGAAGCCGAAGAAGCCGGCGGGCATGCCTTCCTTCGCGGGCTTGCCGAGCCCCTCGAGAACCACGTCGACCATGGTCTTCCGGTCGATGGCCATGCTGAAGGCCTGGCGCACGCGCCGATCGGTCAGCGGATTCTTCGGAAGCGGCGAGCCGTCCTTGGCGCGCACGCCCGGCATCACGTCCGGCATCACGTCCGGCCGCTGGTCGAGCAGCAGGTTCATGATGTAGATGCTGTCGCCGACGAAGGTGTCGACCTGCGGATCCTTGGCGAGCTGCAGGTAGTCGGCCGAGGAGACGTCGTTCACCAGGTCGACCTGACCGGCCTTCAGCGCCGCGAGCCGCGAGGCGTCGTTCGGAATCTCCTTGCGGATCACCCTCTTCCAGGGCGCCGCTCCGCCCCAGTAGCCGTCGAACCGCTCGAGCACGAGGTCGCCCTTCGGCTCCCAGCTCACGAACTTGAACGGGCCGGTGCCGATCGTGGCCTTGCCGCTGTTGAAGCCCTCCGCGGCGGTCTCGGGCGTCGAGTAGTCCTTGGCCGCCTTGGCGCTCACGATGAACAGGCGGACGAAATCATAGGGCAGCGCCGGCGCCGGGCCGTCGGTGTGGATGCGCACGGTGTAGGGATCGACGATCTCGACGCTCTTCACGCGGCGCACGTATACCGCGGTCGAGGTCGGGCCCGTGACGATCGGCACGCGGGCGATCGAGAACTTCACGTCCTCGGCAGTGAAGTCCGAGCCGTCGTGGAACTTCACGCCCTTGCGCAGCTTGAATTCCCAGGTTTCGGCGTCGATCGGCTTCCAGGAGGTGGCGAGACCCGGCTTGATCTGCAGGTTCTCGTCGGCCCTGACCAGCGTGTCGAAGATATGCTTGGCCACCTCGGCATGGGTGCCGAGGGCCGAGTAGTCCGGGTCCATCGACTCCGGTCCCCCGCGGACGCCGACCGTCAGCGTCTGCGCCCCGACCGTGCCGGCCGTACCGAGGAGCACCAGGCTCAATGCGACGGCACCGATCACCTTGATAAATGTCATGTCCATCCTCTCTTTTCGCTGCCGGATCGAACGGCATGCCGCGGAACGTGCCCGCGTGATCCGCTCGCAACAGCGCCTGTTCATCTGTTTTGGTCTTGAAGGAAACTGTGTCGGGGGGCGAAGCAGGCCGTCAAGAAAACGACCATTTGATTTCATCACCCGACGTTAAGTCTGCCTTATGAGCAGACTCGACCTGCGATGTCCTGTGGCTGGATCGGCCTCGCCATCCCCTTCATTTTATCCCTGTATTCAATGTCTTACGGGCCTCTCCGTCGTACTGGGCAGTTGCTCCGGGACGAGGGCGAGCTGCACCCTTCGCCGCCCGGGCGGCGACGGGATCCCGGCGCGACCGGCTGCGCGCGCCGATCCTTTGCGGTGGCTCCGGCTAGATCGCCGGCCGCCAGGGCATGAGCGGCCTGCCCGCGGCGCGTTCGGGCAGGTCGGCGGCCGCGCTCCACAGCTCGGCCGCCGCCGCTTCGCCGAGCCCTCGTGCGCCGGCGCAGTCGGTGAACTTGCCCCGAAGCGCAGCCTCGCTCATCGGATTGCCCGGATGTCCGGGCGGGTGCTCGCAGGCGGCAGCGAGGCGCTGCCCGGAGAGCAGGACGATCTCGACCCTGCCGCGCTCGGCCAGCGCACACCCGAAGCCGCGATCGCAGAGGTCCGGATCGAGGCTCATGCGGAACCGCGCGGTCAGGTTGCGGATATCGGCGCGCCCGATGGACTCGGCCCGGAAGCTGGCGAGGTCGAGCCTGCCGTCGATCAGCGCCGAGCCGACGCAGAAGGGCAGGCAGAACCTGGCCTCTGCGCCATTCATCGGATGGATGAAGCGCAGGTTGCCCTGCGCGGAGAGCGAGACGAAGGCCTCGATCGAGACGATGTCCTCCGGTTTCCAGCCCCCTTGGCGGCGAAGCGCGAGCGCCGCTTCGATCGGCCGGTGCGTGGCGCCGCAGGACGGCCAGGCCTTCAGCCAGATCCCGTACTGCTCCGCGGCCGGCGGCCCACCCAGGCGCGCGGCGAGCGCGGCGAACCCGGCCGCTTCCGGCCCGGCGGTCATCTCGAGCAAGCCCCAGCGCCCGTCGAAGACGTCGGCGGAGGCTTCCACGCCCGTCCGGGCTAGGCAGGCCGCGACGACCCCGCTCTTGGCCGCGAGCCCCGCGTGGAGCGGCTTCGCCATCGAGCCGAACTGCCGCTTCGATCCGCCGCTCATGCTGGCCGACAGACCGATCGCATGAGCCGCAGCCACGGCGTCCAGACCCAGCAGCCGGGCGCAGGCCGCCGCCGCCGACGGCGCGCCCAGCGACAGGGTCGTGTGCCAGCCGAGGGCGTAGTGCGAGACGTTGAAGGCCTCGCCCAGCCTGGCCATCACCTCGAGACCGACCAGCCAGGCGTCGACGCAGCGCTCTCCGGAGACCGAGCCCTCCTCCTCCGCCAGCGCAAGGATCGCCGGGACCAGCACCGCGCTCGGATGGGACAGGGACGGGTCGAGGATGTCGTCGTAGTCGAGCGCATGGGCAGCCGTGCCGTTGACCAGGGCCGCCCAGGGCGCGGGCAGCCCGAGGCCCTGGCCGACGACGCCCGCCGCCCCCTGCCCCCAGGAGCGGACCGCCGAGAGGGTGCGACGGGTCACCTCCTCCCGGCTGCCGGCGATCATGCAGGCGAAGCAGTCGACGAAGGCGGCGGTGGCGACCGAACGGCTCGCCGCCGACCAGTCGGACGGGGCATCGGCGATCCAGGCGCCCAGAATCCCCGTCGGGCTCTGCCGGTCCGTCATTCCGCCTCCTAGAGCCCGATCACGCGAACAGCCCTCTACCCGGAGCCCGCCGCCCCGCAACCTCGATCCATCCAGGCCTCGACCGGGGCCGGGCGCACCGGCGCCTGACCGCGCAGGCGCCCGACCGAGTCCGCACCCGTCCCCGCACGGGCAGCGATCAGCTCGACGCCGGCGAGCCGGCAGAAGCGCCCCTGGCACCGCCCCATGCCGACCCGCCCCAGAGACTTCACGCGGTTGGCCTCGGCGCCACCGTAGTCCACGGTCTTGCGCAGCTCGCCGGCGGTAACCCCTTCGCAGCGGCAGACCACGGTCTCGTCGGGCAGCGCCCGAATCATTTCGGCGGGCCAGGGAAAGGCGTGGGCGATGCCACGAGCGAAGCGGTCGAGCCGGTCGAGCTTGCGCAGATCGGCGGCGGCGTCCGGCGCGGGCAGGCCCATGTCGGCGAGGCAAGCCGCCGCGGCGAGCCGCCCCGCGACCTCGGCCCCGTCGGCACCGAGGATGCGCAGCCCGTCGCCGGCGAGGTAGACGCCATCGCCCGCCCGCCCCATCCGATCGGTCCGGGGCAGCCACTGCGCCCAGGTCTCGTCGTAGTCGAAAGCGCAGCCCGCGAGGTCGGCGAGATGGGTCTCGGCCTGCAGATGCCAGCCGAGGCCGACCATGTCGCAGTCCGTTCGCCGCACCCGGCCGCCGGCGTCGTGCCAGGCGACCGCGACCGGTCCGCGACCGTCGACCTCGATGCGATCGAGGGATATGCCCGCGTGGTACCGCCCGCCGAGCGCCGCCCGCATGGCGACGCCCCGCAGGGCGAAGACCGGGCGGGCCAGCAGCTCCGGCAAGGCCGCGATCTGCCGGCCGAGCGGCGCGGTGTCGAGGACCGCCGCGACCGCCGCCCCGGCCTTCAGGAGCTGCACCGCCACCAGGGTGAGGAGCGGCCCCGAGCCGGCGAGCACGATCCGGCGCCCGAACGTCAGGCCCTGAGCCTTCAGCGCGATCTGCGTCCCCCCCAGACCGTAGACCCCGGGACTCTGCCAACCCGGTACCGGTGCCAGCCGGTCGGTGGCGCCGGTCGCGAGGATCAGCCTGTCGTAGGCGATGCTGCTGCGCCCCTCCGGCCCGAGCACCTGCAGCGCCCCGTCGCCCAGGGCGAGGACCGAACTCTCGGGGCGATGATCGACCCGGCCGGACGCCGCAGCCGCGTCGAAGACCGCGTGCAGCGCGACCGCCTTCGACGCCTCGGGTCCGTAGAGCGTCTGCGGCGTCCGGGAGAAACCCTCGGGCGGACGGCGATAGATCTGGCCTCCGGCGCGCCGGCCTTCGTCGATCACCACGGGCCGCACGCCCGCGGCCGCCAGCGTCTCGGCGGCCCGGATCCCGGCCGGCCCGGCACCGACGACGACGACCGGCGCCCCGCGCCCACTCAAGTCCAGTCTCCCGGCGCCTCTGTCAGGAGCTTCATCCCCTCGGCGATGGGCGTGGAGCAGGCACGCAGCCGCGGCCCGACTTCCTGCCAGACCCAGCAATCCTGACAGGCGCCCATCAGGCAGAAGCCCGCACGCCCCTCCGGGCCGAATTCCGAACGGCGCAGCGCCGGCACCGAGGCGAGGACCGCGGTCAGTACCGTGTCTCCCTCCATTGCCGCGCAGTCCGCGCCGTCGAGCCGGAAGCGCACGGGTGCCCGCCCCTGCTCCGCGAGGCGGACCACCCGGCCTGCGCCGGGCGCGTCCTTCCCTGCGCCGATCATTCCGCCGCCTCGCGGCCAGTCCCGGCAGGCGCGGGCATCTCCGGGAAGCGGGCGCGCACCTGGGCGAAGGCCTGGGCCACGCCCTCGGCACCCGAGCGTCCCTTCATCCGGCGGAAGATCTCCGTCTTGGTGAAGAAGCGCCAGTGGATCGGCAGACCGTCGAGGATCTCGATGAGCAGGTCGTAGGCCGCCGGCGTCCATTGGGCCTCGTAGCCTGCGCGCTCGGGGCCGTAGTCGAAATGGCCCTCCGGCGCCGGGCGCGCGGCACGCCGCGCCTCGGTCGCGGCCTCGTCGACCGCTCCGTCACGGATCACGACGCCGTAGTCCCGCTCGGCCGCCTCGGAGGAGACGTAGCCGCGTTCGACGTCGCGCAGGACACGCCAGGGCTCGCGCTCGAAGGGATCGCCCCGCCCACCACCACCCGCCGAGCGGATCTCGAGCACGTCGCCCGGCTGCAGCACCGCGGTGTCGATGTTCCCGAGCCGCCGCATCTCCGGCGTGCCGGGGTTGACCACCATGTCGGACAGGCCCGCCGCCCGTCCGCCGAGCACGCCCCAGGGGCGGAAGAAGCCGCGGTCCCGGTTTCGGGCGGTGATCCGGCTGTCGGGCGCGAAGACCCGGAACGCCATCTCGGTGGCGAGGCCGCCGCGCCAGCGCCCGGCACCGCCGCTGTCCTTCGCCAGGCCGTACTTGACGAACTCGACCGGGGTCTCGGTCTCGGTGAGCTCGATCGGCGTGTTCTTCAGGTAGGCCGCATCGGCGCCCGAGCCGTTCGTGCCGTCGCGATGCGGCATGCCGCCGCCGCCGCCCACCACCGGGTTGACCGCGGCGATCACGCTGCGGCCGGTCCGCTCGTCGACGGTCATGACGTTGACGATGCTGTTGTTGCCGGCTGGCGCCGCGGGCAGCCGCTCCGGCACCGCCTGGCAGAACCCGCCGAACACCACGGAGCGGAGCCGGGCACAGGTCAGCGACCGCATGCCGACCGCGGCCGGCTCGACCGGATTGAGCACCGAGCCCTTCGGCGCGATGCAGGTGAACGGCCGCGTGACCCCGGTGTTGAGCAGGATCTTCGGATTCAGCGTGTAGAGGATGTAGTAGATCGCGACCAGCAGGACCGAGTGGCGCGGGTCGCCGCCGGTCGGCACGTTCAGCGACGAGCCGAGCTGCGGGTCGGAGCCGGTGAAGTCGAGGATCGCCTCGTCGCCCCGGATGGTCAGCGTCAGCTTCAGCCGGCAGGGGTTGGCCTCGACCGAGTCCTCGTCCGCGTAGTCGACGAACTCCCAGGTGCCGTCCGGGATCGAGCGCAGCACGTCGCGGGCCTGCGCCTCGGCGTGGTCGAGGAGCGCCTCGGCGCCGGCGAGGAAGGCCTCCTTGCCGAACTTCTCGACCATCCCGAGGACCTTGCGCTCGCCGGTGGTCAGCGCGCCGACCAGCGCCTTGATGTCGCCGGTGTTGAGGTCCGGCTTGCGCACGTTGGCCGCCATGATCTTCAGGATCTTCTCGTCGAAGACCCCCTCGTTGACGATCTTCATCGGCGGGAAGCGGATCCCTTCCTGATGGATCTCGGTCAGCGCCCGCGACAGCGAGGCCGGCACCGCGCCGCCCATGTCGGTGTTGTGGATGTGCCCGCCGGTGAAGGCGATGATTTCGCCCTCGTAGAAGACCGGCCTCCAGAGGACCGTGTCCGGCGTGTGGGTGGCGACGAAGCAGGAATAGGTGTCGTTGGTGAAGGCGACGTCGCCCGGCTTGTAGCCATCGATCATCGCGATCCCGCGCCCGAAGGTCAGCCCGGCGTACCAGGTCGCCCCGAGGTCCATCGGCACCGCGAAGGTCTCGCCCCTGCGGTTGATCAGCATGACCGTGAAGTCCTCGGTCTCCTTCACGAAGGCCGAGTGGGCCGTCCGCTGCAGCGTGTAGGCCATGTTCTCGGCCGCCGCACGGGCGTGATTGGCGAGAACCTGGAGATTCATCCGGTCGAACATCGGTCTCACTCGCCCAGGGTCAGGTGCAGGGTCAGGTGCAGGTTCAGGTGGCGGTCGACGTGCGCCTCGGCCGCAGGCGGGATCGCGAAGGTCGTGTCCTCCTGGGCCACGACCGCCGGACCGCGGAAGCGGTCGCCGGGGTGCAGGCCGGCGCGCCAGTAGAGGCCGATCGGCGCCTCGGTCCCGCCGACGTAGACCGGGACCTCGCGCTGCGGGGCGGCCGAGGCCGGCGCCGCTTCGGTCTCGGGGAAGGTCAGCTTCGGCCCGGCGCCGATGGCGGAGAGGCGGAGGTTGACGACTTCGATGCGACCCTCCGGATCATGAAAGTCGTAGTGCCGCTGGTGCGCCTCGTGGAAGGCGCGGGCAACGGTGCCGAGGCCGGCCTCGCTCAGCCAGGCGGGCTGCAGTGGCGTCTCGATCTCGTAGCTCTGGCCGGCATAGCGCATGTCGGCCGACACCCGCAGCTCGGCCGCGCCGGCATGGCCCTGCGCCGCCAGCCAGTCGCGCGCCTCGGCCGCCAGGGCGTCGAGCGCCCTGCGCATGTCCGGCAGCAGCGCGTCGGAAAGCTCGGCGAAGACCGTCCGGACGAAGTCGCCGCGCAGGTCGGCGACCAGTCCGCCCAGCGCCGAGACGACGCCCGGCCGCCGCGGCGCGATCACCCGCGCCATGCCGAGCTCGCGGGCGAGGAAGGCACCCAGCATCGGTCCGCCGCCGCCGAAGGGCATGAGCGCGAAGTCGCGCAGGTCGACGCCCGAGCGCGAGGCCAGCTTCTCGACCTCCACGAACATCTCCGAAACGGCGACGTCCAGGATCGCCTGCGCCGTCTCCTGCAGCGGGCGGCCGAGCTTCCCGGCCAACCGCCCGACCGCGGCGCGGGCCAACTCGACGTCCATCCGGAGCTGCCCGTAGGCCATCTGGCTGTGGCCGAGCCAGCCGCAGACCGCCATGGCGTCGGTGACCGTCGGCTCGGCGCCGCCGCGTCCGTAGCAGGCCGGCCCCGGCACCGAGCCCGCCGATTCCGGGCCGACCCGCAGCACGCCCCGGGCGTCGACGCTGGCGATCGAGCCGCCGCCGATGCCGATCGAGCTGACCGAGACGGAGGGGATGTAGAGCGGGAACTCGCCGATCAGCTCGCCCATGCCGAACTGCGCCTCGCCGTCGACGATCAGCGCGAAGTCCGCCGAGGTGCCGCCGATGTCGAGCGTCAGGACCCTGCTCTCGCCGGCCTGCCGCGCCAGCCAGGCGGCCCCGATCACGCCCGAGGCGGTGCCGGAGAGCAGCATGTTGACGCAGGAACGCCTGCCCTCGGTGGCGGTCATCAAGCCACCGTTCGACTTCGTCAGCATCGCCGGCGCCGGCACCCCGCGGCCGGCCAGCCGCTCCTCGAGGGCCGAGAGGTACCCCGACACGCGCGGATGGACGTAGCCGTTGAGGATCGCCGTCGTCGTCCGCTCGTACTCGCGGATCACCGGCCAGACCTCCGAGGAGGTGAAGACGAAGAGCTCCGGCGCGAGACGCGCGATCTCCGCCTTCACCGCGGCCTCCTGCGCAGCGTCGCGCCAGGAGTGCAGGAAGGAGACGATGATGCCCGCAGCGCCCTTCGTCTTCGCCTCGGCGACGGCCGCGGCGACCGCCGCCATGTCGGGGGCGACGGTCTCGGTCCCGTCGGCGCGCAGCCGGGCCGGAACACCGAAGACCATGTCGCGAGTGACGAGCTGCTCCGGCCGGGCGCAGAAGAGCGAATAGACCTCCGGCATCCGCAACCGGGCGAGTTCGATGACGTCCTCGAAGCCGGCGTTGGTGACCAGGGCGAGCCGTGCGCCCCGGCGCTGGATGATGGTGTTGATGCCGATGGTGGTGCCGTGGACGAAGCGGCTGATGGCCGTCGGATCCAGCCCGTCACGCTCGGCCAGCAGGGCGAGACCGGTCATCAGTTCGGCACCCGGATCGTCCGGCGTGGTCAGCACCTTCAGCGAGGCGACCCGACCGGAACGGACGTCGAGCGCGCAAAAGTCGATGAAGGTCCCACCGATGTCGACGCCGATCTTCCAGTCCGCCGCCGGTCGATCGCCGGTATCGGGAGCGATAGCGTTGTCCACGGCCCTTCCTTTCCTGCAACCGGTGCGACGCTGGCACGAGCGGCGCGGCCGGGTCCAAGAGCCAAACATCACTTCGACATAAGTCCCTCTTATGCGACCGGGCCGCAGCGCTGCCGCGATAGGCTTTGCTTATGGGGCGATCCCGTTCCCGACTTTGACGCCGCCAGGGACGGCCGACAGGGTGGTGCGATCGGCCGCCTTGCCCGGCCGTCGTCCCGAACGGAGACGGACATGGACGTGATCGTAGTCGGCGGCGGACTGATGGGGACGGCCGCGGCCTATTTCCTCGCCCGGCGCGGGGTGCGCGTGACGCTGATCGAACGCAACCGGGTCGGGACCGGTGCCACCGTCGCGTCCTTCGGCAACATCCGGCGAACCGGACGCTATCTGCCGCAGTTGCCGCTGGCGCACCGCTCCCGCGCGCTCTGGGGCGAGGCGGAGAAGATGCTCGGGCGCGACGTCGAGTTCCGGGCCACCGGCCATGTCCGCCTGGTCTTCGAGGAGGAGAGCCTCGCCGACATGCGCGCCTACGTCGAGGCGGCCCGGCCCTGGGGCCTGGACCTGGAGGAACTCGGCCCCGAGGAGATCCGCGCGCGCTTCCCCGGCCTCGGCCCAGATGCGATCGCCGCCTCCTTCTCGCCGCGGGACGGTTGCGGCAACCCGCGGCTGATCGCGCCGGCCTTCGCCGACGCCGCCCGCCGGCTCGGCGCCGAGATCGTCGAGGAGGTCGCGGTGGGCGAGATCGTGCGGACCGGCGCCGGGTTCGAGGTGACGACCTCGAAGGGCGTCTTCGCCGCCGAGCGCCTGCTCAACACCGCCGGCGCCTGGGGTGCCCGCATCGCCGCGCGATTCGGCGAGGAGGTGCCGCTGGTCGCTCGCGGGCCGCAGATGGGCGTGACCGAGCCCTTGCCGCACCGCATCCTGCCGGTGGTCGGCATCTGGACGCGGCAGAAGTCCGACGGCTACCTGCGCCAGGTCGAGCGCGGCAACATCGTCTTCGGCGGAGCGGCCGAGCGGACGGAGGTCCCGCTCGATCCCGGGCACGCCAAGGCCGATCCGACCCGCCTGCCGGCGCAGCTTCGGGCGATCGTCCGGCTGCTCCCGGCGCTCGCCAAGGTGACCGTCATCCGAACCTGGTCGGGCTGCGAGGGCTATGTCGCCGACATGCTGCCGATCATCGGCGCCTCCGGTACCACGGCCGGCCTGTTCCACGCCTTCGGCTTCTGCGGCCACGGCTTCCAGCTCGGCCCCGGCGTCGGCGACGTCATGGCCGAGCTGATCGCCACCGGCGCCACCGAGACGCCGCTGCACGACTTCCGCATCGGCCGTTTCGCCGCTGCGGCCTAGGATCCGGGACTCCAACAGCCAGAGGGCCTGCCGATGCAAGCTGCACAGTCCACCCCCGACGTCGAACCCTGGCAGTGGGAGGAAGCCCGCTGGCGGGGCATCGTCGACAAGGTCCGCGCCGGCCGGTCGCTGAAGCCGCAGAGCTGGAAGGGCGGGGCGCGCGTCGCCGTGGCGCTCTCCTTCGACAGCGACCACGAGACGAGCACCTTGCGATGGGGCGAGAATTCGCCCGGCAAGCTGTCGCAGGGCCACTACGGCGCCAGGGTGGCGATCCCGCGCATCCGCGGCATCCTGGAACGCCACGGCGTGCAGGCGACGTTCTTCGTCCCCGCCGTGGTCGCCATGCTGCATCCCGACGAGCAGCGGGCCCTGGTCGATGCCGGGCACGAGATCGGCATCCACAGCTGGATTCACGAGCTGAACAGCAAGCTGCCGCCGGCGGACGAGCGCGATCTGCAAATGCGCGCGGCCGACGTGCTCGAGCGGATCACCGGTACCCGGCCGGTCGGCATCCGCACCGCCTCCTGGGACTTCAGCCAGCACACACTCGCCATCACCCGCGAGATGGGGCTGCTCTACGACAGCTCCCTGATGGCCGACGACGAACCCTACGAGTTGCTGGAGGAGGGCAAGCCGACCGGCGTGGTCGAACTGCCGGTGGAATGGATCCGCGACGACGCGGTCTACTTCAACATGGACCGCTTCTCGGCGCTGCGGCCCTACACCCCTCCGTCCTCGGTGCTGGAGGTGTTCAAGGCCGAGTTCGACGGCGCCTATGCCGAGGGCGGGCTGTTCCTCCTGACCCTGCACCCGCACGTCATCGGCCACCGCTCGCGCATCGCCATCCTCGAGGAGCTGATCCGCTACATCCGCGACCATGCCGGCGTGTGGTTCGCCTCCCACGCCGAGGTGGCGCGCTACTGCCTCGACGGCGCCTGAGGGCGCTCGATCGGCAAGATCGCGTGGTTGGCCTTTCGCATGTCTAGGCAAATGCGGCGGGCGAGAGTCTGCCCCTTCTCCTCCGACGACAGGTCACCAGAGGACGGGGACCAGGCGTAAGCGCTGTTCTGAGGGCACCTTCCGCGCATAGGCAGCAGCGGGGAGTCTGGGCGACATGGAGATAAGAGCCATGTCGGATCCTGAGCTTATGCCCGTGCCGGAGCCGGTGAGGCGGATCGAGGTGTTCACCGGCAGCGGTCGGCGTCGCCGATGGCCGGAGGAGGTCAAGGCGCGGATCGTCGCCGAGAGCTACTGCTCTGAGTCCTCGGTCTGCGCGGTGGCACGGCGCCACGGGCTGACGCCGCAGCAGCTGTTCGGCTGGCGGCGCTTGGCGCGCCGGGGACAGCTGGCCTTGGCGGCGGAGGATGCGCCGCTGTTTGCGGC
>NZ_FWZX01000004.1 GCF_900177295.1 Tistlia consotensis USBA 355
GCCGCCTGCCGGCTCTCCGAAAGCGCCTGCTCCGCCTGCCGCTGCGCCGCCAGCTGCTCCGAGCGAAGCTCGAAGACGTTCCCCGCCTTCTCGCCCAGAGCCTGCAGCGCGGCCCGCTTTTCCTCGACCTTGTCGCGCACGTCGGCGGCGCGCAGCAGCGCCATCGCGGACAGTGCCGCGCGGGTGCCGAAGTCGGCCTTGAGTTTCTTCAGGGCCTCGGCATCGGGCGCCGTCGTGGCCTGGCCCATCAGGCCGGCCATGCGATTCGCCTCGGCCTTCATGGTCAGGATGCCCTGCAGGTTCTTGACGCCGTGATCCATCAGCGTACGGATCGCGCCCGACCCCTTGGCCGCCGTCTCCTTGCCGGCAGCCGCCAGGTCGGCCTGGACCTTCTCGAGCGCCGGCGTGAGCTGGGCGCCCAGCGCGTCGGTCGCCGCCTCGACCCGGCTGCGCAGCTCGGCCAGGGCGCCGCCGCCCGCGGTGCCCGCGGCGAGCTGCGCGCGGCGCTGGTCGAAGATGCTGTCCGGGCCGCTGCCGAGCGCCTGCAGCGCCGTCAGCTGCTCCGCCAGCGGCTTGCTCCAGTCGCCCTCGGGCAGCGCCGCGATGCCGGCCTTCAGGGTCTCGAGGTCCTTCTGGAAGGCGCCCGCCAGGCGGTCGAGCTCGGCGGCGTCGCCGGCCGCGGAGGCCAGGACGAGCAGCTTGCCGAGCCGCTCGGCGGCCGCCGAGGTCTCGATCACCTGGCGGAACTGCGGCACCTGCTCGGCGAACAGCTTCTTGACGCCGTCCTCCAGATGCATGCCGGTGGCGACGCCGGAGATGCTGGTGTCGGTGCTGGCCTGCTCCGCGACCTTGTCGGTGGTCTCGAGCAGGGCGTCCTGGGCCGCCTCGACAGCGGCACGGCGCTCGGCGATCGCCGAGCTCAGCTTCAGTTCCGCGACGACCGCCTTGTTGAGGTTGCCGGTCGCGCCCGCGAGCGCCGTGGTGCTGCCGCGGATCGCCTCGATCCGCTCCGGCCGGGCGCCGAGCTTCTCCAGCTTGTCGACGCCGGCCTCGAGCGCCGCCCAGCGGTCGTTCAGCCGGTCGAGCGCCGCCTGTCGCTCGGCGTCGCTGTTCGCGGCCGCCAGCAGCGGCGCCGCGGCCGCCAGGCTGGCGGCATTGGACTGCAGGGTCAGGGCCTCGCTCATCGCCGGCACGCTGCGGTCGGTCGCGACCGAGAAGCTCTTCTGCACGTTGCGGCCGCTGACCAGCGCGACGCCGCAGGCCAGCAGGATCAGCGCCGCAACGCAGCCGAAGGCGAGAAACAGGCGCGGCGCGATGCCGAAGGCCGGCTTGCCGGCGGTGCGGGCGGCCCGGACGGTCCGGGAATCCTCGTCCCGCTGCTCTGCATCGGGCACAGTCGTCTCTTCGGTCGTCATGGTGATCCCCGGCTTCTTTGGTTGGCGTGCGTATCGCGGTGCAGGCGGATAGGACCCGCCGTGCTTCAACTTTTGATCCGCGACTCTTGCCATGGCGTTAACGCCCGGCGTCCCCCGTTACCGCCCGGCCGATGCGAAGAAGGCCGCCGAACGGTTCGGTGGCCTTTCGCTTGTCCAGGGACGTGTGGAAGCGGCGCGTCAGGCGGCCCGGACCTGGCGCAGGAAGTCGCTGACCTGAGCCTCCAGGTCGGCGACGGCGCTGCCCAGCGCCTCCGAGGCCGCCGCGTTCTCGCGCACCGCGCCGAGGGCATGCTGGGCGGAACCGCCGAGCTCGGTGATCTCGCGGCCGGCCCGTCCGGCGCCGTCGGCGGCACGGCTGGTGTTGCCGGTGATCTCCCGAACCGCGGCCGACTGCTCCTCGACCGCGGAGGCGATCGCGCCGGCGACGCCGTCGAGCTTCTCGATGGTCTGGCGGATCCGCGCGATGGCCTGGACCGACTCGCCGGTGGCACCCTGCATCTCGCCGATCTGCTGGCCGATCTCCTCGGTCGCCTTGGCGGTCTGGGTCGCCAGATTCTTGACCTCCGAGGCCACGACCGCGAAGCCCTTGCCGGCCTCGCCGGCGCGCGCCGCCTCGATTGTCGCGTTCAAGGCGAGCAGGTTGGTCTGCTCGGCGATCTCGCTGATCAGCGTGACCACGGCGCCGATCTTCTCGGCGGCGGTCGACAGCGCCTGGACCGTGCCGTCGGTCGCCTCGGCGTTGGTCACCGCCTCCTGGCTGATCCGGCCGGCCTCGGCGGCCCGCCCGGCGATCTCGTCGATCGAGCGGCCGAGTTCCTCGGTGGCGGTCGCGGCGCTCTGCACCTCGTCGACCGCGCCCTGGGCGCTGCCGGCGGCCGAGCGGCTGCGCTCGCCGATGGCGCCGACGGCCTCGGACAGGTCGTCGCTGCGCAGGCGCAGGCCCTCGGCCTGCTGCGAGACCGCCTGGACGACCTTGGCGACGTTCTGCTCGAAGCCGTCGGCGAAGGCGGCGAGCTCGCGCTGGCGGCGCTCGGCTGCCTCGCGCTCCGCAGCCTCCCGCGCCTCGGAGGCGGCCTTGGCCTTGGCCTCGGCGGCGCGGGCCCGCTTCAGCGCGACCTCGCTGCCGGCGAAGGCCTGGGTGAGCCGGGCGGTCAGCCAGATCAGCGCCCCCGTCTCGATGACCACGATGACCGCGTGGAGCACCACCCTGGCGAGGTCCGCGCCGCCGGGGAAGACTGCGGCGGCGTAGAGGAAGTTGAGCCCCAGGTGGTGGATGGCGATGGCGGCCGCGGAGATCAGCAGGGTCTTCCAGTCGCAGAAGGCCGCCAGCAGGGCGAGCGCCGCGAAGAAGTACATGTGCATGTCGATCTGCCAGCCGTTGCCGCGGAACTCGTAGACCAGCAGCGCGACCATCATGACCAGGGCGACGCCGGCGACCGGCCGGGCGCTGTCGCCGCGCGGATCGAAGCGCCAGGCCAGGGTCGCGGCCAGGGCGAAGAAGGCCGCGGCGGCGGCCGGCAGCAGGCTGCCGCCCTGCAGCAGGAAGCTGACGCCGGCGATCACCGGCACGTGGAGCCAGAGGTACAGCACGATCGCGCGCGCGACCTGGCCACGGATCGACAGCAATGCGTTCACGACGGAGCTCCCTTCGAGGAGGACTGCAGGAAGGCGGCGCAGGCGCCGGCGACCGCGGGATCGAGCGCGACGACGACGCCCAGGCGCCAGAGCGCCAGCCAGCCGAGGGCGTGCGGGAAGCGCGCGATCATCAGGTTGTCAAAGCCGCCGGGACGGACCAGCAGGCCGTCGGCCGAGGCGACGGCGCCGATCGCGGCATCGGACGAGGTGCCCGGCGGAAAGACCAGTGCGACCTCCTGCCCGGCAGACGGCAGGCGGACGGCCAGGGCCGGCATGACGAGCAGGCTGACCAGCAGCAGGACGAGCGCCGGCAGCAGGGCCCGAAGGCCGCCGGCCGCAGCGTCGGGCGCCTGCTGTCTGACGGGAACTCGCATCGCGCCGTTCTAGGCCGCGAGACCTAAATAGTCGGTTAAGTCTCGCCGGAGCGGTGTGCGCGCGCCGGGCTCGACAACGGCGGATCCGGCCCGTCCGGACAAGGCTGCCAGGAGCAGGGTGCGCTTGACCGCAGGGCCGGCGCGGGCGAGAGAGGGGCGAAACAGCAGGGAACCAGCATGTCACGCGAAACCGCCGTCGCCGCCGCCGCCGCCTTCTTCGACGAGGGCCGTTTCGAGAAGGACTTGGCGCGCCGCGTCGCCATCGCCTCGACCAGCCAGGAGCCGGACGCCCGGCCCGAGCTGGAGCGCTACCTGACCGCGGAGATCGGCCCGGCCCTGGCCGGGCTCGGCTTCGCCTGGTCGACCTTCGAGAACCCCGAGATGGCCGGCGTGCCCTTCCTGGTCGCCGAGCGCATCGAGGATCCGGCGCTGCCGACGGTGCTGACCTACGGCCACGGCGACACGGTGCGCGGCCACGAGGGCCGCTGGCGCGACGGCCGCGACCCCTGGACCCTGAGCCGTGACGGCGACCGCCTCTACGGTCGCGGCAGCGCCGACAACAAGGCCCAGCACACGATCAACCAGCTCGGCCTGGAGGCGGCGCTGAAGGCCCGCGGCGGCAAGCTGGGCTACAACGTCAAGGCGCTGATCGAGACCGGCGAGGAGGTCGGCTCGCCGGGCCTGCGCCCCTTCTGCCGAGACCAGGCCGAGCGCCTGAAGGCCGACCTGCTGGTCGCCTCCGACGGCCCGCGCGTCGCGCCCGACCGGCCGACGCTCTATTTCGGCTCGCGCGGTGTCATCAACTTCACCCTGACGGTCGACCTGCGGCAGGGCGGCCACCACAGCGGCAACTGGGGCGGCGCGCTGGCCAATCCCGGCACGATCCTGGCCAACGCCCTGGCCAGCCTGGTCGGCCCGCGCGGCGAGATCCGGGTCCAGGCGCTGCGCCCGACCAGCCTGACCGACGCGGTGCGCAAGGCGCTCGCCGACATCGAGATCGACGGCGGCCCCGGCGCCCCGGCGATCGACGCCGACTGGGGCGAGCCGGGCCTGACCCCGCCGGAGCGCGTCTACGGCTGGAACGCCCTGGAGATCCTGGCCTTCGTGACCGGCGACCCGGCGAAGCCGGTCAACGCCATCCCGGGCCGCGCCGAGGCGGTCTGCCAGCTGCGCTTCGTGGTCGGCACGCGGCCCGAGGAGGTCGTGCCGGCGATCGCCGCCCACCTCAGGCAGGCCGGCTTCCCGCAGGTCGTGGCGGCGCCGGCCAGGGACACGCCGATGCCGGCGACCCGGCTCGACCCGGAGCATCCGGCGGCGCGCTTCGCCGCGGCCTCCCTGGAGAAGACCACTGGCAAACGGCCGGCGCTGCTGCCCAACCTCGGCGGCACCATCCCGAACGACGCCTTCAGCGAGATCCTCGGCCTGCCGACGGTCTGGGTGCCGCACTCCTACGCCGGCTGCAGCCAGCATGCGCCGAACGAGCACGTGCTGCGCCCGGTCTGCCGCGAGGCCCTGACCGTCATGGCCGGCCTCTGGTACGACCTCGGCGAGCCGGGCAGCCCGCTGTTCGCGGCCTGAGCGGCGGGACGCCCACGCCCAGGTCGGCGACGGCGGCCCGCCGGGACCGACAGACAAGAAAGGCCTCGTCCCCGGCCGGGGGCGAGGCCTTCGTCGTTTCCGGCGCCGGCGACTCAGCGCGGCGCGACGACCATGGTCATCTGGCGGCCTTCGAGCTTCGGCGTCTGCTCGACCTTGGCGATCTCGGCGATCTCGTCGCGGACCTTGAACAGCAGGTTGAGGCCGAGCTCCTGGTGGGCCATCTCGCGGCCGCGGAAGCGCAGGGTCACCTTGACCTTGTCGCCCTCGCCCAGGAAGCGGTTGATGGCCCGCATCTTGACCCCGTAATCGTGGTCGTCGATGTTCGGGCGCATCTTGATTTCCTTGAGCTCGATCGTCTTCTGCTTCTTGCGCGCCTCGTTGGCCCGCTTCTGGGCCTCGTACTTGTAGCGCCCGAAGTCGAGGATCTTGCAGACAGGCGGATCGGCCTGCGGCGAGATCTCGACCAGATCGAGTCCGACGTCCTCGGCGCGCAGCAGAGCCTCGCGGGTGGGAACGACGCCCAAGTTCTCGCCCTCTTCGTCGATCAGGCGGACTTTCATGACATCGATCTGGCGGTTGACGCGCGGGCCGTCGCGGCTTGGCGTCGGATTGAACGGCGGTCGAGCTATGGAAACCTCTCCTCTGTTGCTTTCGACAGGTCGCAGGATCCGGCCAATACCGTGCCGGATGGCGCTTGATCAAACGCCAATCAGCGCTCCGCCCGTAAATCCGGCGGAGACGCCTCGCCTATTAGTGTAATGACGGCGGCGTCGAGTGCAAGAGACTCCTGCTGCTCGACGCCGAGGCGGCGCAGGGTGACCGTCCGCTGCTCGGCCTCGCGGCGGCCGACGACGGCGATCACCGGCACCTTGGCGTGGCTGTGCTCGCGCACCTTGTAGTTGATCTTCTCGTTGCGCAGGTCGGTCTCGGCCCTGAGGCCGCGGGCCGCCAGGGCGGCGCGCACCTCCTCGGCATAGACGTCGGCGTCGCTGGTGATCGGGCAGACCACGACCTGGCGCGGCGCCAGCCAGAGCGGGAAGCGGCCGGCGAAGTTCTCGATCAGGATCGCCAGGAAACGTTCGAAGGAGCCGAGGATCGCCCGGTGCAGCATGACCGGGCGGTGCTTGGCGCCGTCCTCGCCGACATAGACCGCGTCGAGCCGCTCGGGCAGCACGAAGTCGACCTGCAACGTGCCGCACTGCCAGTCGCGGCCGATCGCGTCCTGCAGCACGAACTCCAGCTTGGGGCCGTAGAAGGCGCCCTCGCCGGGGTTCAGGGTGAAGCTGAGCCCGGCCTCTTCGGTCGCGTGCTTGAGCGCGGCTTCCGCCTTGTCCCAGGTCGCGTCGCTGCCGGCCCGCTTCTCCGGCCGGTCGGAGAACTTGACCTTGACCTCCGGGAAGCCGAAGTCGCGGTAGATCGACTGCAAGAGCTCGCAGAAGACCTTGGTCTCGCTGACGATCTGGTCCTCGGTGCAGAAGATGTGGGCGTCGTCCTGGGTGAAGGCGCGGACCCGCATCAGGCCGTGCAGCGCACCCGAGGGCTCGTTGCGGTGGCAGGAGCCGAACTCGGCCATGCGGATCGGCAGGTCGCGGTAGCTGGTGATGCCCTGCTTGAAGATCTGCACGTGGCCCGGGCAGTTCATCGGCTTGACCGCCAGCACCCGCTCCTCGCTCTCGGCGATGAACATGTGCTCGCGGAACTTCTCCCAGTGGCCCGAGGCCTCCCAGAGCGCGCGGTCGATCAGCTGCGGCGTCTTGACCTCGACGTAGCCGCCGCGCTCCAGGCGCCGGCGCATGTAGGCCTCGACCGTGCGGTAGAGGGTCCAGCCGGCCGGATGCCAGAAGGTCGAGCCGACCGCCTCCTCCTGCAGGTGGAACAGGTCCATCTCGCGGCCGAGGCGGCGATGGTCGCGCTTCTCGGCCTCCTCGATCATGGTCAGGTGGGCCTTGAGGTCCTTTTCGGTGAGCCAGGCCGTGCCGTAGATGCGCTGCAGCTGCGGGTTGCGCGCGTCGCCGCGCCAGTAGGCGCCGGCCAGCTTCATCAGCTTGAAGGCCTTGGGCAGCTTGCCGGTCGAGGGCAGGTGCGGGCCGCGGCAGAGGTCGATCCAATCACCCTGGCGGTAGAAGGTGATCGGCTCGCCGTCGGGCAGCGCCAGGGCCCACTCGGCCTTGAAGGACTCGCCGGTCTCCTTGAAGAAACTGTGGGCGCTCGCCTTGTCCCAGACCTCGCGGGCGATCGGCAGGTCGCGGTCGACGATCTCCGCCATGCGCGCCTCGATCGCCGCGAAGTCGTCGGTCGAGAAGGGCTGCTCGCGATAGAAGTCGTAGTAGAAGCCGTCGTCGGTCGCCGGGCCGAAGGTGATCTGGGTGCCGGGGAACAGCTCCTGCACCGCCTGCGCGAGCACGTGGGCGCAGTCGTGGCGCACCAGCTCGAGCGCGTAGGGATGGCGCGCGGTGACGATCTCGACCGTCGCGTCCTGCTCGATCGGCCGGGCGAGATCGCGCGGCTCGCCCTCGACGGTGACGGCGAGGGCGGCCTTGGCGAGGCCCGGGCCGATCGACTCGGCGAGCTCGAGCCCGGTGACCGGGCCCTCGAAACGCCTGACCGTCCCGTCCGGCAGCGTGATCGCGACCATGATATCCGTCTTCCGTTTGCCTGCCCGGGGCGAGGCGCCCCGACAGGGCGCGCTCACGACGCGACGGCCGGCCGCGGAACGCCGCGCCGGCCGATCGGACCCCGCGCGCGAGCCGAATAAGCACGGGGTGCCGGAATTTAGAAGCTGGGCATGCCGAGTCAAGCCGCGAGGGCCGGCCCCGAAAGCCGCCGCCACCCGAAAACTCCCTCTCCGCCCCTGGGGGCGGAGAGGGGACTCGCGCGCCCCTACCCGCGCAGCAGCTCGTCGTAGACCTCGAGGGTGCGGCGGCACATCAGGCGCTTGGAGAAGTGGGCGCGGACATGCGCGACCGCGCGCTCGGCCAGCTCGGCGCGCGCCCCGGCCGGCAGGTCGAGGGCGTGGCGCAGGCTGACCGCCAGCGACTCGACGTCGCCGGGATTGAACAGGAAGCCGGTCTCGCCGTCCTCGACCTGCTCCAGGGCGCCGCCGTGGGCCGCGGCGACGACCGGCCGGCCCATGGCCTGGGCCTCGCCGATGACCCGGCCGAAGCCCTCCGGCTCCAGCGAGGCGGAGACCACGACGTCGGCCAGCATGAAGGCGGCGGGCATGTCGTCGCAGTCGCCGACCGCGGCGAACTTGCCGCCCAGCCCGAAGGCGGCGGCCTTGGATTCGAGCTCCGCCCGCAGGCTGCTGTTGCGGTCGGAGCCGACCAGCAGCAGCAGGAACTCGCGGTCGCGGGCCAGGCGCGCGGCCGCGGCGAGCAGCAGCTCGGCGCCCTTCCAGCGGGTCAGGCGGCCGGGCAGCATGATCACCGGCACGCCGTCGGGCAGGCGCCAGCGCTGGGCCAGCTGGATCACCCGCTCGGCCGAGATCCGGGTCGGATCGAAGCGCTCCAGGTCGACGCCGCGCGGAATCACCCGGAGTCGCGCCGGGTCGACCCGGTAGTTGCGCTGCACGTGCTCGGCGACAAAGTGCGAGATGCAGATCACCCGGTCGCCGCGCGCCATGACCTGGTTGTAGAGCCGCTTGATCGGCGGCTTCAGGCCGTAGGGCGCGTGGAAGGTGGTGACGAAGGCGCGGCCGGTGCGCCGCGTCGCCAGCCAGGCGCTCCAGGCCGGCGCCCGGCTGCGCGCGTGGACGATCGAGACGCTGCGCAGGCGGATCAGCTCCTCGAGCTTCCGGGCATTGGACAGGATGCGCCAGGGGTTCTTGCTGTCGAGCGGCAGCTCGACGTGGTCGGCGCCGCTGCGCTGCAGCTCGTAGACCATCGGCCCGCCGGACGAGGCGACGATGGCGATGGCGCCCTCTTCCAGGATCGCCTGGGCCATGTCGACCGTGCCGCGCTCGACCCCGCCCGTGACCAGCGCCGGCAGCACCTGCAGGACGACCGGCGGCAGGTCTTTGTCGGCCTGCGCGACGATGCTAGGGTCGCCGCCCGCTTCGGCCAGTTCGAGATCATCCGTCACGGCGGTGGAACCACATGCCTGATAGGGAAATCGCCAAGACCACCCCCGCATCCCGGCTACACCGTCGGGACGGCGCCACCATCGCCTATCACCGCACCGCGGGCAAGGGCCCGGGGCTGGTGTTCCTCGGCGGCTTCATGTCCGACATGACGGGCACGAAAGCAAGCTTTCTGGAAGAGCACGCGAAGCGCCGCGGCCGCGCCTTCCTGCGTTTCGACTATTTCGGCCACGGCGAATCGTCTGGTGATTTCGAGAGCGGAACGATCGGCCGCTGGGCCGAGGACGCCGTCGCCGCCCTGGACGCGCTGACCGAGGGGCCGCAGGTCCTGGTCGGCTCCTCGATGGGTGGCTGGCTGATGCTGCTGGCGGCCCTGGCCCGGCCGCAGCGGGTCGCCGGGCTGGTCGGCATCGCCGCGGCGCCCGACTTCACCGAGGACCTGATGTGGGCGACCTTCGCGCCCGAGATCCGGGAGACGCTGGAGCGCGACGGCGTCTACCGCCAGCCCAGCGCGTACGGCGAGCAGCCCTACACGATCACCCGCCGGCTGATCGAGGAGGGCCGCCGGCACCTGCTGCTGCGCCGGCCGATCCCGCTCGACTGCCCGGTGCGGCTGCTGCACGGCATGGCCGACCCGAACGTGCCCTGGCAGCTGTCGCCGAGGCTCGCCGGCGCGCTGCGGAGCGACGACGTCGAGCTGCACCTGGTCAAGACGGGCGACCATCGCCTCTCGACACCGGCGGACCTGGCGCTGCTCGACTCGGTGCTCGACCGGCTGTTCGCGACGCTGGGCGGCTGAGGCCGCCCCTCACTCCGGGTCGCGCGGCCGGCCGGCGGCGTCGGGATCCTCGGCGAGCGCCTCGGCGGCCGCTGCGTCGGGCGCATCGACGACCCGCAGCGCGAGGCCGAAGGGGAAGCCCTGGCGCGCCAGGGCGGCAAGGTCGCGCTCGCGCCGCTCGGCCCGCCGGCCGGGCGCGGCGAAGGGGCCGAGCCGGCGCCGGCGGGCATAGGCGAGCGCGGCCTCCAGCTCCGGATCGGCGCGCGTCTCGGCGAGGCGCCCGAGCGCCGCCTCGCGCAGCGACCCGGCCAGGCCCTTGGCGGCGAGGCGCCGGGCGATGGCGCGCTGCGACAGGCCACGGCGCTGCAGGCTCTCGGCCAGGCCGCGGGCGAAGGCGTCGTCGTCCAGGAAGCCGGCGCGGGTCAGCTTGCCGACGATCGCCTCGATCGCCGCCGCGCCCTCGGCCGGGTCGGTGCCGTGCAGCTCGGCGCTGCGCCGGACCCGGCGGGCGAGCACCCGGCGCAGCGACCCGCTGCTCGCCGCGTAGCGCTCCAGATAGGCCAGGGCGGCCTTCTCCAGGCGCTCGGGCGTCGCCGGGCGGGGGCCGCGGCGCCGCGTCTTCCGGGTGCTGCCGTCGTCCGTCACGAATGCTCCCCCGAATGCTGGCCCGAATGCTGGCCCGAATCCCGGCCCGAATGCTGCCCATGACCGAAGCGCGCTTGTTCGGCCTGCCTCGGCACGCTATCTCCCCGGCCATGGCAACCACCGAAAGCGACCTCGGCGCGGCCCGGCGCCGTCCGCTGGCGGGCGCTGCGCTGCAGCCGCGGCGCAGCCACCCCGGCCCGCGCAACCTCGGCCGGGTCAATTGGCGCGGTCTCTGGACGCTCTACCTCCGCGAGGTCAAGCGCTTCCTCAACGTCTTCACCCAGACGATCCTGGCGCCGATGGTCACCTCGCTGCTGTTCCTGGCGATCTTCACGCTCGCCCTGGGACGCGGCAACATCAAGTTCGGCGACGTGCCCTACGCCGTGTTCCTGGCGCCGGGCCTGATCATGATGCAGATCATCCAGCAGGCCTTCGCCAACACCTCCTCCTCGATCCTGATCTCCAAGGTGCAGGGCAACATCGTCGACGTGCTGATGCCGCCGCTCAGCCACTTCGAGCTGGCGCTGGGCTTCGCCGCCGGCGGCGTGACGCGCGGCCTCTCGGTCGCCCTGGCGGCCGGCATCGCGATGGCGATCTTCCTGCCGATCGGCATCCACGACCCGCTCGCGGTCGTCTGGTTCGCCGTCAACGCCTCGCTGATGCTGGCGCTGCTCGGCATGATCGGCGGCATCTGGGCCGAGAAGTTCGACCACATCGCCGCGATCACCAACTTCGTGATCATGCCGCTGTCGTTCCTGTCGGGCACCTTCTACTCGATCAAGCGGCTGCCCGACGGCTGGAACCTGGTCGCCCACCTCGACCCCTTCTTCTACCTGATCGACGGTTTCCGCTACGGCTTCCTCGGCCATCACGACGGCAACCTCGCGGTCGGCGCGGTCGCCGTGGCGGGCCTCAACGTGGCGCTCTGGCTGGTCGTGCAGCGGATGTTCGCGACCGGCTACAAGCTGAAGCCCTGAGCCGCCCCGCCGTGCCTGGCCCCCTGCCCGCCGCCGCAACCGCCCCCGCAACCGCCCCTGCGACCGCCGGCGGCTTCGCGGCTCCGCGCCGCTTCGGCCGGGTCAACTGGCGCGGGCTCTGGACGCTCTACCAGCGGGCCTTCCTGCGCTACCTGAAGTTCGCCGTCGAGGGCATCGTCGGGCCGATGATCTCGGCCGCCCTGTTCCTGGCGGTCTTCGTCCTGGCGCTGCCGCAGGGCCGCTCCAGCCTGGGCGGCGTCGAGCCGCTGGTCTTCCTGGTGCCCGGAATCGGCGCCTACCAGGGCTTCCACGCCGCCTTCGAGAACGCCGCCTTCCCGATCGTCTACGACAAGCTCGAAGGCATGATGTCCGACGTGCTGATGGCGCCGCTCCGGCCCTGGGAGGTGGTGATCGCCTACGTCGGCGCGGCGGCCCTGGCCGGCATGACCACCGGCGCCGTGATCCTCGGCCTGATCTCGCTGATCGTGCCGCTGCCGCTGGCCGATCTCGGCACCGTGCTGGTCTTCGCCGCGCTCGGCAGCCTGCTGTTCGCGCTGGTCGGCTTCCTGACCGGGCTCTGGGCCGAGAAGTGGGACCGCTACGCCCTGGTCGAGACCTTCCTGGTCATGCCGCTCGGCATCCTCTCGGGCACCTTCTTCACCCTCGACGCCGTGCCGGCGGCCGGGCGCGAGGCGATGCTGCTCAATCCCGTGTTCTACGGCATCGACGGCCTGCGCGCCGGCTTCATCGGCAGCGCCCAGGCCTCGCCCGGCACCGGCGCCGCGCTGCTCGCCGGCCTCTGCCTGGTCCTGTTCCTGGTCGCCTGGCGGCTCTTCGCGAGCGGCTACAAGGTCAGAGCCTAGGCGCTTCCCGCAGGGCCGACCTTCACGGGGCCGTCGTTGACTTCGCGGCGGCCTGCCGCCATCTTCGCCGACTTCCTGCAATCCCTTGAATCGGCCGTCCGGCCGGGAGGAACGCCCGTGAGCGAAGCGATGATGAACACCTACGCGCGCGCGGATCTCGCCTTCGAACGCGGCGAGGGCTCCTACCTGTTCGGGACCGACGGCCGACGCTATCTCGACTTCACCGCCGGCATCGCCGTGACCTCCTGCGGCCACGCCCATCCGCACCTGGTCAAGGCGCTGCAGGACCAGGCGGCGAAGCTTTGGCACACCTCGAACCTGTTCCGGATCCCGGCCGGCGAGCGCCTGGCCGAGCGCCTGGTCGCCGCTTCCTTCGCCGACAAGGTGTTCTTCTGCAACTCCGGCGTCGAGGCCTTCGAGGGTGCCGCCAAGCTGGCGCGCCGCTACCAGAATGTCACCGGCAGCCCGCAGCGCTGGAAGATCATCACCGTCACCGGCTCGTTCCACGGCCGCTCGATGGCGGCGATCTCGGCGGCCGGCAACCCGAAGTACCTGGAGGGCTTCGGGCCCCGGGTGCCGGGCTACGAGACCGTGGCCTTCCGCAACACCAACGAGCTGCGCGCGGCGATCGACGACGAGACCGCGGCGATCCTGGTCGAGCCGATCCAGGGCGAGGGCGGCATCCGGCCGGCCGAGCTGGACTACCTGCGCGAGCTCCGGACGATCTGCGACGAGTTCGGCCTGGTGCTGGTCTTCGACGAGATCCAGTGCGGCATGGGCCGCACCGGCAAGCTCTTCGCCTGCGAGTGGGCCGGGATCGCGCCCGACGTCATGATGCTGGCCAAGGGCCTGGGCGGCGGCTTCCCGATCGGCGCGGTGCTGGCCAACGACAAGACCGCGGTCGGCTTCACGCCCGGCGTCCACGGCACGACCTTCGGCGGCAACCCGCTGGCCATGGCGGTCGGCAACGCGGTGCTCGACGTGATCCTGGCCGAGGGCTTCCTGGACCGGGTCCAGGAGGTCGCCGGGCACCTGCGCTCGCGGCTCGAGGCGATCGCCGGGCGCCACCCCGAGCAGATCGAGGAGGTGCGCGGCGCCGGCCTGATGCTCGGCCTCAAGGCGGCCAGGCCGAACGCCGAGCTGATCGGCGCGCTGCGCGAGGCCGGCCTGCTGACCGTCGGCGCCGCCGAGAACGTGATTCGCCTGCTGCCGCCCCTGACGCTCAGCAGCGGCGAGGCCGACGAGGCCTGCGCGATCATCGAGAAGGTCTGCGCGAGCGCGGCCCGGAAGGCGGCGGAATAGCCATGGCCCCCAAGAGCGCGACCCCCAAGCACTTCCTCGACCTCGACCGCTTCGATTCGGCCGGCCTGCGGACGGTCCTGGAGCTCGGCAAGGCCTGCAAGAGCGGCGCCACCGGTGCCGACCGGCCGCTCGCCGGCAAGGCCCTGGCGATGATCTTCGAGAAGCCCTCGACGCGGACCCGCGTGTCCTTCGAGCTCGGCATCCGCCAGCTCGGCGGCGAGGCGATCGTGCTGGAGCCCTCGGGCAGCCAGCTCGGCCGCGGCGAGACCATCGCCGACACGGCGCGCGTGCTGTCACGCTACGTCGACGCGATCATGATCCGCACGACCCGCGAGGAGAAGCTGCTGGAGCTCGCCGAGTACGCCACCGTGCCGGTGATCAACGGGCTGACCGACCGCACCCACCCCTGCCAGCTGATGGCCGACGTGATGACCTTCGAGGAGCATCGCGGGCCGATCGCCGGCAAGGTTATCGCCTGGTCGGGCGACGGCAACAACATGGCGACCAGCTGGATCCAGGCCGCGGTGCGCTTCGGCTTCGAGCTGCGCCTGGCCTGCCCGGGCCAGCTGCAGCCGCCCGAGGAGATCGTCGCCTGGGCGGCCAGGGAGGGCGGCCGCATCGTGGTCACCGAGGACCCGGTGAAGGCGATGAAGGACGCCGACTGCGTGGTCACCGACACCTGGGTCTCGATGGGCGACGACGTCGGCGATTCGATCCGCCGCCACAACATCCTCAGGCCCTACCAGGTCGACGAGCGCATGATGGCCCTGGCCAGGCCCGACGCCATCTTCATGCACTGCCTGCCGGCGCACCGCGGCCAGGAGGTCACCGAGGCGGTGATCGACGGCCCGCAGTCGGTGATCTGGGACGAGGCCGAGAACCGCCTGCACGCGCAGAAGGGCATCCTGCTCTGGTGCCTGGGGACGGAATGAGCGCAGCCGGATTCGAGCGCGGCGAGACCCGCCTGCCCGACTGGGACCCCAGTGCCGACGACCAGATCCAGCCCTTCGTGCTGGAGCAGAGCGGCGTGCGCGGGCGGCTGATCCGGCTCGGCCCGGCGCTCGACACGATCCTGACGCGGCCCGGCTATCCCGGGCCGGTCGCCCGGCTGCTCGGCGAGCTGCTGGCGCTCTGCGGCGTGCTCGGCTCGTCGCTCAAGTACGACGGCGTCTTCACCTTGCAGATCAAGGGCGACGGCGCGATCCGCACGATGGTCGCGGACCTGACCCACGAGGGCGAGCTGCGCGGCTACGCGGGCTTCGACGCGGCGGCGCTGGCCGCGGCCGGGGGCGAGGCGGGGGGCGAGGTGGGGCGCGAGGCCGCGCAGGACGACGGCACGATCGAGCGCTGGCTCGGCAACGGCCACATGGCCTTCACCGTCGACCAGGGCGTCTATTCGGAGCGCTATCAGGGCCTGGTCGAGCTGACCGGGCCGCGGCTCGCCGACAGCCTGCTGCACTACTTCCGCCAGTCGCAGCAGCTCAACGCCGGCATCCTGGTCGCCTGCGAGCGGCGCGGGAGCGGCTGGCGCGGCGGCGCGCTGCTGATCGAGCGGATCCCCGGCGAGGGCGGCCGCGGCGGCGAGGGCACCGGCGCGGTCGCGGGCGAGTTCGGCGGCGACATCGCCGAGGAGGACTGGCGCCGGGCGCTGATCCTGATGGCCTCCTGCACCGACGCCGAGCTGGCCGACCCGGCGATCTCGCCCGAGCGGCTGCTGTTCCGCCTGTTCCACGAAGAGGGGATCCGCGTCTTCGAGCCGCAGCCGGTCGCGGTCGGCTGCCGCTGCACCCGCGAGCGCGTCGAGCGTATCCTGCGCTCGATCCCGCGCGAGCAGATCGACGAGATGAAGGTCGAGGGCGAGGTCGTGATGACCTGCGAGTTCTGCAGCCGCGACTTCCGCTTCGACGATCCGGCGCTCGACCGTCTCTACGGCGGCGGCCGCGAGGATGCCGGCTGAGGCGCGGAACCGGATCGGCCGTCCGACGCTTCCTTCGGGTCAGCAAGAGAGGTCACGTCACGATGCGTCTTCCCGCCGCCCTGCTCGCCCCCCTGGCCGCCGCCGGCCTCGTCCTGGCCGGCTGCCAGTCGCCGCCGCCGGAGCCGACCTTCCCCGAGATCGGCTTCGCCCACGAGCAGACCCTGCGCCTCGACGTCGGCTCGATCCAGGTCGTCGACGACTACCGCCCGACCCTCGAGCCGCCCTACGTCGACCACCTGTTCCCGCAGCCGCCGGACAAGGTCGCCGAGCGCTGGGCCAAGGAGCGGCTGCTCGCCCTGGGCGGCCCGCGGCGCGCCGTCGTGACGATCACCGACGCTTCGGTCAAGGAGGTCCAGCTGCCGCGCACCGGCGGCATCAAGGGCGCCTTCACCACCGACCAGACCCAGCGCTACGACGCCCGGGTCGCCGCGACCGTCGCGATCTTCGAGCCGGACGGCCGGCGCAGCGGCTACGCCGAGGCCGAGGCGACCCGCTCGACCACCGTCTCGGAGGACGCGACCCTGGCCCAGCGCGAGCAGATCTGGTTCCAGATGACCGAGCAGCTGATGGACGACTTCGACGCCGAGATGACCCGCCAGATCAAGGGCAGCCTCGGCAGCTACCTGAAATAGCCCGGCCTCAGCGGCCGCCGAGCAGGCCGACGAGGAACAGGCTGATGTCCGGCAGGTAGGTGACCAGCGCCAGGCAGGCCAGCACCGTGGCGACCAGCGGCAGCAGGTAGGGCAGCATCCTCTCGAGCGAGATCTCGGCGACCGCGCAGGCGGCGAAGAGATTGACGCCGAAGGGCGGCGTGATCATGCCGAGCGCCAGGTTCATGATCATGACCATGCCGAAGTGCACCGGGTCGATGCCGAAGCGCACGGCGACCGGCGCCAGGATCGGCGCCAGCACGACGATCGAGGCCGAGGTCTCGACGAACATGCCGATCAGGAACAGGAAGACGTTGACCGCCAGCAGGAAGGTCACGCCGTCGGTGAAGGTCGCGATGATCCAGTCGCCGATCATCGCCGGCACGCCGGCGCGGGTCAGCAGGAACGAGAAGAGCCCGGCCATCGAGATGATGAACATGATGATCGCCGAGGCCAGGGTCGAGCGCTTCAGCACCACCAGCAGGCCGCCGAAGGTGAGCTCCCGGTAGATCCCCATGCTGACCGCCAGGGCGTAGAAGACCGCGACGACCGAGGCCTCGGTCGGGGTGAAGACGCCGCCGTAGATGCCGCCGAGGATGATCACCGGCATGGCCAGCGCCAGCAGCGCCCGGCGTGCCGTCCGGCCGATCGGCTTGGCAGCCGGCGCGTCCGCGGCGCTGTGGCCGGAGAGGCGGCACCAGACCCAGACGTAGAGGGCGAGGGCCGCGGCGACCAGCAGGCCCGGCCCGAGGCCGGCGACGAAGAGGTCGCCGACCGGCGTCGCGGCGGAGACGCCGTAGAGGATCATCGGGATCGAAGGCGGGATCAGCACCCCGAGCTCGGCCGAGCTGGCCTGCAGCGCCGCGGCGAAGCCGACCGGATAGCCCTGGCGCACCATCGCCGGGATCAGGATCGCGCCGATCGCGTAGGTCGTGGCGACGCTGGAGCCCGAGACCGCGGCGAAGATCATGCAGACCAGGACGCAGGAGATCGGCAGGCCGCCGCGCACGCCGCGCAGCAGGCTGTCGACGAAGTCGACCAGGCGCGAGGAGATGCCGCCGGCCGCCATGATGTTGCCGGCCAGGATGAAGAAGGGGATCGCGGCCAGCGGGAACTTGTCGAGGGCGACGAAGGCCTGCTGCGGGATGACGATCAGCGGCAGGTTCGAGAAGCCCAGCGTGCCGACGACGCCGGCGAGGCCGATCGCCACGGCGACCGGCACCGCCAGCACCAGCAGCAGCGTCATGGTCACGATCATCGTGCCGAGCATGAGGTCTCCTCCCCGGTCAGCCGGCGGCGTCCGGCTCTGGCGCGGCCTCGACCGGCGGATCGGCGGCGTGGGCGAGCAGGGCGAGGATCGAGAGCGCCGAGCCGAAGGGCAGCGCCGCGTAGGCCCAGGAGGCCGCGACGTCGAGACCGGCGATGGTCTGGAAGCGCACCCGCCAGACGATCAGGCAGCCGAACCAGAAGAGCGTCGCCAGCAGCGCCAGGACCGCCAGCGTGACGAGCGTCCGCAGCGCCCGCCGTGCCCGGCCGGTGGCGACGCGCAGCAGCAGGTCGACGGCGATCAAGCTGCCGCTGCGCATCGCGCCGGCGAGCGCGAGGTAGGCCATCCAGATCAGCACGACCTGGATCAGCGGCTCCGACCAGGAGGCCGGCCGCAGCAGCACGAAGCGGGCCAGCACCTGATAGAGGCCGGTCAGCGCGGCGACGGCGAGCCCGAGGCAGCCCGCCGCCACCGCGGCCTGGGTCACGCGCCGCTCGACCGCCAGGAAGGCCGCGCGCGCCGCGGCGACCGCCGCCATCACTCGGTCTCTTGGATCGCCTTCAGGCGGTCGGCGCCGAACTGCTTGGCGAACTCGGCGAAGAGCGGGTCGAGCTCGGCCCGGAAGGCCTTGGTGTCGACGTTGGTGACCACGGTCATGCCCTGGCCGCGCAGCGTGTCGAGGCCCGACTTCGCGACGGCCTCGACCTCCTTGCGGTTGCGCGCCATGGCGTTCCCGGCGGCGGTCCGGAACACCGCCTTGTCGACGTCGCTGAGCGCGCCCCAGGCCGAGGGCGAGATCAGCACGACCAGCGGCGTGAAGGCGTGGTTGGTCAGGCTGAGATACTTCTGCACCTCGCCGAAGCGGTTGTTGATGATCGCGCCGATCGGGTTCTCCTGGCCGTCGACCACGCCCTGCTGCAGCGCCGTGTAGACCTCCGGGATGCCCATCGGCGTCGGCAGCACGCCGAGCGCCCGCCAGACCGCGATGTGCATGTCGTTCTGCTGCGTGCGGATCTTCAGGCCCTTGACGTCGGCTGGCGTATGCACCGGCCGCACGTTGTTGGTCAGCTGGCGGAAGCCCATGCCGCCGAAGGCCAGCCCGACCAGCCCCTGGTCCGGCATGCCGTCCAGGATCTTCTGTCCGATCGGCCCCTCCAGCACCGCCTGGGCGTGGTCGAAGTCGCGGAACAGGAACGGGATGTCGAAGATCTTGAGATCCGGGACGAAGTTGGCGACGACCGAGGTCGAGACCACGGTCATGTCGACCGTGCCGAGCTGGACGCCCTCGACGACCTCGCGGTCGCCGCCGAGCGCGCCGCCGCCCTGCAGGCGGATCTCGACGCGGCCGTCGGTCTTCTGCTTCACCTCGTCGGCGAGCTGCCCCATCGCGATCGCCTCGGGGGCCTTCGGGCCGCCGACGAAACCGAGGTTGAGGATCGTCTGCGCGGCGGCGGAGAAGCCGGGCAGAGCGGCGGCCAGCGCGACGGCGGCGGCCAGGAGCATACGGCGATTCATCATTGTCCTCCCTTGCAGTCTTATCGGTCTTTGCAGCGACTATTCGAGCGTCCAGTGGCCGGTGACGTAGTCGGCCAGACGGTCGATCGAGATCTCGATACCGAGGCCCGGCCCGTCCGGAACGGCGAGCCGGCCGTCCCTGTCGGGCTGCGGGTCGTAGAGGGCCGAGCGCAGCGGGTTGATGCCCATGTCGTACTCGAACAGCGGGAAGGGCACGGGCCCGCGCCGCGGCGTCAGCACCGCGGCGAACTGCAGCGATGCCAGGAAGTTGATGCCGGTGCCCCAGACGTGCGGCGCGACCGCCGTCTCGAAGGCGTCGGCGAGGGCGGCCACGCGCAGGCCTTCGGTCAGGCCGCCGCAGATCGCCAGGTCCGGCTGTACGATGTCGAGGGCGCCGGCAGCGAGGAAGTCGCGGAAGGCCTGGGTGCCCGAGAAGGACTCGCCGCCGGCGAGGGGCAGGGACAGCAGCTGCGCCAGCCGCCGGTAGCCCGGCAGGTCGTCGTGCGGGATCGGCTCCTCGATCCAGGACAGCCGCGCGTCGGCGACCGCTTCGGTCAGGGCCACGGCGTCGCGCACCGTCGAGCCCTCGTTGAGATCGGCCATCAGCAGCGCCTCCGCGCCGAGAATCGAGCGGGCCTGGCGGATCGCGGAGGCGTCCGTGGCGAGATCGGTGCCGACCCGCAGCTTGATCGCGCGAAAGCCGGCGGCGGCGTAGCGCTCGACCTCGCCGGCGAGGGCGCCGTAGCGGTCGGGCGCAGCCTCCAGAAAGGGCCCGCTGGCGTAGGCCGGGACGCGATCGCGCAGGGCGCCGCCGAGCAGCGCGTGGATCGGCTGGCCGGCGATCCGCCCCCAGGCGTCCCAGAGCGCGATGTCGAGGGCGCTGATCGCCATGTGGCACTGGCCGCGTCGGTCGATCGCGAGCGGCGCGACCATGCGCGCCTGGACGGTGCGGGGCGCCGTCGCATCGGCGCCGAGAATCGCCGGCGCCAGGTTGCTGCGGATCAGGCTGCCGGCGGCCTCCGGGAAAGCCCAGGTCTCGCCCCAGCCGACCGCGCCGGATCGGGTGGTGATGCGTACGATCAGCGACGAGCGCCGGTCGAAGGTCCGCATCGAGTTGCCGACCGGTCTCGGCAGCCGGCACGTGACCTCGAAGCCCTCGACCTTGACGACCTGATGCGCCGGATCCGCCATGCGGATGGATTCCCCCTGCTCCCCGTCCCCTCGCCCCGTCGGCGGCTGCCTCTATAGGTCATTGAAATCTCGGCGGTCCAATTGGAAGATGCCGGGACAAAAGATTGGAAATTTCAATGAATCGCGTGACCGTCGCGCAGCTCGAGGCCTTCTTCTGGATCGCCTCGCTCGGCTCCGTCGAGCGCGCGGCGCAGCGTCTCCATCTCAGCCAGCCGACCATCTCCCTGCGGCTGCGCGCCCTGGAGGAGACGGTCGGCCTGCCGCTCTTCGACCGGGTCGGCCGCGGCCTCCGGCTGTCGCTCGACGGCCAGGCGCTGCTGCCGAATGCCAAGCGGGTGCTGGAGAACATCGACCAGATGGTCAGCCATTCGGGCGAGAGCCGGGTGCGCGGCCGCATCCGGATCGGTTTCGCGGAGGGTTTCGCGCTGGTCTGCCTGGCGCAGACTCTCGAGCGCCTGCACGAGCTCTATCCCGACATCCGGCCGGAGGTCGTGGTCGCGACCAGCTCGGCCATCGAGCCGGAGCTGCACGATCACAGACTCGACCTCGCGTTTCTGGTCGACCCGACGGAGCGGGAGGGCTTCACCCTGCTGCCGCTCGGCGCCCAGGAGACGAGCTGGGTCGCCGCACCCCGTTGGGCGCTGCCGGAGCTGGTGCGGCCGCGCGACCTGGCGCACCTGCCGATCATCAGCAACGCGCCCTCGACGATCGGCTATCGCCAGGTCCAGGCCTGGTTCGCCAGTGCCGGTCTCGTGCCGGCCCGCCTGGACCTCTGCTCGGGGGTCGCGTTGCTGGCGCATCTGGTCAGCGCCGGGACGGCGATCGGCATCCTGTCGAGCAAGATGATGGAGCGCGAGGCGGCGCTCGGCCGGGTCCGCCTGCTCAGGACCGCCCCGGCGCTCGAGGACGTGCCGGTCTTCGCGACCTTCCACGCGGACAACCACAGCCCGATCGTCAAGGCGCTGATCGGAACGGTGCGCAGCGTGCTCGCCGAAATGGACTACCTGAGGCTCCAGTGAGCCCCGCCCGCGATCGCCGTCAGGCCGCCTCGGCCCGGCGGGCCCAGTCGGCGAGGCGCAGCATCACCTCGGCGCAGAGCTCGAGCTGCTTCGCCTCGATGAACTCGTCGGGCTGGTGCGCCTGGTCGATCGAGCCCGGCCCGCAGACCACGGTCGAGAGGCCGGCCTGCTGGAACACGCCGCCCTCGGTGCCGTAGGACACGACATGGGCCTGGTTGGCGTCGGTCAGCCGCTTGAGCAGGGTCTCGGCCAGGCCGTCGTCCTCGGGCGCCAGCGGCGGCACGGCCGCCAGGGTCTCGGTGACGATCTCGGCGTCGGGCGCGTGGCGGCGCAGGTCGGGCAGCACGACCTCCCGGGCGTAGCGCTCGAAGCGGCCCAGGATCTCGGCCGGATCGTCGGCCGGCACGCGCCGGAACTCCCACTGGAACTGGCAGTGCTCGGCGACGATGTTGAGCGCCGAGCCGCCCTGGATGACGCCGATGCCGAAGGTCGTGTGCGGCGGCTCGAAGCCGGCGCTCGACTGCGGCCCCGTCTTCTTCTCCTCGGCCATCTCGTGGAGGAAGGCGATCAGGCGCGCCGCCGCGACGATGGCGTTGCCGCCGCGGTGCGGCTGGCTGGAATGGGCCGACTTGCCGTGGATCCGCGTGACGAAGCCGGACACCCCCTTGTGCGCATTGACGACGCGCATCTCGGTCGGCTCGCCGACCATCACCAGCCCCGGCCTCGGCAGGTTGGCCGACAGGTCGGCGACCAGGCGGTGCACACCGATGCAGCCGACCTCCTCGTCGTAGGAGAGCGCCAGGTGGATCGGCCGCGCCAGGGGCCGCTCCAGGAAGTCCGGCACCAGCGCCAGGGCGACCGCCGAGAAGGCCTTCATGTCGGCGGTGCCGCGGCCGTAGAGCCGGCCGTTGCGCGCGACCATGCGGAAGGGGTCGCTGGTCCAGCTCTGGCCGTCGACCGGCACCACGTCGGTGTGGCCGGACAGCACGATGCCGCCCTCGACCGAGGGCCCGATAGTGGCCAGCAGGTTGGCCTTGCCGCCGGCGTCGTCGTAGCTGCGCCGGCAGGCCACGCCGTAGTCGGCGAGATAGGCCTCGACCCAGTCGATCAGCTTGAGGTTCGATTCTCGGGAGGTGGTGTCGAAGCCGACCAGGATGGCCAGCATCTCCTGCGGGGAATAGCGTCTCTTCGGCATGTAAGCTTACTAGATCAGATCGCGGCCCGAGGGAATCGCTTTGCGATCCCGCAGAGCGGCCGGCCGGCGCCTCAGCCGCGCCAGAAGTGCGGCATGAACAGCACCAGCACGGTGAACAGCTCGAGCCGGCCGAGCAGCATGCCGAGGCAGAGCAGCCACTTGGCGGTGTCGGGCAGGCTGGCGTAGGTGCCGGCGGGGCCGATGATCGGACCGAGGCCGGGCCCGACGTTGGCGATCGCGCTGGCCGCGCAGGAGATCGCCGTCACGTAGTCGAGCCCGACCAGGGCGAGCGCCGCGGCGAGCAGCCCGAAGGCGCCGATGAACAGGAAGAAGAACGAGGTCACGGACAGCGAGACCTGCTCGGGCACCGGCTTGCCGTGGTAGTAGGCCAGGAACACGCCGTGCGGATGCATCAGCCGCTTGAGCTGGGTGCCGGCGGTCGCCGCCAGGACCTGGAAGCGGAAGATCTTGATGCCGCAGGTCGTCGAGCCGGCGCAGCCGCCGACGAACATCAGCAGGAAGAACACGACCATCGCGAAGCCGCCCCAGAGGTCGAAGTCGTTGGTCGCGTAGCCGGTGCCGGTCATCACCGAGACGACGTTGAAGGTCGTGTAGCGCAGGGCATCCGGCAGGGCGAACTGGCCGCCGTGGACCAGCCAGGCGCTGAGCAGGGCGATCGCCGAGGCGAGCACGATCAGCATCCAGCGCACCTGGGAATCGCGCAGCGGCGCCAGCGGCTTGCCGCGCAGGACCCTGAGGTAGAGCACGAAGGGGATCGAGCCGAGCACCATGACCAGCGAGACGGCATAGTCGATCACCGCCGAATCGAAATGCCCGACCGAGGCGTCGCGCGTCGAGTAGCCGCCGGTCGCGATCGCGGTCATGGCGTGGGCGACGGCGTCGAAGCCGTCCATGCCGAGGCTCCAGAACAGCAGCGCGGCGGCCGCGGTCAGGCCGAGGTAGACGATCGAGATCTCGCCCGCCAGCTGGGCGGCACGCGGCAGGATCTTGTCGGTCTCGAAGGCCTCGACCCGGAACAGCTGCATGCCGCCGACCCGCAGCACCGGCAGCACCGCGATCGCCATGACGATGATGCCGATGCCGCCGAGCCACTGCAGGATCGCCCGCCAGATCAGGATGCCGGGCGGCGCCGCGTCGAGCCCGACGATCACCGTCGCACCGGTCGTGGTGACCCCCGACATCGACTCGAAGAGCGCATCGGCCGGGCTCAGCCGCAGCTCCGAGAAGGCGAAGGGCAGGGCGCCGAACAGCGCGATCACCGCCCAGGCCAGGCTGACCAGCAGGAAGCCCTGGCGGACCGAGAAGGCGCCCCAGCCGCTGCGCGTCGTCAGGACCAGCGCGATGCCGACGAACAGGCTGACCGCGCCGGCGGCCGCAAAGACCTGCCAGTCGGCATGGCCGCTGGCGGCATCAACCGTCGCCGGGATCGCCATGGCGAAGGCCAGCACCGAGAGCAGCACCCCGATGACGAAGAGAATCGGACGGAAGTCGAGCATGCCCGGGAGCGGTCAGTAGGCGGCGAGCGGGGCCGCAGCCTAGCAGGGAATGGGCGGGCCGGCGACGTCCGGGCCGGCGGGAGCGCTCAATGGACGACGAGCGGCTGGTGCGGGCTGTCGAGGCTGAAGGCGGGAATCGCGACCTCCAGACGGCGGCCGCCGTCGGTCGCCAGCTCGTAGCTGCCGACCATCATGCCGGAGGCGGTCCCCAGCGGCGCGCCGCTGGCGTACTCGAAGGCCTCGCCGGGCGCGATGTGCGGCTGCTCGCCGACCACGCCGGGGCCGCGCACCTCCTGGGTCCGGCCGAGCGCGTCGGTGATCCGCCAATGGCGCGACAGCAGCTGGACGCCTTCGGTCGAGTTGTTGGCGATGCGCACGCTGTAGGCCCAGACGTAGTGGCCGTCGCCGGGCGAGGACTGCTCGTCCAGAAAGGTCGGCTCGACCTCGACGGTGATGCCGGCGGTGGTCTCCGCATACCTCATCGCAACCTCCTGCTGGAGCGGTCTGCGCTCGTGCCGGTCCGCCGCGCCGACGATGCGGCCCGAGCGGAGCGGCCCTGGCCCGAGGCAAAGCTGCGGTCTCGGGCGCCGCTTGGCAAGGGCGCCAAAGGGCGCGGCCGACGAAAAATCCCGCCTCGGGAGCGAGGCGGGATGCCGTCCCCCGCGCGGTGCGCGGGGCCGAAAAGCGGAGCGGCGCCGCCCCCTCATGGGGACGGCGCCGCCCGTCGTCAGGAACCGTCGTCGAGCTTACTGGAAGATGATCTCGACGCGGCGGTTGGCCTGCTCGCGGACACCGTCGGCGGTCGGCACGGCCGGATCCGCCTCACCACGACCCGCGACCGAGATGTTCTGGGGCATGAAGCCCTTGCCCACCAGGTAGTCGCGGACCGACTCGGCGCGCTTGATCGACAGGCGCAGGTTGTAGTCCGGCGGGCCGGCACGGTCGGCGTGGCCGGTCAGCGAGAACTCGGAGACGCCTTCCTTCTTGGCGGCCGCGACCACGTCGTTCAGCACCGCCTGGGCGTCAGGCCGGATGTTCGAGCGGTCGAAGTCGAAGTAGACGGTGAAGCGGTCCGGAGCCATCGGCGCCGGGGTCACCTTCAGCTTCTCGAGCGCGGCCAGGAAGTCGTTCTTGCAGGCCGCGATGTCGTCGGGCTGATGGTTCTCCTCCTGCTGCTCGACCCAGCAGTCGAAGCGGCCCTGGGCGCGCGCCGCGTCGTCGGGGACGCGGGTGCGGGCGCCGGCGTCGAGCAGGCTGACCAGCTCGGCGCGGTACTTGGCCATCTCGTCGATCTTGTCGACCGGCAGATCCCAGTTCGCGAGCTCCTCGGGCAGCACGGTCTCGCCGTTGGCCGCCGCCAGCGCCTTGCGCGCGAACAGGTCGGCATCCGGCCAGTCGTACATCTTGTCGGCCTCGAACGTGGTCAGGTCGCGGTACTCCTTGACCAGACCGGCGTTGAAGGCGCTGACGTTGCCGGGCTGCACTTCCTTGGCCGCGTCAATGTTGTAACCGGTGACGCAACCGGCGAGTAGGGAGAGCGCGGCGAACGCGCCCAACAGCTTGATCCGTGACATTAACTCTGTCCTCCTTCGTCCTTGGCACCCGTGATTCTGGAAGGCTTCCCCCAAAGTCAACCGGAACGGCTGTCCTCGCCGAATGCGTGAAAGCGCGCCACTCGGCAGCTTCTCACATTCCTGGCGCGGAAAATAGCCGCAACAACTGCCATTGTCAAAGACACCGACATGACAAGACCCGGCAAAATCCTCGTCTAAACGCGCTATTAGCCAAATTGTTGCATGCCCGGTGTCGAAAGTTCGACGCGCGGTCCGCCGGCGGCCCGGGCGTCCGCGGGATCGTGCGTCACGAGCAGGGTCGGCAGAGCCCTCGCGCGGGCGTGGTCGAAGACGAAACGGCGCACCCGGTCGCGCAGGGCCACGTCGAGCTTGCCGAAGGGCTCGTCGAGCAGCAGCGCCCGCGGCTCGGCCAGCAGGGTGCGGAACAGCGCGACCCGGGCGCGCTGGCCGCCGGAGAGGGTCGCCGGATCGCGCGACTCGAAGCCGGCGAGGCCGGCCTCGGCCAGGGCCTCGGCGACGCGGGCCCGGCGGCGGCGCCGGCCGCGCACCGACGGCGGGATGCCGAAGGCCAGGTTCTCCGCAACGCTGAGGTGCGGAAACAGCAGGTCGTCCTGGAACAGGATGCCGACGGCGCGCCGCTCCGGCGGCAGGCCGGTCAGCTCGCGGCCGGCGAGGCGGACCCGACCGGAGGCCTCGAAGGCCGGGTCGAGCGTGCCGCAGACGAAATCGAGCAGGCTCGACTTGCCGACCCCGCTCGGCCCCATCAGGGTCACCACCTCGCCCGGCGGCACCGTCAGGTCGAGGCCCTCGACCAGGCTGCGGCCGCCGAGGCGCAGGCCGATGCCCTCCAGCACCAGGGCGCGGTCCGGGCCCGGATCGGCCGGCGCCAAGCCGCTCACGACGGCAGCCTCAGGCCGCGGCGCCGGCGGTGGCGCCAGGCCGGCAGGGCGAGCGCCGCCAGGAAGGCGAGCAGCGGCAGCAGGGTCTGCAGGAAGGCATAGACCGCGAGCACCCGGCGGTCGCCGCCGGCCGAGAGCGCGACCGCCTCGGTGGTCAGGGTCGCGACGCGGCCGCCGCCGGCGAAGAGGGTCGGCAGGTACTGGCCGACCGAGACGGCGAAGCCGACCGCGGCGGCGAAGGCCAGCGGGCGCAGCAGCATCGGCAGGCGGATCCGCCAGAGCATCCGGTCCGGCCCGGCGCCGAGGCAGCGCGCGGCCCGCCCGAAGCGCGGGTCGAGCGCCCGGTAGGGCTCGGCGAGCGCCAGGAAGACGTAGGGCAGGACGAACAGCAGGTGGCTCCAGACCAGGGCCAGCCAGCCGCCGTCGAGGCCAAGCCTCACCGCCAGCACCTGGACGCCGAACAGGAAGGCGACCTGCGGCACCAGCAGCGGCAGGTAGAGCAGCCAGAGCGCGCCCCGTCCGGGCCGGCGGCCGCCGCGCTGCTCGCGCTCCAGGCAGCCGACGACCAGAGCCAGGGCGACCAGCGTCGCGGCGAGCCCGAGGCCGAAGGTGACGGCCGTGGTCGGCAGCAGCGCGTCGAGGTGCCGCAGCCAGGTCTGCGCGGACCAGACGCTCGGCAGCGCCTCGGGATAGCGCCAGCGCCAGGCGACCGACCAGAGCGCGATGCCGAGCAGGCTGGCGAGGCCGAGGCCGAGTGCGCCGAGCGCGGCGGTCCGGCCCGCGAGGTCGGCCGCCCGGCCGCCGCCGCCGCGCCCGCCGCCGGCCAGCCAGCGCCGGCCGAGCCGGGCCGCCAGGCGCTCGGCCAGCGCCGCGAGACCGATCGCGCCGGCGACCAGGGCGAGCTGCAGCAGCGCGCCGGCGGCCGCGACGAAGCGCAGCGACAGGTCCGGGTCGTAGAACCAGCGCACGACCAGCACGGCGAGGCTCGGCGGCGTGCTCGGGCCCAGGATGATCGCCATGTCGACGACCGACAGGGAATAGGCCAGCACGGCGTAGAACGGCAGGCGGACCAGCGGCCAGACCGCCGGCAGCACGGTCTTGAGCCAGGCCGTCGCCGGACCGTAGCCGAGCGCGCGCGCCGTCCTCAATCTCTGCGCCGCCTGCACCTGGCCGAGCGCGCCGAAGGTCATGAGCAGCAGGAAGGGCAGCTCCTTGACCGCCAGGCCGAGGCCGAGGGCCAGGCCCCAGGGGTCGTTGACCATGGCGACGTCGGGCGGCAGCGTCCAGCCGGTCGCCCAGGGCGAGACCAGGCGCGCCAGGAGGCCGCTCGGCGCGATCAGGAAGGCGAGGCCGATGGCGACCGCGGCGTGCGGCACGGCGAGCAGCGGTGCCAGCACCACCCTGAGGCGCCGGAACAGCCGGCTGCGGTGGCAGCCGGCGCAGAACAGCACGACGACCGCCAGGGCGGCGACGCTGCCGCCGACGCCGGAGACCAGGCTGACCAGCACCGCCCGGCCAAGGCCCGGCTCCGCGAAGAGCGCCCGCCAGGGGCCGAGCCCGAGCGCGCGACCGCCCAGGGCCGGCAGCCAGCCGAAGGCCGGCAGCAGGGTGCCGAGCAGGCCGGCGCCGATCGGCAGGAGGAACAGGGTCAGGGTCAGGGCCGGAACCGGCCGAGTCCAGTCGCCGGTGCCCGGCAGCCGCAGCGCCGGGGCGCCGGCCGCCGGCCTCGCCGGCTCGCTCAGCCGCCGTAGCGTCGCGCCCATTCGGCCTCGATCCGCGTCATCCAGGTCGGATGCGGCTCGAGCAGCACCGGGCCCAGCCTGTCGGGCGGCAGGCTCGCCGGCCCCGACTTGATCGCCGTGAAGAGCGCGCGCTGCTGCGGGGTCAGGCGGTCCATCGCCAGCACCGTGTCGTCGCCCCAGTACTGCGGGTCCTGCTTGCGCGCCTGGGCCTCCGGGCTCATCAGGAAGTCGGCGACGACCATCGCCGCCGCCTTGGCCCGGGCGTTGAAGGGGATGGCGACGAAGTGGGTGTTGCCGATCGTGCCGTCGTCGAGCACGAAGACCCGCGCCGTCTTCGGCAGCCGGCCGTTGTCGATCAGCGACTGCGCCTCCGAGGGATAGAAGGAGATCGCGACGTCGAGCTCGCCGTCGTCGAGCAGCTGCAGCTCGGCCGGCCCGCTCGCCGGAAAGACCCGGCCGCCGCGCCAGAGGCTGGGGTGCAGCCGGTCGAGGTAGGCCCAGAGCGGCGCCGTGACCCGCGCGAACTGGCTGTCGCTGGCGACCGGCTTCTGCAGCTGGTCGGCATCCGCGGTCAGCTCGATAAGCACCTGCTTCAGGAAGGTCGAGCCGATGAAGTCGGGCGGCGCCGGGTAGGTGAAGCGGCCGGGATGGGCCTCGGCCCAGTCGGCGAAGGCCGGGATCGAGCCCGGCGTGTCGTGGACCCGCGCCGAATCGTAGATGAAGTTGATCTTGGCCATGCCCCAGGGCGCCTCGAGCCCCTCGGTCGGCACGGTGAAGTCGACCAGCGTGGTCGGCTTGTCGCGCGTGTCGACCAGCGCGAAGTTCGGCAGCTCCCTGACGAAGGGGCCGTAGAGCAGGCCGTTCTCCTTCATCGTCGCGAAGTTCTCGCCGTTGATCCAGACCAGGTCGACCGAGCCGTCCTCGGTCTTGCCTGCCGCCTTCTCGGCGAGCACGCGGCTGACCGCCTCGGCGGTGTCGGTCAGCTTCACCTGCTCGACCGTGATGCCGTAGAGCGCCTTCACCCGCTCGCCGACCCAGGCGATGTAGGCGTTGATCCGCTCGTCGCCGGCCCAGGCGTTCCAGTAGACCGTCTCGCCGCGCGCCTGCTGCAGCGCCTGGTCCCAGGTCAGCGGCTCTGCAGCACGGGCCGGCGCCACAGGGCCGCCGAGCGCGAGCACCAGCCCGAAGGCTACGGCGAACCACCGCAGGGTCTCGATCATCGTCTTCCTCTCGCCGCGCTCGTCTTCGCAAAGCCGGGAGTATGCCGGGCACCCGGCGCCCTGCCTATCAAGCGCGCTTCACGATCGCGCCAGCAAGCTTCGAGACGGCCCCAACCTCTCCCCGACCCTCTCCGCCCCCGTGGGGCAGAGAGGGCGTCGGACGGCCAGGCCTCACCCTTTGCGTCCCCTCTCCGCTCCCTGGGGAGGGGAGAGGGCTAGGGAGAGGTGTGGGGGGCGGAACAAGCCCCTCGCCCTCTTGTCAGCGCGGCCGCTCTCTGCGACATAATCGGGGCCGGCGCGGAAGCGGGTGTAGCTCAATGGTAGAGCAGAAGCTTCCCAAGCTTACGACGAGGGTTCGATTCCCTTCACCCGCTCCAACCGGCCTGTGTCCGGGCCGCTCACTGCCCGCAAGACCTGCCCGCAAGATCGGACGCCGCGCCCGAGCGAGCGCCCGCCGGCGCCGCTAGTCGGCCGCGCCGCCTGAGTCCGGCGCCGGAGGCACGTCGACGAAGAGGATCCGCGAGTTCAGGAGGATCTCCGTCGTGCGGCTGAGATGGACGGTCAGGGCCGCCGTGGCCGCCTCGACGTCGCGGGCCAGCGCGGCATCGGCGATCGCGTTGTGCTCCGCCTCGACGTCGCGGCCGGTCTCGTCGAACGGGCCCGAGAGGCGCCGGTAGCGCTCCGACTGCGTGAAGAGCTGGGACCGCAGCCGCCCCCACCAGCGGTTGGGGCAGGCCGAGGCCAGCGCGTCGTGGAATTCCAGATGGGTGGCGTGCCAGCGGCGCACCTCCGGCGCATCCGGGCGGCGCGCCGAGCCCTTTATGGCGGCGAGCCGATGACGGACGGCCACGACCCGCGCCTCCCAGTCGACGTCGCCCTGGGCGATCGACTCGGCCAGGCATCGACACTCCACCGCGATGCGGACCTCCGTCAGCTCCTGGAGATCGCGGCGGGAGATCGGGGAGACGACGAAGCCCTTCTGCGGCTCGGCGATCACCAGTCCCTCGGCGGTCAGGCGCGAGAGGGCCTCGCGCACGGCGCCGGAGCTGGCCGAGAGCTCGCGTCCGATCTGGTCGATCCGCAGCTTCTGGCCCGGCGCATAGCGCGCGCGCACGATCGCCTCGCGCAGCAGGTCGCAGGTCCGGGCGGTCAGGCTCTTGTGCGGCATGTCGTGCATCATCGGACCGAGTCTGCCGAAAATTCTCTTCCGACGCAAAAATATATTTTCTCTTGCAATGTGCATATCGCTTCGTGCTATGCGGAGGGCAGGAAGATCGGGAGGCCGGAGGGGCCATCCGCGAGCTTCGAGCGTGACGGCAGGCGCGGCCCGGCAGAAGCCCGCAGCAGGGAGGAGAAGCGAGACATGACGGCGATCACCGGACAGCCGGGCGTAACCAAGCGCCCGGGCGAGCTCGGCATCCATTCGCTGGACGCCTTCACCCTGGAGGTCCCGAGCCTCGAGGACGCGCGGCGCTTCTACGGGGCCTTCGGGCTGGAGGTGCGCGAGGAGGGCGAGGGACTCGGCGTCTACGCGGCCGGCGACGACCATCGCTGGCTCAGCCTCCGCGAGGGCCCGCGCAAGCGGCTCGGCCACCTGAGCTTCGGCCTCTTCGAGGAGGACGCCGAGCCGATGAAGCGGCACATCGAGGCCCAGGGCATCCGGCTGACCGACGCACCGGCCGGCGTCGAGAGCGACGGCCTCTGGTTCCGCGACCCCTTCGGCATCGCGATCGAGCTCAAGGTCGCGGAGAAGAGCTCGCCGAACGCCAAGCCCGCCTTCACCACGGCCTCGGTCCCGGCGGGCGTCGCGGCGGCACCCTCGCGCTCGCGCGCCGGCCTCGTGCAGCCGAAGCGCCTCGCCCACCTGCTGCTCTTCTCGCCTGACGTCTCGGCCTGCCTCGACTTCTACGGCCGCGCCCTCGGCCTCCGGCTATCGGACCGCGCGGGGGACATCGTCTGCTTCCTGCACGGCATCCACGGCTCGGACCACCACATCATCGCCTTCGCCAAGTCGGACGGCCCGGGCCTGCACCATTCCAGCTGGGACGTCGGCGGCATCGACGAGATCGGCCGCGGCGCGGCTCAGATGGCCGCGCAGGGCTTCGCCAAGGGCTGGGGGCTCGGCCGGCACGTGCTCGGCTCGAACTACTTCCACTACGTCGGCGACCCCTGGGGCAGCTACGCCGAGTACGCCGCCGACATCGACTACATCCCGCTCGACCAGGACTGGCCGGCCGCCGACCACCCGCCCGAGGACAGCTTCTTCCTCTGGGGCCCGGAGCTGCCCGAGGGCTTCGTCCACAACTTCGAGGCCGATCCCGGTTGACGGGCCGCCGCCTCAGTCCGGCCGGCGCATGTGGAAGCGGTTCTCCTCGCCGATCCAGAAGTAGTCGGTCGGGCCGCCGCCGCGGGCGACTGGCTCGGCCAGCACGGTCTGGTAGACGCCGTCGCGGATCACCCGCCTGTCGATGTGGATCCGCACCGCCTCGCCGAGCACCAGCCAGGAGCTGCCCTCGTTGCCGGCGTGGCCGTCGAGGCGCAGGATCTTCGTCACCTTGCATTCGAAGGAGACCGGGCTCTCGCCGACTCGCGGCACGGCGATCTCGTCGGAGGGCGCCGGGGTCAGGCCGGCCAGCTCGAACTCGTCGACCTCGGGCGGCACCATGGCGCTGGTCCGGTTCATCGCCTCGGCCAGCGGCCGGGTCACCAGGCTCCAGGCGAACTCGCCGGTCTCCCGGACGTTGCGCAGGCTGTCCTTCACGCCGGTGCTGGCGAAGCCGACGATCGCCGGCTTGTAGCTCAGCAGGTTGAAGAAGCTGTAGGGCGCGAGGTTCAGCGCGCCCTCGGCGCTGCGCGTCGAGATCCAGCCGATCGGGCGCGGCACCACGATCGAGTTGAGCGGGTCGTGGGCCAGGCCGTGGCCCTGGCGCGGGTCGAAGACGTGATAGTCGGTCATCGGCGTCCTTGTTCGTCGGAGAGGTGTTTCTAGAGCGCCGCCAGCATGGCCGTCAGGCAGGCCGCGCCGAGGCGGCGGCAGCGGCCGGGCGACCAGCCGACGGCCGGCAGCGGCAGGTTGGCGGCATCCTTGAAGGGCTGCTCCAGGGTCATCGAGAGGCACTGGAAGGTCTCGGCGACGTACTTGGAGCCGATGTCGAGGTTGGCGGTCGGGCTCGGCGGATAGCCGTGGACGGTCTGGAAGTCCGGGTCGGCCCGTTCCAGCACGGCCGCGAAGGTCCTGCGCCGCTCGACCATCCCGGGGGTCACCGAGGGCACGTTGTCGGCGTCGACGAGGAAGACGTAGGGCAGGCCCTCGTCGCCGTGGATATCGAGGAAGATCGAGACCCCGGTCGCGGCCATGCGCTCGCGCACGAAGAAGACCTCGGGGCTGGCCTCGGGGGTGGCGTTGCACCAGGCCCGGTTGAGGTCGACGCCGCCGGCGTTGGTGCGGATGTGGCCGGCGGCGGCGCCGTCGGGGTTCATCAACGGCACGACGTGAAGGGTCGCCTGCTTGAGCAGGGCGCGCGCCACGGCGTCCTCGGGATCGAGCAGGCGGTCGAGCAGGCCCTCGACGCACCAGGAGGCCATGGTCTCGCCCGGATGCTGGCGGGCGATCACCCAGACCGGCTGGGCGCCGCCGCCGGCACTCAGCAGGTCGATCGGCCGGCCCTCCAGCGTCTGGCCAAGGACCTCATGGCGGACCAGCGGGCTCTCGGCCGCGCGCGCGACCAGGGCGCGGTTGCGCGCCAGGGAGTAGGGCGCGAAGTAGGCGAACCAGGCCTCGCCGCCGGCCGCGGCGAAGGACCACGACAGCCGGCCCTCGGCGTAGCGGCTCGGCACCCGGACCCAGGCCTCGGCCGGCCCGGCCGGGCCGGCGGTCGAGGCGACGACGTCGTAGCCGTCCCAGCCCCGGGGATAGCTGCTCGAGCCGGCGTTCTCGATCTCGAAGGACCAGCCTGCGCCGGGCTCGCCCATGACCTTGAAGAAGAACCACTGGTGGAAGGCGGCCTTGCCGTCCGGCCGGATGCGCAGGCGGGCCCTGCGACCGCCCTCGCGGTCCTCGACGGCAACGAGCTCGATGTTGCCGCCGTCGAAATCGCAAGCGATCTCCATGGGTCCTACTTCTTGCGGAAGGGGTCGAGGCTGGTCGAGCGAAAGGCCGGCGTCTCGTTCAGCCGCTCGGTCAGGGCGGCGAGCCGAGGGTAGCGGCCCTCCGGCACGATGCCCGGCGTCATCACGCCCATGAAGTCGTAGACGATCGCGGCGGTGATGTCGGCCTGGGTCGGGCGGCCGTGGAACCACTCTGCCTCGCCGAGCGCCTGCTCCAGGGCGGCGAGGCCGCCGGCTGCCTGGCCCTCAAGGCGCTCGACCCAGGCCGGGTCGGTCTTGCCCTCGGCCTTGAGGTTGCGCTCGTAGGCCGAGCCCACCGCCTTCTCGGCGGCGCCGACGGCGAGGCAGACGCTGTGCAGCACCTGCCGGCGCTCCGGCCCCGACGGCGGGATCAGCGCGCGCTCCGGGCCGGCCTCCTGGTCGGCCCAGTCGAGGATCGCCGCCGAGTCGAGGATCACCGCGCCGTCGTCGAGCACCAGCGCCGGCACGCGGCCGAGCGGGTTGACCTGCTTGATCGCCTCCAGGTCCGGCCCGGTCGCCAGCGGACGGCGCTCGAAGTCGAAGCCGAGCAGCTCGAGGCTGACGGCGCTGCGCCGCACGAAGGGGGATAGGTCGCGGCCGATCAGGTGCATGCTGGGTCTCTCCCTGGGTGGTTCAGCCGTAGGCGGCGGCGAACAGGGCCTCGTAGTCGGCCCTGGTCGCCGGGCGCGGGTTGCTGGCGTTGGAGTGGTCGGCGAGCGCGCCCTCGACCATCTTCGGCAGCACCCCGGCGGGCACGCCCATGGCCTTCAGGCTGGCCGGCAGGCCGAGGTCTACGTTGAGCGCCTCGACCGCCTCGGCGAGGTCGGCCCCCTCGGGCAGGCCAATCGCCCGGGCGAGGCGCGCATACTTGCTGCCGACGTGGCCGGCGTTGAAGCGCAGCACGGCCGGCAGGATCACGGCGTTGAGCGTGCCGTGGTGCAGGCGCGGGCTCTCGAGGCCGCCGAGCGGGTGCGACATGGCGTGGACCGCGCCGAGGCCCTTCTGGAAGGTCATGCCGCCCATCAGCGAGGCCAGCAGCATCTCGCGCCGCGCTTGGCGATCCGCGCCGTCGGCGACGGCCCGGCGGATCGCGCCCCAGCCGCGCGCCAGGCCGTCAAGGGCGATCGCCTCGGCCGGCGGGTTGTCGCGCGGGCTCAGGTAGGTCTCGATGCAGTGGGTGATCGCATCCATGCCGGTCGCGGCGGTGAGCCGCGGCGGCAGGCCGAGGGTCAGCTCGGGATCGCAGAGCGCGACCCTGGGGATCATGTGCGGCGCCAGGAAGCCGAGCTTGCGGCCGTCGGTCAGGGTGATCAGGGCGGCGCGGCCGACCTCGCTGCCGGTGCCGGCGGTGGTCGGGATCGCGACCAGGGGCGCCACCCGGTCGGTGATCTTCGGCACGCCGCCGAGGATCGCGGCGTACTGCTCCAGCGGCCCGGGATGGGTCGCCAGCAGGGCGACGCCCTTGGCGAGGTCGATCGAGCTGCCGCCGCCGAGCGCGACCAGGCCGTCGCAGCCGGCCCCCTGGTAGGCGGCAACGGCCGCCTCGACCGCGGTTTCCGTCGGGTTTTCCGGCGTGCCGTCGAAGAGGGTCACCGGCATGCTGTCCGGCAGCACGGCACGCAGCCGCTCGACGAGGCCGGCGGCGACGATGCCCCTGTCGGTGACCAGCAGCGGGCGCGTCACGCCGAGCGCCGCCAGCTCCTCGGCCAGGACCTTCAGGGCACCGAAGTCGAAGAGGATGCGGGTCAGGTAGAGGATCGGCGTCATGGCGGGCTCGCGGCGCTTGGAAGGGCCGCCAGCCTCCCCGCCGTCCCCGGTCCCGTCAAGCCGTCAGCGCGCGACCCCTGCCATGCCCGGCGCCGTCCCCGCCGAGGCGCGCGGCCGGGCGAAGCGCCGGTGCAGGGCGTCGACCGTGGCGGTCAGCAGCAGGATCGCCCCGGCCTGGTGCAGCGCGCCGAGCGGCACCGGCACCGCGGCGAGCAGGGTCGCGACGCCGAGGCAGTACTGCAGCAGCGCCGCGGCGGCGACCAGCGCCAGGCCGCGGGCGAGCGGCGTGCCGCCGGCACGCGCCCAGCTTCGCCAGGCCAGGGCCAGCGCGCCGAGCAGGGTCAGGGTCGCCAGCAGGCGATGGTCGAACTGCACCGCCGCGATGGTCTCGAACCAGTTCAGCCACCAGGGGCTGAGCGCCGCGTAGCCGCTCGGCACCAGCCGGCCGTCCATCAGCGGGAAGGTGTTGTAGGTCAGGCCGGCATCGGTGCCGGCGACGAAGCCGCCGGCCGCCAGGGTCAGCACCAGCAGTGCCAGGAAGATCGGCAGGCTGCGCCTGGGCGCGCGGGGCGCTGGGGGCGTGACGCCGCGCAGCAGCGAGAGCGCGATCCACAGCAGGTAGCTGTAGATCAGCAGGGCGAGGCCGAGGTGCATGACCAGCCGGTACTGGCTGACGTCGGTGCGCGCCGAGAAGCCGCTCTCGACCATGAACCAGCCCATGAAGCCCTGCAGGGCGCCGAGCCCGAAGCCGATCCAGAGCGGCGCGGCGAAGCCCGCCGGCACCTTGCGGCGCCACAGGAACCAGAGGAAGGGCAGCAGGTAGACGAGCCCGATCGTCCGGCCCCAGAGCCGGTGGATCCACTCCCACCAGAAGATCTGCTGGAAGCCGCCCAGGGTCATGCCGCCGGGCAGGCTCCTGTACTCGCCGGTCTCCTGGTAGAGCCCGAAGAGGCGCTCCCACTCGGCGTGGCTGAGCGGCGGGATCGCGCCGGTGATCGGATCCCATTCCATGATCGAGAGGCCGGACTCGGTGAGGCGCGTGATCGCGCCGATCACCGCCATGGCGAAGATCATGGCGCAGCAGATCAGCAGCCAGGCCGCGACGGCGCGTGGCGCCGCGCGGCTGGTCCGGGCGGAGCGGGACAGGGTGACGGCGGACATGGCGGGGATATATCCGCGCCGGGCCGCGGATGCCAGCGGCGCGATGCCGCTGACCGGCCCGGCCTAGATGTGGATCGGCCGGCCCTCGACGGCCAGCGCCGCCTCCTTGACCGCCTCGTTGAGGGTCGGGTGGCCGTGGAACGAGCGGCCGAGGTCCTCGGCCGAGCCGCCGAACTCCATGGCGACCACGACCTCGTGGATCAGGTGGCCGGCGTCGGGGCCCAGGATGTGGGCGCCGAGAATCCGGTCGCTTGCCTTGTCGGCCAGGATCTTCACGAAGCCGTCGGTCGCGTTCATGGCGCGCGCCCGGCCGTTGGCCATGAAGGGGAACTTGCCGACCCGGTACTCGATGCCGGCCTGCTTCAGCTCCTCCTCGGTCCGGCCGACGCTGGCGACCTCGGGCCAGGTGTAGACGATCCCGGGGACGGTCTCGTAGTTGACGTGGCCGCCCTGGCCGGCCAGGTGCTCGGCGAGGGCGACGCCCTCCTCCTCGGCCTTGTGGGCCAGCATCGGACCGGGGATCGCATCGCCGATCGCGTAGATCCCCGGGACGTTGGTCGCGAAGTGGCCGTCGACCTTGACCCGGCCGCGCTCGTCGAGCGCGACGCCGGCGGCCTCCAGCCCGAGGCCCTCGAGGTAGGGCTTGCGGCCGATCGCGACCAGCACGGCGTCGCAGTCGATCGTCTCGGCCTCGCCGCCCCCCTTGGAATCCTTGGCGGCGGGCTCGACGGTCAGCTTGACGCCGCTCTTCGAGGTCTTGGCGCCGGTCACCTTGGTCGAGAGCTTGAAGGTCATGCCCTGGCGGCCGAGGATGCGTTGGAACTGCTTGCCGACCTCGCCGTCCATGGTCGGCACCAGGCGGTCGAGGAACTCGACGACGGTGACCTTGGCGCCGAGCCGCTGCCAGACCGAGCCCATCTCCAGGCCGATGTAGCCGCCGCCGACCACGACCAGGTGCTTCGGCACCTTGGCGAAGCTCAGCGCCCCGGTCGAGGAGACGATCTGCTTCTCGTCGACCGTCACCCCCGGCAGGTCGACATGGGTCGAGCCGGTCGCGATGACGATGCTCTTCGCCTGGTAGGCCGTGCCGCCCTGATCGCTGGCGACCTCGACGGTGCCCGGCGCCGTGATCCGGCCGCTGCCCTTCAGCCAGTCGACCTTGTTCTTCTTGAACAGGAACTCGACGCCCTTGACGTTGGCCTCGACGACCTTGTCCTTGTGGCCGAGCATGGTCGGGAGGTCGAGCTCGAGCTTGCCGACCTTGACCCCGAAGGCGCCCAGGGCGTGCGCCGCCTCCTCGAACTTCTCGCTGGCCTGCAGCAGCGCCTTGGAGGGGATGCAGCCGACGTTGAGGCAGGTGCCGCCGAGCGTCGCGCGCTTCTCGACGCAGGCGACCTTGAGGCCGAGCTGCGCCGCGCGGATCGCGCAGACGTAGCCGCCGGGCCCGGCACCGATCACGATGAGGTCGTAAGCCTGCTCGGCCATGTCGCTTCGCTCCGTCTTGGCATCGTCCGAAAGGCGCAGGGCACCTTGCCGGAAAGCCCGGAGGCTAACAAGGCGAGGTGCCCATCCCCTTTCTGCCCCTGGGGGCGGAGAGGGGATGGGAGAGGTAGGGGACGGCAGTGGAGGCAGGCGGACCGGTCTCCGCGGGATCGCCCCACCTCTCCCCGGCCCTCTCCGCCCCGGAGGGGCAGAGAGGGAGAAAAAGGCTAGAGGTCGAGCAGCAGGCGCTCGGGGTCCTCGATGGCTTCCTTGACCTTGACCAGGAAGGTCACGGCCTCGCGGCCGTCGACGATGCGGTGGTCGTAGGACAGGGCCAGGTACATCATCGGCCGGATCTCGACCTTGCCGCCGATCGCGACCGGCCGGTCCTGGATCTTGTGCAGGCCGAGAATGCCCGACTGCGGCGCGTTGAGGATCGGCGTCGAGACCAGCGAGCCGAACACGCCGCCGTTGGTGATGGTGAAGCTGCCGCCCTGCATCTCGTCGATCGCCAGCTTGCCGTCGCGGGCGCGGCCGGCGAGATCGCCGAGCGCCTTCTCGATCTCGGCGAAGGACTTGCCGTCGCAGTCGCGGATCACCGGCACCATCAGGCCCTGGGGCGCCGAGACCGCCATGCCGATGTCGTAGAACTCGTTGTAGACGATCTCGGTGCCGTCGATGCGGGCGTTGACCGCTGGCACCTCCTTCAGCGCCTTGACGCAGGCCTTGGCGAAGAAGGCGGTGAAGCCGAGCTTGACGCCGTGCTTCTTCTCGAAGCCGTCCTTGTAGCGGGCCCGGAGGTCCATCACCGCGGACATGTCGGCCTCGTTGAAGGTCGTCAGCATCGCCGCGTTGTTCTGCGACTCCTTGAGCCGGCGCGCGATCGTCTGGCGCAGCTTCGACATGCGCTCGCGGCGCTCGCGCGGCGCGGCGCCGGCCGGGGCCGGGGCGGGCACTGCGGCCGGAGCGGAGGGCGCGGCGGCGGGCGCGCCGGCGACCGTCGGCTTCGGCTTCAGGGCGACGCGGCCCTCGACCACGGCCTCGACGTCCTCCTTGGTCAGGCGGCCCTGCGGCCCCGTCGCCGGGATCCGGTAGGGGTCGAGGCCGTTCTGCTCGACGAGGCGCGCGACGGCCGGCGAGAGGGTCATGGCCGAGCTCGGCGCACCCTGGGCCAGGAAGGCGGCGAGGTCGCCGGCCGTCACCTTGCCGTCGGTGCGCCTAGCGCTGCCGGGATCGAGCGTCGCGGCGGCCGGTGCGGGAGTGGCCGCCGCAGGAGTGGCGGGTGCGGGGGGGGCCGGAGCAGGCGCCGACGCGGGGGCGGGCGCCGCGGCGGGAGCGGCCGCGCCGCCACCCTCGGCGACGCGCGCCAGCAGGGCGCCGACCTCGACGGTCGCGCCCTCCTCGGCCAGGGTCTCGGCCAGGGTGCCGGCGACCGGGGCGTTGACCTCGAGGCTGACCTTGTCGGTCTCCAGCTCGAGGATCGCCTCGTCGGCGGCGACCGCCTCGCCCGGCCGCTTCAGCCACTTGGCGATCACCGCCTCGGTCACCGACTCGCCGAGGGTCGGCACCTTGATCTCGTGGAGCTTGCCGCCGCCGGCAGCCGCCGGAGCCGCGGCGGGTGCAGGAGCAGCGGCGGGCGCAGGGGCGGCGGCGGTCGGCGCGGGCGCCGGAGCCGCGGCGGCAGGCGCCGGCCTGGCCGCGGCCTTGCCGTCGCCGGCCCCGATGCGGCCGAGCAGGGCGCCGACCTCGACGCTCTCGCCCTCCTGGGCGGCGATCTCGGTCAGGGTGCCGGCCTCGGGCGCGTTGACCTCCAGCGTGACCTTGTCGGTCTCCAGCTCGACCAGCGCCTCGTCGAGGGCGACGCTCTCGCCTTCAGCCTTGAGCCACTTGGCGACGACCGCCTCGGTCACCGATTCGCCCAGCGTGGGGACCTTGATCTCCGCTGCCATGCTCCGCCTTCTCGTTCCCTAGTCCCCGGCCGCCGGGACTGCGGCCGGCACCGCCTACTCGGCGGCCTGCTTCCTGCTGCCGCGGCCGCTCGCGGCCCCGGACGCCTTCTTGCCCGCCGGCTTCGATCCGGCCTTGGCGGGGGTCTTCGCCTTGGCCTTGGCCGGAACCTCGACCGGGGCCGCCGACGCCGGCGCCGCCTTGGCAGCGGCGACCGGGGTCGCGACGTCGCTCGAGGCGGTCTTGCCGTTCATCGCCGCCTTGCGGTAGCCGATCCGGCCATAGCGCGGCAGGCCGACGGTCAGCGCCTCCTCGACCAGCTTCGCCTGCTCGTCCAGATGACGCTGGAACAGGCCGGTCGCCGGCGAGGCGGCGGCCGAGCGTCCGGCGTAGCGCGGCCGCGGGTTGTGGACCCCCGCCTCCTCGGCGATCTCCTCGAGGAACTCGCTGATCAGCGACCAGGCGCCCATGTTGCGGGGCTCCTCCTGGCACCAGACCAGCTCGCAGTGGGCGTACTTGGCCAGCTCGCTCAGCAGGGTGTCGCTGGGGAAGGGGTAGAGCTGCTCCAGGCGCATCAGGTGGATGTCCTCGATGCCCTTCTCCTCGCGCGCCTCCAGCAGGTCGTAGTAGACCTTGCCGCTGCACAGCACGAGCTGCTTCGCCTTCCTGATCGCGGCGGCCGAGGCGTCCTCGGTGATCACCCGGTGGAACGAGCTGTCGCCGCCCATCTCGGCCAGGCTGGAGATGCAGCGCTTGTGGCGCAGCAGCGACTTCGGCGTGAACACGACCAGCGGCTTGCGGAAGTCGCGGTGCACCTGGCGGCGCAGCGCATGGAAGTAGTTGGCCGGGGTCGTGCAGTTGACGACCTGCAGGTTGTCCTGGGCGCAGAGCTGCAGGAAGCGCTCGATCCGCGCCGAGGAGTGCTCGGGGCCCTGGCCCTCGTAGCCGTGGGGCAGCAGCATGACCAGGCCGGTCATGCGCAGCCACTTGGCCTCGCCCGAGGCGATGAACTGGTCGATGATCGTCTGGGCGCCGTTGGCGAAGTCGCCGAACTGCGCCTCCCAGACGACCAGTGCCCGCGGCTCGGCCAGCGAATAGCCGTACTCGAAGCCGAGCACGGCGAGCTCGCTGAGCGGGCTGTCGACGATCTCGACCGGTGCCTGGTCGGGCGCCAGGTTCTGCAGCGGCTTGTAGGCCTCCTCGGTCTCCTGGTCGATCAGCGCGGCATGGCGCTGGGAGAAGGTGCCGCGGTTCGAGTCCTGGCCGGACATGCGCACCGGGTAGCCCTCGAGCGCCAGCGTGCCGAAGGCCAGCGCCTCGGCCGTCGACCAGTCGATGCCCTCGCCCGACTCGATGGCCTTGCGCTTCGCCTCGAGCTGGCGGGCGATCTTGCGGTTGACGTTGAAGCCCGCGGGCACCTCGCAGAGCTTGAAGCCGACCTTCTTCAGGTCGTCCTCCTTGACCGCGGTGTGGCCGCGCCGGGCGTCGTAGCCCTTGACCGGCGACAGGCCGGCCCAGGCGCCCTCCAGCCAGTCGGCCTTGTTGGACTTGTAGGAGCTGGCCGCCTCGAAGTCGCGCTCCAGCCGCTCGTACCACTCCTCGACCAGCTTGCCCGCCTCGTTGTCGCTGACCACGCCCTCGGCGACCAGCTTGCCGGCGTAGATCTCGCGGGTCGTCGGGTGGTTGCGGATCGTCGAGTACATCAGCGGCTGCGTGAAGGCCGGCTCGTCGCCCTCGTTGTGGCCGAAGCGCCGGTAGCAGAACATGTCGATCACCACGTCCTTCTTGAAGGTCTGGCGGAACTCCGTGGCGATGCGCGCGACATGGACGACGGCCTCGGCGTCGTCGCCGTTGACGTGGAACACCGGCGCCTGGATGACCTTCGCCGGCTCCGAGCAGTAGGGCCCGGAGCGCGAGTTCACCGGGTTGGTGGTGAAGCCGATCTGGTTGTTGACGATGAAGTGGATCGTGCCGCCGATCCGGTAGCCCTTGAGCTCCGAGAGGTCGAGCGTCTCCGGCACCAGGCCCTGGCCGGAGAAGGCGGCATCGCCGTGCATCAGCAGCGCCATGACCTCGGTGCGGTCCTTGTCCTGGCGCTGCGCCTGCTTGGCGCGCACCTTGCCGACCACCACCGGGTCGACCGCCTCGAGGTGCGAGGGGTTGGCGGTCAGCGACAGGTGGACGGGATTGCCGTCGAACTCGCGGTCGGCCGAGGTGCCGAGGTGGTACTTGACGTCGCCCGAGCCGCCGACGTCCTCGGGGCTGGTGGCACCGCCCTTGAACTCCTTGAAGATCGCGGTGAAGGGCTTGCCCATGAAGTTGGCGAGCACGTTCAGGCGACCGCGGTGCGGCATGCCGATCACGACCTCCCTGAGGCCGAGCTGCCCGCCGCGCTTGAGGATCTGTTCCAGGGCCGGAATCATCGCCTCGCCGCCGTCGAGGCCGAAGCGCTTGGTGCCGGTGTACTTCTTGTCGAGGAAGCGCTCGAAGGTCTCGGCCGCGGCCAGGCGCTCCAGGATCGCGCGCTTGCCCGGCACCGTGAAGTCGGTGCGGTTCAGCTCGCGGTTCTCGATGCGCTGCTGGATCCAGCGCTTCTGGTCCGGATCCTGGATGTGCATGAACTCGACGCCGATCGAGCCGCAGTAGATCTGGCGCAGCGCCTCCATGATCTGGCGCAGCGTCGCGGTCTCGAAGCCGAGCACGTTGTCGATGAAGATCGGCCGGTCCCAGTCGGCCTCGGTGAAGCCGTAGCTGGCCGGATCGAGCTCCGGGTGCCGGGCCCTCGGCGCCAGGCCGAGCGGGTCGAGATTGGCCTCCAGGTGGCCGCGCACCCGATAGGCGCGGATCAGCATCAGCGCGCGGATCGAATCGACCGTCGCAGCGCGCACGCCGCCCTCGCCCGCCGGGAACGGCCCGCCGATCGGCACGGCGGCGCCGTTGCCGGCGCCGGCCGGCCGCTCGACGGCCCGCTCGAGGACGCTGCGGGCGTCGTCGGCCAGGTCGTCGAAGAGGGCCTTCCAGTCCTGGCCCACCGACCCCGGATCGCCCAGGTAGCGGGCGTAGGTTGCGACCAGTTGCTCCGCGTTCGGGCCGATCAGGATCGGCTGAGCCATATCGTTCGCCATGTCCGTCGCACGGGCCCGGCCGACGGCGGCCGGGGCCGCCCTTTCCTTTGCGCTAGCCTTTGAACTCGCTCATTGCCTTGAGCATGGTGCTGCCGAGGCTGGCCGGCGAGTCCGCTACGAAGATGCCGGCCGCCTGCAGCGCCGCGATCTTGTGGTCGGCGGTGTCCTTGCCGCCCGAGATCACCGCGCCGGCATGGCCCATGCGGCGGCCCGGAGGGGCCGTGCGGCCGGCGATGAAGCCGGCGACCGGCTTCGGCGAGCCGGCAGCCTTGTAGTACTCGGCACCCATGATCTCGGCGTCGCCGCCGATCTCGCCGATCATGATGATGCCCTCGGTCTCCTCGTCGTCGAGGAACATCTTGATGCTCTCGACGAAGTTCGTGCCGTTGACCGGGTCGCCGCCGATGCCGATGCAGGTCGACTGGCCGAGGCCGGCCGCCGTGGTCTGGGCGACCGCCTCGTAGGTCAGCGTGCCAGAGCGGCTGACGATGCCGATCTTGCCGCGGCGGTGGATGTGGCCCGGCATGATGCCGATCTTGCACTCGTCCGGGGTGATCACGCCCGGGCAGTTCGGTCCGATCAGGCGCGTGCCCGAGCCCTGCAGGGCGCGCTTGACCTTGACCATGTCGAGCACCGGGATGCCCTCGGTGATGCAGACCGCCAGGCGGATGCCGGCGTCGATCGCCTCGAGGATCGCGTCGGCCGCGAAGGGCGGCGGCACGTAGATCGCGCTGGCGTCGGCGCCGGTCTCGGCGACCGCGTCGGCGACGGTGTTGAAGACCGGCAGGTCGAGGTGCGTCGTGCCGCCCTTGCCGGGGGTCACGCCGCCGACCATGCGGGTGCCGTAGGCGATCGCCTGCTCGGAATGGAAGGTGCCCTGCGCGCCGGTGAAGCCCTGGCAGATGACCTTGGTGTTCTTGTCGACCAGGACGGCCATTACTGCGCCTCCTTCACGGCCTTGACGACCTTTTCCGCTGCGTCGGCCAGGTTGTCCGCCGAGACGATGGCGAGGCCGCTCTCGTTGAGGATCTCCTTGCCCCGCTCGACGTTGGTGCCCTCCAGGCGCACCACCAGCGGCACGTGCAGGCTGACCTCGCGGGCCGCCGCGACGACGCCCTCCGCGATGATGTCGCAGCGCATGATGCCCCCGAAGATGTTGACCAGGATGCCCTCTACATTGGGGTCGGAGAGGATGATCTTGAAGGCCGCGGTGACGCGCTCCTTGGTCGCCCCGCCGCCGACGTCGAGGAAATTGGCCGGCGAGCCGCCGTAGAGCTTGATGATGTCCATCGTCGCCATGGCCAGGCCGGCGCCGTTGACCATGCAGCCGATGCTGCCGTCGAGCTTGATGTAGTTGAGCTCGTGGCGCGAGGCCTCGAGCTCGGTCGGGTCCTCCTCGTCCTCGTCGCGCATCTCGGCGATGTCGGCGTGGCGGAACAGGGCGTTGTCGTCGAAGCCCATCTTGGCGTCGAGCGCGATCACCGAGCCGTCGCCGGTGACGACCAGCGGGTTGATCTCGACCAGCGAGGCGTCGAGCTCGGTGTAGGCCTTGTACATCGCCGACAGGAACTTGGTGGCGGCGCCGATCTGCTTGCCCTCGAGGCCGAGCGCGAAGGCGATCTTGCGGCACTGGAAGGGCATCAGGCCGACCGCCGGGTCGATCGCCTGGCGGACGATCCGGTCCGGGTGCTCGGCGGCGACCTCCTCGATCTCCATGCCGCCCTCGGTCGAGGCGACGATGGTGATCCGGCCGGTCGCGCGGTCGAGCAGCATCGAGAGGTAGAGCTCGCGGGCGATGTCGCAGCCCTGCTCGACGTAGAGCCGCTTGACTTCCTTGCCCGCCGGGCCGGTCTGCTTGGTGACCAGCGTCTCGCCCAGCATCCTGCCGGCCTCGGCCTTGACCTCGGCCGGGCCGCCCTTGACCACGCGCACGCCGCCCTTGCCGTCGGGATCGCTCTTGAAGCGCCCGGCGCCGCGGCCGCCGGCGTGGATCTGCGACTTGACCACGCTGACCGGGCCGCCGAGCTTGGCGGCAGCCTCCTCGGCCTCCTCCGGCGTGTAGGCGACATAGCCCTCGGGGACGGCGACCCCGAACTTCTTGAGCAGGCTCTTCGCCTGGTATTCGTGGATATTCATGCGGGCGCGCTCGCTTGCGGTTTCGTTGAAGCGTCTCGGTCAAGCGGCGGGACGCCGCGAGCGGCCCACCCCGAACGGCGGCCGCGCGGCGCCCGTCCCTCGGGCGGGCGGCACTCTAGCACCCCGACGCTGCAGTGCAACCGCGCAGGGCGGCGCCCGACGCCGGAGAGCGGAGGCCGCGCCGCCGCGGACTTACGCGCTCTTGGCGGCGAGGTCCTTGCAGGCCTGGACCAGGCCCTTCACGGCGCCGACCGACTTGTCGAACATCGCCTGCTCCTCGGCGTTGAGCGACAGCTCGACGACGCGCTCGACGCCCTTGGCGCCGATCACCACCGGCGCGCCGACGTAGAGGCCGTCGACGCCGTACTCGCCCTTCAGCCAGGCGGCGCAGGGCAGCACGCGCTTCTTGTCCTTGAGGTAGCTCTCGGCCATGGCGATCGCCGAGGAGGCCGGGGCGTAGAAGGCCGAGCCGGTCTTCAGGAGGCCGACGATCTCGGCGCCGCCGTCGCGCGTGCGCTGGACGATCTGGTCCAGCGTCTCCTGGCTGATCCAGCCCATCTTGATGAGGTCGGGCAGCGGGATGCCGGCGACCGTCGCGTAGCGCACCGTCGGCACCATGGTGTCGCCGTGGCCGCCGAGCACGAAGGCCGAGACGTCCTCGACGCTGACCCCCATCTCCTCGGCCAGGAAGTGGCGGAAGCGCGCCGAGTCGAGCACGCCGGCCATGCCGACGACCTTCTCGTGGGGCAGGCCGCAGGCCTCGCGCAGCACCCAGACCATGGCGTCGAGCGGGTTGGTGATGCAGATCACGAAGGCGTCGGGGCAGTGCTGCTTGATGCCGGCGCCGACCTGGCCCATGACCTTCATGTTGATGCCGAGCAGGTCGTCACGGCTCATGCCGGGCTTGCGCGCAACGCCGGCGGTGACGATCACCACGTCGGCCCCGGCGATCGCGCTGTAGTCGTTGGCGCCGCTCAGCTTCGCGTCGAAGCCCTCGACCGGGCCGCTCTGGGCGAGGTCGAGGGCCTTGCCCTGGGGAATGCCCTCGGCGATGTCGAACAGCACGACGTCGCCGAGCTCCTTCAAGGCCGCCAGATGGGCGAGCGTTCCGCCGATGTTGCCGGCGCCGACCAGGGCGATCTTGTTGCGAGCCATGAGCCTTACTCTCCCTCATCTTGCAGTGCGGTAGAACGGTCGGGCCGGAGCTTTACGCCGATCCCGGCAGCCGCACAAGAGAGGGTCTGACCCGCACGGCGGGCAGGTCGCCGCAGCGCCCGGAGCCGGCGGCGGGACCCGGGGCACGGCTCAGTCCGGCACGTCCTCCAGCAGCTGCCGGAGCTCGGTCTTCAGCACCTTGCCGTAGTTGTTCTTCGGCAGGCTCTCGACGAAGCGGTAGCGCTTCGGCCGCTTGAAGCGGGCGATCTCGGCGAGGCAGAGCGCGTCGAGCGCCTCGGGCGTGACCGCGCCCGGCTGCCGCGCGACCACGAAGGCCACGACCTCCTCGCCCCAGTCCGGGTGGGCGCCGCCGACGACCGAGCACTCCAGCACGCCGTCGTGGCGCAGCAGCACCTCCTCGACCTCGCGGGGATAGATGTTGCTGCCGCCCGAGATGATGACGTCCTTCGAGCGGTCCTTCAGGGTCAGGAAGCCGTCGGCGTCCAGGCTGCCGAGGTCGCCGGTGTGCAGCCAGCCGCCGGCCAGGGCCCGCGCGCTCGCCTCCGGGTCGTGCCAGTAGCCGGCCATCACCGAAGGGCCGCGCGCCAGCACCTCGCCGGTCTCGCCCGGCGGCAGGGCGGCGGCGCTCCCCTCGCCGCCGGGGCCGGCGACCCGCATCTCGACCAGCAGCTGGGCGCGGCCGACCGAGGCGAGGCGGTCGCGCCAGCGCGGGTCGTCGCGCCGGCCGTGCTCCCAGCGCGGCAGGGCGGTGATGGTCATCGGGCTCTCGCCCTGGCCGTAGATCTGCACGAAGCGCTGGCCGAACAGTTCGAGCGCCTGCTCGATGTCGGCGAGGTACATCGGCCCGCCGCCGTAGACGCAGGTCTTGAAGTTGGCCGGGTCGACCGAGCCGGCGGCCGGATGCTCGACCAGGCGCTTGACCATGGTCGGCGCGAAGAAGAAGCCGATGCCGCGGTGCGCGGCGAAGAGCTCGAAGACCTCGGCCGGGTCGAAGCCGCCCGATTCCGGCACGACCTGCAGGGCGCCCTGCGCGACATGCGGCAGCACGTAGAGGCCGGAGCCGTGCGACAGCGGCGCGGCGTGCAGGATCGAATCCGTCGGCGCCACGGGATCGACGTCGGCGAAGTAGCAGGCGGTCATGGCCAGCAGGTTGCGGTGGCTCAGCATCGCGCCCTTGGGCCGGCCAGTCGTGCCGCTGGTGTAGAACAGCCAGGCGAGCTCGGTCTCGGCGGACTCGGCGGGCGGCAGCGGCTCGGCCTCGAACAGGCGGTCCCAGGCCGGGCCCGGCACCTCGACCAGCTCGGCCAGCCGGTCCAGGCCCGCGCTCTCGCCGGCGATCGCCGCCGCCTGCTCGGGGCTCGCGAAGCAGAGCCGGGCGCCGGAGTGCTCCAGCATGTAGCGGAACTCGCGGCCGTGCAGCTTGGCGTTCATCGGCACCGCGGCGAGCCCGGCCCACCAGAGCCCGAACAGCGCCTCGAGGTATTCGGGCCGGTTCTTCATGGCGAGCGCGACCCGCTCGCCGGGCTCGAGGCCCCAGCGGCCGCGCAGCGCCCCGGCGAGACGCGCCGCCCGGCCGGCCAGGCCGGCATAGTCGGTCAGCACCCGCTCGCCGAGGGCCAGGGCCGGCCGGTCGCCGCGGGCCTGCGCCGTACGGGCCAGCAGACGGGCCAGGTTCATCGCTCTCCTCCCTTCGTCGCCACACCGGGTCCATGCGAAGGCCTGGACACGGAGGCGCCAAGATACAGAAATCGCGGCGATTTGCGACGGTGGCGCCTTTATATCGCGCAGAGCAGAGCCTATAGTCTTCTAAGGGCCTACGTATGGCCCTCCCGCCCTCCCGGAAGTCGCCGGAAGACCATCCGATGCGTCGCCGACAGTTCCTCTCCGGCCTCTCGCTGGCCCCCCTGCTGGCGGGCGGGCTGGCCGGCGGATTGGCGCGGCGGGCGGTCGCCGACGAGGCGCCGACCTTCTTCCGCATCGGCACCGGCTCGACTGCCGGCACCTACTTCCCGATCGGCGGCCTGCTGGCCACCGCGATCAGCCACCCGCCGGGCAGCCGGCCCTGCGATTCCGGCGGCAGCTGCGGCGTGCCCGGGTTGATCGCCGTCGTGCAGTCGACCGAGGGCTCGGTCTACAACGTCCGGGCGGTCTCCGAGGGCCGGCTGGAGTCGGCGCTCAGCCAGGCCGACGTCGCCTTCTGGGCCTACCACGGCGCCGGGCCCTTCGCCGACAAGCCGCCGCTCGCCAACCTCAGGGCGATCGCCAACCTCTATCCCGAGTCGGTGCAACTGGTCGCCGCGGCCGACGCCAAGGTGCGCAACGTTGCCGATCTCAAGGGCAAGCGCGTCTCGATCGACAGCGAGGGCTCGGGCACGCAGATCGACGCCAAGCTGATCCTGCAGGCCTGGGGCCTGAGCCCGAAGGACCTGGACGCCCGGATGATCGGCGCCAACGAGGCGGTCGAGCAGATGCGCCGCGGCACGCTCGACGCCTTCTTCTACGTCGCCGGCACACCGACGGCCGCGATCGAGGCGCTGGCCCGCGACATGACCATCACGCTGGTGCCGATCGAGGGGCCGCCGGTCGAGAAGCTGCTGAAGGACTATCCCTTCTTCGCCCGCGCCTTCGTCGGCGCGGGCCTCTACCGCGGGGTGGCCGCGACCGCGACGCTGTCGGTCGGCGCCCAGTGGATCTGCTCGGCCGAGATCGATGCCCAGCTGATCTACGAGGTGACGGCCTCGCTCTGGCACGAGAACACCCGCCATCTGCTCGACGCCGGCCACCAGAAGGGCCGGCTGATCCAGTTCGCCACGGCCCTCGACGGCCTCGGCGTGCCGCTGCACCCCGGCGCGCTGCGCTACTACGAGGACCACGGCAAGGCGATCCCCGAGACGCTGCAGCCGCCGGAGGAATAGCGGAGGCCGCTAGGCGGCCTCGCGCCACTCGACCGCGAGATCCTCGCGGAAGGCGAAGCGCTTGAGGTGGTCGGCGACGACCCCGCAGAGCCGCGGGAGCGCCGCAGCGTCCTCGCCTTCCAGGTACAGCGACAGGCGTTCCGGGGCCGCCTCGAAGCGGCAGGTGGCGCCGGTCATCCGGACCTCGCCGGAGGTCGCGTCGAACGTGACCTCGAAGCGATGGCTCCAGTGCTTGCAGAGCTGCTGCAGGTAGCGGCTGGCGTGGGCGGTCGGGACGCTGGCTTCGAATCGCGTCATGGCCGGCCTCCCTAGCTGCGCTCGATCGCGACCGCGGCGGCGTCGAGCGTCTCGACGATCTGCCGCAGCTGCTCGTCGCTCAGCGACCCGCCGCGCAGGCGCAGGCGCAGCGCCAGCTTCAGGTTCTCCATGGCGCGGACCAGCTGCGGCGCGGGGCGACCGCCCTGGCCGGCACCGACCTCGTCCATGCGGGCCAGCGCGGCGTCGACGGCGCCCCGGTTGGCGGCCAGCCAGACGCGGCCCTCGTCGGTCGCCGCGTAGAGCTTCTTGCCGCCGCTCTCCTCGACCGTCGCCTGGCCGAGCTCCTCGAGCATGGTCAGGGTCGGGTAGATCACGCCGGGGCTCGGGCTGTAGCTGCCGCCGGCCCGCTCCTCGATCGCCTTGATCAGCTCGTAGCCGTGGCGCGGCTGATCGGCGATCAGGGCCAGCACGACGAGACGCAGCTCGCCGTGGTCGAACAGCCTGGCCGAGCGCCGGCCGCCGCGGCCGTGGCGATGGTGTCCGTGCTCGTGCCCAGGGCCGCCCTCGGGGCCACCCTCGGGGCCACAGCCGCGGCGGCCTTCGCCGTGCGCGAAGCGCCGGCGCCACTCGGAACGATGATGGGGATGATGGAACATGAAAGCGTCTCCGATAGGGTTTCGATACATCATGACTTAGATATATCGAAACCCTATCGGCTGCAAGCCCCCACCTCCGAAATGAGGGGCGGAGCGGCTCAGGGCCGCTCGAGCACCCAGGGCTCGATCTCCCCGGCGGCCAGCCATTCGCGGTAGGGCGACCAGGCCTGGACCGCCTCGGCGTAGGCGGCGGCCGCGCCGTCGAGCGGGATGCCGTAGGTGACGAAGCGGCTGACCACCGGCGCATAGAAGCAGTCGGGCAGCCCGGGCCGGCCGAACAGGAAGTCGCCGCCGGCCCCGAAGCCGGCCCTGCAGTCGTTCCAGATCTCCTGCACCCGGGCGATCTCGGCCAGGGTCTTCGACGAGGGGCTGGCCGGCGCCCGGTTGCGCATGTCCATCGGCAGCTCGGCGCGCAGGCTGGCGAAGCCGGAATGCATCTCGGCGACGACCGAGCGGGCGACGGCGCGGGCCGTCGGGTCCTCGGGCCAGAGCCCGGCCGAGGGGAAGCGCTCGGCCAGGTACTCGCCGATCGCCAGGGAATCCCAGACCGAGAGCGCGCCGTGCCTGAGCAGCGGCACCTTGCCGCTCGGCGAATGGACGAGGATCGCGGCCCGGGTCTCGGGCTGGTCGAGCGGGATCACGATCTCCTCGAAGCCGGCGCCGCTCTCCGCCAGGGCCAGCTTCAGCGCCAGCCAGCCGCGCAGCGACCAGGAAGAGTAGTTCTTGTTTGCGACGACCAGGGTAAACTCCGCACCCGACATTCCGACCTCCTGCTCCAGGGCCCGAACCGACCGCCCGGGCGCGTGCCCGCGATGGAAGGTGACGCCCGGGCCGCCGTCAACCGCCAACCCGCTCATCCCTGCCCGCTCATCCCTGCCCGCTCATCCCTGCCCGCTCACCCCTGCCGCCGACCGGAGACCGCATGACCGACTTCCCGCTCCCGCTCGCCCATCTGACCGAGCCCGACCCGAGCGCGGTGCCGATCCACGCCGTGACCGCCGAGGGCCTCGCCGCCTGGACCGCCGGCCAGCCGGCCCCGCTCGGCGCCTGGCTGGCCGCAACCGGCTTCACGGCCAGGCCCGGCAGCCAGGCGCTGGTGCCGGATGCGGAGGGGAAGCTCGCCGGCGTCCTGCTGGGGGTCGAGCGACCCGACGACCCCTGGGCCTGGGGCGGCCTGCCCGGCACGCTGCCCGAAGGCGCCTATCGCCTGGCAGCGGACGGGGAAGCGGCGGTCGCCGAGGCGGCGGCGCTGGGCTGGGCGCTCGGCTGCTACGCCTTCACCCGCTACAAGGCGCCGAAACGGGCCTTCGCGCGGCTGGCCTGGCCGGCCGGTGCCGGTCGCGCGCGGGTCGGCCGCCTGGTCGAGGCGATCTGCCGGGTCCGCGACCTGGTCAACACCCCGGCCGAGGACCTGGGCCCGGAGCAGCTCGCCGAGGCCGGCGCCGAGCTCGGCCGGCGCTACGGCGCGACCAGCCGGATCCTGGTCGGCGAGGCGCTGCTGGCGGAGAACTACCCGACGATCCACGCGGTCGGCCGGGCCGCGGCGCGGGCGCCGCGGCTGCTCGACCTGACCTGGCGGGGCCCGGGGGCCGAGGACGGCCCGCAGGTCGTGCTGGTCGGCAAGGGCGTCTGCTTCGACAGCGGCGGCCTCGACCTCAAGCCCTCGTCGGGCATGCTGCTGATGAAGAAGGACATGGGCGGCGGCGCCCACGCCATCGCCCTGGCCGGCCTGGTCATGGACGCCGGGCTGCCGGTCCGCCTGCGCCTGCTCGTGCCCTGCGTCGAGAACGCCGTCTCCGGCAACGCCTTCCGCCCGCTCGACGTGCTCAGGACCCGCAAGGGCCTGACCGTCGAGGTCGGCAACACCGACGCCGAGGGCCGGCTGATCCTCTGCGACGCGCTGGCCGAGGCCGACGCCATGGCCCCGGACCTGATTCTCGACTTCGCGACCCTGACCGGCGCGGCACGCGTCGCGCTCGGGCCCGAGCTGCCGGCGCTGTTCAGCAACGACGACGCGACCGCCGAGGCGCTGCTGGCCCACGGCCGGCGGCTCGGCGACCCGCTGTGGCGCCTGCCGCTGCACCAGCCCTACCTCAAGATGCTCGACAGCCGAGTCGCCGACCTCAACAACGTCTCCAGCGGCGGCTTCGCCGGCTCGGTGACCGCGGCGCTCTTCCTCGAGCAGTTCGTCTCGGCCGGGCGGGCCTGGGCCCATCTCGACCTCTTCGCCTGGAATCCCGAGGACCGGCCGGGCCGGCCCAAGGGCGGCGAGGCGATGGGCCTGCGCAGCGCCTTCGCGCTGATCGAGGATCTCGCCGCCCGCTGAACCGGCCGGACTCGGCGCGAATCGGCCAGCAATGGCCGGAATCCGGGAGCCCCGGCCGATGCTCGAAAGCGCAGACTGGCGGTCGTCGGGGCCCCCTCGACTGGGCGTTCCCGGCCCGAGGTGCTAGGCTGTCGCGCCGACCGGTGCTGCGAAAGCAAGCAAGGGGGGATCATGTTCGAGCGGATACTCTGCTGCGTCGACGGCTCGCAGCACGCCCTGAGGGCCGCCGAGACGGCCTGCGCCCTGGCCGCGAAGTTCGGCGGGCAGCTGACCATCCTGACCGTCGCCAAGGAGCTGAAGCCGAGCGAATCGGTGAAGCGCTTCATGGCGCTCGAGCAGCTCTCCGGCGAGCCGCAGTACGTGCTCGACGAGTACACCGAGGAGATCGTCAACAAGGCCAGGGACGTCGCCGAGGCCAGCGGCCTGCAGGGCGTCAAGGCGGAGGTGCGCACGGGCAACCCGGCGCGGACCATCGTCGAGTTCGCCGAGCGCCACAAGGCCGACTGCATCGTGCTCGGCAGCCGCGGCATCGGCGACATCGGCGGCGTGCTGCTCGGCTCGGTCTCCTTCAAGGTCAACTCCCTGGCCAAGTGCACGGTGGTCACGGTCAAGCCGCACGACTGACCCGGGAGATCGGTCCGGCGGCCTTGCCGGACGCCTTGCCGCTCGGCGGCGCCGCGGCTATCATTTCGCCGTCGAAACGACAAGCCGAGCCCGCCCATGGATGCCCGCAAGGCCCTCGCGCTCTGGCACCGCGTCGCGGTCGAGAGCCTCAGCCACGACCTCGCCGAGCTGAACCAGCGGCAGACCGCGATCCTGCTGGAGATCTATCTCGGCGAGCCGCCGCACACGGTGCGCGGCCTGGCCCGGCGCCTCGCGATCTCGAAGCCGGCGGTGACCCGCGCGCTGCACCGGCTGGAGGCGCTCGACTACGCCCGGCGCAAGGTCGACGAGAGCGACAAGCGCTCGGTGCTGGTCCAGCGCACGGTCAAGGGCTCGGTGTTCCTGCGCGACTTCGCCGACCGCATCGGCGGCCTGGCGAAAGAGGCCGGGCTCTAAGGAAGAATAAATACGCCGTAGAAAATTATGCTGGTGAGTAATATAATTGAGACTGCTGATAATATCATAATAGTATATATTCTCTTCATTGAGTTAAAAAACCTAATGAGAGCCGCGTCCACGCGTCTTGTTGAATGAAACTTATCAGATACGTATGAGAAAAAAGCAATTAACACGATTGATGTCCCCACAAACAGCTCTGGGTATCTTAAGATAAATTTGAAAGCGATATCTATATTGTTATTTGGTGAGATGTCTATGTGGTAATCAGATAGTTGCAGTATTCCCGAAAATGAAAGTATTATTCCTACAATTGATAGGACCCAATTCCTGATTGAATCTCTTGTTTCCTGCCTATTTATCGCTTCCCGCTCGACACGTGATCTTGTGGATTTTATACTTTCTGATATTTCCGCGCTAAAATATCTCGGAAAATCTCTATTTATCGTAGAAAATTCTTCGTTTTCTCCGATTTCTGACTTACTGACTTCATATAGAGCAGATGCATAAGCAATCAAACCGAGAGTATTATCAAATGTCTCAATGTTCGGATGCCTCTTATACTATATTACTTTTCTATAAATATTATATAAAGAGGACATTCTCCACTCTATATTGTCTCCTTTCGTATATAAATCAACTACCGTATCAGTTGTTGGGTCATGATTCTGATGTCGATGGCCGATATCCTTCAGGAAATAGAATATCTGTGCACTTAAAATATACAAAATATGCTCTCTTTCCTTTGAATCGCAAGGTAAATTTGGTGCGTCATGATATCCATCGTGTTCGATAACTGGAAATATTTCTGTAGTGCCGGTTCTCCTAATAGACACGTCCACACAGAATACACAAAATCTTGTGCACTCATTCATAAAATACTCGTGTTTTTCCTTCGCAAAGTCCGTCACTTTTTCATCTCTGGAAAAGCGAAACTCATTTAAATAATCTCTATACTTCCTGATTTCCCGCTTTATCATTGTCCACCCGCTTCTCCTCCTAAATATAAAGGCTCTTCCTCTCAAGAACTCTTGCTTAAGTCGTCCATCGTCTGTGGACGCAAGAAACAGAAATATGAAGTCGCCGTCCAAGTGGAGCGCTGGCAGAAGCAACGACTTGAGAGGAACAACCGCATCAGCTGTGATTCGGCGTTGATAGACTACTAAATAGCGCCTCGTTCGATCTGCAGCATGCGCAGATATAGATTTAGTAGGGTGTTCAGATTGCCCAAACACGCTAAAAGACAACCGCCCGCTTACTGCGGGAATCCATCCGCAGAACACGGGGGGTTCAGATCTCAATTTGCAGGACTCAATTATATTATTCAGTTCGCCTAATCGACGACAGAACAGCTTCGTCTGAAAGGCGACCCTGTTCTACCCATCTATTTGCTTTGGTGTCTATCGCAATTCCCGCCGCGACTCGGTAGTCGCGAGAGCCGTTAACACTCGTCGCCGCTTGCCCGCGGAGAGTCGCGCCGAATCCATCTAGCCGACTACGATTGCGGTTGTACTCTGTGCCACTTCCAAGGCCCAACTTCCACGCGAGGCGCGCGAAGTACAGTGCCGCGAAGAGCGCGATCAGGATTCCGATTGTTTCCATCCATCCAACCATTGCCCGTCCTCCCCGGTGCCGTCGGTATGGACTCCGACGTTGTCAAGAAAAAAATGGCACCGAAATGGTGATCCGTAAAGATTTTCCCGTCTCGCATGTGCAAGAACGCAATTTAATTGCCATTTCCCCGCGTCGATGATTCCAATCGGAATCTCGCTCTCCCGTCTTCAGAGCAAATAGTTTTCCGACTCGGGGCTACCTGCCCCGGCGCCGCCGCTATTCGGCGGCCGCCGCGCGACCGGCGAAGGCCTGTTCCATTTCGCGGCGCACCTTCAGCGTCGCGTCCTGCTCGTTCATCTGAACGTCGGCGTAGCTCAGCGGTTGGCCCGCCGAAACAGGACGGACCAGCTTGATGCCGTGGGCGAGGCCGATCGGCAGGCCGCCCCTGGCCAGGCTCTCGCCGGCCTCGGTCAGCTTGCCCCAGACGCAGGATCCGCCCTCGCCGTCCAGCGTCTCGCCGGCCTTGAGGTCGCGCTTGGCGGTCGCCACGACGTCGCCGCGGAAGCCGGTCGGCGCCCCCGTCGCCTCGCCGCGCAGCGCCGCCGAGAGCACCGAGACGTTGAGTTCCAGGCCGATCAGGTGGAAGGGCTTGTACATCGCCGCCCGGGTCCCGGAGGGATCGGTGATCAGGCCGTACTCGCGGAAGCAGCGCGCGGCGTACGCGTTCGGCGCCTCGAAGACGACGTAGACGCCCCAGCGCAGGTCGCGGAACACCGGCCGGCCGTCGCGTTCCAGGGACGAAACGACCTCGACCGTGCCGGAGTGGTTGAGCACCCCGCCCTCGTTGTGCGGCCGGAGCACCCGCGGCAGGTCGTCGACGCCGCAGGGCGGGAAGGCGAGGCCGGAGGGCGGCGGGGTCAGGCCGGTGGCGTTGGCGACCGCGGCCATCTCGATGCCCGACTTGGTGCCGTCGAGGAAGGAGTTGAACATCTGCGGGTTCATGCCGCCCTTGGCCGCGTCGGCCGGGTCGAGGCCGTAGTAGCCCCAGACCGTCTCGGGGGTCGAGGCGTGGTACTCCGGCAGGTACTTCGTGCCCTTGCCGGCGCAGACCACCTCGAAGCCGCAGGACCGGGCCCAGTCGACCATCTCGCAGATCAGCGCCGGCTGGTCGCCGTAGGCCAGCGAGTAGACGACGCCGGCCTCCTGCGCCTTGCGGGCGAGCAGCGGGCCGACCAGCACGTCGGCCTCGACGTTGACCATGACGATGTGCTTGCCGGCCGCGATGGCGGCCAGGGCGTGGCGGGTGCCGGCGGCCGGATTGCCGGTCGCCTCGATGACGACCTCGACGTCCTCGCGCTCGATCGCCCGCAGGGAGTCGTCGACGAAGTCGGTGGCCTCGATCAGCTCCTCGGCCCAGCCGACCCGGCGGCAGGCCTCGCGCGCCCGCTGCGGGTCGAGGTCGGCGACCGCCGCGACGTCGAGGCCCGGGGTGTGGGGCACCTGGGACAGGAACATCGAGCCGAACTTGCCGGCGCCGATCAGCAGGACGCGGACCGGCCAGCCGCGGGCAGCGCGCTGCTGCAGCTTCGCATAGAGGTTCATGGCGCTACTCCGCGGCCTGGGTCGCGACGCTCTCCCGGGCGAGCTCGCGCAGGCTGTCGTCGGACAGCGGCTCGATCGGCGTGAAGTCGCGGTGCGCGATCCAGTCGGCGCGCTTGAACTGCCGGATGTGGTTGTCGACGTGGCAGAGCGACAGATAGACGATCGTGCGCGGCCAGGGGCTGATGTTCGGCGGGCTGGCGTGGACGATGTTCGAGTGGAACATCAGCACCGAGCCGGCCGGGCCCTGCGGCGCCACGATGCCGCCCGCGTCGGCCAGGCGCTTGACCGTCGCGCGGTCGAGCGTCCAGAGCGGATAGGAGGTCGTCTCGAGGTCGTGCCCGGCCTCCAGCGTGCCGGCCTTGTGGCTCTTCGGCACGATGAACAGCGGGCCATTGACCGCCGTCACCTCGTCGAGGAACAGGGCGATGTTCATGGCGCGCGGCTCGGGCATGTCGTCGTCGCGCTTCCAGGTGCCGTAGTCCTGGTGCCACTGCCAGACCTCGCCGTCGAAGGCGGCCTTCGCGTTGATCTTGAACTGGTGCATGTAGACCGGGCCGTCGAGCAGCTGCTGGACCGGCTCGACCAAGCGCGGATGGCGCCCGAGTCGGCGGTAGGCCTCGTTGAAGGTGTGGGCGGCGAAGGCAGTGCGCGCCACGCCGGACTTCTCGCGCCAGACCTCCTGGCGCTCCTGGGCGTAGACGGCGTCGGCCTCGCGGCGCAGCAGGCCGATCTCCTCGCGGTCGAACCGCTCGGGCAGGAACAGCCAGCCTTCGGTCTCGAAATGGGCGAGCTCTTCGGGGGTCAGCTTCATCTCCGGGACTCCTCCGTGGGGGACGGCGGACGGCTTCAGGCCGCCTTGTTGTCGGTTTCGGGGTCGGTTTCGGGGCCGCTTGCGGACTCGGCGGCGGGCGCGACCTCGGCGCTCAGGCGCCGCCAGGTCGCCTCGCCGGCCTGCTCGGCATGGGCCCGGGCCAGGGTCTCGGCGCGCTCCGCCTGGCCGCGGCCGACGGCCTCGGCGATCGCGGCATGCTCGCGCCAGGCCCGCGCGCCGTAGTCGGGGTCGCCGAGCACCAGCCCCATCGAGCGCTGGAAGTGCGGCCAGGCCGCCTCGGCGGTCTCGGCGATCGCGCTGTTGCCGGAGGCGGCGTAGACCGCGCGGTGGAACGCGACGTCGGCGGCGATCAGCCGGCCCAGCTCGCCGTCGGCGAGGGCCGCGCGGCCCTGGGAGAGACAGGCCGAGAGGTCGACGACGGCCCCGCCCGCGGCGCGCTCCGCCGCCAGGCGCGCGGCCAGGGCGTCGAGCGCCGCGCGCACCCGGTAGAGATCGCGCAGGCGGTCCGGCTCGATCGGCGCGACCATCAGGCCGCGGCGGCCGCGCTCGGTGACCAGGCCCTCGCTCAGCAGCAGGCGCAGCGCATGGCTGACCGGCTGGCGCGAGACGCCGAGGCGGGCCGCCAGCGGCTCCTGGGCGAGCGGCGCGCCGGCGGCCAGCTCGCCGGCCAGGATCGCCTGCTTCAGGCGGTCGTAGACCTCGTCGATCAGGACCGGGCGGGGCTCGATGCGCATGAGCGCAACTCTAGAGCCCTCTGAATTCGGAATTCAATAATGCGAGCCATGCAAAAAGGGCCCGTCGCCATGACGGGCCCTTCCTGTCGTTCCGGCGGCGGCCCGGATCAGGCCGCCGCGGCGCTGCCCTGCAGCCAGGAGGGCAGCAGCGGCAGGCGCAGGCGGAGCGCCAGGGCGCCGTCGCCGAGCAGGGCCTGGACCAGGGCCAGGATCACCAGGAAGACCGGGTACTCCCAGCCGCCGCCCTGGCCGCTGAACACCCAGCCGTTGCCGGAGTGCGCCCAGGCGGCGCCGAGCAGCACCGGCAGCACAGCCAGCGAGACCAGGCGGGTCTGCACGCCGAGCAGCAGCAGCACGCCGCCGGTCACCTCGGCGAAGATCGTGAGATAGGCGGTGATCGCCGGCAGGCCGAGCGATTCGAAGAAGCCGATCGTGCCGGCGAGGCCGAAGACGCCGAGCTTCAGGATCAGCGAGTGGGCGAGGAACATGACGCCCAGCGAGACCCTGAGCAGCAGGGCGGCATAGGGCGCGGTACGGGAATCGGTCATGGCTTGTCCCCTTGGAGCAGGCGCGGCAGCCGGTGGCTCCGCTCATGACGGGGAAGGTGTGGCTTGCGACTCCGCCATGCCATGGTGATAATTGCCTCTTCCTCTTTGCAAATTTGCAAGTGACGCCGTGACCCTGGACTGGAGCGACCTGCGTCTCGTGCTCGCCGTCGCGCGGGCCGGCAGCTACGCCGCGGCGGCCCGGCGTCTCGGCCTCGACCAGTCGACGGTCTATCGCCGCGTCACGACGCTGGAGCGCAGCCTGGCCACGCCGCTGTTCGAGCGCTCGGCCGACGGCCGCGCCCCGACCGCGACCGGCGCGGCCGTCGTGCAGGCCGCCGAGGCTATGGAGCGCGAGGTCGAAGGACTCGACGCGCGGCTCGCCGGCGAGCGCCAGCGGCTGGAAGGCAGCCTGCGCGTGACCGCGCCCGACGACCTGGGCGCGCGCCTGCTGCTGCCGCTGCTCGCCCGCTTCCGGCAGCGCGAGCCCGGCATCCGGCTCGAGCTGGTGCTCGACAACCGGGCGGTGAGCCTGACCCGGCGCGAGGCCGACGTGGCGCTGCGCGCCACGAGCAATCCGCCGGAATCGACCGTCGGGCGCTGCATCGGCCCGATCGGCTGGGCCGGCTATGCCATCCCCGCGCTGGCCGGCCGCGACCCCGCGGCGCTCGACTGGATCGCCTGGGAGGAGGGGGCGGGCTCGCCCCTGGTCGCGCGGCGCCTGGCCGGCCTGGCATCGCGCGAGCGCATCGTCTTGCGCAGCAACTCCCTGCTCAACCAGCTGCTCGCCGCCGAGGCCGGCATCGGCGCCGCCCTGCTGCCCTGCGTGCTGGGCGAGAGCTCGCCGGCGCTGCAGCGGATCCTGCCGCGCGGCCCGGCCGAGAGCGGCCAGCTGTGGCTGCTGACCCACAGCGACCTGCGCCGCAACCCGCGGGTCCGCGCCCTGCTCGACTTCCTCTACGAGGCGCTGCGGGCCAAGGCCGCGGACCTCGCCGGGCCGGAGGATTGAGGGCTTCGCGGCGGGCCGGCTCGGCCCCGACGAAGCGGGACGGGCCCGTTCAGTCCGCCTCGTTGGCGTGGATGCCGAAGAACTCGTCGCGCTTCAGCCAGCCCTCGAAGCTGCCGAAGGCGAGCTGGCACCAGCCCTTGTGGCAACCGAGCAGGTTGCCGATGGCGTTCGGCTGCAGGGTGGCGACGGCCGGAGAATCGTCGCCCGGCGCGCGCCGCAGGGTGCGCGGGCCGCCGTCCGAGGTCGCCAGCACCTGGGCGGTGCGCTTGGCCTGGATCATCGAGGAATGCACCCAGCCCTCGGTGCCCTCCCAGTCGCGCAGCTTGCGCCAGTTGTCGAACTCGTCGATGACCTCGACCGGCAGGTCGGCGCGGCGATAGACCCACTCGATCGGATACTGCAGGCCCGGGCCGGCGCGCAGGTTGACCTGGTCGGAGCGCAGCGAGACGAAGCGCGGCAGCGGCAGGCCGCTGGCGCTGCCAACGGAGGCCTGCGCCCAGGCGGGCGCGACCAGGGTGCCGGCGAGCGGCGCCGCGGCGAGCAGCAGGCAGAGCGCGACGAGGACACCGGCGGCGGCTCGGCAGGCAAGGGCGGCGGCGACTCGGACCCGGCTCATGCGCTCCGGCCTAACCCTCCCCCCGGGCGACGTCAAGGCCGCCTCCCGGCGCACCCCGCGCCCGGCCCGGCCCGCCGCGGCCCGGGCCGCTCCGGGGCCCCCTGCGCGGCCCGGGGGCGCACGCTGGACAAGCCGCTGTCCCGCCTGCTAAAGCCCCCGCCAAGAGGGCGCGCGGGCCCCCCAAGCGAGGCACCCCTCGGCCGGGACATCCCTCGTGCGAACAGCGAAGGCGGACTTCGAAGCCATGGGCAAGCCTCTGGTCATCGTCACGCGGCGCCTGCCGGACGTCATCGAGACCCGGATGATGGAGCTGTTCGACTGCCGGCTGAACCTCGACGACCAGCCGATGAGCCAGGCCGCATTGCTCGAGGCGGTCAAGACCGCCGAGATCCTGGTGCCGACGGTGACAGACCGGATCGACGCCGCGATCCTGTCCCAGGCCGGGCCCAAGCTGCGCCTGATCGCCTCGTTCGGCACCGGCGTCGACCACATCGACCTGAAGACCGCCCGCCAGCGCGGCATCACCGTGACCAACACGCCCGGCGTCCTGACCGAGGACACGGCCGACATGACCATGGCGCTGCTGCTGGCGGTGCCGCGGCGCCTCGCCGAGGGCGAGCGGGTCGTCCGCTCCGGCAGCTGGAACGGCTGGAGCCCGACCGGCATGCTCGGCCACAGGATCTGGGGCAAGCGGCTCGGCATCATCGGCATGGGCCGGATCGGCCAGGCCGTGGCGCGGCGCGCCCGCGGCTTCGGCCTGTCGATCCACTACCACAACCGCCGGCGCGTCTCCGAGGAGGTCGAGCGCGAGCTCGAGGCGACCTACTGGGAGAGCCTCGACCAGATGCTGGCGCGCATGGACATGATCTCGGTGAACTGCCCGCACACGCCGGCGACCTTCCACCTGCTCTCGGCGCGCCGGCTGAAGCTGATGCGGCCCGACGCCTACATCGTCAACACCAGCCGCGGCGAGGTGATCGACGAGAACGCCCTGGCCCGCCTGCTGGCCTCCGGCGAGCTGGCCGGCGCCGGCCTCGACGTCTTCGAGCACGAGCCGGCGATCAACCCGAAGCTGCTCAAGCTCGACAACGTCCTGCTGCTGCCGCACATGGGCTCGGCGACGATCGAGGGCCGCATCGCCATGGGCGAGAAGGTCATCATCAACATCAAGACCTTCGTCGACGGACACACGCCGCCGGACCGTGTGCTCGAAGCGATGTTCTGAGGGCCGGGCCGCCAGTGCTCCTCGGTTCCGGCCCCGGCCTCGCTCGCCCTTCACCTCGGGGCTGGCCTAGACGCGATCGTCTCGGGCATTCTCCCGGTCGCATCCACGTGCGTCGATGGTCCAGGCGGTGAGCTCTTTTCCTGTGAGGCCGGGGATCGGCACCAGGCGGCGCAGCCAGTCAGCGGCGAAGCGCACCCGCAGGGCGATCCTCAACCTGTCTTTCTTCGCCTGCTCGGCCATGGTGGTCCTGGCTGCGGCGCGCTGGTACGACCGGCTCAACCCGCTGCTGCGGCTCGAGCACACGGAGTACCAGGCGGGCATCCCGGACATCTCGGCGGACAGCTACCTCAGTGCCCGCGGTGCGCCGCTCGGCTACAGCGCCTTCACCTACGACTGGGACCACGTGGTCGAGGCCGCGCGCAAGGCGGATGTGCTGTTCCTCGGCAACTCCCGGGCGGTCTACGGCTTCCGGCCCCAGTACTTCCAGCCCTGGCTCGACAGGATCGGCCTGCGCGGCTTCAACATGTCGTTCTTCGGCGGCGGCGGCTTCATGCCGCTCTACGTGATCCGCAAGTACGACCTGCATCCGAAGATGGTCGTCGTCAACGACGACGGCTTCCTGCTGCTGGAAGGCACCCGCTGGGGTGAAGCAGCCCGCCGGGCCGGCGCCTGGGGCGACTTCAAGCACTACTACGGCGAGACGGCCCTCTGGCTCGTGCAGAAACGCCTGCACCAGATCGTGCCGCCGCTGCGGGCCTTCACCGGCCGGCGCTCCCTGGTGATCTACACCTCGATCAAGGACGGCGAACCGATCTTCGCCTTCGGCGAGGACGAGGGCAAGCCGATGCGAGAGCTGCCCGCCGCAGAGCCGCCGCCCGCCGTGAAGACGATCGTCGACAGGGCCGTTCCGCCCTCCCGTCTGGGGTCGAAGGAGTTCTTCGACGAGATGGACCGGCGGGGCATCCTGGTCGTCCTCACCGCCATCCAGGACAACGGAGAGTTCATCGGCTACTACCTGGCCAAGCGGATGAACGAGGAGAACAAAAGGATCTACGTCCACGCGATGCTGCCCAACCTGATGGGACAGGCGGGCAGCCACATGGACGCCAGGAGCTCGCAACGCCTGATGAACGACCTGATGCCCAAGATCCTGGCTCTGCCGCAGGTCCAGGCCCTTGCCCGCAAGCCCGGGGAGGCCCGGCCGTGATCCGCCTGTCGATCCTGCTCGTCGCCATCGGCGTCGCCGCGCTGGTCGTCGCCCAGATCGAGAGCCGCCCGCCGCCGCCGAGGTTCCAGGTCGCGGACCTGGTCGGCTCGTGGACGATGGGCGGCGCCGACAAGTGCGGCAGCGGCGAGGCGCCGACCCTGGAGGTCGCCGCGGACGGCCGCGCCAAGGTGACGACCGAGGCCTACAAGGCCGCCGGCCGTCTGCTGGGGACCGAGGGCATGTGGCGGAGCCCGTTCCGCGACCGGACCTTCACCCAGGTGCCGCTGCTCGACGAGCAGGGCACCCGCTGGGTGTTCATCTTCGGCTCCGACAGCGATCTGCGCGTCCTGGAGGGCGTCTTCGACTACTGGCAGGCTTCGGATGGTCGCTTCATGGTCCTGCCCCGCCTGCCCCCCCTCTACCGCTGCAGTTGACGATCCGGACGCGCCTGGAGAGCGGCGTCGCGGCATTGCCGCCGCGTCCGCCTCGTTTCAGTCTTGTGAAACCGGCAGCAACCGGCGCCGAATCGGTACGACCCTTGTTTGCCTTGGCCGGACGCCGATGCTATCCCTTCGGGCACGAGTCATCCCCTCTCGAATCGCTCACCGCTCTGTCGGCCGGACCAAGGATTTCCCCCTCGAGAAACCGCTGTCTCAAGGGTCGATCGATCCGGAAAACGGCCTGTCGCCCCGTGTCGCCGCTCGAGCCGCAGGTGCTCCCAGGCAAAGAACGATCAGGAAAGCGAATGCTGCACTGCTGCGCCATGCCTAACCGGAAGGTCGCTCCGTGAACTTCGCCTCGCTCGAGTTCGGCGTCTTCTTTCTCGTCGTCCTGGTCATCCGGCTTTTCTACAGGCAGTCGGGATCGCGCGTCTTCGTGTCGATCCTGGTCCTGCTCAGCCTCGTCTTCTACGGCTGGGAGGAACCGTCCTACGTCTTCCTGATCCTGCTGAGCACGGTCATCGACTTCTTCGCCGCGCTGGCGATCGAGAAATACCGCAGCTCCCCCAGGACCCGCCGCGCGATCGTCACGATCTCCTGCGTCGCCAACCTGGGCCTGCTGGGCTTCTTCAAATACACAGGCTTCTTCGTCCAGAACCTCTCGACGGTCCTGCCGCTCGAGCCGGGGATCGCGACGGCGCTGCGCGGCATCGTCCTGCCGATCGGCATCTCCTTCTACACCTTCCAGTCGATGTCCTACACGATCGACGTCTATCGGGGAGAAAAGCCGACCCGCAGCTTCCTCGACTTCATCTTCTATATTTCCTTCTTCCCGCAGCTGGTCGCCGGGCCGATCGTCCGGGCCCACAACTTCCTCTACCAGATCCACCGCGTCCGCAGCATCCGCCTGGTCGTCTGGCTCGAAGGCTTCCGGCTGATGATCCTCGGCTTCTTCCTGAAGCTGGTGGTCGCCGACAACATCGGCTACGCGCTCTCGGGCATCAATCTCCAGAGCGTCGGCATCTGGGACTACGCCGTGCAGCCCGACGGCCCCAGCACGCTCGCCTGGTACGCGATCATCCTGTTCCCCGCCCAGATCTTCTGCGACTTCGCCGGCTACACCAACATCGCGCGCGGCCTCGCCTACCTGCTCGGCTTCCGGCTGCCGATCAACTTCAACGCCCCCTACCTCGCCGGCAGCTTCAGCGAGTTCTGGCACCGCTGGCACATCACGCTGTCGACCTGGCTGCGCGACTATCTCTATATCCCGCTCGGCGGCAACCGCATCTCCAAGGGCCGGACCCTGGTCAACGTGATGGCCGTGATGCTGCTGGGCGGCCTGTGGCACGGCGCCGGCTGGACCTTCATCGTCTGGGGCGCCATCCACGGCACCGGCCTGGTCGTCGAACGCGCCGCCGGCATCGCGCGGGTCACCGAGCGATGGCTCGCGGCCCGGCTCGGCTGGTTCCTGGTCGTCCAGGCCGTCGTGCTCTTCGCCTGGATCTTCTTCCGCTCGTCCAGGTTCGCCGAGGCCGGCGTGCTGATCACCAACGCCGCGCGGCTCGACTTCCCGCATATCGAGATCGCCGACTATCCCAACCTGCAGGCCGCCCTGATCGTCATCTGGGCGGTGCCCCTGCTGCATCTCCGTGCCCTGCTCAGGGAGGCCGGCGGCCGCCCCTTCCGGGAGACCCGCATCGAACAGGCCATCGTCTCGGGCTTCCTGCTGATCGCCACCCTGAGCTTCTACGGTGAAGGCGGTGAGTTCATCTATTTCCAGTTCTAGGACCAGAAGGACATCGTTCGATCAGCTCCTGTCGCCCCGCTCGCGCAAGGGTCTCCTGCATCTCTCGGCCTTCGCCTGCGCGGCCATGACGGTCCTGGCAACGGCGCGCTGGTACGACCGCACCCATCCCCTGCTGCGCCTGGAACGCACGGAGTACCAGGCGGGGCTCCCCGACCCTTCCGCCGACACCTACCTCGACTCGCGCGGCACCTCGCTGGCCTACAACGCCTTCACCCACGACTGGAACCACGTCGTCGACGCAGCGCGCAAGGCGGACGTGCTGTTCCTCGGCAACTCCCGGGCCGTCTACGGCTTCCGCCCGCAGTATTTCCAGCCCTGGCTCGACAGGATCGGTCTGCGCGGCTTCAACATGGCCTTCTTCGGCGGCACCGGCCAGCTGCCGCTCTGGCTGATCCGCCACTACGACCTGCATCCCAAGATGGTCGTCATCAACGACGACCGCTTCCTCCTGCTCGGCAAGACCGAGTGGGAACAGGCACTCGACAAGGAGAGCACCTGGGGCGCTTTCAAGGACTACTACGGCAGCGCGGCGGCATGGCTGGTCCAGAAGCGCCTGCACCGGATCGTGCCGCCCCTCAGAGCCTACACCGGCCGGCGCAGGCTCGTGGTGTACCGCTCGATCGGGACTGGCGCGCCGATCTTCGTCTTCGGCGAATCGGAGGGCAAGCCGATGACCAGGCTGCCGTCCGCGCAGGCGGACCAAGCCGTGAAGGCCTGGATCGACCAGGCCCTGGCCCGAGGGCGCCGCACGTCGGCTGAGTTCCTGCGGGAGATGGACCGGCGGGGCATCCTGGTCGTTCTCACCGTCATCCAGGACAACGGCGACTTCGCCGGCTACTACATGTCCCGGCGGCTGAACGAGAGGAACGGGCGGATCTACGTCCACGCGATGCTGCCGAACCTGATGGGCCAGGCCGGCAGCCACATGGACGCCGAGAGCTCGAAGCGCCTGATGGAAGACCTGATGCCCAAGATCCTGGCCCTGCCCCGGGTCCAGGCCCTGGCCGGGAAGCAGCAGGAGACGCGGCCATGACCCGCCTCTCCCGGCCGTTCCTGGCCAGCGCCGCCGCCGCCGGCCTCGTCCGGCGAAGGCCATGAGCGCGGCCCCGTCCAGCCCGAGCGTCGGCGGCCCGCTGTCGAAGCGCACGCGCGGAGCCATCCTTCACCTGTCGATCTTCGCCTGCTCGGTCATGCTCGTCCTGGCCGCGGCGCGCTGGTACGACCGCTCCGACCGCCTGCTCCGGCTGGAGCGCACGGAGTACCAGGCGGGTATCCCCGATATCTCGGCCGGCACCTATCTGGGCTCGCGCGGCACCTCGCTCGCCTACAACGCCTTCGCCTACGACTGGGATCACGTCGTCGACGCGGCGCGCAAGGCGGACGTGCTGTTCCTCGGCAACTCCCGGGCCGTCTACGGTTTCCGGCCGCAGTACTTCCAGCCCTGGCTCGACAAGATCGGCCTGCGCGGCTTCAACATGGCCTTCTTCGGCGGCGGCGGCTTCGCGCCGCTCTACGTGATCCGCAAGTTCGACCTGCATCCTAAGATGGTCGTCATCAACGACGACGGCTTCTTCCTGCTCAGGGACACCGCCTGGGGCAAGGCCGCGCGGACGGAAGGTCCCTGGCGCGCCTTCAAGGACTACTACAGCAAGACGGCCCGATGGCTGGTCCAGAAGCGCCTGCACCAGATCGTGCCGCCCCTCAGGGCCTTCACCGGCCGGCGTTCCCTGGTCGTCTACCGCTCGATCCGGGACGGTGCGCCGATCTTCGCCTTCGGCGAGTCCGAGGGCAAGCCGATGACGCGCCTGCCGCCCGACGAGCCGAGCCGAGCGATGCGGGAGCTCGTCGACCAGAGCCTGCCCATCGTCCGCGCCGGCTCGAAGAAGTTTCTCGAGGAGATGGACCGGCGGGGCATCCTGGTGGTGCTCACGGCCATCCAGGACAACGGGGAGTTCGCCGGCTACTACCTGGCCAAGGCTCTGAACGAGGAGAACAGGCGGATCTACGTCCATGCCATGCTGCCGAACCTGATGGGACAGGCCGGAAGCCACATGGACGCCTGGAGCTCCAAGCGCCTGATGGACGACCTGATGCCCAAGATCCTGGCGCTGCCACAGGTCCAGGCCCTGGCCCGCAAGCCCGCGGGAACGCGGCCATGACCGGCCTGTCGCCCCGGCCGGCCGGACCGGTGCGATCCGGCATCCGCCGCCCCGGGCGGTCGGCCGGCCCCGCGGGCGGCCGACGGAGGCTGCTTGCCGGGGAAGGCCCGCGTCGGGCTGGTGATCGCTTCCGGAACCCCGGTCCTGGCGGCAGGGAGCCTCTGCGGTGAGAACGGCGAGCGCGGCGATCTGCGGTTCCCCGGCCTAGCGGAGGCGGCCCGGCGGCCCGCTGCCGAGGCGCGCGCGCAGGGCCCTCCTTCACCTCTCGATCTTCGCCTGGACGGCGATGACGATGCTCGCCGCGGAGCGCTGGTACGACCGCTCCTATCCGCTGATGCGCCTCGAGTACTCGCCGTACCAAGCCGGCATCCCCGACCTCACGGAGGACGACTACCTCGACTTCCGCGGCACGGTGCTGGGCTACGAGGCTTTCACCTACGACTGGGACAACGTCGTCGACGCGGCGCGCAAGGCGGATGTCCTGTTCCTGGGCAATTCCCTGATGGTCTACAGCTTCCGGCCGCAATACTTCCAGCCCTGGCTGGACAAGCTCGGCCTGCGCGGCTTCAGCATGGCGTTCATCGGCAGCGGCGGGTACATGCCGCTCTGGGTGATCCGACGGTACGATCTGCACCCGAAGATGGTCGTCATCAGCGACGAGCGCTTCCTCGAACTCAACCGGACGCTCTTCGAAGAGAAGGCGCGCGGCGAAGGTGCCTGGAATGCCTTCAAGCACTACTACGGCGTGACGATCAAATGGCTGGTGCAGAAGCATCTGCACCAGCTGGTGCCGCCTTTGCGGGACTTCACCGACCCGGCCCCCTTCGAGGTCATCTACCGATCTCGGCGCGACGGCGCGCCGATCTTCGCCTATGCCCTTACCGAGGGCAAAACACTGACGCGGCTGCCCGGCCCCCAGCCGAGCGAAGCGGTGAAGAAGTGGATCGACCAGGTCTTGCCGCAGGACCGCATCACCTCTGCCGAGTTTCTCAGGGAGATGGACAAGCGGGGCATCCTGGTGGTGCTCACCGTGCTTCAGGACAATGCCAGCTTCGCCGGCTACTTTCTGTCCAAGCGGCTGAACGAGGAGAACCGGCGGATCTTCGTCGAGGCGATGCGGCCGGATCTGACCAGCCAAGTCGGACCCCACATCGATGCGCAGAGCTCGAAGCGCCTGATGGACGACGTGATGCCGAGGATCCTGGCGCTGCCGCAGGTCCAGGCCCTGGCCCGGAAGCCAGCGAGGAGCAAGCCATGATCCGCCTGTCCCTGCTGCTCGTCGCCCTCGGCGTCGCCGCGCTGGTCGTCGCCCAGATCGCGAGCCGGCCGCCGCCGCCGGCCTTCCAGGCTGCGGACCTGGTCGGCTCGTGGGTGCTGGGCGGCGCCGACAAGTGCGGCGCCGGCGAGACGCCGACCTTGACGGTCGGCGCTGACGGCCGCGCCACCATCCAGACCCAGGCCTACAGCGCCTCCGGCCATCTGCTCGCCACCACGGGCGTGCGCGTCCAGCTGTTCCACAGCCGCGTCTTCACCTCCCTGCCGTTGCTCGACGACCAGGGCACCCGCTGGACCTTCGTCGTCGGCACCAACGACACGCTCAGCGTGCTCGAGGGCGCGTTCGACTACAGCCAGAAGGCGACCGGCGAGTTTATGGTGCTGCCGCGCCTGCCCCCGATCTACCGCTGCGGCTGAACGGTCGGCGCTACGCCCGGCCGAACACCTCGAGCAGGAAGGCGTAGGTCAGCGCGACCTCCTTCAGCTTGTCGAAGCGGCCCGAGGCGCCGCCGTGGCCGGCCTCCATGTAGGTGCGCAGCAGCAGCAGCTGGTCGTCGGTCTTGAGGGCGCGCAGCTTCGCGACCCACTTGGCCGGCTCCCAGTAGGTGACGCGCGGGTCGGTCAGGCCGGCCGTGACGAGCAGGTGCGGATAGCCGTGGCGGCCGACGTTGTCGTAGGGGCTGTAGCCGCGGATCCGCGCGAAGGCCTCGGCGTCGGTGATCGGGTTGCCCCACTCCGGCCACTCGGGCGGGGTCAGGGGCAGGGTCTCGTCGAGCATGGTGTTGAGCGTGTCGACGAAGGGCACGTCGGCGACCGCGGCCTTGAAGAGCTCGGGCGCCCGGTTCAGCACGGCGCCGACCAGCAGGCCGCCGGCGCTGCCGCCCATGATCGAGATCTCGCCCTTCCGGGCGAGGCCGCGGGCGATCAGGCTGCGGGCGACCGCGACGAAGTCGTCGAAGGAGTTGGTCTTCTGCTCCAGCTTGCCGTTGCGGTACCAGCGCCAGCCCTTGTCCATGCCGCCGCGGATGTGCGCGATGACGTAGACGAAGCCGCGGTCGACCAGGCTGAAGCGGTTGGTCACGAAGTTCGCCGGCACGGCGATGCCGTAGGCGCCGTAGCCGTAGAGCAGCACCGGCGCCGAGCCGTCGAGCGGCGTGTCGGCCCGGTGCAGCAGGGTCACCGGAATCTCCTCGCCGTCCTCGGCCAGGGCATGGAAGCGCTCGACCCGGTAGGCCGCGGCATCGTGGCCGCTCGGCACCTCCTGCTCCTTGAGCAGGCTGCGCTCGCGGCTCTCCAGGTCGTAGGCGTAGGTCTGCGCCGGCGTGGTCGGCGAGGAATAGACGAAGCGCAGGGCCGTGGTGTCGTAGGCGGCGCTCGGATCGATGCCCAGGCTGTAGGCCGCCTCCTCGAAGCCGATGCGGTGACTGGCGCCGTCGGCGAGGCGCAGCACGGTCAGGCGCGGCAGGGCGTCGACCCGCTCGAGCAGCACCAGGTGCTCCCTGAAGCACTCCATGCCCAGGCGCAGCGTGCCGGGCTCGTGGGGCAGCAGGTCGCGCCAGCTCGAGCGGCCGGGCGCCGCGAGCGGCGCCGCCATCAGCTTGAAGTCCTCGGCACCGTCCAGGTTGGTCAGGATCAGCAGGCGGTCGCGCGGCGCGTCGTGCTGGATCGAGTAGCGCAGGTCGGGCTCGCGGGCGGCGACCAGCAGAGGCTCGCCCGCCGGCCGCCAGGCGTCGAGCAGCCGGATCTCGCTGGTCGCGTGGTCGTGGCTGTCGATCAGGATCAGCTCGCGGCTGTCGGTGAGGGCGACGCCGAGGAAGAAGCCGGGATCCTTCTCCTCGTAGACCAGCACGTCCTCGGCCGGGTCGCCGCCCAGGCGGTGGCGCAGCACCTGGCAGGGCCGGTGGTGGTCGTCGAGCCGGGTATAGAACAGCGTCTCGCCGTCGGCCGCCCAGGCCAGCGAGCCGGAGGCGCTGGCGATCCGGTCCGGCAGCAGGCTGCCGCTCGCCATGTCGAGCACCCGGATCTCGAAGAACTCCGAGCCGTTCAGGTCGACGGCATAGGCGAGGTGCCGATGGTCGCGGCTGTGGCTGGCGCCGCCGAGGGCGAAGAAGGGATGGCCCTCGGCCTCGCGGTTGCCGTCGAGCAGCACCTCTTCGCCGGCGCCGTCCGCCGCGCCGGTCGGCCGGCGCACCAGAAGCGGATAGTCGCCGCCGGCGACGAAGCGGACGAAGTACTCCCAGGGCCCGTCGGGGTCCGGGACCGAATCGTCGTGCTCCTTGATCCGGCCCTTGAGCTCGGCGAAGAGCGTCTCGCGCAGGGCCCCGGTGCCGGCCAGCGCCGCCTCGGTATAGGCGTTCTCCGCCTCCAGGTAGGCACGGATGTCGGGCTGCAGCACCGAGGGGTCGCGCATCACCTGCTGCCACTGCGGGTCGCGCAGCCAGGCGTAGTCGTCGCTCAGCTCGACGCCGTGGACCGTCCGGCGGGTCGGGCGCCGCTCGGCGACCGGCGGGGTCGGCGCGCCGGCCACGGCCTCAGTAGCCCCGGCCGCGGTCGACGGCATTGAGCGGCGGCTCGCCGCGCTCGATGCGCCGGATGTTCTCGACGACGGCCTCGGCGGCGGTATCGGGGAGCGTCATCGAGGCGACGTGCGGCGTGACGACGACCCGCTCGTGGCGCCAGAAGGGCGAGTCCCCGGGCAGCGGCTCCCGGGCGAAGACGTCGAGCGTCGCCGAGTCGATCTGGCCCGACTCGAGCGCCGCCAGCAGGTCGGCCTCGACCAGGTGCTCGCCGCGCCCGACGTTGATCAGGCTGGCGCCGGCCGGCAGCTTGGCGAAGGTCTCGGCATCGAGGATGCCGCGGGTCTCGTCGGTCAGCGGCAGCAGGTTGACCAGGATCTCCGTGCGCGCCAGGAAGGCGTCGAGCCCGGCCGCGCCGGAATAGGAGGCGACGCCTGGGATCTCCTTCGGCGAGCGGCTCCAGCCGGCGACGTCGAGGCGCAGGCCCGCCAGCTTCGCGGCGGCGTCGCTGCCGAGCTGGCCGAGGCCCAGGATGCCGACCCTGCGGTCCCAGGCGGCGACGGGCGGCAGCTCCTCCCAGACCCCGGCGCGCTGCTGGGCGCGGTAGTCGAACATGCGGCGGTGGTGGAAGAGCACCTGCATGACCACGTACTCGGTCATGCCGGCGGTCAGGCCGCGCTCGACCATGCGCACCACCGGCACCCCGGCCGGCAGCTCGGGATCTCGGAAGATGTGGTCGATGCCGGCGCCCAGCGAGAAGATCGCCTTGAGGTTCGGCAGGCGCTTCAGCACGCCCGTCGGCGGCTTCCAGACCAGGGCGTAGTCGATCGCCGAGAGGTCGCCCCCGGGCGCGGCGGCACCGCTCGGCCAGACCTCGACCTGGAGATCCGGCTGGTGCTTCTGCAGGGCCGCCGTCCAGAGGTCGGCGCGGTCGAGGTCGGACTTGAACAGCAGCTTGGTCATGGCCGGCGCAGCCTACTGGCTGACCACGCCGCTTTCCACCGCTTCGAGCTCGAAGGCCGCCTTCATCAGGGCCTTGGTATAGTCCTCGCGCGGATCGTCGAAGATCCGCGCCGCCGGGCCCTGCTCGACGACCCTGCCGTTGCGCAGCACCAGCACCTGGTCGGCGAGCGCCCGCACGACCTTGAGATCGTGGCTGATGAAGAGATAGGCCAGCTTGTGCCGGGCCTGCAGGTCGCGCAGCAGGTCGACGATCTGGGCCTGCACCGACATGTCGAGCGCCGAGGTCGGCTCGTCGAGCACGACGAAGCGCGGCTTCAGCACCATGGCGCGGGCGACGGCGATGCGCTGGCGCTGGCCGCCCGAGAACTCGTGGGGATAGCGGTCGCGGCTGGCGGGATCGAGGCCGACCTCCTCGAGCGCCCGGACGATCAGCCGCTCGCGCTCGGCGGCCGTCGCGGCCAGGTCGTGGACGCGCAGGCCCTCGCCGACGATCTCGCCGACCGACAGGCGCGGCGACAGCGAGCCGTAGGGGTCCTGGAAGACGATCTGCAGCTCGCGCCGCAGCGGCCTGAGCGCCTTCGAGCCGAGGCCCTGGATCGACTTGCCGAGGTAGGCGATCCGGCCCTCGCTGGCGATCAGCCGCAGCAGGGCGAGGCCGAGCGTCGTCTTGCCCGAGCCGGATTCGCCGACGACGCCGACCGTATGGCCCTCGCGCACCGTGACGTCGACGCCGTCGACCGCCTTGACGACGTCGATCGTGCGCTTCAGCACCCCGGCCCGGATCGGGAAGTGCACCTTGACGTCCTTGCCCTCGAGGATGGTCGGCGCGTCGGGCGCGGCGTGCAGCGGCGCGCCCTTGGGCTCGGCCGAGAGCAGGCGCCGGGTGTAGTCGTGCCGCGGATTCTCGAAGATCCCGGCGGTCGGGCCCTGCTCGACGATCTCGCCCTGGGTCATGACGCAGACCCGGTCGGCGACCTTGCGGACGATCGAGAGGTCGTGGGTGATCAGCAGGATCGCCATGCCGAGCCGGCCCTGCAGCTCCTTCAGCAGCTTCAGGATCTGCGCCTGGATGGTGACGTCGAGCGCCGTCGTCGGTTCGTCGGCGATCAGCAGCTCGGGCTGGTTGGCCAGCGCCATGGCGATCATCACGCGCTGGCGCTGGCCGCCCGAGAGCTCGTGCGGATAGGCGCCGAGCCGGCGCTCCGGCTCGCGGATGCCGACCAGGCGCAGCAGCTCCAGCGACGCCTTGCGGGCGCGGGCGTGGTCGAGGCCGCGGTGCAGGATCAGGGTCTCGCCGATCTGCTTCTCGACGGTGTGGAGCGGATTGAGCGAGGTCATCGGCTCCTGGAAGACCATCGAGATGTCGTTGCCGCGGACCTGGCGCAGCCTGCGCTGCGGCGCGCCGATCAGCTCCTCGCCCTTGAAGCGGACCGAGCTGCCCTCGGGATGGCGGGCGAGCGGATAGGGCAGCAGCTGCAGGATCGAGAGCGCCGAGACCGACTTGCCGGAGCCCGACTCGCCGACCAGCGCGACGGTCTCGCCGGGCTTGATGTCGAAGGAGATGCCGCGCACCGCGTGGGTCGCCTGCGGTCCGCGTCCGAAGTCGACGCCGAGGTTCGAGACCTCCAGCAGCCGCTCGCCGTTCCAGGCGGCCGTCTTCTCCGCCGCGCTCATCGGCCGGCTCCCGCGCCCGCCGGACGCGCCTGCAGCTCCTCGGCCGCGTGCTCGGGCGGCGGCGCCGTGTCGGCGAAGAGCTTGCGCGGATCGAAGGCGTCGCGCACCGCCTCGCCGACGAAGATCAGCAGGCTCAGCATGATCGCGATGACGAAGAAGCCGGTGAGGCCCAGCCAGGGCGCCTGCAGGTTCGCCTTGCCCTGGGCCAGCAGCTCGCCGAGCGAGGCCGAGCCGGGCGGCAGGCCGACCCCGAGGAAGTCGAGCGCGGTCAGGGCGGTGACCGAGCCGGCCAGGGTGAAGGGCACGAAGGTCAGGGTCGCGACCATGGCGTTGGGCAGCACGTGGCGGAAGATGATCGTCAGGTTGGCGACGCCGAGCGCCCGGCTGGCGCGGATGAAGTCGAGATTGCGCGCGCGCAGGAACTCGGCGCGCACGACGCCGACGAAGCCGAGCCAGGTGAACAGCAGCAGCACGATCAGCAGCCACCAGAAGGTCGGCTCGACGACGCTGGCGATGATGATCAGGATGTAGAGCTGCGGCATCGAGGACCAGATCTCGATGAAGCGCTGGCCGATCAGGTCGAGCCAGCCGCCGTAGTAGCCCTGCAGGGCGCCGGCGCTGACCCCGATCATGGCCGAGAGCGCGGTCAGCACGACGCCGAACAGCACGGAGATGCGGAAGCCGTAGATCAGCCGCGCCGCGACGTCGCGGGCCTGGTCGTCGGTGCCGAGCCAGTGATCGCCGCTGGGCGGCGTCGGCGCCGGCGCCGGCAGGTTCCAGGCGACCGTGCGGTAGCTGTAGGGGATCGGCGGCTCGAGCATCCAGCCGTGGCTGTCGATCAGCCGGCGCACCGTCGGATCGGTGTAGTCGGTCTCGGTCGGCAGCTGGCCGCCGAAGGTCGTCTCCGGATAGGACCGGAAGATCGGGAAGTAGGGCTGGCCGTCGTACATCACCAGGAACGGCCGGTCGTTGGCGATGACCTCGGCGAACAGCGAGACGACGAACAGCAGCAGGAAGATCCAGAGCGCCCAGAAGCCGCGCCGGTTGGCCTTGAAGTTGGCCAGGCGCCGGTGGTCGAGCGGCGTCAGCTCGAAGCCGAGGAAGCGGGTCTTGCCGGGTGCCGCCTGCCGTGCCGCCATGGCTCAGACCTCCCGGCTCTCGAAGTCGATGCGCGGGTCGATCAGCGTGTAGGTCATGTCGGTGACGATGCCCATGACCAGGCCCATCAGGGTGAAGACGTAGAGCGTGCCGAGCACGACCGGGTAGTCGCGCTGGAACACCGCCTCGAAGCCGAGCCGGCCGAGGCCGTCGAGCGAGAAGATCACCTCGATCAGCACCGAGCCGGTGAACAGCATGCCGATCAGCTGGCCGGGGAAGCCGGCGATGACGATCAGCATGGCGTTGCGGAAGACGTGGCCGTAGAGCACGCGCCGCTCGGTCAGGCCCTTGGCCCGGGCGGTGGTCACGTACTGCTGGTTGATCTGGTCCATGAAGGAGTTCTTGGTCAGCATGGTCAGCGCCGCGAAGCCGCCGATCGAGAGCGCCAGGATCGGCAGCACCAGGTGCCAGAAGTAGTCGAGCACCTTGTCGGGCAGCGAGAGCTGGTGCCAGTTCTCCGAGACCAGGCCGCGCAAGGGGAACCAGTCGAGGTACTGGCCGCCGGCGAAGACGACCAGCAGGAACACCGCGAAGAGGAAGCCGGGCACGGCCGTGCCGACGACCACGACGCCCGAGGTCCAGGCGTCGAACTCGCTGCCGTCGCGCACCGCCTTGGCGACGCCGAGGGGAATCGAGATCAGGTAGATGATCAGGGTCGACCAGACGCCGAGCGAGATCGAGACCGGCATCTTGTCGAGGATCAGGCTGAAGACCGGGCGGTCGCGGAAGAAGGAGTCGCCGAAGTCGAAGACCAGGTAGTTGCGCATCATGATCAGGAAGCGCTCGCCCATCGGCTTGTCGAGGCCGAACTGCTTCTCCAGCTCGGCGACGAACTGCGGATCGAGGCCCTGGGCGCCGCGGTAGTCGCCGCGCGGGCCGGCGCCCTGGCCGCCCTGGCCGCCGCCGGAGGGCGCCGGCGCGCCGAGGTCGCCGGCCCCGGTCTGGGTGATGCGCTGGGTGATCGCGCCGCCGGTGCCGGTCAGCTTGGCGATGATCTGCTCGACCGGGCCGCCGGGCAGGAACTGCAGCACCACGAAGTTGACCAGCATGATGACGAACAGGGTCGGCACCAGGAGCAGCAGACGCCGGACCAGATAGGCTGCCATCGCTTCCGCTCCCCCGCTATTTCCGGCCGCCGGTCACGGCGCGCCGGGCGACCCAGCCGCCGACCAGCAGCAGGCCGGCCAGCAGCGCGATGATCACGCTGGGGCTCGGGCCGCGCCGCTCGGCGCTCGCCCCGCCGCCCTTGTCCTGGTCCTGCGCCTGGCTCTCGCGCGCCTGCAGCGCCGCCGCCTTGGCCGCGTCGTACCACCAGTAGTCGATCGCGGTGCCGTCCTTCGGCGTGACCTCCGGGCGCGAATACTTGTCCCAGTAGAGGATCCGGTCCATGGCCAGGTGCCAGGCCGGGATCACGTACTGGCCCCAGAGCAGCACGCGGTCCAGGGCCCGGGTCCGCGCGACCAGGCTCTCGCGGTCCGGCGCGTTGATCACCAGGTCGACCAGCTTGTCGACCACCGGGCTCTCGATGCCCGCGTAGTTCTGCGAGCCCTGCCGCTTGGCCGACTCGCTGGTCCAGTAGTTGCGCTGCTCGTTGCCCGGCGAGTCCGACTCGCCCCAGCCCAGCGAGATCATGTCGTAGTCGAAGGACCGCAGGCGGTTGATGTACTGGGACTGGTCGACCAGCCGCACGTTGGCGTCGATGCCGAGCCGCTTCAGGTTGCGGGTGAAGGGCAGGACGATGCGCTCGAAGGCCTGCTGGGTCAGCAGGATCTCGAAGCGGAAGGGCTGGCGCGTCTTCTCGTTCACCAGCTTCAGGCTCTTCGGATCGACGACCCAGCCGGCCTGCTTCAGCAGGGCGAGCGCCTTCAGCAGGTTGGCGCGCGGCCAGCCGGTGCCGTCGGTCTCGGGCACGGTGAAGGGCTTGTCGAAGACCTCGGCCGGCAGCTGGTCGCGGAAGCGGTCCAGCACCTCCAGCTCCTGGCCTTCGGGCAGGCCGCGCGAGGCCAGCTCGGAGTTGCTGAAGTAGCTCCTGGTCCGGGTGTACTGGCCGAAGAACAGGACCTTGTTGGTCCATTCGAAGTCGAAGGCGTAGCCCAGCGCCTCGCGCACCCGCGGATCCTGGAAGAGCGGCCGGCGGGTGTTGAAGATGAAGGCCTGCATGCCGGTCGGCCGCTGGTTCGGGACCTCGGCCTTGATCAGCCAGCCGTTGCGCACCGCGGGGACGTCGTAGTCGAGCGCCCAGGCCTTGGCCTGGTTCTCCTCGCGGTAGTCGATCGAGCCCGACTTCAGCGCCTCGCGGATCACCGTCGCGTCGAGGAAGAAGTCCGTGCGGATGCGGTCGAAGTTCTCGGTGCCGACGCGCACCGGCAGGTCCTTGCCCCAGTAGTCCTTGACCCGCTCCTGGACGTAGTAGCGGCCGGGCTCGAATTTGGTGATCTTGTAGGGCCCGCTGGTCAGCGGCGGCTCCAGGGTCGTCGCGCCGAAGTCCCGGCTCTCCCAGTAGTGCTTGGGAATGATCGGCATCTGGCCGACGATCAGCGGCAGCTCGCGGTTGCCCTTCTCGTTGAAGGTGAACTTGACGCTGCGCGGCCCGACCTTCTCGGCCTTCTGCACGGCCCTGTAGTAGTAGCGATAGAAGGGCTGGCCCTTGGCCTTCAGGGTCTCCAGCGAATAGATGACGTCCTCGACCGTGATCGGCTCGCCGTCGTGCCAGTGCGCCTCGGGGCGCAGATGGAAGATCACCCAGGAGCGGTCGAGCGGCCATTCCAGCGATTCGGCGATCAGCCCGTACTCGGTGAAGGCCTCGTCGGCCGAGGGCGTCAGCAGCGTCTCGTAGGCGACGCCGGCCGGATTGCCCTTGTCGTTGTAGGGGTTGAAGCTGTCGAAGGTGCCCTCGGCGGCCAGGCGGATCTCGCCGCCCTTGGGCGCGTCGGGATTGACGTAGTCGAAGTGCTTGAAGCCGGGCCCGTACTTCGGCTCGCCGTGCATGGCGATGGCGTGGGCCCTGATGACAACCGGGCCGAGCGGCTGGCTGTCGACCGCGGCGACCGGCACCGGCGGCGGCGCCTCGCCCGGCTTCGCGCCCTCGGCGAGCGCCCGCGGCGCACCGGCGGCGGCGAGCAGCATCAACATGCCGAGTGCGGCGAAACGCAAGGCGCCAGGACCTCCCTGGTGTCCCGGTCGCGAGATCCGGGTCATCGGATTTCGCATGATCCGGCACACCAACTTGTTGACCAGTCGGTTCCCCGCAGCACCCTAGCGAAACGCGACGCGGCCACAAGGCCGAAGACCTTTCCGGCAGATGAGCGTTTCGTCACCCGCCCCCCGGATCGGGCGGCGGCGGTCAGCCGGCGAGCCGGCTCAGCGCGGCCGCGTGCAGCGCCGGCGTTGCGGCGACCAGGATGTCGCCCTTCGAGCCGAGCCCCATCGGCCGGCCCGACCAGTCGGTGACGGTCGCGCCGGCGCCGGTCAGCACCGGCACCAGGGCCATGAAGTCGTAGGGCTGCAGCTGGTTCTCGCAGACCAGGTCGACGAAGCCGCTGGCGAGCTGGCCGTAGCAGAAGAGGTCGCCGCCGTAGAGCGTCGACTTGACGGCGCCGCGCAGCCGGTCGAAGGCGGCGAGGCTCTCGCCCTCGAACATCGAGGGCGAGGTGCAGCGCAGGATCGCCTGCTCGAGCCCGCCGACGTCGCGCGTGCCGACCGCGCGGCTGCCGCGCTCGTCGGTGAAACGGGTCGGCCGGCCGGCGGCGCCGAGCCAGCGCTCGCCGAGAATCGGCATCTCGATGACCCCGAGGCAGGGTCGGCCGCGCCAGGCCAGGCCGACCAGGGTGCCGAACAGCGGGTTGCCGGTGACGAAGGCGCGGGTGCCGTCGATCGGGTCGAGCACCCAGACCCACTCGGCGTCCGTGCGCTCCGAGCCCCACTCCTCGCCGACGATGCCGTGCTGCGGCAGGCGCTCGGCGAGGATCGCCCGCATCACCTGCTCGGCCGCGCGATCGGCGACCGTGACGGGCGATTCGTCGGCCTTGTCCTCGATCCGGAAGTCGCCGCGGAACCAGCCGCGGGTCACCGCACTGGCGGCGTCGGCCAGCAGGCCGGCGACCTCGACGAACGCCTCCGGGACCTCGGGCAGGGCCTCCGGCGGCAGCGGCTGGGACAAGCCCCCGGCTCCGCCTACTGCTTCAGCGGCACCGGGCTGTCCGACTGCTCGCGCAGCCAGGCGACGAGGTCGGCGACCTTGTCGTCCTGCTTCAGGCCGGCGAAGGTCATCTTGGTGCCGGGGACGTGGCCGCGCGGGTCGTGCAGGAAGCCCCAGAGCCGGTCGTAGGTCCAGGTGTCGCCTGCCTCGTGCAGCTTCTTGAAGGCGTCGGAGTAGTTGAAGTCGTCCTTGTGGGCGACCGGGCCGCCGACCACGCCCCAGAGGTTCGGCCCGATCTTGTTCGGGCCGCCCTTGGTGAAGTCGTGGCAGGCCTGGCAGACGCGCGCGACCTTGGCGCCCTTGTCGGCGTCGCCCGCGGCGATCATCTGCTCGGGGCTCTGGCCGCCGGAAGCCGCCGCCTGCTGCTCGCCGCCGCCCGCAGCGGCCGCCGGCGCCGCCTGCTCGGCCGCGGCGCTCTTGGCGGTGACCTTGTCGATCTCCTCCTGGGTCGGCAGCGGGATCGGGCTGTCGGCGTTCTGGCGCAGGTAGGCGATGACGTCGGCGCGGTCCGCGACCTTCTTCATGCCGCCGTAGGTCATCTTGGTCCCGGACATCCACTCGCGCGGGCCGTGGATGAAGTGGTTGAGGTTCTCGTAGGTCCAGGTGTCGCCGGCCTCGTGGTGCTTCATCATGGCATCGGAGTAGCTGAAGTCCGCCTTGTGGCCCATCGGGCCGACGACGACGCCGTAGAGGTTCGGGCCGACCTTGTTCGGGCCGCCCTTCTCGAAGGTGTGGCAGGCCTGGCAGGCCCGGGTCAGCTTCTCGCCGTTCGCCGGATCGGCCTTGGCGAGCAGCGGCAGCACCGGCTCGACCCCGGCCGGCTTGGCCGCCGCCTGGGCGGGCGCCTCGGTCGAGGCGACCTCGATCGGGAAGGCTGCCTTCTCCAGATGGCGGGGGTGAACGAGAAGGTCCGCGACGAAGCCGGAAAGCATGGCGACCACGCCCGCGGTCAATCCGGCCGCGGCGATCTTGTTCATTTCCAGGGACATCGAGAGTCCTACCCCTTCTCAGACGACAGCGTATTCCACGACGCGGCGGACAATAGCCGCGCCCCCGACGGCGTTCAATACGATCCCAGCGCGCGCGGAGCAAGGCCGCGCACCTGGACACCGGGCTTCGAATTGCCGCAGCGCTTCGGCTTTCTCCGGTCGATTGACTTGCGCGCGGCCACACCCCGATACTCCGCGCCCCGCCTCAGCCCAGGCCCGAGACCGCCATGACCGAGCAGACCATCGCCTTCCAGGGCGCGCCCGGCGCCTATTCCGACATGGCCTGCCGCGCCGTCTTCCCGGACTGGACGACGCTGCCCTGCCCGGACTTCGAGGACACCTTCGCCGCCCTTTCCGAAGGCCGCGCCGAGCGGGCGATGATTCCGATCGAGAACTCCTCGGCCGGCCGGGTCGCCGACATCCATCACCTGCTGCCGGGCTCCGGGCTGCACATCGTCGGCGAGCACTTCCAGAAGGTCGAGCACCAGCTGCTGGCGCCGAGGGGCGCGACGCTGCAGACCATCAAGACCGTGCACAGCCACGTCCAGGCGCTCGGCCAGTGCCGCAACTTCCTGCGCAGCCACGGCCTCCGGCCCGAGGTCCACGCCGACACGGCCGGCGCCGCCGCCGAGGTCGCCGAGCGCGGCGACCCGGCCCATGCCGCCATCGCCTCGGCGCTCGCCGGCGAGCTCTACGGCCTCCAGACCCTGCTGCCCAACGTGCACGACCTGCAGCACAACACGACGCGCTTCGTCGTCATGGCGCGCGAGCCGATGGACCACCCGCGCGAGGCAGGCCCGACCGTGACCTCCTTCGTGTTCCGGGTCCGCTCGGTGCCGGCGGCGCTCTACAAGGCGCTCGGCGGCTTCGCGACCAACGGCGTCAACATCACCAAGCTGGAGAGCTACATCATCGACGGCTCGTTCCGGGTCGCCCAGTTCTACGCCGATGTCGAGGGCCATCCGGAGGACCGGCTGGTGCGCCTGGCGCTGGAGGAGCTGGCCTTCTTCAGCCGCGAGGTGCGGATCCTCGGCGTCTACCCGGCCTCGCCCTTCCGCAACAGCCCCGCGCCGGGTGCGGAGTAGGGGCCGGGGCGTCGGCGTCCCTCAGGCCGTTTCCTCCAGCCAGTCGACGATCAGCCGCCGGGCGATCGAATCCCGGCGCGGCAGCTTGAAGGACTCATCCTCGGGCGAGGCCTTCAGGAAGTCGCGATCGAACCAGCGTGCCGACTCCAGCTCGGTCGGGTGGACCCTGAGCGCGCGGTCGCGGGTGCGGGCGTAGAAGCCGAGCATCAGCGAGGAGGGGAAGGGCCAGGGCTGGGAGGAGTGGTAGACGACCTCCTCGACGGCGATGCCGACCTCCTCCTCGACCTCGCGGGCGACCGCCGCCTCCAGGCTCTCGCCCGGCTCGACGAAGCCGGCCAGGGTCGAATGCATGCCCGGCGCCCAGACCTTCTGGCGGCCGAGCACGCAGCGCTCGCCGCCGTCGTGGACCAGCATGATCACCGCCGGGTCGGTGCGTGGGAAGTGCAGGGCGCCGCAGTCGGGATTGCTGCAGGTCCGCTGGAAGCCGCCCTGGCGGCTCTCGGTGCGGGCGCCGCAGACGCCGCAGAAGCGGTGCCGGTCGTGCCACCAGACCATGGCGCGCGCATAGGCCAGCAGGGCGCCCTCGCCGCGCGGCAGCAGCGGCCCGAAGGAGCGCAGGTCGGCGAAGCTGCCGCGGCCGGCCAGCGCCGGCTCGTGGTCCGGGCTGTCCAGGGCCGAGACGTCGAGCGCGAAATAGGCGCGCTCCTCGTCGTCGAGACCGAGGAAGATGCGCTCGCCGCCGCGCGCGACCAGCGCCTCGGCCTCGGCGGCCTCGAGCAGCACGGCGCGCGGCTCGCCGCCTGCCTCTGGTGACGGGGCGGGCGGCGGGTCGAAGAGCGAGCGGGTCTGCCAGAGCGGCACGAAGCGGCTGCTCGGTGCGGCGAGGCGGGCGGCCAGCCAGTCGTGGTCGCTGCGCAGGCGATCGGCGCGGTCGAGGCCGAGGTCGCTGTAGAAGTTCGGGGTTCTCTGCATGGCGCCGGAAAGGTGCCACGGCCGCGCCGCGCCGGACAACGGGGGGCGACGCCGCCGGGGCCCGGCCTTGTGCCGCCGCCCGGAATCGGCAAGGCTCGGGGCATGGTCCAGGGCCCGAGCCGGCGCAGGCTGCTGGCCGCCATGGCGGCCCTGCCGCTGCTTGCGCCGGCGATCGCCCCGACCCTCGCCCCGACGGCCGCCCGCGCCGCGCTGTTCCCGGCGGACGGCTTCTGGGGCTTCGTCGCCCTCGACCGGGCCGGCCGGGCGATCGGCGCGCTCAGCTACCGCTTCGCCCGCGCACCCAGCCTGTTCGACGTCGCGGTCGAGGCCTTCTGGCGCCTGCCGGCGGCCGGCGGGGGCGTGACCCTGCGCCACAGCTCGGAGGAGCGCTGGCGCGACGGCTGGCTCTACGGCATCGACAGCCGCACGCGCCTGGGCGGCAGGACCCACCGCCTGCGGGTCGAGCGCGACGACGACGCCCTGCGCGGCCGGCGCGACGGCCACGCCTTCACGGCCAGCGGCTATGTCGTGCCCTCTTCGCTCTGGCACCCGGAGACGCCGCGCCTGGAGGCGCTGCTCGACAGCGTCACCGGCCGCACCCGGCTGATCCGTGGCCGGCGCGGCCCGACCGAGTGGGTGCCGCTCGGCAAGGGCCGGGTCGAGGCGACCTACTGGCGGATCACCGGCGAGCTGGAGCGCGAGCTCTGGTACGACGCCGGACGGCGGCTGGTGCGCGTGCGCTTCGGCGCGCCGGACGGCAGCCCGATCGTGCTCGAGCGGCGGCGTTGAGCCCGCTCTTCGCCTCCGCCCTTGCCAGGGGCCGCCGGGACCCTGATATAGTGCCCTCGGAAGGTCGGCAGCGGACGGACCGCTCGCCAACCCGGTCAGGTCCGGAAGGAAGCAGCCGTAACGAGTTTCCGGTCCGGGTCGCCCGCCGGCCTTCCACTTTCAAGCTCCGGCGGTGCTGCCGCCGCTCCCTCTTCCGGACAGCGAGCAGGCGATGACCGACGAGGTCGCTGAGACCGGCGCCGCCCCCGCCAGCGCGGACCCCGACCAGAAGCCCGGCACCGAGCCGGCGGCGGCGCCCTACCGGGTGCTCGCCCGCAAGTACCGGCCGCAGTCCTTCGCCGACCTGATCGGCCAGGAGGCCCTGGTCCGGACCCTGAAGAACGCCATCGAGAACCGCCGCCTGCCGCACGCCATCGTGCTGACCGGCGTGCGCGGCGTCGGCAAGACGACGACGGCGCGGATCATCGCCAAGGCGATCAACTACGCCGGCCCCGACGGCACGGCCGCGGCGACGGTCGGCGACACCAGCGACTGCCCGATCTGCCGGGCGATCGCCGAGGACCGCCATCCGGACGTCATCGAGATGGACGCCGCCAGCCGCACCGGCGTCGACGACATCCGCGACCTGATCGAGGGCGTGCGCTACCGCCCGACCTCGGCGCGCTACAAGGTCTACATCGTCGACGAAGTCCACATGCTGTCGCGCAACGCCTTCAACGCGCTGCTGAAGACGCTGGAGGAGCCGCCGGAGCACGTCGTCTTCATCTTCGCGACGACCGAGATCCGCAAGGTGCCGGTGACGGTCCTGTCGCGCTGCATGCGCTTCGACCTGCGCCGGGTCGAGCAGCCGGTCCTGGCCCAGCACTTCGCGCGGATCTGCGGCAAGGAGGGGGTGAGCGCCGAGGAGGAGGCGCTGGCCATGATCGCGCGCGCCGCCGACGGCTCGGTGCGCGACGGCCTCTCGCTGCTCGACCAGGCGATCGCGCTCTCCGAGGGCCGCATCGCCGCGGCGACGGTCAAGGAGATGCTGGGCCTCGCCGACCGCACCCGGATCTACGACCTCTTCGAGGAGGTCATGCGCGGCCGTACGCCCGAGGCCCTGGAGATCCTGGCCGACCTCTACAACGGCGGCGCAGACCCGCTGGTCGTGCTCCAGGACCTGCTCGAGCTGACCCACGGCCTGGGCCGCGCCAAGCTGCTGCCCGAGCGCGCCGACGAAGGCCTGCCCGAGGCCGAGCGGCGGCGCGGCCGGGCGCTCGCCGAGGGCCTGTCGATGCCGGTGCTGACCCGGACCTGGCAGCTGCTGCTCAAGGGCCTGGAGGAGGTGCAGCGCGCGCCCGCGCCGCTCGCCGCCGCCGAGATGGTGCTGATCCGCCTGGCCTTCGCCAGCGAGCTGCCCGATCCCGGCGAGCTGGTGCGCCGGCTGCGCGAGGGCGGCGCCCCGGCCGGCGCCACGGCCGCACCGGCAGGACCGGGCGGCGGCGCCGGCGGCGGGCCGCGGCTCCAGGCGTCCGGGGTCCAGGCACCCGAGCCGGCACCCCGGCCGCGCGGCGAGGCAGGCGCCGGCGGCGGCCCGCGTGCAATGCCGGCCCCGAGCGCCGAGGCCCGGACTGAGGCCGTCGCCGCAGTGACCGGGCCGAAGGACTACCGGGCGGTCGTCGAACTGGTCGCCGAGCGGCGCGAGCTGGCCCTGGCCGAGCACCTGAGGCGCGACGTCCACCTGGTCTCCTTCCAGCCCGGGCGCATCGAGCTCAACCCGCGCGAGGAGGCGCCGCGCGACCTCGCCGGCCGGCTCGGCCGGCTGCTCGGCGACGCGACCGGCCAGCGCTGGGTGGTCAGCGTCTCCGACCAGGCGGGGCAGCCGACCCTGGCCGACCAGGATGCCGACAGCCGGGCCCGCAAGCTGGAGGAGGTGCGCTGCCACCCCCTGGTCAAGGCCGCGCTGGAGACCTTCCCTGGCGCCGAGATCAAGGCTATCAGGGAGACCGACGAGCCACTGCCGGCCGGCGGCGGCCCGGTCGATCCGGACGAGGCCCGCGAGGCGCCGGACGGCGATCCGGACCGCGAGGCCTAGGCGAGCGAGGCGCAACGTGACGAAGGGCAAGCCATGAAGAACCTGGGCCAGCTGATGAAGCAGGCGCAGCAGATGCAGTCGAAGATGGCCGAACTGCAGGAAAAGCTCGCCGAGCAGGAGCTCGAGGGCCAGGCCGGCGGCGGCATGGTCCGGGTGACGGTCAACGGCAAGAACGAGGTCAAGGCGGTCAAGATCGACCCCTCCCTGGTCGACCCGAACGACGTCGAGGTGCTCGAGGACCTGATCCTGGCCGCCTTCAACGACGCCCGCGCCAAGGTCGAGCGCTTCAGCCAGGAGGCGATGAAGGAGCTGACCGGCGGCCTCAGCCTGCCGCCGGGGATGAATTTGCCGTTCTGAGGCAGCTGTCGCCGGGCCCACCGGCCCCTCACCTCACCCTCCCACGGCCTGACGGCCGCGGGCCCCTCCCTCTCCCCTCCCCAAGGGAGCGGAGAGGGTCCTGGACCGCGGCCTCGACGTTCGACTCCCTCTCCGCCCCCTTGGGGGGGAGAGGGTCGGGGAGAGGTGGGACCGGCGGCGCGGCTCGCCTCCGCCTCTACTCCACGCTGCCGAGCCAGAGCCGCTCGGCGTCGGCGACGATCCTGGCGTGGTCGAAGGCCATCTCGACCCTGTGCCAGTCCGGCACGACCTCGACCGCCGCGGCGTCGTCGCCGGCCCGCGGCAGGCCCTGGTCCAGGCGCGCGGTGAAGGCGATCGAGACGCAGTGGCCGCGCGGGTCGCGCCCGGGGTCGGAATAGACGCCGACCAGGCGCAGGGTCGCCGGATCGACCCTCAGGCCGGTCTCCTCGGCCAGCTCGCGCGCGCAGGCCTGCTCCGCCGTCTCGCCGACCTCCATGAAGCCGCCGGGCAGGGCGTAGCCGCCCTTCCAGGGCGGGAAGCCGCGGCGGATCAGCAGCAGCCCGCCGGGCAGGAAGACGACGCAGTCGCTGGCCAGCTTCGGGGTCTCGATGTCCTTCATGCGACGATCCTAGACGACTCAAGCCCGGGGAGGCTAACAGAGCGCCATGGCCGACGGCGACATTGACCGCCTGATTCAGCTGCTCGCCCGACTGCCGGGCCTCGGACCGCGCTCGGCGCGGCGCGGCGCGCTCTATCTGCTGCAGCGGCGCGAGTCGCTGCTGCAGCCGCTGGCCGCCGCCCTGACCCGCGCCGCCGAGTCGATCGTCGCCTGCTCGACCTGCGGCAATCTCGACTCGAGCGACCCCTGCGCGATCTGCCGCGACCCGGGCCGCGACCGCAGCACGATCTGCGTCGTCGAGGAGGTCGGCGACCTCTGGGCGCTGGAGCGCAGCGGCGCCTTCAAGGGCCGCTACCACGTGCTCGGCGGCACGCTCTCGGCGCTCGACGGCCGCGGGCCCGAGCAGCTCAACCTCGGCCGGCTGCTCGAGCGGGCGGGCGAGGCGGGCACGGAGGAGATCATCCTGGCGCTCAGCGCCACGGTCGAGGGCCAGACCACGGCCCACTACCTGGTCGAACGCCTGGCCGGCCTGCCGGTCGAGGTGACCGGCCTGGGCCGCGGCGTGCCGGTCGGCGGCAGCCTGGACTTCCTCGACGACGGCACCCTGGCAGCGGCGCTGAAGGCGCGACGGCCGGCCGGCTGAGCCGCGCCGACGGGCTGGCGCCGGATTGTCCGGCGAGCCGCCGCGGCCGATCATCAAGGCGCCGCAATCGCCGGCCAGCGTGCCGGCCGCGACGCCGACAGGACAAGGAGTCTGGGGCCATGAGACCTTCGACGCTGCTGCTCGCCGCCACCCTCGCGCTGCCGCTGGCGACGGCGGGCGCGCTGCACGCCGAGACCGCCACGACGGTGCCAATCGAGGCCCGCCGCAGCCTCGCCCTGACCGTGTACCAGAACGGCCTGGGCCTGGTGGAGGAGACGCGCTGGGTGCCGCTGCTGCCGGGCGAGAACCGCCTCGACCTCTACGGCATCTCGCAGCGCATCGTGGCGCCCAGCCTGACCGTCGCCGCCCAGGGCGTGAGCCTGCGCGACCAGGCCTGGCGGCCCGCCGACCTGACGCCGCAGCGGCTGCTGGAGTCGGCGCTCGGCGGCAAGGTCCGGCTGGTCCACCAGGATCCCAAGACCGGCGAGACGGTGACCGAGCCGGCGGTGCTGCTGTCCCTGGCCGGCGGCCCGGTGCTGCGGGTCGGCGATCGCATCGAGATCGACCCGCCCGGCCGCATCGTGCTCGACCGGCTGCCCGAGGGCCTCAGTCCCGAGCCGCGCCTCTCCCTGACCCTCGATGCCGGCGACGGCGGGCCGCGCGAGCTCGGCCTCGCCTATCTGGTCGACGGCCTGAGCTGGCAGGCCGACTACGTCGCCGAGCTGAACCCGGCCGGCGACGCGCTCGAGCTGACCGGCCTGCTGACCGTCAGCAACGGCACGGACGTCGCCTTCGAGAAGGCCGCGCTAACCGTCGTCGCCGGCGAGGTCAGCCGCCAGCAGCGGGCGCCGCAGCCCTTCCTGGCCGCGGCCCCCAAGGCGATGCGCAGCGAGATGGCGGCGACGGATTCGCTGCCGGCGCCGCAGGCAACTGGCGAACGCTATCTCTACGACACCGGGCGCAAGGTCGACCTGGCACGTGGCGAGACCCAGCAGCTGGTGCTGTTCCAGGGCCTGAAGGTCGCCGCCGAGCGGCGCCTGCGCTTCGACGGCCTGGTCTCGGCCGGCGGCGGGCCGGAGGAGATCGGCCCGGTGCAGCCGACCGTGCTGGTCGGCTTCGAGAACCCGAAGGGCCCGGACGCCCGGCCGCTACCGGCCGGCACCCTCCGGCTCTACGAGACGAGCGGCGGCAAGCGCCTCTTCGCCGGCGAGGTCGCGATCCCGCGCACGCCGGCCGGCGGCAAGGTCGAGCTGCCGGTCGGCGAGGCCTTCGATGTCACCGGCACCGCCAAGGTGACCGCGCTGGAGCGCCTGTCGGACAAGGCCTACGAGGTCGCCCAGGAGATCACCCTGGCCAGCGCCAAGGACGAGCCGGTCGAGGTCGAGCTGGCGGGCCAGCTGCCGCGCGGCTGGAAGATGCTGCAGGAGAGCCGGCCCCACGAGCTGGAGTCGGCCAACCACATCCTCTGGCGGGTGAAGATCCCGGCCGGCGGCGAGGCCAAGGTGACCTACCGACTGCGGGTCAGTCGGTAGCAGGCCGCTGCGCGTTCGGCGCTGCCACGTCCCTCGACAGGCTCGGGACGAAGCGGGCTTCGAGCACGCTCCAACGGTCGCTTCATCCCGAGCCTGTCGAGGGATGTGGCAGCGCGAAGACCGTCACACCTCGACCAGCGGCAGCTCGAAGCTCGGGCGCTCGCGGCTCTCGCCGGCCTTGTCGGTCTTGCGGCCGGGGTGCGGCCGGTAGGCCTCGGCGGCGGTCATGCCGGGCAGCTCGGTCGCCTCGCCGTCGGCCAGGAAGAAGGCGTTGACGCCCATCGGCTCGACGCAGACCAGGCGGTAGCCGCGGCCGCTCAGCAGCTTGTCGAAGGCGGCCAGCGAGGCGCCGTGGTAGCCCTTCGGCGCCGAGGCGAGGTCGGCGTTGCGCGGCACCGTGACCGCGCGCTCGCCGCCGAACAGCCAGTTGTACTCGACGATCAGCAGGCGCGGCTTGGCCACGGTCATCGCCTCCAGCACCCAGTAGTCGAAGGAGTCGATGTCGAGCGAGAAGACGTCGAGGCTGCCGGTCAGCCCCTGCTCCTCGAGCAGGGCGTCGATCGTCTCGGGCGTCACCCTGCGCGCCAGGGCCGTCACCCGGCGGTTGCCGGCCAGGCGCTCGCCGAGCTGGCGGATCGCGACCTCGGAGGCGTCGAGCATCAGGCCCGACCAGCCGAGCTCGCGGCCGAGCAGGCCGCAGTTGCCGCCGTTGCGGCCGCAGCCGATGTCGACGAAGCGGCGGTCGCGCGGCGTCATGGCGCGGACCAGCGAGAGCACCAGCCCGTCCTCCTCGTTCTGGGAGGTCAGGCCGAAGCGCCAGGCCTGCAGCGCCGCGTGGGGATCGGCGAAGTCGCCGGAGGCGAGCTGCTGGCCGCGCAGCAGCGCGTCGAGCTTGTCCTCAAGGCGCCGGCGCCACTTGTATTCCTTGGCGAACTCGACACGCAGCGCCTCGAGCTGGCCGCCGAGCCGCTCGACGCGCTTTTCCAGCCTGCGCCGCTGGGCGCCCCCGAAGAGATCCTTGAACATCTCGTCCCGCCCCGACCTGACGCCTCTCTTCTGGAACAGTGGGCCGGCCGCAGGCAAGAGGCTTGTCTACTCGGCCGCCCGCTGCCCCGGAAGCGGCGCGGGCGCCAGCGCCGCATCGGGCTCCACCGCCTCGACCTGCACCTCCTCGATGCGCTCGCCGCGCTTGGTCACCTTCTCGGTCGAGATGCGGATCTCGCGCAGGTCGTTGGTCGCCTGGTCGAAGTGCTTCTGCAGCCGGCCCGCCCGCTCGTCGAGCCGCTTCACGTCCTCCAGCAGGCGCTGCACCTCGGCCTGGATCAGTCCGGCCTGCTCGCGCATGCGCACGTCCTTGAGCACGGCGCGCACGGTGTTGAGCGTCGCCATCAGGGTGGTCGGCGAGACGATCCAGACCCGCGCCCGGTAGGACTCCTCGACCAGCTCGGAGAAGTTGGCGTGCAGCTCGGCATAGACCGCCTCGCTGGGCAGGAACAGCAGCGCCGATTCGGCGGTCTCGCCCGGCACGATGTACTTGTCGCGGATCGCCTTGACGTGGTTGCGCACGTCCTGGCGGAAGCTCCGGACGGCGGCCTGCCGCCCGGCGTCGTCCGGCGCGTCGCGCAGTGCCCGGTAGCTCTCCAGCGGGAACTTCGAGTCGATGGCGATCGAGCCCGGCGGATTGGGCAGCAGCAGCAGGCAGTCGACGCGCACGTTGCCGGGCAGCGCCGCCTGGAAGGCATAGGCCGAGGGCGGCAGGATCGAGGTCACGAGGTCGTGCAGCTGGACCTCGCCGAAGGCGCCGCGCGCCTGCTTGTTGGACAGGATGTCCTGCAGGCCGACGACCTGGGTCGAGAGCTGGGTGATGTTCTGCTGGGCCTTGTCGATCACCGCGAGGCGCTCGCGCAGCTCGCCGAGCGTCGTGCCCTGGGCCTGGGCGCCCTCCTGCAGGCGGTCGCCGACCTTCTTGGCGAAGTCGCCGAAGCGCGCATCGAGCGCCTCGGCCAGCGCCCGCTCCTGGCCGCGCAGGGCCTCGGCGGTCTGCGCCTGGGTCGCGGCCTGGCTCTCCGCGAGCTGGCGCAGGCGGGCCTCCAGCTCCGCGGTGTCGTCGCCGCGCCCGCCCGAGGGCCGGCGCAGCAGGAGCAGCGCGACCAGCGCGCCGAGGGCGAGACCGAGCGCGCCGATCAGCAGGGCTTGCAGTTCCATGGTCCTCCGGCCTCCTTCCGGAGCGCAGTCTAGCAGCCTGCCGGAGTCGCCGCTGTCTTGACGGGCGCGCCCCGCACCCATACCTAGCAGTTTCGAAAACCTCTAAACTGCACGTCGCGTCCGTCCAGAGCCATGGCCAAGCTGCCGATCATCACCGCGCCCGATCCCCGCCTGAAGAAGAAGGCCGAGGCCGTCGCCTCCGTCGACAGCGCGCTGCGCCAGCTGATGGACGACATGCTGGAGACGATGTACGCGGCCCCAGGCATCGGCCTCGCCGCCACCCAGGTCGGCGTCATGAAGCGGGTCATCGTGCTCGACATCGCGCGCGAGGGCGAGGCGCCGCAGCCGCTGCGCATCGCCAATCCCGAGCTGGTCTGGGTCTCCGACGAGGACGCCAGCTACGAGGAGGGCTGCCTGTCGCTGCCCGAGCACTACGCGGAGGTCGTGCGCCCGGAGGCGATCCGCCTGAAGTACCTGGACGAGACCGGCGCGGCGCGCGAGCTGGAGGCCGAAGGCCTGCTGGCGACCTGCATCCAGCACGAGATCGACCACCTCGACGGCATCCTGTTCGTCGACCACATCTCGGCGCTCAAGCGGAACATGATCCTGCGCAAGCTGCTCAAGGCCAAGAAGTCCGCCGAGCTGCCCTCCTATTCCGAGGCGGCGGCCCCCGCGGCCTGAGCCGGCGCGCGACGCCGACGGCTGCGCGGCCGCGGACATCCTGCTAAACCCTGGGTCATGACTCCGGCCCCCCCGAAAGCCCGACAGCGCCTGCGCCTCGCCTTCCTGGGCGCCCCGGACTTCGCCGTCGCGACCCTGGCGGCCCTGCTCGACGCCGGCCACGAGGTCGCCTGCGTCTACTCCCAGCCGCCGCGGCCGGCCGGGCGCGGCCAGAAGCCCCGGCCGGCGCCGGTCCAGGCCTTCGCCGAGGCGCGCGGCCTGCCGGTGCGCACGCCGGCGAGCCTGCGCGACCCGGCCGAGCAGGCCGCCTTCGCCGCGCTGGCGCTCGACGCCGCCGTGGTCGTCGCCTTCGGCCAGATCCTGCCGCGCCCGATCCTGGAGGCGCCGCGCCTCGGCTGCGTCAACGTCCACGCCTCGCTGCTGCCGCGCTGGCGCGGTGCCGCGCCGATCCAGCGGGCGATCCTGGCCGGCGACGCCGAGAGCGGCGTCACCATCATGCTGATGGACGCCGGCCTCGACACCGGCCCGATGCTGCTGCGCGAGGCGCTGCCGCTGGCGCCCGACGAGACCGGCCGGACGCTGCACGACAAGCTGGCGGCGCTCGGCGCCAGGCTGATCGTGCCGGCCCTCGACGGCCTCGCCGACGGCAGCCTTCCGGCGCTGCCGCAGCCGGACGCGGGCGCCAGCTACGCGACCAAGCTGAGCCGCGAGGAGGCCCGGCTCGACTGGACCCGGCCGGCCTGGCGGCTGGAGCGCCAGGTGCGCGCCTTCACGCCCTGGCCGGGCGCCTTCTTCGAGCACGAGGGCACGCGGCTCAAGGTGCTCGCCGCCGAGACGGTCGCGGAGGCCGCGGGCGAGCCGGGGCTGGTGCTCGACGGCCGCCTGACCATCGCCTGCGGCGAGGGCGCGCTGCGGCCGAGCCTGGTGCAGCGCCCCGGCAAGGCGGCGATGGCGACCGAGGCCCTGCTGCGCGGCTATCCGATCGCCGCCGGGACCCGCCTGCCGTGCCCCGCTACAAGCTGACCATCGAGTACGACGGCGCCGGCTTCGTCGGCTGGCAGCGCCAGGCCAACGGCCTGTCGGTCCAGCAGGCGCTGGAGGAGGCGGTCGCGGCCTTCTGCGGCGAGCGGGTCACGGTGCACGGCGCCGGGCGGACCGACACCGGCGTCCATGCCGAAGGCCAGGTCGCGCACCTGGACCTGGAGCGCGACGCGCTGCCCGACAAGCTGCGCGACGCCGTCAACTTCCACCTGAAGCCGCGGCCGGCCGCCGTGCTGACCGCCGAGCCGGCCGACGCCGGGTTCCACGCCCGCTTCTCGGCGGTCGAGCGGCGCTACCGCTACCGCATCGTCAACCGCCGGGCGCCGCTGGTACTCGACCGCGGCCGCGCCTGGTGGGTGCCGCAGCCGCTCGACGCGGCAGCCATGCAGCAGGCCGCCGACCGCCTGCTCGGCCACCACGACTTCGAGTCCTTCCGCTCCAGCGAGTGCCAGGCCAGGGACGCCCTGCGCACCCTCGACCTGCTGCGGGTGACGCGCCGCGGCGATGTCGTGGAGCTGGAGGTCGCGGCCCGCTCGTTCCTCCACAACCAGGTCCGGATCCTGGCCGGCACCCTGCGGATGGTCGGCGACGGCCGCTGGACGGCCGACGACGTCAGCCGGGCCCTCGCGGCGCGCGACCGCCGTGCCGCGGGGCAGACTGCGCCGCCCGACGGCCTGACCCTGGTCTCGGTGCGCTACTGAGCGTCGCCGGTCAGGCGGGACGGCGGCAGGTGATCAGGGTCATGGCCGGCGGGCAGTTGAAGCGCACCGACAGGTTGGCGCTGCCGAGGCCGCGGCTGGTGTGGCCGACCATGGCGCCCTGGCGCCACCAGCCGCGCGCCAGGTGGCGGTTCACGGTCAGCTGCGTGACCAGCGGTCGGCCGCCGGGCAGGCAGATCTGGCCGCCGTGGGTGTGGCCGCAGAGGTAGAGGCTGTGGCCGGCGGCGGCCGCCGGCTGGGCCAGCTCGGGCGAGTGCACCAGGGCGATGCGCAGCCCCTCCGGCGCCGCCTCGAGCGCGGACAGGGCTCCGGCGGTGAAGAAGCAGGCCGGGTCGTCGGTGCCGGTGAAGATCAGGCGCTCGCCGCCGCGCGTCACCGCCGCGTGCTCGTTGACCAGCACCAGCACGCCCGCCGCCTCGAGCGGCTCGACCAGGCCGGCGCCGTCGTGGTTGCCGAGCACGGCAAGGCAGCCGTCGGCGGCCCGCAGGCCGTCGAGCAGCAGGGCCAGGGCCTCGACGGCGGCCTGCGGCTCGACCCACCAGTGGTGCTGGAAGTCGCCGGTGATCGCGACGAGGTCGACGGCCGCGTCGCGCAGCTGCCGGGCAGCGCTCTCGGCGAGGCCCGGCAGGTTCTCGAAGTGCGGATCCGAGAGATGCAGGATCCGGTAGCCCTCGAAGGCCGCCGGCAGGGCCTGCAGCGCCAGCTCCCGCCGCTCCAGGACCGGCGTCCGGGCGTTGCGCTCGCCGAGGCCGTGCAGCCCGACCAGCCGCAGCGCCCGTGCCATGGCCGGCGCGCTGCGGTAGAGCAGCCCACCGGAGCGTCGCGGGCCGAGCACCGTGTGGCGCAGGCCGGAGGCCTCGAGGGCGAGACGGCACTCCCGCCACGCCCGGCGGTCCGCCGTCCCCGGTCCGCCGGTCAGGCGCCGCAGGCCCTCCATCGCCGAGGGCGCGGGCCGGAGCGTCGGCTGACTGCTGGTCACCCGCGTTCTTGCGGCCGCCTAGGCGGCGAGGCCGAGCTCGAGCTCGGCGCCGAGCATCAGGTTGAGATTCTGCACCGCCGCGCCCGAGGCGCCCTTGCCGAGGTTGTCGAGCTGGGCGACCAGCAGCGCCTGCTCCTGCTTCTCGTTGGCGAACACGTAGAGACGCAGGTCGTTGGTGCCGTTCAGCGCCTCGGGATCGAGACGCGCCAGCTGCCCGCTCTCGGCCGGCGAGGCGACCGAGACGAAGCGCTGGCCGGCATAGCTCTCCTCCAGCGCCTCGCGCAGGTCGGCGGCCGCCGGCTTGCCGGGCAGCGCCCAGAGCGGCAGGGCCACCTGGACCAGCATGCCCTGGGCGAAGCGGCCGACGCTCGGCACGAAGATCGGCGGATGCCGGAGCCGGGCGTGGGCCTGCATCTCCGGCAGGTGCTTGTGCTTCAGCTCCAGGCCGTAGAGGAAGTAGTTGGCCTCGATCGGCTCGGCCCCGGCGACGCCCTCGAAGGACTCGATCAGCTTGCGGCCGCCGCCGCTGTAGCCCGAGACGGCATGCACCGTGACCGGAAAGTCGTCCGGCAGCAGGCCGTTCTCGACCAGCGGGCGGATCAGGGCGATCGCGCCGGTCGGATAGCAGCCGGGATTGGAGACGCGCTTCGAGGCGGCGACCAGGCCGGCCTGCTCGGCGGTCATCTCCGGGAAGCCGTAGGTCCAGCCGGGCGCCACGCGATGCGCGGTCGAGGCGTCGATGACCCGGGTCTCGGCGCTCTCGATCAGCGAGACGGCCTCGCGCGCCGCGTCGTCGGGCAGGCAGAGGATGACCAGGTCGGCCTCGTTGAGCAGCGCCTTTCGGGCGGCGGGGTCCTTGCGGCGCTCGGCCGGCACCGACAGCAGCTCGAGGTCGCGGCGGCTCTCCAGGCGCGCACGGATCTGCAGGCCCGTGGTCCCGGCCTCGCCGTCGATGAACACCTTCTTGGCCATCGCCGCCTCCTTTGCCAGCCGGCCTCCGGCGACAGCATCGCCGGGCCGCCCCAGAACTCTCACAGCCGCGCCGGGACCGGAACTCCGGCCGCCCGGGACGCGGGACCGATTAAATGAGCGTAGCCGTCGTCGCGAACAAGAGAAAATAGTCGATGACCACGCCGATCAGCACGACGCCGAAGGCGGGGAAGCCACGCAGGTCGAGCGTGCGGACCACCAGTTGGGTCATGCAGACCAGCACGTAGATCTGCGCGCCGATGCGCAGCAGCCCGGACAGGTTGCCGAGCAGATCGAGCTCCGAGATCACCACCGCCAGCGTGCCGATCAGCGACAGCGGCACGTTCAGCCAGTTCATCGCCGCAACCAGCGGCACGAAGCGCCGCTCCTTGCCCATGGCACGGGTCAGGTGGAACAGCACCAGCGGATAGGCGGTCCAGGAGATCACGTAGGCCAAGCCGACGATCAGCGCGGTCTCGAGCCAGCCGGCCTGCACCGGCCGGCCGGCGGCGGCGACGTCGGAGAGGTGCAGCGTGATCATCAGCAGGTAGAGCGGCAGCACCGGCAGCGCCGCCCAGAAGGACTTCCAGAAGGTCTCCGGCGTGTCGTCGAAGGTCCGCCAGGCGACGGGGTCGAAGCGCAGCAGCCGGCCGGCGGCCCAGAGGGCCACGGCGGCTTCGCTGAGCGTCGGACGGGTCACCCGAAATAGTCCTCGAGGGCCTTGGCGTAGATGCGCGTCAGGGTCTCGAGGTCGGCGACCGCGGCCCGCTCGTCGACCTGGTGCATGGTCTTGCCGACCAGGCCGAACTCGGCGACCGGGCAGTGGTCCTTGATGAAGCGAGCGTCCGAGGTGCCGCCGGTCGTCGAGAGCTCCGGGCGGCGCCCGGTGACCGCCTCGATCGCGCCGGCCAGGGTTTCCGACAGCGGCCCCGGCGGGGTCAGGAAGGACTCGCCCGAGACCCGCACCGCCAGCTCGTAGCGGCCGCCCCCCGACTCCGCGGCGACGCCGTCGAGCGTCGTGCGCAGCCAGCGCTCCAGCGAGGCGCCGCTGTGGCTGTCGTTGAAGCGGATGTTGAAGGCGGCCGTCGCCTTGCCCGGCACGACGTTGCTCGCCGGATTGCCGACGTCGATGGTCGAGATCTGCAGCGTCGAGGGCTGGAAGTGCTCGGTGCCCTGGTCGAGCGGCTCGGCGATCAGCGCGCCGAGCATCCGCACCAGGCGGTGCGCGGCGTTGTCGGCGAGGTGCGGATAGGCGGTGTGGCCCTGCTTGCCGAAGACCGTCAGGGTCCCGGTCAGGCTGCCGCGCCGGCCGATCTTGACCATGTCGCCGAGCGCGTCGGGATTGGTCGGCTCGCCGACCAGGCAGGCGTCGAGCGTCTCGCCCTGCCCGGCCAGCCAGCCCAGCACCTTGCGCGTGCCGTTGATCGAGGGCCCCTCCTCGTCGCCGGTGATCAGCAGGGAGATCGAGCCCCCGAAGCCCGCCGGCGTTCCGCTCCGGCCGGCCAGGAAGCGGCCGGCCGCCGCGACGAAGGCCGCGATCGCGCCCTTCATGTCCGAGGCGCCGCGGCCGATCAGCTCGCCCTCGACGATCTGCGACTCGAAGGGATCGGTCGACCAGTCGGCCGGATCGCCGGGCGGCACCACGTCGGTATGGCCGGCGAAGCAGAAGTTCGGCTGCGCCGTGCCGAGCCGGGCGTAGAGGTTGTCGACCGGCGCCGTGCCCTCCTCCTCGAAGACCAGGCGGGTGCAGGCGAAGCCGAGCGCCTCGAGCTCGGACTGCAGCAGGTCCAGCGCGCCGCCCTCCGCCGGCGTGACGCTGGGGCAGCGGATCAGGCGCTGCGTCAGGTCGAGCGGATCGGGGGCGACGACGTTGGCCATCGGGCAGCCTTCCCGCTCAGGTCCGCAGCAGCTCGTTGATCGAGGTCTTCGAGCGGGTGCGCTCGTCGACGCGCTTGACGATGACCGCGCAGTAGAGGCCCGGCCCCGGCGAGCCGTCGGGCAGCGGCTTGCCCGGCGTCGTGCCCGGCACGACGACCGAATAGGGCGGCACCTCGCCGCGCAGCACCTGGCCCGTGGTCCGGTCGACGATCGGCGTCGAGGCGCCGAGGTAGACGCCCATCGACAGCACCGAGCCCTCGCGCACCACGACGCCCTCGGCGACCTCGCTGCGCGCGCCGATGAAGCAGTTGTCCTCGATGATCACCGGGGTCGCCTGCAGCGGCTCGAGCACGCCGCCGATGCCGGCGCCGCCGGACAGATGGCAGTTCTTGCCGATCTGCGCGCAGGAGCCGACCGTCGCCCAGGTGTCGACCATGGTGCCGCTGTCGACGTAGGCGCCGAGGTTGACGAAGCTCGGCATCAGAACGGTGCCCGGCGCGATGTAGGCCGAGCGGCGCACGATGGCGCCCGGCACGGCGCGGAAGCCGGCCTTCTCGAAGTGCTCCTCGCTCCAGCCGGCGAACTTCGAGGGCAGCTTGTCGTACCAGGCCGATTCGCCGTGGTCGGCGTGGCGCGGGCCGCCCGGCTGGACCGCGGTCGGGTAGAGCCGGAAGGCCAGCAGCACCGCCTTCTTCAGCCACTCGTTGACCTGCCAGTCGTTCCTGCCCTCGACGCGCTCGGCGACCCGGTAGCGGCCGCTGTCGAGACCCTCGAGCGACAGCTCGACGGCGTCGCGGACCACGCCCTTGGTGTCCAGGCCGATCTTGTCGCGCTCCTCGAAGGCCGCCTCGATGGTCTGCTTCAGGTCCTCGGTCTTCATCCCGCCTCTTCCACTCCCCTGGGTCACGCCCCCGGCCACGCGAGCTTCGCCCGCCGCAGGCGGGCCGGAGAGTGCGTGGGGCGTCCCCCCGAGTCAACGCAGGACCAAGAGGGAGGACGCGGATCAGGCCTCCGTGCCGGCGACCGGCTCCGCGATGGTGGCCAGGACGTCGTCGCGCACGGCCCGGTAGAAGCAGCTGCGCCGGTCGGTGTGACAGGCCGGCCCGGTCTGGTCGACCAGCAGCAGCAGGGTATCGCCGTCGCAGTCGAGGCGCAGCTCGACCAGCCGCTGGACGTGGCCCGAGCTCTCGCCCTTGCGCCAGAAGGCCTGGCGGCTGCGCGACCAGTAGCAGACCCGGCCGGTCGCCAGGGTCTCGCGGATCGAGTCGGCGTTCATCCAGGCCATCATCAGCACCTCGCCGCTGTCGTGCTGCTGGGCGATCGCCGGCACCAGGCCGCGCGCGTCGAAGCGGACCTCGGCGAGCAGGTCGTCGGAAGCGGTCATCGGGCGATCTCCTGCAGGGGGTCGGCGCCGTCGTCGGCCTGTTCCCCGGTCAGCGCGTCGAGCAGCTTCTCGATCCAGGCCTGCGGGATGTCGCGGACGATGAAGACCAGACGGGTGCGCGCGCTCCCGCCCGGCCAGGCGTCGAGGAAGACGACGGGGTGGAACAGGTGCTGGACGCCGTGCAGCACGGCCGGCCGGCCCGGGTTCTCGGCGATGTCGACCAGGCCCTTGACGCGCAGCAGGTCGGCGCCGCGGTTGGCCAGCAGCAGCTCGAGGAACAGCGAGAAGTTGGCCGAGGCGATCGGCCGCTCGCGCTCGACGCAGAAGGCGCGGATGCGCGCGTCGTGGCGGTTGACGTCGTGCAGGTGACGGTGGCCCTGATCGTGTGCCTGGGCCTCCGCGAAGGCCTCGGCGTTGAGCCAGGCCGCGACGTCGGGATGCTTCCTGGCCGGATCGAACAGGCCGAGCCCGAGGATCCGGCCGGGCTCGACCGCGCCGTGGCTGGCCCGCTCGACCGGCACCGAGGGGTTGAACCGCCTCAGCAGGGCCTCCACCTCGTCCGGCCGGGCCTCCGGCAGGTCGGTCTTGCTGAGGACGATGCGGTCGGCGACCGCGGCCTGCTTGGCCGCCTCGGGCTGGCGCCCCAGGGTCTCGGCGCCGGCGACGGCGTCGACCACCGTGACCACGCCGTCCAGGCGGTAGCGACGCGCCAGCCTGGGGTCGCTGATCAGGCTGTGCAGGATCGGCGCCGGGTCGGCGAGGCCGGTGGTCTCGACGACGATCCGGCGGAAGGCGATCTCGCCGGCGGCGCGGCGCGACCAGAGCGAGTCGAGCGTCTCGACCAGGTCCCAGCGCACGGTGCAGCAGAGGCAGCCACTCGACAGCTCGACGATCTGCTCCTCGCTGCCCTCGAGCAGCAGGTGGTCCAGCCCGACCTCGCCGAACTCGTTGACCACGACGGCGGTGTCGGCCAGTTCCGGGCGGGCCAGCAGGGCCTTGAGCAGGGTCGTCTTGCCGCTGCCCAGAAAGCCGGTCAGCACGGTCACCGGAATCAACGGGTCGCGGCGGTCGGCGAGCGCGTCCCCGGGAGTCGGGTCCTCGCGAGTCGGTTCTGTCGGTTCGCCCATCGGGCCCTCCTTGTCGCCGGCTATATGTCACCGACGGTCCGGGCGTGCAAACCCGGCGCTCCGAGCGGCTCCCCGGAGGCGCGCCCCGGGTGCCGCAAAGCGGTCACAGTCGCCGCCTAGCGTCGGCCATCTTCCTTGGGGGCGGCAGGGCGGCCTTGGTTCGGCCGAGCGGGTCTGCTATGTCGCCCCGGTCGGCACGCACCAGATCATGTCACTCGGACTGCACGAAACACGGTTGAGACGCCGTCGCCAGCGTCGCTGGGCGGTGATCAGATTCCTGCTGATCGTCGGCGCGCTCGGCGGTTCGCTGGCGCTCGCCTACGAATTCGGCAAGCAGATCGCCAGCGGCGAGATGGAGGCCCTGCGCACCAAGCTGGAGAAGAGCCAGCAGGAGCAGGAGGCCTTCGAGAGCCAGCGCAGCCAGCTGCAGGCCGAGGTCGCGCGCGCCCAGCAGGCCGAGACCCGCTGGCACGAGCGCTACCAGGCGGACGTCCCGCAGGGCGCGGTCGCCGACATCCTGAACCTCGTGCGCCAGCGCCTCGCCGACGGCGTGCCGGCCGAGCGGGTCCAGTTCGTGGTCGAGGCGGTGAAGAAGCAGCGAACCTGCGCCAACAAGCCGGAGACCAAGCGCTTCATCGTGCGCACGCCGATCTACTCGGGCGGCGCGGACTCGGTCGGCTTCGCCGACAGCACGATCACCGTGACCGCGACCGGCGACTCGGCGGTCGACGAGCAGGGCCGGCCGAACGCCTGGTTCGACCCGGCCAAGCCGCTGCATTTCTCGGTCACGCCGCTCGGCGGCAAGCCCAAGCTGGTCGAAGGCGAGCTGCCGCTGCAGTTCTCCCTGGTGCGCCGCGACACCGAGTACCTGTTCAGCGCGGTCGTCTCAGACCGCCGCGGCTTCGTCGAGGTCACCGCCGACAGCTGCAACTATCCGTGACCCGGCCCCTGACCCGGCCCGGGCGCTCGACGGCGTCGTCCCGTTTCCGACGGCGGTCAGGTCGCGGAACGGGTTGCGGGCCCCGCCCCGGTCCGTAGGCTGAGGCGATGGACCAGCCCGCCTACCGCCCCGACCCCGCCTTCCCCGCCCCGCCGGCACCCGACGAGACGGCCCTGCGCCTCGGCCGCCTCGCCCGCCTGCGCCAGGAGATGGCGCGCTACGGCTATCCGGCGGTCGTGCTGACCGATCCGCACAACGTTCGCTACGCCTCGGGCGCACGCAACATGACGCCCTTCCTGCTGCGCAATCCGGCACGCTACCTCTTCGTGCCGCTGGAAGGGCCGGTGACGCTGTTCGAGTTCGAGGGCTGCGAGCACCTCGAGGCCGGCAATCCCGCGATCGACGAGATCCGCGTCGCGACCACCGTCTCCTACGTCGCCCGTGCCGAGCTGCTGGAGGCGGCGGCGGCGCGCTGGGCGGCCGAGATCGCCGAGCTGATGAGCGAGCGCTGCCCGGGCGAGAGCCGCCTCGGCGTCGAGCGCATCGACCCGCTGGCCGTGCACCTGCTGCGCCGCAAGGGCTACCAGATCCTCGACGCCCAGAAGCCGGTCGAGCGCGCCCGCGCGGTCAAGACGCCGGAGGAGCTGGTCTGCATCCGCCGCTCCCTGGCCTGCGTGATGAGCGGCGAGGCGAAGCTGCGCGACGCGATCCGCCCGGGCCTGAGCGAGCAGCAGCTCTGGAGCGTGCTGCACCGCGAGGTCATCGCCGGCGGCGCCGACTATGTCGAGACCCGCCTGCTGACCTCCGGCCCGCGCACCAACCCCTGGTTCCAGGAGACCGGCGAGCGGATCCTGCAGGCCGGGGAGCTGGTCGCCCACGACACCGACGTGGTCGGGCCGCACGGCTACTACGCCGACTTCTCGCGGACCTTCCTGGTCGGCGACGGGCCGGCCTCCGACGACCAGCGCCGGCTTTACGGCACGGCCTTCGAGCAGCTGCACCACAACCTCGGCCTGATCGCCCCCGGAAAGTCGTTCCGCGAGATCACCGAGGCGGCCTGGACGATCCCGGAGCGCTACTACGCCCGGCGCTACTACCTGCTGATGCACGGCAACGGCCCGACCGGCGAGTATCCCTACCTGGTGCAGGACGCCGACTACGACTCGGGTGCCAACTACGACGGCGTGGTCGTCCCGAACATGACCCTCTCGGTGGAGTCCTTCATCGGCGACGAGGCCGGCGGCGAGGGCGTCAAGCTGGAGCAGCAGGTCCTGGTCACCGAGACCGGCATCGAGCTGCTCAGCCCCTTCCCCTTCGAGGAGCGGCTGCTGGGGCGCGAGGTCTGAGCCGGCGCATCAACCCTGCCTTGCGGCGCCGGGGATCGCCCGGCCGCGTCCAAGCTGGCAGCATGGCCGTCTCCCGCCACTGGCCGGCCGCTGCCATGACCCTTCGCTGCCGATGCCCCTGATCCTGCTGCTCGGCCTCGCCGGCTTCGCCAGCGCCGTCTCGCTGCGCGCGACCGACCCGATGCTCGGGCTGGTCGCCGGCGACCTCGGGGTCACGCTGCAGCAGGCGGCGCTGCTGTCCTCGGCCTACACCCTGCCCTACGCCCTGATGCAGGTGGTGCTCGGCCCGGTCGGCGACGCGATCGGCAAGGCCCTGCTGATCCGCATCGCGCTGGCCGTGCTGACCGTCGGCCTCGCGCTCTCGGCCGTCGCGCCGACCTACGGTACGGTGATGGCCGCGCGCATCCTGGCCGGCGGCTTTGCCGGCGGCATCATTCCGGGCGCGATGGCGCTGATCGGCGACCGGGTGCCCTGGTCGGGGCGCCAGGTCGCGATCAGCCGCTTCCTGATCGCCGTGATCCTCGGCCAGGTCTGCGGCTCGGCGGCCGGCGGGCCGGTCGCCGAGCTGCTCGGCTGGCGCGCGGTCTTCGGCCTGTCGGCCGGCCTGACCGCGCTGGTCTGCGCGGCCACCCTGCTCGGCCTGCGGGGCCAGGGGGGGCCGCGCGCCCGCCTGTCCTTCGCCGACGCCCGGAGCCGCTATGTCTCGGTGCTCGCCAACCCGGTCTCGCTCGCCGTCTTCGCCACGGTCGCGCTGGAGGGCTTCCTGGTGCTCGGCGCCTTCCCCTTCGTCGCGCCGATGCTGGGCGGCCACGGCGGCTCCGGGGCCTTCGAGGCCGGCATCGTGCTGGTCGCCTTCGCCGGCGGCGGCGTGCTCTACAGCCTGACCGTCCGGCACCTCGTCGCCGGGCTCGGCCAGTGGCGGATGATGCAGGCCGGCGGCGTGCTCTTCGGCCTCTGCTACCTCTCGATGGCCCTGCCGCTGGCCTGGCCGGCGGTCGGCGCGGTCTTCCTGGTCGCCGGCTTCGCCTTCTACATGCTGCACAACTCGCTGCAGACCCAGGCGACCGAGCTGGCACCAACGGCGCGCGGCTCGGCGGTCGCGCTCTTCGCCGCCAGCTTCTTCCTCGGCCAGGGCGCCGGGCCGGTGGTCTATGGCGCCCTGGCCCACCGGGCCGGCTTCACGGCGCCGTTCCTGCTCGCCGGCACCCTGATGATCGCGCTCGGCTTCCTGGGCGTCCGGCTGATCCGGCGCTGAGCGGCCGGAAAGCCGGCAGGGCTGGCGAATTCACGCCCCTCGACAAGCTCGGGACGAAGCGGACTCACAGCTCTCTCAACCCTTCGCTTCGTCCCGAGCTTGTCGAGGGGCGTGAGGGCTCCTTTGGTCAGGCCAGGCTGCCGGCGAAGGCCTCCAGGACCTGCTTCAGCTTGCCGCGCGTGACCTCGGCCCTGGCCGGGTCGTAACGCCAGGGCGCGACTTCCTCCATGTAGGCGCGCTGGGCCAGCTCGAGCTGGACGGCATGGAGGCCCTGCTCCGGGCGGCCGTAGTGGCGGGTGCACCAGCCGCCCTTGAAGCGGCCGTTGAGCACCCAGTCGCCGGGGCCCTCGGCCAGGGCCGCGACGGCGTCGCGCACCGCCGACTCGACCGCGGGCGCGCAGGAGGCGCCGCCGTTGGTGCCGAGGTTGAAGGTCGGCAGCCGGCCCTCGAAGAGCCGCGGCACCAGGGAGCGGATCGAGTGGCAGTCGAAGAACAGGCAGACGCCGTGGCGCGCCCGGACCCGCTCGATCTGGGCGGCCAGCGCGGCGTGGTAGGGCGCGTGGTAGGCGTCCCGCCGCCGCGCGATCTCGGCCTCGTCCGGTTCCGCGCCGGCCGACCAGAGCGGGCGGCCGTCGAAATCGGTGACCGGGCAGAGGCCGGTCGTCGCCTGGCCCGGATAGAGCGAGGCGCCCGAGGGGTCGCGGTTGCAGTCGATCACGTAGCGGTGCAGGCGCGCCTGCACGACCGTGGCGCCGGGCAGCAGGCCGTCGTAGAGCCGGCCGATGTGCCAGTCGGTGTCGGACAGGCCGGCGCCGACGGCATTGAGCCGCGCGCGGATCTCCTCCGGCACCTCGGTGCCGCCGTGCGGCTGGCCGAGCACCACCGGGCCCTCGCCCTCGACAACCTCGACGATCTTCAACGCCCTGCCTCCCTGTTCGCCGCGCCAGCCTACAATCTGCGTTCCGTCCGGCGCCAGCGCCGGCTAGGGTCGCCACCGCAGTCAGACACCGGCTACCTCCAGGACCCCGCCATGCCTTCCCTCGTGCTCGAATCCAAGCTGTTCGGCGAGATGTTCGGCAGCGCCGAGATGCGCGCCCTGTTCAGCGACGAGGCCATCGTCCAGCGCTACCTCGACGTCGAGGCGGCGCTGGCGCGCGCCCAGTCCGGGCTCGGCCTGATCCCGGCCGAGGCGGGCGCGGCGATCACCGCGGCGGCGCGGGTCGAGAAGGTCGACTGGGAGCCGCTGGCGAAGAAGACCCGCCTGGTCGGCTATCCGATCAAGCCGCTGGTCGACCAGCTCTCGACCTGGGCCGAGGACGGCCTCGGCAGGTACGCCCACTGGGGGGCGACGACCCAGGACATCATGGACACGGCCGACGTGCTGCAGCTGCGCGACGCCCTGGCCCTGGTCGAGGCCGACCTGGAGGCGATCGCCGCGAGCCTCGCCACGCTGGCCGAGATGCACGCCGAGACGCCGATGGCCGGGCGCACCCACCTGCAGCACGCCCTGCCGATCACCTTCGGCTACAAGGCCGCGACCTGGCTGTCGGGCATCGACCGCCACCGCGAGCGGCTCCGCGAGCTCAAGCCCCGCCTGCTGGTCGGCCAGTTCGCCGGGGCCGCCGGCACCCTGGCCTCGCTCGGCGACCGGGGCCTGGAGGTCCAGGACGCGCTGATGGCGGAGCTCGGCCTTGGCCGTCCCGCCATGACCTGGCACACGATCCGCGACGCCTTCGCCGAGACCAGCGGCTTCCTGGCCCTGGTCGCGGCCAGCCTGGGCAAGATCGGCTACGACATCATGCTGCTGATGCAGACCGAGGTCGGCGAGGTCTTCGAGCCCTTCATCCCGGGCCGCGGCTCCAGCTCGACCATGCCGCAGAAGCGCAACCCGATCGCCAGCGAGCTGATGCTGGCGGCCGCCAAGCTGGCCCGCGAGCAGCATGCGGCGATGCTCGACGCCCTGGTCCAGGACCACGAGCGCGCGACCGGCCAGTGGCAGGTCGAGTGGCAGGCCCTGCCGACCGCCTTCCTGGCCGCCTCGGCCGGCCTCAAGGCGGCGCGCGAGACCCTGGCCGGGCTGGAGGTCCATCCCGAGGCGATGCGCAGGACGCTCGAGTCGAGCGGCGGGCTGATCGTCGCCGAGGCGGTGATGATGGGCCTGGCCTCGAAGCTCGGCCGCGGCGTCGCCCACGACCTGGTCTACGACTGCTGCCGCAGGGCGCTCGACGAGGGCATCGCCTTCCTCGACGCGCTCGCCGCCGAGCCGCGGATCGCCGCCGCGGCGAGCCGCGCGGAGCTGGCCGCGCTGGTCGAGCCGGCCAACTACCTGGGCGTCGCCCCGCAGATGGTCCGCCGGCTGCTGGCCGGGCGGCGCTGACCGAGCATCGGCTGCCGCAGGACGCGGCGGCGCGCCATCCATGTCCGAAAACCGCGAGCGTGGCGGGCGCGGCCGTGACAGTCTCGGGCGATGGACAACCTGCCTCTCCCCGCCGTCGCGTGGCCCGGTGACCTGCTGGAGGATCCGGCTGCCTGCTATCGGGCGATCCAGAGCCGCGATGCGCGCTTCGACGGCCGGCTCTTCGTCGGGGTCACCTCGACCGGCATCTACTGCCGGCCGATCTGCCCGGCGCGCACGCCGAAGGCCGCGAACTGCCGCTTCTTCCCCTCGGCGGCGGCGGCCCAGGAGAACGGCTTCCGGCCCTGCCTGCGCTGCCGGCCCGAGACGGCGCCCGACCTCGCCTCCTGGCGCGGCACCTCGAACTCCGTGCAGCGCGCCCTGGCGCTGATCGCCGAGGGGGCGCTCGACGGCGATCGCGACGGGCCGGGCGAGGCCGGGCCTGAGCGCGGGCCCGAGTCGGGGCCCGAGTCGGGGCCCGAGTCGGGGGTCGAGGCGCTGGCGGCCCGGCTCGGGCTGGGCGGGCGGCAGCTCAGGCGGCTGTTCCGGCAGCACCTCGGCGCCTCGCCGGTCGCCGTCGCCCAGACCCGCCGCGTGCTCTTCGCCAAGCAGCTGATCCAGGAGACGAGCCTGCCGATGGCCGAGGTCGCGCTGGCCGCCGGCTTCGGCAGCCAGCGCCGCTTCAACGAGACCTTTCGCGCCCTCTACGGCCGGCCGCCCAGCGCCCTGCGCCGCAGGGCCCTGGCCGAGGCCCCGCCGGACACCGCCGGCGTCACCCTCAGGCTCAGCTACCGGCCGCCCTACGACTGGCCCGCCATGCTCGCCTTCCTCTCGGCGCGGGCGATCGCCGGCGTCGAGGTCGTGGCGGACGACCTCTACCGCCGGACCCTGGCCGAGGCCGGCGCGCCCGGCACCGTCGAGGTGCGCCACGAGCCGGCACCGGCCCGCCTGGCGGTCACGATCCGCCATCCCTCGGTGCGCGCCCTGCCGGCGGTGGTGGCGCGGGTCCGCCGGGTCTTCGACTTGGGTGCCGACATCGAGACGATCGGTGACCACCTGTCGCGCGACCCCTTCCTGGCCCGCCTGGTCGCGGCCCGGCCCGGCCTGCGCGCACCGGGCGGCTGGGACGGCTTCGAGCTGGCGGTGCGCGCCGTCCTGGGCCAGCAGGTCACGGTCGCTGCCGCCCGCGCCCTCGCGGGCAAGCTGGTCGCGCTCTGCGGCCTGCCGCTGCCGGACGGCCTCGCCCTGGCCGGCCTGAGCCATGCCTTTCCGGGCCCGGAACGGGTCGCCGCCGCCGATCTCGCCGCGCTCGGCATGCCGCAGGCCCGGCGCGCAGCGCTCAGGGCCCTCGCCGAGGCGACGCTCGCCGACCCGCAGCTGTTCCGGCCCTTCGGCGACATCGAGCAGGCGGTGGCGCGGCTGCGTGCGATCCCCGGGATCGGCGACTGGACGGCGCACTACATCGCCCTGCGCGCGCTGCGCGAGACCGACGCCTTCCCGGCCAGCGACATCGGCCTGCTGCGCGGCGCCGCGGCGCCGGACGGCGGCCGGCCGAGCCCGGCCGAGCTGGTGCGCCGCGCCGAGCCCTGGCGGCCCTGGCGGGCCTATGCCGCCCAGCACCTCTGGGCCGCCGATGCGGAGGAACGCCGTGCCTGACACCCTGAACGTCCGTCCATTGACCCTGCGCCTCGACCGCCTGGCGACGCCGATCGGCGAGCTGCTGCTGCTGGCCGACGAGGAGGACCGCCTGCGCAGCCTCGACTGGAGCGACTACGAGCACCGCATGGCGCTGCTGCTGCGCCGGCACTACGGCGCCGGCGGCTGGAAGACGGTCCGGGACCGCGACCCGGGCGGCCTGAGCGGCCGGATGGCCGCCTACTTCGAGGGCGACCTCGGCAGCATCGACGGCCTGCCGTCCGCAACCGGCGGCACCGCCTTCCAGCGCGCGGTCTGGCAGGCGCTGCGCGCGATTCCCTGCGGCACGACGATCTCCTACCGCAGGCTCGCGGAACGGATCGGCAGGCCGGCGGCGGTGCGCGCCGTCGGCCTGGCCAACGGCGCCAACCCGGTCGCCATCGTGGTGCCCTGCCATAGGGTGATCGGCAGCGACGGCTCGCTGACCGGCTACGGCGGCGGCCTGGAGCGCAAGCGCTGGCTGCTCGCCCATGAGGGGGCCGCTCACTCGCAGGGATAGAGGCGCACCGGATCGGCGTCGGGCGGCAGGATCTCGCCGAGCTTACGGCAGGTGCCGAGGGCGCAGAGCGTCCAGTCGCCGACGTTCGGCGCCGGCGAGCGGCGCAGGATCACCTCCCTGCGCTCGCCCTGCTCGGGCGTCCAGCGGTAGAAGCCGTCGAGCAGCCTGGCCTCGGGCGGCGGGTCCATGCCGGCCCCGGAGCCCTTGACCCGCGACTCGACGACGACCAGCCGGTCGCCCTCGACCCGCCAGTCCTCCTCCCAGGGAATCCGCTCGACCGTGTGCATCCAGGCGAGCGTGAAGGCGGTCGCGGCGATCCTGGCGACAACCCCGCCGCCGGCCAGGCAGAGCACACTCATGCGTGCTGTCTCAGCCCGCGGCCGGCGCCGCCGCCCGGGTCCGCCACCAGACCCAGGCGGCGAAGGCCGCGCCGGCGGCCAGGCCGGCCTCGTCGCTGAGCGGCAGCGAGGCGATCAGCAGGGCGGCCGCGGCGAAGGACCAGAGCCGCTCCCACCAGGCCAGCGGCCGGCCGGCCCAGCCGATCGCGGTGGCGCCCCACAGGCCGATCGCGATGACCGCCTTGGTCACGGTGACGGCGACGGCGGGCCAGAAGCCGATCGCCTGGGCCAGCGGCCCGCCGTCCTGCAGCATGATGGTCGGCGCGTAGACCGCCATGAAGGGCACGACGAAGCCGGCGGCGGCGACGCGCACCGCCTGCAGGCCGATCTTCATGCCGCTCTCGCGGGCGATCGGCGCCGCCGCGAAGGCGGCCAGCGCGACCGGCGGCGTCAGGTCGGCCATGATGCCGAAGTAGAAGACGAACATGTGGCTGACGATCAGCGGCACGCCCAGCTGCAGCAGCGCCGGGCCGGCGATCGAGGAGGTGATGATGTAGTTCGGGATCGTCGGGATGCCCATGCCGAGCACCAGGCAGGTCAGCATGGTCAGGACCAGCGAGAGGAACAGCGAGTGCTGGCCGATCGAGACGATGAAGATCGCGAAGGTCGTCGCGGCACCGGTCAGCACCAGTACGCCGATGATGACGCCGACCAGGGCGCAGGCGACGCCGACCGGCAGGGCGTTCCTGGCGCCCTCGCCGAGGCTCTCCAGGCAGAGCCGCAGGGTCGCGCGGCCGCCGCGCACGGCCAGGTTGACCGCGACCAGCAGCGCGATCAGCGCCAAGACCAGGGTGATGCCGCGCAGCGGCGTGCCGAAGAGCCGGAAGGTCGTGCCGAAGGCGGCCGCGGCGAGCAGGCCGAGGGCGACCCAGAACAGCACCCGCAGAGCCAGCGGCAGGCGGTTCGAGACCGGCCCGCCGAGCACGATGAGCACGGTCAGGCCGAGCCCGACCGTGCCGGCGAAGAGCGGCGTGTAGCCTGAGAACAGCAGGTAGATCAGCGCCGCCAGCGGCAGGGTCAGGAACCAGCGCGCCCTGAGCGCGCCGAGCGCGCTCGGCAGCTCGGCCTTGGGCAGGCCCCAGAGGCCGAGCCGGCCGGATTCCAGATGGACCATCCAGAACACGGTCAGGAAGTAGAGCAGGGCCGGGACGATCGCCGCCTTGACGATGGTCACGTACTCGACGCCCAGGGTCTCGGCCATGATGAAGGCGACCGCGCCCATCACCGGCGGCATGATCTGGCCGCCCATCGAGGCCGTCGCCTCGACGCCGCCGGCGAAGGCCGGCCGGAAGCCGTAGCGCTTCATCAGCGGGATCGTGAAGGCGCCGGTCGTCACCACGTTGGCGACGCCCGAGCCGTTGATCGTACCCATCAGGCCCGAGGAGACCACCGAGACCTTGGCCGGGCCGCCGCGGGTGTGGCCGACCAGGCCGAGCGAGACGTCGGTGAACAGCTGGATCATGCCGGCGCGCTCGAGGAACGAGCCGAACAGGATGAACAGGAAGATGTAGGAGGAGGAGACGTAGATCGGCGTGCCGTAGATGCCCTCGGTGCCGAGGAACAGGATGTCGACGACCTGGTCGAAGGCGTAGGGCCGGTGGTCGAGCGGGCTCGGCAGCAGATGGCCCCAGAGCGCGTAGGCCAGGAAGACGGCGCAGATGATCGGCAGGGCCGGCCCGATCATCCGGACGCCGGCCAGGAAGACCAGGGCCACGGCGACGACGCCGACCGCGAGGTCCAGATCGTCCGGCATGCCGGCGCGCAGGATCAGGTCCTGGTAGAAGACCCAGTGGTAGAGCCCGACCAGGAAGCCGATCACCGCCGCGGCCGACCAGAACAGGCGCCGGCCCCCGCCGGCGGCGTTGGCGACCAGGCCGAAGAACAGCAGCAGCAGGAAGCCGACGTGAACCGAGCGGACGACCTGGCTGGGCAGCGGCGAATAGGCGGCGGTCCAGAGCTGGAAGGCGGAGAAGGCGACCGCGATGCCGAAGAGCAGACGGCCGAGACGGCCGGCGCCCCAGCCGGGGATGTGCTCGGCCTGGTCGGCCGCGGCCTGAGCGTCACTGGTCATGGCGTTCTGTTTCCTGGGCTCCGAAAGAGCGGCCCGAAACGGACCGACCCGGCCGCTCCCGCCCGGCGGGGACGACCGGGTCGCTGCCCTTGCCGATCAGGCCCGGAGGCGGTGCCTCACAGCAGGCCCTTTTCCTTGTAGAAGCGCTCCGCACCCGGGTGCAGCGGCACCGGCGAGTCGGTCGCCGCCTTGTCGAGCTTGATCGCCTTGGCGGCCGAGTGGGCGGCCACCAGGTCGCCCAGGTGCTCGAACAGCGCCTTGGTCATCTGGTAGACCGTCTCCTCGTCGAGGTCGGAGCGGGTCACCAGGTAGTTGATCACCGAGGCGGTCTTCACGTCGGCGTCCTGCCCGTCGTAGGTCCCGGCCGGGATCACCGCCGCGCGGTAGGGCGCGCCGATCTTCTCGACGACCTCGGCAGGCACCTCGACCACGGTGATCGGGATCGAGCTGGCGAGATCGCGCAGCGAGGCGACGCCGAGACCGGCCGACTGCAGGGTGGCGTCGAGCTGGCGGTTCTTCATCAGGTCCACCGACTCGGCGAAGGGCAGGTACTCGACCTTGCCGAGGTCGCCGTAGCCGATGCCGGCCGCGCCGAGGATGGTGCGGGCGTTGAGCTCGGTGCCGGACTTCGGCGCGCCGACCGACAGTCGCTTGCCCTTCAGGTCGGCCAGCGTCTTGATGCCGGACTCCCTGGAGGCGACGATCTGGACGTAGTTCGGATAGATCGCGGCGATCGTGCGCAGCTTGTCGAGCTTCTTCGGAAAGCCGACCTCCGCGTTGCCCTGCCAGGCGTTGAGCAGGGAGTCGCCGAGCGTGAAGGCGACCTCGCCGCGGCCGGCCTGGATCAGGTTGAGGTTCTCGACCGATGCCTTCGTCGACTGGACCGACGGGCGGGCCCCCGGCACGGCGCCGGCGTAGATCTTCTCGAGCGCGACGCCCAGCGGGTAGTAGACGCCCGCCTGACCGCCGGTCAGGATGTTGATGAAGGTATCGGCGTGAGCCGCGGTGGACACCGCCGCGGCCACGACCGCGGCCGCAAGAGCAAGCCCCGGACGGCGAAGCATGGATTCCTCCCTCTGTGTCAATCCGTCGCGGATTTATAGGGCAGGAACCGGCGAGTCACATCGCGAATTTTTCGCCGCCCCGCCCCGCCTTCGAGGCGGCCCCGGAAGCCGGCCTCAGCCGCCGTGGGAGCGCAGCACGAAGACCGAGCAGGGGGCGTTCTGGGCGACGTGGGCGGCGTTCGGCCCGATCAGGTAGTCGAGCATCTCGGGCCGGTGCGATTCCATGACGATCAGGTCGGCCCGGCGCTCCGCCGCGCAGGCCAGGACCTCGTGCCCGATGCTGCCGAAGCGGACCTCGCGCGCGATCTCGACGCCGCCCGCCCCCGTGCCCGCCCCCGTGCCCGGCGCCGCGCCCCCGGCCTCGGCGGCGATCGCCGCGAGCTTGCGCTCCGCGTCACCGGCCAGCTGCTCCAGCTGGAAGGGAAAGTAGACGCCCTCGAACATCGCCTTCAGCTCGCGCACGACGGTGACCAGGGCAACCCGCGCGCCGCCGGGCTCGGCGAGCGCCAGCGCCTGGGGCAGGGCGAAGCGCCAGCTGCTCGGCTGCGCGATGTCGACCGGAACGATGATGGACCTGTACATGCCGCCCCCTCCCTCCGAGCCCCGCCCTCCGGCGCCTGCCGCCGCCGCGCTCACAGCGACCGCCGCAGGCAGGCGGCGACGGCCAGCGCCGCCAGGCCCGCGACCACGGCGGCCGCGGCCGCGAGCCCCCAGTCCGCCAGATGCAGCGGGCTGAGATGCACCAGCCGGGCCAGCGCCGGCACCTGGACCAGCAGCCCGAGGCTCGCGAGGCTCGCCGATACCACGATCGCGGCGATCCTGGTAGCGGGGCCGCCGAGCACGACGGTGACGGCCGCGCCCGCCGCGATCAGCGCGCCGAGCGCCATCGCCCGGGCATGGCCGACGTCCTGCGCCGGTCCCAGCGCCCGCTCGAAGCCGAACGTCACGATCAGCGCCAGCGCCAGGCCGCCGAGGCCGAGGGCGAGCCAGGTCGCCGGGCCGAAGAAGCGCGGCCGGCGCTGGCGCGCGGTCGGCAGCAGCCGGCCGGACCCGGGCCGCTGCTGGAACACCAGCATCGCGGTCGGGTGGATGATCAGCTCCAGCCAGACGATGTGGATCGGCAGGTAGAGCAGCGGATGGCCGATCAGCGGCACCAGCGCCGCGCTGAGCACCAGCGGGATATGGATCAGCAGCAGGTAGGCGAAGGACAGCTGCAGGTTCAGGAACAGCTGGCGGCCCTCGGCGACAGCCCGGACGATGGTGCGGAAGTTGTCGTCGAGCAGCACGATCGCCGCGACCTCGCGCGCGCTCTGGGTGCCGCGCTCGCCCATCGCGATGCCGATGTCGGCGGCCTGCAGTGCCGGCACGTCGTTGACCCCGTCCCCGGTCACCGCGACGATCTCGCCGGCCCGCTGCAGCGCCTGCACCAGCGCCAGCTTCTGCGCCGGAGCGGCTCGGGCGACGACGTCGGCCGCCGCCAGCAGGGCGCCGGCCGGCGCACCCCCGGCGGCGTCGAGCGTGGCGGCGTCGAACGCGGCGGCGTCGAACGCGTCGGCCCCGACCACCGTCGGGCGATCGCCGCCCAGGCCGATCTCGCGGGCGATCGCCTCGGCCGTCGCCGGATGGTCGCCGGTCACCATGACCACGCGGATGCCGGCCCGACGGCAGTCGTCCACCGCCTCCCGCACGCCCTCGCGCAGCCGGTCCTCGAAGGCCAGCAGGCCGGCCAGGCGGTAGCCGGCTTCGGGCTCGGCCTCCGCCGGTTCGCCGGCGCGGAGCGGCCGGCTCGCGCAGGCGATGACCTTGTGCCCGGTGGTCGCGTAGGCGGTCACCCGCTCCCGCCAGGCCGCGAGCGCCGCCGGCGGGTCGGCGCAGCGCTCGAACACCGTCTCTGGCGCGCCCTTGACGACCGCGAGGCACGTGCCGTCGGGCAGGCGCAGGACGGCGGTCTCGCGGCGCCGCTGCTCGGTGAAGGCGAAGCCGGCGAGCCGCTGCGCCGCGACGCCCGGCGACGCCGTCGCGAGCAGCGCGGCGTCGAGCGGATCGCCGCTGTCGGCGCGCGCCGCCAGCGCGGCGAGGCCGACCAGGCGCTCCACCGTCAGGTCCTCGGCCGGCACGGCATGGGACAGCTCCAGGCGGCCCTCGGTCAGGGTGCCGGTCTTGTCGGAGCAGATGCAGGTGACCCGGCCGACGTTCTCGACGGCGACGGCGCGGCGGACCAGCGCCTGGCGCCGTGCCAGGCGATAGACGCCGACTCCGAGGAAGACGGTGAAGACCACCGGAAACTCCTCGGGCAGGGCCGCAACCCCCAGGGTGACGGCGCTGATCAGCGCGTCGACGAGGCCGTGGCCCTGGACCAGGCGGATCGCCGCGAGCAGGGTGCAGAAGGCCAGGGCCGCGGCCAGCATGACCGTGACCAGCCGGCCGATCGCCTGCTGCAGCGGCGTGCGCGCATGGCTGCCGGCGAGCGCCGAGCGGACGATCTCGCCGTAGAGCGTGCTGCCGCCCGTGTAGGCGACGCGCAGCGTCGCACGGCCGGCCAGCAGCCGGGTGCCGGCGAAGCCCCAATGGGCCGCCGCAGCCTCGCCGGGGAGCCCGGCCTCGGCCGGCAGGGGCCGCTTGCGCATCGGGGCCGCCTCGCCGGTCAGGCTCGATTCGTCGACCTGCAGCCCCGCGCCGGAGACGACGAGGCCGTCGGCCGGGAAGGCCTCGGCCGGCGCCACCTCGACGAGGTCCCCCGGCACCAGCTCCCGGGCCGGCACGACCCGGAAGCCGCCGTCGCGCCGCACCGTCGCGCTGGCGGCGAGCCGGCTCGCCAACCCTTCGGTCGAGGCCCGGGTGCGCCGGTGCAGATAGGCGTCCATGCCGGCGAGCGGCAGCAGGGCGGCCGCCAGGACCGCCGCCTCGACATAGTCGCCGAGCAGGGCGAACAGCAGCGCGACGCCGACCAGGAACCAGATCATCGGATCGCGCGCGGTGTCGCGGAGCAGGTCGCGCCAGCCGCCGGGCGGGGCCTCCAGGATGTCGTTGCTGCCGAAGCGGGCGCGCCGCTCCGCGGCCTCCGCCTCGGAAAGGCCGCGGTCGGAGGCCAGCAGGTCGGCCAGCCGGTCGGCGGGAAGAGGACGGCTCGGCATGGCGGCGCTCGCTCTCGGCGGGTCTCGAGGCTTCCCTCTGGGCTTCGCGCCGACAGTGTCCGCCGGGCGCGGCCGCACGGCAATCGCGGAGCGGCGCGGCCGCATCCGGCCATTTTCCTTGCGCCACTCCTCCCGATGCGGTCTTTTCGCCGCGGCGCGAAAGGTCGCGTTCCCGCGGCGGGCCGCGCCGATCGGTCGGCGGCGCGCGAAAACCGGAAGACAGCAGGGGTCCTTCGCTCTTGAGGCGCGCTGATCTCCCCCCTGGGGCCGCTCGGTCATGATTCTCGTCTGGGCACAGGCCATCGCCGGGCTCGGCCTGTTCTTTGCCGGCATGGAGCTGCTGTCGGGCAACCTGCGCAGCCTGACCAGCCGGCGGTTCCAGCGCGCCGTCGCGGCCTGGACGGCGACGCCCTGGCAGGGCTTCCTCTGGGGCGTGCTGGCCGGGGCGGCGACCCAGAACACGACGGTCGTCACCTTCATCGTCGTCGGCCTGATCGTCGCCCGCACCATCGACGTCGCGCGCGGCCTGCCGATCATCCTCGGCTGCAACGTCGGCATCAGCACCCTGCTGTTCATCGTCTCGCTCGACGTCGGGCCAGCGGTGCTGCTGCTGGTCGGCCTGATCGGCATCGCCGTCTCCCTGCACCGTCTGCAGAACTGGCACACCGTGCTCTGGGCCCTGTTCGGCGCCGCGCTGCTGTTCGTCGGCCTCGACTTCATCAAGACCGGCATGGCGCCGCTCGCCGAGACCGACCTGGTGCGCAGCGCGATCGAGGCGACGGCCGGCTCCTACCTGCCGGCCTTCCTGATCGGCGCGGCGCTGACCGTCGCGGTGCAGTCGTCGATCGCCATCTCGGTGCTCGCGATGTCGCTGACCGTGACCGGGCTGCTGGGCTTCGAGACGGCGGTCGTCGTGACCTTCGGCGCGAACTTCGGCGCCGGCCTCAAGACGCTGCTGCTGTCCTGGAAGCTGCGCGGCGAGGCCCGCCAGCTCGCCTCCTTCCAGGTCGCCTTCAAGGCCGTCGGCTGCCTGATCTTCCTGCCGCTGTTCTTCGTCGAGCTGGCCACCCGCTGGCCGCTGGTCCTGTCGCTGCTCGAGTGGATCAGCCCGCGGCCCGCGCAGGACGTCGCCTGGATCTACCTGCTGTTCAACTGCGTCACCGCGCTGACCCTGCTGCCGCTGCTGCGGCCCGCGGCGGCGCTGCTGGCGCGGCTCTGGCCGCGCACCCCCGACGAGGACGCGGCCCGGCCGGCCTTCATCGGCGACTTCGCCCTCGAGGATCCGGACCTGGCGATGGACCTCCTGGCCCGCGAGCAGCATCGCGTCTTCCAGGCCGTCGCCGGCCTGCTGGACCCCCTGGTCGACGACGGTCCGCAGGGCAGGGGCGGAACCGGGGGCGGGGGCGGAACCGGGGGCGGGATCATGGCTGCGCCGAAGAGCACAGCCGCGCCGCGCCAGGTGCTGCGCGCGACCGCGGGCTTCCTGGAGGACCTCGGCGGCCGGCCGCTGACCGCCCGCCAGTACGGTCGCCTCTACGGCCAGCTCGACGACCAGGACCACCTCGCCGGCCTGCTCGCCGACGTCGACCGCTTCGCCGGGACCCTCGGCCAGCTCGCCGCCGACGAGCGCGGCCGGGCGCTCGGCGAGCTCCTGGCCCACGCGCTGCACGCGGCGCTGCAGTCCTGCGCCGACGCCCTGGCGCCCGAGGCCGACGCGGAGAGCCTCGCCACGGCCATCGCGCTCAGCGGCGAGCGCGGACCGGTGCTGCGCGGCGTTCGCGAGGCCTATGTCGGCGACGGGGGCGACACGGTCCGGCCGGAGCTGGCGACGGGCATGCTGGCGGCCTTCTCGCAGTTCGAGCGAATCCTCTGGCAGGTCCATGCCATGGTCGCCCGTCGGGCCCAGGCGACGATGGAAGGCGGCGCGGTGGCGGAAGCGGCGGCGCTGGCCGCCGAGTGATTTCCGGCCACCGATCGGCGAGGCGTCGGAAAGACCGGGCCGCGCTCGATGGCGACGACCGCGACGGCGTCGTTCCGCCGCCGGACGGCTCCCTCAATCCCGTTGACCGGACCGATGACCCCACTCACTATGGGTTCGAACCGCCAAGCCTTTGATCATATTGAGAAATGATACAGGACCATTTGCCTGTCAGCCGTCGACGACTGGCCTATCTCGAGTGCGCGCGCGGCGTGGCCTCCGTCATCGTCATCCTTCATCATTTCTTCCTGGCCTTTTACCCTTCCGTCAAAGCGCCCGTCTCGAGCGGAGGGCTGAAGTTCACGCCGCTGTATCTCTTCATGAACGGCGAGGGCGTCGTCGCCTTCTTTTTCGTGCTTTCCGGCTTTGTCCTGACCGTCAAGCTCCATCAAGGCTTCTCACTCGAGGCGCTGCTTTCCTCGATCGTGAAGCGGCTGCCGAGACTGGCCGTGCCGGTCGGCGCAAGCGTGATCCTCGGGTTCCTGGTGCTCCGGTTCACGGGGGACCAGTACGCGCTGGCCGCGAGCCTCAACCGGTCGGCGTGGCTCCAGAGCTTCGGCAACGCTCACTTCCCGCTGAGCTTCGAGCCCTCCCTTCCGGACGCCCTCCGGCAGTCGCTGGTCGTGTTCCTGAGGCCCTACGATTTCTATTACAACTCGAACCTGTGGACGATGGGTCCCGAGTTCTACGGAAGCATGGTCGCTTTTCTGATCGTGGCCTTGACCGGCTTGTTCAAGGCGCGCAGAGGCCTTCTTGCTGCCGTCGCCCATGGCGGCCTCGTCATTGCATTCCTGGTCTTCTTTCCGCCCCTGGTGCCGTTCTTCGCCGGTTCCTATCTCGCCTTCCTCTGGGCGAACAGGAAGACCGCGCTGGAGATTTCGGCCGCGCCGACCATGGCGCTGCTGATCGGCGGAGCGCTGGGACTCTCCTTCGCGAATTGGGTCGTCAATACCCTGGCGTCGCTGTCCTTCATGATCGCGCTGCTGGGCAATCGCGCACTGGCCGGGCATCTGTCCGGCCGGCTCGCAGCGCTCCTGGGCATGCTTTCCTTTCCGCTCTATCTGGTCCACGCACCGGTCATCCTGTCGGCATCGAGCTTCGTCTATGTGCAGCTGTCGGCGGCCGGAGCTCCGGATCCCGCGGTCGGCCTGCTGACGCTGGCGGCGACGCTCCTCGCCTCGGGCCTCGTCTGCATTCCCTTCGTCTTCCTGGATTCCTCCTGGGCCGGCTGGCTGAACGCGGCGGTCAGGAGGCTGGTCGGCAGCGTCTTGGCGGCCTGCCGCAACCGTGCGGCGGCCCATCCGACGCGATAGCGGCGGCGAGCGTCGCGGCCAGGCCGAGAGATTTCTCCCGGATCGTGGTCGATCTCTCTGTTACATCTGGATAGAAGGCCGCGGCGGGCGAGACGCGGCGCAGCCGGCCCCAGGGCGGGAAAGGAAGAGGCACGGCGGCGAAGGTCGGGGCGAAGGTCGGGGCGAACGGCATCGCCGGCAATGCCCGCCGGCCGGCCCGGCGTGGACGGGAGGCGCCGCCGCGCGTCACTTCAACTGGCTGTCCTTCGAGCCGCGACGGTTGATGCCGCCCCGCGCAGCAGCCTGCGCGTCGCGCTCGCCCTGGCAGTCGATGCAGAGCCGAACGCCCGGGATCGCCTTACGGCGCGCCTCGGGAATCGGCTCCTCGCACTCCGCGCAGTGGGTCAGGCCCGGCCCCCCTGCGGCCCGCGTCGCCCGCAGGCGCTCCAGCTCCTCCGCGATCGAGGCCTCGATCTGCTCGTTCACCGCGCCGTCGCGCGCCCAGCCTCCGGCCATGCTCAGCACTCCTGTCGGATCCGACTCTAGGGCGAGAAGCTACGGCCGGTCAAAGCCGGGCCCTGCCCGCCCGGCAGGCACGCCGGCGCGGCGCCTGGAAGCGGCGGGTATCGGCGGCGTTCGGGTGGTCAGCGGCGGCCACTTCCGCGGGTTCGCCGGAAAGGGTTCGCCGGAAACATGATTTGGGCAGGATGGCGGAGGGGGTGGGATTCGAACCCACGGTACCCAGAAGGCACACTCGATTTCGAGTCGAGCCCGATCGACCACTCCGGCACCCCTCCGCCGGGGTCGAAGGGCGCGGACACTAGCCCAAGGCAAGAAGCCCGGCAAGCCCCGGAAAACGCCGCCCGACGGCCGTCCCGTCCGGCCGGCTCAGCGCCGCCGCGCGAGCAGATCGCGCAGCAGCCTGGCCAGCACCGCGAAGTCGTCGGCGGTCGGCACCGACAGCGCCGAGACCGACAGGCCGAGCCGGCGCCAGGCGGTGCGCATCATGTAGAGCAGGCCGGCGCCCTCGCCGGCGACCACGGCGACCGCCGCGCCGACGATGCCGAGCAGCGGCAGCAGCACGGCCAGGCAGGCGACCTGCAGCGCGAGGTTCAGCGACTCCGAGCCCAGGGTCGAGACGTTGTCGCCGTGCGCGCGCAGGCCGGCCGTCGCCATCTGGCGGGTCCCGGCCATCAGCCCGGCGACCAGCAGGATCTGGGTCGCCGGCACGGCCTCGGCGAAGGCCTGGCCGAAGACCAGCGGCACGAACCAGGGCGCCAGCACCACGCCGAGCGCGGTCGCGCCGCCGCTGATCACCACGTTGAGCTTGAAGTAGCGCGCGAAGATCAGGCTGCGCTGCACGTCGTCGTCGGCATTGGCGATCTTCGGGAAGGCGAGCCGCGACAGCGTCTGGGCGATGATGCCGACGGCGCCGTTCATCGCGCCGGCGACGGCGAACAGGCCGAGCTCCGCGGCCGGCAGATGCAGCGCGATCACCGCGCGGCCGAGGAACTGGTTGGCGGTGCCGACCAGGCCGGCGGAGTGGACGCCGACGGCATAGCCGAGCAGCGGCTTGAGGTCGCTCGCCACCGGCTTGGCGTCGCCGCCGCCGATGGACTTCGGCGCCCGCCACAGCAGGGCGATCAGCACCAGAACCTGGCCGAACAGGAAGGCCGCCACGAAGCCGGTGACGTTGGCGCCGAACAGCAGCACGGTGACGCCGATGCCGAGCAGATAGCCGGCCGGCTGCAGCGCGCGGATCAGGTTCCACTCGATCAGCCGCAGGCGACCCTGCTGGGCGCCCTGGAGGATCATCGCGATGTGACCGAGCGGGGTGAACAGCAGCACGACCCAGGCGGCATCCAGCGTCGAGCCCGAGACGCCGGACAGCAGGCGCGGCAGCAGCACCCAGCCGGCCAGGATCGCGAGCAGCGCCAGCGGCTGGCTGATCAGCAGGGCCAGTACGGTCAGCCGCCGCTCGTGGCCGCGCTGCCGGGCCATCCGGTAGACCAGCGCCTGGTCCAGGCTGATCGCCGAGATCGAGGCGATCAGGCCGCACCAGAGCAGCACCGCGGCCAGCTCGCCGCGGCCGGCCGGCAGCAACAGACGCGCAGCCAGCACGCCGGTGGCAAATCCGCAGAGTTGCATGAAGCCGGCAACGGCAAAGGCTACGACGATATCGCGCACGGACTCTCCGGGACTTCGCGGCTGCCGACGGCTGGGTAATGAGCCGGTGATGAGCGGACCGTCAACGGCGGCCATTGGCCCCGCTCCGGGCCGGGCTGTCAATCCGCTGAGCGCGTGTGGCAGAGAATGGTACACTGCCGGCCGCCGACCGGGGCACCGGCCGCCGGAAGCCCGGTTCCGGGCCGGCGGCCGCGGGACTCCGCCAAAGCCGTTGACAGCCGTTCGCCGCTCCGTATAGTGCGCCCTCCCGTGCGGGCCTTGGGGCCCGCGCAACCGTTTTACATGCCGTGCGAGTTCGGAACCGATGTACGCAGTCATCAAGACCGGCGGCAAGCAGTACCGCGTCAAGCAGGACGATGTGCTGACTGTCGAGCGTCTGCCTGGTGAAGCAGGCAATACCGTCACCTTCGACCAGGTGCTGATGGTGTCCGGCGAGTCCGGCCTCAGCGTCGGCAGCCCGACCCTTTCGGGCGCCAGCGTCACCGCCGAGCTGGTCGGTCCGGTGCGCGGCGAGCGGCTGACCATCTTCAAGAAGACCCGCCGCAAGCACCACCGTCGCAAGATGGGCCATCGTCAGGACCTGACGAAGGTGCGCATCACCGGCATCACGGCCGGCTGAGCGAGCGGTTCCGGCGGGAAAGGGAGCAGATCCATGGCTCACAAGAAAGCAGGCGGCAGCTCGCGCAACGGGCGCGACTCCGCGGGCCGGCGCCTCGGCGTCAAGAAGTTCGGCGGCGAGCAGGTCGTCCCCGGCAACATCATCGTGCGCCAGCGCGGCACGAAGTGGCATCCGGGCAGCAACGTCGGCCTGGGCAAGGACCACACGATCTTCGCCCTGGTCGAGGGTCAGGTGAGCTTCTCGAAGCGCGCCGGCGGCAAGACCTTCGTGTCGGTCGCCCCCCATGCCCCCGCGGCGCCGCAGCCGGAGGCTGCCGAGTAGCGCGCGCCCGATACCCTAGCTTTTCGAGAAACGGGGGATTGGCGCGCCAGTCCCCCTTTTTTCTTGCCCGCGGCCCCGACCCATGAAGTTCCTCGACGAAGCCAAGATCTTCCTGAAGAGCGGCGACGGCGGCCCCGGCGCCTGCTCGTTCCGGCGCGAGAAGTTCATCGAGTACGGCGGCCCGGACGGCGGCAACGGCGGGCGCGGCGGCCACGTCGTCGTCGAGGCGGTCGAGGGCCTGAACACCCTGATCGACTTCCGCTATCGCCAGCACTTCAAGGCCCAGACCGGCGGCAGCGGCGCCGGCCGCGACCGCAGCGGCGGCGCCGGCGAGGATCTGGTGATCCGCGTGCCGGTCGGCACCGTGGTGCTGGCCGAGGACAAGGAGACGGCGCTGGCGGACCTGACCGAGGTCGGCCAGCGCATCGTCCTGGCGCGCGGCGGCGACGGCGGCTTCGGCAACGCCCACTACAAGACCTCGACCAACCGCGCGCCCCGGCGCGCGGACCCCGGCTGGCCGGGCGAGGAGCTCTGGGTCTGGCTGCGCCTCAAGCTGATCGCCGACGCCGGCCTGGTCGGCCTGCCGAACGCCGGCAAGTCGACCTTCCTGGCCGCGGTCAGCCGCGCCCGGCCGAAGATCGCCGACTATCCCTTCACGACCCTGCACCCGAACCTCGGCGTCGTCGGGCTGGACGAGCGCGAGTTCGTGATCGCCGACATCCCCGGCCTGATCGAGGGCGCCCACGAGGGCGCCGGGCTGGGCGACCGCTTCCTCGGCCACGTCGAGCGCTGCGGCGCCCTGCTGCACCTGGTCGACGGCACCCAGGAGGACCCGGGGGCCGCCTACCGCACGGTGCGCCACGAGCTCGAGGCCTACGGTGCCGTGCTGGCCGGCAAGACCGAGCTGGTCGCGCTCAACAAGATCGACGCCCTGGACGAGGCCGAGCAGGCCGAGCGCCTGGCCGCCCTGCAAGCCGCCTGCGGGCGCCGGCCCTTCGCGATCTCCGGGGCGACCGGCCAGGGCGTGCGGGAGCTGCTGCGCGCGCTCTGGCAGGCGATCCAGGCCGACCGCGAGGCCGAAACCGAGGCCGAGGAGCGGCGCGCCGGGATCGAGCCGGCCGCCTGGCGGCCCTGAGGCGGCGGGAGGTTGCGGCGATGGCGCCCGACAGCGCTTCCGATACGGTCCCCGGGCACAGCCTGCCGCTGGAGCGGGCCCGGCGCCTGGTCGTCAAGATCGGCTCGGCGCTGCTGGTCGACGAGGCCGGCCGGGTCCGCCGCTCCTGGCTCGAGGCCCTGGCCGCCGACATCGCGGCCCTGCGCGGCTCCGGCCGCGAGGTCGTCGTCGTGTCCTCGGGCGCGATCGCCGTCGGCCGGCGCCACCTCGGCCTGACCCGCGGCGCCCCGAAGCTGGAGGAGAAGCAGGCCGCCGCCGCGGTCGGGCAGATCCGCCTGGCCCACGCCTACGAGGAGGCCCTGGCGCCACATGGCATCACCGTCGCCCAGGTCCTGCTGACCCTCGGCGACACCGAGGAGCGGCGCCGCCACCTCAACGCCCGCAGCACGCTGGCGACCCTGCTGAGGCACGGCGCCCTGCCGGTGATCAACGAGAACGACACGGTCGCGACCGCCGAGATCCGCTTCGGCGACAACGACCGGCTGGCGGCGCGCGTCGCGGCGATGATCGATGCCGACGCCCTGGTCCTGCTGTCCGACATCGACGGCCTCTACACCGCCGACCCGCGCCGCGACCCGGCGGCCCGGCACCTGCCGCTGGTCGAGGCGCTGACCCCGGAGATCGAGGCGATGGCCGGCGCGGCGCCGACCGGCTACTCCTCCGGCGGCATGGTCACCAAGCTGGCCGCCGCGCGCATCGCGCTCTCGGCCGGCTGCAGCATGGCGATCGCCAACGGCCGGCCGCCGCACGCCCTGGAGGCCCTGACCCGCGGCGGCAAGGCGACCTGGTTCCTGGCCCAGATCGAGCCGCGCCAGGCGCGCAAGCGCTGGATCGCCGGCGCGCTGATGCCCTGCGGCAGCCTGACCGTCGACGCCGGCGCGGCCCGCGCCCTGGCCGCCGGCAAGTCGCTGCTGCCGGCCGGCGTCACCGCCGTCGAGGGGCGCTTCGAGCGCGGCGACCCGGTGCGCGTGCTGAGCCCCGAGGGGCGCGAGCTGGCGCGCGGCCTGTCGGCCTATTCGGCCGAGGACGCCGCCCGGATCGCCGGCCACAAGAGCCGGGACATCGAAACGCTCCTCGGCTACCGTGGCCGCGAGGAGCTGATCCACCGCGACGACCTGGTGTTGAGCTGAGACGAGAGGCAGGCAAGCGATGACCGCCGACGCCGCGCTGAAGCAGGAGATCCGGGACCGGGAGGCCGACCTCGCCCCGGACCTCGAGAGCCAGATCACCGAGCTGGGCCGCCGCGCCCGCGCCGCGGCCACGGTGCTGGCCAGGACGCCGGCGGAGCAGAAGAACCGGGCCCTGCTGGCCGCCGCCGCCGCGATCCGTTCCGATGCGGGAATGATCCTGCGGGCCAACGGCCGGGACATGGAGGCGGCGCGGGCCAGGGGCATGACCGGCGCCCTGCTCGACCGCCTGGAGCTGACCCCGGCGCGCGTCGAGGCCATGGCCGCCGGCCTGGAGCAGATCGCCGCCCTGCCCGATCCGGTCGGCCGCACCCTGGCCGAGTGGCAGCAGCCGAGCGGCCTGCGGATCGCCCGGGTCTCGGTCCCGCTCGGGGTCATCGGCATCATCTACGAGAGCCGGCCCAACGTGACCGCCGACGCCGGCGGCCTCTGCCTCAAGGCCGGCAATGCCGCGATCCTGCGCGGCGGCTCCGAATCCTTCCACTCCTCGGGCGCGATCCTGGCCTGCCTGCAGCGCGGGCTCGCCGAGGCCGGCCTGCCCGAGGCCGCGATCCAGCGACCCGAGACCACCGACCGGGCCGCCGTCGGCCACCTGCTGCGCCTGCACCAGTACCTCGACGTGATCGTGCCGCGCGGCGGCCGCGGCCTGATCGAGCGGGTCATGAACGAGAGCCGGGTGCCGGTGCTGGCCCACCTCGACGGCCTCGTCCACACCTACCTGCACGCCGCCGCGGACCCGGAGAAGGCCCGCGCCATCGCGGTCAACGCCAAGCTGCGCCGGGTCGGCATCTGCGGCGCCACCGAGACCCTGCTGGTCGACCGCACGGTCGCCGCCCGCCTGCTGCCGCCGATCCTGGCGGATCTCGCCGCCGGCGGCTGCGAGCTGCGCGGCGACGCCGCCGTGCAGGCGCTCGACTCCCGAGTCGTGCCGGCGACCGACGCCGACTGGGACACCGAGTACCTGGCGCCGATCCTCTCGATCAGGACCGTCGAGGGGCTCGACGAGGCGCTGGCCCACATCGCCCGCCACGGCTCGCATCACACCGACTGCATCGTCACCGAGGATGCGGCAGCGGCCGAGCGCTTCCTCGCCGAGGTCGATTCGGCGATCGTGCTGCACAACGCCTCGACCCAGTTCGCCGACGGCGGCGAGTTCGGCATGGGCGCCGAGATCGGTATCGCGACCGGCCGGCTGCATGCCCGCGGGCCGGTCGGCGCCGAGCAGCTGACCAGCTACAAGTACCTCGTGCGCGGCAGCGGACAGACGCGTCCTTGATCGGCTCCCCTGGCTCGAGGCCGGCCGAAGGCGCGCCGCCGCGGCCCGGCCGGCTGGCACTGCGTCACGGCGGCCGGCCCCTGGTCGCACGCCGCCGGCTCGCGGCGGCCCTCGGCAGCCGGCTGCCGCGGCCGGGCCAGCGCATCGGCCTGCTCGGCGGCTCCTTCAACCCGGCCCACGCCGGCCATCGCCACATCAGCCTGCTGGCCCTGCAGCGGCTTGGCCTCGATGGCCTCTGGTGGCTGGTCAGCCCGCAGAACCCGCTCAAGCCGAGCGCCGGCATGGCGCCCCACGCGGCGCGCATCGCGCGCGCCGAAAAGCTCGCCAAGCATCGGGACATTACCGTGACCGGCATCGAGTCGGTGATCGGCACCCAGGCGACCGCCGATACCTTGGCAGCCCTGACCCGATATTTTCCCGGTGTGCAGTTCGTCTGGATCATGGGCGCCGACAACTTGCAGCAGATCGCCCGCTGGGAGCGCTGGCCACAAATCTTTCATGCCGCCGCCATTGCGGTTTTCGATCGTCCCACCTATTCTCATAGGGCGTTGGCGGCCAAGGCTGCCCGGCGGTTCCGCAGGGCGCGGGTGGTCGGACGGGCGGTAGGCGGGCTGGCAACGCGACCACTCCCCGCCTGGGCCTTCCTTCCGATCCCGCTGTCGAAACTGTCGGCCACGGACCTGCGTCGCCTCGAGGGAGGATAGGGTCGGCCGTCCGCCGTGGACGGTCCGCAATCGTAAGGAGAAGGCGAGCCATACCCACGAAATCCCTGGCGCTCAGCGCCGACAGCCAGCCGCTCTTCGCCTATGAGCCGGCCGGCGCCATCCGCGGCGGAGCGGTCGATCCCGAGCAGCTGATCGAGCTCACCCGCGGCATTCTGGACGACGGCAAGGCGGAAGACGTCGTCGTCATCGATCTCTCCCGGAAAAGCAGCTTCGCGGACACCCTGGTCATCGCGACCGGGCGCAACCAGCGCCAGATCGCGGCCCTGGCCGCACGTCTGCAGCAGGGCCTGAAGGCGGCCACTGGCCTGCCGGTCGCGGTCGAGGGCCTGCGCAGCTGCGACTGGGTGCTGATCGACGCCGGCGACATTGTCGTCCACCTGTTCCGCCCCGAAGTGCGTGAGTTCTACAATCTCGAGAAGATGTGGGGCATGGCACCGGCGACGCCGCAGCCGCACCCGCAGGCCTAGGACGCGCGGCGCGGCCGGCGGCCGCGCCGCGGACTGCGCGCATGCGTCTTCACCTCCTGGCGGTCGGCCGCCTGCGCGGCGGGCCGATGGCCGCGCTCTACGACGACTACGCCCGGCGCCTGCGCGGTCAGCCGCTCGGGCCTCTCGACCTGCGCGAAGTCGAGGAGAAGCGGCCGCTGGCCGCCGCCGCGCTCAAGGCCCGCGAGGCCGGGCTGCTGCTGGAAGCCTGCCCGTCCGCGGCGCGGCTGGTCGCCCTCGACGGCGGCGGCCGGACGCTGTCGTCGGAGGCTCTGGCCGAGACCCTCGGGCGCTGGCGCGACGAGGGCGTCGGCGACGCCGCCTTCGCGATCGGGGGGGCGGAGGGCCACGGCCCGGCCCTGCTGGCGCGCGCCGACCTCAGGCTGTCGCTGGGCGCGATGACCTGGCCGCACATGCTGGTGCGCGTGCTGATCGCCGAGCAGCTGTTCCGCGCCGACTCGATCCTCTCCGGCCACCCCTACCACCGAGCCTGACCTTTCGCCTCCCGCGCCCGTTCGCGGGGGCCTTTATTCCGGCCGATCCGGACGCTAAACAGGGGCCGCCGAACCCGAGGAGGACCCGATCGCGATGAACGCCCTCTTGCTGCTGCGCCATGGCCAGAGCGACTGGAACGCCCAGAACCGCTTCACGGGCTTCGTCGACGTCGACTTGACCGAGGCCGGCGAAGCCGAGGCCAGGAAGGGCGGCCGGGCGCTGCGCGGCATGCCGATCGACCGGCTCTACGCCTCGACCCTGAAGCGCGCCTACCGCACGGTCGAGCTGGCCATGGACGCCTGCGGCGACAACGAGAAGCTGCGCGACGCCGAGGGCCACTGGATCATCACCCGGCACGACGACCTGCGCGAGCGCGACTACGGCGACCTCGCCGGCCTCAACAAGGCCGAGACGGCCGAGCGCTACGGCAAGGAGCAGGTGCACATCTGGCGGCGCAGCTACGACGTCGCCCCGCCGGGCGGCGAGAGCCTGGCCGACGTCGTCGCCCGGGTCGGCCCCTACTACGAGCGCGAGATCCTGCCGAAGCTCCGGGCCGGCGAGACGGTGCTGGTCGGCGCCCACGGCAACACCGTGCGGGCCCTGCTGGTCGTGCTCGGCATGAACACGCCGGACGACATCTCCGGCGTCGAGATCCCGACCGGCGTGCCGATGCTGTTCGAGCTGAAGGACGGCCGCCCGACGGCCTATCGCTTCCTCGACGGCGAGGCCGCGGCGGAATAGCGCGCGCCGCGGTCCCCTCCTCACGGCATGATGAAGCGAGCGTAACGCGACGCGACACCGCTTTTTCGTTAGGCTGCCGCCGATGCGCCTGTCCCGCCTTCTGCTGTCGGCCGCGCTGCCCGTGAGTCTGGCGGCGGCTGCCTGCAATTGCGCGGAGGCGGCGGGCGACGAGCCGGCGGCGCCGGCCAGCAAGCTGCAGGATGTCCAGCAGCAGCTCGAACGCAAGAAGAGCCGGGCCGAGGAGCTGTCGCGCCAGCGTCAGGCGCTGCGTGACGAGATCGCCGGCCTGCGCCAGCAGGCGATCACCGCGGCGCGCGATGCCCAGAACCTGGAGAGCGACCTCGACGCCATCGAGTACACGCTCGCCGCCCTGCGCGCCGAGGAGGCGCGGCTCAACCACAGCCTCGACCTGCAGCGCCAGCAGCTGACCGAGACCCTGGCGGCGCTGCAGCGCGTCGCCCTGCTGCCGCCGGAGAGCCTGCTCGGCCAGCCCGGCGAGCCGCTCGATCTGGCGCGCGGCGCCCTGCTGCTGGGCGTCGCGGTGCCGGCGATCGAGGCCAAGGCGGCCAAGCTGCGCAAGGACCTCGAGACGCTGGCCGACCTGCATCAGCAGATCGACGGGCAGCGCCGCGAGCTGGGCAGCGCCGCGACGCGCCTGGCCGGCGAGCGCCGGAAGCTCGACAGCCTCGTCGAGCGCAAGCAGGCCCTCGAGGCCGAGACCGGCGCGCACCAGACAGCGACCGAGCGGCAGGTCGCGAAGCTGGCCGACGAGGCGCAGTCGCTGCGCGACCTGATCCGCCGCCTCGACGAGGACCGCAAGCGCCGCGAGGACGAGGCGCGCCGGGCGCGCGTCGCCGCCGAGCAGGCTGCCGCCGCCGCCGAGGCACGCGCCCGCGCCGAGGCGGCCCGGCAGGCCCAGGCGACCCAGGGCGGCCAGAGCACGCCGCCAGCGGCGGGCAAGGCCGCCCCGTCACCGGCGGCGGCCCCCCAGGTCGCAGCGGTCCCGAGCGCGCCGCCGGTCGATCTCGGCAAGCCCGACGGCCTGCGGCAATTCGACGGCAAGCCGCACACGCTGGTCATGCCGGTGCGCGGGCGCATCTCCCGGCGCTTCGGCGAACCGGCACAGGGCGGCTTCGAATCGACTCAGGGCATGACCTTGACGGCCCGCGCCGGCTCGACGGTGGTGGCGCCTTACGACGGCCGCGTCGTTTATGCCGGGCCTTTCCGCGGCTATGGGCTTATCTTGATCATCCAACATGGCGACGAATATCATTCCCTGGTAGCGGGCTTCGGCCGCTTGACGGCGGTTGTCGGACAGTGGGTCCTGGCCGGGGAACCGGTCGGTACGCTCCGCACGGGTGCGGAGCCCGACCAGAGGCTCTATCTGGAGCTGCGGAAAGACGGAGATCCGATCGATCCGCTGCCCCTGCTTGCAACTGGCGACGACAAAGCGAGAGGCTGATGCGATTCCTTCTTCCGGCGGCCGCGGCCGTCTTTCTGCTGACGGCGCTGCCGGCGACCCAGGCGGAAGACAACCAGTCTACCTACGAGCAGCTCAAGCTGTTCGGTGACGTCTTCGAGCGGGTGCGCAGCGACTACGTCGAGCAGGTCAGCGACGAGAAGCTGATCGAGGCGGCGATCCGCGGCATGCTCAGCAGCCTCGACCCGCACTCCAGCTACATGGATCCCGAGTCCTTCGGCGACATGCGGATCCAGACCCGCGGCGAGTTCGGCGGCCTCGGCATCGAGGTCACGCTGGACAACGGCGTGATCAAGGTGGTCTCGCCGATCGAGGACACGCCGGCCTACCGGGCCGGCCTCGAGGCCGGCGACCTGATCACCCACCTGGACGGCGAGCCGGTGATGGGCCTGTCGCTCAGCGAGGCGGTCGACAAGATGCGCGGGCCCGTCGACAGCAGCCTGACCCTGACCATCGTGCGCGGCGACCAGGAGCCCTTCAACGTCACGCTGAAGCGCGCGGTCATCAAGGTCCAGTCGGTGCGCAGCCACGTCGAGGGCGACGACATCGGCTACCTGCGCATCACGACCTTCAACGAGCAGACCTCGCCGGGCGTCGAGCAGGCGATGGAATCGCTGAAGCGCCAGCTCGGCGACAAGATGCACGGCCTGATCCTCGACCTGCGCAACAACCCGGGCGGCCTGCTCGACGAGGCCATCACGGTCGCCGACGACTTCCTCGACAAGGGCGAGATCGTCTCGACCCGCGGCCGTCACCAGGACGACACCAAGCGCTGGAACGCCACGCCCGGCGACCTCGCGGACGGCATTCCGATGGTCGTGCTGATCAACGGCGGCTCGGCCTCGGCCTCGGAGATCGTCTCCGGCGCCCTGCAGGACCACCGGCGCGCGATCATCATGGGCACCAAGTCCTTCGGCAAGGGCTCGGTCCAGACGATCATCCCGCTGGCCCAGCACGGGGCGATGCGGCTGACCACGGCGCGCTACTACACGCCGAGCGGCCGCTCGATCCAGAACACCGGCATCACGCCGGACATCTACGTCGCGCGTGCCAAGCTCGAGGAGATCAAGGGCGGCCCGCAGCGCCGCGAGGCCGACCTGCCGGGTGCCCTGACCAACGACACCCTGCCCAAGCCGCAGCCTCCCAAGGAGGGCGAGAAGGGCAAGCCGGGCGACCAGGGCAAGGACGGTGCGGGCAAGGCGCCCGGCGCGACGGCCGGCGGCAGCCCCGACGAGGCCGTCGACGACTACCAGCTGGCCCGCGCGGTCGACCTGCTGAAGGGGCTCTACCTGTTCAGCCAGCGGACCACCAACTGACCGTTCCGGGACGCGCGACCCGGGCGGCCGGCATGCCGTGCCGGCCGGCCCGGGCGCGGCGTGCGGCCGGCTTTCTCCGGCCGCCTGCTTCCGATAGGTTGCCCTGTCGGATCGGGCGCCGCGCCAACGGCCTGCCGCGCGACCGGCAGGTGCGAACCGGCAAGGGGGAGGCGGCCGCCGAGGCCGCCGGACAGTCGTGGGTGCAGCGTCGGTGAAGGACAAGGGACGCGGCCGGGGCGGCCGACAGCCGGGGCGGCCGCGTCGTCGCGGCCTGCTGGCGCTCGCCCTGGCTTGGCTGCTGCTGCTGCTCGCCGTCGGCGGCGCGCTGATCTACGCCTTCCTGAGCTACCAGGCGGGTCTGCCCGAGCCGGCCGTGACGCCGCCGCCGCGCTTCGAGGAAGCGCCGGTGCCGGCGCCCCAGCCGCCGGAGCAGAGTCCCGCCGGACCGGCGGGCGCGGTGCCCAGCGAGGCGATGCCGTCGACCGCCGCGCCGGAACCCGCCGAGGCGCCCACCGAGCCGCCCGCCGGCCCCGCGCCGACGCAGCGCAGCGAGGCTGAGCACACGCCCACGGCGCCGCCACCGCCGGCCAAGCCCGATCACGGCACCGAGGGCTCGGCCGGCCAGCACGCCGGGCCCGAGCAGCAGGCCGCGATACCGAAACCCGAGCCGGCGCCGCCGCCGGCCCCGGTGGAGCCGGCCTGGCAACGCTTCGCGATGCCCTACGCCGGCGCGCCCAGCGTGCCGCGCATCGCCGTGGTGGTGACCGGTCTCGGCCTCCACGACAGCCTGACCCGGGAGGCGATCGAGGACCTGCCGGCCGGTATCACGCTGTCCTTCTCGCCCTACGCCCGGGGGGTCGAGACCTGGCTGGCCCAGGCGCGCGCCAACGGCCACGAGGTCATGCTCGACCTGCCGATGGAGCCGACCAGCTATCCGAACAGCGATCCGGGACACTTCGCGCTCTTCGTCTCGAAGACGCCCGAGCAGAACCTCGACCAGCTGAGCCAGGTCCTGGCGCGCGGCAGCGCCTACGTCGGCGTCGCCGCCGTCATGGGCTCGCGCTTCACCGCCGACGCCGACGCCCTGCGTCCGGTGCTCAGCGCGCTCGGCGCACGCGGGCTGATCTTTCTCGACAACAGCGCCAGCGACAACAGCGTCGCGGTCAAGCTCGGCCGGCAGCTCGGCGTGCCGACGCTCTACAACGACCGCACGCTCGACGGCGAGTTCGTCCAGGCCAACGCCATCGACTCGCGGCTCGCCCAGGTCGAGCGGCTGGCCCGCACCAAGGGCGTCGCCATCGCCATGGCCAACGTCTACCCGACGACCTTCCGGCAGCTCGAGACCTGGGCAGCCGGGCTCAAGGAGAAGGGCCTGGCGCTGGCGCCGATCAGCTCGCTGATCGGCCGCCAGCCGCCGCCGGAATGACCCGAGAAGGAAGCGCGATGAGCCATCCGAGCTACGACCCGACCGCGAGCGGCAGCATCGACCGGGCCGAGGCGGAGCGCCTGCCCTATCGGCTCGGCGTCGGCGTCCTGCTGCTCGATCCCGGCAACCGCGTGTTCGTCGCCCAGCGCGCCGACATGAAGACCGCGGCCTGGCAGATGCCCCAGGGCGGCATCGACCAGGGCGAGGCGCCGCTGCCGGCGGCCTACCGCGAGCTGCAGGAGGAGACCGGCGTCACCTCGGTCGAGCTGCTCGCAGAGAGCCGGGACTGGCTGGCCTACGACCTGCCGCTCGACCTCATCCCCAAGCTGTGGGGCGGCCGTTTCCGGGGCCAGAAGCAGAAGTGGTTCGCCATGCGCTTTCTCGGCGACGAGAGCGAGATCGACATCTTCGGGCCGGACCAGGAGTTCACGACCTGGCGCTGGGCGTCCCTGCGCGAGCTGCCGCAGCTCATCGTGCCCTTCAAGGTCGAGCTCTACCGCCGCCTGGTCGAGGAGTTCGCGCCGCTGATCGAAGGCGGCGGGGCCGCTCAGTAGCGGCCGCCGACCTCGTCGATGTGGCGCAGCAGGTCGGCCGGATCCTCGTAGACCCGGTAGGCGCTGCTGCGCTCCAGCTCGTCACGGCCGTAGCCGCCGGACAGCAGGCCGACGCCGAGCGCCCCGGCGCGGCGTGCGGCCATCATGTCCCAGATGCTGTCGCCGACGACACAGGCGCTGCCGATCTCGACGCCGAGCGCCTCCGCCGTGGCCAGGAACAGGTCGGGATCGGGCTTGGCGTACTTCACCTTGTCCCGGGTCACCACGGGGATGCGGGCGAGGTCGACGCCGAGCCGCTCCAGAACCGGCCCGGCCGTCTCGATGCGGCCGCTGGTGGCGATGCCCCAGGGAATCTCCTGGTCGCTCAGGTGGGCAAGCAGCGCGCGGGCGCCGGGCAGGGGCCGCACGCGATCGGAGCGGCTGTTGTAGGCCGCCGCATGGCAGCGGCGCAGGCGCTCGATGCGGGCCGCATCGATCTCCAGGCCGGTCTCGCGCAGCAGCATGTTGGTGAACAGGCCGCCGCTCATGCCGATCTTGCGATGGATGCGCCAGACCGACAGCTCGATGCCCTCGGCGTCGAGCGCCTCCTGCCAAGCCAGGACGTGCTGGTAGAGGCTGTCGACGAGCGTGCCGTCGAGGTCGAAGAGGAACGACGTCTGGCGGTGCGCGACCATCGACGCTCCCCTTCACGCCTCACCCCGGCGTTCGCGTCAGCGCCGCCGGCGGGCCGCCGCGGACTCAGGCGGCGACGCCGTCGTCCTCGGGCAGGCGCTGGGCGCGGCTCTTCATCATCCAGTAGGCGCCGCGCGACATCCAGTCGGCCAGGCGGCTCTGCGGATCGAGGCCGGCGGCCTTGAGCGTCATCGCGGTCGCCCGGTCGACGTACTTGCGGCGGTAGATCCGGTAGGCGCGGCCCATGTAGGCATCCGACCAGCGCTTGCGGTCGTAGCCCTCGCTGGCCGGCGCGTTGGCCGCGTAGTAGGCGTAGGACAGCTCGTCGTCCTCGGTCTCGCGCATCCGCCCGAGCGCGATCAGCAGGCGGCGCAGCCGGCCGATGTTCTCCTTGTCGAGATAGCGCTTCAGGTAGTCGTAGAAGAGCTTGTAGTGGCGCAGCTCGTCGGCCGCGATGCGCTGGCAGACCGCGCGTAGCACGGGCTCTTCTGAGGCCTCGCCCAGGGAGCCGTAGTAGCTCGAGGTGCCGACCTCGACGATGCAGCGGGCGACCAGCTCCCCGGCACGCGAGCCGCGCACCGATTCGGTGGCGTCGACGGAGATCCGGTAGCCGTCGCGGAAGCGGCGCACGGCCGCCTCGAAATCCCAGGTCGGATCGACCAGCTGGGCCCAGCGGCCGAGCGCCTCGCCGTGCTGCACCTCCTCGGCGGCCCAGCGCCGGGCCTCGCCCTGGAAGTCCAGATCGTCGAGGAAGACGTTGCAGAGGTAGTCGGCGTAGTCGTCGGCGTTGTACTCGACGAGGCTCGCCGCCTTGACGATCTTCACCAACTGGGCATCGACCTTGCTGCGGTCGAACCGGTCCCAGGGAATGTCGTCAAGAGTCCAGTGCTTGCGAGTCATCGCTGCTCTTGCCCCTTCCTCTCCGGTTCGCGCCGTCGCCCCGGGCAGGAGGCCGGAGAGACATCACCCCAACGCGCGAAGACAGATGTAAGTTGCTGTTCCGCGCCCCGCAAGACGACGCCTGCGTGGGTGCGGCCGCCCCCCGAATCGGAACGCCGACTCGGGTGACCGTCCGGGATTTTAGGAAAGCCGGAGGCGCGAGGGAAGCGCGCTGAACGTCAGGCCTCGGAGGCCTTGATCATGGCCTCGCGGATGGCGATCTCGCGGGCCGCCAGGCTGCGGGCGAGCTCGTCCTTTGCGTCGGCGAGATCCTCGCGTGCGTCCTTCAGCCGCTGCTCGGCATCGGCGCGATCGATCTTGTCGACCGGTATCGCCAGCTCGGCCAGCACGGTGCAGCGCTCCGGCGTCACCTCGGCGAAGCCGCCGGCGACGAAGATCCGCTCGGTGACTGCCTGGCGCGTCTGGTAGACCGAGATCACGCCCGGACGGACGCTCGAGATCAGCGGCGCATGGCGCGGCAGGACGCCGAAGTCGCCCTCCTCGCCAGGCACCACGACCATGGCGACGTCCTCGGAGATCAGCAGCTCCTCGGGCGACACCAGCTCGAATGCGACCATCTCGGCCATGACCGTTCCCCTGTCCCGGCCTTAGGCCGCCTCGGCGGCGAGCTTCTTGGCCTTCTCCTTGGCCTCCTCGATCGAGCCGACCATGTAGAAGGCCGCCTCGGGCAGGTGGTCGAACTCGCCCTCGACCAGGCCCTTGAAGCCCTTGATGGTCTCCTCGAGCGGCACCTGGACGCCGGGGAAGCCGGTGAAGACCTGGGCGACGTCGAAGGGCTGCGACAGGAAGCGCTGGATCTTGCGGGCGCGGGCGACGGTCAGCTTGTCCTCCTCGGACAGCTCGTCCATGCCCAGGATCGCGATGATGTCCTGCAGCTGCTTGTACTGCTGCAGGGTCGCCTGGACCCGGCGCGCCACGTTGTAGTGCTCCTCGCCGACCACGGCCGGCTCGAGGATGCGGCTGGTCGAGTCGAGCGGATCGACGGCCGGATAGATGCCCAGCTCGGCGATCTGGCGGCTCAGCACGGTGGTCGCGTCCAGATGCGAGAAGGAGGTCGCCGGGGCCGGGTCGGTCAGGTCGTCGGCCGGCACGTAGATGGCCTGCACCGAGGTGATCGAGCCCTTCTTGGTCGTGGTGATCCGCTCCTGCAGGTTGCCCATGTCGGTGGCCAGGGTCGGCTGGTAGCCCACCGCCGAGGGAATGCGGCCGAGCAGGGCCGACACCTCGGAGCCCGCCTGGGTGAAGCGGAAGATGTTGTCGACGAAGAACAGCACGTCCTGGCCTTCCTCGTCGCGGAAGTACTCCGCCAGGGTCAGGCCGGTCAGGCCGACGCGGGCGCGCGCGCCCGGCGGCTCGTTCATCTGGCCATAGACCAGCGCCGCCTTGGAGCCCGGGCCGTCGGTCTTGATGACGCCCGATTCCATCATCTCGTGGTAGAGGTCGTTGCCCTCACGGGTGCGCTCGCCGACGCCGGCGAAGACGGAGTAGCCGCCGTGGGTCTTCGCGACGTTGTTGATCAGCTCCATGATCAGCACCGTCTTGCCGACGCCCGCGCCGCCGAACAGGCCGATCTTGCCGCCCTTGGCGTAGGGCGCCAGCAGGTCGATGACCTTGATGCCGGTGACCAGGATCTCGGCGTCGGTCGACTGGTCGACGTAGGGCGGCGCCTCGCGATGGATCGGCGAGGTCTGCTTGGTCTCGACCGGGCCGAGGTTGTCGATCGGCTCGCCGATGACGTTGATGATGCGGCCCAGGGTCTCCGGTCCGACCGGAACCGAGATCGGGCTGCCGGTGTCGCTCACCTCATGGCCGCGAACCAGACCCTCGGTGGCGTCCATGGCGATGGCGCGCACGGTGTTCTCGCCGAGGTGCTGGGCGACCTCGAGGACCAGCCGCTGGTCGCCGTTCATCGTCTCCAGGGCGTTGAGGATCGCCGGCAGGTCGCCGTCGAACTGCACGTCGACGACCGGGCCCATCACCTGGGTGATCTTGCCAACGAGATTCTTGGCGGACGTCTTGGCCATCTAAGCGAACTCCTTCGCGTCAAACTCTTCCGCAGCGCGCGCCGGCTCGGCGCGGGGCGCTGCCGCTACATCGCTTCCTTGGCGGAGATGATCTCGATCAGCTCCTTGGTGATCGCCGCCTGGCGGGTCCGGTTGTAGACCTGGGTCAGGCGCTTGATCATGTCGCCGGCGTTGCGCGTCGCGTTGTCCATCGCGCTCATCCGCGCGCCGTGCTCGCTCGCCGCGTTCTCCAGCAGGGCCCGGTAGATCTGGACCGAGAGGTTGCGCGGCAGCAGCTGGCGCAGGATGTCCTCCTGCTCCGGCTCGAAGTCGTAGACCAGGCTGCTGCTCGCCTGCGCCGCCTCGGCCTCGACCTCCTCGACCGCGAAGGGGATCAGCTGCTGGCGGGTGACGATCTGGCTGATCGCCGACTTGAAGCGGGCATAGAACAGCGTGGCGACGTCGAACTCGCCGGCCTCCAGCATCTCGAGCAGGCGCAGGCCGATCTCGTTGGCCTTCTCGAACGACGGCCGCGGCTTGGAGACGTCCTCCAGCGTGGCGACGATCCGGTTGCCGTAGATCCGGCGCAGCTGGTCGCGACCCTTGCGGCCGACGCAGAGGATCTTGACCTCCTTGCCGTCGGCCAGCTTGCTCTCGATGAAGCGCCGCGCCTCGCGGACGATCGAGGAGTTGAAGGCGCCGCAGAGGCCACGGTCGGCGGTCGCGACCACGACCAGCTGGACCTGGTCGGAGCCGGTGCCGCTCAGCAGCTTCGGCCCGCCGGCCTGGCTCTTGTTGGCCGCCGCCAGCGAGCCGAGCATGCGCTCCATGCGCTCGGCATAGGGCCGCGAGGCCTCCGCCTGCTCCTGGGCCCGACGCAGCTTGGCGGCAGCGACCATCTTCATCGCAGAGGTGATCTTCTGCGTGTTCTTGACGCTGCCGATGCGGTTGCGCAGTTCCTTAAGGCCAGCCATGGCGCCTCAACAGGTCCTCTCGGTCCGGGTCACGCGTTCGAAGCCGATGGCTCAGACGTAGGTCTTGACGAAGTCCTCGAGCAGCGCCTTCAGCCGCTCCTCGGTCTCCGACGACAGGTCCTTCTCGCTGCGGACCGCATCGAGCACCTGACGACCCTTCTCGCGCATCTCGCCGAGCAGCTTCTGCTCGAAGTCGGTCACCTTGGCGAGCGGCACCTTGTCGAGATAGCCGCGGGTGCCGGCGTAGATCACCACGACCTGCTCCTCGACCGGCAGCGGCTTGTACTGCGGCTGCTTGAGCAGCTCGGTCAGGCGCTGGCCGCGCTGCAGCAGACGCTGGGTGGCGGCATCGAGATCGGAGGAGAACTGCGCGAAGGCTTCCATCTCGCGGAACTGCGCGAGCTCCAGCTTGATCGAGCCGGCGACCTTCTTCATCGCCTTGATCTGGGCCGCCGAGCCGACGCGGCTGACCGACAGGCCGACGTTCACCGCCGGGCGCACGCCCTTATAGAACAGGCCGGTCTCCAGGAAGATCTGGCCGTCGGTGATCGAGATCACGTTGGTCGGGATGTAGGCCGAGACGTCGCCGGCCTGGGTCTCGATGATCGGCAGCGCGGTCAGCGAGCCGGCCCCGAGCTCGTCGTTCATCTTCGCCGCGCGCTCGAGCAGGCGGCTGTGCAGGTAGAAGACGTCGCCCGGGAAGGCCTCGCGACCCGGCGGACGGCGCAGCAGCAGCGACATCTGGCGATAGGCGACGGCCTGCTTCGACAGGTCGTCGTAGCAGATCACCGCGTGCATGCCGTTGTCGCGGAAGAACTCGCCCATGCTGCAGCCGGCGTAGGGCGCCAGGAACTGCAGCGGCGCCGGGTCCGAGGCGGTCGCCGCGACGACGATCGAGTAGTCCAGGGCGCCGCGGTCCTCCAGCGACTTCACGAAGCGCGCCACGGAGGAGCGCTTCTGGCCGATGGCGACGTAGATGCAGTAGAGCTTGGCCTTCTCGTCGCCGGCGTCGTTGGTCGGCTTCTGGTTCAGGAAGGTGTCGAGCACGATCGCGGTCTTGCCGGTCTGGCGGTCGCCGATGATCAGCTCGCGCTGGCCGCGGCCGATCGGGATCAGCGAGTCGATCGACTTGAGGCCGGTCTGCATCGGCTCGTGCACCGACTTGCGCGGAATGATGCCCGGCGCCTTGACCTCGACGCGGCGCCGCTCGACGTTCTCGAGCGGGCCCTTGCCGTCGATCGGGTTGCCGAGCGCGTCGACGACGCGGCCCAGCAGGCCCCGGCCGACCGGCACGTCGACGATCGAGCCGGTCCGCTTGACCGTGTCGCCTTCCTTGATGCCCCGGTCGTCGCCGAACAGCACGATGCCGACGTTGTCGGTCTCGAGGTTCAGCGCCATCCCCTTGATGCCGCCCGGGAACTCGACCAGCTCGCCGGCCTGGACGTTGTCCAGCCCGTAGACACGGGCCACGCCGTCGCCGACCGACAGGACCTGGCCAACCTCGGCAACATCCGCCTCGGCCCCGAAGTTCTCGATCTGCTGCTTGAGGATCTCGGAGATTTCCGCCGCGCGGATGTCCATCACTGAGCCCCTTTCATCGCCACCTGGAGACGATCGAGCTTGCCCTTCACAGAGCCGTCGATCATACGGCTGCCGACCCGCACGACGAGACCGCCGAGCAGCGCCGGATCAACCTTCATTTCGATCTTCGCCTTGCCGCCGACGACCTTGTCGATCGCCTGCTGCAGGGTCTTGAGCTGGTCCTTGTCGAGCTTGCGTGCGGCCGTGACCTTGGCCGTGACCTCGCCGCGCCGGCGCGCCAGCTCCTCGAGATAGCCGTCGATCATGCGCGGCAGCGCGAAGAGGCGGCGGTTCTCGGCGACCACCAGCACGAAGCGCCGGGTCAGGTCGTCGACCCCGGCCTTGCCGAGGATCTCGTCCATCGCCCTGGTCTGCTCGTCGCGATCGTAGAGCGGGCTGCGCAGCAGGCCGCGCAGATCGTCGCTCTCCTCGATCAGGCCCTTGAGCCCGCGCAGGTCGTCGGCGACCGCGTCGAGCTTCTTGGCCTGGTCGGCCAGGTCGAGCAGCGCCGTCGCGTAGCGCTCCGCCAGGCCGCCTACAGGTGAGTCCTCGCCTGCCAAACCCCTCGCCTCTCCTCAAGTCCGCTGACCGATCCGCGCAACGCCCACCGGATCGTCGGATGAAGCCTCTCGGGCCGCGGGAACGCGGCAGCGCGAACGGTCGCGCGCGGCGGCTCCTGGCCGAAGGCGGGCGCTTGGTAACACAGCCCCCAACCCACTGCAAGCCGAGTCGGACGCCGAAAAGCCGGCTTGCGCTGCAGCGCGGCAAGAGCCCCGAAAACAGCCGTCCGCAGGGTCGTCGGAGACTGCTAGGCTGGCGGTTGCTCCGCCCCCGCGCGGAGCCGACCGGACGCCTTCCTGCGGAGCCCTGCCGATGACCGACGCCCATCCGGGACTGTCCTGCCGCTTCACCCGGGCGATCACCCGTCGGCCCGCCGCCACCATCGCACGCGGGCTGCGGGCCATCGACCTCGGAGACCCCGATCTCACGCTCTTCGAGCGGCAGCACGCGGCCTACCGGGCGGCCCTCGAGGCGGCCGGCGTGGCGGTCACCCTGCTGCCGCCGCTCGAAGCCTTCCCGGACAGCGTGTTCATCGAGGACGCCGCGCTCTGCTTTCCCGGCCTCGCGGTCGCGCTGAAGCCCGGCGCGCCGAGCCGGCGCGGCGAGAGCGCGGCCCTGCTGCCCGACCTGGAGGCCGCCTTCGGCCGGGTCGTCGGGCTGCCCGAGACGGCCTCGATCGACGGCGGCGACATCCTGACCACCGACCGCGAGGTGCTGGTCGGCCTCTCGGCGCGCACCGACGCGGCCGGGATCGAGGCCCTGGCGGCGGCGCTGGCGCCCTTCGGCTACCGGGTGCGGCGCGCCGAGACCCCGGCCGGCGTGCTGCACCTGAAGAGCGACTGCGCGACCCTCGGCGACGACGCCGTGCTGGCGACGCCGCGGCTCGCCGCCGCCGGCTGCTTCGCCGGCTACCGGGTCGTCGAGACGGCCGGGGGCGAGGAGGCGGCGGCCAACGCGATCCGGGTCAACGACCGGGTCTTGCTCGCCGCCGGCTTCCCGCGCACGGCCGAGCGGCTGGACAAGGCCGGCTACGCGCTGACGGTCCTGGACCTCTCCGAGGCGGCCAAGCTCGACGGCGGCCTGTCCTGCCTGTCGCTGCGCTTCGCGGGATAGGAGGGGCGCGGGAGCGAGGCGGGCGCCGCCTGGCTTAGAAGAATGAGTAGGGGTCGATATCCACCGCCAGCCGGGCGCTCGAGGGCACCTTGACCTCGGCCAGCCAGTCGCGCAGCAGGCGCTGCAGCGGCAGGTCGCGGCGGGCGCGCACCAGGAAACGCCGCCGGTGGCGGCCACGGATCACCGCGAGCGGCGCCTCGGTCGGGCCGAGCACCTCCAGCCCGTCGCGGCGTGGCGCCCGGCGCGCCAGCGCGCGGGCCAGGCCGTCGACCCGCCTGGGGTCCGGGTCGCTGAGGATGATCGCGGCGAGGCGGGTGAAGGGCGGGTTGTTGCCGCGCCGCCGCTCCTCCGTCTCGTAGGCCAGGAAGCCCTCGCGGTCGCCGGCGACCAGGGCGTGGATCACCGGATGGTCGGGGTCGTGGCTCTGCAGGAAGACCCGGCCGGGCAGGGCGTCCCGGCCGGCCCGCCCGGCGACCTGCTGGAGCAGCTGCCAGGTCCGCTCGAGCGCGCGCAGGTCGCCGCCGGCGAGCCCGAGGTCGGCGTCGACCACGCCGACGCAGGTGAGGTGCGGGAAGTGGTGGCCCTTGGCGACGATCTGGGTGCCGATCAGCAGGTCGATCTCGCGGTCGCGCAGGCGCTCGACCAGCTCTGCGGCGGCGCGCGGGCCGGTCAGGGTGTCGGAGGAGGCGAGGGCGACGCGCGCCTCCGGGAACAGCAGCCGCGCCTCGTCGAGCAGGCGCTCGACGCCGGGGCCGCAGGCCCGCCAGCTGTCCTCGGCCCCGCACGCGGGGCAGGCCGGGGGCAGCGGCCGGGCGTAGCCGCAGTGATGGCAGAACAGCCGGCCGCGGAAGCGGTGCTCGACCAGCCAGGCGGTGCAGTGCGGACACTGCAGCCGGTGGCCGCAGGCATCACAGAGGGTCAGCGGCGCGTAGCCGCGGCGGTTGAGGAACAGCAGGGCCTGCTCGCCGGCCGCCAGGGTCCCGGCCAGGGCTTCGCGCAGCGGCGGCGCCAGCCAGCCGGGGTTGCCGTCGGGCAGGCGCTCGGGCTTCTCGACCCTGAGGTCGATGGCGGTGATCTCGGGCAGCAGGGCGCCGCCGTGGCGATCGGGCAGGCGGACCTCGGCGTACTTGCCGGCCTGGACGTTGACCAGGGTCTCCAGGGAAGGCGTGGCCGAGGCCAGGACGACCGGGATCGCGCCCAGGCTGGCGCGCACCACGGCCATGTCCCGGGCGTGGTAGATCACGCCCTCCTCCTGCTTGAAGGCGCCGTCGTGCTCCTCGTCGACGACGATCACGCCGAGCGCCGGGTAGGGCAGGAAGAGCGCCGAGCGCGCGCCGACGACGACCCGCGCCTCGCCCTCGGCGACGGCGCGCCAGGTGCGCCGGCGCTGCGGCGGGGCGAGATCGCTGTGCCACTCGGCCGGCGCGACCCCGAAGCGCCGCTCGAAGCGCTCCAGCCACTGGGCCGAGAGCGCGATCTCGGGCAGCAGCACCAGGGCCTGCTCGCCGCGCGCCAGGGCCGCGGCGACGGCCTCCAGGTAGACCTCGGTCTTGCCCGAGCCGGTGACGCCGTCGAGCAGGGTCGCCGAGAAGCCGGCGCCGACCTTGCCGCGCAGGACCTCCGCCGCGGCCGCCTGGGCCGCCGAGAAGTCGACCGCCGGGCGCGACCAGTCGGGAAGCGCGAAGGGCGGCGGCGCCGGCAGCTCGACCGTCTCCAGCGCGCCGAGCGCGACCAGCTTGCGCACGACCTCCGGCGTGACGCCGGCGGCGCGGGCCAGCTCGGCGGCGGGCCGGGCGGGCCCCTCGGACGCCGCCTCGAGCACGGCCCGGCGCTGGGCCGTCGGCCGCAGGCCCTCCGGCGCCGGCTCGACCAGGCGGACGGCCTGCTGCGGCTTCGGCGGCTCCAGGGCGGAGGAGACCGAGACGACCATGCGCAGCACCGCCCCCGGCGCGGCCAGGGTGTAGGCCGCGACCCAGTCGACGAAGCGCCGCGAGACCTCGGGCAGCGGCGGCGCCGGCAGGCGCCGGCCGACCCACTTCAGGCGGGCGGTGTCGAGCGCCGCCTCGGCCGAGGGTGCCCCATCCGGGCCGGTCTCGCGGTCCCAGACCACGCCCCAGAGCTCGCGCCGGCCGAACGGCACGAGCACCAGGTCGCCCGGCCCGAGCCCTGCCGCGGCCGGCGCCAGGTAGCTGTAGCTACCGGCCAGGGGCAGCGGCAGCAGGACGGCCAGGCGAACCGCCTCCGCTTCCGCCGGCGCTGCATCGGGGGGCGCGCCGTCGCCCTGCCAGCTTTCACCCTCGGGGACCATGGGTTAGAGTCTAAGCGAATCCGCGGAGTCGCGGGAGGAGAGGAGGGATCCGTGACGCAGAACCGCCGCGACCCAGCGGCCGAAGAGAAGCCTGTCGAGCCCGGCGAACCGCCGGCCCGCCAGGCGGTCGACGGCGATCAGGTCGCGGGCTACCTGCGCCGGCACCCCGAGTTCCTGGCCGAGCGGCCCGAGCTGCTCGACGTGCTGGACGCGCCGGCGCGTCCGGCCCTGGCCGGCGCCGGCCGCAGCGTGGTCGACCTGCAGCAGGCGATGGTCGAGCGCCTGCGCCGCGAGAACGACGAGCTGAGGCGCAGCCACGAGGAGCTGCTGCTGACCCTGCGCAGCAACCAGTCCGTCCAGAGCCGGATCCAGCAGGCGGCCCTGGCGCTGCTGCGCGCCCGCTCCTTCGAGCACCTGATCGAGACGGTCGCGACCGACCTCGCGGCGATGCTCGACCTCGACGCCGTCACGATCTGCGTCGAGCCCTCGGCCGACGTCCCGGCCCAGGTCCGCACGCGCGGCGTGCTGCGCGTGCCGCAGGGCACGGTCGCGGCCCTGCTCGGTCCCGGCAAGACGATCCGGCTGGAGGCCGAGCTGCCCGGCGACCCGACGCTGTTCGGCCCGGCGGCCGGCCTGGTGCAGTCCCAGGCCCTGGTGCGCCTCGCGGTCTCCAGCGCGACGCCGCCGACCCTGCTGGCCCTCGGCTCGCGCCAGGAGGGGCATTTCCAGCCCTCCCAGGGCACCGAGCTGCTGTCCTTCCTGGCCCAGGTGCTGGAGAGCCAGCTCAGGGCATGGCTCGACCTGCCCGAATAGCCGCCGGCGCGGCCGCCGGGAGCGGAGCCGGCGGCATCGTCGGCCGGGCGGCGGCCCCCGACCTGCTGCAGGCCGTCGAGGACTGGCAGGCCTGGCTCAGGAGCGAGAAGCGCGCCTCGCCGCACACGCTCGCCGCCTACACCGGCGACTTCGACGCCTTCCTGGCCTTCCTGGCCGGCCATCTCGGCGGCGCGCCGAGCCTCGCCGACCTGGCGGCGCTGCGCGCGGCCGACTTCCGCGCCTGGCTGGCCCGGCGCGCCGGTCAGGGCCTGGCCAAGAGCTCGACGGCCCGTGCCCTCTCAACGGTGCGCGGCTTCTTCCGCTGGAGCGCCCGGCGCGGCCTGATGGAGAACCCGATCCTGGCGACGGTCCGGACGCCGAAGCTCGACCGCCCGGTGCCCAAGGCACTGACCGCCGCGGACGCGCGCGACGCGGTCGAGACGGTCGGCGAGCTGGCCGACGAGCCCTGGATCGCGCTGCGCGACACCGCGGTGCTGCTGCTGCTCTACGGCGCCGGGCTGCGCATCTCCGAGGCCTTGGGGCTGAGCGCTGGCGAGGCGCCGGGGCCGGGCCAGCAGGCCCTGACCGTGCTCGGCAAGGGCCGCAAGCAGCGCCGGGTGCCGCTGCTTGCGGCGATTCCCGAGGCGGTCGCCGCCTACCGGGCCGCCTGCCCCTGGCCGCTGCCGGCCGAGGCGCCGCTGTTCCGCGCCAAGCGCGGCGGTGCCCTGTCGCCGCGCGAGGTGCAGCGCCGCGTCCAGCTGCTGCGCGACCGGCTCGGCCTGCCCGAAAGCGCGACGCCGCACGCCTTGCGCCACTCCTTCGCGACCCATCTGCTCGGCGCCGGCGGCGACCTGAGGGCGATCCAGGAGCTGCTCGGCCACGCCTCGCTCTCGACCACCCAGCGCTACACCGCCGTGGACGGCCGGCGCCTGCTCGAGGTCTACGAGGCCGCGCACCCGCGGGCGCGCGACTGAACTGAGGGCGGGCAGGCACGCGCGCCCTTGCCTCGCCATCTTCAGCCCCCACCTTCTGCGTCTCACGTGCGCGCCACCGGCATCGGAGGCCGAAGCATGTCCAGACCATCGCTGACCGCCGTCGCTCTCGCCGCGGCGCTCGCCGTCGCCCTGCTGCCGGCCTCGGCCGTCGTGCCGTCGCCCGCCTTCGCCGGCGGCAAGGAGCACGGCAAGGGCAAGCCCGAGCAGGCCGGCAAGCCGGACAAGGGTCACGACGCCGAGCGGGGCCAGGACCGCGGCGCCGCCGGGGGCGAGGCGATCATCGCCGCCGCGACGGCCGCGCTGATCCGGAGCTTCTTCGGCGGCGAGCTGCCGGCCGGCTACGTCAGGCCCGAGCCGCTGCCGCCCGGCATCCGCAAGAACCTGGCGCGCGGCAAGCCGCTGCCGCCGGGCATCGCCAGGAAGCAGCTGCCCGAGCCGCTGCTGGCCAGGCTGCCGCACCACGACGGCTACCGCTACTACGCGGTCGGCCGCGACGTCGTGCTGGTCGCCGCCGCGACCGGCCTCGTCGCCGACATCCTGCGCGACGCGATCTAGCCTGCCCGTCGGGACAGCGCCTTCAGGAACAGCGGGCCGACGATCGCGCCGGCGCCCAGCACGGCGAAGGCCAGGCCCCAGGCCGTGCTGCTGCGGTCGCCGCCGGCGAGGTCGAGGACCTGGCCGAAGACGACCGGGCTGACGAAGGCGGCGGCGAAGCCGAGCAGGGCGTGGACCGCCATGGTGGCGCCCTTGCGCTCGGGCTCGGCGAGCAGCACCGCGCCGCCGGTCAGCGCGCCGGAATCGGCCATGACCAGCAGGCTGTAGGCGACCAGCAGGACCAGCAGCAGGCCGACCGGCGCCGCCGCGGCGAAGCCGAGCCCGGCGGCCAGCGCCGCCGAGGCGCAGAGCACGAGCGTGACCAGCCGGCGCCGGCCGACGCGCTCGGCCAGGTAGCTGCCGGCGACCGAGGCGGGCATGCCGAGCAGCAGCAGCAGGGTCGCGAGCTGGGTCGCGCTGGCGCCGAACAGCCCGTCGCGTCCCTGCAGGGCCAGGGCGAAGACCAGGAAGGCGACCAGCCAGGCGCGGAAGCCGAACAGCTCCCAGACGTGGCAGGCGTAGGCCAGGTTGTAGCCCAGCGCCGGCCGGTTGCGCAGCGCCGGCCGCAGGTCGAGCGGATGGCCCTGGCGCGGCCGGCTCGGCCGCGTCGCCAGGGGCCGGGTGACCAGCAGCACCAGGAAACCCGAAGCGGCGGTCAGCAGGCCGGCGATCCAGAAGGCCGCCGGCCAGCCGAGCCGCCGGGCGATCTCGCCGGCGAGCAGCACCGACAGGCTGGCCCCGATCGAGAAGTGCGCCGTGTACCAGCCGACGCCGCGGCTCTGCCAGTCGGCCGGCAGGCGGTCGCTCAGCAGCCGCAGACCGACCATGTAGGTGCCGGCGAGGCCGACGCCGCTGAGCAGGCGCAGCGGCAACGCGCTCCAGAAGTCGTGGGCGAGGAAGGCGAAGGCGACCAGGGCCAGGCTGCCGAGCAGGCTGGAGGCGACGTAGATGCCGCGGGCGTCGCGGGCGTCGGTGATCGCGACCAGCAGCGGGACGGCCGCGACGTAGCCGGCGTAGTAGAGGCCGCCGAGCCAGCCGGCCTCGGCGTTGGCGAGGCCCCAGTCCAGGCGGAAGGTCGGGATCAGGGCCGGAAAGGTCGCGTTACCGGCCATGCCCAGGACCTGGGCGAGGCACAGCAGGGCGACGAGCAGGCCGGGGCGGTCGCGCAGCATCGGCCGGGTTTAGCGCCCGGCGGCCCGCGCCGCCAGGGCGCCGACTTCGCGGCCGGGGCTGCTGCTACTGGATCGTCAGCAGGCAGTCGGCCTTGCGTGCGGCCCCCGGACTGACGATCGGCAGGTGGGCGATCTTCACCGAGTGCAGCTTGCCTTCCAGGTTGTGGCTCCAGAAATCGAGGAACTGGCGGAGCTGGGGAAAGGCAGGGGGCAGGTCGTAGTCCTGCCAGGTGTAGGACTGCAGCAGGCTCGGGTGGTCGGGCAGGTGGTAGAGGATCTCGGCGGTGGTCAGCCGCCAGTCACGCATCTGCAGAGAGAGCGACGCCATGGGCGAAACGGCCTCCTATCCCACGGTTCATGCTTCGACACCGTCAGCATGACGAGAAGGAGCGCCAGTCTACAAGAGAAAAAGTTAAGGATTTCATACGGTTAGCAGCAGAGTTCCGCGACTGCTGCCAAGCCTGCCCAGCCGCTGGGCAACGGCCGCCTAGAGCTTGCGGTAGCGCGCTCCGGCGCCGCGCTCGATCGCCGCCGCCTCGAGCCGGCCGACGCCGATCTTGTGGCGCAGCATCTCGAGCAGCCGCAGCTCCTCCTGGCTCGCCGTGCCGTCGGCCGCGACGACGTCGACGGCCAGCGCATAGGCGGTCTCGCGCAGCTTCTCGGGCAGCCCGCGGTCGATCCGGTCGAGCGCCTCGTCGAGGCCGTTCTCGTCGGCCAGGAGCTCGGCGCAGGCCGCCGCCGTGCTGCTCAGCTTCGACAGGTCGTAGCCCTTGAAGACCGGCAGCAGCTTGATGATCTCGCTCATCACGCCGACCTCGGGGCTGGTCATCTCGGAATCCGCGGCCGAGGCCAGGACCATCGTGTAGATCAGCGCGGAATGGGCATCGAGTTGCTGGCTCACCGGCGTGGGCTCCTGTTGCTGTCGCGCCGCTAACTAGGGGGCGGGGAGGTCGCGGGTCAACCCCGCAGGGCGCCGGCCGCGGGCGGGACCGCAAGGAAGCCCTGCAGCGGCGGCGCTCGACAGGCCGCGGAGGGCTCGCCAGAGTGCCGGCCCCATGGAATCGATCGTCAACGTCGTCCTGCCGGTCTTCGCGATCATGGCCGCCGGCTACGGCGCCGGCCGGCTCGGCCTGCTCGGGCCGGCGAGCAGCCAGGCGCTCAACGGCTTCGTCTTCTGGTGCGCCCTGCCGGCCCTGTTCTTCGGTTCGATGGCCCAGGTCCCGACCGACCAGATCTTCAACGTCCCCTACCTGATCGCCTACGGCGGCAGTGCGCTGGCGACCTTCGCCCTGGCGCTGGCGATCGCCGCCTTCGCCTTTCCGAACCGCTTCGGCGTGCTCGCCATGCACGCGCTGTCGGCGATCTTCTCGAACACCGGCTACATGGGCATCCCGCTGCTGCAGATCGCCTTCGGCAAGGCCGGCACGCTGCCCGGGATCATCGCGACGGTGGTCAACGGCGCGGTGATCGTCGGCATCGGCATCGTGATGCTGGAGGCCGACCGGCCGGGCATCGGCTGGCGGCGCATCCTGCGGGACGCCCTGCTCGGCCTGGTCCGGTCGCCGCTGATCGTCTCGGCCTTCGCCGGCCTGCTCTGGTCGACGACCGGGCTCGGCCTGGCCAAGCCGGTCGTCGCCTTCACCGGCCTGCTCGGCGCCGCGGCGGGGCCCTGCGCGCTCTTCGCCATGGGCCTGTTCATGGTCGGCAAGTCCTTCACGGCCGGGCTCGGCGAGGTCGGCTGGGTGACCGTCCTGAAGCTGCTGGTCATGCCGGCGATCGCCGTCTGGCTGGCCTTCGACCTGCTCGACATGCCGCGCGTCTGGGCGCTCTCGGCGGTCATCATGGCGGCGCTGCCGACCGGCGCCCTGATGTTCGTGCTGGCCCAGAAGTACGAGATCTACATCCAGCGCTCGGTCGCCGTGATCCTGATCTCGACCGTCGCCTCGGTCGTCACCCTCTCGGCCCTGTTCATCTGGCTGGGGGTCGGGTGAGAGAGAGGTTTGTTGACGGGCGGCTCCGCCGCCCCGGCGCCGGCCCGCTCCCCAAGGGATCACGAATCACGCAGCCACCGTCTTGCCCTTGAAGCGGCAGAGGTCGGCGACGACGCAGGCCGGGCAGTCCGGCTTGCGCGCCTTGCAGACGTAGCGGCCGTGCAGGATCAGCCAGTGGTGGGCGTGGCGCTTGCGCTCCCTGGGCACGACCTTCTCCAGCTTCGCCTCGACCTCCTCGACCGTCTTGCCGGGCGCGAGGCCGGTGCGGTTGCCGACCCGGAAGATGTGGGTGTCGACGGCGATCGTCGGATGGCCGAAGGCGATGTTGAGCACGACGTTGGCGGTCTTGCGCCCGACGCCGGGCAGCTTGACCAGCGCCTCGCGGTCGGCCGGCACCGCGCCGCCGTGCTCGCGGATCAGGATCTCCGACAGGGCGATGACGTTCTTCGCCTTGGTGTTGAACAGGCCGATGGTCTTGATGAAGTCCTTCAGCCTGGCCTCGCCGAGCGCGACCATCTTCTGCGGCGTGTCCGCGACCTTGAACAGCGGCCCGGTCGCCCTGTTGACGCCGACGTCGGTCGCCTGGGCCGAGAGCACGACCGCGACCAGCAGGGTGTAGGGATTGATGTAGTCGAGCTCGCCCGTCGGCTCGGGCAGGCGCTCGGCGAGCCGGTCGAAGAACAGGGCGACCTCGGCGCGGGTCATCGGCATGGCGGCGGCTCCGGAGGCGGGACGGCGCCGGCACTCTAGCGGCGGCGGCAGCCCGTGGGAATCGGGCTGGGGAACCATCGGGGCCGCCGCGGCATTCCGAGTCTTATCAAGCGCCGCCGCGGGGCCATATGATCCGGCAATGATCGAATCCGCCAGCCACGCAGCAACGGAACAGGAGCTCGACGAGGAGGCGGCGCGCCCGGTCGTCTTCGAGGCGCTGCTGACGCCCTATCGCAGCCTCAGCCCGCGCGGCTTCCTGATCCTGATGAGCGCCGTCGCCTGCGTCGCCTTCGCCGCGGGCATGACCTTCTTCCAGCTCGGCGCCTGGCCGGTGCCCGGCTTCATGGGCGCCGAGGTCCTGCTGATCTACGGCGCCTTCAAGATCAACTACCGGCGCGCCAAGGGCTTCGAGCGGCTCGAGCTGACCGCGGACCGCCTGACCGTGCGCCGGGTCGACCACTGGGGCGAGGAGACGACCTGGCGCTTCCAGCCCTACTGGCTGCGCATCGAGATCGCCGACCCGCCGGAGCCGGACAGCCCGCTCAGCCTGCGCAGCCACGGCCGCAGCCTGACCATCGGCGGCTTCCTTTCGGCCCAGGAGCGCCTGGAGCTGGCCAAGACCCTGCGCGCCGAGCTCGCCAAGCTGCGCCAGCCGGCCCCGCCGGCGCCGGCCGCCTAGAGCCCCAGCACGTCCTTCATCGCATAGAGGCCGTTCGGCCGGCCGGCCAGCCACTTGGCCGCGCGGATCGCGCCCTTGGCGAAGACCGCGCGGTTCGAGGCGCGGTGGCCGAGCTCCAGGCGCTCGCCCTCGGCGGCGAAGATCACGCTGTGGTCGCCGGCGACGTCGCCGCCGCGCAGCGTCGCGAAGCCGATGGTGCCGGCCTCGCGCGGCCCGGTGTGGCCGTCGCGCACCCTGACCGAGGCCTCCTCGAGCGAGACCCCGCGGCCGGCGGCGGCCGCCTCGCCGAGCGCCAGCGCCGTGCCCGAGGGCGCGTCGACCTTGTGGCGGTGGTGCATCTCCAGGATCTCGATGTCGTAGTCGGCCGCCGGCAGCCGGACCGCGGCCTGCTCGACGAGGGCGAGCAGCAGGGTGACGCCGAGGCTCACGTTGGCGGCGCGCAGGATCGGCGCGCGGGCCGCCGCGGCGCCGATCGTCTCGAGCTGGCCGGCCGAGAGGCCGGTCGTGCCGATGACCAGGGCGGTGCCGCTCTCGGCCGCGAGCGCGGCGTGGGCCAGGCTCGCCGCCGGCACGGTGAAGTCGATCGCGACGTCGGCCAGCGCGAAGGCGGCGCGCGCGTCCTCCGTGACCGCGAGGCCGAGCGGCGAGCCGCCCGCGAGCGCGCCGAGATCCTGGCCCAGCGCCTTGCTGCCCGGTCCCTCGACGCCGGCGACAACCCGGCAGTCCGGATCGGCCCGGCCGGTCTCGACGAGCAGGCGACCCATCCGGCCGGAGCAGCCCAGGATGGCGATCTTGGTGGCGGTCATAGAAATCTCCCGAGCGGCAGTGGCGCGGCCCCCGTGCTAGCCGAGGCGCCGGAAGATGTCGAGCGTCGCGGCTCTGGCACCCGGCGCCCTGGGGCGCTATCACCTGGAGCATGTCCGACGCCGGCCAGCGGAGCAGGAGACGGATGAGACACTCGATGCTGCTCGCCCGTGCCGTGGCGGCGCTGCTCGTGCTCGGCGCGGCGAGCGGCTGCACCCGACCGAACTACCCGAGTGCCTGGACCGCGCTCGATCGGCCGTCCGAAGACTGCTCGCGGCTCCAGGGCCGATACCTCGACGCCGGCGAGCGGGATGACGGGGCGGCCGCCCCGTCGCTGAGCCTGCTGCTGACCGACCGCGAGCGGGAGGATCCGGCGGTCGATGTCGTCGAGATCGCGGTCGAACCGGGACCGAGCCTCCACGTCACGGCCTACCGCGAGGGACGGCCCGTTGCCGAGGGCCACTACTCGGCAGCAGCGGAGACGCTCGACTGCGCCGCCGATGGGGCGGTCCTCGAAGACTACAGCGGGATGAGCCGCGGCAGAGGAAACCCGATCGCCGGCTACGAGGGCGAGCGGAAAGCTCTGCACCGCGCGGTCGATGGCAGTCTCGTGGTCGAGCGTGCCTGGACGACGGTGGGAATGATCTACTTCATGTTTCCGATCGGCGGCAGCGAGCGCTCGTGGTGGCGCTACCCCGCGGCCGACGCCTCCTTGCGGGGACCGGCACAATGACCGCCCGACGGCCCGATGCCGAGGGCTTCCTCCCGCTCTGGCCGACGCTGCTGCTGCAGCGCCGCCTGCCGGGCGCGGCGGCGGCCAACCAGGTGCTGCGCGAGCTGGTCGCCGCCGAGGAGGCCGGCAACCCGGACCTGACCACCGACTACCGGGCCGGCAACCTGCTGGCCCGCGAGCATCCGGCGATCGGCTGGCTGCGCGACTGCATCAACAGGACGGCGATCGACTACCTGAAGCGCTGCGGCCTGGGCTACCGGGTCGACTGGAGCCTGCACGGCTGGGCCAACGTCAACCGCTTCGGCGACTACCACGACCTGCACAACCACCCGCACGCCTATCTCTCCGGCACCTACTACGTCGCGGTGCCGGCCGAGGCCGAGAGCGAGCCGCTGCCCGGTCGCAGGGACCGGCGGCCGGGCGCCATCTCCTTCTACGACCCGCGCCCGCAGGCCAACATGACGGCGATCGCCGGCGACCCGCAGATCGAGGCCGAGCACACGGTCAGGCCGGAGCCGGGCATGATCCTGCTGTGGCCGGCCTTCCTGCACCACTTCGTGCATCCGAACCTGGCGAAGGTCGAGCGGGTCTCGATCTCCTTCAACCTGACCCTGAAGTGGCGCCCGGAGTACCTGCCGGTGCAGGACTAGAGGGCGATCGGATCAGGCTCCGGGATCGGGCAGGTCGGCGGGCGGCTTCCAGCCGCCGGCCAGGCCGCGGGCGGTCAGCCAGTCGGCGAAGCGCCCGGGGTCGTAGTCCTCGGCCAGCCAGGCATCGAGCGTCCGCTCGCCGGCGCCGGCGCGCAGCCCCTCCTCGAGATAGTCGAAGAAGGGCCGCATCCACTTCTGGTGCTGCTGCGGCAGGTGCAGATAGGGCCAGGCCGAGAGCTGGCGCCGGGCCGCCGGCAGCCCGGCAAGGCCGTCGCGGCCGACCAGGTAGAGGCCGGCGGCAAAGCCGGTGCGATCGGCGCCGCCGGAGCACTTCATCAGGAGCGGTCGCGGCGCCGTCGCGAAGGCGGCGGTCACGGCCAGCAGGGCGGCACGGTGCGGCAGCCGGCGCGAGCTCAGGGTGACGTCGATCAGCGGCGCGCCGCGCGCCAGGCAGGCGGCCTTCTCGGCCTCGTACCAGGGCGAGCCGCTGTTGTCGCCGCGCAGGTTCAGCAGGGCCCGGAAGCCGTGGAGGTCGAGCAGCAGGCCGGTATGGCCGAAATAGCTCTGGGCGCTGCGCGCCAGGCTCTCGTCGACCCAGTGGAAATGGTGCAGGCGGGCGCAGGCCCGGCCCCAGAGCCGCATCGGCAGGCTGAGCGGGCGGCGCGGAACGGACCCGGCGTGATCCGCCATGACGCTAGTCCGTCAGGTCCTCGAAGAACTCCTTGACCCGGGCGAAGAAGCCGGAGGACTCCGGGTGGTGGCTCGCCTCGCCGTCGCCGAACTCGGCGGCGAACTCCTCGAGCAGCTCGCGCTGCCGCTTGGTCAGGTTGACCGGCACCTCGACCGAGACCTGGATGTAGAGGTCGCCGGTGGCGGTCGAGCGCAGCACCGGCATGCCCTTGCCGCGCAGCCGGAACTGGGTGCCCGACTGGGTGCCGGCCGGAACGGTGACCTTGGCGCCGCTGCCCTCGAGGGTCGGCACCTCGACGTTGCCGCCGAGCGCCGCCGTGGTCATCGGGATCGGCACCCGGCAGTAGAGGTTGGCGCCGTCGCGCTGGAAGAAGCGGTGCGGCTTGATCGACAGGAAGATGTAGAGGTCGCCCGGCGGCGCGCCGCGCACGCCGGCCTCGCCCTCCCCGGCGAGACGGATGCGCGTGCCGTCCTCGACGCCCGGCGGGATGTTGACCTGCAGGGTCTTCTCGCGATGCACCCGGCCGGCGCCGCCGCAGCTCTCGCAGGGCTCCTCGATGACCCGGCCCTGGCCGTGGCAGCTCGGGCAGGTGCGCTCGATGGTGAAGAAGCCCTGCTGGGCGCGCACCCGGCCGCGGCCGCCGCAGGTCGAGCAGGCGCTCGGGCTGGTGCCCGGCTTGGCGCCGCTGCCGCTGCAGGTCTCGCAGGCGACGCTGGTCGGCACGCGGATCTGCGCCTGCTTGCCGTGGTAGGCCTCGTCGAGGCCGATCTCCATGTTGAAGCGCAGGTCGGCGCCGTGCTGGGCCGCCTGGCGGCCGCCGCGCCCGGTGAACTCGCCGAACATCTCGTCGAAGATGTCGGCGAAGCCGGTGAAGTCGAAGCCGCCGGCGCCCGGCCGCGCCCCGCCGGCCATGCCGTCGAAGGCGGCGTGGCCGAAGCGGTCGTACTGGGCGCGCTTCTTCTCGTCCTTCAGGACGTCGTAGGCCTCGTTGATCTCCTTGAACTTGTGCTCGGACTCGGTATCGCCGGGATTGCGGTCGGGATGGTGCGCCATCGCGAGCTTGCGATAGGCACGCTTGATCTCGTCGAGTCCGGCGCCGCGCTCGACGCCCAGGGTCTGGTAGTAGTCCTGCTTGGCCATGGCCCCCGTTACCTAGCGCCTTTTGCTGTCGCTTGCAGCACCGCTCCGCCCGCCGGCCCGGCAACCCGCTGCAGGAAGGTGCTGGTCAGGTGGCGGGGCCGGGAGGGGGCGCTGCCGACTCAACCGGAGCGCAGGGCGCTCCGGCAACAAGACAAACGGCGGCGGGGCCGATCGGAATCGGCCCCGCTCACCGGCTGTGGCACCCGGATCAGGCGCTCTTGCCCTTCTTGTCGTCGTCGACTTCCTCGAAGTCGGCGTCGACGACCTTCTCGTCGGAGCCCTCGGCCGAGCCCTGGGCACCGGCGGCGCCCTCGGCCGGCTCCTCGCCGGCCTCGTCGGCGCTGCCGTACATCGCGGCCCCGAGCTTCATCGAGGCCTGGGCCAAGGCCTCGGTCTTGGCCTTGATCGCCTCGATGTCGTCGCCGTCCTTGACCGCCTTGAGGTCGGCCAGGGCCTGCTCGATCGCCGACTTGTCCTCGGCGCCGATCTTGTCGCCGTGCTCCGCCAGGCTCTTCTCCGACTGGTGGATCAGGGCGTCGGCCTGGTTGCGGGCGTCGACCAGCTCGCGCTTCTTCTTGTCCTCGGCTGCGTGCTCCTCGGCATCCTTGACCATCTGCTCGATGTCGGCGTCGGACAGGCCGCCCGAGGCCTGGATGCGGATCGCCTGCTCCTTGCCGGTCGCCTTGTCCTTGGCGCCGACGTTGACGATGCCGTTGGCGTCGATGTCGAAGGTCACCTCGATCTGCGGCACGCCGCGCGGCGCGGTCGGGATGCCGACCAGGTCGAACTGGCCGAGCAGCTTGTTGTCGGCCGCCATCTCGCGCTCGCCCTGGAAGACCCGGATGGTCACCGCGGTCTGGTTGTCCTCGGCGGTCGAGAAGACCTGCGACTTCTTGGTCGGGATCGTCGTGTTGCGCTCGATCAGCTTGGTCATCACGCCGCCCAGGGTCTCGATGCCCAGGGACAGCGGGGTGACGTCGAGCAGCAGGACGTCCTTGACCTCGCCCTTCAGCACGCCGGCCTGGATCGCGGCGCCGATCGCGACGACCTCGTCCGGGTTGACGCCGCGGTGCGGCTCGCGGCCGAAGAAGGTCTTCACCGTCTCGATGACCTTGGGCATGCGGGTCATGCCGCCGACCAGGATCACCTCGTCGATCTCGTTCGGCTTGAGGCCGGCGTCCTTGAGGGCCGCCTTGCAGGGGCCGACGGTGCGCTGGATCAGGTCGTCGACCAGCGCCTCGAGCTTGGCCCGGCTCAGCTTGATGTTGAGGTGCTTCGGGCCGGACTGGTCGGCCGTGATGAAGGGCAGGTTGACCTCGGTCTGGCTCGAGGACGACAGCTCGATCTTCGCCTTCTCGGCGGCCTCCTTGAGGCGCTGCAGCGCGAGCTTGTCCTTGCGCAGGTCGATGCCCTGCTCCTTCTTGAACTCGTCGGCCAGGTAGTCGATGACCCGCATGTCGAAGTCTTCGCCACCCAGGAAGGTATCGCCGTTGGTCGACTTCACCTCGAAGACGCCGTCGCCGATCTCCAGGACCGAGACGTCGAAGGTGCCGCCGCCGAGGTCGTAGACCGCGATGGTGCCGCTCTTCTTCTTGTCCAGGCCGTAGGCAAGCGCCGCCGCGGTCGGCTCGTTGATGATGCGCAGCACCTCAAGGCCGGCGATCTTGCCGGCATCCTTGGTCGCCTGGCGCTGGGCGTCGTTGAAGTAGGCCGGCACGGTGATGACCGCCTGCTCGACCTTCTCACCGAGATAATTCTCGGCGGTCTCCTTCATCTTGCCCAGGATGTAGGCCGAAACCTGGCTCGGGCTGTAGTCCTTGTCCTTCGCCTTGACCCAGGCGTCGCCGTTCGAGCCCTTGACGATCTGGTAGGGCACCAGGCCCTTGTCCTTCTCGACCGTCGGGTCCTCGTAGCGCCGCCCGATCAGGCGCTTGATCGCGTAGAGCGTGTTCTCGGGGTTGGTCACCGCCTGGCGCTTCGCCGGCTGGCCGACCAGGACCCCGTCGTCGGTGACGGCGACCATCGAGGGAGTCGTGCGCGCACCCTCGGCGTTCTCCAGGACCTTCGCGTCCTTGCCGTCCATGACGGCGACGCAGGAGTTCGTGGTGCCGAGGTCGATACCGATAACCTTTGCCATGCTTCTTGCCTCTCTTGCTCCAGCAGACCTGTGGACGGCCCGATCAGGCGCCGCCGCCGCGGTCCCCATCTAGAGGGATTGAAGGAAGACCTCCGGGACGCGACCGGAGGCCACGGGGATAACCTTCCCGACAAGCCGGGTATATAGGGATCGCGGGCAGGCGTACAAGGCGCCAGACCGCGGCCCGCCGCCCCGCCGAGGCGGCGAATTCAGCAGGAGAGCGACATGCCCAGGGACCCGATCTACCGCACCATCCTGCTGCTGCTCGGGCTCGATGCCGTGGCCGGCGCCGTGCTGATGCTGCTCGGCCACTACCGCTTCCACGACCAGGCCCTGGTCGACCTCGGGGCCGGCCTGGGCGTGGCCGGCGGCCTGCTCTACCTCTTCTTCCGCTGGTGGGGCCGCCGCCGGCTGGCCCAGCGGGACGACGACCGCCGGACGGGCTGACCGCGCCACGGCCGGCCGGCTTCCGGTGCGCGGCCGGAACGAAAGCCGGCGGCGATCAGGCCTTGGTATCGACCGTCGAGCCGGGCTCGGCGGGCTCCCCGCCGTTGGCGGCCGGCCCGCCCTTGGCGACCGCGACGCGCGCCGGCCGCAGCAGCCGGCCCCTCAGCTCGTAGCCGGCCTCGAACACCTGGGCGACCGTGCCGGACGGCTTGGAGGGATCCTGGATCTCCATCATCGCCTCGTGGCGGTGCGGATCGAGCTTCTGGCCGACCGGGTCGATGCGCTCGATGCCGTGCTTGGCGAAGGCTTCGAGCAGCGCCTTCTCGGTCATCTCGACGCCGGAGATCAGGCCCTGCACGGCCTCCAGGCCGCGCGCCTCGGCCGGCACCGCGCCGAGCGCGCGGCCCAGGTTGTCGGCGACGCTCAGCAGGTCCTTGGCGAGCGGTGCCGTCGCGTACTTCAGCTTGTCGTCGAGCTCGCGCTGCAGCCGACGGCGGGTGTTCTCGGAATCGGCCAGGGTGCGCAGCAGCTGCTCGCGGAGCGCGGCCTTCTCGGCCTCGAGCTCGGCGAGGCGCGCGGCGCCGCCAGCCTGATCGGTCGCCGGGTCGCCGGAAGGGTCGGCGCCCGGCTGGCCGGACGCCGCGGCCTCGGCAGCCTGGGCGGCCTCTGACGCCTGGGCGTCGGCTCCCGGGGCGGCTTCGCTGTGCTCGCGCGGCTTCTTGTCGTCGGTCATGCTTCCGTCGCTTCTCCAGAACGCTAGGGCAGGGCGGGATCAGCCGAGCAGGCGGCCGATCACCTTGGCCGTGTAGTCGACCATCGGGATGATGCGGGCGTAGTCGATCCGCGTCGGGCCGACGACGCCGATGGCGCCGACGACCTGCTGACGGCTGTTGCCGTAGGGCGCGATGATCAGCGAGCAGCCGGCCAGGCCGAACAGCTCGTTGTCGGCGCCGATGAAGATCTGCACGCCGGCAGCCGTCTCGGTCAAGCTCAAGAGGCGCAGCAGCGCCTCCTTGCCCTCGAGCGCGGCAAAGAGGTGGCGGACCCGCTCCAGGTCCTCGATCGCCTGGATGTCGGTCAGCAGCTGCGCCTGGCCGCGCACGATCAGCGCGCCGCCCTGGACGCCGTCGGTCCAGTCGGCGAGGCCGGCCTCGATCAGCCGGCGGGTCAGCTCGTCGAGCTCCTGGCGATGCGCCTTGAGGTCCCGGTCGATCTCGCTCTGCGCCTCGCTGAGCGAGCGGCCGCGCAGGCGCGAGGACAGGAAGTTGGAGGCCTCGACCAGGGAGGAGGGCGGCAGGCCGACCGGCACGTCGATGATGCGGTTCTCGACCTGGCCGGACTCGGTGACCATCACGACCAGGGCACGCCCCGGGCCGAGGTTGACGAACTCGATGTGCTTCAGCGCCTCGTCCTGCTTCGGCGCGACGACCAGCCCGGCACAGCGCGACAGGTCGGCGAGCAGGGTGCTGGCCTGCTCGAGCACCTGGGACAGGCTGCGGCCCGAGGCGGCGCACTGGCCGTCGATGCGGCTGCGCTCGTCCTGGGACAGGTTGCCGCCTTCGAGCAGGCCGTGGACGTAGAGCCGCAGGCCCTGGTCTGTCGGCAGGCGGCCGGCCGAGGTGTGCGGGGCCATCAGCAGGCCCAGGTCCTCGAGGTCCGCCATGACGTTGCGGATCGTCGCCGGCGACAGCTCCAGGCCCATCTTGCGCGACAGGGTGCGCGAGCCGACCGGCGCGCCGGTCTCGACGTAGGCGTCGACGATCAGCCGCAGGATCTCGCGCGATCTCGCGTTGAGCGCGGCGATGCCGCCGGGACGGGAGCGTGTCGGAGACAGCTCGTTCATGGCCTGTTCTTGCCAGTGGGTCGACTGGTCGCGAAGCTAGTCCGCAAATAATCCACGCTCGGCAGGCTTTCAACAAGCCGGTCAAGGCTGTAGCTTCGCCGCTCATTTTCAGGGCAATGGAGAGCGCGATGCGTCCGAGCGGCCGAAACCCAGATCAGCTGCGGCCGATCACCCTGGAAATCGGAGTCAGCAAGTGGGCCGAGGGCTCCTGCCTGGCCCGCTTCGGCGACACCCACGTGCTCTGCACGGCCTCGATCGACGAGGGCGTGCCCGGCTGGCTGCGCAATTCCGGCAAGGGCTGGGTGACCGCCGAATACGGCATGCTGCCGCGCTCGACCGATACGCGCACCGACCGCGAAGCCTCGCGCGGCAAGCAGTCCGGGCGGACCCTGGAGATCCAGCGGCTGATCGGCCGCTCGCTCAGGGCCGTCACCGACCTGCGCGGCTTCGGCGAACGGCAGATCCGCGTCGACTGCGACGTCGTGCAGGCGGACGGCGGCACCCGCACGGCCTCGATCACCGGCGCCTACGTCGCGCTCTACCAGGCCTTCGACCACATGCGCCGGCTCGGCGCGATCAGCCGGGTGCCTCTCTCGGAGCCGGTCGCGGCGGTGTCCTGCGGGCTCTACCGCGGCACCGCGCTGCTCGACCTCGACTACGCCGAGGACCGCGAGGCCGAGGCCGACGCGAACTTCGTGATGACCGCCTCCGGCGGCATCGTCGAGATCCAGGCGACCGCCGAGACCGATCCCTTCAGCCGAGCCCAGCTCGACGGGCTGATGGCGCTCGCGGCCGACGGAATCGCAGAGCTGGTCCGCAAGCAGCGCGAGGCCCTAGGCGTAAGCGGCTGATTTTCCTATATCGAGCTTCATGCAGCAGAGGTTCCCCGAAGAGCGCATCGTCATCGCCAGCCACAACCCGGGCAAGGTCTGGGAAATCGGCGAGCTGCTGGCGCCCGTCGGCCTTCAGGTGGTCAGCGCCGACAGCCTGGGCCTGCCGGAGCCGGAGGAGACCGGGCTGACCTTCGCGGCCAACGCCGAGCTCAAGGCGATGGCGGCGGCGATCGGCGCCGGGCTGCCGGCCCTGGCCGACGACTCGGGCCTGGTCGTGCCGGCGCTCGGCGGCGCGCCGGGGATCTACTCGGCGCGCTGGGCCGGCCCGGACAAGGACTTCGGCCTGGCCATGGAGCGGATCCGCCGGGAGCTGGCCGGGGCGGAGGACCGCTCGGCCTACTTCGTCTGCGCCCTGGCGCTCGGCTGGCCCGACGGCAGCTGCGAGGTCTTCGAGGGGCGGGTCCACGGCACGCTGGTCTTCCCGCCGCGCGGCGCGCTCGGCTTCGGCTACGACCCGATCTTCCTGCCCGAAGGCGAGAGCGAGACCTTCGGCGAGATGGCGCCGGAGCGGAAGCACGCCATGAGCCACCGCGCGCGCGCCTTCGCGCAGCTGAGGCACCGCCTGAGCGATGGCTGAGCCGCCCCCGGGCCGCGGTCCCGAGGGCCGGGGCGAGGGCCAATCCGGACTCGGCCTCTACGTCCACTGGCCGTTCTGCCTGTCCAAGTGCCCCTACTGCGACTTCAACAGCCACGTCCGCGAGACCATCGAGCAGGCGCGCTGGCGCGCGGCGCTGCTGCGCGAGCTGGAGCACTGGGCGGCGGCCTGCGAATCGGGAGCCGGTCCGCGGCGCCTGGCCTCGATCTTCTTCGGCGGCGGCACGCCCTCGCTGATGGATCCCGGGACCGTCGCGGCCCTGATCGACCGCGCCCGTGCGCTCTGGCCCCACGGGCCGGACCTGGAGATCACCCTCGAGGCCAACCCGACCTCGGTCGAGGCCGGCCGCTTCGCCGCGCTGGCCGAGGCCGGGGTCAACCGGGTCTCCCTGGGCGTCCAGTCGCTCGACGAGACGGCGCTGCGCTTCCTCGGCCGGCGCCACTCGGCGGCCGAGGCGCTGGCCGCCGTGGCCCTGGCGCGGCGCAGCTTCCCGCGCTTCTCCTTCGACCTGATCTACGCGCGCCCCGGACAGAGCGCCGAGGCCTGGCGGGACGAGCTCGGCCGCGCGCTCGACGAGGGCCCGGAGCACCTGTCGCTCTATCAGCTGACGATCGAGGAGAACACGCCGTTCCACGGCGCCTGGCGGCGCGGCGAGCTGCAGCCGCTCGACGAGGAGGCGGCCGCCGACCTGTTCGACGAGACCCAGCAGCGCCTGGAGGCCGTCGGCCTGCCGGCCTACGAGATCTCCAACCACGCGCGGCCCGGCGCCGAGTGCCGGCACAACCAGCTCTACTGGCGCTACGACGACTATCTGGGGGTCGGCCCCGGCGCGCACGGCCGCCTGACCCTCGATGGCCGGAAGCTGGCGACCCGCCAGCACCGGGCGCCCGAGGCCTGGCTGGCCGCGGTCGAGGCCGAGGGCCACGCGACCCGCACCCGCCAGCCGCTCGATCCCGTGCAGCGGCTCGACGAGCTGCTGGTCATGGGCCTCAGGACCCGCGAGGGCATCGCCCGCGCCGCCTTCCGGCGCGAGGCCGGGGCGGAGCCCGAGGCGCTGTTCTCCGGCCGGACCCTGGAGCAGCTGCAGGAGGCCGGCTACCTGGCGCTCGATGCGGCGGGGCTGCGCGCGACCGCCGAGGGCCGGCGCCGGCTGGACGCCGTGCTGCGCCATCTGGCGGCCGGCCAGCGCCCCGCGGCAGAGGCCGCGAAAGCGCCGGCCTGAGCCGATCCGCGCAGTCGTGGCCCGCTCAGTAGTTCAGCTGGGAGACCTGGCCGGCCTGGAACGACTGGGGCGCCGGGTCGCGCACCACGATGCCGTCCTTCTCCAGCTCCAGGATCGCGAGGCCGCGCTGCAGCGTGCCGTCGGCCTCGAAGCGGAAGATGCCGTCGACCCCCGCGAAGCCGACCGGGTTCTCCAGGCGCTGCCGGCTGATCGCCGGCTCGCCGGCGCTGCGGGCGTCGGCCGAGACCACCGCGGCGACCGCCATGGCGTCGTAGCCGAGCGAGGCGAGGCGCGGCGGGTTCTGGCCGTAGAGCGAGGCGTAGCGGCCGCTGAACACCTGCCAGGCCCGCGGATCGGGGGCGGCGAACCAGCCACCGACCAGCGCCGGCTCCTTGGTAAGAGCCGGGTCGTTCCAGTTCTGCATGCCCAGGAACTGGACGTTCTCGGGATCGACGTCGTAGTAGGGCAGCAGCGAGGCGAGGTTGATCAGCTCGCTGCCGCCGGCCGGCAGTAGCAGCGCGCCGAAGCCGCCGGTGCCGCCGCCGCTCAGCGCCGCGCTCGCCTCGGCGCCCTGCTGGCCGCCCTGCTGGGCGCTCGCCAGATACTGGCGCCGCTGCTGGGCGAGGCCGCCGTCCTTGGCCGCGGCCGTCGCGAGGTCGCGCACCTCGGGCGACAGGTCGGTGCTGCCGGGCGTGTAGCCGACGGTCTTGGTGACGCTGCCGCCGTTGCGCGTCACCGCGGCCTGGAAGGCCGCCAGCGCGGCGTCGCCGTAGGGCGAGCGCGGCACCAGGGCCGCATAGGCGTGGACGCCGAGGCGCGCGGTGAAGTCGACGACCCGGTCGACCTGCATCGCCGGGCTGATGCCCAGGGTGTAGAGACCGTTGCCGGCGACCGTCTCGTCGCTGGAGAAGCTGAGCACCGGCACGCCGTAGGCGGCCGCGTCGGCCTTGATCGACTGCGCCGAGCCGGAGAACAGCGGCCCGAGCACCAGCGCCGACTGCGCCGCCTTGGCCGCCTGGAGCGCCGCGTAGGCGCCCTGGGGCGTGCCCTGGGTGTCGTAGACGTCGAGGGCGAGGTCGGTGCCGCCGAGGTCGAACAGCGCCATCTGGCTGGCGTTCAGCAAGGCCCGGCCGACTTTCTCGCCGGGGCCGGAGATCGGCACCAGCAGGGCCAGGTGGATCTTGCCGTCCGGTGCCACCAGGCCGGCGCGCGGCATCGGCGCGGGCGCCGTCGGCGCGGCGGCGGGCGCTTGCACCGGCTTGGCCTCGTTCGTAGGCTGCGGGCTCTGACAGGCGGCGAGGGCGAGAAGCACGAGGCCGCCGACGAAGGGCGCAGACCTACGCATATCAGGGGTCATCAGGATCCTTTTCCCTTGAACAGGGCCCGTTCAAGCGCGCCACAGGAGGCGGCAATCTGAGCGTCGAGACGCTGCCGAGCCCGCTCGGCCATCGCCTTTATCTCGTCGCGGGCCCGATCGGCAATCTGGCCGACGTCGGACGGCGCGCCCTTGCCGTCCTGCGCGGCGCCGACCTGGTCGCCTGCGAGGACACTCGGGTCACCCGGAAGCTGCTGGTCGCTCATGGGATCGATCGGCCTCTGCTTTCCTATCACGACCATAACGCAGAGCGGGTCAGACCGAAACTGATCGAAGCGATGAAAGCCGGCAAGACCGTGGCGCTGATCACCGACGCCGGCAGCCCGCTGGTCTCCGATCCCGGCTACAAGCTGGTCCGCGCGGCGCTCGACGCCGGGCTGGAGCCGACCGTGGTGCCGGGCCCCTCGGCGCCGCTCGCCGCCCTGGCCGTGGCCGGCCTGCCGAGCGACCGCTTCCTCTTCGCCGGCTTCCTGCCCACCAAGACCAAGGCCCGCCGGGACAACCTCGCCGAGCTGGCGGCGGTTCCCGCGACGCTGATCTTCTTCGAATCGGCCAAGCGCCTGGCGGCCAGCCTCGCCGACATGGCCGCCGTGCTGGGCGCGGAGCGGCCGGCCGCGGTCACCCGCGAGCTGACCAAGCGCTTCGAGGAGGTCCGGCGCGACAGCCTGGGACGCCTCGCCGCGCACTATGCCGAGGCCGGTCCGCCGAAGGGCGAGGTGACCCTGGTCATCGGCCCGCCGGCGGCACCGGCGCCGCCGGCCGAGGACGAGCTCGATGCCCGGCTGCGCGAGGCCCTGGCCGGCGCGAGCCTGCGCGATGCGGTCGCCGCCGTGGCCGCGGCGACCGGCCTGCCGAGGCGCCAGGTCTACGAGCGCGCCCTCGCGCTGTCGGCGGCGCACTCGGACGAGACGGGCGAGGGGCGGTGAGGCCGCGGGGTGCCGGCGGCGCTGCGGCGCGGCCCGAGCGGCGGGCGGCCTATGCGCGCGGCCGCGGCGCCGAGCGCTGGGCGGCCTGGTGGCTGCGTCTCGAGGGCTACCGCATCCTGGCCAGGGACTTCCGGGTGCCGCAGGGCGAGATCGACCTGATCGCCCGGCGCGGCCGGCTGGTCATCTTCGTCGAGGTCAAGCACCGCGACCGGCAGGCGGCGGCGGCCGAGGCGATCGGCCGGCGCCAGCGCCTGCGCATCGAGCGCGCCGCCGCGGCCTTCCTGCAGCGCCACCCGGCGCTCGCGGCCTGCCGCCTGCGGTTCGACGCGCTGCTGCTGAGCCCGCGCCGACTGCCGCGCCACGTCGCCGCCGCGTGGCGCCCGTGAGCGGCACGGAACGGTCCGTTAACTTGACCGGCCTAGGCTGCGGCCTCAGCCTAACGCGGTCCGACAGCGATCCTCTGCCGATGCCCGTTTCCCGCCTGCCGCTCGCCGGTCTCGCCCTGCTCTGCTGCCTGCTGCCCGGCGCCTGCTCGCCGACCGGGGCAGCCGTCGGCGCCGCCGCGACCGGCGGCCTCGCCGCCTCCAGCGAGAAGGGCTTCGCGGCCGCCGTCGACGACGCGGCGATCCGCGCCGGCCTCAACGACCGCTTCTTCAAGAAGAACCTGGAGCTCTTCGCCGACGTCAACTTCGCGGTCGAGGAGGGCCGCGTGCTGCTGACCGGCGACGTGCCGACCCCGGCCGACGAGGTCGAGGCCGTGCGCCTCGCCTGGCAGCCCGAAGGCGTCAAGGAGGTGATCGACGAGCTGCGGGTGCGCGACGACAGCTCGCTGATCGACGCGGCCCGGGACCGCTGGATCGCGACCGAGCTCAAGGCCGACCTAGTGTTCGACCGCGAGGTCTCGGCCGTCAACTACTCGATCGAGGTGGTCAACGGCGTCGTCTACCTGCTCGGCGTCGCGCGCACGCAACAGGAGCTCGACACGATCGAGCGCTACGTCAAGCAGATCGCCTACGTGCAGGGCTTCGTCTCCTACGTCCACGTCCTGGAGCCGGCGAAGTGAGCTGGTCGCCGGCCAGCGGGCGCGACGAGCTGGAGCGCCGCCTGCGCCGGGTCGGCGGCCAGGACGACCGGGAGATCGACCTGGCCGGCACCGCCCTGCTACTCGCCGCCCTCGAGGCGCCGCAGCAGCCGATCGAGCGCTACAGCCATCACCTGTCGCTGCTCGCCCGCGACACCGCCGACCTGGGCGGCGAGGCGGCGGGCGCCGGCGACCTGGAGGCGCGCGCGGCAGCGCTGCGCGCGGTGCTGGTCGGGCGCTACGAGTACGCCGGCGACGAGGAGACCTACGACGACCTGCAGAACGCCAACCTGATGCGGGTCATCGACCGGCGCCGCGGCCTGCCCGTGGCGCTCGCGATCCTCTGGCTGCATGCCGCCCGCGCCCAGGGCTGGGAGGCCGAGGGCGTCAACTTCCCGGGCCACTTCCTGATCCGCCTGCAGTGCGGCAGCCGGCGCCTGATCCTCGACCCCTTCCGCAGCGGCGACCCCCTGGGCCCGCAGGCCCTTCGCCAGCTGCTCAAGGCGGTGCGCGGCGAGGCCGCGGAGCTGGCGCCGGAGCACTACGCGGCCTGCGGCAACCGCGAGATCCTGCTGCGCCTGCAGAACAACATCAAGGTGCGCCGGCTGCGCGAGGGCGCCCTGGTACGCGCCCTCGAGGCGGTCGAGTCGATGCTGCTGCTCGACCCCGCCGAGGGGCCGCTGTGGCGCGAGGCCGGGCTGCTGCACATGCGGCTCGACAATCTGCGGGCGGCGATCTTCGCCTTCGACAACTTCCTGGAGCTGGCGGCCGGCGATCCGCGGCGCGGCGAGGTCGCGACCCTGCTGGCCCGGCTGCGGGCCAGGCTCAACTAGGCACCTGCGCCGGAGCGGCACAGGCCCTGCCGCGTACCCGCTCTTTGCTTCCGCGCGCGGCGGTGCTACCGCTCTTTCCGCCTTCCGACCGACCAGCCGGGTGACTGCGCCATGAGCCTTGCCGTTGCGATCCAGATGGACCCGATCGAGGCCATCGACATCGACGCCGACTCGACCTTCGCCCTGGCGCTCGAGGCGACGCGGCGCGGCCACGGCCTCTATCACTACCTGCCGCGCGAGCTGGCCTTCCGCGACGGCCGGCTCTATGCCCACGCCCGGCCGCTCGAGGTCCGGCGCGTCAAAGGCGACCACTACAGCTTCGGCACGCCCGAGGTCCTCGACCTGGCGACGGTCGACGTCGTGCTGATGCGCCAGGACCCGCCCTTCGACATGGCCTACATCACGGCGACCCACCTGCTGGAGCACGTCCATCCGGCGACCCTGGTGGTCAACGACCCGGCAAACGTCCGCAACGCGCCCGAGAAGCTGTTCGTCACGCACTTCCCGGACCTGATGCCGCCGACCCTGATCACCAGCCACCGCGAGGAGATCCGGGAGTTCCGCAGGAAGCACGGCGACCTGATCGTCAAGCCGCTCTACGGCAACGGCGGTGCCGGCGTGTTCCGCATCAAGCCGGACGACGAGAACCTCAACGCGCTGCTCGAGCTGTTCAGCCAGATGTTCCGCGAGCCGGTCATCGTGCAGAAATACCTGCCGGCGGTGCGCCAGGGCGACAAGCGCATCATCCTGGTCGACGGCGAGGCGGTCGGCGCGATCAACCGCATCCCGGCCGAGGGCGAGGCGCGCAGCAACATGCACGTCGGCGGCAAGGCGGTGCGGGACGTGCTGACCGCGCGCGACCGCGAGATCTGCGCGGCGATCGGCCCGGCGCTGCGCCAGCGCGGCCTGATCTTCGTCGGCATCGACGTGATCGGCGACTACCTGACCGAGATCAACGTCACCTCGCCGACCGGCATCCAGGAGATCGACCGCTTCGACGCCGCCAACCTCTCGGGCCTGATCTGGGACGCCATCGAGGGCCGCCTGGCCGGACGCACCGACCGCCGGCTGCCGGAGTAGCCGCGCGGCCGCTGGCGGGCGGCGGCCGGGGCACCCATCTTGCCGATAGGACCGACCGTTCCGAGCCGGGAGATGCCGCGATGCCGATGACCCTGGAAGGCGGCTGCCGCTGTGGCGCCGTCCGCTTCGCCGTCGAGAGCCACACGCCGCAGCCCTTCATGCGCTGCTACTGCAGCATCTGCCGCAAGACCGCGGGCGGCGGCGGCTATGCCATCAACCTGGCCGGGGTCTACCGGACCCTGAAGGTCGAGGGCCGCGAGGGGCGCGACGCGCTGGCCGTCTATCGCGCCGGGATCGAGCGCGGCGGCCGCTGCGAGATCAGCACGGGCCAGCGCAACTTCTGCCGGCACTGCGCGAGCGCGCTCTGGCTCTACGACCCGAGCTGGCCGGAGCTGGTCCACCCCTTCGCCTCGGCGATCGACAGCGCGCTGCCGGTGCCGCCGGAGACGGTGCACATCATGCTGGCCGACAAGCCGTCCTGGGTGGTGCCGCAGATCGGCCCCGACGACGACTGCTTCGACGGCTATCCGGAGGAATCGATCGAGGCCTGGCACAAGAAGCGGGGCCTCTGGATCGACTGAGGCGGGGGCTGCGGCGCTCAGTCGCTCGCCAGCACCAAGCGCTCGACCACCACCATGGCGGCGTCCTCGATCGCCGCGGCGGTATCGGCGAGCGAGGCACCTGTCGGCCGCGCGCCGGCGTCGAGCAGGCCGCACAGGCCGTGGAACAGGAAGGCCGCGGCGGCCCGCGCGTCGGGCAGCGACCAGGCACCGGCGCGGCCGCCGGCCGCCAGCAGCTCGGCCAGGCGCGCGACCGCGGCGTCGCCGCCGGCCGCCGCATAGTCGCGCGGCCCCTGGAACAGCAGCCGGCGCTGCCTGTCGCGGTCCAGGAAGACGCCGATCGTCACCGCGGTCCAGAGGCCGAGCCGGGCCGCGTGGTGGTTGGCCGGCAGTTCCCTGATCGCCACCTCGAGCTCGACGAGATAGCGCTCGACGAAGCGCCGGCGCAGGGCGTCGAGCAGCTCTTCCTTGGTCTTGAACTGCAGGTAGAAGGTGCCCTTGGCGACGCCCGCGGCGACGGTGATCTGCTCGACCGTCGTCGCCTCGATGCCCTGCTCCAGGAACAGGGCCTCGGCAGCGGCCATCAGGTCGTCGCGGCGCTGCTCCGCCGGCTTGGTCCGCGGCTGACTCCCGGTCCGTCCTCTCGCCCGACCCCGGGCCGCGCCGCCGGGCGCGCTGCTCGCCTCGTCCATCCCGTTGCTCCCCCCGGATCGACGTTTCTAGCCGATCCTGGGGGAAAAGGCAGCAATCTTGAGGAGTGACCGGTGGTCACGAGCAATGGCGACGAGTGCCGATCACTTCTGCTCGGCCGCCATCATCGCCTCGATCTCCTTCTGGTGCTGCTTGTAGAACTCGACGTTCTTCGGGTTGGCCTTGCTCTTGTCGATGTACTTGCCCTGCTGCGGATCGTCGCCGTACTTGACCACCATGCCGGCGCCGTACAGGGCGAGCGCCCCGACCAGGTACTCGCGGGCGGTCAGGCCGTGGGCGGCCATCAGCGCGTGGACCCCCGGCTTGGCGTCGAGCTGCGCGGCCAGGGCGTCGAGGTCCTTGGCCTTCTTGAAGTCGTCGGCGTCGAGGCTGGCCTTGACCCCCTTGGCCTCGGCGTCCCGGGTCAGGGCCTGGACCTGGCTGAGGTACCTGGTGGTCAGGGTGTAGTTCCGGATCGCGGCCTGGTCCTGCTCGGACAGCGCGGCGGCGGCCGGCAGCGCCAGCGCCGCCAGCATCACCAGGGCGGCGGCCAGGGCGGTCAATCGTTCGAGCGCTCGCATCGGGCTGGGTCCTTTCGCGGGGAGTGGCGGAGAGGCCGGCAGGCTCCGGCCCCGACATGTCCTCAATGTGGCGCGGCTCGCCCGGCTGTCGAGCCGGGATGCGCTTGCAACTGGCGCGTGCCCGGCCTTCGCGGCTAGACTGGCCCGGAACGGGACGGGAACGCCGGCCCGCAACGGCGCAGGAGGCGCGACAGGTGGTCGCACGGGTCGGGACGGTGGCCTTCCAGGGCATCGAGGTGGTCGACGTCGACGTGCAGGTCCGCGTCGGCGGCGGGCTGCCGAACTTCCTGGTCGTCGGCCTGCCCGACAAGGCGGTCGCCGAGAGCCGCGAGCGGGTGCGCGGCGCCCTGGAGGCGATCGGCCTCGCCCTGCCGAGCGAGCGCATCGTCGTCAACCTGGCGCCGGCCGACCTGCTGAAGGAGGGCAGCCACTACGACCTGCCGATCGCCATCGCCCTGATGGCCGCGGTCGGCGTGCTGCCGCTCGACGAGGCGGCCGGGCTGGTCGCGCTCGGAGAGCTGTCCCTGGATGGCCGCCTCTCGCCGGTCGCCGGCGTGCTGCCGGCGGCGATCCACGCCGCGGCGAGCGGCCGCGCACTGGTCGTGCCGAAGGCGCAAGGGCCGGAGGCCGCCTGGGCCGAGGGCGTCGAGATCCTGGCGCCGGACTCGCTGATCGGCCTGGTCAACCACCTGAAGGGCGACCAGGTCCTGACCCCGCCGATGCCGCGCGTCGCCGAGCCGGCCGGCGCGCTGCCCGACCTCAAGGACATCAAGGGCCAGGAGAGCGCCAAGCGCGCCCTGGAGATCGCCGCCGCCGGCGGCCACAACCTCCTGATGATCGGCCCGCCGGGCAGCGGCAAGTCGATGCTGGCCCAGCGCCTGCCCGGCCTGCTGCCGCCGCTGACCCCGGCCGAGGCCCTGGAGGTCTCGATGCTGCACTCGGTCGCCGGGCAGCTGAAGAACGGCGCCCTGCTGCGCCGGCGGCCGTTCCGCGACCCGCACCACTCGGCCTCGCTGCCGGCCCTGGTCGGCGGCGGCCAGCGCGCCCGGCCGGGCGAGATCAGCCTCGCCCACCAGGGCGTGCTGTTCCTGGACGAGCTGCCGGAGTTCGCACGCGGCACCCTGGAGGCGCTGAGGCAGCCAGTCGAGAGCGGCACGGTGACGGTCGCCCGCGCCGCCGCCCACGTCCGCTACCCGGCGCGCTTCCAGCTGGTCGCGGCGATGAACCCCTGCCGCTGCGGCCACCTGGACGACGCGGGCCTCGCCTGCAACAAGGCGCCGCGCTGCGCCCTCGACTACCAGGGCAAGATCTCGGGGCCGCTGTTCGACCGCATCGATCTGCACGTCGAGGTGCCGGCGGTCAGCGCCGCCGACCTGTCGCTGCCGCCGCCGGCCGAGGACTCCGCCGCCGTCGCGGCGCGGGTCGCGGCCGCCCGGGCGATCCAGGTCGCGCGCTTCGCCGACCTCGGCCGGCCCGAGCTGACCAGCAACGCCCAGGCCGACGGCACGCTGCTGGAGACGATCGCCGAGCCCGACGCGGCCGGTCGGGAGCTGCTGACCCGGGCGGCGGAGCGCCTGAAGCTCTCGGCCCGCGGCTACCACCGCGTCCTGCGCGTCGCCCGCACCCTGGCCGACCTCGAGGGCGGCGGCCCGGTCACCCGCCTGCAGGTCGCCGAGGCCCTGACCTATCGCCGGATCGCGCCGAGCCGGAGCTAGCCCGGGACAACTTTTCGGCCCCGGCCGCCGGCCTGCCGCACGCGGAGACTGTAACGTTAACCGAAAACCAATCGGCCTGCTCGTATGTAGGCAGACGACGCCTGCGACGAGGCGACCGCACCGCCGTCGCATCTCCTTCCCGACGGGACCCTTTTTCGGGGGAAGAGCTTTGAGTGCCATAGCCGAGCTGCTTCAGCGAAAGACGCCGCGCCGACGCCGGACCGCCGCCGAAGGCCCTGCGGCGGCCGCGCCGCCCGACGGCCTGCTCGAGCTGACCGAGGCAATCCGCCGCATCGTCGACGGCCAGCTCGACGCGCCGCTGCCGCCGCTGCCCACCAAGTCGCCCCTGCACGGCCACCTCGAACAGGTCGAGCGCCTGCGCGGCCGGCTCGCCTCCCTGACCCGCACCCTCGAGGAGCAGACCCTGGAGGAGGGCGCCTCCGAACGCCAGCGGCGCGAGGCCATGCGCGACCTCGCCGGCAGCTTCGAGGCCGTGGTCGCCGGCGCGATCGAATCGGTCGACGAGCACGTCTCGACCGCCCTCGAGGCCTCGGCCGACGCCGTCGCCCGGGTCGCCCAGGTCGCCTCGGCCACGACCCAGAGCTCGGCCGGCGTCGCCGAGATCGACCGGATGACCCAGCAGACCGCCGACCTGACCACCAGGATGGCCGAGCAGGCGCGAGTCGCCCATTCGACGACGACGGAGCTGGGCACGGCGGCCGAGGACGTGCTCGGCGTCGCCGACATCATCCAGGCCATCGCTGCCCAGACCAACCTGCTGGCGCTCAACGCCACCATCGAGGCCGCGCGGGCCGGCGAGGCCGGGCGCGGCTTCGCGGTGGTGGCCAGCGAGGTCAAGACCCTGGCCCAGCAGACCGCCGAGGCGACCGAGCGGGTGAAGAGCCTGATCGCGGCCGTGCAGTCGGCGGCCGGCCGGGTGACCGAGGCGACCGGCGCCATCGCCGGGGCGGTCGGCGAGCTGAGCGAGAACGCCCGGGTCGTCGCCTCCGCCGTCGTCGAGCAGAGCGCCGCCAACCGGGAGATCGCCGCCGGCTCCGAGGAGGCCTCGGCCAGGATGCGGAGCTTCGAGGCGCGAATGGCGGACATCCGCGGCGGCGTCGAGCAGGTGCACCGCGGCGCCGGCGACTTCCTTTCGCAGATCCGGGCGGAGGCCGGCGTCTCCGCCGACGCGGTCACCTTCGGCCAGAGCGCCCCGCTGACCGGCGATGCCGCCGGGCTCGGCACCGCGATGCGCGACGGCATCGCGCTGGCCTTCGCCGAGATCAACGCCGCCGGCGGCAGCGGGGGCCGCCAGCTCCGGCTCGAAACGCTGGACGACGCCTACGACCCGGAGCGCACGCTCGCCAACGTCCGCAAGATGGTGCGCAGCGGCACGGTCTTCGGCCTGCTCGGTTCGGTCGGCACGCCGACCGCCAAGCTGGCCGAGCTGGTCGCCCGGGGCGGCGGCATTCCCTTCGTCGGGCCGGTCACCGGTGCCGGGTTCCTGCGCGATCCGGGGCTTCGCCACGTGCTGAACATCCGCGCCTCCTACCAGCAGGAGATCGACGCGCTGGTCGGCTGGATGACCGGCAGGGTCAAGGCCCGACGGCCGGCCCTGCTGCTGCAGGGCGACGCCTACGGCCAGACGGTGCTGAGCGCCCTGACCAGAGCCCTGCAGCCGCACGGCATCGCCCTCGCCGCGAGCGCCGCCTTCGACCGCCGGACCGCCGACGTCGGCCCGGCCTTCGAGGAGATCCGGCGGGCCGAGCCGGACCTGGTCTTCATAGCCGGGACCGCCAGGACGACGGCCGACTTCGTGCGTCTGGCCCGGGAGGGCGGCCTGGACTGCCCGCTCGCGACCATCTCCTTCGTCGGCAGCAACGACTTCGCCCGGCAGGTCGGGCCGGCCGGGGCCGGCGTGGTGATCAGCCAGGTCGTGCCGCTGCCGACCGACCGGCGCCAGCCGCTGGTCGCGCGCTATCTCGATGCCACCGACCGACTGGGCCTGTGCCGGCAGGCCGATTTCCAGTCGCTGGAAGGCTACGTGACCGGCCTCGCGGTCGGCGAGCTGCTGGCGGCGGCCGGGGAGCCGCTGACCCGCCCCGGCTTCCTGCAGACGGCGGCCGGCGCGCGCCGGGAGCTCGACATCGCCGGCTTCCGCCTCGCCTTCGGGCCGGACTGCAACCAGGGCTCCGACCGGGTCTTCCTGACCGAGCTGCTGCCGGACGGCAGCTACCGGCCGGTCGAGGGCTGAGCCGCGGCGCCGCCTACTTCTCCGGCGGCTTGATCATCCGGCCGAGGTCGCGGCCGGCGAAGATGTGCATGTGGAAGTGCGGCACTTCCTGGTGGGCGTCGACACCGTGGTTGGCCAGGATGCGATAGCCCTTGTCGACCACGCCGAGCTGCTCGGCGGCCTGCGCCACCGCCCGGTGGAAGCCGGCGATCTCGGCATCGCTCGCCCTGGCGTAGAAGTCGGCCGAGGAGAGCCAGGCGCCCTTCGGGATGACCAGGACATGGACCGGCGCCTGGGGCGCGATGTCGTGGAAGGCGAGGGCGTGCTCGGTCTCCAGCACCTTCCTGCAGGGGATCTCGCCGCGCAGGATCTTGGCGAAGACGTTGTTCTGGTCGTAGCCGGCCATGCTTCCCCCACAGGTTCGCTCCGAAGCCCTCGAAACGCAGCGAAAGGCTGCCGGTCACGAGCCCTTGCGGGCTGCCTTCTCGGCGATGCCGGACGTCCCCTCGCGCGCGGCCAATTTGGCCCAGACCTCCTCGGGGCGCAAGCCGTGGGCGGCCCAGAGCACCAGCAGGTGGTAGAGCAGGTCGGCGCTCTCCGCGGCCAGCGACTCGCGGCCCTCGGCGGTGGCGGCGATCACCGTCTCGACTGCCTCCTCGCCGACCTTCTGGGCGATCTTGTTCGGCCCCTTGGCGAACAGCTTGGCTGTGTAGGACGACGCCGGATCGGCGCCCTTGCGCGATTCGATGGTCGCGAAGAGCCGCTCCAGGACCTCGGCGGTCTCGCCGGTCATGCCGCCGCTCCCGCCGTGCCGGACAGGGCAATCGGCCGCACCGGGATGCCGGCCGCCGCCATCGCCGCCTTGACCTCGGCGATCGAGATCTCGCCGTAGTGGAAGATCGAGGCGGCCAGCACGGCGGTCGCGTGGCCCTCCTTGATGCCCTGGACCATGTGCTCGAGCGTGCCGGCGCCGCCCGAAGCGATGACCGGCACGGTGATCGCGTCGGCGACGGCGCGGGTCAGCGGGATGTTGAAGCCCTGCTTGGTGCCGTCGCGGTCCATCGAGGTCAGCAGGATCTCGCCGGCGCCGTACTCGACCATGCGCCGGGACCAGGCGACGGCGTCGATGCCCGTGGCGTTGCGGCCGCCATGGGTGAAGATCTCGAAGCGGCCCTCGCCGTGCTCGCCGTCACCGACCCGCTTGGCATCGACCGCGACGACGATGCACTGGGTGCCGAACTTGTGGGCGGCGGCGCGCACGAAGTCGGGATCCTTCACCGCGGCGGTGTTGATCGAGACCTTGTCGGCGCCGGCCAGCAGCAGCTGGCGGATGTCGTCGAGCGTGCGCACGCCGCCGCCGACGGTCAGCGGCATGAAGCAGCGCTCGGCCGTCGCCCGCACCACGTCGAGCAGGATGCCGCGCTCCTCGTGGCTCGCCGTGATGTCGAGGAAGCAGAGCTCGTCGGCGCCGGCGGCGTCGTAGATCGCCGCCTGCTCCACGGGATCGCCGGCGTCGCGCAGGCCGACGAAGTTGATGCCCTTGACGACGCGGCCATCCTTGACGTCGAGGCAGGGGATCACGCGCATCTTCAGCATGAAGGGGACCTCGTTGTGTGGTTCTGCACCAGCCCGCACCCCCACCCGGCCACCCATTCCAGGATACTGTCGTTGGGTGGCCGGGTGGGGGTGCGGGCTGGTGCCGGCGCGCAAGCGCCCAACAAATCCTAGACCTCTCCCCCGGCCAGCAGCGCCAGGGCCTCGGCCGGATCGATGCGGCCGTCGTAGAGCGCGCGCCCGCAGACCACGCCGCAGATGCCGTCCTCCTCGTAGGCCATCAGCTCGGCGATGTCGTCCAGCGAGGCGACGCCGCCCGAGGCGATGACCGGCAGCCGGGTGGCCCGTGCCAGCGCGACCGTCGAGTCGACGTTGACGCCGGCCAGCAGGCCGTCGCGGTCGATGTCGGTGTAGAGCAGGGCGGTCACGCCGGCGTCCTCGAAGCGCTTTGCCAGCTCCGGCGCCGCGAGGTCGCTGACCTCGGCCCAGCCCTCGACCGCGACGCGGCCGCCCTTGGCGTCGACGCCGACCACGATGCGGCCGGGAAAGCGCCGGCAGGCCTCGCGGACCAGCTGCGGGTCCTTGACCGCGACGGTGCCGAGGATGACCCGGTTCACGCCGATCTCGAGCCAGCGCTCGATGCGCTCCATGCTGCGGATGCCGCCGCCGAGCTGCACTGGCAGGCGGGTCGCCGAGAGGATCGACTCGATGACCGGCTCGTGCACGGCACGGCCGGCGAAGGCGCCGTTGAGGTCGACGACGTGCAGCCACTCGAAGCCGGCCTTGGCGAAGGCCTCGGCCTGGGCGACCGGGTCGGAATTGAAGATCGTAGCCTGGTCCATCTCGCCGAGGCGCAGGCGGACGACCTGGTTGTCCTTGAGGTCGATGGCGGGGAAGAGAATCATCGGGCGTCCCCGTGAGGATCGGCAGGAGGGGTGGAACGGCCGCCCGGCGGCTCAGCGCCCGCGCGACCCGGAGCCGGGCGTCTCGTCGCCGGGGGTCCCGGCCTCGAGCGGCTCGAGGTCCTTGTAGTAGTAGCGGCCGGCGAACCAGCGCCCGTCGACGCAGACGTAGCGGGGATGGCTGCCCCAGCAGGTGAAGCCGAGCTGGCCGTAGATCTCGATGGCCCGCGTCTGGGTCTCGCGGACGTCGAGGTTCAGCACCTTGAGGCCGGCCTCGCGTGCCGCGGCCTCGACCGCCTGAACCAGCTGCAGGGCAAGGCCGTGGCCGCGCGCCCAGGGCGCCACGAAGAAGGTGGTCAGCGAGCCGCAGTGGCGCTGGCCCTCCTGGTTCGGCGAGGGATGCAGCAGCTGCGCCGAGCCGGCGACCGTGCCGTCGAGGCTGCCGAGGAAGAGCGCGCGCTCGGGCACCAGCAGCACGCCCTTCCAGTAGGACTCCATGGTCGGACGCGGCGGCGGGGTCAGCCAGCCGAAGCCGCCGCCGTCGACGATCGCCTCCTCGGCGGCCTCGCAGAGCTCGTGCAGCTGCGCGCCCCGGAACGAGGTGACCTGCTCGACGCTGAGCGTCGGCGCGTGGCGGGATTCGGTGGCGCTCATGATTTCCCCAGAATGAGGGCTCGGACCTAGGGCTTCCAGGCCAGGAAGTTGGTCAGCAGACGCAGGCCGACCGCCTGGCTCTTCTCCGGATGGAACTGCGTGCCGATCAGGTTGTCCCGCCCGACCACCGCGGCGAAGCGTCCGCCGTAGTCGACCGAGCCGAGCTGCAGCTCGGGACGCTTCGGGCGGAGATGGTAGCTGTGCACGAAGTAGACGTGGGGATCGTCGCCGAGCCCTGCCAGCACCGGATGCGCGCGCTCGACCGCGAGCTCGTTCCAGCCCATGTGCGGGATCTTGCGGTCCGGCCCGCCGGGCGGCAGCGCCTCGACCTCGCCCTCGATCCAGCCGAGGCCCGGGTAGCTGCCGTGCTCCAGGCCACGCTCGGCCATCAGCTGCATGCCGACGCAGATGCCGAGGAAGGGTCGGCCCCGGCCGATCACCGCCTCGTTCAGCGCCTCGGTCATGCCGGCGACGGCCGAGAGCCCGCTCATGCAGTCGGCGAAGGCGCCGACGCCGGGCAGCACGATCCGCTCGGCCTGGCGCACGGCCTCGGCGTCGGCGGTCACCAGGATCGGCGTCGAGAGGCCGCTCTCGGCGGCCGCGCGCTCCAGCGCCTTGGCCGCCGAGCGCAGGTTGCCCGAGCCGTAGTCGATCAGGACGCAGGTCATGACATGCTGCTCATCATGGGCCGGATCAGAGCGTGCCCTTGGTCGAGGGGATGGCGTCGGCCTTGCGCGGGTCGATCTCGAGCGCGTCGCGCAGGGCGCGGGCCAGGCCCTTGAAGCAGGATTCCACGATGTGGTGGTTGTTCGTGCCGTAGAGGGTCTCGACGTGCAGGGTCAGGCCGGCGTGCTGGGCGAAGGCCTGGAACCACTCCTTGAATAGCTCGGTGTCGAACTCGCCCAGCTTGTCGCGGGTGAACTCGACCTTCCAGATCAGGTAGGGCCGGTTCGAGGCGTCGAGCGCGACCCGGGTCAGGGTCTCGTCCATCGGGATCAGCGCGTCGCCGTAGCGCCGGATGCCGCGCCGCTCGCCGAGCGCCCTGGAGACCGCCTGGCCGAGCACGATGCCGCTGTCCTCGGTGGTGTGGTGGAAGTCGATGTGCAGGTCGCCCTTCGCCTCGAGGGCGATGTCGATCAGGCCGTGGCGCGCCAGCTGGTCCAGCATGTGGTCGAGGAAGCCGATGCCGGTCGCGATCCGCGACTCGCCGGTGCCGTCGAGGTTCACCTCGGCGACAATCCGCGTCTCCTTGGTGTTGCGTTCCACCTTCGCGCTGCGCATGGCGGGATCCTGCCCGTTTCCTGAGCGCCACGGCCGGTCCGGCGCCCAGGTGCTGGAACAGGGGCCGGAACGGCGAGCGCGACGCTCGAGCCTGTCCGAAGGCCGGCTGTTTAGCAGCACCGCCCGGCCAGGGCAAAGCCTAAGCCGGATCGCCCATATGGCGGACGGCGCGATGCTTCGCCTTGACCGCCGGCCTCCGCCCCGCCATTTGTCCGGCATGTCCGAAGACAGCACTCTCTGGCACGGGACCACCATCCTCTCCGTGCGCAAGGACGGCCTGTGCGTCGTCGCCGGCGACGGCCAGGTGACGCTCGGCCAGACCGTCATCAAGTCCAACGCCCGCAAGGTCCGTCGGATCGGCAAGAGCGGCGAGGTCGTCGCCGGCTTCGCCGGCGCGACCGCCGACGCCTTCACCCTGTTCGAGCGGCTCGAGGCCAAGCTGGAGACCTATCCGGGCCAGCTGACCCGGGCCTGCGTCGAGCTGGCCAAGGACTGGCGCATGGACCGGGCCCTGCGCCGGCTCGAGGCGATGATGGCGGTCGCCGACAAGTCGATCTCCCTGGTCCTGACCGGCACCGGCGACGTGCTGGAGCCGCAGGACGGCCTGATCGGCATCGGCTCCGGCGGCATGTACGCGCTCTCGGCCGCGCGCGCACTCATGCCGGTCGACGGCATCGACGCCGAGGACATCGCCCGCCGTTCCATGGCCATCGCGGCCGATATCTGCGTGTACACGAATCATGAACTCGTTCTCGAACGCCTCTGACCTGCCCCCCGCAACGCCCGGCGACGCGCCGGACGGCGCCGCCGGGCCGGGCCCGCGCGACAAGGACGGCGAGAGCGCCGTGCCGGCCGCCGCGGCCTTCAGCCCGCGCGAGATCGTCTCGGAGCTGGACCGCTACATCGTCGGCCAGCGCGACGCCAAGCGCGCCGTGGCGATCGCCCTGCGCAACCGCTGGCGGCGCCAGCAGCTGTCCGACGAGCTGCGCGACGAGGTGCTGCCCAAGAACATCCTGATGATCGGCCCGACCGGCGTCGGCAAGACCGAGATCGCCCGGCGCCTCGCCAAGCTGGCCCAGGCGCCCTTCGTCAAGGTCGAGGCGACCAAGTTCACCGAGGTCGGCTACGTCGGCCGCGACGTCGAGTCGATCGTCCGGGACCTGGTCGAGGTCGCGCTGCATATGACCCGCGAGCGGCTGCGCCGCGAGGTCCAGGCCAAGGCCGAGATCGCCGCCGAGAACCGCGTGATCGACGCCCTGGTCGGCGAGAGCTCCGGCCGCGAGACCAAGGACAAGTTCCGCCGCCTGCTGCGCAGCGGCCAGCTCGACGACAAGGAGATCGAGCTGCAGATCCGCGACACCGGCGGCCTGCAGCTGCCGACCATGGACATCCCCGGCATGCCCGGGGCCCAGATGGGCATGGTCAACCTCAACGACATCTTCGGCAAGGCCTTCGGCGGCAAGACCAAGACCAAGAAGATGACCGTCCAGGAGTCCTACGACATCCTGATGGCCGAGGAATCCGACAAGCTGATCGACGAGGAGAAGGTGACCGGCGAGGCGATCCGCACGGTCGAGCAGAACGGCATCGTCTTCCTCGACGAGATCGACAAGGTCGCCTCGCGCTCCGACCTGCGCTCGGGCGCCGACGTCAGCCGCGAGGGCGTGCAGCGCGACCTGCTGCCGCTCATCGAGGGCACGACGGTCGCGACCAAGTACGGCCAGGTGAAGACCGACTTCATCCTGTTCATCGCCTCCGGCGCCTTCCACACCGCCAAGCCCTCGGACCTGCTGCCCGAGCTGCAGGGCCGCCTGCCGATCCGCGTCGAGCTCTCGGCGCTGACCCGCGACGACTTCAAGCGCATCCTGACCGAGCCGGAGAACTCGCTGATCCGCCAGTACACCGCGCTGATGAAGACCGAGGGCGTCAGCCTGGACTTCGCCGAGGAGGCGATCGACGCCCTGGCCGACCTCGCCGCCGAGATCAACTCGAGCGTCGAGAACATCGGCGCGCGGCGCCTGCACACGGTCATGGAGAAGCTGCTGGAGGAGATCTCCTTCACCGCCTCGGACCGCTCCGGGGAGAGCGTCGCCATCGACGCCGCCCTGGTCCGCGGGCGGGTCGGCGAGCTGGCCAAGAACGCCGACCTCAGCAAGTTCATCCTCTAGAGGCGCCCCTCGCGCCGGCCTCGCCGGCCGCCGCCTCGACCAGGTCGAAGAGCACCGCCAGGCACTCGCGCCAGGACCGGAACGGCAGGGTGCCGTGGCGGAAGTAGCCGGGCGCCAGCACCAGCAGCCCGGGCTTCGGCCGCAGCGTCTCGAAGCGCGTCGCCTCGCCCTGCAGCTCGGCGTCGTAGAAGCGCAGGCAGCCGGCCGCGTCCTCGCCGCGCGCGATCTCGCGCGGCACCTCCAGGAAATAGAGGCCCGACAGGAAGGCATCGGGCCGGGTCTGCGGCTCCAGCCAGCCCGAGGCGGCAAGGCCGATCGCCCGGCCGCGCAGCGCCAGGCGCGTCGGCGGTTCGGCGAGGAAGGGGTTGCCGTCCAGGCCCTCGCGCCCGGCGAGATAGTCGCCGGCCGCCGCCCGGACCAGCCGCTCCAGCGCGACCAGCGCGGCCGACGGCCGCCCGAACAGCTCGCCCGAGCGCCAGCCGCCGTGCTGGCCGGCGTCGGCGCCCTCGGCCTCCGCCGGCCGCCGGTCGGCGCGGTCGCGCAGCTGCTGGGCCAGCGCCCGGTTGAAGGCCGCCGGGCTCGGAAAGTCCGGGACCTCGCGGATCTGGCGCCAGAGCAGCAGGCGCGGGAAGTCGAACAGCGCCTCGGCCTCGCCGGCGCGGCCGTTGGCGCGCAGCACCGGCGCCAGCGAGCGGTAGAGCGACAGCTCCCGCGGATCCTGGGCGAGCCCCTTGACCAGCGCCGCCAGGGCGCGCTCGGCGGCAGCTTGGCCGCGCCAGGCCTCGGCCAGCTCGGCGAAGAGCTGCGCCTTCCAGCGCGCCGGCCCGGCGACCAGCGCCGCGGCCTGGTCCAGCGCCTCGGCCGCGCTCTCCAGCTCGCCGAGGTCGAGCAGGCAGGTGACCAGCGCGCGCCAGCCGGCGGCGCGGGCCGGATCGCGCAGCAGCGCGGCCCGGAACTCGGCGACCGCCTCCTCCGCCCGGCCCAGCCCGACCAGGCAACGGCCGAGGCCCTCGTGGACCTCGGCCGCGCCGTCGTCGAGCAGCACGGCACCGTGGAAGGCCTCCAGGGCCGCACCCGGCCGGCCGTCGGCGAGGCGCAGGCGGCCGAGCGCCAGCAGCACCGCGAGGTCCTCCGGATCGGCGTCGTGGACCCGCTCGTAGAGCAGCTCGGCCTCCTCGGCCTTGCCGAGGCGCTCGCAGACCTGGGCCAGCAGGCGCAGCACCGCCGGCCCGTCGGACTCGTGGCTGAGGGCGCCGCGCAGGACGCGCTCCGCCTCCTCGACCCGGCCCTGGTCGAGCAGCATCCCGGCGAGGGTCAGCACGCCTTCCTCGTGGGCGGCGTTGAACTGCAGGGCGGCCCGGTAGCAGGCCTCGGCAGCGCCGAGGTCGCCGGCCTTCATCTCGCTGCGCCCCAGCGCGACATGCAGCGCCGGATCGCCCGGCCGCCCGGCCAGCGCCTGGCGGATCAGCAGGTTGCCCTCGGTGCCGCGCTGGCGCTCGGCGAGCAGGCCGCCGAGCAGGGCCAGGGCGTCTGGCTGCTGCGGGTCGGCGAGCAGGACCCGGCGATAGAGGATCTCGGCCTCGCGCAGCCGGCCCTGGCCGTGCAGCCGGTTGGCCCTGTCGAGAAGCTCCTGCCGTCCGGAAAGGTCTCGAAACATCCGCCTCCGCCGCCGTCGGTCCGCTGGGCGCCACGCCCGCAGGGAAGACGGGGCGGCGGTCAGCCCTGTGAGCGTCCGCCGGACGGAATGTCCGGCGACTCCAGCAGTTCGAGCAACGCAGCCAGGCGCGCCGGCTGCAGATCGGCGATCCGCTCGGCGAGCCGGTTGGCGAGCAGGGTCGCCTCGGGACTGAGGCCGGCCGTATCGACCGTGACGCGCGGGTGGGACAGGCGGGCCAGGCGGGCCAGCTCCTCGGCCTCGTCCCAGATGATGTTGAAGTGCTGGCAGGCCCGGTGGATCAGCTCGGGCGAAGGCCGGCCGCGGTGACCGTGCTCCAGGGCCGAGAGATAGGCCGAGGAGACGCCGAGCGCCGCCGCCGTCTCGGCGAGGCTCCTGCCGTGCTCGGCACGCAGGGCGCGCAGCCGCTGGCCGAAGGGTGTCATGACGCGCTCCCGATAACCGGAATCCAGTTTATCGCGGAAGAGCGCCGCCGCTAGGGCTTCTCGCGCCGCCGCTTCAGCAGCAGGTAGAGCGCGCCCTGGCCACCGTGCTCCGGCCGGGCGTAGTCGAAGGCCAGGACCCGCTGGCGCAGCGGCGCCTGGTTCAGCCAGTGAGGCACCTGGCGGCGCAGCACGCCGGACTCCTCGCGGCCCAGGCCCTTGCCGGTGACGATCAGCACGCAGCGCCGGCCGAGCGCCTCGGAGCGCGCGATGAAGCCGTTGAGCGCCTCGTGGGCCGCGGCCTGGTTCAGGCCGTGCAGGTCGAGGGTCGCCTCGATCGGCAGCCGGCCACGCTGCAGGCGCTGGGCGGTGCGCCGGTCGAGATCGGCGAGCGAGCCGTGGCTGAGCGAGGGGCGCGGCTCCGTGGCGACCGGCCGGGGCAGGGCGCGCGGCTGCAGCAGCCGCTCCGGCCGGGCCTTCGGCGGCGCCGGCTCGGGCGGCGGCGGTGCCGGTTCCGGCTCCGGAACGGCGACGCCGCCGATGCGGTTGCGGCGCAGCGGCGTGACCTCACGCGCGACCCGCTGCCAGAGGTCCATGTCGGGCGGCAGCCGGGGGCGGGACGGCCGGTGCCGGTCCTCGGCCACGGCGGCTCAGCCTTCGCCGTCGGCGACCAGCAGGACGTGCAGGCGGCGCGGGCCGTGCGCGCCGAGCTGGATCTTCTGCTCGATGTCGCCGGTGCGCGACGGCCCGGTTACGAAATTGACGGTGCGCGGCAGGGCACCCCCCGGGCCCTCGGCGCCCTCGCGGGCGCGCAGCTTCCGCCAGGCCTCCTCGTAGGGGCCGACCAGGTCGCTCTCGCGCAGCACGACCAGATGGGTCTCGGGCAGGAAGTTGAGCGTGGTCGGCGCCTCGGGTCCGGAGGCCAGCATCAGCGTGCCGGTCTCGGCAACGCCGGCGAAGCAGCCGGTCAGCGAGACCGCGTCGGCGGCCTCGGCGCGCCCGGCCGAGACCGAGAGCAGCGGCGCCTTCTCCTGCCACGGCAGGTCGGTCAGGGCCGGATCCGGCGCAACCCGGAGGGCGGTCGGCAGGTTGTGGCGCTTCAGATAGTCGGCGACCGCCTCGGGCAGCGCTTCGGGGCTGTCGACGCGGGCGACGCTGCCCTGGACTGCCTCGACCTTCTCGACGAAGAGGGCGACCAGGGCCTCGTGCGGCAGGCGGGCGCGCTCGACGCGCGGGCCCTCGGGGTGCTCGGCCAGGCGGCGCTCGACCGCCGACCCGGCGTCGGTGCCGTCGCGCTTCACCGCGCGGCGGATCGCGCCGAGGATCTGGCCCCGCGCCGTGCTGCTGCGCTCGCCGCTCATGCCGCGCGCTTCCGCTCGGCCCAGAGCTGCTGGAAGGTCCGGCCCTGGGGCGCCGGGAAGTCCCGGTGCTCGGTCCAGCCGCCGGCCAGCGGCAGGCTCGCGAAGCGTCCCCTGCGGCGGCCGGCGAGGCCCATCAGGCGGACCTGCAGGCCGGTCAGGGCCTGGTAGAGCCTCGGCCGGCGCGCCAGGAAGGCCCAGGCCTTGAGGCCCCAGCGCCAGGCCGGCGGATTGAGGTGGCGCTCGAACTCGCGCTCGCGCCAGTGGCGCATCATCTTGGGCAGGGGGATGCGCATCGGGCAGACCGACTCGCAGCGGCCGCAGAAGGTCGAGGCATTCGGCAGGTGGCCGGCCTGGTCGACGCCGATCAGGCTCGGCGTCAGCACGGCGCCCATCGGGCCGACGTACACCCAGCCGTACGCGTGTCCACCGACGGCATGGTACACCGGGCAGTGGTTCATGCAGGCGCCGCAGCGGATGCAGCGCAGCATCTCCTGGTACTCGGTGCCCAGCATCGCCGAGCGGCCGTTGTCCAGGATCACGACGTGGTACTGCTCCGGGCCGTCCGGATCGTCGGGCCGCTTGGGGCCGGTCGAGAGCGTCGTGTAGGCGGACATCTCCTGGCCGGTCGCCGAGCGCGCGAGGACGCGCAGGATCACGCCCAGGTCCTCGAGGGTCGGGATGACCTTCTCGATCGAGGCGATGACGATGTGGATCTTCGGCAGGATCTGCGTCAGGTCGCCGTTGCCCTCGTTGGTCACGATGACCGAGGTCCCGGTCTCGGCGACCAGGAAGTTGGCGCCGGTGATGCCGACGTCGGCGTCCAGGTACTTCTGGCGCAGCATCTCGCGCGCCTCGGCGACCAGCTGCTGCGGCTCCGCGAGCGAACGGTCGGCCGGCAGCGCCTTGTGGTGGCTGCGGAAATCGGCCTCGACCTGGTCCTGGGTGACGTGCACCGCCGGCGCGATGATGTGGCTCGGCGGCTCCTTGCGCAGCTGGATGATGTACTCGCCGAGGTCCGTCTCGATCGGCGTGATGCCGTTCCTCTCCAGGAAGTCGTTGAGGCCGATCTCCTCGGCGATCATGGACTTGCCCTTGGTCGCGGTGCGCGCGCCGACCGAGCGGCAGATCTCCAGGATCGTCTCGCGGGCGTCCTCGGCGGTCGTGCACCAGTGGACCTGCGCACCGGTCTCCGTGGCCTTGGCCTCGTAGCGCTCCAGGTAGCGGTCGAGGTTGGCGAGGGTGTGGTTCTTGATGTCGCGCGCGGCGTCGCGCAGCGCCTCGAACTCGGGCAGCGCGTCGGCCGCGGCCTTGCGCTTGTCGATGAAGCCGGTGCGCACGAAGCCCATGGCCTTCTGGAGGTTGGCGTCCTCCAGGGCCCGGTGGGCGTTGTCCTTGAAGTTGCGCGAGGTCGCCTGCATCGCCGCTATTCCCCCGGCTCGCCGATCGCCGGCTGGTCGAGCTCGCCGGCCAGCACCTCGGCGACGTGGCGCGCCTCGACCGCGCTGCCGCGGCGCTTCAGCTTGCCGGCCATGTTGAGCAGGCAGCCCAGGTCGCCGGCCAGCAGCAGTCCGGCACCCGACTCCTCGATCGCCGCGCACTTCTCGCTGACGATCTTGTCGGAGATCTCCGGGTACTTAACGCAGAAGGTGCCGCCGAAGCCGCAGCAGACCTCGGCGTCGCGCAGTTCCTTGAGCTCCAGGCCCTCGACGCTGCCGAGCAGGCGGCGCGGCTGCGCCTTGATGCCGAGCTCGCGCAGGCCCGAGCAGGAATCGTGGTAGGTGATCGTGCCGGCGAAGCGGCCCGGCACCGTCTCGAGCTCCATCACGTCGGCCAGGAAGCTGACCAGCTCCCAGGTCTTGCCGGCGACGGCGCGGACCCGTGGCAGGACGTCCGGCTCGTCGGCGAAGAGCGCCGGATAGTGGTCGCGGATCATCGCCGCGCAGGAGCCCGAGGGCGCCACGACGTAGTCGTAGGGCTCGAAGGCGGCGACGACCTGCCGCGCGATCGCCTTGGTGTCCGCCCGGTCACCCGAGTTGTAGGTGGGCTGGCCGCAGCAGGTCTGGGCCTCGGGCACCTCGACCCGACAGCCGGCCGCCTCCAGCAGCCGGACCGCCGCGAAGCCGACCGACGGCCGGATCAGGTCGACCAGGCAGGTCACGAAGAGGCCGACCCGCGGCCCCGGCTGTCTCTCGCTGTTCTGTGGCATCTCGGCCTTTTGCCCTTCCGCGCGGCGGAGAATGGGGCGGCCCCGGCGAAATGGCAAGCCGGCGCGACCGCGGGTCCCGGCCCGGATCCCGGCCGCTAGTCGCCGCCGACAGCCGCCGCCACCCGGCGCGCCAGGGCCCGGCGCGGCAGCAGCAGCCAGTAGCGGCCGTCGCGCTTCATGCGGCCGGCCAGCTGGAAGGCCTGCTCGCCGGCGCCGAAGAAGAAGTCGCCGCGCACCTGGCCCTTGATGGCGCTGCCGACATCCTGGGCGACAACCAGGCGTCGCAGGGGCCGGTCGCCGGCCGGCCAGCGCGTGTCGAGCCAGAGCGGCGCGCCGAGCGGCACGAAGCGGGTGTCGACGGCGAGCGAGCGCCCCGGCGTCAAGGCGACGCCTTCGGCACCGATCGGGCCGGGGCCCTCGATGCGCTTGAAGAAGATGTAGCGGGCGTTGCGGCGCATCAGCGTGCGGGCCTGCTCGGGATGGGCCTTCAGCCAGGCGCGGACCTGCTGCATCGAGGCCTGGCCCGGCGTGATCAGGCCCTCGTCGAGCAGCACCCGGGCGATGCCGGTGAAGGCCTTGCCGTTCGAGCCGGCATAGCCGACCTGGACGACCCGGCCGTCGGGCAGGCGGACCCGCCCGGACCCCTGGATGTGCAGGATGTGCGCCTCGACCGGGTCGGCGAGCCAGAGGATCGGCTTCGCATAGCCCTTGAGCGCCCCGGTCTCGATTGCCGCGCGGTCGGGCACCGGCTCGCGCTCCCTGCCGGCGTCGAAGCGCCAGACCTGCTGCGCCGGCCCGGAGAACCAGCCGCCGCCGATCGTGTCGAGCGCCAATCCGGGCGGCGGGCCGAGCAGCGGGACCCGGTAGCCCGGGCCCGGCTTCTCGGCCCCGGACAGCTCGCTCTCGTAGTAGCCGGTGAAGGTGCCCTCGGGATCGCCGCCCTGGTCGGTCACCGCGACCGGCTGCAGGTGCCATTCCAGCACCTCGCGCAGCGTCGCGCCGTCGCCGTGGAAGCCTCTCAGGCTCTGGCAGAGCGGACGCCAGTCGGCCGCGCGCAGGCGCAGAGCGGCCGGGCCGACGGCCGCGTCGCCGTCGAGCCCGGCGAGCCGGCCGCAGGAGCGCTCGAGGGCCGGCAATGCGGCCAGCAGGTCGTCGTCGCGCCAGCCCGGCAGGGCGGCGAAATCGCTCGGCTGGTATCCGGCGCTCGGCTCCGGCGGCGCCGGGGTCTCGCGGCTGCAGGCGGCGAGCAGGGCGCCGCACAGGACGAGCGCCGCCAGCCGCAGCGAGGCCGCCGCGCGCGCGGGAGCGGGCCGAGGCGACGCCACGGCCCGCTACTGGGAACTCTGGGTCGCGACCAGCTTCCAGTTGGGATCGCGGCTCTTGACGTTGCGCGCGAAGGTCCAGAGGTCGGTGATCGTCTCGACCTCGTTGGCGTCGCCGTCGACGATGCGATCCTCGGCGTCGCGGGTCACGTTGACCTGCTGCGAAACGAAGCGGACGGTGACGAAGGCGGTGCGGCCCTGCAGCTCGGCCTCCGCCAGTTCGGCCTTCTCGATGCCAACCAGGGTCGTGTCCAGGGTCTCCTTGCGCGCTTGCCGCTCGTCGATGGCGCCGGAGAAGTCCTTGTAGACCTCGTCGGCGAGCAGCGGGCGCAGGGCCTTGGCGTCGCCCTGGGCGAAGGCCGTCACGATCATCTCGAAGGCGGCGCGGGCGCCCTGCAGGAAACCGGCCTCGTCGAAGGCGGGATCGGCCGCCCGGACCGCGGCCACGCCCTTGACGGCCGGCCGCTCGGTCCCGGCCAGGGCGGTGTCCTCGGGCTGGTCGGCCGGCTGCGGCTCGGCCGGACGGCGACCGTCGGGCAGGCGCACGATCTTCTCGTCGGCCGCCTTCTCCGCGCCCTGGCGGTCGCGGAAGGGGTCGAAGTCGTTCGACTGGTGTCCGGTGCGCTTGCCCAGCACGCTGCGCAGGCGCAGCACCAGGAAGGCCGCAATGGCGGCAAAGAAGAGAATGTCCACGTATTGGAAACCGTCACCCATCGCCGCCGATCCGTTCCTCGGGCCCAACATCAGGTCGGGCCGGTAAAGCTTCCAGCGTCGGCCCTTGGGCCCCCGCGGCTCGCAGCGAAGGAAGCGGCCGAGCGCACCGAACTGTCCGCTGGCATAATTCCTTGCCAGCGGCCTCCGGCGCCCCCAAGACATAAGCACCCACACGAGAAAGGGCAAGGATGGGTCTGGTTCTTCTGCTGCTGTTCCTCGCCATCCCGGTCGTCGAGATCGCGGTGTTCATCCGGGTCGGCGACTGGATCGGCCTGTGGCCGACGCTGGCGCTGATCATCCTGACCGCGCTGCTCGGATCCTGGCAGCTGCGCCTGCAGGGCATGGCCACGCTGGCGCGGGCGCGCCGCCAGATGGACCAGGGCGAGATCCCGACGCGCGAGCTGTTCGACGGCGTCTGCCTGCTGGCCGCCGGCGCCCTGCTGCTGACCCCCGGCTTCGTCACCGATCTCGTCGGCGCCTCGCTGTTCCTGCCGCCGGTGCGCCGCTGGCTGCGCCGCGCCTTCGCCCGTCATCTCGAGGCGCGCGCGCGCGCCGGCAACGCCGGCACCCGGATCTTCGTCAACGGCGAGGAGATCCGCCCCGGCGAGCCGGGGCCGGCCGGGCCGCGCAGCCGCTGGGGCCGCGGCGCGCCGCCGGGCACGATCGAGGGCGAATGGACCGAGGTCGGCGACGAGGAGACCCCGGCCGGCGGCTCCGCTGAGGTCCTGCCGGGACCCGGCCGGGCCGCCGACGAGCCCGACGAGCCGAAGGGCGGAGCGTCCCGATGATCCTGCTGCGCCACGGCGAATCGCACTTCAACCTGCACTTCAACAAGACGCGGATCGATCCGGGCATCGTCGATCCGGGCCTGACCGACGAGGGGCGGCGCCAGGCCGCCGCGGCCGGCCGGGCGCTGGCCGGCGCCGGGATCCGGCGGGTCCTGGTCAGTCCCTATCGCCGCACGCTGGAGACCGCGGCCGAGCTGCTGCAGACCCTGGAGTCCGAGGTCGAGGTGGTGGTCGAGCCGCTGGTGCGCGAGCGCGCCTTCTTCGTCTGCGACGTCGGCAGCCCGCGCTCGGCGCTCGAGCAGGGCTGGCCGCACCTCGACTTCGGCGGGCTGCCCGAGCGCTGGTGGCCCGACGGCGAGGAGCCGGAGAGCGAGATGCTGCTGCGCTGCCGTTCGTTCCGGGAGCGGATCGCCGCTCGGGAGGACTGGCGCGAGACCCTCGTGGTCTCGCACTGGGCCTTCATCCGCGGCCTGACCGGCGAGGCGATCGCCAACGGCACCCACCTGCGCTTCGATCCCGCCGGCAGCGGCGCTTCGTCGGCCTAGGACACCGGCGCTGCTTGTGGGGATCGGTGCCGACGTGGTAGCGAAGCGCCCTTTGCAGAGCCAGATCGAGGATCCAGCAGCGCGATGAGCGATCTCGACGAGACCGCCGCCGGCAACGGCGCCCCGCCAGCCGAGCCGTCGAACCAGCCGCCCCTGGTGGTGCACAGCCAGTACGTCCGGGACCTGTCGTTCGAGAACCCGAACGCGCCGGCCAGCCTGGCCAACCAGGGGGAGCAGCCGAAGATCGAGGTCAAGCTCGACGTCGGGGCCCGGCGCCTGCAGGAGCAGATCTACGAGCTGCTGCTGAAGATCGACCTGACCGCGAAGCAGGCCGAGCAGACCGCCTTCGTGCTCGAGCTCGAGTACGGCGCGCTCTGCACCGTCGAGCCGACGCTCGACAACGATACGGTCCAGCAGCTGCTGATGATCGAAGGCGCGCGCACGGTCTTTCCCTTCGCACGCCGGGTCATTGCGGACGTGACCCGCGACGGCGGCTTCCCGCCGGTGCTGATCAACACGATCGACTTCACGCGACTCTACGAGCAGCGCCGCCAGGGCGGCTTCGCCGAGGCCTGAGCCGGCCGGGCCTCTCCACGGGCCCCGCGGCGCGGGCGGCTACTGCCGCCAGAGCGGCTCCTTGAGCTTTTCCAGCAGGCGTGCGTGCGCCGCGAGCTCCGTCTCGCTCGGGGCGTGCGGCCGAGGTTCGCGGCGGCGGCGCTCGGCGGCCGGTACCGCCGCGACGACGGCCTGCGCCCGCTCGCGGGCCAGCTCGAGGCCCGGCTGGCGCCCGCCGTGCAGCTCCAGATAGACCTCGGCGAGCAGCCGGCAGTCGAGCAGCGCACCGTGCAGGTCGCGACCCGACAGGTCGATCTCGAAACGCCGGCAGAGCGCGTCGAGGCTGGCCTGCGCGCCCGGGAAGCGCTTGCGGGCGATCTGCACCGTGTCGATCGAGCGCTCCATCGGCAGCGGCGGATGCTTCAGGCGCTGCAGCTCGGCATTGAGGAAGCCGATGTCGAAGGCGGCGTTGTGGATGATCAGGGGGTCGCCGGCGATGAAGGCCAGGAAATCCTCGGCGATCTCGGCGAAACGGGGCTTGTCCGCCAGGAACTCGGAGGTGATGCCGTGGACCCGGAGGGCGTCCTCGGGGATGTCCCGCTCCGGATTGATGTAGACGTGGAAGACCTGCCCGGTCGGCAGGCGATTGATCAGCTCGACGCAGCCGATCTCGACGATGCGGTGGCCGCCGTTCGGGTCGAGGCCCGTGGTTTCCGTGTCGAGGACGATTTCCCGCATGGGCTGGCTTCCATCTGCCGGACGATAGACCGCAACTGCCTCAAGGTATCGCGCTTACCCAGTCCCGTCTGCACCACAAATTGTGCCCGGCGGCGCTTTTCGGCATCGGGCAGCTGCTGCGCCAGGATCTGCCGGAACTTGTCCTCGGTCATGCCGGGGCGGCGCAGCACACGCTGCCGCTGCAGCCAGGACGGGGCCGTGACCACGGCGACGGCGTCGCACTGCGCCTCGCCGCCGGTCTCGAACAGCAGGGGAATGTCGAGGCAGATCAGCGGCACCCGGCGCCGGGCGTGGCGCTCGACGAAGCGCCGCGCCGCGGCCCGGACCCGCGGATGCAGGATCGCCTCGAGCCGGCGCAGCGCCGCCGGATCGGCGAAGACCCGGGCGCCGAGCCGGCGGCGGTCGACCCGCCCCTCGACGACGACGCCGGGGAAGGCCGCCTCGATCGCCGGCACCGCCGCGCCGCCCTTGGCCATCAGGCGGTGCACGGCGGCATCGGCGTCGTGCACCGGGACGCCGAGCCGGCGCAGCATGCCGGCCGCCGTCGACTTGCCCATGCCGATCGAGCCGGTCAGGCCGAGCACGCGGGGGTGGCCACCGGGGCGACCACCGCGCCGTCCGGAAGCGCGTCGGGCGGTCATCCCGGTGCCAGCACGAAGGCGCGCAGGGCCGGCGTGACCTGGGGCTCGACGCCGAACCAGGCGGCGAAGCCCGGCACCGCCTGGTGCAGCAGCATGCCGAGCCCGTCGACCGTGGGGTTGCCGCGCGCTTCTGCCGCCGCCAGCAGGGGCGTGGTCAGCGGCGCGTAGACCAGGTCGCAGACCGCGGCTTCGCGCGGCAGGGCCGCAAGATCCAGCTCCAGGGCCGGCTGCCCTGTCATGCCGAGCGAGGTCGTGTTGACCAGGAGACAGGCCTCCGCCAGCGCCTCCGGCCGCCGCTCCCAGTCCAGCGCCCGGATGCCGCCGCCGAGCTCGGCGGCCAGCCGCTCGGCGGTCGGCCGGGTCCGGTTGAGCAGGCGGATCTCCGGGACACCGGCGTCGCGCAGCGCGACGAGCACGGCACGGGCCGCTCCGCCGGCGCCGAGCACTACCGCCGGGCCATCCGACGGCGGCCAGCGCGGCGCAGCGGTGCGCAGGTTCTCGTAGAAGCCGATCCCGTCGGTGTTGTCGCCCCGGATCCGGCCGTCCTCGAAGACCAGGGTGTTGACCGCGCCGATCGCCTCGGCGCGCCCGGTCAGGCTGTCGGCGAGCTCATGGGCGGCCAGCTTGTGCGGCACGGTCACGTTGGCACCCCGGAAGCCGAGGTCGGCGAGGGCCCGGACCGCTGCCTTGAAACGCTCCGGACGGACCGGCAGCGGCAGGTAGGCGCCGTCGATGCCGTAGTGCTCGAGCCAGAAGCCGTGCAGCCGCGGCGAACGGGAATGCCCGACCGGCCAGCCCAGCACGCCGGCCAGCTTCGCCTTGCCGGACAGGATCACGTCGCCTTTCCCCCCAGTCCTCTCGTCATCTCGGCACCACGCCGCGATCCCTCAGGAAGCCGAGCAGCGGCAGCAGCGGCAGGCCGAGAATCTCGAAGAAGTCGCCCTGGATGCGGCTGAACAGCTGCACGCCGAGACCCTCGAGCTGGTAGCCGCCGACCGACTCGAGGGCGGCCGGCCCGACCGCCGCCAGGTAGCGGTCGACGAAGGCACGGTCGAAAGGGCGCATGGTCAGGCGGCAGACCGCGTTATGGTGCCACAGCCGGGTACCGTTCTGCACGACACAGACCGCCGTCTCCAGGCTGTGGGTGTGGCCGGCGAGCGCCAGCAGCTGGTCCGCCGCGGCCGCGAGATCGGCCGGCTTGTCGTACCAGCGGCCCTCGCAGGCGAGCAGCTGGTCGGCGCCGATCACCAGCGCACCCGGCCGCTGTGCCGCGATCCGCGCCGCCTTCAGCTCGGCCAGGGTCTCGGCGGCCTGGATCGGCTCGGCGCCCTCGGCCTTGAGCGACTCCTTGACTTCCGACTCGTCGACGCCGGCAGCAAGCGCCTCGAAGGCGAGCCCGGCCGCGCCGAGCAGCCGCCGCCGCGAGCCGCTGGCCGAGGCCAAGACGAGGTCCGGCGCCGCCGTCTCGTACAGCAGAGCGCTCATCGGGCGGCCCCTTCGGCCTGCTCGGCGCGGTGATTGGCGAGGCGGGTGATGATCGCCGCCGCCGTCTCCTCGATCGAGCGACGCGTGACGTCGACGACCGGCCAGCCGTGGCGGGTGAAGAGACGGCGCGCCTCGGCAACCTCGCGGCGCACCGAGTCGAGGTCGACGTAGTCGTCCTCCTTGGCGTCGCCGCCGATCATTCTCAGCCGGTTGCGCCGGATGTCGACCAGCCGCGCAGGATCCTTGGTCAGGCCGACGATCAGCGGGCCCTCGGCCCGCTCGATCTCCTGCGGCAGCGCCACACCAGGCACCAGCGGGTAGTTCGCGGCCCTGATGCCGCGGTTCGCGAGATAGACCGTCGTCGGCGTCTTCGAGGTCCGCGACACGCCGAGCAGGATCACATCCGCCTTGTGGATCGTCTCCAGGCCGGCACCGTCGTCGTGGGCCAGCGCGAAGTCCATCGCGGCGATCCGCTCGAAGTACTCGGCATCCATCTCGTGCTGGGCGCCGGGGCGGCCCTCGGTCTCGACACCGTAGTGGCTGGCCAGCACGGCGATGACCGGATCGAGGATCGACACGCAGGGCACCGCCAGGCGTGCGCAGCCTTCGGTCAGCTGGCGGCGCAGCTTGCCGTCGACCAGGGTGAAGAGCACCGGGCCGGGGTTGGCGCCGATGCCGGCCAGCACGCGTTCCATGTGCAGCGGCGTGCGCACCATGGTCCAGGCGTGCTCGATCGTCTCGATCTGGCGGAACTGCACCGAGCAGGCGCGCACCACGGTGCCGACGGTCTCGCCGGTCGCGTCGGACACCAGGTGGAGATGATGGTAGCTCGGCAAGCTGTCCTCAGGGTCCCCGGGAAAAGCCGTCGATGGCGGTGGACAGGTCGGCGAAACGGGCAGCGGGTCGATTTCCCTCCCCGGAAGCCGACAAGTCCTTCCGGCGGTGCTGCCCAGGTGGATGGTCCTCCTCCCTGCCTGTGGACCGAGGTCCCGGCAGAAACTTTTCCCTGTTATCCCCCTGATTCCGAAGACCGCGCAAGGCCCGCCCGGCCGGTTGCCGTGCGTCGAGCTCCCCACGCTTTTCCCCGGCCGGCCGATCCGGCGGCCCGGGCGGAGAGTCCTGGGGAGGACTTGCTGAAACAGGCCGATCCCCGTCATCCACAGCCTCTACTACAACAGCCTTCAAACCTTTATTCGATAAGAGAAACTGGAGTAGGGAAAGCACCTGACCCCTCGGCTCCCACGAAAGGACCCCTCGGATGGTGCCCGGACAGTCGGCAGACAAGCGGTTCCTGAGGGCCCTGGGCGGCGAGGCGGTCTGGCCGCCGCCGGTCTGGCTGATGCGCCAGGCCGGGCGCTACCTGCCGGAGTACCGCAAGACGCGGGCCGAGGCCGGCGACTTCCTCGATCTCTGCCTGACGCCGGAGCTCGCGGTCGAGGTCACCCTGCAGCCGATACGGCGTTTCGGCTTCGATGCGGCGATCCTGTTCTCGGACATCCTGGTGGTGCCCCATGGCCTCGGCCAGAAGGTCTGGTTCGAGGAAGGGACCGGCCCGCGGCTCGAGCCGCTCGACTCGCCGGCCGCGATCGGGCGCCTCGAGCCGTCGGCGCTGCGGGAGCGCCTGGCGCCGGTCTTCGAGACGCTGCGGCGGCTTCGCAGCTCGCTGCCGGCGGAGACCGCGCTGATCGGCTTTGCCGGGGCGCCCTGGACGGTCGCCAGCTACATGATCGAGGGCGGCTCGAGCCGCGACTTCCAGAAGGGCCGGTCCTGGGCCTACGGCGACCCGGCGGGCTTCCAGGGGTTGATCGACCTGCTGGTCGAGGCCACCAGCGACTACCTGCTGGCACAGGTCGAGGCCGGTGCCGAGGCTGTGCAGCTGTTCGATTCCTGGGCCGGCGTCTGGCCCGACGACCAGTTCCGACGCTGGTGCCTGGAGCCGGCGACGCGGATCGTCGCGACCCTCAAGCGGTCCCACCCGGACCTGCCGGTGATCCTGTTTCCGCGGGGGGCCGGAGCGCTCTACCGGGACGTCGCCGAGCGGGCCGGCGCCGATGCCCTGTCGCTCGACACCACCGTGCCGCTCGACTGGGCGCGGGCCGAGCTGCAGAGCCGGGTCTGCGTCCAGGGCAATCTCGATCCGGTGGCACTGATCGTCGGCGAGCCGGCGTTGGAGCGTCAGGCCGGGCGCATTCTCGAGGCCTTCCGGGGCGGGCCCTTCGTCTTCAATCTCGGCCACGGCATCGACAAATCGACGCCGCCGGCCCATGTCGAGCGCCTGATGACGCTGCTGCGTGGCGCTTGAGGGGACGGCCGGCTGGTCACGGTCGGTCGACGGCCTAGCTCTTGCGCGGAACCGGAAGAGGAGCGGGGCGATGAGCGAGGACGCGAGGGCAGAGGCGCGCAGGCCGGCCGGACATCCGGCCGTCCCGCACGAGCGCCTCGGCGTCCTGCTGATCAACCTCGGCACGCCGGACGACACCGGCTATCACGCGATGCGTCGCTACCTGCGGGAGTTCCTCAGCGATCGCCGGGTCGTCGAGCTGTCGCCCTGGCTCTGGCAGCCGATCCTGCAGGGCGTGATCCTGACGACCCGGCCGACGCGGAGCGGGCGGAACTACGCCAAGATCTGGAACCGCGAGCGCGACGAGTCGCCGCTGAGGACCATCACCCGGGCCCAGGCCGAGGCGCTGGCCGGCCGCTTCGGCGCAGCGGAGGCGGTGGTCGTCGACTGGGCGATGCGCTACGGCCGGCCCTCGATCGCCGAGCGCCTGGACGCGCTGCTCGCCGCGGGCTGCCGGCGGGTCCTGCTGGCGCCGCTCTACCCGCAGTACAGCGCGGCGACGAGTGCCACGGCCTGCGACCAGGCCTTCCGGCACCTGATGACCCTGCGCTGGCAGCCGGCGGTGCGCACCCTGCCGCCCTACCACGACGATCCGGCCTACATCGGCGCCCTGGCCGACAGCGTCCGCAGCGGCCTCGCCCGGCTCGACTGGGAGCCGGAGGTCCTGCTCGCCTCGTTCCACGGCCTGCCCAAGGAGAACCTGGCGAAGGGCGATCCCTACCACTGCCATTGCCAGAAGACCGCGCGGCTGCTGCGCGAGGCGCTGGGCTGGCCGGAGGAGCGGCTGCGCATCGTCTTCCAGTCGCGCTTCGGGCCGAAGGAATGGTTGCAGCCCTATGCCGACGTCACGACCGCCGAGCTGGCACGCCAGGGCACGAAACGGCTGGCTGTGATCAGCCCGGGCTTCGTCGCCGACTGCGTCGAGACGCTGGAGGAGCTCAACATCGGCCTGCGCGAGACCTTCCTGGAGGGCGGCGGCGAGCATTTCGCCTACCTGCCCTGCCTCAACGACACGCCGGGCTCGATCGATCTGCTGGAGGGCTTGACGCGGCGCGAGCTGGCTGGCTGGCTGCCGGCGGCAACGGAGGAGCAGGACGGGCGATGAGCGACTTCCTGGCGAGCGTCTATCCCTGGATCAAGGCACTGCACGTCATCTCGGTGATCGCCTGGATGGCCGGGATGCTCTATCTGCCGCGGCTCTACGTCTACCACGCCCAGGCCGCGGCCGGCTCCGAGACCAGCGAGACCTTCAAGGTGATGGAGCGGCGCCTGCTCAGGGCCATCGTCAATCCGGCAATGATCGCGACCCTGCTGTTCGGCCTGCTGATGCTCTGGGCCAATCCGGGGCTGCTCCACGCCGGCTGGTTCCACAGCAAGATCCTGCTGCTGCTCGGCATGTTCGCGCTGCACGGCTTCTTCTCGCGCTGGCGCAAGGACTTCGCCGCGGACCGCAACCGGCGCGGTGCCGGCTTCTACCGGATCATGAACGAGGCCCCGACGCTGCTCATGATCGGCATCGTGCTGCTGGCGGTCGCCAAGCCCTTCTGAACGGAGGTCGCGGCCGCGATCCGCTTGACGGGCCGGGCAGGCTCGGGTATCGACGGTCGCAAGAGACGGCGGTGCTTGCCATCGCCCGGCTCGCATCCCACCTTCGGTTCGAGAACAGCGGCCCGCCAAGGGACCCTTCCGCGCCATTCCCAGTCCATTCGCCGTCCGCGTCGCGCGCCGTGATCATCCGGCAGGCCAGGACGGCAGCAACGGCTGCATTCCACCCGTGGCCGTGCCGCCCCCCGACAAGGCCGAGAGGCCGGGCGGTCCCCGCCATCGCCCCCCATCCGACACGCGCGGCAACGCGCCGGTAGAGCCATGAATCTTCAGGAACTCAAAGCGAAGTCCCCGGCCGACCTGTTGGCCTATGCCGAGGAGCTCGAGATCGAGAACGCCAGCACCCTGCGCAAGCAGGACATGATGTTCGCGATCCTCAAGCAGCTGGCCGACAACGAGGTGCCGATCTACGGCGCCGGCGTGCTGGAGGTGCTGCCCGACGGCTTCGGCTTCCTGCGCAGCCCCGAGGCCAACTACCTCGCCGGCCCGGACGACATCTACGTCAGCCCGAGCCAGGTGCGGCGCTTCGGCCTGCGCACCGGTGACACGGTCGAGGGCCAGATCCGCAGCCCCAAGGACGGCGAGCGCTACTTCGCGCTGCTCAAGGTGCGGACGATCAACTTCGACCAGCCGGAGTCGACGCGCCACCGCATCAACTTCGACAACCTGACACCGCTCTATCCGACCCGGAAGCTGACGCTCGAGATCGACGACCCGACCTACAAGGACATGACCAACCGGGTCATCGACCTGACGGCGCCGGTCGGCAAGGGCCAGCGCGCCCTGATCGTGGCGCCGCCGCGCACCGGCAAGACGGTGATCCTGCAGAACCTGGCACGTGCCATCGAGGCGAACCACCCCGAGGTCTACCTGATCGTGCTGCTGATCGACGAGCGGCCCGAGGAGGTCACCGACATGGACCGCACGGTGAAGGGCGAGGTCGTGTCCTCGACCTTCGACGAGCCGGCGCAGCGCCACGTCCAGGTCACCGAGATGGTGCTCGAGAAGGCCAAGCGCCTGGTCGAGCACAAGAAGGACGTGGTGATCCTGCTCGACTCGATCACCCGACTGGCGCGGGCCTACAACACCGTCGTGCCGTCCTCGGGCAAGGTGCTGACCGGTGGCGTCGACGCCAACGCCCTGCAGCGGCCGAAGCGCTTCTTCGGCGCGGCGCGCAACATCGAGGAAGGCGGCAGCCTGACGATCATCGGCACCGCCCTGATCGACACCGGCAGCCGCATGGACGAGGTGATCTTCGAGGAGTTCAAGGGCACCGGCAACTCCGAGATCGTGCTGGACCGCAAGCTGGCCGACAAGCGCACCTTCCCGGCGATCGACATCGGCAAGTCGGGCACCCGCAAGGAGGAGCTGCTGGTCGACAAGGGCACGCTGTCGAAGATGTGGGTCCTGCGCCGCATCCTGATGCCGATGGGCGTCACCGACTCGATGGAATTCCTGCTCGACAAGCTGAAGCACTCGAAGAACAACTCGGACTTCTTCGAGGCGATGAACCAGTAGCCCCCGAAACGACGAGACCCGACGAGGGCAGGCGGCTTTCTTGCTGGCGCCGGCAGGCAATGCAGACCTTCTCGGCCGGGCGCAGAGAGCGGCCCTGGCCGGGCGCCTCGCCGAGGCCGAGGGCCTGTTCCGCCAGGCGGCCAAGCTGGCGCCGCGCGATCCGCGGCCGGTCTCGGCGCTGGGTGACGTGGCCCAGGCCCGCGGCGACTTCGACCAGGCGATCGGGTTCTACCGCCAGGCGCTGAAGCTGGCGCCGGGCGTCGCGGAGATCGGCAGCAACCTCTTGGCGGCTCTGCGCCGCGGCGAGCGGCTGGCCGAGGCCGAGAGGGCCGGCCGGGCGCTGGCCCGGCGCCATCCCGGGCAGGTCGGCATCCTCGGCAACCTGGCGCTGATCCTGGCCGATCTCGGCGAGCTCGCGGAGGCGCGGGACCTCTACGAGCGAGCGCTGGCGCTGAAGCCGGACAGCGTCGAGCTGCTGACCAACTTCGGCAACCTGCTGCGCGACCTCGGCGAGTCCGAGGCGGCGCTCGCCTGGTTCGACAAGGCGCTGGCCCTGAAGCCGCGGCAGCCGGAGATCCTCTATCTCAAGGCGACGCTGCTGGAGCGGCTCAGCCGGCTCGACGAGGCCGAGGCGGTGCTCGCGGCAGGCACGGGGCTGCCGCATCCCGGCATGGCCCTGACGGCCGCGCGCATCGCGGCGCGGCGCGGCGACCGGGCGCGGGCGATCGCCTTGCTGGAGCCCGAGGGGCCGGGGCCGCAGTGGCAGGGCGACTGGGCCTACGCCCGGCACTTCGATCTCGGACAGCTCTACGACGCCGAAGGCGACGCCGCGCGGGCCTTCGGGCACTTCGCCGAGGGCAACCGGCTGCAGAGCGTCTCGGCCGCGGGCCGGCGGGCGCCGAAGGAGGCCTTCCTGGCCGGCATCGAGCGGCTCGAGCGCTGGCTCGACGCGGTCGGCAGGCCAGACTGGCTCGACGCGCCGCTGCCGGAGAGGCCGGAAGGCGCGCCAGTCTTCCTGGTCGGCTTCCCGCGGTCCGGCACGACGCTGCTCGACCAGTTCCTGAGCGGCCACCCGGCCGTGACGGTGCTGGAAGAGAAGGCGCTGCTCGCCGGCGCGCGGCCGGAGGACTATCCCGAGAGCCTGGCGAGGCTCGACCGGGCGGCGCTGGAGGCCTTGCGCGGCCGCTACTGGCAGGCGGTGCGGGACGAGGGGGTCGAGCCGGCGCCGGGCCGGCTGATCGTCGACAAGCTGCCGCTCAACCTCGTCGAGGTGCCGCTGATCCAGCGGCTCTTCCCCTCGGCGCGCTTCATCCTGGCGCTACGCCATCCCTGCGACTGCGTGCTGAGCTGCTTCATGCAGCAGTTCCGCCTGAACACGGCGATGGCCAACTTCCTGACCCTGGAGGGCTCGGCGGGGCTCTACGACCGGGCCTTCGGCCTGTGGCGGCGCTACGAAGAGGTCTTCCCGATGGCGGTGCACCGCCTGCGCTACGAGGACCTGATCGCCGACCCCGAGGCGACGGCCCGTCCGCTGATCGAGTTCCTGGGGCTCGCCTGGCACCCGGCGCTGCTCGACCACGTGAAGACGGCGCGCGGCCGGCGCATCGACACGCCGAGCTACCGCCAGGTCACCGAGCCGCTGCATGGCCGGGCGAAGGGCCGCTGGCGGCGCTACGAGACGCAGATGGCGCCGGTCCTGCCGGTCCTGCAGCCCTGGATCGAGGCCTTCGGCTACGGCGACTGAGGCCGGTCAAGCGCGCCAGAAGGCCGGATCGCACAGCACCAGAAGAGTCAGCAGCTCGAGCCGGCCGAGGATCATGCCCAGGCTGAGCAGCCACTTGGCGGCGTCGGGCAGGCTGGCGAAGTTGCCGGACGGGCCGACGATCGCGCCGAGGCCCGGGCCGACGTTCGAGACCGCCTGGGCCGAGCTCGACAGCGCGGTGATGAAGTCGAGCCCGCAGAAGCCGAGCGCCAGGGCGATCAGGGTGACCACCGCGACGTAGAGCACGAAGAAGCCCATGACGCCGGCGACGACGTCGTCGGGCAGCGGCTTGCCGTGGTAGCTGCGCGGGATCACCCGGTGCGGCTGGACGGTGTGGCGCACGATGCTGTGGGCATGGACCGCCAGGACCCGCCAGCGCAGCATCTTGATGCCGCCGGCCGTCGAGCCGGTGCAGCCGCCGACCATGGTCAGCAGGAAGGCCAGGATGACCGCAGAGCCGCCCCACTGCTGATAGTCGGTCGAGGCGTAGCCGGTCGTGGTGACCAGGGTCGCGACGGTGAAGGCGGCGTGGCGCAGCGCCTCGACCGGCCGGTCGGTGCCGTGCAGCCAGATCGGCAGCACGAACAGCAGGCTGGCGACGACCATGACGCCGGCGAGCAGGCGGATCTCGGGGTTGCTGACCAGGGCGCCGCGCACGCCGCGCACCGCCCGGACGTAGGCCGCGAAGGGCAGGGCGCCGGACAGCATGAAGACGATCGCGACCCACTGGGCGGCCGGCGAGAAGGCGCCGAGCGAGGTGTTGCTGGTCGAGTAGCCGCCGGTCGAGAGCGTGGTCATGGCGTGGTTGATCGCCTCGAAGACCGTCATGCCCGAGGCCAGGTAGCCGAACACGCAGAGCAGGCTGAGGCCGAGGTAGATGCCGCCGATCGCCGCCGCGGTCTGGCCGGGGCGCGGCAGGATCTTGTCCGAGCGGTCGGACGATTCGGCACGCATCAGCTGCATGCCGCCGACGCGCAGGAAGGGCAGGATCGCGATCGCCATGACGACGATGCCGATGCCGCCGAGCCACTGCAGCAGCGAGCGCCACATCAGGAGGCCGGGCCGGACCTGGGCGAGGTCGGCGATCACCGTCGAGCCGGTCGTGGTCAGGCCTGAGACCGACTCGAAGTAGGCGTCGGCCGGCGACAGGCCGAGGTTGGTGATCATGAAGGGCGCGCCGGCGAAGGCCGGCACGACGATCCAGGTCAGCGCGGTCAGGATGTAGACGTCGCGCCGGTGCAGGGCGATCTTGCCGCTGCTCCGGTTGGCCAGCACCAGGGCGCCGCCGAGGAACAGCGAGGGCACGCTGGAGATGAAGTAGGCCGCGGAATCGGGATGGCCGTAGCCCCATTCCACGAAGGCCGGCACCAGCATCGCCGCGCTGACCATGAGCAGCACGAGGCCGAGGATGAAGAAGACCGGGCGGCTGTCGAGGATCGCGTTCAAGGCGGTACCGGCAGGGTGGTCGGGGCAGGCGTCGCCGGGAGCGAGGCGGGGCGGGTCGGCGGGCGGGCAACGTAGCACGGAAAAGATCCCGCGGCCCCCGGGGGCCGCGGGATCGCCAAGTCACGCATCTGGCACGCTTCGCCTGACGAGGCCAGCGTCTTTTCGGCGAGCCGTCGGCGCCGGCCGTCTCAGGGCAGCAGGATCGTCGAGCCCGTGGTCTTGCGCGCCTCGAGGTCGCGGTGCGCCTGCTGCGCGTCCTTGAGGGCGTAGCGCTGGTTGATCTCGATCTCGACCGCGCCGCTGCCGACGACCTCGAACAGCGCCTGGGCGCTGGTCACCAGGTCCTCGCGCTTGGCCGTGTAGGTCATCAGGGTCGGACGGGTGACGAAGAGCGAGCCCTTCTGGCTGAGGATGCCGAGGTTGACCGGCGCCACGGCCCCCGAGGCGTTGCCGAAGGAGACCATCAGGCCGAGCGGGGAGAGGCAGTCCAGCGAGCCGTCCCAGGTGTCCTTGCCGACGCCGTCGTAGACCACCGGGACGCCGGCGCCGCCGGTCAGCTCCTTGACCTTCTCGACGAAGTTCTCCGTGCGGTAGTTGATCGTGTGGGTGCAGCCGTGGGCCTTGGCGAGGGCAGCCTTCTCGTCGCTGCCGACCGTGCCGATCACCGCGACGCCGAGCGACTTGAGCCACTGGCAGGCGATCAGGCCGACGCCGCCGGCCGCGGCGTGCCACAGCACGGTCTCGCCCTTCTGGCAGCGGTGGGTGCGGCGGATCAGGTACTCGACGGTCATGCCCTGCAGCATCATCGCGGCGGCGGTCTCGTCGCGGATCGAATCGGGCAGCTTGACCACGCGGTCGGCCGGCATCAGCCGCGCCTCGGCGTAGGCCCCGAGCGGGCCGCCGGCATAGGCGACCCGGTCGCCGGGCTTAAGCTCGGTCACGCCCTCGCCGACCGCCTCGACGACCGCGGCAGCCTCGAGGCCGATGCCGCTCGGCAGCGCCACCGGATAGAGGCCGGTGCGGTGGTAGGTGTCGATGTAGTTGAGGCCGACGGCGGTCTGCCGCAGCCGGACCTGGCCGGCGGACGGCGCGCCGACCTCGACCTCCTCCCAGCGCAGGACCTCGGGGCCGCCGGTCTCGTGGAAGCGGATGGCATGCGGCATGACGTAGCTCTCTCCCTCGTTCTGGTTCGTTTCGTGGTGCCGGGGGCGGATCCGTCGGCCAGGGACGGCACGGCGGGCGCCGGCAGAAGCAGCGCTATCCTAGCGGGCGCCCGGACGGGAATCGGCGAGCCGATCGCGACGGCCCGGAACAGGCGCTAGTCGCGCAGGTTACGGGCGAAGAACTCCCGGGTGCGCTGGTTGGCGGTGCTGGCGGCCGCGGCGTCGTAGTGGGCACCGCCCTCCCGCGCGAAGGCGTGGTCCTGGCCCTCGTAGCTGTGCAGCGTCACGTGGGCATTCGCGGCGACCGCCGCGGCGACCTCGTCCTGCTGGTCCTTGGGCACGAAGCCGTCTTCGCGGGCGACGTGCATCAGCAGCGGCTTCGCGATGTTCTTGACCTCGGCGATGTGGTCGAGCAGGCCGACGCCGTAGTAGCTGACGTTGCAGTCGGCGTCGGAGCGCGTCGCCATCAGGAAGGCCAGCTTGCCGCCCAGGCAGTAGCCGACGCTGCCGACCCTGCCGTTGCAGGCCTCGTGCCCGCGCAACGTGGTGAGCGAGGCCTTGAGGTCCTCAATGCCCTTGTCGACGTCGAACTTCTGGAACAGCTCGAAGGCCTGCTGCCACTCGGCCTCGGTCTGGTCGGTGATGTCGATGCCCGGCTTGATGCGCCAGAACAGGTCCGGCGAGAAGGCGAGGTAGCCCTGGGCGGCGAAGCCGTCGCAGAGGTCGCGCATCACCTTGTTGATGCCGAAGATCTCCTGGATCACCAGGACGGCCGCGGCCGGGGTCTTGCCCGGCAGGGCAAGATAGCCGCCGAAGCTGCCGCTGCCGTCGCTGGCCTGGATCGTGAGCGATGCCATGGGAAACCTCCTCCCGTTCGTGTCGTGGACCTCTCGGGGCCGGCCGTTCGCGAGCGGCCGGTCCTGCGTTGCGTGAGCCTAGCCGCGGAGCCGCCGGCCGTCATCCGCCGCCTGGACCGTGGCCTGGACCGTCGGCGGCCGTCAGGCACGGCTGGCGGCGATCGCCTCGGCCAGGGCGTCGGGGTCGGTCAGCGGCAGCGAGCAGGTCGTGCCGCGGCAGAGATAGGCCGCCGGCTGCCCGCCCAGCGGGCCTTTGCCGGCAGCCGGATGGAGGCGCGGCAGACCGTCGGCGCTCGTGACCCGCTGGAACACCAGGTAGGGCAGCGGGCGGCGCAGCGCCGTGCGGACGAGCCGCGCCGTCGCCTCGGCGTCGGCAGGTCCGGCCACGACGACCTGGACGGCGTCCTGGAGCAGGTCGTTGGCGGCGAGCAGGCTGGGATAGCCGAAGGGGTTGCGCTGGATCTCGCCGGAGAAGGCGGCGATCAGCCGCTCGGCGCGCTCGCGGTAGGCGGGCTCGCCGGTCAGGTGGTGCAGGCGCGCGAGCACCGCCGCGGCCGTGCCGTTGCCGGACGGCGTAGCGTTGTCGAGCGCGCTCTTCGGCCGCATCATCAGGTCGTTGCTGTCGTCGGCCGTCTGGAAATAGCCGCCGTCGGTGCCGTCCCAGAAGCACCGGTCGAGCGTCGCCACCCAGGCCCGGGCGCGTTCGAGGTAGGCGGCCTCGCCGGTCGTCTGGTGCAGGGCCAGCGCGGCGTTGGCCATCTGGGCATAGTCGTCGAGCAGGCCGGCCTGGCGGTTGCGGCCGTGGCGCCAGACGTGGTGCAGGCGGTCGCCCTCGGCCATGCGGCTCGCGACGAAGTCGAAGGCGCGGGCGGCGAGGGCCAGCCAGGCCGGCTCGTCGAAGACCGGCGCCGACTGGGCGAGGGCGGCGATCGCCAGGCCGTTCCAGTCGGCCAGCACCTTGTCGTCCCAGCCCGGCCGGACCCTCTCGGCGCGGGCCGCGAGCAGCTTGGCGCGGGCCTCCGCCAGCAGGCGCTCGCCGTCCTCGTCGAGCAGCTCCGGGCGGTCGGAGCGGTTGAGGATCGTGCGGCCTTCCCAGTTACCGCGCGGCGAGACGTCGTAGTGCCGCTTGAAGAGCTCGGCCTCGCGGCCGAGCAGGGCGTCGATCTCGGAGTCCGTCCAGACGTAGAAGCGGCCCTCCTCGCCCTCGCTGTCGGCGTCGAGGCTCGCCGCGAAGCCGCCGCTGGCCGGGCCGCCGGGTCTGTCCTCGGCCAGCATCTCGCGCTGCAGCCACTCGACGGTCTCGCGCGCCCGGGCGGCGTAGAGCCGGCTGCCGCTCTCGCTCCACGCCCAGGTCAGCAGGTCGAGGATCTGGGCGTTGTCGTAGAGCATCTTCTCGAAGTGCGGCACCAGCCACTTCTCGTCGGTCGCGTAGCGGGCGTAGCCGCCGCCGAGGTGGTCGTAGATGCCGCCCTGGCTCATCTTGGTCAGGGTCAGGTCGACGGCGTGGCGGAGCGGCGCCTCGCCGCTGCGCAGCCAGTTCAGCCAGAACAGCTTGAGGATCGCCGGCTGGGGGAACTTCGGCGCGCCGCCGATGCCGCCCTCGAAGGGATCGAGCTCCCGCAGCAGGCGCCGGCCGACCGTGAGCGGCGCGTCCGGGGTCAGGGGACCGCCGGCCTCCGGCGAGGCCAGGCGCTCCAGGCCCTGGCGGATCGTCGCGACGTTCTTGGTGACGTCGTCCCGCGAGTCGCGCCAGGCCGCGGCCATGCCTTCCAGGACCTGGGACAGGCTGGGCCGGCCGAAGCGCGGGGTCGGCGGAAAGTAGGTGCCGCCCCAGAAGGGCTCTCCGGCTGGGGTCAGGAACATAGTCAGCGGCCAGCCGCCGTGCTCGCCGAGCAGGGCCAGGGCGTTCTGATAGAGCGCGTCGACGTCGGGGCGCTCCTCGCGGTCGACCTTGACGTTGACGAACAGCCGGTTCATCAGCGCCGCGACGCCGGGATCCTCGAAGGACTCGTGGGCCATCACGTGGCACCAGTGGCAGGCGGCATAGCCGACCGACAGCAGGATCGGCCGGTTTTCGCTCCGGGCGAGGGCGAAGGCCTCCTCGCCCCAGGGATACCAGTCGACCGGGTTGTGCTGGTGCTGCAACAGGTAGGGGCTGCTCTCCCCGGCGAGCCGGTTGGTCGTGGCGCTGCTGCTGTCGGAGGAACTCGCCATCGGGCCTCGCTGGGGTTCGGGGGAGGGACTCGGGCTTTGCCAGCGCCCGCTCCGGCGCCCTTGGACCGGACGAGCGCTTCCGCCTATATGAAGGGCTGGACGTCAGGACTCAACCGTCGGCGGCCCGTGGCGAAAGCGCAAGGGTTGCGGCGGCGGGCCGGCCAGGCGCTGGGAGGGGGCGGATGAAGGTGACCATCGATATCGACTGCACGCCGGCGGAAGCGCGGGCTTTCCTCGGTCTTCCGGACATCGCGCCGATGCAGGCGGCGCTGATGGACGAGATCGAGAAGCGCATGAAGGCCAACCTCCAGGCGATGGAGCCGGAGACGCTGTTCAAGACCTGGCTGCCGGCGACGATCCAGAACTGGGAGCAGCTGCAGAAGCTGTTCTGGAGTCAGATGGCCGGCAGCGGCCGGAAGGAGTGAGCCCCTTGGAAGCTTTGGATGCGATCCTGACCCGTCGTTCGGTACCGGCGCAGCTGCTGAAGGAACCGGCGCCGAGCGACGACGAGCTGGCGGAGGTCTTCGCCGCCGCCGTCACGGCGCCGGACCACGGGGCGATCCGGCCCTGGCGCTTCGCGGTGATCCGCGGCGAGGGGCTGGAGCGGCTGGCCGACCTGTTCGGCGAAGCGCTGCGGCGGCGCGAGCCGGAGGTCGGCGAGGAGGTCGTGGAGGAGGCCCGCAAGAAGGCGTTGCGCAGCCCGCTGGTGATCGCCGTTTGGGCCGAGATCCGCGAGGGCCATCCGAAGGTGCCGCCGATCGAGCAGGTCGTCTCGACCGGGGCCGCGGTGCAGAACATGCTGGTGGCGCTGCACGCCAAGGGCTACGGCGCGATCCAGCTGACCGGCCCGAACGCCCACGATCCCTTCGTCAAGGCCGCCTTCGGCCTGCAGCCGAAGGACGAGCTCGTCGGCTTCGTCTACGTCGGCACGCCGACCGATCCGCAGCCGGCGAAGCGGCGCCCGGAGGCGAGCGACTTCGTGCGGCAGTGGCATGGCGCGCAGGCGCTCGACGCCGCTGCCGACTGATCCGGCCGTCTCGGCAGGGGGCCGTGAGCGGCCGCTCCGATACGATCTTCGCGCTCTCGACGCCGCCCGGCCGCGGCGCGATCGCCGTGGTGCGCCTGTCCGGAGCCCGGACCGCGGATACGCTGCGCGGGCTTCTGGGCGGGACGCTGCCGGCGGCGCGGCGCTTCGCGCGGCGCCGGATCCTCGGGGCGGACGGCGAGCTGCTCGACGAGGGCGTGGCGATCTGGCTGCCGGCGGGCCCGGCGGGCGCGAGCTACACCGGTGAGGACATGGCCGAGCTCCAGGTGCACGGGGGGCCTGCGGTGGTGCGCGCCCTGCTCGACGCCCTGGCAGGGCTGCCGGGCTTGCGGCCGGCCGAGCCGGGAGAATTCACCCGGCGCGCCTTCGACTCCGGGCGTCTCGACCTGGTCGAGGCGGAGGCGGTCGCCGATCTGGTGGCTGCGGAGACCGAGCGGCAGCGTCGCCAGGCGCTGGCCGTCGGAGGGGGCGCGCTGTCGGCACGGCTCGCCGGCTGGGAGGCGGCGCTGCTCGGGGTCTCGGCGCGGGTCGAGGCGGCGATCGACTTCGCCGAGGAGGATCTGCCGGCCGACCTGCTGGACCGCTGCCGGCGGGAGATCGTCGGGGTCGCGACGACGCTGCGCCAGGCGGTCGAGGAGGTCGGCTTCGGCGAGCGGCTGCGCGAGGGCTTCGAGGTCGCGCTGGTTGGCGCGCCGAACGTCGGCAAGTCGAGCCTGCTCAACGCCTTGGCGCGCCGCGAGGCGGCGATCGTCCACGAGACCGCCGGCACCACCCGGGATGTTGTCGAGGTGCGGTTCGATCTCGAGGGCTTTGCCGTGACGCTGCTCGACACGGCGGGGCTGCGGGACGGCGCCGTCGACCCGGTCGAGCGCGAGGGCATCCGGCGAGCGCGGGCGCGGGCACAGGCGGCCGACCTGGTCCTCGCCTTGTTCGACAGCGAGATATGGCCGGACTGCGACGCGGCAACGCTAGATCTGGTAGGAGGTCGCACGGTTCTGGTGCTGTCGAAGGGCGACCTGGCGGCGCCGGGAGCGGGCGTGGTGAGCGGCCGGCCGGCGCTGCGGGTCTCGGCCAGGACCGGTGAGGGACTGGCCGAGCTGCAGTCCGAGCTGGCCCGGAGGATCGCGGACCTGGGCGCCGCCGGGGTGGGCGGCGCCCTGTTCAATCGGGAGCGGCATCGCGTGGCGCTGAGGGACTGCGCCGACGCGCTCGAGCGGGCAGCCGCGGCGGGGGAGGTGGCGCTCGTGGCGGAAGACCTGCGGATGGCCCGGGATGCGCTCGGGCGCCTGTCCGGGCGGATCGACGTCGAGCAGCTGCTCGACCGGCTGTTCCGCGAGTTCTGCATCGGCAAGTGATCCTGTTTCACGTGAAACACCGCCGGGGTGGTGCGGCTGGCGCTTGACCCTCCGACGACGTCCCCGCATCTTCCCAGCCATGGGCAAGCAGTGGGACGTCATCGTCGTCGGGGGCGGGCACGCTGGCTGCGAGGCTGCGGCGGCCGCCGCGCGCGTCGGCGCGGCGACGCTCCTGCTTACCCATCGGCGCGAGACCATCGGGGTGATGTCCTGCAATCCCGCGATCGGCGGCCTCGGCAAGGGCCACCTGGTGCGGGAGATCGATGCGCTCGACGGCATCATGGGGCTGGCGGCGGATCGGGCCGGCATCCAGTTTCGTGTCCTGAACCGCAGCAAGGGCCCTGCGGTTCGCGGCCCCCGGGCCCAGGCCGATCGCAAGCTCTACCGCCAGGCCGTCCAGCAGCTGCTCGCCGAGCAACCCGGCCTGGCCGTGGAGGAGGGGGCGGTCGACGATCTGCTGCTCGACCGGTCCGGCCGCTGCGTCGGCGTGCGTCTTGCGACCGGGGCCGAGCGATCCAGCGGCGCCACGGTCCTGACGACCGGCACCTTCTTGCGCGGGGTCATCCACATCGGCGAGGCGCAACGGCCGGCCGGGCGCGTCGGCGAGGCGCCGGCGGTCGCCTTGGGCGAGACGCTGCAGCGTCTCGGCTTCGCGCTCGGCCGCCTCAAGACCGGAACGCCGCCACGCCTCGACGGCCGCACGATCGACTGGGCGTCGATCGACGGCCAGGCCGGCGACGATCCGCCGGAGCCCTTCTCCAGCCTGACCGAGCGGATCACGAATCCGCAGGTCGACTGCGGCGTGACCTATACCTCTCCGGAAGGCCACGCGCTGATCCGGGAGAACCTGCACCGGACCGCGATCTATGGCGGGCGCATCGACTCGGTCGGGCCGCGCTATTGCCCCTCGATCGAGGACAAGGTGGTCCGCTTCGCCGATCGGGAGCGGCACCAGATCTTCCTGGAGCCCGAGGGTCTGGACGATCCGACGGTCTATCCGAACGGCATCTCCACCTCCCTGCCGGCAGAGATCCAGCTGGCGCTGCTCCGGACCATACCCGGCCTTGCGTCCGCGCGCATGCTGCAGGCCGGCTATGCGATCGAATACGACTATGTCAATCCGCGAGAGCTGACCCGCGATCTGCAATGCCGACGGCTGCCTGGGCTCTATCTCGCGGGCCAGATCAACGGCACGACCGGCTACGAGGAGGCGGCGGCACAGGGCCTCGTGGCGGGCCTGAACGCCGCTCTCGCCGTCGGCGGCTCCGAGCGCCGCTTCCTGCCGGATCGCGCCGAGGCCTACCTCGGCGTGCTGATCGACGACCTGACCAGCCGCGGTGTGACCGAACCCTACCGGATGCTGACCGGCCGGGCGGAGTATCGCCTGCGGCTCCGGGCCGACAATGCCGACCAGCGGTTGACGCCGCTCGGCTTGGCGCTCGGCTGTATCGGGGGCCCGCGTGCAGCTCTCTTCGCTGGCAAGGCCGAGGCGCTGCAGCAGGCGCGGGCGCTGGCCGGTCGGCTCTCGGCGACCCCGGACGCCCTCGCGCGCTCCGGCTTCGAGGTCAACCGGGACGGCCGGCGGCGGACGGCGGTCGAGCTGCTGCGTCAGCTCTCCTGGTCGCAGCTGTCGGCGATCTGGCCGGAGCTCGCGGCGATTCCGGCCGCGATCGCGGAGCAGCTCGAGATCGACGCGCGCTATGCCGGCTATCTCGCCCGGCAGGAGGCGGACGTGGAGGCCTTCCGGCGGGACGAGGCGCTGACGCTGCCGGCGGAGCTGGACTATGGCGCGGTGCCGGGCTTGTCGACGGAGGCGGCGCAGAAGCTCGCGGCGGCCCGGCCGGCGACGCTGGGGGCGGCCGGGCGTCTGCCCGGGGTCTCGCCGGCCGCCGTTCTGACCCTGCTGCGCCATGTCAAGCGTCCGGCAGGGAGGTCGGCCTGACTCCCGGGGACCGAGCGCCCGGCCGCGCGATGACCTCGGCCGAGCTGGCCGAGCGCATCCCTGTTTCACGTGAAACACGCGAGCGCCTGGAAATCTACGCGGCGTCCCTGCAGCGCTGGGCGCCGGCCATCAACCTGGTGGCGCGCAGCAGCCTGGTCGACCTCTGGCGCCGTCACTTCCTGGATTCGCTCCAGCTGCTGCCGCTGATCCGGGCCGCCTTCCCGCGAACCGGCGGTGTCCCGCGAATCGTCGATCTCGGTAGCGGTGCCGGCTTCCCCGGCCTGGTACTGGCGATCGCCGGGGCCGGCGAGGTCCACCTCGTCGAGGCCGATCGCAAGAAGGCGACCTTCCTGCGCGAAGTGGCACGGCAGACCGGCGCGGCGGTCACGCTGCACAACGAACGGATCGAGACGCTGCCGCCGCTCGCGGCCGATGTCGTCACCGCGCGGGCGCTGGCCTCCGCCGAGCAGCTGCTCGCCTGGGCCGGCCCGCAGCTATCGACTCACGCTATTTGCCTTTTCCACAAGGGGCGGGGGGCGCAGGCCGAATTGACCCGACTCCCGCTCGCGGTGCAGGATCGCAGCGAGTTGCTGCCAAGCCTCAGCGATCCGGAGGCGCGCATACTTCGCATTCGAGGACCCTGGACATGATTCCTGAGTCGGTCACCGCCGCGCGACCGGAAGCCGGCCCCGTGCCGTTGGCTCGCGCCCTGACCCCGCAGCGCGCCGGCCGCATCCTCGCCATTGCCAATCAGAAGGGCGGTGTCGGCAAGACCACGACGACGATCAACCTGGCGACGGCGCTGGCGGCCTGCGGCAAGCAGGTGCTGATCGTCGACCTCGATCCTCAGGGCAACGCCAGCACCGGCCTCGGCCTCGACCCCTCGCGGCGCAAGATCACTGTCTACGACGTGCTGATGGGCGAGCGGCCGCTGCCCGAGTGCGTGGTCAACACCCCGGTCCCGAACCTGCAGATCGTGCCGGCGTCGGTCGAGCTGTCCGGCGCCGAGATCGAGCTGGTCGGCGAGCTGGCCCGCGAGAACCGCCTGCGCGAAGCGCTGAGCGAGACGGCGCGGGCCTGGGACTACATCCTGATCGACTGTCCGCCGGCGCTCGGCCTGCTGACTCTGAACGCCATGGTCGCCGCGCAGTCGGTGCTGGTGCCGCTGCAGGCCGAGTTCTATGCGCTCGAAGGCCTCAGTCACCTGCTGCGCACCATCGAGCGCGTCCGACGCGCCCTGAATCCGGAGCTGCGGATTCAAGGGGTGGTGCTGACGATGTACGACAAACGCAACAACTTGTGCGACATGGTCGCGAAAGACGTCAGGGACTATCTCGGGGCCCGGGTCTACGACACCATGATCCCGCGCAACGTGCGGATCTCCGAGGCGCCGTCCCACGGCAAGCCGGTGCTGCTCTACGACTTCCGCTGCGCTGGCGCACAGGCCTACATCCGCCTCGCACGGGAGCTGCTGCGGCGCGAGGAAGCGCCGCCGCCGCTGACCGCGGTCGCCTCGTGACCGGAAGGAAGAGGTCATGAGCGACAGCGAGACTCCCCGCCGGAGCAACCTCGGCCGCGGCCTCGCCGCGCTGCTCGGCGAGGACAGCGAAGACTATGCCTCCCTGGACCGGATGCGCGCCGCCAAGGAGGTTCCGATCGAGCGCCTGCATCCGAGCCGGGTGCAGCCGCGGCGCACCTTCAGCGAGGAGGCGCTTGAGAGCCTCGCGGAATCGATCCGCGCGCAGGGCCTGCTGCAGCCGATCCTGGTGCGCCGCCATCCCGACCAGGCCAACGACTACGAGATCATCGCCGGCGAGCGTCGCTGGCGCGCGGCCCAGCGCGCCCAGCTGCACCAAGTGCCGGTCATCATCCGCGAGTTCACCGACGGCCAGGCGCTGGAGGCGGCCCTGGTCGAGAACGTCCAGCGCCAGGACCTCGATCCCGTCGAGGAGGCGGAGGGCTATCGGCGGCTGATCGACGACTTCGGCCACAGCCAGGACGACCTGGCCAAGCTGATCGGCAAGAGCCGCCCGCACATCGCCAACACCCTGCGGCTGCTCAACCTGCCGGAGCCGGTGCGGCAGAAGCTGCGCGAGCGCGCGCTGACGGCGGGCCATGCCCGGGCGCTGCTCGCGGCCAGCGATCCGGAGGCGCTGGCCGAGCGCGTCCTGGCGCGCGGCCTGTCGGTGCGCGAGACCGAGCGGCTGGCCGGGGAGGAGCCCAAGGCCCCGAGGGCCGGCCGGCCGCCGCGCGTCTCGGCGCCTTCGAAGGACGCCGACACCCTGGCGATCGAGCGCGATCTCGCCCAGGTGCTCGGTCTCAAGGTCTCGATCGACCTCAAGGACGGCGAGCGCGGCACGATCACCATTCACTACGACACGCTGGATCAGCTCGACGACGTGCTGAAGCGGCTCAACAAGGCCGGAAACCTGGGCGCCGCCTGAATCCCGGGATGGCGCCTCAGCGGCCGCGGCCGCTCCGTGCCGCCACCTGGGCGGCGAGATCGAGCAGCAGCCGGCCGGCCAGCGCCTCGTCCGGAAAGCCGGTCCGCTTGCAGTCGGCCTCGGCCTCGAGCAGCCGGCCGAGCGCGGCGCCGAGCGCACGGGGCGGCCAGAGCCGCATCTGCGCCTTGAAGGGGGCCGCCTGCTTCCAGAACACCGGCGGCCGAAGCTTCTTGAGCGCCGCATCGGGATCGCCGCCCTCGGCAGCGAGTCCGACGGCGAGGTGCAGGCGCTGGAAGTGCCGGGCGACGGCGCGCAGCAGTCCGACGACGGTGACGCCCTCCTGGAGGCTGCGCTTGAGCGCCCGGTCGACGCCCGGCAGGTCGCCCGACGCCACCGAGAAGGCAAGGTCGTCGAGACTGAGCGCCGCACTGTCGCCGATCACCGCGAGGACGTCGTCGATCTCCACCCGCCGGCTGCCGTCTGCGCCGCCGGCCAGATAGAGCGCCAGCTTGTCGAGCTCCTGGCGGGTCAGCAGGCGGTCGCCGCCCAGGTTCGCGGCCAGATAGGCGCGGGCGTCCGGCGAGGCGGCGAGGCCGTTCGCGGTCAGGCTCTCGTCGATGACGCGCCCGAGGTCGCGGGCCTCGTCGCGGTAGCAGGCGACGGCGGCAGCTTCGGCGCCGGCGGACTCGAAGGCCTTGACCAGGGCCGAGCGTCTCGGCAGGTCCCCGGCCTCGACGACGACCAGCGCTTCGCCCGGCAGATCCTTCAGGAAGTCCTGGACCAGGCGCGCCTGGGCGTCGGTCAGGTCGCGCAGGACGACGACGCGCCGTCCTCCGGTGAAGGACAGGGCCGCGGCCTCGTCCGCAAGGCGAGTCGGGTCGTCCTTGAGGTCGCCGCCGGACAGCTCGCTCAGCCGGAAGGGGTCGTCGCCCTCGCCCAGCACCGCGATCCGGGCGGCGCGGCCACGCTCGCGCACCAGGCCGGAATCCGGGCCGTAGAGCAGCAAGGCACGCAGCGCCGGCGGCGGCGCCTTGATCAGCGCGTCGGCCTGCTGGGGCTTGACCTGCATGGGAGGACGGCGCCGTGCGCCGGGATCAGGGCGAGACCGCGCCGCTGGCGAGGCGCTCGAAATAGGTGGCGAGCCGCAGCCGCAGCTGCTGCGCCAGCTGCTTGATGCCGCGCTTGCGGGCGTCCTCCTCGGCGGCATAGGTGCCGAACTCGGAGGTGACGATATTGTAGGAGACGATCGACTTGGCGATGCCGCTGGTCATCAGGACTCGATCGGCCAGGCGGACCAGGGTGAAGGTGCCGGACAGGATCAGGTTGGCCCGGGTCGCGGTGTCGTCCTTCTGCACGCCGATCTCGTCCTTGGAGACCGTCAGCGTGACCTTCAGGGCGTAGCGCGGATCGGCCGGCTGGCCGCGCGGGTTGAGCTCGTTGCGCAAGGCGTTGTGCAGCTCCTGGCCGGGCCGGTCGGCGATCGGCGTGATCCGGATGGTCTGCAGCTCGCCCAGCGTCGAGCCGCCCGAGGACTGGCGGCCATAGAGCGGCTGCAGGCCGCAGGCCGACAGAGCCAGGGCGCAGAGCATCAGCCCGGACGCCGCGAGCAGGCGCCGCCGGGCGGCGGCGGGGAGTGTGTTCGCCTCAGGCAACGATGTTCACCACACGGTTCGGCACGACGATGACCTTGCGGGGCGGCTTGCCGTCGAGGTGGCGGCGCACCGCCTCCTCGGCGAGGGCCGCCTCGCGAACGCTGGTCTCGTCGAGATCGCGGGCGAGATCGAGCTTGGCGCGCAGCTTGCCGTTGACCTGGACCGCGATCGTCACGCTCTCGTCTCGGGTCAGGGCCGGATCGAAGGCCGGCCAGGGCTGGTCGGTGAGCAGGCCGTCGCGGCCGAGCCGGTGCCAGAGCTCCTCGGCGAGGTGCGGGATCATCGGCGCGCCCAGGCGGGCAAGGGTCTCGCAGGCTTCGCGCAGGGCCCAGCGGTCGCCCTCGTCGGCGGCGCGGAAGCCGGCCAGGGCGTTGGTCAGCTCGTAGAGCCGGGCGACCGCCTTGTTGAAGCCGAAGCTCTCGAAATCGCGACCGACCTGCTCGATCGCCTTGTGGACCTGGCGCCGCAGGGCGAAGGCCTCGGCACCGAAGGCGGCGGGCAGGGGGCTGCCGGCGGCAGGCAGAGACGGCGCGGCCCCGGTCACGATGCGGAACAGGCGCTGAACGAACCGCCAGGCGCCTTCGATGCCCGCCTCGGTCCACTCCATGTCGCGGTCCGGGGGGCTGTCCGACAGCATGAACCAGCGCGCGGTGTCGGCGCCGTAGTTGCCGATGATCGTCGTCGGATCGACCGTGTTCCGCTTCGACTTGCTCATCTTCTCGACGCGGCCGAGCGTCACCGGGCGGCCGTCGCGCGTCGAGAGCCCGCCGTCGGAGTCCTTCTCGACCTCGTCCGGCGAGAGCCACTTGCCGTCCGGATCGCGGTAGGTCTCGTGACCGATCATGCCCTGGGTGAAGAGGGCGGCGAAGGGCTCGGCCTCGCGGCTGTAGCCGAACTGCTTCAGCCCGCGCATGAAGAAGCGCGAGTAGAGCAGGTGCAGGATCGCGTGCTCGATGCCGCCGATGTACTGGTCGACCGGCATCCAGTAGTCGAGCGCCGCGGGGTCGAGCGGCGCCTCCTCGAACTGCGGCGCGCAGAAGCGCGCGAAGTACCAGGAGGAATCGACGAAGGTGTCCATCGTGTCGGTGTCGCGCGTCGCGGCGCCGCCGCAGCCCGGGCAGGCGACGGACTTCCAGCCCTCGTGGCGGGCCAGCGGATTGCCGGGTTGCGAGAAGTCGACCTCGTCGGGCAGCGCGACCGGCAGGTCGGCGACCGGCACCGGCACGGCGCCGCAGCTCGGGCAGTGGATCACCGGGATCGGACAGCCCCAGTAGCGCTGGCGCGAGACGCCCCAGTCGTGGAGGCGGTACTGGACCGTGCCCTTGCCAGCGCCGAGCGCCTCGAGCCTGGCGATCGACGCGCGCTTGCCTTCGGCGACGTCGAGGCCGTCGAGGAAGGCGGAATTGATCAGCGTGCCGTCCTCGACGAAGGCCGTATCGCCGACCTCGAAGGTCGCCGGGTCCTGGCCCGTCGGCAGCACCACCGGAGTGACGTCGAGGCCGTACTTGCGGGCGAAGTCGAGGTCGCGCTGATCGTGGGCCGGACAGCCGAAGATCGCGCCCGAGCCGTACTCGTACAGCACGAAGTTGACGACGTAGACCGGCAGGATCCGATCCGGCAGGAAGGGGTGCCGGACCCTGAGTCCGGTATCGAAGCCCTGCTTCTCGGCCCGCTCGATCGTCTCCTCGCTGGTGCCCAGGCGATCGCACTCGGCGACGAAGTCGCGCAGCGCCGGATTGGCGGCGGCCAGCTCGGCGGTCAGGGGATGATGCGGCGAGAGGGCGCAGAACGAGGCGCCGAACAAGGTGTCGGGCCGTGTCGTGAAGACCTCGAGCCGCTCGTCGCGGCCGAGCACCTCGAAGAACACGCGGGCGCCCTCGGAGCGGCCGATCCACTTGCGCTGCATCAGCCTGACCTTCTCGGGCCAGCCGTCCATGCCGTCGAGGGCGTCGGCCAGCTCGTCCGAGAAGGCGGTGATGCGGAAGAACCACTGCGACAGCTTGCGCCGCTCGATCGGCGCGCCCGAGCGCCAGCCGCAGCCGTCGATGACCTGCTCGTTGGCCAGCACAGTCTGGTCGACGGGATCCCAGTTGACCCAGGATTCCTTGCGATAGACCAGGCCGGCCTCGAGGAACTGCAGGAACAGGCGCTGCTGGTGCCGGTAGTAGCTGGGATGACAGGTCGCGAGCTCGCGGCTCCAGTCGATCGACAGGCCCATCGACTTCAGCTGCTCGCGCATCGCGTCGATGTTGCCGTAGGTCCAGGTCGCCGGATGGACCCCACGCTCCATCGCCGCGTTCTCGGCCGGCAGGCCAAAGGCATCCCAGCCCATCGGATGCAGCACGTTGAAGCCGCGCGCGCGCTTGTAGCGCGCGATCACGTCGCCGATCGTGTAGTTGCGCACGTGGCCCATGTGGATGCGCCCCGAGGGATAGGGGAACATCTCCAGGACGTAGTACTTGGGGCGATCCAGCTCGGCGCGCACCTCGAAGCAGCCGGCGCCGTTCCAGGCCGCCTGCCACTTCGGTTCGCTGACCTTCGGATCGTAACGACTCATGGGGATCCTCGTGCTGAGGGCGGCGGGCCGCCCCTCGGTTCGGCGAAAGCCTGTCGGTCGCGGCCGCCGGGCGTCAGCCGGCCTGCGCGATGCGCAGCTGGCGCGCCCGGGTCAGGATCGCGTTCTCCATCTCGGTATTGGAGTCCTCGCTGGAGGGCGCGTCGGCCCAGGCGCCCGTCTCGTCGCGCACCTGTCGGAAGATCGAGGCGCGCACGCCGTCGGCGCGTAGCTCCCGGCCGAGGATGAAGACGTTGACCTTGAACCGTTCCTTCGGGCTCTGCGGCGGCGAGTACCACTCGGTGATGATCACGCCGCCGAAGGGATCGGCCGAGGCCAGGGGCATGAACGACAGCGTGTCGAGCGACGCGCGCCACAGGAACGCGTTGACGCCGATGCCTGTGCCGCCGCTGTCGGGCGTCGGCTGGTCCTTGCCGCCGCCGAACAGGTTGAGGCCGCCGGGACCGAACAGGCTCTCCTGCTGCTTGTAGGTCGCGCCGCCGCCCTTGCCCGGCTTGCTCTGCGGGTAGGCGGTATTGGAGTCGGCCGCCGAGCAGGCCGCGACCGTCGCGCTCAGCAGCAGCACAGCCGTCCAGCGCAGCGCCGGCCAACAGAGCCGCGAGCGCTTGCCGGCTGACCGGCTGAAGGGAGATTTGAAATCCACGGGACGTATCGCTCTCTTGTCGGTGACCGCCCACCGCCCGTCGCGCGGTGGTCCAAGGGGCGACCGATGATAGACCATGGGGTCCGCCGCCCCGTCAAGCTGGCGCAGGATCCAGCGGAACCGGCCGACCGCAAGGCCTCGGGCTGCCGCGGCCGCCTCCGTGCGGGCAGGTGTATCCGCATCGGTAGCGACGAACCGCCCCGCGGCCACGGATGTTGCATCGCATCGTTTGCAATGCAGCAACATGGATGGGCCTTCAAGCTATTGAAGCACAAGCCGCCTTCGATCTGTGGCGGGAATGTTACAGCCAAAATGGATTGGTAGCATACCGCACTGCGACAGATTGACCGACCTGAGGGCCGGGATGACAGTGACCGCGTCAGATCACGGCGTGTCGATCGCTTCATCCGACCGGGATCTTCGGGGGCAACTCCTTCCCCTAAGGGGCAAAGCGTCAACCGCCCGGGTCTTCCTGATCAGAAGGAGGGGTTGGGCAATGAAGAGGGGTCTTCTCAACAGCACCGCCATGGTGGCGGTGGCCGCAGCCAGCGTCGCGGTCGCGGCACCGGCCCAGGCTCAGGTCAAGCTGGGCCTCGGCGGCTACATGCAGCAGTTCTTCGGCTACGCCAACAGCAGCACGAACGTCGGCTCGGGCAGCGACGCCTTCAACGGCTTCGACGTCAAGTCGAACTCCGAGGTCCATTTCCTCGGCGAGACGACGCTCGACAACGGCCTGACCTTCGGCGTCGACATCGAGCTCGAGGGCAATACCAACACCGCCGACCAGATCGACGAGTCCTTCCTCTACGTCGAGGGCGCGTTCGGCCGCTTCAACATCGGATCGGAGAACTCGGCCGGCTACCTGATGAGCTATGCCGCGCCGGATGTCGGCCTGGGTGTCAACTCGACCTCGATCCTGACCGGCTTCCTGCCGCAGGACGGCGGCTTCGCTGGCGCCAACTTCTTCGATGCGCCGCTCGGCTCGACCTACCTGGAGCTCGATGGGAGCGGAAAGTCGGAGAAGATCACCTACTTCACGCCGCGCTACCGGGGCTTCCAGCTCGGCGCCTCCTACCTGCCGGACCCGAACGAGGATTCGAACGCGCAGGTCGACGAGGCCACCGTCTCCTATCGCAACGGCTTCTCGCTGGGCGGCAACTTCGTCGACACGCTGGCCGGCGTCGACGTCGCGGTCTCCGGCCGCTACGACTGGGCCGACGACCAGTCGGCCGCGGGCAGCGATCCCAGCCTCTACGCCGTCGGCGTCAACTTGGGCTACGCCGGCTTCACGGTCGGTGGCTCCTATGCCCACACCGACGACAACGGCGCCGACACCGGCCGCTCCTTCGACCTTGGCGCGTCCTATGCGACCGGGCCCTGGGGCGTCTCCTTCACCTACTTCAACGGCAAGGCCGAGGCGAGCGCGGCCCCCGGCGACAGCACCTACAAGGCCTACGAGGGTGCCGCCAGCTACGCCCTCGGCCCGGGCGTCACGGCGGTCGGGTCGGTCAGCTACCAGGACCTCGACGCCGACACCGGATCGAACGCCCGGACCTGGGCGGTCGTCGGCGGCCTCAAGCTCGAGTTCTGAGCGGGCAGGGCAAGGCCCCGCAGGCCGGCCCCGGCGTGACGGCCGGCCTGCGGTCCGCTCAGAGGTCGAAGGACTGCGGCGCGAGCCCGGCCAGCGCCCGCGCCCACATGGTCTCGTAGGCGCGCTCGACCGCGGCCGTCGTACGCGGCGTATCGAAGAGCGGCAGGGATTCGGGGTTGCGGGCCAGATGCTCGCGCACGGCCGTGCGCTCCTCGGGGCTCTGCAGCAGGCGCCGCGCGACGGCTTCGTACGCTTCGGGCGTGCGGGTCACGTAGCGTTCCAGGCCGACCGCGGCGAGCAGGCTGGCGGCGACCCGCCCGGCGAAGCTGTCGCCGATCCGGGTGACCAGGGGGCAGCCCATCCAGAGCGCATCGCTGGCCGTCGTATGGGCGTTGTAGGGCAGGGTGTCGAGAAACAGGTCGACGTGCCGGTAGCGTGCGAGGTGCGCCTCGAGCGGCAGCTTGGTCGCGAACACCAGCCGGCGGCCGTCGATGCCGTGGCCCTCCGCGGCGGCGCGCAGGTTCGCCCGCCCCTCGGCGCGGTCGCAGAGCAGCCAGAGCGTCGCGTCGCCGACGGCGGCGAGCAGCCGCATCCAGAGCGCGAAGACCTTGGGCGTCAGCTTGTTCGGATTGTTGAAGCAGGCGGCGACCGGCCCGCCTTCCGGCAGGCCGAAGGCGGCTCGCGGCGGTGCCGTCCGCGGCCGGGGCCGCCGGCGGTCGTTGACCTGGTAGCTCCCGGGCAGCCTGACGACGCGCTCGTCGTAGAAGCCCCGCGCCGGGTCCGGCAGCACCAGCCGGTCGGCGAGCAGGTAGTCGACGAAGCTCGCGCCCAGCGTTCCCGGAAAGCCGATCCACTGGACCTGCACCGGCGCCGGCCGGGCGGCCAGGACCCGCGGCGCGGCATCGCGCGTGTAGCCCTTGAGATCGATCAGGATGTCGGTCTCCTCCTCCGCGATGCGTCGGGCGACGGCCTCGGCCGGCAGGCCGGCGCAGTCGACGAAGCGGTCGAACGCCCGCAGCAGGCGGCGCCGCTCGGCGCTGCCGTCGTCGGCGCCCAGCGAGTAGGCGGTGACCGAGAAGCGCCGGCGATCGTGCAGCTCGAACAGCTGCGCCATCAGGTGGGCCGTCGCATGGTGCTGCAGGTCCGCGGAGAGGTAGCCGAGCGCGATCCGGTCCCTGGCGACCGCCGGCCGGGGCTGCTGCCGTGCCGTTTCGAAGCGCCTGGCCCAGCGCCGGGCGTTCCTCTGCTGGGCCGCCTCGTCGTCGGTCAGGGTCAGGAAGCGGAAGGGGTCGAGCGGCTGGCCGACGCGCTCGGCCTGCTCGACGAGCCGGGCCGCCAGCGCGTCGAGCCCCCGCCAGTCGCAGAGATCCTGCTTCATCCGCACCAGGGCCGAGCGCGCGCGCAGGTCGTCCGGCGCACGGGAGCAGGCCTCGCCGTAGGCGGCGAGCGCGGCCGCCGCGTCACCGGCCCGGCGGCAGGCATTGCCCAGGTTGAACCAGGCGGCCGCCGACGGCGTCGTGGCGACCAGCTGCCGGTAGGCCGCAACCGCCTCCGCGAAGCGCCCGGTGCGCTCCAGGGCGAGGCCCTTGGCGTTGACGGCCCCGGCAGGCCCGGCTGCCGCCTGAGCGCCGCCTCGAGGGGCCGCAACGCGGCCTCGGGCTCGCCCTTCATCAGGAGCGCCATGCCGAGCAGCGTGAGCAGCTGCGGATTCACGGCATCGCGCGCGAGGGCCGCGCGGCAGCGCCGTTCCGCTTCGCTCCACTGCTGTCGTTCGACGAGGGACAGGACGTCGTTCACGTTGCGCGCTCGCCTTGCCGGGGACGCGCGAAACTACGGCACGGAAGCGGACCGCCGGCGGCGTCCAAATCGCCGCACGGCCGTAGACACGCTGTCGCAGCCGCCGCCGGACCCCGGCGCCGGGCCGTCCCGAACCCGGCCGGGAGGCACCGGCAGGAGCGCGAGGCCTTCGCCCATCTCGCTAGTGCGAAAGGCTAAGGCATTGATTCCATGCCAAAGTCACCGACTGTGTCGTGAAAGCCACAGTATTGTACAAACAGCACAGAGAGGATGTGATCCGCGTTGACCCTGAGGCGCCCGTCGATAAGACTGCCGCTCGGATCGACGCGCGGCTCAGCGCTGCGATCGCCTTCTGTGACTGGGGCCAGGGGACATCCCCAAATCCCTTAGGGGCAGAAAACCAACTGGTCCGGTCTCGGCCGGACGATAAAAGGAAGGGTTGAGCAATGAAGAAGCTTCTTCTCAGCGGTACGGCTCTGGCTGCTGCCGGCGTCGTCGCTGGCGTGGCGGCCGCTCCGGCCCAGGCCCAGATCCAGCTGGGCCTCGGCGGCTACATGATCCAGTACCTGGGTTATGGCAACAGCAGCACCAACGTCGGCTCCGGCAGCGACGCCTTCAACGGCTTCGACGTCAAGTCGAACTCCGAAGTCTGGTTCGTCGGTTCGACGACCCTCGACAACGGCCTCAAGTTCGGCGTCAACATCCAGCTCGAGGGCAACACCAACACCGGCGACCAGATCGACGAGTCCTTCCTCTTCGTCGAGGGCTCGTTCGGCCGCTTCAACATCGGCTCCGAGAACTCGGCCGGCTACCTGATGACCTACGCCGCGCCGGACGTCGGCGTCGGTGTCAACTCGACCGGCGTTCTGACCGGCTTCCTGCCGCAGAGCGGCGGCTTCGCCGGTGCCGGCTTCTTCCGGGCGCCGCTGGGGTCGACCTACCTCGAGCTCGATCGCAACAACGACTCGAACAAGATCACCTACTTCACGCCGCGCTTCTCGGGCTTCCAGTTCGGCGCGTCCTACCTGCCGGATCCGCAGCAGGATTCGAACTCGCAGGTCGACGAGACGACCGTCTCCTACCGTGACGGCTTCTCGCTCGGCGGCAACTTCGTCAACTCGTTCAGCGGGTTCGACGTCGCCGTGTCGGGCCGCTACGACTGGGCCAACGACCAGTCGGCTGCCGGTACCGACCCGAGCATCTACTCGTTCGGCGCCAACCTGGGCTACGCCGGCTTCACGGTCGGTGGCTCCTATGCCAAGGCCAACGACATGGGCGCCAACACCGGCCGTTCGTTCGACGTCGGTGCGTCCTACGAGACCGGCCCCTGGGGCGTGTCGCTCACCTACTTCAACGGTGAGGCCGACGCCACTGCCGCTGCCGGTCGCAGCGAGTACCAGGCCTACGAGGGCGCGGCCAGCTACGCCCTCGGCCCGGGCGTGACGGCCGTCGGCTCGGTCAGCTACCAGAACCTCGATGCGGACAACGGCTCGAATGCCGAGACCTGGGCCGTCATCGGTGCGTTCAAGCTGAAGTTCTGATCCGACACCGGTACCTGTTTTGCGGGAAGGGGAGCAGCTCCGGCTGCTCCCCTTTTCCGTTCCGCGACCACCGAGCGTTCCGTTTGCGTTCCGTGACTGCCGTGACTAGTCTCCAGACAGCCGGACCGATCGCGCCGTCCGGCCCCGGATACCGGAGCACCGCCACGTGACATCTGCCGGGCTCGCCAAGCCGACCGCCGCCTCTCCCGGGAGTGCGCCTTCGGAGGCACCGCTCAGCTTCCGTGCGTTGATCGCACCGCTGGAGCCCGCCCGCTTCTTCGCCGACTACTACGGTCGCCGGCCGCTGCACATTCCGGCCGGGGCGATCGACAAGGCCGGCCGCACGGTGACCTGGCCGCAGATCAACGAGATCATGGCGATGACCTCGATCTGGAGCGATTCGTCACTGGAGCTCGCGCTCAACGGGCGCTCCCTGCCGCCCCAGGCCTATTGCTACGAGGGCATCGATCGGGAGGGCCGGCGCACGCTGAAGCCGGACAGCCAGCGAGTCCAGGAGCTGGTCGCCCGCGGCGCGACGGTCGTACTGAACTACATCGACACGCTGCTGCCCGGCATCCGCTCGACCGCGGCGGCGGTCGCCTCGGCGGCCGGCGCGCCGGTCTCCGTCAGCCTCTTCGCCTCCTGGCACAAGGTCCAGGGCTATCACGTCCACTTCGACACCCAGAACGTCTTTGCGCTGCAGATCGTCGGCCGCAAGACCTGGAAGATCTATGCCAACCGCGAGCAGAATCCGGCGCGCATTCCCGGCTTCGACAGCCCCAGCGTCTCGCCCGAGGAGGGCGAGAAGCGCAAGGGCCCGCTGCTGTTCGAGGTGACGCTCGAGCCCGGCGACCTGCTCTACGTGCCGCCCGGCTTCTACCACCAGGCGCTGGCGGAGACCGACGCCGCGGTCCACGTCGGCTATGGCGTTTGCCATTTCGTGGTCCAGGATTTCGTCAACCTGCTGGTGCGCGACCTGCCGAAGATCCCGGCATTCCGCGAGCCGCTCGCCCATTTCGACGAGCCGGAGGCGCTCGCCCGGCAGCTCGTCGAGGTCGCCGAGCAGCTGCGGGCCGTGGTCGGCCAGCCGCAACAGGCCGAGACGATGCGGCAGTTCCTGCGTGCCAAGGCCTTCGAGCAGTATGCCGTCTACAACCTGCCGCATCGCCGGCCGAACCATCGCTTCCGGCTGCGCCGGGCCGGGCTGCTCGACGCCGCGCCGACGCCGGGCGGGCCCCTGGCCGCGCAGCTGGCCGAGTGGGCGCGCCGTGTCGAGCTCTTCGCGCTCAGCGACCTGCAGGCCGCTTTCCCCGACCGGCCGGCGGCCGCGCTCGACGAGGCGCTCCAGGACCTGATCCGGTCCGGCGCCCTGGAGCCGGTGTGAGGCCATGGCGACGCTCAGGCCCCCGCCACCGGGTGCGACGCCGCCTGTCCGGCCGACCCTGGTCTGGCTCGCCTCCTATCCGAAGTCGGGCAACACCTGGCTGCGCCTGTTCCTCGCCAACTACCTGCTCGACCGCAGCGAGCCCTTTCCGATCAACGATCTGCCGAAGCTGACCTTCGCCGACAACGTCGCCGAGCCCTACGTCAAGCTGAGCGGCAGGCCGATCGAGGCGCTCGACGAGGCGACGGTCCACGCCCTGCGACCTCAGGTCCACCGCCTGCTCTCGACCCAGGGGCCGGACCTGATCCTGGTCAAGACCCACGTCGCGCTCTACGTCTCGAACGGCATTCCCTCGATCACCGTGCCGGCGACCCGGGCGACGGTCTATCTCGTGCGCAACCCCTTCGACGTCGCCGACTCCTTCGCCCAGCATTTCGGCGTCGGCCTCGACCAGGCCGTCGACACGCTCTGCTCGCCCAACGCGCTGCTGCGCGGCGACCCGCGCCGCAAGCTCGGGCAGCGGATCGGCGACTGGGGCAGCCACGCGACCCGCTGGGCCGATGCCGCGCCGCTGAACCCGCTGGTGCTGCGCTACGAGGACCTGCGCCGCGACCCGCTCGGCGCCTTCTCCGCCGTGGTGCGGCATCTCGGATTGCCCTGCGATCCGCCGCGCGTCGAGAGGGCGATCGGCTTCGCCGCCTTCGACGAGGCACGGCGCCAGGAGGAACGGGTCGGCTTCGTCGAAGGGTCGAGCAAGGCGGAGCGGTTCTTTCGGGCCGGGCAGATCGGCCGGGGTCGCGACCGCCTCGGCGAAGAGCAGCGCGGCCGCCTCGTGGCCGCGCACGGCGAGGCGATGCGACGCTTCGGCTATCTGGACGCGGACGGCCGCCCGGTCGACCATGCGGTTGGCCTGGAGCCGGCGTCATGAGGCGTGCTATGCCGCCCGCGCCGGCCGCCGGGCCGTGCCGCCGCCGTCCTGCCGCTCCGGCGACGATCAGAACCAGACCATCGAAGCCGCTCTGAGGCCATGCCGACCCTGCAACCGCCCCTTCCGAAACCGACCCTCGGCCCGACCGGCCCGGCCGCCGCCGCGTTGCCGCCCGTCCGGCCGACCCTGGTCTGGCTGGCCTCCTACCCGAAGTCGGGCAACACCTGGCTACGCCTGTTCCTCGCCAACTACCTGCTCGACCGCAGCGAGCCCTTTCCGATCAACCAGATCCACAAGCTGACCTTCGGCGACATGATCGCCGAGCCCTACGTCAAGCTGACCGGCCGGCCGGCGGGCGCGCTCGACCTGGCGACGATCCACCGGCTGAAGCCCCGCGTCCACCGCCTGCTCTCGACCCAGGGCCCGGACCTGATCCTCATCAAGACCCACAGTGCGCTCTACGTCGAGGACGGCATCCCCTCGATCACCGTGCCGGCGACCCGGGCGACGGTCTATCTCGTGCGCAACCCCTTCGACGTCGCGGATTCCGTCGCGCACCACTACGGGCTCAGCCTCGACAACGCCGTCTCCTCGCTCTGCTCCCCGGGCAGCGAGCTGCAGGGCGACGGCAAGCGCACGATCGGCCAGAAGATCGGCGCCTGGGGCAGCCATGCCATCCGCTGGGCCGAGGCGGCGCCGCTCAAGCCCCTGGTGCTGCGCTACGAGGACATGCTGCGCGCGCCCGCCGAGTCCTTCGCGAAGGTCATCCGGCACCTGGGCGTCACCCATGACGCCGAGCGGATCGAGCGGGCGGTCGGCTTCGCCTCGTTCGACGAGGCGCGGCGTCAGGAGGATCAGTATCGCTTCCTCGAGCGCTCGCCCCAGGCCGAGAAGTTCTTCCGCGTCGGCCGCATCGGCAAGGGCTTCGAGACGCTCGACGCGGCACAGCGCCAGCGGCTGATCGAGGCGAATCGCGAGGCGATGCGCCGCTTCGGCTATCTCGATGCCGACGACCGGCCCGTGCTCTAGCGGCGGCGCGCGCTCGTGGCAGACATCCTCTGGCTCGCGTCCTATCCGAAGTCCGGCAACACCTGGGTGCGGGCGTTCCTGGCCAATCTCTTCGCCAACCGCCCGGGACCGCTCGACATCAACGAGCTCAACCGCTTCCTGGTCAGCGACCAGCGGGTCGGCGAATACGAGACCCTGACCGGCAAGCCCTACGAGGAGATCGACGACGAGGAGGTCAACCGCCTGCGGCCCCAGGCCCAGCGGATGATCGCCGCCTCGCGGCCCGACACCCTGCTGTGCAAGACCCACAGCAAGATCGCCGTGCTCAAGGGCTCGCCGACCGTCGAGCCGAGCGTCACCAGCGGCGCAGTCTATGTCCTGCGCAACCCGCTCGACGTCGCGCCGTCCTATGCCGACCACTTCGGCATCGATCTCGACACGGCGATCGACTACCTCTGCGACCCGAACAACCACATCCCGCGCCACGATCGCCTGACCTTCGTCTATCTCGGCAGCTGGCAGGAGCATGCAGCGAGCTGGCTCGACGCCCCCGGCCTGCGCCGCCACTTCCTGCGCTACGAGGACCTCAAGAGCGATCCGGAGCGGTCCTTCGCTGGCCTGGTCCGCTTCCTGGGGCTGCCGCTCGACCGCCAGCGCTTCCAGCGGGCGTTGCGCTTCTCGTCCTTCGGCGTGCTGCGCCGCCTGGAGGAGCAGGACGGCTTCGTCGAGCGCTCGCCCAACGCCGAGCGCTTCTTCCGCCAGGGGCGCAGCGGCGCCTGGCGCGAGCTCTACACGCCGGCGCAGGTCGAGCGACTGGTCGAGGGCTGCCGCGACGGCATGCGCCGCTTCGGCTATCTGGACGCCGACGGCCGACCGGTCGAGGGCGCCTTGCCGCTCGCGCAAACCGCAGGAGTCCAGGGATGAGCGAAGCCGCCGACGCCGCCGGGGTCGCCGCCAATCTCGCCGACATCCGCCGCCGCATCGAGCGGGCGGCGCTCGAGGTCGGCCGGCCGGCGGGGCAGGTGACCCTGGTCGCGGTCTCCAAGACCTTCGGTATCGGGGCGGTCGAGGCGGCACTGGCGGCTGGTCAGACGGTGTTCGGGGAGAATCGCGTCCAGGAGGCCCAGGCGAAGTTCCCGGAGCTGCGCCGGCGCCACCCCGACCTCGAGCTGCACCTGATCGGACCGCTGCAGAGCAACAAGACCGCCGACGCGGTCGCCCTGTTCGACGTCATCCAGTCGGTCGACCGTGAGAAGCTGGCGCGCGCGCTCGCCAAGGAGATGGCCAGGCAGGGCCGGCGGCCGCGCTGCTTCGTCCAGGTCAACACCGGCGAGGAGCCGCAGAAGGCCGGCATCACGCCGGCCGAGGCAGCGGCCTTCGTGCGCCTCTGCCGCGACGAGCTCGGCCTGCCGGTCGAGGGCCTGATGTGCATCCCGCCAGTGGACGAGGCACCGGCGCCGCACTTCGGCCTGCTGCGCCGGCTCGCCGGCGACTGCGGCCTGACCGGCCTGTCGATGGGCATGAGCGCGGACTTCGAGGCCGCCGTCCAGCTCGGCGCGACCCACGTGCGCGTCGGCAGCGCGATCTTCGGACGTCGCAGCTACCCCTGAGGCGGCAGGAGATCGGTCACCAGCACGGCGTCCTCCGGGCCGACCTCGCGCAGCAGGCTGCGCAGGTCCTCAGGCGCCAGGGCGACGCAGCCCTCGGTCGGCCGCCAGTCGGGCCGCGCGCAGTGCAGGAAGATCGCGCTGCCCAGCCCCGGCTCCGGCGGACTGTCGTTGTGGCCGAGCACAACCACCAGGTCGTAGAGGCTGTCGTCGCGCCACAGCCGTTCGTGGCCGGCCGGAAAGGGCAGGGCGACGGCACGGTTGTAGTCCGGGTGTCCGGGGTCGTCGCACCAGCCGTCCCCGGGCGCGATGGCCAGGCTCGGCAGCCGCCAGGCGGCGTCCGGGCGCTCCCGATCGGGCCGGTAGAGCAGGCGGCGCAGCGGCCAACGGCCGAGCGGCGTCGCGCCGTCGCCCTCACGCTTGGTCGCGGCGGCGATCAGCCCGCCTCGGCCGACCGCGCAGCGAAAGCGCCGTCCGTTCCAGCAGGCCTGCCACCGGCCGCCGTCGTCGCTGTCCGGGCCGACCAGGAGATCCATGACAGCCCTATAGCGCCTGCGACGGACCTCGGCCAGGGCCCGCTCAGTTCACCGCCCCGGCGCCCTCGTTCTGCCGGCTCAGCGCCTGGTACTTGTTCAGCGCTTCCATCATGCGGTCGGTGAAGTTCGTGCGCGGCGCGATCTCGCCCGCGAAGCGTTGATCGGCCTGCAGGCCGGGCGCGGCCGGAGCGCCGCTCGCCGCCGGCTCGGCCGCGGCGGCCGGTGCACGCTCCGCGGCGACGCTCAGGCTGGCCGGGAACAGCCCCTTCGAGCGCACGGTGTCCTGGCCGAGGCGGCTCTCGCCGGCGGCGTGCGCGGGATTGAGCTTCGTGGCCAGCTCGGGACCGCCGAAGTCGCGCTGTTTGAGCGGCATGAAGCTGCCGGGCGGTGGCACCTCGGAGGCCGCGGCCTGCTGGGCCGCGGCGCTCGCGCGCAACGGCGCGGCGGCCGTCGAGGCGGTCGGCCTGCCGGACGCCGCAGCGCGCAGGTCCGCGGCCAGCGCGGCCAGCGCATCCTTGCCTTCCAGCACCTTGCCGTCCCCGGTCGCCGCCGTCGGCTCGGCCACGGCCGCCGGCCCGGCCATGGCTGCAGCCCCGGCCATCGCCGCCGGCTCGGCCGCAGGCGGCGTGGCCGCGGCTGCCGCCCGGGAGGTGGCCGGCTGTGCGGCGTCCGCCGTGACGGCCCCCGCGACTGCCGCCGTCTGCGCCGCCGTCGCCACCGCCGCATCGGCGCCCGTGGCCGCCGCCGATGCGGCCTGCTCGGCGGCGGCGGTCGCCGCGCTGGCCGTCGCCGCGACCGGCGCCGTGATGTCCTCGCCGCTGACCATGGCGAGCGCCAGCCCGCCGATGTCGTGGCCGCTGGCCTGCTGCACCACGGCATCGACCAGCCCGGCGACCATGCCGACCGGGCCGCCGTAGATCATCGAGCCGACCACCGAGGCGGTGCTGTCCATCGTGTCGCCGGTGATCGCGCGGTAGATCGATCCGACGATGGGGATGTGCTGCAGCGGATTGATCGCGTCGAGGAACTCGCCGAACGTCAGCTCGCGGTCGGCCGGCCCCATCTTGCCCTCGGCGCGCAGCTGAGCGCGCTGCCCGGCCTGCAGCGGCGGATGGACGAAGGGGTCGAAGTCGAGGGCGCGTGACATTGCGCCGATCCTGACGCAAGACCGATGCCAGTTCGGCAGGCTTTGTCTTTCAACGGCTTGACGGCGGCGATCCCCGCTCGGAGCCGGCGCTTGCCCGGCAAATCCTGCCGATCAGAAAAGATGGCCGAAGCGTTCCGCCTTGGTCGCGAGATAGCTCTCGTTGTGGCCGTTCGAGGGGAAGCTGTGCGGCACCCGCTCGACGACCTCGACGCCGGCCGCCGCCAGGGCGGCCAGCTTGTCCGGATTGTTGGTCAGCAGCCGCACCCGGCCCACGCCGAGCGCCTGCAGCATCGCGGCGGCGGGCTGGTAGCTGCGCTCGTCGCCGGCGAAGCCGAGGGCCTCGTTGGCCTCCAGCGTGTCGGCGCCGCGATCCTGCAGCGAATAGGCGCGCAGCTTGTTGACCAGGCCGATGCCGCGGCCTTCCTGGGCGAGGTAGAGCAGGACGCCGGCGCCAGCCTCGTTCATCGCCGCCAGCGCGCCGCGCAGCTGCTCGCCGCAGTCGCAGCGCAGCGAGCCGAGCAGGTCGCCCGTGAAGCATTCGGAATGGATCCGGACCAGCGGCTCCGCCTGGTCCTCGGGGCGGCCGACCAGGATCGCCAGATGCTCGCGGCCGCCGTCGCGCGGCCGGAAGGCGACGATCCGGGCGTCCTCGGCCAAGGCCAGCGGCACGCGGGCCTCGACGACGCGGATCAGGGCGCTGTCGACCCAGCCGGCATAGGCGGCGATCTCTCCGGTCGAGACCCGCCAGGGGCAGTCGAGCTGGCTGCTCGCCAACAGCGCCGCCGGCATCAGGTGCGCCAGCTTGCACAGCTCGAGGGCGGCATCGGCGTCGGTCGGGGCCGCCGCGAGGCGCTGCGCGCGCGCCAGCTCCTCGAGGCTGCGCGCCGGATCGACGAGGGCGAGCAGTTCGCCGGCACCGAGTCCGGAGACCTCCAGGGCGCGCGGCCCGTCCGGGCTGCGCCAGGCGGCGCAGGCCAGCCACAGCCCGCCGCGGCCGGCCTGGGCGCGGAACGCCCGCAGCCCCGCCTCGTCGAGGCACTCAGGAGCCGCCGCCAGGAGCGGGCCGTCGGCGGCGTCGACGACCACGGCGGCGCCGCGGCGCAGGGCCGCCAGGGCCTGCTGCACCCGGTGGGCGGCTTCGGGGCCCGAAGGCTGTGTCGGGATGTGCTGGTCCATTCGGGCGTCGTGACTTTCGGCGAGGGCGGCGGCGGTCAGGCTACCGCTCCGCAACGGTGCGGTCGGCCCTTTTCTTTGGCGCGACACGCTGCCTATACATGGTTCGCACGAAGCAGCCGGCAACGCATGGGAGGCTTGAAGCGCATGGGCGGGACCCTTTGGCGCGGCTACGACAAGGCCGCGCTCGATCGGCAGATCAATCTCCGGGCACGTACGCCCGAGCACGTCGAGTTCTTCGCCCATTGGGCCGACGACAGCCGCCGCGTCCGCGCGCAGCTCGACTGCCGCCTCGACCTGCCCTACGGCGAGCAGCCGCTGCAGACGCTGGACTACTTCCCGGCCGGCGGCGGCGAGGCGCCGCTGGTCGCCTTCATCCACGGCGGCTACTGGCAGTCGCTCGACAAGGGCGACTTCTCCTACCTGGCACCGGCCTTCGTCGAGGCCGGCGTCGCCTTCGCCTCGATCAACTACACCCTGGCGCCCGCCGGCCGCATCCCGCAGATGGTCGAGGAGATCGAGCGGGCGGTCGCCTGGCTCTACGAGAACGCCGAGGAGCTCGGCTTCGACCGCGAGGGCATCGTCGTCGCGGGCCACTCGGCAGGTGGCCACCTGGCCGCCATGGCGGCCGTCGCCGACTGGTCGCGTCACGACCTGCCGCGCGACCTGCTGCGCGGCGCCTGCGCGGTCTCGGGGCTCTATCAGCTGCAGCCGATCCGCCTGTCCTATCAGCAGGAGGTGCTGCAGCTCGACGACGCGGCGGTCGCGGCGGGCAGCCCGCAGGCCCTGATCCCGGAGGACGGGCCGCCGATCCTGCTGGCGGTCGGCGACGAGGAGCCCGAGGAGTTCCGCGACCAGCAGGCCGAATTCCTGGCCGCCTGGCAGGCCCGCGGACTGTCCGGCGCAGCCGTGCCTTTGCCTGGCCGGCATCACTTCAGTGCCATCGACGCCCTCGGCGAAAAGGACCATGCGCTCCATAGGTCGGTATGTTATCTAGCTCAAAACGGGGCGATTTCCTGATTCCGCCCGGTTCCGGAGGTCTGGAGCGCGATCGTGCCGCGTCGACGCGAGGTGACAGGGAGATCGCTCTCTAGAACATTGAACTAGATCATGATTGACGGGCCGGATCGTTTCGGTCCCGACCGACCTGATCTAGCGACGCGGGAGTGTCGACCTGAGATGCGGACGCCGGCTTCGAAGAAGATCCTGATCGTCGACGACGACGACGCCCTGCGCGGCTCGCTCGCCGAGCAGCTGCAGCTCCACGAGGAGTTCTCGGCGGTCCAGGCCGAGACCGGCTGCAAGGCCCTCGATCTCGCGAAGGCCGACCATTACGACGCGATCCTGCTCGACGTCGGGCTGCCCGACCTGGATGGCCGCGAGGTCTGCCGGCTGCTGCGCCGCAACGGCGTCAAGTCGCCGGTCATCATGCTGACCGCCATGGAGAGCGACGCCGACCAGATCCTCGGCCTCGACGCCGGCGCCAACGACTACGTCACCAAGCCCTTCAAGCTCGGCGTCCTGCTGGCGCGGCTGCGCGCGCAGCTGCGCCAGCACGAGCAGAGCGAGGATGCGGTCTTCTCGATCGGACCCTACACCTTCCGGCCGGCGGCCAAGCTGCTGCAGCATGCCGAGACCAGCCGCAAGGTGCACCTGACGGAGAAGGAGACGGCGATCCTGAAGTACCTCTACCGCGCCGGCGACCGCGCGATCAGCCGCGACGTCCTGCTCGGCGAGGTCTGGGGCTACAACGCGGGCGTGACCACCCACACCCTGGAGACCCACGTCTACCGGCTGCGCCAGAAGATCGAGACCGACCCCTCCAACGCCCGCATCCTGGTGACCGAGCCGGGCGGCTATCGCCTGGTTCCCTGAGCCGCCCGGACCCGCGCTTGGTCGGCCGCCCTCCATCGCCTACATAGAGAGCGTCATGTCACAGTCCGAGGACGGCCGTTGACGGGCGGAACGGATTTCTCCGTGACCTTCTGGGGGGTGCGCGGCTCGATTGCCTGCCCGGGGCCGGACTACAGCCGCTATGGCGGCAACACCTCCTGTCTCGAGGTGCGCTGCGGCGGCCAGCTGCTGATCTTCGACGCCGGCACCGGCCTGCGTCCGCTCGGCCAGCGCCTGGTCAACGACTGCGGGCCGGAAGGCCTCGACTTCGACATCTTCCTGACCCACACGCACATCGACCACATCGCCGGGGTGCCGTTCTTCGCCCCGCTGTTCGACAAGCGCAACCGGATCCGCTTCCACGCCGGCCACCTCGAGGGCGGCGTCGACCTGCATCACGTCCTCTGCAAGTTCATGTCCGCGCCGCTGTTCCCGGTGCCGCCGGCGATCTTCGCCGCCGACTGCAGCTTTCTCGACTTCGAGTGCGGCGAAACCTTGACGCCGCGGCCGGGCGTGACCCTGAAGACCGCCGCGCTCAACCACCCGAACGGCGCCTGCGGCTACCGCATCGAGTACGGCGGCCGCTCGATCTGCTACCTGACCGACACCGAGCATGTCGAGGGCGAGCGCGACTCCCGCATCCTGCGCCTGGCCGAGGGCACGGACCTGATCATCTACGACTCGAGCTACACGGACGCGGAATTCCCGCGCTACCGCGGCTGGGGCCATTCGACCTGGCAGGAGGGCGTGCGGCTGGCCGAGGCGACCGGTGCCCGCCTCGCGATCTTCCACCATGATCCCTCTCACGACGACGCCTTCATGGGCCAGGTCGCCGAGCAGGCCGAGGCCGCCCGCCCGGGCACCGTGGTCGCGCGCGAGGGCATGACGCTCTCGCCGTGAGCCGCGCCCGATGAGCCGCGCCCGATGAGCCGGGGCCTGCGCCGGCGCCTGGCGCTCGGCCTGCCGACCCTGCTCGGACTCGCGCGGCGCGGCTTCTTCCTGCCGCACCGCTATGCCGAAAGCTGGCCGCCGCGGGTCCGCGCGAACGCCTATCCCGAGCTCGCCGAGCGCTTCCAGGCTGCCGAGCCGGCGCTGCTCGCCCTGCTCGAAGGCGTCGAGCGATACGGCGAGGCCCTGCGGGCGATCGGCGACGCGCCGCCGCCGGAGCCGCGCTGGCGCCAGAGCTGGTTCCCCCGGCTCGACGCCGCCGCGGCCTACGTCCTGCTGCGCGAGCGCAGGCCGCCCCGCCTGGTCGAGGTCGGCTCCGGCCACTCGACGCGCTTCTTCCGGCGCGCCGCCCGCGACGGCGGCTTCGGACTGGCGCTGACGGCGATCGATCCGGCGCCGCGCGCCGACGTCGCCGGCCTGCCGATCACCCTGCATCGCGCGCTGCTGCAGCAGGTCGGCCCGGCGCCCTTCGAGGGGCTGCGGGCCGGCGACGCCGTCTCGATCGACTCCAGCCACCTGCTGGTGCCGGGCAGCGACGTCGACCTCTTCTTCGGCCGGGTGCTGCCGCGCCTGCCGATCGGCTGCCTGCTGCAGATCCACGACATCTTCCTGCCCGACGACTACCCGGAGAGCTGGGACTGGCGCGGCTACAACGAGCAGCAGGTCCTGCCGCCGTTGCTGGAAAGCGGCGATTGGGCGATCCTCTGGTCGAGCCGCTGGGCTTCGACCCGGCTCGCCGAGGCGGTGGCCCGTGGCGTCGCCGGGAGCCTGCCGCTGATGCCGGGCGCGCTCGAGACCAGCCTGTGGCTCGAACGGGTCGGCTGAGGAGCCGGGCCGGCGCGCGCCCGGGAGCGCTCGGAGCCATCACGCGCTTCTGATCCGCCCGTGTCCGCGAATGCGGCTATGGCTTTCGTCCTGCTCCTTCTCCAGGAAGGGAGGCGGTTGCGATGGTTTCCAGAGAGCTGAGCCCGGCCCGGACCTGGCGCCTGCCCCGGCGGATCTTCGCCCGGGACGTCGAGCGCCTGCGGCTGCCGCAGCGCGTCCGGGCGGCGATCCAGACCCAGGAGGACCGGACCGAGCGCCTGATCGGCTGGCTGCAGCTCGGCATCGTGCTGCTGTTCGGCACGCTCTACGCCATCTCGCCGAAGACCGCGCCGCACAGCATGCAGATCCAGCCGGTGCCGATCGCCCTCGGCATCTACCTGACGCTGACCCTGGTTCGCATCGCCTGGGCCTATGCCGGCCGCCTGCCGAACTGGGCCGTCGCCCTGTCGTCGGTCGTCGACATGGCCCTGCTGATGGCGCTGATCTGGTGGTTCCACATCCAGTACAGCCAGCCGCCCTCGTTCTACCTGAAGGCGCCGACGCTGCTCTACGTCTTCATCTTCATCTCGCTGCGCGCCCTGCGCTTCGATGCCCGTTTCGTCGTCTGGTCGGGCCTGGTCGCGGCGGTCGGCTGGCTGCTGATGGTCGCCTACGTGATCTATGCGGACCCGCACGACTCGATGATCACGCGCAACTACGTCGAGTACCTGACCTCGAACTCGATCCTGATCGGCGCCGAGTTCGACAAGATCATCTCGATCCTGGTCGTCTCGATCGTCCTCGGCGTCGCCCTGACCCGCGGTCGCAACCTGCTGGTCCGATCGGTCAGCGAGGGCATGGCGGCGCAGGAGCTGTCGCGCTTCTTCGCGCCGCAGATCGCCCAGCGCATCAAGGGCGCCGAGCAGGCGATCGAGGCCGGCAGCGCCGAGGTCTGCGACGCGGCGATCCTCAATCTCGACCTGCGCGGCTTCACCCGCCTCGCCGAGACCGAATCGCCCCAGGCGGTCCTGGCGCTGCTCGGCGAGTACCAGGCCCTGGTCGTGCCGATCGTCCAGGCCCACGGCGGCTCGATCGACAAGTACCTGGGCGACGGGATCATGGCCTCGTTCGGCGCGACCCAGCAGAGCGCGGCCTATGCCGCCGAGGCGCTGGCGGCGCTCGAGGCGGTGATCGCGGAGGCCGAGCGCTGGCGCGGCGAGCGCGAGGCCGCCGGCCGGCCGGCGCCCCGGGTCAACGGCGCCGTCGCGACCGGGCCGGTGCTGTTCGGCGCGGTCGGCACCGACAAGCGGCTCGAGATCACGGTGATCGGCGATGCGGTCAACCTCTCGGCCAAGCTCGAGAAGCACAACAAGCGGGTCGGCAGCCTGGCGCTGGCTACGGCCGAGGCCTACGAGCTGGCCTGCAGCCAGGGCTTCGAGCGGCGCCCGGCGCACCGGCCGCTGCCCGGCGAGGCGGTCGCCGGCGTCGGCCAGCCGGTCGACCTCGTGCAGCTCTCCTGACCGAAGGTCAGTCGAAGCGTCCGACGCGGACCTGCTCCTCGCCGATGACCTGCCCGGGATCGAGGCCGAGCAGGCCGCAGAGGCGCTTGAACTCGCGGATCTCGTCGGGATGGTCGACGCCGTCGGCGCCGAGCACCAGGTAGGCGGCGCGCAGCAGCGTGCGGGCGTGCTTGTAGCGGCCCTGGAAGCGCTCGACCTTGCGATAGAGCACCCGGCGCGCGCGCGGCGCCTCGCGGGGATCGGCGAGGGCCTGGCGGTAGAGCTCGAACAGCTCCAGGGCCTTGGCGGTATCGAGCTCGCGCAGGATCGGCAGGCGGTCGAAGGCCTGGCGCACCGTCGCCTGCTCGGCCAGGTCGACCTCGCCGTCGGCCTCGGCGACCAGCAGGCAGGCGGCCATGGTGGCTTTCAGGAACTCCTTGTCGCGGAAGCGGCGCAGCTCACCCTGGAGCTTGGCCAGAAGGCCCGGTTGCATCGAATGGCTTTTCCGTAGGCTGCGCCGGAACCGGCGGGGAGAGGCACCTTCCTTATTTGTAGGGGTCGGCGGCGTCGCGCAATCCGTCGCCGAGGAAATTGAAGGCGAGCACGACCAGCACGACCGGCACGCCGGGCAGCAGCAGCCAGGGATAGACGTTGATCACCGAGCTTGACTGCGCCTCGGTCAGCAGCACGCCCCAGGAGGTGACCGGGGGCCTGAGGCCGAGGCCGAGGAAGGAGAGCGCGGTCTCGGCCAGGATGATCGAGGGGATCGACAGGGTCGCCGAGGCGATCAGGTGGCTGGTGAAGCTCGGCAGCAGGTGCCGGCCGATGATCCGCGCCGGCTTGGCGCCCATCAGCTGGGCCGCCGTCGTGAAGTCCTCCTCGCGCAGGGAGAACAGCTTGGAGCGTACCGCCCGCGCCAGGCCCGGCCACTCCAGGAAGGCCAGGATGATGGTCAGGCCGAAGAACACGCCGACCGGCGACCAGGTGACCGGCAGGATCGCCGAGAGCGTCATGAACAGCGGGATCTCCGGGAACGAGCGGATGATCTCGATGGAGCGCGTCACGACGTTGTCGACCCAGCCGCCGTAGTAGCCGGCGAGGCCGCCGATGACCACGCCGAGCGCGAAGGACAGGGTGATGCCGATCAGGCCGATGGTCAGGGAGATGCGGGCGCCGTAGATGATCCGGCTCAGCACGTCGCGGCCCAGCCGGTCGGTGCCGAGCGGGAAGAACTGGCCGCCCTCGGCCGGGCAGACCAGGTGGAAGTCGGCCGTGAACAGGCCCCAGAATTCGTACTCGTCGCCGGAGCAGAAGTAGCGCAGCGGCTGCACCTTGTCGTGATTCGAGGTGTAGATGCGCTGCAGGGTGTTCATGTCGAGCGTCCGGTCGTAGCCGTAGACGAAGGGCCCGACGAAACGGCCGTCGTGGAACAGGTGGATCGCCTGGGGCGGCGCGTAGATGAAGCCGGTGTGGCGGCTGTGCAGGTTGTAGGGCGCCTGGATCTCGGCGAAGAGGACGAAGGAGTAGAAGAGGACCAGCACGGCGAGCGACACCAGGGCCAGGCGGTGGCGCCTGAACTTCCACCACATGATCGTCCACTGGCCGGCCAGGTAGTAGCGCTCCTGCTCCGGCGTCATCGCCTCGTGCTCGTGGGGATCGAAGGGCGCCTCGTCGACCCAGTGGTCGAGCGGCTCGCCGCCGGGCTTGCGCGCCTGATCGGTCACTTGGTCGCCCCCCCGGTCAGCCGGATCCGCGGGTCGAGCATCGCCAGGGCGACGTCCGAGACATAGACGCCGATCACGACGAGCAGCGACTGGAACATCAGGAACGAGCCGGCGAGATACATGTCCTGGCTCTGCAGGGCGCTGACCAGCATCTGGCCCGTGGTGTTGAGGTCGAGCACCACCGAGATCACCGCCGCGCCCGAGATCACCTGGGGCAGCAGGTTGCCGATGTCCGCGATGAAGGGGTTGATCGCGAGACGCAGCGGATACTTGAACAGCAGCTTGAGCGGCGGCACGCCCTTGGCCCGGGCGGTCACCACGTACTGCTTCTCCAGCTCGTCGAGCAGGTTGGCGCGCAGCCGGCGGATCATCGCGGCGGTGCCCGCCGTGCCGATCACCACCACCGGCACCCAGAGGTGTTCCAGCACCGAGCCGGCCTTGCCCCAGGACCAGGGCTTGTTGATGTAGTGCGGGTCCATCAGGCCGCCGATCGAGGTGCCGAACCACTGGTAGGCGAGGTGCAGCAGGATCAGGCCGAGCAGGAAGTTCGGCGTGGCGAGGCCGAGCAGGCCGATGAACGAAAGGGAATAGTCGCCGAAGGAGTACTGCCTGACCGCGGTGTAGACGCCGATCGGGAAGGCGACCAGGTAGGTGAAGACGATCGAGGCCGCCGCGACCACCACGGTCAGCAGCAGGCGGTCGCCGACGACCTCGGTGACCGGCAGGCGGTATTCGAAGGAATAGCCGAGGTCGCCGTGCACCAGGCCCCAGGCCCAGTGCGCGTACTGCTCCATGAAGGGCTTGTCGAGGCCGTACTGCTCGCGCAGGAAGGCGATCTTCGAGGGATCCACCGCCTCGCCCTGGGCCTGCAGCTCGGCGATGTAGGTCTCCAGGTAGTCGCCGGGCGGCAGCTGGATGATCACGAAGATGATGAAGGAGATCACGGCCAGGGTCGGAATCATGATCAGCAGGCGCCGCAGGGTGTAGGCCAGCATCAGATTGCCCGCCTCATGCGGCTCTCCAGGGCGCCGGCCTCGGGGTCGAAGCGGACGTAGTGGCCCTCGCCGACGTCGATCAGCCTCGGCCGGGTCCGCCCGTCGGTCGTGAAGGGCGCCGGCCAGGCCGCCGGCTCCGACGCGCGGCCCTCCATCAGCGCCGTGAGGTCGAGGGGGTGCGCCAGGTTCGGCTCGGGCACCGCGGCCAGCAGCGCCTGGGTGTAGGGATGGATCGGCTCCTTGAACAGCAGCTGCTTGGGCGCCAGCTCGACCAGCCGGCCGCGGCACATCACGGCGATCCGGTCGGCGATGTAGTCGACGACCGCCAGGTTGTGGCTGATGAACAGGTAGGTCAGCCCCAGCTCGTCGCGCAGGTCCCTCAGCAGGTTGAGGATCTGCGCCTGGATCGAGACGTCGAGCGCCGAGACCGGCTCGTCGCAGATCAGCAGCTCGGGCCGCAGCGCGAGCGCCCGGGCGATGCCGATGCGCTGGCGCTGGCCGCCCGAGAAGGAGTGCGGGTAGCGCTTCAGGTGGCGCACGTCGAGGCCGACCAGGCGCATCAGCTCCTTGGCCAGCTCGGCGCGGCTGGAGTCGTCGCCGATGCCGTGGATGACCAGCGGCTCGCTGAGGATCTCGAAGACCGTCATGCGGGGGTTCAGCGAGCTGTAGGGATCCTGGAAGACGAACTGCATGCGCTTGCGGAAGTCGATGAGCGCGCTGCCCTCGAGCGCCAGCACGTCGGTCTCCCGGCCGCCCTCGCGGAACAGGATGCGGCCGGAATCGGGCGTCAGCGCGCGCATGATCATCTTCGAGACGGTGGTCTTGCCGCAGCCCGATTCGCCGACCAGGCCGAGGCACTCGCCGCGCCGGATCGCGAAGCTGACGCCGTCGACCGCCAGCACGCGGTCCGCGCTCTTGGCCGCGCTCCAGCCCGACTTGCGGATCACGAACTCCTTGTGCAGGTCCTCGACCTCGAGCAGCGGCGCCTCGGCCGGCGAGTCGTCCTGCTGCGCCTTCCAGTGGCGCAGCAGCTCGCTGTCGGAGTCGGTCTGGATCTCGCGCAGCGGCACCAAGCGCTCGCCGGGCGCCATGTCGAAGCGCGGGACGGCGTGGAGCAGGGCCTTGAGGTAGGGATGACGCGGGTCGCGGAAGATGTCCTCGACGGGCCCGCGTTCCATGACCCGGCCGCGGTACATGACCACGACCTCCTCGGCCATGTTGGCGACGACGCCGAGATCGTGGGTGATCAGCAGGATCGCCATGCCGAGCTCGGCCTGCAGGTCCTTGAGCAGCTTCAGGATCTGCGCCTGGATGGTGACGTCGAGCGCGGTCGTCGGCTCGTCGGCGATCAGCAGCGCCGGGCGGCAGATCAGTGCCATGGCGATGACCGCGCGCTGGCGCAGGCCGCCCGACAGCTCGAAGGGATAGGTCCTGAGCGCCCGCTTCGGATCGGGGAAGCCGACCAGGCCGAGCATCTCCTCGACCAGCTCGTCGGCCTGGCGGCCGTGGATGTTGCGGTGCAGCTCGAGCGCCTCGCCGATCTGGTTGCCGATCGTGTGGACCGGGGACAGCGAGGTCATCGGCTCCTGGAAGACGATCGACAGGCGCGCGCCGCGCAGCTTGCGCATCGCCCGCGAATTGCGGTCCAGGGCCGCGATGTCGACGACCTGCCCCTGCTCCTGCGGGTCGGCGAAGAGGATGCGGCCGCCGGTGATCCGGGCGCTTTTCGGCAGGATGCCCAGGATCGCCTGGCTGACCACCGACTTGCCGGAGCCCGATTCGCCGACCAGCGCCACGGTCGAGCCGGGACGGACCCTGAAGGAGATGCCGCGCACCGCCCGCAGCTGGCCCTCGGGCAGGCGGAAGCCGACCTCCAGGTCCTCGACGCTCAACAGTTCCTGCACCCCCGCCATTCCCCCCGTCACAGCTCGAAGTCGGGATCCGCGAGCGGCCGCGGCGTCTCGCCGTCGGCATCGATGCCGATCGCCAGGAAGTTGCCGGCGGTCGCCGGGTCCAGCGAGACGCCGTTGTGCCGCGCGGCCCGGCTCGACCACCAGGCGATGTCCCGGAAGCCGGAGATCGAGGACTCGAACCTCATTCGCTTGGCCGGGCCGTAGAGGGTCAGCTCCAGGAAGCCGCCGTTCTTGCTCTTGCGCTGGCGATGGCTGCCGAAGTAGCGCAGGCGCAGGCCCTCGAGCTCGCTCCAGGCCAGGGTGCGCGTCGCGGTGGGCGTGCGGGTGAAGATGCCGTCTTCGTTCACCGCGACCTCCGTCATGTGCTGGCGCAGCGTCCTCAGGCCGAACAGCCCGAAGGCCAGGGCCAGGCCGCCGAAGATCAGGCCCATGACCCAGGTCACCTTGTCGGAGGCCAGCAGGATCGCGAGCCCGAAGGCGACGCCGACACCGGCCCGCAGATAGTCGCCGACCAGCCGGTTCGGCGGGTAGCGGTAGAAGACCGTTGCCGCTTCCGTCATCCCTCCTCCACGCCAGCAGCGGCTCGAACTATAGCAGCCCTCCTCGCCACGATCTCTGCAGAGTGGCGTGCGCCGTCGAGATTTATCGCGGCACGCGGCGGCGGCCGCAAGGCGGCGGATTCGGCCGCCCGGGCAAGGGCCCCGGGCGAGAGCCGCGCCTCCTCCAGCACGCTCAGCCAGCCGCGTGCGGCAAAGCGCGCGGCCCGCGCCGCCTGCTCGGTTTCGCCGGCTTCGGCGTAAGGCACGACCAGGCAGCGCGCGCCGGCGGCCAGACTCTCCAGCAGGGTGTTGACCCCGGCCTGGCTGATCGACAGGCGGCAGCGGCCGAGCAGCGCCGGGAAATCGGGGCGCGCCGGCTCGACCGTGACGCCGCGACCGCCGGCGGCCAGCAGCCGCCGCCGGCCGGGCTCGGGCAGGTTGGGCCCGAGCAACAGGCGCCAGGGCAGGCTGCCGAGGGTCGGGCAGAGCGGCCGGGCGGCCAGCGCCGTCTCCAGCAGGGCGAGCCCGAAGGCGCCGCCGCCGGCCGAGACCAGCACCTCGTCGCGCCCGGCCGCCGGGTCGCGCCTGGCCGCCTCGGCGGCGGCGGTGACGACATAGCCGGTGTAGTGCAGCCGCCCGCCCAGCTCGGCCGCGAAGGGGAAGCCCTCGTCGAAGGTCAGGACGGCCGGGTCGCCGTGGACCAGCACGGCGTCGTAGGGCGCCGCGGCCGCCAGCATCCAGCGCAGCTTCTCCGGCGGCTTGGCGACCAGCAGGTCGCGCACGGAGGCGAGCAGCGCCGGCCTCGGCCGGCGGGCCAGCGCGGCGGCGATCAGGGCCTCGGCCTCGGCTTTCAGGCTGCGCCGGCCGAAGGGGTACATCTCGGTCATCACGACCGCCGGCGCGGCGGCCTCGAGGGCGGCGAGCAGCCGGCGCCGGCGCTCGGCGAGGAGCGCCGCATCGGCCTCGCGTCCGGCCTCGTCGACGAGCCGGCTGAAGCTGGCGTCCGGGCTGGCGAGCGGCGGCAGCTGGACCAGCGCGATGCCGTCGAGCGCCAGGTCCGGCACCGGCCGGCCGCCGGAGACCAGGGTGACGGCGAGGCCGCGGTCGCGGCAGGCGCCGGCGATCGCCACGGCCCGGCGCAGGTGGCCGATGCCGTAGAGGTGGGTGACCCAGATCAGCAGGCCGCCCGGCACCGGGCGGGACCCGGGGGCCGGCGCCGTCACGGCACCAGCTCGCGCAGGATCGCGTCGAGCCGCCGGCTCGCGGCCGGCAGGTCGTGGCGCGCGGCGACCCGGGCCTCGGCGGCCGCGCCCATGCGGCGGCGCAGCGCCGGGTCGTCGAGCAGGCGGGCCAGGTCGGCGGCGAAGGTCTCCGGGTCGTCGCGGCCGGTCAGCAGCCCGGTCTCGCCGTCCGAGACGACCGCCGAGACGCCGATGCCGCGGCCGGCGACGACCGGCCGGCCTGCCGCCTGGGCCTCGAGCAGGGCCATGCCGTAGGCCTCGTCGATCGCCGGCCAGGCCAGCAGGTCGCAGCTGGCGTAGGCGGCGGCCAGGGCCTCGCCCTCCAGCGCGCCGGCCAGATGGCAGCGGCCGGCGAGCGGCGCCAGGGCCGCCTCGACCTCGCCCCGGGCCGCGCCGTCGCCGACGACCAGCAGCCGCCAGTCGCGGCCGGCGAGCCGTTCCAGGGCCGCAACGAGCAGGCGGTAGGAGGCGAGCTTGGCGCCCGGCCGCATCATGCCGACGGCCAGGATCCAGGGCAGGGCGGGATCGAGCGCCGGCCAGCGGCCGCGCTCCGGGCGGGCTGCGCGCAGCGGCGCGGCATCGAGGAAGGGCGGCAGGTCACGCAGCTTGGCGCGGTCCGGCAGGCAGGCCGCGTTGGCCGGGTTGAGCGGGATCACTGCCGCCGCCAGGGCCAGGGCCGCCAGGGTGCCGCGGTAGCCGATGTCCCAGGGCCCGTCGGCCCGCTTCGGGGCGACCGAGGCCTCGGCGACCAGATAGGGAATGCCGAGCCGGGCCGCCGCCGTCGGCCCGACCCAGTCGGGCGCCTTGTAGTAGAGGTGATAGGTGAACCAGAGATCGGGCCGCGGCCGGACGCGGGCGGCGTAGCGGGTGCCGAGCCGGGCACCGAGCGCTCGCAGCCGGGCCTGGCGGGCCGGGTCGCCGGCCGGATCGCGGCTGCGCAGCCGGCAGGCCAGCTCGACCTCGTGGCCGGCCAGCGCGAGCGCCTGGACCAGGCGCCGAGCCATGGTCCGGTCGCCCGAGGGCACCGGGTCGTCGGGCGGCTTCAGCGGCGCGTAGAAGGCGATGCGCAGCGGGCGGCCCCGCGGACGGTCCCGGCGCCCGTCGCTGTCGCCGGCCGCCGTCACTGGGCGGCCAGCGCCGCCGGCGCCGCCAGGCGCTCGACCAGCCGCGCCACGTTGGCCTGGAAGTCGAAGTCCCGGCGCACCCGCTCGGCGCCGGCGCGGCCGAGTCGCGCGCGCGCCTGCGGATCGGCGATCAGCTCGGCCAGGGCGCCGGCGAGCGCCGCGGGGTCGCCCGGCGGCACCAGCCGGCCGGTCCGGCCCTCGACGATCAGCTCGGGAATCGCCGAGAAGCGGGTCGAGAGGCAGGCCAGACCCTGGCTCTGCGCTTCCATCAGCACGTTGGGCAGGCCGTCGCGGTCGCCGTCGCCGGCCTCGCGCGACGCCAGCACGAAGAGGTCGGCGGCGCGGTAGGCGGCGATCACCTCCTCCTGGGCGCGCGGGCCGAGCCACTCGATGCGCCCGGCGAGCCCGAGCGCCTCGGCCCGCTGCTTCAGGCTGGCTGCCAGGGCGCCGCCGCCGATGTGGGTGAGGCGCCAGGACAGCGTCGCCGGCAGCCGGGCCAGGGCCTCCAGCAGGTCGTCGTAGCCCTTCTTCTCGACCGCCCGGCCGACCGAGAGCAGGCGGACCGGATCGGCTGCATCGCCGCCGTCGCGGGCCGCCCGCCCGTCCGGGGGCGGGGCGGGCGGCGGCGGGAAGCGCGACAGATCGAGGCCGTGGTAGAGCAGGGCGACCTTGTCCGGCGGGGCGGCGAGCCCGGCGAGATGGGCCCGGCCGACCTCGGTGCAGGTCACCAGCCAGTCGAGCTCGGCCAGCTTCTCCCGCTTCTCCCACTCCGGCGTCGTCCAGATGTCGCGGGCGTGGGCCGAGGCCGACCAGGGCAGGCCGCGCATCAGGGCCGCGTAGCGCGCGACCGAGCCGGGGGTGTGCAGGAAGTGGACGTAGAGCCGCTCGGTCTCGGCCGGCAGCTCGGCGGCGGCGACGCAGGCCTGGCCGAAGCGGCGCAGGCGGTTCGCCGTCGGCTCGCGCAGGAGGTCGCGCAGGAAGCGGCCGAGCGCCCGGCGGTAGCCGGGCAGGCGGCGCGCGCGCCACCAGCCGCGCAGCACCCGCGCCGGCGCCTCGTGCAGGTATTCGGGCAGGTAGCGCAGCGGCGCCGTGATCTCCCGGTGGACCGGATGCACGGCCGGGTCGGTCGGCCGGCGCAGCGAAACGATCTCGAGATCGACGCCGGCGCGCTGCAGCGCCAGGATCTCCTGGGCGATGAAGGTCTCGGAAAGGCGCGGGTAGCCCTTCAGCAGGACGGCGAGGCGCGGCATGGCGAGGCTGGTGTGCGGCCGGCCGGCGGCGACGTCAAGTCCCGGGCCGGCGGGCAGTCAGGGCAGGTGGCCGGTCAGGGCAGGCGGGCGGCGAGCGGCGGCCGGTTGCGGCCCTGGGCGATGCGATGCCGTGCCAGCCGGACCACCGACTTGCGGCCGTCGAGCAGCCCCGGCACGACGCGCTCGGAGGGCCGCGGCTGCTGGGCCAGGTTGCGCAGCGCCGTCGCCATGGTCTGGGCGTCGCGGCGGCCGTCGTCGGCCAGCATGCGCACGAGGCCGAGTTCCTGGGCGCGCGCCGCGCGCATCAGCTGCTCGCGCCGCGGCTCCTGGCGCGGCACAATGATCGCCCGCTTGTCGAACGACAGCACCTCGCAGAAGGTGTTGTAGCCGCCCATCGCAACGACCCCGACGGCGCGCTCCATCAGGCTCTCCAGGTGCGCCGAGAAGGTGATCGCCTCGACCCGCTCCAGGTGGTTGACCCGCCGCTGGAAGTCCTGCTGCAGCTCGGAGCCCATGAAAGGGCCCATGACGATCAGCGCGGGATAGGGGATGCGCTGGTTGCTCTCGTAGGCGCGCAGCACCCAGTCGACGATCTGCTCGCCGTCGCCGCCGCCGCCGACCGTGACCAGGATGTAGGGCCCGTCGATCTTCTCGAGCTGCACCTCCGGGGCGTGCTCGGAGATGGCGCGCCGCAGGTAGCCGGTGTAGCTGACCCGCTTGCGCACGCTGCCGGGCACCGGCAGGCCGTCCAGCGGGTCGCAGATCTGCGGCAGGCCGTAGACCCAGATGTCGTCGTAGTAGGCGTCGAGCGCCGGCAGGGCGTTCTTGCGCGCCCACTCGCTGGCCAGCAGCTCCGGGTCGTCCATGACGTCGCGCAGGCCCAGCACGCAGGGCACGCCGCGCTCGCGCATCAGCTCCAGGGTCGGCTCGACCTCGCCGCGCAGGCCCAGCGGCTCCTTGTCGACCAGCAGCAGGTCCGGATCGAAGATGTCGGCGGTGTGCTTGATGATCGAGCTGCGCAGCGCCAGCGTCTGCTCGACGTCGAGCGGCAGCTTGAGCGAGACGTAGTCGCCGTCGCGCAGCTTGATGACGCCCGGGATGCGCACGAAGTCGACGCGGCTCTGGAAGTCGAAGCTGCCGATGATCGGCGAGCCGGAGAGGATCAGCACCGAGAGGTCGCGCTCGGCCTCGACCAGGGCATGGGCGATCTCGCGGCAGCGCCGCAGGTGGCCGAGGCCGAAGGAATCGTGGCTGTAGACGAGAATACGCGCGCCGTCGCGGCCGTCGGTCATGGCTCGGAATCCCCTCAGGCTCCGCGTCGGCGTTTCCACAGCCGACTATGCCACAAGCTCCACGCCCTGCCAAAGCGCGAGTTGGCGGCCGCCTTGCGGCAGGCTAAGCTCCGCGAGCCCGCAGGCCGCAAGTGCCCGGCCGCAACCGCGGGCGCCGCAGGGGGCCGATGGAGCCGAACCTTTTCAAATACATCTGGCGGCACAGCAAGCGCGACCAGGCGGCGATCCTGCTGCTCGTGCTGGTGTCGTTGCCCTTCTACTTCGCCTCGCTGAACCTGCCGAAGCAGATCGTCAACGTCGGCATCCAGGGCAAGGGCTTCGCCGGCCCGGCGGACACCCAGGTCATGGGCAAGCTGTTCCTGCCGCTCGGCGACGTCCTGTTCGGCCATCCGGTGCTGCTGTTCGGGGGCCTGCGCTTCGACCAGGTCGAGACGCTGCTGATCCTGTCCTTCGCGTTCCTCGGCCTGGTCTGCGTCAACGGCGCCTTCAAGTTCGTGATCAACACGGCCAAGGGGCGGCTCGGCGAGCGCATGCTCCGGCGCCTGCGCTTCGAGCTGTCCGACCGCCTGCTGCGCTTCCGGCTCGGTCAGCTGCGGCGCATGAAGGGGCCGGAAGTGGCGACCATGATCAAGGACGAGGTGGAGCCGCTCGGCGGCTTCATCGGCGACGCCTTCGTCACCCCGGCCTTCCTCGGCGGCCAGGCGATCACCGCCATGGTCTTCATCATGTCGCAGTCGCTGTGGCTCGGCCTGATCGCCGGCGGCATCGTGCTGCTGCAGGCGCTGCTGATCCCGCGCCTGCGCATCCCGATCCTGCGCCTCGGCAAGCAGCGCCAGCTGACCGCGCGCCAGCTCGCCGGCCGGGTCGGCGAGGTCATGGACGGCGCCGTCGAGATCCATGCCAACGACGGCTCGAACTGGGAGCGTGCCGAGCTGACCAGCCGCCTCGGCCAGATCTTCCACATCCGGTTCGAGATCTACCAGCGCAAGTTCTTCGTCAAGTTCCTCAACAACTTCCTGAGCCAACTGACGCCTTTCATCTTCTATGCCGGCGGCGGCCTGCTGGCGATCTACGGCCAGCTCGACATCGGCTCGCTGGTCGCGGTCATCGCCGCCTACAAGGACCTGCCGGGGCCGATCCGCGACCTGATCAACTGGGAGCAGCAGCGCCAGGACGTCCAGATCAAGTACGACCAGGTCATCGAGCAGTTCCAGCCGACCGATATCCTGGAGCCGGCAAAGCAGGACCCCGACGCCGAGGTCCGGCCGCTCGACGGCATGCTCTCGGCCTCGAGCCTGACCCTGATCGACGACAACAACCAGCGCCAGGTCGACGGCGTCTCGTTCGAGCTGCCGCTCGACCGCCATATCGCGCTGGTCGGCGATGCGATCAGCGGCAAGGACCACCTGGCCATGCTGCTGGCCGGGCTCGCTCCGCCGAGCGGCGGCAAGGTGAGGATCGGCGAGCAGGACCTCCAGGACCTGCCGGAGGCGGTCCTCGGCCGGCGGATCGGCTACGTCGACCCCGCGGCCTACCTCTTCTCGACCAGCCTGCGCGACAACCTGCTCTACGGCCTGCGGCACCGGCCGCTGCGCGAGGCGGAGCAGGACGGCAAGGCGATCGAGGCCTGGAAGGCGGCGCTCGCCGAGAGTCTCAGGGCCGGCAACTCGCCGTTCCACCTGGAGGCGGACTGGACCGACTACGAGGCGGCCGGCTGCACCGGCCCGGACGACCTGCTGGCGCGCGTCCTCGAGGTGCTGGACGTCGTCGACCTCGGCGAGGACGTCTACCGCTTCGGCCTCAACGGCTCGATCGACCCTGCGGCCCAGCCCGACGTCGCCGGGCGGCTGCTCGAGGCGCGCAACGCCCTGACCCGACGGCTCGCCGAGCAGAGCCGCGAGGACCTGGTCGTGCGCTTCGACGCCGAGCAGTACAACGCCAACGCCTCTCTGGCCGAGAACCTGCTGTTCGGCACGCCGAAGCGCGCCGACTACGAGGCCGAGGCGCTGATCGACAACGCCCTGGTCGGCGGCGCCCTGCAGCAGGCCGGGCTGCAGGAGCTGCTCGGCGAGAAGGGCCTGGCGATCGCCCGCACGATGGTCGAGATCTTCGCCGACCTGCCGCCGGGCCACCCCTTCTTCGAGCAGTTCTCCTTCATCGACGCCGACGACCTGCCGGAGTTCCGCCAGCTCGTTACGCGAGCGGAACAACGTGGCGTGGAGCAGCTGCCGGCCGAGGACCGGCGCCGGATCAAGGCGCTGCCGTTCCGCTACATCGAGGCGCGGCACCGCCTGGGGCTGGTCGACGACGTCTTCGAGACCCGCGTGCTCGAGGCGCGCCGCCTGATCGCCGAGGCGGTGCGCCGGCGCGATCCGACAGCCGTCGAGTTCTACGATGCCGAGGCCTACAACTCGGCAGCCTCGATCCTCGACAACGTGCTGTTCGGCCGCCTGGTCTACGGCCAGGCAGGCGCCGAGGAGGCGGTCGGCGCCGCGGTCCGCGAGACCCTGGACGAGCTCGACCTCAAGCCATCGGTCTGCGCCATCGGCCTCGACTTCGAGGTTGGCGTCGGCGGCAAGCGCCTGTCGGCGACCCAGCGCCAGAAGACGGCACTGGCCCGCGCGCTGCTGAAGCGCCCGGACCTGCTGGTCGTCAACCAGGCGACCGCGGTGATGGACGGCGCGACGCGGGCCCGCCTGGTCGAGAACGTGCTGCGCGCCCGCGAGGGCCGCGGGGTCGCCTGGGCGATCGAGCGCGCAGCGCTGGCCGAGCGCTTCGAGCAGGTCCTGGTGCTGCGCAACGGCCGGCTGATCGACAACGGCGCCTTCGACGACCTCAGCGGTCGGAGCGAAGATCTGAAGATGTTGCTGGCGGCCGATTGATCGGCTGCGCGGGGCCCGGACGGCGGCTTGGGAAAAGGGGTTTTGGAGCATGAGCCTGGACCAGGAAGTGGCGACGCTGAAGCGGATCCCGCTGTTCGCCAACATCGACACGTCGCGGCTCAAGCTGATGGCCTTCGCCAGCCAGCGCATGATCTTCAAGGACGGCCAGGCGCTGTGCCAGCAGGGCGATCCGGGTGACGCCGCCTACATCGTCATCGAGGGCCGAGCCGACGTCCTGATCGATACGGCGGACGGCCCGCTGAAGGTCGCGACGCTCAGCAGCAACGACATCGTCGGCGAGATCGCCATCCTGATCGACGTGCCGCGCACCGCCACGGTCAAGGCGGCCGGCGAGGTCGTCACGCTCAAGATCACCAAGGACCTGTTCTTCCGCATGGTCAGCGACTTCCCCGAGATCGCCATCGAGGTCATGCGGGTGCTGGCGCACCGCCTGGAGAAGACCAACGAACAGCTGCGCGCGGCGCGCAGCTAACCGTTCTCTTACCGGAACGGTCAGCCGAGGTCGACGATCACCGGCACGTGGTCCGAGGGCCTCTCCCAGGTCCGGCTCTCCTTGAAGACCTCCAGGCCGCTGACCGCGGAAAGCGCGGATTCGCTGGCCAGGGCGTGATCCAGTCGCCAGCCGTAGTTCCGCTCGAAGGACTGCGGGAAGCGGTAGCCCCACCAGGTGTAGAGCGGTTCCGCCGGCGGAACGAAATGGCGGCCGAGATCGGTCAGACGGCCGGCCTCCAGCAGGGTCGCGATCTTTTGCGACTCCCCGGGCGTGTGGCCGACGCTGCGCAGCAGCTTCTTGTGGTTCCACACGTCGGTCTCCAGGGGCGCCACGTTGAGATCCCCGAAGATCAGGCACTTGCGACCCTTGGCCTCGACCCTGGACCAGCTCGCCATCTCGTCCAGGAACTGCAGCTTGTGGGCGAACTTGTCATTCTGTTCCGGATCCGGAATGGGTCCGCCGGACGGCACGTAGAAGCAGTGCACCTCGAGATCGCCCGCGACGACCGCGCTGACGTGGCGCTTGTCGTCGCGCTCGCACCAGATCCGGTGATCGACCGCGCGGAACGGCTGCTTCGCGAGGATCGCCACGCCGTTGTAGGATTTCTGGCCGCGGCGCTGCTGGTGCGGATAGCCGAGCTCGGCTAGTTCCGTCTCGGGGAACAGGCTGTCGTCGACCTTGGTCTCCTGCAGGCAGATCACGTCGGGCGCGCGGGCCGCGACGAAGCGCGCCAGATGATCGATACGCTGGCGCAACGAATTCACGTTCCAGGTCGCGATGCGCAAGGCGTCCCCCCTCCTTCTGCTTTCCCGGCGGCGGCGCAGGCTACCCGGCGCGGGGCCGAGCCGGAAGCCGCGGGACGAAGAGGGAAGGGCAAAAAAAAGGAACGCCCGGTCGGGGGGCAGCCGGGCGTTCCTCGCTCCTCGGAGCGCGTGGGACCTGTCAGGGGATCCAGGTTTGCTCCCACGTTCTTGCAGGACCGTTGCAGTCCCGCCTTGTGAACCTGAGATAAGCAGCCCTGGGCCGCGCGCAATCCCTGCGGCAGGCGGACGCACAAAGATTTAACCGAATTGTCCCGGAGAACGGCTGGCGGGCTTCCCCGGCCCTTTGCGCGCGGCGGCCTGCAGCTATTCGGCGGCGCGGGCGTAGCGGCCCATGCGCTCGCGTGCCGCGGCGCCGAAAGCGCGGAAGATCGCCGTCGAGACCGGGTCTTCGAGGACCTTGTACTCCGGGTGCCACTGCACCCCGAGCGTGAAGGCCGTCGCGCCGGTCACGCTGACCGCCTCGATCGTGCCGTCGGGCGCGCGGCCCTCGACGCTCAGCCCCGGCGCCAGGCCGTCGATCGCCTGCCAGTGCAGGGAGTTGACCCGGATCTCGTCGCTGCCGGCGATCGCGGCCAGGCGCCCGGAGGGATCGAGCTTCACCGCATGGCGCTTGCCGTACTGGACGTCCAGCTCGTCGTGCTGCGGCCGGCGATGGTCCTGGCGGCCCTCGATCTCGTGGACCCGGGCGTGCAGCGTGCCGCCGAGGGCGACGTTGAGCTCCTGGTGGCCGCGGCAGATCGCGAAGAGCGGCAGGCCGGCCTCCAGCGCCGCCTCGATCAGCGGCAGCGTCGTCGCGTCGCGCGCCTCGTCGTGAGGCTCGTGCTCCGGCGTCGGCGCGTGGCCGTAGCGGCTCGGGTGGACGTTCGAGGGGCTGCCGGTCAGCACCAGCCCGTCGAGCCGCTCGACCAGGGCGCGCGGATCGACCAGCGCGCCGAGTGCCGGCACCACGAGCGGGATGCCCTCGCTGGCCGTCGCGACCGCGCGGACGTACTTGTCGCCGATGGTGTGATAGTCCTGCCCGCCCTGCGGCTTGACGCAGGCCGGCAGTCCGATCAGCGGCCTCGGGCCGCTGAAATGGGCGTTCGGGCTCATAGGCCCAGATGTAACCCGGCGCCCGGGCGGCGACAAGCGTGCCGGCCATGCGGTGGCCGCCCTGGCGCCCCTGCGCGGGCTGCAGGAGCCGCCGCTGCCGCGGCGTTCCTGGCCGAGCGCCGGCGCCCTGGTCGGGCGTGCCGACCGAGCCTCAGCGGTTGCTGCGCAGGTGCGAGGGGAAGCCGGGCAGCTTCTTCTCGTCGAACATGTCGGGGTCCAGCGTGACGCCGAAGCGCGGGTTCTGCAGCGCCACCTGGATCGAGACGCCGGCCGCGTCGACGATCTCCCAGCCGCGGAACGAGAAGGGCTGCTGGGCGAAGACGACGTTGACGGTGCCCTGGTCGGTCTTGTCCTTCTGGGCGAGGCGGACGACCAGCACCTCCTTGTTCTGCTTGACCCACAGCACGTCGAGGCCGCTGTCCTCGAAGGAGATGTGGTCGCGCAGCAGGAACCAGAGCGGCGTCTCGAAGGTCGGCAGCTGCCGCGCCTCCTTCAGCTCCCGGTCGAAATAGGTCAGCTCGTAGCCGTCGGCGATCATCACCACCGGGTTCGGCGCGTCGTACTCGAAGCGCATGTGGTTGGGCCGGTCGAGCGCGATGAAGCCGCCGGCCTCGGTGCCGTTGGAGGCGGTCTGCCGGAAGCGGCTGTACATCGTGTCGATGCCGTTCAGGTAGGCTTCGGCCCGGCGCAGGTCGGCCCGGTCGGCCTCGGTCAGGGGCGCGCTCAGGGACTGCGCGGCGGCCGGTGCGACGAGGCGCGGGCCCGTCGCCAGCAGTCCGTAACCGAGGGCGGCGATGCCGCCGCCGACCAGGAAATCACGTCTGTTCATTGCTGCAGGGTTCCTCGCTGACATTCCCCCCATATGGGAAGTGCCGCATCGAAAGCAGCCCGTCGATTATGGCAAGTCGGGGGCGGCAGGCGGCGAGCGATCACCGTTCGGGCAGCAGGACTTCGCGCTTGCCGACGTGGTTCGCCTCGCTGACAACGCCCTCGGCCTCCATTCGTTCAACCAGGCGGGCGGCCCGGTTGTAGCCGATCTGCAGCTGGCGCTGGATGAACGAGGTCGAAGCCTTGCGGTGCTGGGCGACCACGGCGACCGCCCGGTCGTAGAGGTCGTCGCCCGAGCCGCCTTCGCCGTCGTCGCCGAAGCCGAGGCCGCCGGCCTCCTCCTCGTCGCGCGTCACCTCCTCGATGTATTCCGGCTCGCCCTGGCGCTTCAGGTGGCCGACGATGCGCTCGACCTCCTGGTCGGAGACGAAGGGGCCGTGGATGCGCGCGATGCGCCCGCCGTGCGCCATGTAGAGCATGTCGCCCATGCCCAGCAGGTGCTCCGCCCCGGATTCGCCGAGGATCGTGCGGCTGTCGATGCGCGAGGTGACGTGGAAGGAGATGCGGGTCGGGAAGTTCGCCTTGATCGTGCCGGTGATGACGTCGACCGAGGGGCGCTGGGTCGCCATGATCAGGTGGATGCCGGCGGCCCGCGCCATCTGGGCGAGGCGCTGGATCGCGCCCTCGACCTCCTTGCCGGCGACCAGCATCAGGTCGGCCATCTCGTCGACGATGACGACGATGTAGGGCAGCGGCGTCAGGTCGAAGGGCTGCTCTTCGTGGATCGGCTGGCCGGTGTCGGGGTCGAAGCCGGTCTGGACCTTGCGGGTCGGCACCTCGCCGGTGCGCCGCGCCTCGTCGAGGCGGCCGTTGTAGCCCTCGATGTTGCGCACGCCGAGCAGCGACATCGAGCGGTAGCGCTGCTCCATCTCGCGGACCGCCCACTTGAGCGCGACCACGGCCTTCTTCGGCTCGGTGACGACCGGCGACAGCAGGTGCGGGATGCCGTCGTAGACCGAGAGCTCCAGCATCTTCGGGTCGACCATGATGAAGCGGCAGGCCTCCGGCGGCAGCCGGTAGAGCAGCGACAGGATCATGGCGTTGACCGAAACCGACTTGCCGGAGCCGGTGGTGCCGGCGACCAGCAGGTGCGGCATGCGCGCCAGGTCGACCATCTGCGGTGCGCCGCCGATGTCCTTGCCCAGGGCGAGCGGCAGCTTGAGCTTGCTCTCTTCGTAGTCGGCCGACGCCAGCAGCTCGCGCAGGTAGACGGTCTCGCGCTTGGCGTTCGGCAGCTCGATGCCGATCGTGCTCGAGCCCGGCACGACGGCGACGCGGACCGAGACGGCCGACATCGAGCGCGCGATGTCGTCGGCGAGGCCGACGACGCGGCTGGTCTTGGTGCCCGGCGCCGGCTCCAGCTCGTAGCGCGTGACCACCGGGCCGGGGCGCACCTTGACGATCTCGCCGCGCACGCCGAAGTCGGCCAGCACGCCCTCGAGCAGGCGGGCGTTCTTCTCCAGGCCGTCGCGGCTCTCGCGCGCGTCGGCGTTGTGCTTCGGCTCGGCGAGCAGCGACAGGGCCGGTGCCTCGTAGGCGCCGCCGAAGGCCAGCGAGCCCTGGGCCTCGGCCTTGTCGCGCTTGCCCGGCGCCGGCCGCTTGCGGCTCTCGACCCGCTCGGCGCGCGGCTCGACCGTCAGGGTCGGCTCGCCGCGCAGCGGCTTGCGGGCCGCCGGCGCCGGGCTGGCCGTCTCGGGCTCCGCCGGCGGCAGCTCGTCGTCCGGCTCCTCGTCGTCCGGCTCGCCGCCGGGCAGCAGGCTCGGCGCGCGGCGGCGCCGCGCCTTGACCGGGACCGCCGCGGCCGGGCTGCTGCGCCGCAGCTGGCGGCCGGCACTGGCCGCGCCGCGTCCGGCGTTCAGCCCGAGCCAGGCGAGGCCGCGGCCGATCGCCCGCCATTCCGGGCCGGTCAGCGCGACCGCGTAGAGCAGCAGCAGCAGCGCGGCGAGACCGGCGACCGCGGCGATCAGGCCGGTGGCCAGGCCGCTGAGCGCGCCGGCCTGGCCGAGCGCCAGCTCGCCGACGAAGCCGCCGAGCCCCGAGCGGAGCGACCAGGTGTCGGGCCGCGGCAGCGCTTCCAGCCCGACCGCGGCGAGCAGCCAGGAGGCGACGGCGGCGGCCAGCCGCAGGCCCCAGGACGGCAGGCCGCGGGCGCGCCACAGCCGCCAGGTCCAGGCGAAGGCGCAGATCGCGATCAGGAAGGCGGCGAGGCCGAGGCCTTGCAGGGCCAGATCGGCGATCTGGGCGCCGAAGGGGCCGAGCAGGTTGCGCGCCGCGGCGTCGGTCGCCCGGTTCAGGGAGGGGTCGCCCGGCGTATAGGTCAGGCAGGCCGCGACCAGCCCGGCACCGGTCGCGGCGAGCAGGCCGCCGAGCAGCTCGGCGCCGCGCCGGCGCAGGAACGCGCCGCTGCCGGGCGGCAGCAGGCGCCCGCCCGTCGGGCCGCCCCGGCCGCCTGATTCGATGCTCTCGCGCAGCGACATCCCCCTCCCGCCCCGCCTCCTCGCCCTAGCCGTCCAGCACCTCGACCAGGCGTTCCAGCGCCGGCACCGTCACGGTCTCGTCGAACACCATGGCGACGCGCAGGAAGCCCGCGGCCGGATTGGGCTGCAGGGTCGTGTCGGCGACCATGTAGCTGCCCGGCAGGGTGCGGATCCCGGCTTCCCGCCACAGCCTGACCGCCGCGGCCTCGTCGTCGCCGACCTGGAGCCAGAGGAAGAAGCCGCCGTCCGGCTTCGACCAGCCGAAGCGGCCGCCGATCGTCGCCTCGGCACGCTCGAAGAGGTTCGCGTAGAAGGCGCGGTTGACCGCGGCGTGGCCGTCGTCGTTCCACAGCGCCGCGCCGGCCTGCAGGACCGGCAGCGCGACCGAGGCGCCGCCGAAGCGGCAGAAGGCCTCGACGGCGTCGACCAGGCCGGGATCGCCGGCCAGAAAGCCGCAGCGCAGGCCGGCCGCGTTGGAGCGCTTCGACAGCGAGTGGAAGACCAGCAGGTTGTCGAGCGAGCCGGTCTCGAGGGCCGCCTGCAGGGCGCCGGCCGGCGGCTCGCCGAAGTAGATCTCCGCGTAGCACTCGTCGGCGGCCAGCAGGAAGCCGTGGCGCCGGGCGAGCGCCAGCAGCGCGCGCCAGCGCGGCAGGTCGGCGGCCGCGCCCTCCGGGTTCGAGGGCGCGCAGACGAAGGCGATCGCGGTGCGGTCCAGGATCGCCGGGTCGAGCGCGGCGAAGTCCGGCAGGAAGCCGGTCTCGCGGGTCGCCGGTACGAAGACCGGCTCGGCGCCGGCCGCGGCGGCGGCGCCGGCGTAGACGTGATAGCCCGGTGCCGGCAGCAGCACGCGGTCGCGGCCCTCGGCGGCGCCGAGGCTGAGCGCGGACAGGCCGGCGAAGAACAGGCCCTCGCGGCTGCCCGGGATCGGCAGCACGTGCCGCTCGCCCTCGATGAAGCCCTCGGGCAGGCCGTAGCGACGGGCCAGCCAGTCGACGGCGGCCTGCTGGTACTCCGGCGTCCCGCGGAACGGCGGATAGCTCGACCAGCCGTTCGGATAGGCGGCGATGGTCTCGGACAGCAGCGCCGGAGCCGGCTGCTGCGGGTCGCCGACGGCCAGGTTGATCGGCGTGCCGTCGGGCAGCGGTGAGCGGCCCGGCGCGATGCCGGCGAGCAGCCGGCCGAGCTTCAGGAACGGCTGGAAGGTCCGGGGATCCCGGCGCCTCGGCTCGTTGCGGAGCAGGGTCGGTGCCGCCGTGCCCGTCACTTGGCGCATTCCCTCGTCATGCTGGATCCTTGCGCAAGGCACCGAGCCGCCGCAACGCCAGGAAGCGTCGCAGCGGCCCGGGACAAATCGTGAATCATTCTAGGAAGAGATTCGCGCCGCAGCAAGTTGTAGCGGCCGAAAAAGCGCGAATCCCAATATTTTGGAGAACGAAGCTGGTACGTCGCTTCAGCGGATTGCCGGACGCCCCTCCGTCACTTCGGCATCACCGTGGCATAGTAAGGCAGAGGTGCCTTGGCGCCGGCCCCGACCGGTTCCGGTACCTGGTGCTTGACCGGCGCCAGGCTCTGCAGAAAGGCGATCACCGCCGCCATGTCGTCCGGCGTGAGCACGGAAAAGGCCTGCCAGGGCATGACCGGCGCCAGCTCGCGCCCGTCCGGGCGCACGCCGGTGCGCATCGCGGTCTCGATGTCCTTGGCGCTCCAATTGCCCAGGCCGGTCTCCTTGTCGCTCGTCAGATTGGGCGGGTAGAACACGCCGAGGCCGTCCATCTCGAAGCCGACCGTGGCGCCCGAGAGGGCCGCCGGGTGCGCCTGGGCGGAGGTCGGCATCGGCGTGTGGCAGCCGCCGCAGCCCATGATCTGCACCAGATAGGCACCGCGCTTGACGAGCGCCTGGTCGGCCCGGGCCGGCGCACCGGGCGACATCACCCCCACAAGGGCCGCCGCGAGCGTCAGCGACACCGCCTTCCACCATACTTTCATTCCTCTTGCTCCTCTGAAGCGTGACGGCGAGTCCCCCTCGCCGGTCGGGGAGACTAGTCGAAGCCATGTGCTCCGGTCATCGGCCTTGCGGGCTTCGCGCCTTGCCAGCCGGCGGGCCGGACCCGATGATCCCGGCCGGCAGCGAGGGAGGACACGCGATGCTCACGATCTGGGGCCGGAGCAACTCGATCAACGTGCAGAAGGTGATGTGGGCGGTCGGCGAGCTCGGCCTGGAGCACGAGCGGATCGACGTCGGCGGCGCCTTCGGCGGCCTCGACGGCGAGGCCTACGGCCGGCTCAACCCGAACCGGCGGGTGCCGACCCTGCAGGACGGCGACCTCACCCTCTGGGAGTCGAACGCCATCGTGCGCTATCTGGCCGAGGCCTACGGCGCCGCGCCCTTCTTTCCCGAGACGCTGCACGGGCGCGCGCTCGCCGGCCAGTGGATGGACTGGATGACGACGACGATCCTGCCGCCCATGACCACGGCCTTCTGGGGCCTGATCCGCACGCCGCCGGAGCGCCGCGACACGGCGGCGATCGAGCAGGCCCTGGCCGGCTGCGCCGCGGCTTTCGCCCTGCTCGACGCGCAGCTGGCGGGCCGCGCCTTCCTGCTCGGCGAGGCGCTCACCATGGGCGACCTGCCGGTCGGCTGCGCGACCTACCGCTGGTACGCGATGCCGATCGAGCGCCCGGCCCTGGCCAATCTCGAGGCCTACCACGGGCGCCTGCGCGCGCGGCCGGCCTTCGCCGAGCACGTCATGATCCCGCTCAGCTGAGCGGGGGCCGGGCAAAAAAAGGGCCCGGCAGGAGACCTGCCGGGCCGAGTCTGGCGGAGGATCGCCGTTGAAAAAGCTGTCGGGTCCCGCCTAGGCGCGGCTGGAGCCCAGGCCGAACTCGGGATAGGCCTCCATCCCGAGCTCCGCCCTGTCGAGACCGAGCTCCTCCTCTTCCGCGGAGACGCGGATCCCGACGGTGTACTTCAGAGCGAGCCAGACGATCGCCGAGGTGACCGAGACGAAGACGCCGATCGCCAGGATGCCGACGATCTGGGCCTTGTAGTTGCCGTCCTCGAAGGCGACCGCGAAGGTGCCCCAGATGCCCGGAACCAGGTGCGCCGAGATCGCGCCGACCACGTCGTCGATCTTCAGCTTGTCGACCAGCGGCACGCAGAGCACGGTCAGCAGACCGCCGACGCCGCCGATCAGGATCGCCCACCAGATGGTCGGCACGTCCGGGTTGGCGGTGATCGCGACCAGGCCGGCGATCGCGCCGTTGAGCGCCATGGTCAGGTCGATCTTGCGATAGAGGAGCTGGGTCATCAGCATCGCGACCACGATGCCGCCGGCCGCCGCCATGTTGGTGTTGGCGAAGACGATGGCCATGTTCGAGGCATCGGCCGCCGACCCCAGCGCCAGCTGCGAGCCGCCGTTGAAGCCGAACCAGCCGAGCCAGAGGATGAAGGTGCCCAGGGTGGCGAGCGGCAGGTTCGCCCCCGGCATCGGGTTGACGCGACCGTCGGGCCCGTACTTGCCCTTGCGGGCACCGAGGATGATGGCGCCGGTCAGCGCCGTCCAGCCGCCGCAGGAGTGCACCAGCGTCGAGCCGGCGAAATCGCTGAAGCCCATTTCGCTGAGCCAGCCGCCGCCCCAGACCCAGGAGCCCTGGATCGGGTAGATGAAGGCGGTGAGGATCACGACGAAGACCAGGAACGGCCAGATCTTGACCCGCTCGGCCATGGTGCCCGAGGCGATCGAGGCGGCCGTCGCGACGAAGACCATCTGGAAGAACCAGTCGGACATCTTCGCGTAGCCGTTGCCGACCACCGCCGCGACCATGTCGGGAGTCGCCTGGTCGGCGCCGATCAGGGTCAGCTCGGCCGGGCTGGCGTCGTAGAACAGCGAGAAGTGGCCGATCCAGCCGCCGTCGACGCCGACGTACATCAGGTTGTAGCCGACGACGTAGTAGCAGATGCCCGCGATGGCATAGAGCGCGATGTTCTTCAGGCAGATCGAGGCGGTGTTCTTGGTCCGAACGAGACCCGATTCGAGCATCGCGAAGCCGGCCGCCATCCACATCACCAGGGCGCCGGTCATCAGGAACGAGAAGGTGTCGAGCGCGAACTTGGTCTCCGGGTCGACCCCGGCGAAGGCCGGGCCTGCAACCAGCAGGCCCGCCGTGCCGAGGGCGCCCGCAGCCGTGAGCTTCCTCACATTCATGCCACCCCCTTTCCCTAGAGCGCTTCGGCGTCGGTCTCGCCGGTGCGGATGCGCACCGCATGGGAGACGTCGAGAACGAAGATCTTGCCGTCGCCGATCCGACCGGTGTTGGCGGCCTTCTGGATCGTCTCGACGACCTGCTCGACCTGGTCGTCGGTGACGGCGACCTCGATCTTGACCTTCGGCAGGAAGTTCACCGAGTACTCCGCGCCGCGGTAGATCTCGGTCTGTCCCTTCTGCCGCCCGTACCCCTTGACCTCGCTGACGGTGAGGCCCTCGATTCCGACGGAGGTGAGGGCCTCGCGCACGTCGTCGAGCTTGAAGGGCTTAATGATGGCAACGACCATTTTCATGCGCCGTCTTCCCCTTCGTTCTCTGCATTCGCCGGCCTCGCCGGCGGCCCCGCCTTTCGGCCGGACGCGCCACTCTGCGGGACCGAACCCGGATCACTAGAGTCAAGAAGCGTGCCAATCCCGGCCTGCCGCAGGCGGCGCCCCGCCCAGGGCCTTCCGGACGCCGGGAGCGGCACGTCGTCGCGGCAGTTCCGGGCGACTCGCCTGCATAGATAATAGGCAAATTTCAGAAAATGCCCAGGCGATAGCCACGTGCTGCCGCCTGCGGCACAGGCACGCCGAGCGGAGCCGCTCTGGACAGGCCCGCTCTGGACAGGGCCGTGCCGGCGCTCGATGGTAGGCGCGCGGCATGCAAGACGAAACGGAGGCAAGGGCTTGGTCTCGGACAACCTGACCGTCGAGGTCGCGATCGCGGGTGGCGGCCTCGCCGGCCTGACGCTGGGCTGCGCCCTCGCCGGCGCCGGCCTCGAGGTGGCGGTGGTCGACGCCGAGGCGCCGGCGACGGCGCTCGACGAGCCCTTCGACGGCCGCGCCTCGGCGATCGCCCTCGGCTCCCAGCGCCTGCTGAGAGGCATCGGGGTGTGGCGTCACGTCGGTGCCGACGCGGCGCCGATCCACGACATCCGGGTCTCCGATGGCCGGGTCGGCGAGGCCGCGAGCCGGCTCTTCCTGCACTACGACGTCGAGGAGGTCGCCGGCGAGCTCGGTCCGGAGCCGGGTGGCCCGGCCATGGGCTGGATCGTCGAGAACCGCGTGACCCGGCGCGCCCTGCACCGACGCGCCGCCGAGCTGCCGACGCTCCGCCACCTCGCGCCGGCGCGGGTCGAGGGGGCCGAGCGCGGCGAGAGCCGCGCCGTGATGACGCTGGCCGACGGGCGCCGCGTGACCGCGCCGCTGGTCGTCGCCTGCGACGGCCGGAACTCGCCGCTGCGCCAGGCTGCCGGAATCCCGATGACGCGCTGGGACTATCCGCAGGACGGCATCGTCGCGACCCTGATCCACGCGCTCGACCACGAGGGCGTCGCGCACGAGCACTTCCTGCCCTCCGGCCCCTTCGCCGTGCTGCCGCTGACCGACCTGCCGGACGGACGGCATCGCTCCTCGCTGGTCTGGACGGAGCGGCGCGAGGTTGCCGACGGCGTGATGCGCCTGGACGACGCCGCCTTCTCCCGCGAGATCGAGCGGCGCTTCGGCGACTCGCTGGGCCGGATCGAGGTCGCCGGGCGGCGCTGGCGCTATCCCCTGGGCCTGCAGCTGGCGCAGCGCACGATCGACCGGCGGCTCGCCCTGGTCGGCGACGCCGCCCATGTCATCCACCCGATCGCCGGGCAGGGCTTCAACCTCGGCCTGCGCGACATCGGCGCGCTCGCCGAAGTGCTCGTCGACGCGCGCCGCCTCGGCCTCGACCTCGGGTCGGCCCCGGTGCTGGAGCGCTACCAGCGCTGGCGGCGCTTCGACAATCTTGCCCTGGTCGCGGTCACCGACGGCCTGAACCGCCTGTTCTCGAACGACCTCGGGTCGTTGCGCCTGGCGCGCGACCTGGGCCTCGCCGCGGTCAACCGCGCGGCGCCGCTCAAGCGCCTGTTCATGCGCCATGCCATGGGCCTGGTCGGCGAGCTGCCGCGCCTGTGCCGTGGCGAGCCTCTGTAGCGGCCGTCCCGGTCGCGCCGCGCTCCGTCGCTTCATGGTCGAGCCGCGCGGGCCCTGCGCCGCGCCCCTTGCTGCTGCACCGCGATAGGTTGCATACTGCTGATATGTCAGACTGCGAGGTCCGCCAGATGTCAGCCGTCGAAGCCCTGCCCACCCCCACCGTGCTCAGCCCCGAGCAGGTCGCCGCCTACCACCGCGACGGCTACCTGCTGGTCGAGCGCCTGATCGACGCGGCGCTGCTCGACCGGCTCCACGCCAAGGTCGAGGAGTTCCTGGAGCGCAGCCGCGGCGCGGCCCGCAGCGACGACGTCTTCGACCTGGCGCCCGGCCACAGCGCGCAGAGCCCGCGCCTGCGCCGCCTGAAGACCCCGGACGAGCAGGATCCGCTGTTCTGGGAGGTGGCGAGCGGCGTCCTGGCCGACGTCGCCGCCGACCTGATCGGCGCGGCGGAAGGCGGCGGCTTGACCTTCCATCACTCCAAGCTGAACTTCAAATGGAGCGAGTCCAACCCGCAAGCCAACGCCGTGCGCTGGCACCAGGACATCCAGTTCTACCCGCACACCAACTACAGCCCGCTGACCATCGGCCTCTATCTCAACGACGTCGGGCCGACCGACGGGCCGCTGACCGTGCTGCCGGGCAGCCACGACGGCCCGCTCTACGACCAGTACGATGCCGCGGGCAACTGGACCGGCTGCCTGTCGGATGCCGACGCCGCGACCCTCGACGAATCCAGGGCGGTGACGCTCTGCGGGCCGGCGGGCTCGATCACGGTGCACAACTGCCGGACCGTGCATTCCTCGCCGCCCGCGACGACGGCGCACGGCCGGCCGCTGCTGCTCAATGCCTATGCCGCGGCCGACGCCTTCCCCTACACGGTCAATCCCTCGGTCTCGCGTCACGACCGCCAGCTGCTGCGCGGCCGGCCGGCGCGCTGGGCGCGCCACGATCCGCGGCCCTGCCTGCTGCCGCCGGACTGGTCGGGCGGCTACAGCTCGATCTTCGCGGCCCAGTCGGGCGAGGAGAAGAAGGGCGGCGGCGCCTCGATGATGTGAGGCGCAGCCGGACTCGCTAGAGCCAGCGGCTCGGCAGCAGGGTTTCCTCGAAGGGGAAGCTCGACAGCGGCTCCAGGCCGCTCTCGGTGACCAGCAGCTGCTGCTCCAGCTTGACCCCCTCCCGGCCGCCGACGGCGCCGGCGTAGGATTCCATGCAGATCGTCATGCCGGGGACGACCAGGCCGTCGTAGCCGCCGGTCTCGAAGTCCTCCAGGTAGACGCAGGCCGGGTACTCGTCGCACAGGCCGACGCCGTGGAAGATCACCGAGTAGCGGTTCGGCCGGTAGATCTCGGGCAGCCGGAACGAGCGCTCGGCGAACTCGCGGTAGCTCATGCCCGGCTTCAGGAGGGCGATGTTGCTCTCGATCTGCTCCAGCGCCAGGGCGTAGAGCGTGCGCTGCTCCTCGCTCGCCCGGCCGTTCCCGCAGAGGAAGGAGCGCGAGATGTCGGCGCACATGCCGTAGGGCCCGATCAGGTCGCTGTCGAAGGAGACCAGGTCGCCGGCCTCGATGACCCGCTCGCCGCACTCCTGGAACCAGGGATTGGTGCGCGGCCCCGAGGCGAGCAGCCGCGTCTCGATCCACTCGCCGCCGCGCGCGATGTTGACCTGGTGCAGGATCGACCAGAGCTCGTTCTCGGTCATGCCGGGCCTGAGCGCCGCGTGCATCGCCGCCATGCCGGCCTCGCAGGCCGCCACGGCGTGGCGCATCGCCAGGATCTCGTCCGGCGTCTTGACGTGCCGCGCCATCTCCATCGGCTCCTGGCCGTCCAGGATCTCGATGCCCTCGGCCTCCAGGGCGCGGGTGCCGAGCGGGTCGAGGCGGTCGACCGCGAGGCGCCGGTTGCCGCCGCCGTGCAGCCGGATCAGGGCGGCGATCTCGGCCGCCCAGCGGACCACCCGGCGCTGCTGCTCCGGCCCGGCGCCGAACCAGTACCAGCCGGTCGCCGGACGCACCTCGTCGACCGTCTCGAGGCCGTCGGAGAGATGCTCGCAGTTGTGGAAGTCGAAGACCACGACCGGCCCCTCGAGCGGCACGAAGGCGTAGCGGACCGCGTTGTGCAGGGTCCAGACCGCCATGTTCCGCGAGTCGGTCGCGTAGCGGATGTTGACCGGGTCGTAGAGCAGGATCGCGCCGATGTCGCGCCGCCGTAGCTCGTCGCGGACCTTGGCGAGGCGCGTGCGTCGCATGCGCGGCAGATCGGGATGGTCGAGGACCGGGCGAACGGCGGTATCGGGCATCGGACTCTCCTGCCGCTGGACGTCAACGGCAGCCTCGCGCCCTGCCGCGCCGGGCGCTCGCGCAGCGACGACCCGCCGAGGTCGCAAACTGCGCCGCCCGCTCTCGGGCGCGGCGGCGGGCCGTCAGGGGCAGCTTTTCCGGTTGTGCGCTAGGCAGTCGAGGCGGCGCCGCACCTCGAGCTTGCGCAGCTCGACCTCGTTGCGCACGCAGAGCGCCCAGCGCTCCAGCCCGAGCATGTAGGACTCGAGCGCCAGCCGGCAGCCCGCGAAATCGGTCGGCAGGTCCGCCGGCCGGTCGACGGCCCGGCTCTGCAGCTCGAGCGACGCGCCGCAGGTCGGTGCGATCGGCGACGGCTCGAGGCAGGCGCTGGCGACCGCCGGCGCCTGACCCAGGGCCAGCCCGGCCAGCAGCAGCAGCGCGCCCGCCAGCGGCCTGCGGGTCAGCCGCGCCGGGGCGGCTCGCGCGACAGGCCGCGTGCCTCCAGATTGTTCAGGTAGTCCCCCCACAGACGGTCCTGCTCCTCGCCCAGGCGATAGAGGTAGTCCCAGGAATATATCCCGCTGTCGTGGAGATCGTCGAACCGAATTCTAACAGCATAAGCACCGACCGGCTCGACCGCCAGGATGCCGACGTGGCGCCGGCCGCTGACGATCTGCTTCTGGCCGGGCCCATGGCCCTGGACTTCCGCCGACGGACTCTCGACGCGCAGCAGCTCGGCCGGCAGCGAGAAGCAGCGCCCGTCCTCGAAGTCGATCTCCAGGCGTTTGTCCACCGAGAGATAGCGGATTTCGCTCGGGTGATGCTTGAGGTCGTACTCGCTCATCGCGCGCTAGTCCTCGAGCGGCCGCGCCTCGTCGGGCAGCATGATCGGGATGCCGTCGCGGATCGGATAGGCGAGCCCGGCCTGGCGGCTGATCAGCTCCTGGCGCTCGGCATCGTAGTCCAGCGGCCCCTTGGTGATCGGGCAGACCAGGATCTCGAGCAGGCGGGGGTCGACTCCGCCCTTGGCCGGCTTCCTGTCGTTCATGCTCTCTTGCTCCCGCGCGGCCGCCCCGGCCGCCTGCTGTCTCTCGCCCTGGAGTCGCCGCTCAGCGGTGCGCCCCAGAGGCTTGAAGTAGAACACTCTTCTTGCCGCACTTCGAGTCGATCCGCAGGTTCGCGACCTAGTGCCGGGCGGCCCCGCCGTCCGGCGCCGGCGCGCCGCGCAGCGCCGCCATCTCCAGGATCGCGGTCATCGCCTCGGCGCGCTGCTCCAGGGTCGGCGCCTCCAGCAGGGCCTGCTTCTCGCGCGGCTCGAAGGGGCAGATCATGGCGATCGATGTGATCAGCTTCTCGTTCGGCGTCTCGCCGATCGCCTCCCAGTCGCCGGCGATGCCGGTCGCGTCGAAATAGGCGCGCAGGGCCTCCAGCATGCGCTCGCGGTCGATGCCGGGCGGATCGATCGCCTCCAGGTCGCCGGCGTAGCGGCTCCAGTCGGCCCGCACCAGGCGGTAGCCCCGCACACCGGCCAGCTCCTCGAGGATGTCGAAGCGGATCAGGCCGGTCAGGGTGATCAGGTAGCGGCCGTCCTCGGTCTCCTGGAAGGCGGTGATCCGTCCGGCGCAGCCGGTCCCGTAGACCGGTGCGGCGCCGGTGTCGCCCTCCTCCTCCTCCGCCTTCGGCTGCACCATGCCGATCAGCCGCCGGCCGAGCAGGGCGTCCTGGATCATCGCCAGGTAGCGCGGCTCGAAGATGTTCAGCGGCAGCCGGCCGCCAGGCAGCAGCAGCACGCCCGGCAGCGGAAAGATCGGCAGGCTGCCCGGCAGGTCGTCGAAATCTGGGTCGAAGGGCAGCCGGCTCATGCGAACAGAAGCGAGGAGAGCCGGCGCCGGAAGTCCAGCGTCAGCTCGCTGGTCGGGCCCCAGGCCTCGAAGTACTTGACCAGCTCCTTGCGGGCCGCCTCCTCGTTCCAGTCGCGCTTCAGGCGCACGATCTCGAGCAGGTGCTCGGCCGCCTCCTCCTCGCGCCCGCCGGCGTAGAGCACCTGGGCCAGCTCGAAGCGCGCGGCATGGTCCTTCGGATCCAGCGCGACCTTCTCGGCCAGCTCCGCGATCTGGGAACTGTCGACCTGGCGGCCGCTCAGCTCCAGGGCGGTGGCGACGGCGGCGATCTCGGGCTTGGCGCGCATCGCGTCTTCCAGCGAGTCGAGCATCTCGCGCGCGCCCTCCTTGTCGCCGAGCTGGATGCGGGCGCGCAGCAGGCCGGCGATCGCCGCGGCGTTCTCGCCGTCGGCCTGCAGGGCCTCCAGGTAGAGCGCCTCGGCCTCGGCCGTGGCGCCCTCGGCGAGCTTGGCGTCGGCGGTCCTCAGCAGCTCGGCGACGTCGACGCCGCCGGTATCGGGCTGTGCGCCGGTCATCTGGATCAGCCGCTCGACGAAGGTCTTGAGCTGGCTTTCCGGCAGGGCGCCCTGGAAGCCGTCGACCGGCTGGCCCTGGAAGAAGGCGTAGACCGTCGGCACCGACTGGATGCGCAGCTGCTGGGCCAGGGACTGGTTCTTGTCGATGTCGATCTTGACTAGGCGCACGGCGCCGCGCGCCTCGGTGACGACCTTCTCGAGCAGCGGGCCGAGCGTCTTGCAGGGGCCGCACCAGGTCGCCCAGAAGTCGACCAGAACCGGGCGCTCCATCGAGGCCTCGATGACGTCCTGGGCGAAATGCTGCAGGTCGCTGTCCTTGATCGCCGCGCTGCCCTGTGCGGCGTCGCCGGCGCCGTTCGGCCGGCCTGCGGGCTGGTTTGCTTCACCGATCAGGGATGACATGGCTTGGCTCCGCTCTGCGCTGCCCCTGTCGCGGGTGTTCTGGGCTGCGCGCTCGCTGCTGTAGGGGGACGGGGTGCGTTCGGCGCACTCCTATTTGGCGGCTCGGGGCCGTCGAGGCAAGCCTCGCGCCGGCAGAGGGCCGTGCGGCGGCCAGGCGGCGATCAGTCGAAATCGAGCAGCTGCGGCTCGTGGTCCGTGGCCTGGCAGAAGGCGCGCAGGCCGGCGGGGCTCAGCGCCGTGGTCATGGTGTTGACCAGGGGGTGCAGGTTGACCGGGTCGATCTCGGTCAGCGCGCGGTCGAGCACCAGCTGCACGGCCTTCGTGCGGTCGTTGACCACCGCCAGCGCCGTGACCGCCCCCGGCCTTACGCCGAGATAGCTCATCAGCCGCTCGGCGCTGCCGAACGAGAGGCGCCCCGCCTCGAGCCGCTCGCCCAGGACCTTGAGGTCGATGTCGCGGTCCTCCAGGCAGGACAGCAGCCACATCCGGCCCTTCTTGTTGCGCAGGAACAGGTTCTTGACGTGGGCGCCGGGCAGCTTGCCGCGCAGCGCCTTGGCCTCCTCGACCGTGAAGACCGGCGGGTGCTCGACCGTGCTCTGGGCGATGCCGAGCTCGGCCAGGCGCGCGAGCAGCGCCTCGGGGGTCAGCGGCGCCGTGCCGTCGGCCAGCCGCGCCTCGATCTCCTGCGTCGCTTCGCCCTCGCCCATCGCCGTCCCGCCTCGCCGTCGCCTCGCACCCGAAGGCCGCGACCCTAGACAGCGCGGGCCGGCCGGAAAAGCCCCCGATGCCGAAAAGCCCCCGATGCCGAAAAGCCCCCGGTGCCGAAAAGCCCGCGGGGAACGGAAAAGCCCCTTGCGTTCGTCCCGCGGACTCGCTAGATCGACGCTCCCCGGCGGCGTTGAGCCGTCGGCCTATCCCGATGCGGGCGTAGCTCAGGGGTAGAGCACAACCTTGCCAAGGTTGGGGTCGTGAGTTCGAATCTCATCGCCCGCTCCAATATGCAGAGCCGGAGGCCGCGTGACACCGCGACTCCGGCTTTCGCTTGTCCGCGACCGGCCCGAGGGCAGGCCCGATGAGCGACTCCCCGGATCTCGACGCCTACCTCGCGCGCATCGGCTGGTCCGGGCCACTGGCGCCAGACCGGGCGACTCTCGCCGGCCTGATCGCGAAGCACACGGCGGCGATCGCCTTCGAGAACCTGGACCCCTTCCTCGGCAAGGCGATCGACCTCTCGCCCGGGGCCGTCGAGCACAAGCTGGTCGGCGACGGCCGCGGCGGCTACTGCTACGAGCACAACCTGCTGTTCCGGCGGGTGCTGGCGGCGCTCGGATTCCAGGCCGGCGGCCTCGCCGCCCGCGTGCTCTGGGGCCGGCCGGAAGGCACGCTCTCGCCGCGCAGCCACATGCTGCTGCAGGTCGAGCTGGAGGGCGCCACCTGGCTGGCCGACGTCGGCTTCGGCGGCCTGACCGTGACCGCGCCGCTGCGCCTCGAGGCCGGCCCCGCGCAGCCGACGCCGCACGAGCGCTTCCGGCTGAGCGAGGCGGGCGGCGAGTGGACCCTGGAGGCCGAGGTCGCCGGCGGCTGGCGGCCGCTCTACCGCTTCGACCTGCAGCGCCAGCACGACCTCGACTATGCGGCCTCCAGCTGGTTCCTCTCGACCAACCCGGGCTCGCCCTTCGTCACCGGCCTGATGGTCGCGCGCGCCGCGCCGGACCGCCGCCTGACCCTGCGCGACCGCAGCTTCGCCCTGCACCGCCCGGGCGCCGGCAGCGAGCGGCGGACCCTGGGGAGCGCCGCGGAGCTCAGGGCCGTCCTTTCCGGGGACTTCGGGATCGCGCTGCCGGACCATGCCGACCTCGACCGCCGGCTCGACTCGCTGCCCAGGGAACTCCCCCGCTAGGCTATCGCCCCGCGCCGGGCCGATCTGCGCTTTGGCGCATCGACGGAGCCGGCGAATTCGGCCACTCTCCCCGTCGAACGCTCCCTTCCGCTCTTCTTCCGGACTCCTCATGCACGATTTCTTCCGACCCGGCCGTTCCCAGGCCATGGCGCGCGACGCGATGATCGCGACCTCCCATCCGCTCGCCACCACGGCGGGCCTCGAGATTCTGGCCGCCGGCGGCAACGCGGTCGACGCAGCGATCGCGGCCTGCGCCGTGCAGTGCGTCGTCGAGCCGGCGATGACCGGCATCGGCGGCGACTGCTTCGTGCTCTATGCGCCGGCCGAGGGGCCGGTCCGGGCGCTCAACGGCAGCGGCCGCTCGCCGGCGGCGGCCAGCGCGGCGGCTCTGCGCGACCAGGGCCTGACGGAGGTGCCGCGGATCTCGCCGCATGCCGTCTCCGTGCCGGGCGCGATCGGCGCCTGGACCAAGCTGCACCGCGAGCACGGCCGGCTGCCCTTCGGGCGCCTGCTGGAGCGGGCGATCGACTACGCCGCGACCGGCTATCCCGTGACCGAGCGGGTCGCCCAGGACTGGGCGCGCGAGGCCCCGCTGCTCGCCGAGCAGCCGGGCAGCCGGGCGATCTTTCTGCCCGACGGGGAGGCGCCGAAGGCCGGCACGCGCCACCGCCAGCCGCTGCTCGCCGAGCGCCTGACGGAGATCGCGGCCGGCGGCGCCGAGGCCTTCTACCAGGGCGAGACGGCGCAGCGCCTCGTCGCCTTCCTCAAGAGCCTCGGCGGGCTGCACGAGCTGGAGGACTTCGCGGCCGCGACCGACGGCGCCGACTGGGTCGAGCCGATCTCGCTGAACTACCGCGGCGTCGAGGTGCTGGAGTGCCCGCCGAACGGCCAGGGCCTGGCCGCCCTGATGATCCTCTCGATCCTGCAGGGCTTCGATCTCGGCCCGGATCTGCCGTTCGCCGACCGGGTCCACCTGCACGCCGAGGCGACCAAGCTGGCCTACCATCACCGCGACGCCCTGCTCTGCGATCCGGCCTTCGCCGCCGTGCCGGTCGCGGAGCTGCTGAGCGAGGCGACGGCGGCGATCCTGCGCGGCCGCATAGACCGGATCCGGGCCCGGCCGCCGGTGCTGTGGGACGAGCCCGAGCACCGCGACACCGTCTACCTCTGCGCGGTCGACAACGAGGGCAACGCTGTCTCCTTCATCAACTCGCTGTTCCACGGCTTCGGCTCGACCCTGACCGATCCGGCGACCGGCATCCTGCTGCACAGCCGCGCCACCTCCTTCCGCCTGATCGAGGGCCATCCCAACGTGCTGGCGCCGCGCAAGAGGCCGCTGCACACCATCATCCCCGGCATGCTGCGCCGCGACGGCCGGGCGCTCGGGCCGTTCGGCGTGATGGGCGGCCACTACCAGTCGGCCGGGCATGCCTGGTTCGTCAGCAACCTGCTCGACCGCGGCCTCGATCCGCAGGCGGCCCTGGCCGAGCCCCGGACCTTCGCCTTCGGCGGCAAGCTCGAGGTCGAGCCGACGCTCGACGAGGCGGTGCTGGCCGAACTGGCCCGGCGCGGCCACGAGATCTCGCTGCGGCCGACGCCGCTCGGCGGCGGCCAGGCGATCCTGATCGACCGCGCGGCCGGCGTGCTGCACGGCGCCTCCGACCACCGCAAGGACGGCTGCGCTCTGGGATTCTGAGAGGCCGGCTCGTGCCGGCCCGGCACCGGCCCGCTCCCTCACCCCGCCACCCGCGACAGCATCCCGCCGGGGTCGCGGGCTGGGGAAGCAGGCCGGCGCCGACCCTACCGGAGAAGACAAGATGAACGGTGCCGATCTGCTCTGCGACGCCCTGCTCGCCCAGGGGGTCGAGCTCTGCTTCGCCAATCCCGGCACGTCCGAGATGCACTTCGTCGCTGCGCTCGACCGCAAGCCGAAGCTGCGCTGCGTGCTCGGCCTGCAGGAGGGCGTGGTGACCGGTGCGGCCGACGGCTACGGCCGCATGGCCGACAAGCCGGCGGCGACCCTGCTGCACACCGGGCCGGGCCTCGCCAACGGGCTCGTCAACCTGCACAACGCCCGGCGCGGCCACACGCCGATGATCAACGTCGTCGGCGACCACGCCGCCTATCACCTGGTCCACGATGCGCCGCTGACCAGCGACATCGATACCCTGGCGCGCCCCATGTCGAAGTGGCAGCGCCGCATCGCCGGTGCCGGGACGATCGCCGAGGACGCCGCCGCGGCCTGGCGGGCGGCGCTGGAGCTGCGCGGGCCGGCGACCCTGATCCTGCCGGCCGACGCGGCCTGGGGCGAGATCGCCGCGGCGGTGCCGGTCCCGGTGCCGGCGCCGGTCCCGCCGGCGCCGGCGGCGGAGGCGCTCGAGACGGCGGCGGCCCTGCTAACGTCGGGCCGGCGCTGCGGCCTGATCATGACCGGCCGGGCCCTGCGCGCCGACGCCCTGGAGACCGCCGGCCGGATCGCCGCGGCGACCGGTGCCGAGCTCTATTCCCAGATGTCGAACGCCCGCATGGAGCGCGGCGCGGGGCGCGTCCCGGTGACCCGCATCCCCTATCCCGTCGACCAGGCGCTCGCCCTGCTCGGCCACCTGGAGGTCGCGATCCTGGTCGGCGCCGCCGATCCCGTCGCCTTCTTCGCCTATCCCGGCAAGCCGAGTCGCCTGCTGCCCGAGGCCTGCGCGCTGCACCGCCTGGCCGCGATCACCGACGACCTGCCGGGCGCGCTCTCCAGCCTGGCCGAGGCGGTCGGCGCCGGGCGCGCGACGCCGCTGCGGGCGCAGCGTGCGGATCCGGCCGAGGGCCTGCCGGACGGTGCCCTGACCGCCGACGCGGTCTGCACCCTGGTCGCGCGCCGGCTGCCGGAGAACTGCATCGTCGTCGACGAATCGGTGAGCTCCGGCCGGGTCTTCTACAAGCTCTCGGCCTCGGCGCCGCCCCACGACTACCTGCAGCTGACCGGCGGCGCGATCGGCGAGGGCATTCCGCTGGCGACCGGCGCCGCCGTCGCCTGCCCCGACCGCAAGGTGATCAACCTGGAGGCCGACGGCAGCGGCCTCTACAGCGCCCAGGGCCTCTGGACCCAGGCGCGCGAGGGCCTCGACGTCGTGACGGTGGTCTTCGCCAACCGCGCCTACGCGATCCTGCAGGGCGAGATGCGCAACGTCGGCGTCAACGCCTTCGGCCGCAACGCCGAGCGCATGCTCAGCCTCGACGAGCCGCCGGTCGACTGGGTCGCCCTGGCGCGCGGCTTCGGCGTCGAGGCGGCGCGGGCGACGACGGTCGAGGAGTTCGCGAAGCTCTTCGAGGGCGCGCTCTCGACCCGCGGCCCCTTCCTGATCGAGTGCCTGACCTGACCCGCAATCACGACGACTCCCGGCTGGCGTGACGGGTGCGACGCCAGATCCGCGGGTCGGCCAATTTTCGGGAGCGGAACCATGAGCGGACTGTACCTGGAGGATCTCACGGTCGGTCGGCGCTTCGTCAGCGCCGAGCACCAGCTCGACGTCGAGCAGATCAAGGCCTTCGCGGGCCGCTTCGACCCCCAGCCCTTCCACTTGGACGAAGCGGCGGCCGCGGCCAGCCTGTTCGGCGGGCTCGCCGCCAGCGGCTGGCACACCGCGGCGATCACGATGCGCCTGCTGGTCGAGGGCGGCCTGCCGCTGGCCGGCGGTATCGTCGGCGCCGGCGGCGAGATCGCCTGGCCGCAGCCGACCCGGCCGGACGACGTGCTGACGGTCGAGACAGAGGTGCTCGAGGTCCGGCCCTCGCGCTCGCGGCCCGAGCGCGGCCTCGTGACGGTGCGCATCGTCACCCGCAACCAGCGCGGAGAGGAGCTGCAGGTCGCGACCATGAAGGCCGTCGCGCTACGGCGCCCGCCGGACTGACCCCGGACCTGCCGACTACCCGCGCTCTCAGGGCGGCGCCGGCGGCGGCTCCCCGGCGAGCGGCAGCGGCGGCAGGCGGTAGAGGCGCAGGGCGATCAGGAAGGCGACCAGGGTCGCCGCGCCGATCACCGCCGCAACGCCGGTCCAGGCGAAGTGGTTCCAGGCATAGCCGCCGAGCGTGCCGAGGGTGCTGGAGCCCAGGTAGTAGAAGAAGAGATAGAGCGCCGTCGCCTGGGCCTTGCCGGCGCGCGCCCGACGGCCGACCCAGCTGCTGGCGATCGAGTGGGCGCCGAAGAAGCCGAAGGTCAGCACGACCAGGCCGGCGATCACCGTCGCCGTCGTCGGCACGCAGTTGAGCGCGAGGCCCAGGGCCATGATCACGATCATCAGCCAGAGCATCTTGCGGCGCCCCAGGCGGTGCGCCAGCGCGCCGATCCAGGTCGAGGCGCCGGTGCCGATCAGGTAGACCAGGAAGATCAGCGAGATCTCGGCCTGGCCGAGCGCGTAGGGCGGCTGCAGGAGCCGGAAGCCGGTGTAGTTATAGAGCGCGACGAAGCTGCCCATGATCAGGAAGGCCTCGGCGAACAGCCAGGGCAGGCCGGGGTCCGTGAACTGGCGGCGGATCGCGGCCAGGAAGGCGCGCGCGTCGACCTGCCGGCCCGGCGAGTGGCGCGGTGCCGGCAGCAGCCACCAGAACAGCCCGGCGTTGACCAGCACCAGGACCCCGAGCGCGCCGAGTGCGCTGCGCCAGGGCGCGACGTCGGCGAGCAGGCCGACCAGCAGGCGCCCCGACATGCCGCCGATCGCGTTGCCGCCGATGTAGAGGCCCATCGAGAAGCCGAAGGCTTCCGGCTCCATCTCCTCGGCCAGGTAGACCATGGCGACGGCCGGGACGCCGGCGAGGGCGATGCCGAGCAGGGTGCGCAGCACCAGGTGGGTGCCCCAGTCGGGCGCGGCGACGACCAGCAGGCCGAGCAGCGCGGCGCCGAGCAGCGAGACGGTCATCAGGGTCTTGCGCCCCCAGCGGTCGGCCAGCCAGCTGGCGAGCAGCAGGCAGAGCGCCAGCATCGCCGTCGAGAGCGACAGCGACAGCGAGGCGGTGCCGGCGTCGACCCGGAACTCTTCGGCGAAGATCGGCAGCAGCGGCTGCACCGAGTAGAGCTGGGCGAAGACCGAGAAGGCGGCGAGGAACAGCGCGGCGTTGGCGCGCCAGAAGGCACGGCTGCCGCGCCGGATGCGCGTCGGCGGCGGTGCCGGGTCGACGCGGTCCGATTCCAGGCTGGCGGTCACGGCACCGCGGTCCTTCCGGTGGGCGGGCGGGAGCCTCGTCTGTCTAGGCCTGCTTCGTGCGGCTGTCGAACGAGCGCCGCGCTTTCGGCGCAGCAGGGTCGATCCGGACGCGGGGCTGCCGCCATGCGACGCCGGGTCGCCCCCTTGCAAGGCTCATTATACAATTTACTTAATTGTGAACTGATGCGATGACTGATCCATGCCGAGCCAGCCACCCCCACCCCGGCCCCTGCCACCCGCTCTGCCCCGCTCCGCCCAGCCGCTGTCGCTGGGCGAGATGGCCGACCGCGCGGACGAGGTCAGCGATCTGCTGAAGACCCTGGCCCATCCGAACCGGCTGATGATCGTCTGCAAGCTGGTCGAGGGCGAGAAGGCGGTCGGAACGCTGGAGACGGAGCTCGGCATCCATCAGCCGACCCTGTCGCAGCAGCTGACCGTGCTGCGCCGGGCCGGCATCGTCAGCACGCGGCGCCAGGCCAAGCAGGTCTTCTACAGCCTGGCCGAGACGCGGCTCGCCGAGCTGGTCGCGGCTCTCTACGACATCTTCTGCGACATGCCCGCCGGCACGGCGGCGAAGGAAACCCCACGATGACCGCCTATCTGACTGCGCTGGCCGGCGGCCTGCTGATCGGTCTGTCGGCGACACTGCTGCTGGTCCTGAACGGCCGCATCGCCGGGATCAGCGGCATCGTCGCCGGTGCGCTGCGCCGCCCGGGCCTGCTGTGGCTCGGCAATGTCTGCTTCGCGGCCGGCCTGTTCCTCGGCCCGCCGCTCTATCGCTTGGCCTTCGGCGCCTGGCCGGCGCTGCGGCTCGAGGCCTCGCCCTGGTTGCTGGTCGTCGCCGGCCTGCTGGTCGGTTTCGGCACCCGCCTCGGCGCGGGCTGCACCAGCGGCCACGGCGTCTGCGGCCTGGCGCGCCTCTCGCCGCGCTCGATGGTCGCCGTCGGCACCTTCCTCGGCACCGCCGTCCTCACCGTCTTCCTCCAGCACCTTCTCGGATAGCCATGATGACGTTCCTGCGGCTCCTCGCTGCCCTCGGGACCGGCAGCCTGTTCGGCTTCGGCCTCGCGCTCTCCGGCATGGTCGACGCCGGTCGTGTGCGCGGCTTCCTCGACGTGGCCGGTGCCTGGGATCCCAGCCTGGCCTTCGTGCTGGCCGGCGCGGTCGGCGTGGCGCTGCCGGGCTTCCGGCTCGCCCGACGCTTCGGCCGGCCGCTGCTCGAGGTCTGCTACGACCTGCCGGGCCAGCGGCGCATCGACTGGCGGCTGGTGACCGGTGCCGTCCTGTTCGGCGTCGGCTGGGGGCTCGCCGGCTTCTGCCCCGGGCCGGCCGTCGCCGCGCTGTCCTTCGTCGGCACGCCGGCCCTGCTGTTCGTCGCGGCGATGCTGGCCGGCATGGTGCTGCACGACCGCCTGGTCGCGCCGCGCCTGGCCGGCCGCAGCGCCGCGGGCGGCCAGGCCGGCAGCCTGCCGGGAGCCGCACGATGAGCGGCCTCGAAGGCATTGCCCTCGGCGCCCTGGCGGCCGCGATCGCCTCGGGCAGCCTGGTCGGCTTCACACTCGGCCTGGTCGGCGGCGGCGGCTCGATCCTGGCGACGCCGCTGCTGCTCTACGCCGTCGGCGTCGCCAATCCCCACGTCGCGATCGGCACCTCGGCCCTGGCGGTCGCGGCCAGCGCCTACCTCGCGCTGGTCGGCCACGCCCGGGCCGGCCATGTCCGCTGGCGCTGCGGCCTGGTCTTCGCCGTGGTCGGCGTGCTCGGCGCGCTCGGCGGCTCCAGCCTGGGCAAGGCGGTCGACGGCCAGGGCCTGCTGTTCCTGTTCGGCCTGCTGATGATCGTCGTCGGCTTCCTGATGCTGCGCCCGCGCCGCGGCCCGCACGTCCCCGAGCATCCCGCCGACCTCAGGACCTGCGCGATCACCGCGGTCACCGCGCTCGGCGCCGGCGCGCTGTCCGGCTTCTTCGGCATCGGCGGCGGCTTCCTGATCGTTCCGGCGCTGATTCTGGCGACCGGCATGCCGATGATCGGCGCGGTCGGGACCTCGCTGCTCGCGGTCGGCACCTTCGGCCTCACGACGGCGGTCAACTACGCCGCCTCGGGCCTGGTCGACTGGCCGGTCGCCGGCCTGTTCATCGTCGGCGGCCTGCTCGGCGGGCAGCTCGGCGGGCGGCTCGCCATGCGCCTGGCGAAGCAGAAGGCGACGCTGCAGCGCATCTTCGCCGGCCTGATCTTCGTCGTCGCCGCCTACGTGCTCTGGCGCAGCGGCCAGCAGTTCCTGTGACGCGAAGGGCCTGGGCCGGGATCGGCTCCCAGCCCGGGCCCCTCCGGCGGGCCGCCGTCAGGCGGCGATGTCGGCCCCGCCGCCGTCAGGCGGCGATGTCGGTGAGCGTCGGATAGTCGACGTAGCCCTTCTCGCCGCCGCCGTAGAAGGTCTCCCGGTCGGGCTCGTTGAGCGGCGCGTCGCGGCGCAGCCGCTCGACCAGGTCCGGATTGGCGATGAAAGGCTTGCCGAAGGCGATCAGGTCGGCGCTGCCCGATTCGACAGCGTCGATCGCCATGGCCCGGTCGTAGCCGTTGTTGGCCATGTAGGGCCCGTCGAAGCGCCGGCGCAGCGCCTGCAGGTCGGCACCCTCCGGCAGGTCCCGGCTGCCGCCGGTCTGGCCCTCGACCAGGTGCAGGTAGGACAGGCGGAAGTTGTTCACCCGGCCGAGCACGTAGCCGAAGGTCTTCATCGGGTCGCTGTCGGCGACGTCGTTGGCGTTGGAGAAGGGCGAGAGCCTGAGGCCGATGCGACCGACCGGCCAGGCGATCGACAGCGCCTCCAGCACCTCGATCAGCAGACGCGCCCGGTTCTCCAGCGAGCCGCCGTAGGCGTCGGTCCGCCGGTTCGAGCAGTCGCGCAGGAACTGGTCGATCAGGTAGCCGTTGGCACCGTGCAGCTCGATGCCGTCGAAGCCGGCGGCCCGGGCGTTCTCCGCGGCCTTGCGGTAGTCGGCGACGATGCGCGGGATCTCGTCGGTCTCCAGCGCGCGCGGCGCCGAGGTCTCGACGAAGCTCTTGCCGTCGAAGGTCCGCGTCCGGGCGGTGATCGCCGAGGGCGCGACCGGCGCCCGGCCGTTCGGCTGCAGCGAGACGTGGGAGACGCGGCCGACGTGCCAGAGCTGGGCGAAGATCCGCCCGCCCTTGGCGTGCACGGCGTCGGTGACCAGGCGCCAGCCCTCGACCTGGGCCTCGCTGTAGATGCCCGGCGTCCAGGCGTAGCCCTTGCCCTCGGGCGAGATCTGCGTCGCCTCGGTGACGATCAGCCCGGCGCTGGCGCGCTGGGCGTAGTAGCGGGCGTTGAGCGCATGCGGCACGTCGCCCTCGGGCAGCGCGCGGTTGCGGGTCAGCGGCGCCATCACCACCCGGTTGGGCAGCTCGAGGTCGCCGAGGGTCAGGGGCGTGAAGAGCTTCTCGGTCATTCGTCGTTTTTCCTCTGAGTCGGAAGGGAAAACCGGATCGTTCGGTCCAGAATTGGGCGGGTTCGGGGCGGTTCGGATCGGCCTGCGCCTAGGGCGAGATCAGCCGGTCGGCCTCGCCGAGCAGCGCCTCCAGCCGCTCCGGCGCGACACCGGCCTTGCGCAGCATGGTGGCACCGAGCGCCAGCGACAGCAGGGCGCCGGCGCGGCGCGGCGCGGCGCCCGGGCCGTCCGGCGCATCGGCGGCGCGGTCGCCGGCCGGCTCGGACAGCAGACGCGCCAGCAGTGCCTCGATGCGCGCGAGCTGGCGGCGGCTCAGCGCCTCGACCTCGGGATCGTGGGGCGCCAGCTCGGTCACGCAGTTGGCCAGGAAGCAGCCGTTCCTGCCGCCGTCCGGCGCCGCGATCGCGCCGACCACCGCCCGCGCCGCCGCCGCCCGATCCGCGGCGGCGGCGGCCAGGTCGGTGAGGGCGCGGAACGACTCGTCGCAGTAGCGCTCCACCGCAGCGAGCAGGGCGCCATGCTTGGACTTGAAGCAGGCATAGAAGCTCGAGCGGCTGATGCCCATCGCCGCGGTCAGCTCGTCCAGGGAGGTCTGCTCGTAGCCCTGCCGCCAGAACAGCGCCAGCGCGGAGGCCAGGGCGCAGTCAGCGTCGAAGCCGCGCGGCCGTCCAGGGCCTGGGCAGGCCTCGTTCTCGGCGGGACAGAGCATGGCTGGGATATGGACTTGTCAGTCCAGAATACAAGGGTCGATCGCTCGGACGAGGCGCGAGCCGTCGGCCGATCATTCGTGCTCAGGTTAACCTTACGGCAATCGTTCCGGGACATCCTGCGCGGGTACTAGCCCGCGACAAGACGGGCAAAAAGCCATTTAAACCGGAAGGAGAGCCCCCATGATCCTTCACCGTTCATTGGCTGCCGCGGCACTGGCCGCCGGCGTCGTTTTCGCCGGATCGGCACTGGCCGATCCGGGAGTCAGCGCGGACAAGATCGTCTTCGGCCAGTCGGCCGCCCTCGACGGCCCGGCGGCCAAGCTCGGCCAGGGCATGCGCCTCGGCCTGATGGCCGCCTTCGACGAGGCCAACCGCAACGGTGGCATCGGCGGCCGCAAGCTGGAGCTGGTCAGCAGGGACGACGGCTACGAGCCGGAGCGCGCCGTCGAGAACACCAAGGCACTGATCGAGCAGGACCAGGTCTTCGCGCTGATCGGCCCGGTCGGTACGCCGACCTCGAAGGCCGCCCAGCCGGTCGCGACCGACGCGGGCGTTCCCTTCGTCGGTGCCTTCACCGGCGCCGGCTTCCTGCGCGACCCGGCCCTCAAGAACGTGATCAACCTGCGCGGCACCTACGACGCCGAGACCGAGTCCTGGATCGAGCACCTGACCAAGGACCTCGGCTATTCGAAGATCGCTATCCTCTACCAGGACGACTCCTTCGGCCGCGCCGGCCTGTCGGGCGTGCAGAAGGCGATGGACAAGCGCGGCCTCAAGCTGGCCGCCGAAGGCACCTACCAGCGCAACACCGTCGCGGTGAAGCAGGCGTTGCTGGACATCCGCAAGGCCTCGCCGCAGGCGGTCGTCATCGTCGGCGCCTACAAGCCGGCGGCCGAGTTCATCCACCTCGCCCGCAAGATCAAGCTCGACGCGACCTTCGTGAACATCTCCTTCGTCGGCTCGCTGGCCTTGGCCAAGGAGCTCGGCGCCGACGGCGCCGGCGTCGTGGTGACCCAGGTCGTTCCCTTCCCGTGGGACCACACGATCCCGGCGGTCGCCGCCTACCAGGCCGCGCTCAAGGCTTACGACGCCAAGGCCGAGCCGGAGTTCGTGTCGCTCGAAGGCTACCTCGTCGGCCGCCTCGCGATCGCGGCGCTGGAGAAGGCCGGCGCCGAGCCGACGCGGCAGTCGTTCCTCGACGCCGTCTACAACACCGGCACCTTCGACCTGGGCGGTGTCACCCTGACCTACGGGCCGGGCGACAACCAGGGCATGGACCGGGTGTTCCTGACGGTCATCCAGCCCGACGGCAGCTTCAAGGCCGTCGATACGCTCGGCGGCTCCAGCTGAGGCCGGGCGGGCCGGGAGCTCCGCGCCGCGCGGGGCTTCCGGCCTGCGGCCGCCGCTCACCCACTCTTCGATCCATTGCGATGTCAGGAAGGCAGGACAGGACATGACCGGCGAGATCAACGAGGACATGCAGGACCTCGAGCGCGAGGCCGACACGGAGGTCTCCGACGAAGACCCCTTCGAGCCGGAGAGCGTCGACGAGGAAGGCGCCCCCATCTTGCGCCAGCCTCGCCGTCGCTTCGGTCTCGGCCCGCGGCTGTTCCTCGCCTTCGGCGCCGTCGCCGGCCTGACGGTGCTGGCCAGCGGTGCCGCCTGGTTCACCTTCGGCGGCGTCGAGCAGGCTTACGACGAGACCGCCCAGCGCACCGCGCCGGCCATGGAGCAGTCGCTGCGCCTGCAGATCGGCGCCACCGAGCTCGCCGGCGCGGCGCCGGAGCTCGCCGCCGCGGCCGACGACTCGGCCCGGCAGACGCTCTCGGCGACGCTGTCGGCCAAGACCTGGGAGCTCGAAGACCGGCTCGACAAGCTGAAGAAGCTCGGCGCCAGCGAGGAGACCGTCACCGCCGTCAAGGGCCAGGTGAGCCGTCTCGGCGACGCGGTGCAGGCGCTCGACGAGGCCGTTTCCAAGCGCCTGAGACTGGCTTCGGAGCACGACAAGCGGATGTCGCAGGTCGATGCCGCCCAGGCCGAGGTCGGCAAGATGATCGCCCCGAAGATCGACGACGCGGCCTTCGACCTGTCGCTGCAGAGCGAGATGGCCGGCAACGACCTCAAGGATTCGATCTCCGGCCTGATCGGCGTGCAGATCGCGCGCCTGCGCGCCGCGCTCGAGGCGACCGCCACGATCAACCACGCCGTCGGCGTCGTCGGCCAGGCTGCGAGTGTCGACAGCCCGCTCGATCTCGACGATCTGAAGAAGGCGCTGCAGGGCGACCTGGAGACCTTGAAGGGCCGGCTGAACGCCCTGCCGCGCGGCGGCGACTGGGACAAGCTCGATGCCCTCTATGCCGAGCTCCAGGACATCAGCCTCGGCAAGGACGGCATCTTCGCGCTGCGCAAGGAGGGCTTCTACCTCAACGCCCTCAATTCGCGCGGCGCCGAGATCAAGTCGATCGTCGGCGAGGAGGTGACCCGGGCGAACCAGATCCGAGAGGCCTTCCTGGAGATGCTCGGCCCGGTCGTCGAGACCGCCAACGCCGCGGTCGTCAAGGGCAGCGACGAGGCGACGGCGACCGCCGCGCGCACGGTCAAGGAGCTCATGGACGGCGGCGTCGGCATGATGTCCGCGCTGCTCAGCCTGAAGGCCGACATCAACGTCGCCGCCGGCTTGCTGCACCAGGCCGGCAGCATCTCCGACGCCAGCCTGCTGCAGCCGCTGCGCGAGCGCTTCAAGGCGGCCAACGATTCGGCCATGGAGAAGCTCGGCAAGCTGCCCAAGGAGGACGTCGACGGCGACCTAGGCACGGCGGTCAAGGGCCTGCTCGCCGAAGGCCTCGGCGACAAGAGCGTGTTCGACGCGCGCGCCGAGGAGCTCGCCGCCCGCGACGCCGGCCGGGCCTCCCTCGCCGTCAGCCGCGAGGCCAGCGACAAGCTCGGCCTCGAGGTCGCCGGCCTGCTGATGGACGCGGAGAGCCAGATGACCGCCTCGAGCGAGGCGGTGACCGGCGCCATCAAGCTCGGCAAGCTGGTGCTGGTCGCGCTGGCCGGTGCCTCGGTCGCCATCGCCCTGCTGATCGCCTGGCTCTACGTCGGCCGCGCCATCCTGCGGCGCATCGCCGGCCTGGCCCACTCGATGCAGACGATCGCCGCCGGCGAGCTCGAGGTCGCGGTGCCCGAGAAGGGCAGCGACGAGATCGCCGACATGGGCCGCAACCTCGCGGCCCTGCGCGACAGCCTGGCCGCCGCCGACGGGGAGCGGCGGGCCAACGAGGCCGAGCGCGAGGCGGCGCAGCTGCGCCGGCGCGAGGAGATGATGGCGCTGGCCCAGAAGTTCGAGGACAGCGTCAAGGGCGTCGTCGACTCGCTCTCGGCGGCGGCGACGGAGATGGAGGCGACCGCCGAATCGATGACCGGCACCGCCGACGCGACGCGCCGGCGCGCCGAGGACGTCGCCGGAGCGGCCGAGGAGACCAGCGGCAACGTCGACTCCGCGGCCGCGGCGGCCCGCGAGCTGTCCAGCTCGATCTCGGAGATCGGCCGCCAGGTGACCCGCTCCAGCGCGGTCGCCGGCGAGGCCAGCAGCAAGGCCAACGAGACCAACGGCAAGGTCGAGGGCCTGGCCGAGGCGGCCCGCAAGATCGGCGAGGTCGTCAACCTGATCAGCGAGATCGCCGAGCAGACCAACCTGCTCGCCTTGAACGCGACGATCGAGGCGGCCCGCGCCGGCGAGGCCGGCAAGGGCTTCGCCGTGGTCGCCTCGGAGGTCAAGAACCTGGCGACCCAGACCGCCAAGGCGACCGAGGAGATCGGCCAGCAGATCGGCGGCATGCAGTCGGCCACCGGCGAGGCCGTCGAGGCGATCCGCTCGATCGTCCGCGTGATCGAGGAGATGAACGAGATCTCGGCCTCGATCGCCGGCGCGGTCGAGGAGCAGAACGCCGCGACCGAGGAGATCGCCCAGACCGTCGAGCGTGCCGCCCACGGCACCAAGACGGCGACCGAAGGCATCGCCGAGGTCAACCGCTCGGCGGTCGAGAGCGGCTCGGCGGCCGAGCAGGTGCTGATCTCGGCGCGCGAGCTGTCGCGCGAATCCGAGGGCCTGCGCGGCCAGGTCGACAGCTTCCTGGCGAACGTGCGCGCCGGCTGACGCCCGGCGTCGTCGGACGATCCTCGCGGCCCCGCCGGCAGCCCGCCGGCGGGGCCGTCGTCGTTCCGGGCGTGGCGAAGCGCCTCGCGGGCCAAGGCCGCCTCGACCCTCCCGCCACCGGATTCTTTGCGCTACCTTGGCCCGCGTGCGGCGACGGCGGGACAGCCGGGTGCTTCCCTCCGGAAGCGCAGAAGCCCAAGCGGCGGGAGGCGATCGATGACCAGGGATATCGAGAACCGGAAGGCGCAGCTCGTCGATGCCGCGGCCAAGGCGCTGGCAGACCGGCTGAAGGGCAAGGAGGCGGAGCGCGCCGAGCGCTTCCTGCGCTTGCTCTACGCCCACGTGCCGCCCGACGACCTGCTCGGCGACACCGCGGAGAACGTCGCGGGTGCCGCCCTGGCGCTCTGGTCCTTCGCCCAGAAGCGCGATCCCGAGAAGGCCAAGATCCGGGTCTACACGCCGAGTCGCGAGGAGCACGGCTGGGACTGCGGCCACAGCGTCGCCGAGATCGTCAACGACGACATGCCCTTCCTGGTCGATTCGGTCAGCCAGGAGCTGAACCGCCTGCAGGCCGAGGTCTTCCTGGTCATCCACCCGATCCTGGCGGTCGAGCGCGACGACAAGGGCCGCCTGCTCGACATCGGCCTGCCCGGCGACGAGGCGGCCGAGGGCCGGCCGGAGTCGCTCATGCTGGTGCATTTCGGCGAGCAGCCGGCGACCCGCCATGCCGAGATCGAGGCGGCGCTGGCCGGCGTGCTCGCCGACGTCAGGGCCTCGGTCGAGGACTGGCGCGCCATGCGCACGCGCTGCCGCGACCTGGTGCGCGACCTCGAGAAGAACCCGCCCAAGCTGCCGCGCGAGGAGATTGCCGAGGCGGTCGCCTTCCTCGACTGGCTCGACGACGACAACTTCACCTACCTCGGCTACCGCGAATACAGCTTCGAGGAGGAGGAGGGGGAGAAGGTCGCCCGGATCGACGGCGACAGCGGCCTCGGCCTGCTGCGCGACCCCGGCTTCTCGGTCTTCGACGGCCTGCGCAACCTCGGCCAGCTGCCGCCGGACGTGCAGGAGTGGGTGACCACGCCGATGCTGCTGCGGGTCAACAAGGCGAACCGCCGCTCGACCGTGCACCGTTCGACCCACCTCGACACGATCGCCATCAAGACCTTCGGCCGCAAGGGCGAGGTCACCGGCGAGCGCCTGTTCGTCGGTCTCTTCACTTCGACCGCCTACAACTCCAGCCCGCGGGCGATCCCGCTGCTCCGGCGCAAGGTCGAGAGCACGGTCGAGCGCGCCGGCCTGATGCCGGGCAGCCACGACGGCAAGGCCCTGATGCACATCCTGGAGACCTATCCGCGCGACGAGCTGTTCCAGATCGACGAGGCGGACCTGGCCGAGATCGCGCTCGGCATCCTGCACCTGCAGGAGCGCCAGCGCACCGCGCTGTTCATCCGCCAGGACCCCTTCGAGCGCTTCGTCTCCTGCATGATCTTCGTGCCGCGCGAGCGCTTCGACACCAGCCTGCGTCTGAAGATCCAGGCGCGCCTGGAGCAGGCCTTCGCCGGCACGATGACGGCCTTCCACACCGAGATCGGCGAGTCGCCGCTGGCCCGCCTGCACCTGATCGTGCGGACCACCCAGGGCGCGCTGCCGGCGGTCGACCGGGCCGCCCTGGAGGCCGAGCTGGCCGAGTTGGCGCGTGCCTGGGACGACCGGCTGCAGGAGGCCCTGGTCGCCGCCTACGGCGAGGAGCGCGGCCTGCGCAGCCACCGTCGCTACCGCAATGCCTTCCCCTCGAACTACCGAGAGATCTTCGGTGCCCGGGACGCCGTCGCCGACATCCGCAACCTGGAGAGCACGGCGCGCGATGGCGAGCTCGCCCTGGACCTCTACCGGCCGCCGCGGGCCGTGCCCGGCCGGCTGCACTTCAAGGTCTACCACGGGCGCGACCCGCTGCCGCTGTCCGACGTGCTGCCGCTGCTCGAGCACATGGGCCTCAGGGTGATCGGCGAGGTGCCCTACGAGGTGCAGCCGGCGGGCGCCCAGGACCCGATCTGGATCCACGACTTCGACATGCGCCTGCAGGCCGAGGACGAGATCGACATCGCGGCGGTGCGCGACGCCTTCCACGAGGTCTTCGGCCTGACCTGGCGCGGCGAGATGGAGAACGACGGCTTCAACGCCCTGGTCCTGGCGGCCGGCCTCGACGCCGCGGCGATCCGCATCCTGCGCGCCTACGCCAAGTACCTGCGCCAGGCGGCGATCCCCTTCAGCCAGGAGATGATCGAGGCGACGCTGGTCGGGCATCCGAAGATCGCCCAGGCGCTGACCGAGCTGTTCCGGCAGCGGTTCGACCCGGCCAGGGTCGGCCGCAAGTCGCCGGCCAAGGCGCTGGAGGCCTGCCAGCCGATCGTCGAGGCGATCGACGGCCTGCTCGAGAAGGTGACCAGCCTGGACGAGGACCGCATCCTGCGCCGCTACCTCAACCTGATCGTGGTCACCGAGCGCACCAACTACTACCAGCTGGACGAGTCCGGCCGGCGCAAGCCCTACGTCTCGTTCAAGTTCGACGCCGACAAGATCGAGGAGCTGCCGCAGCCCAGGCCCTACCGCGAGATCTTCGTCTACTCGCCGCAGGTCGAGGGCGTGCACATCCGCTTCGGGCCGGTCGCGCGCGGCGGCCTGCGCTGGTCGGACCGGCGCGAGGACTTCCGCACCGAGGTGCTCGGCCTGGTCAAGGCGCAGCGGGTCAAGAACGCGGTCATCGTGCCGGTCGGCTCGAAGGGCGGCTTCTTCCCGAAGCGCCTGCCGGCGGATCGCGACGGCCGGATCGCCGAGGGCGTCGCCGCCTACAAGACCTTCCTGCGCGGCCTGCTCGACATCACCGACAACCTCAAGGGCGACAAGGTCGTGCCGCCCAGGCAGGTGGTGCGCTACGACGCCGACGACCCCTACCTGGTGGTCGCCGCCGACAAGGGCACGGCGACCTTCTCGGACTACGCCAACGGCGTCTCGGCCGACTACGGCTTCTGGCTCGACGACGCCTTCGCCTCGGGCGGCTCGGCCGGCTACGACCACAAGGCCATGGGCATCACCGCGCGCGGCGCCTGGGAAGGGATCAAGCGGCACTTCCGCGAGCTCGGCAAGGACATCCAGTCCGAGGACTTCACGGTGATCGGCGTCGGCGACATGGGCGGCGACGTGTTCGGCAACGGCATGCTGCTGTCCAGGCACATCCGCCTGCTCGGCGCCTTCAACCACCTGCACATCTTCATCGATCCCGACCCGGACCCGGCGAAGAGCTGGAAGGAGCGCAAGCGGCTGTTCGATGCCGCCAAGGGCTGGGACCAGTACGACGTCAAGCTGATCTCCAAGGGCGGCGGCGTGTTCGACCGCAAGGCCAAGTCGATCAAGCTCTCGGCCGAGATGAAGGCGGCCTTCGGCCTGGCCCAGGATGTCGTCACGCCGAACGAGCTGATCCGCGGGCTGCTGCGCTGCCCGGTCGAGCTGCTCTGGTTCGGCGGCATCGGCACCTACGTGAAGGCGAGCGAGGAGAGCCATCTCGACGTCGGCGACCGGGCCAACGACGGCCTGCGCGTCAACGGCGAGGAGCTCGGCGCCAAGGTCGTCGGCGAGGGCGCCAACCTGGGCATGACCCAGAAGGGCCGAATCGAGTTCGCCCTGGCCGGCGGCCGGCTCAACACCGACGCCATCGACAACTCCGCCGGCGTCGACTGCTCGGACCACGAGGTCAACATCAAGATCCTGCTCGGCAAGGCCGAGCACGACGGCAAGCTGGCGCGGGCCAAGCGCGACAAGCTGCTGGCCGCGATGACCGATGAGGTCGGCCAGCTGGTGCTGCGCGACAACTATCTGCAGACCCAGTGCATCAGCGTGACCGAGCGGCTCGGCGCCCACCTGCTCGACCGCCTCGGCCGCTACACCCGGGTGCTGGAGCGGGCCGGCAAGCTGGACCGAGCGCTCGAGTTCCTGCCCGACGACGAGGAGCTCGGCGACCGCTTCAACGCCGGGCGCGGCCTGACCCGGCCCGAGATCGCGGTGCTGCTGTCCTACGCCAAGATCGACCTGTTCGAGCGGCTGATGAGCTCGAGCCTGCCCGACGATCCCTACCTCGACCTGGAGCTCCGGCGCTACTTCCCGCAGCCGCTGCAGGAGCGCTACGGCGACGACATCGAGGGCCACCGGCTGCGCCGCGAGATCGTCGCGACCCAGGTCACCAATACCGTCGTCAACCGCATGGGCATCGCCTTCGTCCACGAGGTCGGCGAGAAGACCGGCATGCCGGCGGACGAGATCTGCCGCGCCTATGTCGTGGCGCGCGAGGCCTATGGCCTGCGCACGCTGTGGAGCGAGATCGAGGCGCTGGACGTCAAGGCCGACGCCGCGGCGCAGTACCTGATGCTGGTCGAGTGCGGCCGCCTCGCCGAGCGCTTCGTGGTCTGGCTGCTGCGCAACGAGGCCGCGGGTTTCGCCATCGCCGAGCTGGTCGAGACCTACGGCCCGGGCATCGCCCAGCTGACGCCGGTCGTGGGCGAGCTGCTGCACGAGGACGACCGGCGGGTGCTCGACGTCGAGGTCGCGCGGCTGGCTGAGGCCAGGGTGCCGGATGCCCTGGCCCGGCGGGTCGCCGCGCTGCGCTTCCTGGGCTCGGCCGGCGACATCGTGCGCATCGCCCGCGAGGCCGGGCTGCCGGTGGTCGAGGCCGGGCGGCTCTACTTCCGCATCGGCAGCCGCTTCGGCTTCGACTGGCTGCGCCGCATCGCCGGCCGCCTGCCGAGCGACAGCGCCTGGGACAAGCTGGCGGTCACGGCGATCGTCGACGACCTCTACAGCTACCAGTTCCAGGTCGCCCACTCGGTGGTCGCCAACGGCGCGGCCGAGCCGGCGCCGACGGGCCGGCGCGGCGACGGCGGCGATTCGGCGGACAGCTCGCTCGAGCGCTGGGCTGCCGACCGCACGGTCCAGGTGACGCGCACCGACCAGCTGCTCGCCGAGCTGCGCGCCATGGCCAGCCCGGATCTGGCCATGCTCGCGGTCGCCAACCGCCAGCTGAAGTCGCTGGTCGGCGGCTGACTCTCGTTTGCCCAGCGGAACGGAAAAGCCAGGGAGAAGAACGATCGTCGCAAAGACCAGCGAGGAGGACGTCGCCCTGGCCGCCGAGCGCCTGCACGGCGTCTACGGCTCGGCCGGCCAGGACGAGCTGATGGCGCGCTACGCCGAGTGGGCGAAGAGCTACGACCGCGACGTCATGGTGCTCGGCTACCAGCTGCCGCCGGTCGTCGCCGGCCTGTTCGCCCGCCACGTGCCGCTCGGCGCAGGCCCGATCCTCGACGTCGGCTGCGGCACCGGCTTGATCGGCCTCGCGTTGCAGGCGCTCGGCTACGACCGGGTGACCGGCGCCGACCTGTCCGAGGCAATGCTGGCGGTCGCCGCCGGGCGCGGCTGCTACGAGGCCACGGTCCGGGCCGAGCTCGGCAAGCGCCTCGACTTCCCGGACGGCGGCTTCTTCGCCCTCGTCGCCTCCGGCGTCTTCACCCAGGGCCACGCACCGGCCTCGGCCTTCGCCGAACTCGCCCGCATCACCGCGAGCGGCGGCCGGGTCGTGCTGACCGACCGGGCCGACGGCGACCATGCCGCCGCCTACCGCGCCGCGGCCGACGCGCTGGTCGCCGAGGGAACCTGGCGGCTGATCGACCGCAGCCGGCCCTACGTCGTCTTCCCGCTGTCCGAGGCGGACGCCGGGGTGCTCGGCCGGGTCTGGGTCTACGAGCGCAGCTGAGGGCCCGGGCTCCGGCCGCGGTGGCGCAGGGCGTGCAGGCTGGAGCCGAGCTTGCGCCGGATGTCGCCGAGCCGCTCGAGCGGGCCGGCCGGCGGGGCCGGCTGCTCGGGCCCGGCCAGCTCGGCGGGATCGAAGCCGAACACCAGGCAGGCGGCGTCGGGCAGGCCGCGCACCTGCTGGGCCATCCGCCGCGGCGGCCCGGCCAGCGCCGGCCTGACCCTCGCCGCCGCCGCCTCGGTCAGCAGCAGGTAGTGCGGCTGGCCGACCGTGCTCTTGAGCAGCCGATGGACGGCGATCACCGGCAGGCCCGAGATCTCCTGCCGGTCGGCGACCGCGTCGAACAGCACCGCGCCGCAGTCCGCGACCGCCTTGATGTCGAGGTCGGGCAGCGCGCCGCAGGCGGCGCAGCCGCAGCTGTTGATGCGCAGCAGCTCGCGCTGGCGCCGGTAGAAGGCGGCGAGCACCGCGACGACCAGCCTGCCGAGGCGGTCCGGCTCGTCGTCGCCGGGCTGCAGCGGCGCGTACATGAAGACCGCATCGCCCTCGATCTTGAGGGTGCGCAGCTGCTCGCCGCCGGCCTCGATCATCGCGACGAGCAGCTCCGAGACGAGGTATTGGGCGTGGCCGAGGGCGAAGCGGCTGAGCTCCATGAAGTGCGTGTAGCCGGTGATGTCGGGGATCAGCAGCAGCGCCTCGAAGGTGCCGCTGTCCGCGGCCGGCGGCGGCCGGCGCCGCGTCAGCCGGCGCGCCACGCCGGCGCCGATCCGCTCGTCGAGGCGCTGGCTGACCCGCCGGGCGAGGGCGAGCGCGACGACCAGCAGCGCCAGGAGCAGGACGAGCAGCAGGCCGATCGGCAGGGCGGCGCCGAGCGGCATGCCCCAGACGCCGCCGCCCATCATGCCGCCGCCCATCATGCCGTTCATCGCTCGTCCGCCCTCCGCCCGCCGGCCTCAGCCCAGCCGCACGGCCGTGCCGTTCGCGCCGACCATCAGCATCGAGGTGTCCTTGCCGACGGCCTCGTAGTCGAGGTCGACGCCGACCACGGCGTCGGCGCCCAGCCGCTCGGCCTCGCGGATCATGTCCTCGATCGCCGCCTCCTTGGCCTCGCGCAGCGACTTCTCGTAGGCCCCCGAGCGGCCGCCGATGATGTCGGTGATCGAGGCGAAGAAGTCGCGGAAGATGTTGGCGCCGATCACGGCGTCGCCCGAGACGATGCCGAGATACTCGCGGACGGGCCGCCCCTCCACCGTGTCGGTCGTGGTCACCAGCATGGATCTTCGCTCCTTCGTCGCGCGTTGGGAGCGCAGGTTATCCGCTTGAGCCGGCTCGGGTAAGCTGCCAGCGTGGCCGCGGACGGCGAGTCAGCAGGGGAGGCTCCGCCCGGTGCAGCGTCGAGACGAACAGGGAGCCGGCCGCGGCGGCCGGACGGCGATCCTCGCCTGGTGCTTCTACGACTGGGCGAACTCCGCCTTCCCGACGGTCATCGTCACCTTCGTCTTCGCCGCCTACTACACGCGCGCCCTGGCGCCCGACGCCGAGACCGGGACTGGCCAGTGGGGCCTGGCGATGTCGCTTTCGGGCGTCGCGATCGCGATCCTGGCACCGATCCTCGGGGCCGTCGCCGACCAGGGCGGCCGCCGCAAGCCCTGGATCGCCGTCTTCTCGCTGCTCTGCATCGCCAGCGGCGCGGCGCTCTGGTTCGCGGCCCCCGATCCGGCCTGGGCGGTCTACGCCCTGACCCTCTCGGCGCTGGCCAATCTCGCCTTCGAGATCGGCACGGTCTTCTACAACGCCATGCTGCCGGAGGTCGCGCCGCCTCGGCTCTGGGGCCGCATCTCGGGCTGGGCCTGGGGGCTCGGCTATGCCGGCGGCCTTGCCTGCCTGGTGCTGACCCTGGTGCTGTTCGTGCAGCCGGCGCACCCGCTGTTCGGGCTCGACAGGGCCCAGGCCGAGCAGGTGCGCATCGCCGGCCCCTTCGTCGCCCTGTGGTTCCTGGTCTTCGCCCTGCCGATGTTCCTGCTGACCCCGGACCGGGCCGCCACCGGCAAGCCGGCCGGACGCGCCGTCGCCGAGGGGCTGTCGACGCTGCGCCGCTCCCTGGCCAGGCTGCCGAAGCAGCGCCGCGTGCTGCGCTACCTGATCGCGCGCATGCTCTACACCGACGGCCTCAACACGCTCTTCGCCTTCGGCGGCATCTACGCCGCCGGGACCTTCGGCATGGATTTCACCGAGATCCTCGTGTTCGGCATCCTGCTCAACGTCACCGCCGGCCTCGGCGCCTTCGGCTTCGCCTGGATCGACGACTGGATCGGGCCGAAGCGCACGGTGCTGATCGCGGTCGGCGCCCTGATGCTGCTCGGCGCGGCGATCCTGCTGATCGACTCGAAGCTCTGGTTCTACGTCCTGGGCTGCGCCATCGGCGTGTTCATCGGCCCGGCGCAGTCGGCGAGCCGGACCCTGATGGCGCGCCTGGCGCCGGCCGAGACCCGCACCGAGATGTTCGGGCTCTACGCCCTCTCGGGCAAGGTCACAGCCTTCATCGGTCCGGCGGCGGTCGGCGGCGTCACGGTGCTGATGGATTCGCAGCGCTGGGGCATGGCGACGATCCTGCTGCTGTTCGCCGTCGGCTTCGCGCTGCTGCTGCCGCTCGAGGAGCCGCCGGCCGAGGCCGAGCCCGGGCCGGCGGCAGCCGCCTAGGGCCTCGCGGGGCGCCGTCTCCGCTCAGTGCCAGATCGGCTCCTGGGCCATGCGCAGAACCCGGCGGCGGTCGGTCAGCGGCCGGTGCGGCCGCGGTGCCGCCGGGCCGCTCAGGGCGGCCAGCAGGCCGCGGCCGAGCGTCGCGAAGGCCCGCCGCAGCGCCTGCGCCTGCAGGGCCCGGCCACGGGCCAGGAGCCGGGCCGTCTCCGCGTCGGTGACGATGACGTTGGGCTCGAAGGTCATGGATTTCGTCCTCATCGGGCGGGCTGCCCCTTGCGGCGCCCGCTTTGAGACAACAGGTAATGCCCGTAGTCTGCGAGGATAATCTGCGTTAAGTTACCTGGATTAGTTCCCTGTAGGCACAGATGGTCGGGAAATCGGGGCGAGGGGCATGGACAACGTCAGTGAAATGGAGGTCTTCGTCCGGGTCGTGCAGGCGAAGTCCTTCTCGGAGGCGGCCCGCAGCCTCGGCCTGTCGCCCTCGGCGGTCTCCAAGCAGATCGGCCGGCTCGAGGACCGGCTGGGCGCGCGCCTGCTCAACCGCACGACCCGGCAGCTCTCCCTGACCGAGATCGGCGCCGCCTTCCACGAGCGCGCCGAACGCATCGTCAACGACATCGCCGAGGCCGAGCGGGCGGTCAGCCACCTGCACGGCGCGCCGCGCGGCCAGCTCAAGGTCAACGCGCCGGTCGCCTTCGGCATCGACCACCTGGCGCCGCTGCTGCCCGGCTTCATGGCCGAGAACCCGGAGGTCTCGGTCGACCTCTCGGTCAACGACCGCTTCGTCGACCTGGTCGAGGAAGGCATCGACGTCGCGCTCCGCATCGGCGAGCTCGCCGATTCCAGCCTGATCGCGCGGCGCCTGGCGGCCAACCGCCGGGTCGTCTGCGCCGCACCGAGCTACCTGGAGCGCCGCGGCACACCGGCCTCGACGGCCGATCTCAAGCGGCACAACTGCCTCGTCTACACCTATCGCCAGCAGCGCCGGGACTGGCACTTCGACGGCCCCGGCGGCCATGAGCTGGTGACGGTCAACGGCGACCTCGAGACCAACAACGCCCAGGTCCTGCGCATGGCGGCGCTGGGCGGCCTCGGCATCGTGCTGCTGCCGCTCTGGCTGGTCGGGCCGGACCTGACCGAGGGCCGGCTGATCGAGGTGCTGCCGCAGTACCACGTGCCCGACAGCTCGATCTACGCGGTCTGGCCGGCCGGCCGGCACCTCTCGCCCAAGGTCCGCGCCTTCGTCGACCACATCGCGGCCGAGATCGGCGAGCTCGCCAAGACCTGGGAGCGGCACTGAGCGGGGTCCGGCGCTCCCGCGCGGTCGTTCCGTGAGCGGAACGCCTACTCCGCCGCCTGCACCTTGCCGACGTCCGGCGCCCCGTAGGTCTTGGCGATGCGGCCGGCGTGGGTCTGCATCAGCTCGGTCTGCAGCTCCTCCTCGTCGGTGACCGGGGTCAGCGCGGTGTCGCGGTAGTCACGCACCGTCGGGTCCTTCTTGAGGGCGCGGCGGATGCGCCAGAAGGCCCAGAGGATGGCCAGCCAGCGGCCGTGGTCGCGGACGGTCTCCCAGACCCGGCGCGGGAAGAAGACCAGCGGGTTCTCGCGGCCCAGGCTCGGCCGGCGCTGGCTCCAGACCTTGCGGCGGAACCAGCCGCCCTGCAGCGGATGCACCTTCTCGACCTTGGTGCAGCCGTAGAACCAGAGCATCAGGAACATCATGTTGCCGACGTTCATCCGGCAGGCCGCGGCCCGGCGCAGGATCGTCTCGACGTGGGCCAGGGTGTAGTAGCGGTCCCAGGCCTCGTGATAGATGCCCTGCAGCGCCTCGGCCGACATGGTCTGGTGCGCCGTGGTGACGTGCTCCAGGTCGTAGATGTTCATGTCGGGGTCCATCCAGACGCCGGCCTTGTGCAGGCGCTGGTGGTCCTCCGAGCCGGGCAGCGGCGTCAGGATGAAGAACTCCAGCAGGTCGATCGGCAGCTCGTCCTGGATGATCTCGATGTCGCGCCGGATCTTCTCCGGCGTGTCGGCCGGGAAGCCCAGGATGTAGCCGGCGTAGGTCAGCACGCCCTGCGCCTTCCAGGCCTGGAGCATCTTGCGATACTCCCAGATCTTGTTCTGGCGCTTCTTGGCGGCGGTCAGGTTCTCCGGGTTGATGTTCTCGAGGCCCAGGAAGACCCGCTTCACGCCGGCGCGCGCGCACTTCTCGATGAAGCCCGGGATGCGGTGGCACAGCGTGTCGACCTGGATGACGATCGAGAACTTCAGGCCCTCGCCCTCGCGCAGCTGGATCAGCCGGTCGACCAGCTCCTCCCAGTGCTTGTTGCGGGCGAAGTTGTCGTCGGTGATGAAGAAGCGCTTGACCCCCTGGGCCAGGTTGGCGCGCACGATCTTCTCGACGTCGTCGGGGCTGCGGAAGCGGCTCTTGCGGCCCTGGACGTTGATGATCGTACAGAAGGAGCACTGGAAGGGGCAGCCGCGCCCGGCGTCGAAGGTGGTGTGCGCGCCGGCGGTGCGCGCCACGACCTCGGCCGGCAGGAAGGGCACGACCGAGCCCTCAAGGCCCGGCAGGTCGTCCATGTAGTTGTAGAGCGGCTTCAGCCGGCCGGCGAAGGCGTCCTTCAGGACCTGCTCCAGGCGTCCCTCGGCCTCGCCGGCGAAGAGCGAGATGCCGAGGTCCTGGGCCGCGCGGATGTCCGGCGGCAGCTCGGGCAGCATGGCCAGGCAGCCCGAGACGTGGAAGCCGCCGATCGCGACCTGGATGCCGGCCTCGCGCAGCGGCCGAGCCAGGTCGACGGCGCGCGGGAACTGGTTCGACTGCACCCCGACCAGCGCGACCAGTCCGGCGCCGTCGCGCCGGATGTCGCGGATCACCTTCTTCAGCGGCACGACGCTGTTGGTCTCGTCGTAGGCCTCGAGGACCAGCTCGACGTCCGGCCCCAGCGCCTGGCGCGCGGCGACGTCGCTGGCCAGGCCGTAGAGCTGGGCCAGCGTGTTCGAGGGGATTGCCGCGCGCAGCCACTGGATCGGGTAGCCGTCGTCGTCGTAGTGCGTCGGCTTGATCATCACGAAGCGGAAGCGCTTGCGGGCCATGCCTGTTCCCTGTCCGGGTGCGAGGGGTCTGCGGCGTCGTCGAGGCGGTTCCAGCCTAGGCGAGGGGTGGAGCGCCGGCAAGGAAAGGCCGGCGCCCGCCTCAGTGCCGGAAGTGGCGCATCCCGGTGAAGACCATGGCCAGGCCCTTGTCGTCGGCGGCGGCGATGACCTCGCTGTCGCGCATCGAGCCGCCCGGCTGGATCACCGCGGTGACGCCGGCCTCGGCGGCGGCCAGCAGGCCGTCGGCGAAGGGGAAGAAGGCGTCGGAGGCGACGACCGCGCCCTCGGTCGCCCGCTCGCCCAGGGCCTCGCGGGCCTTGCGCGCGGCGATGCGTGAGGAATCGACGCGGCTCATCTGGCCGGCGCCGACGCCGACCGTGGCGCCCTCCTTGGCGTAGACGATGGCGTTCGACTTGACGTGCTTGGCGACCCGGAAGGCGAACAGCAGGTCGTTGAGCTCGGCCTCGCTGGGCGCCCGCTTGGTCACCACCTCCAGGCGGTCGCGGGCGACCCGGCCGTTGTCGCGGCCCTGCAGCAGGAAGCCGCCGGACAGCGACTTGAAGGTCCAGCCGGGCGCCGCGGGGTCGGGCAGGGCGCCGGTCGCCAGGACGCGCAGGTTCCGCCGGGCGGCCAGCAGCGCCGCCGCCTCGTCCTCGACCTCGGGCGCGATCACGACCTCGGCGAAGAGCTCGGCGATCCTGGCGGCGGTCGCGGCGTCGAGCGCCCGGTTCAGGGCGACGATGCCGCCGTAGGCGCTGACCGGGTCGCAGGCCAGGGCGCGGCCGTAGGCGGCCTCCAGGCTGTCTGCCTCGGCGACGCCGCAGGGATTGGCGTGCTTGACGATGACCACGGCCGGCCGCTCGAACTCGGCGACCGCCTCGAAGGCGGCGTCGGTGTCGTTGAGGTTGTTGTAGCTCAGCTGCTTGCCCTGCAGCTGGCGCGCCGTGGCGACGCCCGGCCGCGACTCGCCGCTGCGGTAGAAGGCGGCGGCCTGGTGCGGGTTCTCGCCATAGCGCAGCGGCTCGCCGCGCCGCCCGGCGATGGTCAGCTCGGCCGGGAAGTCGTCGCCGAGCTGCCCTGCGAACCAGCCGGAGATCGCGGCGTCGTAGGCCGCGGTGTGGGCGTAGGCCTTGGCGGCCAGGCGCTTCCGCTCCTCGGCCCCGGTGTTGCCGCCGGCCTCGATCGCCGCGGCCGCCGCCTCGTAGTCGGCCGGGTCGGTCAGCACCGTGACGTGGGCGTGGTTCTTGGCGGCGGCGCGCAGCAGGGCCGGACCGCCGATGTCGATGTTCTCGATGCAGGTCTCGAAGTCGGCGCCCTTCGCCACGGTCTCGCGGAAGGGATAGAGGTTGACGACCAGGAGGCCGATCGGCGCGATGCCGTGCTGTTCCATCTGCGCCCGGTGGGCCGGCAGGTCCGGCCGGCCGAGCAGGCCGCCGTGGATCTTCGGCTGCAGGGTCTTGACCCGGCCGTCCAGGATCTCGGGGAAGCCGGTGTAGTCGGCGACCTCGACGACGGCGAGCCCGGCCTCCCGGAGCGTCCGCGCCGAGCCGCCGGTCGAGAGCAGCTCGACGCCGGCGGCGGCCAGTCGGCGGGCCAGCTCGACCAGCCCGGTCTTGTCGGACACCGACAGCAGGGCGCGCTCGATCCTCGGCGGGGTCATGCTCATGGAACTCCTCGGCAGCTCGAAGGAAGGGTCGGAAAGGGCTTGGACGGGGACACTACTGGGCGGCGGCCGGCTTGCTGCCCGCGTCCGGCCGCGCGGCCGTCGGGGTGGCCAGCGTCGCCTCGGGCACCAGGCGCTGCAGCAGCTCGATCAGCGTGCCGCGCTGGCGCTTGCGCACGGCGTCGGCCAGCTCGTCGAGGGCGCGCGCCAGCAGGGCCGGGTCCGCGGTGCGCGGCGCGGCGAGCAGCAGGCCGGGCTGGCCGGTCGGCACCGGCGGCTCGGCGTCGTGGAACAGCTCCTCGAACAGCTTCTCGCCGGGGCGCAGGCCGGTGAAGACGATGCCGACCTCCTCGTAGGGCTTCTTGCCGGCCAGGCGGATCATCTGCTCGGCCAGCTCGACGATGCGCACCGGCTTGCCCATGTCGAGCACGAAGATGCGCCCGGCGGCGTCGCCTGCCGATTCCGTGCCCAGGGCGGCGGCCTGCAGGATCAGCCGCACCGCCTCGCGGATCGTCATGAAGTAGCGGGTCATGTCCGGATGGGTCACGGTCAGCGGCCCGCCGGCGGCGAGCTGGCGCTGGAACAGCGGCACGACCGAGCCGGTCGAGCCGAGCACGTTGCCGAAGCGCACGGTGATGAAGTGGGTGCCGGGCCCGCCGCCCTGGCGGCCCTCCAGGTCGAGGGCCTGGCAGTAGCACTCGGCGAGGCGCTTGGTCGCGCCCATCACGCTCGAGGGATTGATCGCCTTGTCGGTGGAGACCAGCACCATGGTGCCGACGCCGTGCCGCCGGCAGGCGTCGGCGACGGTGCGGGTGCCCAGGCTGTTGGTCAGCACGCCTTCCTCGGGGTTCTCCTCGACCAGCGGCACGTGCTTCAGCGCCGCGGCGTGGAACACCAGCTCGGGCCCGACCTCCGCGAAGACCGTCTCGATCGCCCCGGCGTCGCGCACGTCGGCGATGCGCGCCAGGCGCGGCAGGGTCGGGCGCGTGTCGGCCAGCTCGCGGTCGATGGTGTAGAGGTTGAACTCCGAGGCCTCGACCAGCACCAGCAGGGCCGGCTCCAGGGCGGCGAGCTGGCGCACCAGCTCGCTGCCGATCGAGCCGCCGGCACCGGTGACCAGCACGCGCCGGCCCCTGACCAGGCGGGTCGGCGGCTCCGGGTCGAGCACGGTCTGCGGCCGGCGCAGCAGGTCCTCGACCGCGACCGGCCGCAGGTCGGCGGTCTCGCCCTGGCTGAGGTCCGACAGGCGCGGCACCCGGGCCAGGGTCAGGCCGTGGCCGTCGGCGAAGGCGAGCAGCCCGGTCAGCGCCTCGCGGCCGAGCGGCCGGGTCAGCACCAGGCGCTGCGGCCGGCGGCCGCTGCGCTGCTCGGCCAGCTCGACGATGCGGCCGATCTCGTCGAGCCGGCCGAGCACCGGGACGTTGCGGATCGAGCGGCCGACGCGCTTGCCCTTGAGGTCGACGATGCCGACCACCTCGTAGGGCGCATGGCGGTCGCGGGCGGCGTTGCGGATGAACTCGTCGGCCTCGTCGCCGGCGCCGATCAGCAGCACCGGCACGCGCAGGTGCGCGTCGCGCTCCATCAGGTGCTCGGTCGAGCGGTACTTGAACAGCTGGTAGAGCAGGCGCGGGCCGGCCAGCAGGCTGCACAGCACGAACCAGTTGATCGCCAGGGCCGAGCGCGGATAGGCCTCCAGGCGGGTCATCATGAAGGTGACCAGCAGGAACAGCGCCAGCGCCAGGCTGACCGCGCGGACGATCGCCACCAGGTCGTTGAGCGAGGCGTAGCGCCAGATGCCGCGATAGAGGCCGCTCATCAGGAAGACGCCGGCGCAGCACAGGGTATAGACGCCGAGCGAGGGCAGCAGGTCGCGCTGCAGGCGGACCAGGCCGAAGTGGCCCTCGCGCAGATAGAGCGCCAGCCCGAAGGCGAGCAGGGCCATCGCCAGATCGTGCAGGAAGGCGATCGACGCCTTGACGCGAAAGCTGCGCAGCCGTTCCATCGAGCTCGGGCGCTCCATCAACCCATCGGGCCGGCAATCCGTCGAATCGGCAACTCCGTCCGGACGGACCGCCCGGTCCTTCCGCCCGCCTGCCGTTGCCGTGCCGATGCGCTGAGGCCTTAGCAGGCGCCGCCCGCGCCTTCAAGCGTGCTGACCGGCCCCCGCCTGCCGCGCCCGGCCGCGCGCGAGCCGGCGCAGCAGCCAGGCAACCAGCAGAGCGGCCGCGGCCAGGGCGGTCCAGGGGCCGAGCCGGCCGGCCAGCAGGGCGAGCACGATCAGGCCGGCATCGACGAATCCGATCAGGCGCGCGACCGCGGCGTGGCTCAGGCCGCGCTGCACGGCGCGCTGGTAGAAGTGCTCGCGGTGGGCGCGCCAGACCCGCTCGCGGCGCGCGGCCCGGCGCAGCAGGGTGATCGTCGCGTCGCACCAGTAGTAGGCCGGCAGGATCAGCGCGGCGGCCCACTGCCCCTCGGCGGCGGCGAGCAGCAGCAGCCAGCCGAGCAGGAAACCGAGCGGCACCGAGCCGACGTCGCCCATGAAGATGCGCGCCGGCTGCCAGTTCCAGGCCAGGAAGCCGACCGCGGCGGCGGCGATCAGCAGTGCCAGGCCGGCCGGCAGCAGGGCGCCGCCGAGGCCGAACAGCAGGGCGATGCCGATGCCCAGGCCGGCGCTCTCGACCCCGGTGATGCCGTCGATGCCATCCATGAAGTTGTAGAGGTTGACGAACCAGAGCCAGGCCAGGCCGGCGAGCAGCCGGTCGAGCCAGAACGGCAGCAGGCCCTGGAACACCGGCCCGACGCCGCCCCCCGGGCCGTCGAGCAGGGCGAGGCCGGCGGCGACGGCGACGATCTGCGCCGCGAAGCGCGGCGCGGCGCCGAGGCTCACCAGGTCGTCGACGAAGGAGATCGCCGCCAGCAGCAGGGCGCCGGACCAGATGATCCAGAGGCCGGCCGGCGGCGCCCCGCCTTGCCAGAGCAGCAGCAGCGGCCAGCCCAGCAGCAGGGCGCCGACGATCGCCAGCCCGCCGCCGCGCGGCGTCGGGTCGCTGTGGCTGGAGCGCTCGTTGGGCCGGTCGAGGATGCCGCGGCGGTGGAGCAGCCGGGCCAGCGCGCCGGTGCCGGCCAGCGACAGCAGGAAGACCAGCGCCAGCGTCGCGGCGAGCGGCAGCAGGTCGGACCAGGTCGAGGCTGTGGTCGGCATGGCGCTCCGATTACCCGCTGGCCCGGCCGGCGGCAATCGCGAAACCCCGGGGGAAGCCGGCTGCGGCGCGATTCCGTTTGACCCGGCCGGTTCGCCTGCCTATTTTCCGCGCTCCACCGTCAGGATCGTCCTGCGGTTCCGAGGAGCCACGCCAGTCCGCGAGTGTCGCGCACTGGCGCGTTTTGCGTTGTCGCGCCGGCCGTCGCCGGCGGGTCCCAACCAAGCGAGGAAGCGCCGTTGTTCGAGAGCCTGCAGAGCCGCCTCTCCGACGTCTTCGGCAAGCTGACGCGCCGCGGCGCGCTCAGCGAGGCCGACGTCCAGGCCGCGCTGCGCGAGGTGCGCGTCGCGCTGCTCGAGGCCGACGTCGCTCTGCCGGTGGTCAAGGACTTCGTCGAGCGGGTGCGCGACAAGGCGGTCGGCCAGGAGGTGCTGCGCTCGGTCACGCCCGGCCAGCAGGTCGTCAAGATCGTCAACGACGAGCTGGTCGAGATGCTCGGCGGGGCCGGCGCGCAGGGGGACTCGGGGACCGGCCTCGACCTGGCCGCGACGCCGCCGGTGCCGGTCATGCTGGTCGGCCTGCAGGGCTCCGGCAAGACCACCAGCTGCGGCAAGATCGCGGTGCGCCTCAAGGACCGCGAGCGCAAGAAGGTCCTGATGGCCTCGCTCGACGTGCGCCGTCCGGCCGCCCAGCAGCAGCTCGCGGTGCTCGGCCAGCAGGCCGGCGTCGCGACCCTGCCGATCGTGCCCGGCGAGCCGCCGGTCGCGATCGCCCGGCGCGCCATGACGACCGGCGCGCTCGAGGGCTACGACGTCGTGCTGCTCGACACCGCCGGCCGCCTCGCCATCGACGAGGCGCTGATGGCCGAGGTCGCCGAGGTGCGCGAGGCGGTCAAGCCGCGCGAGACCCTGCTGGTCGCCGACGCCATGACCGGCCAGGACGCGGTCAACGTGGCCCAGGCCTTCAACGAGCGGGTCGGCGTCACCGGCATCGTGCTGACCCGGGTCGACGGCGACGCGCGCGGCGGCGCGGCGCTCTCGATGCGCGCGGTCACCGGCCGGCCGATCAAGCTGCTCGGCGTCGGCGAGAAGCTCGACGCGCTGGAGGCCTTCCACCCCGACCGCGTCGCCTCGCGCATCCTCGGCATGGGCGACATCGTCTCGCTGGTCGAGAGGGCAGCCGAGACGATCGAGGCCGAGGAGGCCGAGAAGCTCGCCAGGAAGCTGGAGAAGGGCAAGTTCGACCTGGACGACATGGCCCAGCAGCTCAGGCAGCTGACCAAGATGGGCGGTCTTTCCCAGCTGATGAACCTGCTGCCCGGCACGCCGAAGATCCAGCAGCAGATGAAGAACGCGAAGATCGACGACAAGATGGTCAAGCGCCAGATCGCGATCATCTCGTCGATGACGGCGCAGGAGCGCCGGCACCCGGAGGTCATCAAGGCCTCCCGCCGGCAGCGCATCGCGGCCGGCTCCGGCACCTCGGTGCCGGAGGTCAACAAGCTGCTCAAGCAGTTCGCCGACGCGTCCAAGATGATGAAGCGGGTCCAGAAGCTTGGCAAGAAGGGGCTGGCGCGCGCCGGCCTGCCGGGCCTCGGCGGCCCCGGCGGCGGGATGGGTGGCGGCGGCATGGGCGGCGGCCTGCCGCCGGGATTCGGGAAGCGGCGATGAGCCGGCTCGACGGGATCACCCTCGGCTACCGCGATCGTGCCCGCGCCCAGGCCTTCTATGCCGCGGCGCTGGCGCCGCTCGGCATGGGCGCGCTGGTCGAGCGTGAGGCCGAGGTCGGCTTCGGCCGGCCCGGCGCCGCACCGGTCGCCTGGCTGCTGAGGCCCTTCAACGGCCTGCCGCCGACCTGGGGCAACGGCACCCATGTCGCCTTCCTGGCCGGCTCGCGCGAGGCGGTCGAGGGCTTCTACAAGGCCGGCCTCGCGGCCGGCGGCCTCGACGAAGGCGCGCCGGGCCTGCGCCTGCACTATGCCGACGACTACTACGCCGCCTACCTGCGCGATCCGGACGGCAACAAGCTGCAGGCCGTGCACTACCTCGGCGGCGACCCGGCGACCGTCGAGGCCGAGCCCTTCTCGCACATCACGCTCGGCTGCAACGACCTGGAGCGCGGCCGCGCCTTCTACGATCCGGTCATGGCGTCGCTCGGCCTGGCGCGTGTCGTCGACGAGCCGGACCTCTCGTACGGCTACGGCCGCGCCGGCAGCCGGCTGCCCTGGGTCTACGCCCACCGCACCTTCGACGGCCGCCCGGCGACCTGGGCGAACGGCTTCGAGGTGGTCTGGCAGGCCGACGACCCCCGGCAGGTCGAGGCCTGGCACGCGGCGGGCCTGGCCAACGGCGGCTTCGACGAGGGTGCGCCGGGGCCGCGGTCCTATCGTCCGGGCTATTTCGGCGCCTACCTGCGCGACCCCGACGGCAACAAGCTTCACGCCTTCTGCCTCGCGGAAGGCCGGGACCCCTTGGTCCGCCCGACAACCGAATAGCCAAACAACCGAATAGACAGCGTTCAAACGAGGAGCTCGAGAAATGTCGATCAAGATCCGCCTGGCGCGCGGCGGTGCCAAGAAGCGCCCCTTCTACCAGATCGTTGTCGCCGACGCGCGCAGCCCGCGCGACGGCCGCTTCATCGAGCGGGTCGGCAGCTACAACCCGATGGTCCCCCAGGACCATCCGGAGCGCATCGTGCTGCGCGAGGAGCGCATCCGGCACTGGCTGTCCGTCGGCGCCCAGCCGACCGACCGCGTCGCGCGCTTCCTCGGCCAGGCCGAGATCATCGCCAAGCCGACCTACAAGGAGCAGCCGAAGAAGAGCGCGCCGAAGGCCAAGGCCCAGGAGCGCCTGAAGGAGCGCGAGGAGGCCGCGAAGGCTGCCGCCGACGCCGCCGCGGAGCCTGCCGCGGCCCCGGCCGGGGAGGGCTCGGCCGAGGCGTAAGCCGTCGGCCGCGACCTGTCCGGTGCCGATGCCATGGCGCGCGAGCGGCTCTGCCTGGGCGCGATCGCCGGGGCCCATGGGGTCCGCGGCCTGGTCAAGCTGAAGAGCTTCACCGAGGTCCCGGAGTCCGTGGCGGCCTACGGTCCGCTCACCGACGAGTCCGGCAGCCGGACCTTCCGCCTCGCCGTCAAGGGGCGGGTCAAGGACCTGCTGCTGGCGGCGATCGAGGGCGTCGAGGACCGCGACGCTGCCCAGGCCCTGCGCGGCACCCGGCTCTACGTCGAGCGCGACCGGCTGCCGTCGCCGGAGGATCCGGAGGAGTTCTACATCGCCGACCTGGTCGGGCTGGCGGTGGAGACGGCGGCGGGCGAGCGGCTCGGCCGGGTCAGCGACGTCGCCGACCACGGCGCCGGGGCGATCCTGGAGGTGACCCCCGAGACGGGGCCGGTCTTCGACCTGCCCTTCGTGCGGGCGGTGGTGCCGACGGTCGACCTGGCGGGCGGCCGGCTGATCGTCGAGCCGCCGGCGGAGACGGCCGGCGAGGCCGAGGCGGACGCGTCCGGCGAGGGGGCCGACGATGGGCGGGAGTGAGCGGCCGGGAAGTCGCGCCGTGCGGTTGCGGAAGGGCTGGACAAAGCGCTGCCGAACCGCCATAAAGCGCGCCTTCCGGCGGAACGGCGGCGACCGATGAGCGTGCCTGGGACCGAGCCCCGCGACCAGGGGGCGCCCTGGACCGCATCGGTCCTGACGATCTTCCCGGAAGCCTTTCCGGGCATCCTGGGTCTCAGCCTCGCCGGCCGGGCCCTGGAGCGCGGGATCTGGCGGCTCGAGGTCTCGGACATCCGCGACTTCGCCCTGGACCGGCACCGCTCGGTCGACGATTCGCCGTTCGGCGGCGGCGCCGGGATGGTGATGCGGCCGGACGTGGTCGATGCGGCGCTGGCAGGCGTCGCGGAGCGGCCGGGACCGCTGGTCTACCTGAGCCCGCGGGGCCGGCTCCTGGACCAGGAGCTGGTGCGCGAGCTGGCGGCGGGCCCGGGCGTGCGGCTGCTGTGCGGCCGCTACGAAGGCGTCGACGAGCGCGTGCTCGAGGCGCGGGGCGTTGCGGAGGTCAGCGTCGGCGACTACGTCCTGTCGGGCGGTGAGGTCGCGGCGCAGGTCCTCCTCGATGCCGTGGTGAGGCTGCTGCCGGGCGTCATGGGCAACGCCGAGAGCCCGGCGGAGGAGAGTTTCGAGCGGGGACTCCTGGAGTACCCGCAGTACACGCGTCCCGCCCTCTGGCAGGGACGGGCGGTACCGGAGGCCCTGGTCTCCGGCCATCATGCGCGGGTCCGGCAGTGGCGCCGGGAGCGTGCCGAGGAATTGACGAGACAGCGGCGCCCGGATCTCTGGAGCCGCTACCAGCAGGCCGCCGGAAGCGGTCGTGAGAGCAAGGATTAGGGACCCAAGGCCATGAACGTGATCCAGCAGCTCGAGCAGGAGCAGATCGACGCGCTGACCGCCCAGCGTGCGGTGCCTCAGTTCGCCCCGGGCGACACCCTGCGTGTCAACGTGAAGGTGGTCGAGGGAACCCGCGAGCGCGTGCAGGCCTTCGAGGGCGTCTGCATCGCCCGCAAGAATCGCGGCATCAACTCGAACTTCACGGTGCGCAAGATTTCCTACGGCGAGGGCGTCGAGCGTGTCTTCCCGCTGTACAGCCCGCGCATCGACTCGATCGAGGTCGTGCGTCGCGGCGACGTCCGGCGCGCCAAGCTCTACTACCTGCGCGGCCGCCGCGGTAAGTCGGCGCGCATCGCCGAGCAGACCACCGGCTCGAAGGCCAAGATCGCGCAGTCCGAGCGCGAGGCCGCCCTGGTCGCCAAGCAGGATGCCAAGGACGCCAAGGCCGGCGCCTGATCCGGCGGCGGCGCGAGCCACCCCTCACGGTGATTTGACGGGCGGCGGCCGGCCTGTCGGCCGACCGGGCTGACGGCGCGTGATCGCGCGGCCCCCTGCCCGGGCTGCGGCAAGCCGGCGCAGCGCGGGCACGCGCAGACAACTTCAGCGATGATCGTGTCGAACCGCCGGGGCAGAGCGCCCCGGCGGTTCTTCTTTTCGTCCCCAAGCGGGCCCGGTTTCGTCCACTTGTGGTTCTTCCTACCCTGCCCGATTATACAACCGGGGGTTACGAGAACCCAAGGGTGCACGACAAAAAGACCGTCACAACCGTGCAAAGCCGCGCGTCGGCATTCCGGGAGACGCGTGGTCTCGGTCGCCTGACCCGGCCCTCCGCGGCTCCAGCCGAAAGCTTCGTCGAAGCCCTTAAGGGTTCACTGGCGCAGGGGGGCCTGACGGCTTGTGGGTGGCAAGGGAAACTCATCGCCCGAAACAAGGGGCGCAGGCACGGCCGACGACGGCCGCAGCCGCAACGGCGGGCCTCAGCAAGGCCCGGCCCAGGCGATCGAGCCGCCATCCGACGGCAAGATCGTCGACCTCAGACAGGTTGCGCGGGTCCGCGGCGTCCCGGCGCCGGAACCTCCCAAACCGACCGCTCTCAACGACCTGATCCGCGCCGCCCGCCGGGCGCAGCGGCTGCGGCGCGACGACGCGCTGCAGCCCGGGCCGTCCGTCGGGCCGTCCCCGTCGGCGCCCGAGCCGCGGCCCGCACCGCCGCCGGCACTGCCGCCCGCGACCAGGCGGCGCACCGACGGCGGCAACGCGGCCTTCTGGGACGTCTGGCTGGAGCACCGCGAGCATCTGCGCCGCCAGTCGCTGCGTCTGATGTCCGGCAACCGGGCGGACGCGGAGGACGCCCTGTCGGCGGCGATGCTCAAGGCGTCGCAGAAGTTCGACGACTACGCGGACTCGATCATCAACGAGCGGGCCTGGCTGACGCGGCTGCTGCACAACGCCTGTATGGACGTCTATCGCGGCCACAAGCGCCAGGCGCGCTGGGTGCCCGATGCCGCGCTCGGCGAAGAGCCGGCCGACCCCCTGCCGCAGATCGCCGCCGAGAACGAGCGGTCGCCCGAGGAGATCGCGGTCGGTCGCGAGACCCTGCAGCAGCTCGAGGAGCAGATCCGCGCGCTGCCGCCCAACCTGCGCCTGCCCTTCGTCATGCGCTTCCTGCAGAACCGCTCCTACGAGGAGATCGCCGGTCGCCTGGAGCTGACCAACTGCGCCGTCCGCAAGCGCATCCAGCTGGCCCGGGAGCGCCTGCGCAGCAAGATCGAACGCTGAGCCGGCCGGCTCGGCCGCTCAATCCAGCATCATCTTGAAGCCGACGTGGCTGGCGGTGAAGCCGAGCCGCTCGTAGAAGCGGTGGGCATCGCCCCGGCTGCGGTCGCTGGTCAGCTGGACCAGGCCGCAGCCGGCGGCCCGCGCCCGCTCGACGGCGTCGAGGATGAGCCGGCCGCCGAGCCCGCGGCCGCGCAGCGGTGCCGCGATGCGCACCGCCTCGATCTGCGCCCGGGTCAGGCCCTGGCGCGCCAGGCCCGGCAACAGCATCAGCTGCAGGCAGCCGACGACCGTGCCGCCGGGCCCGCCGGCAGGGTCGACCGCGACGATCAGCTTGTGGCCGCCCAGGGCGCGCATGCGCTCGAAGGCCTCGCGGTAGCAGGCGGGCAGGGGATCCTCGGCCCGTTCCCGGGCGGCACCGAGGGCGTCGTCGGCGAGCAGCGCGACGATCGCCGGCAGGTCGGCCGCCTCCGCCTCGCGGAAGACGACCGCGTCCGGCTGCAGCGCCGGCTCCAGGGTCTGGCTCATGACGCTGCTTTAGACCGCTTCGCCGCGCCGGGGAAGCCCCGGGCGGCGAAACGCAGACCGCCGCTCCCGGGAAAAGGAGCGGCGGCTTCGGGCCGCCCGCCGGCGGCCGCGCGATGGGCCGGGCGCGTCGGCTACCCGGCCGGGAACTCCGTGGCGATGCCGGTCGCCGCCGTGCCGACCGCCGTGTAGTTGGTGGTCGCCGCGGTCACCGCCTCCTGGGCGGCGGTCAGCACCGTCAGGTAGAAGGGATTCTTGGTCTCGAGCATCAGCGACAGCGCGACGCCCTGGGCGGCGGTCGCGATCGCCTCGATGTTGCGCAGGTAGTCGGTCGCGTCCTGGACCGCGAAGGCGGTCGCCTGGGCGACCTTCTGGTAGGCGATCGACTGCCCTTCCTTCTGGGCGATGTCGACGACGTTGGCCTGGCTGTTCTGGACCGCCGCGACGATCTGGCCGTTGAGTGCGTTGTCGCTCATGGCTCTCGTCCCTCCCTCATCTCAGCCGCGCTCCTCGGCGGAGCGCGTGCCTGTCGCCCGGGCGCTCAGCCGCCGCCGGTGCCGCCGCCGCCCCCGCCGCCGCCGCCCATGCCGCCGTTGGCGATGTCGAGGATCAGGCGGCAGGCGGTCGAGGTCACCGCGTTGCCGATCTGCTGCAGGCCGCCCTGGGTCTGCATCGAGTTCTGCATGGCCAGGCTGATCGAGTGGGCCATCGTCTGGTAGACCATGCCCATGGCCTGCGCCGGGGCCTCACCCAGCACCTTCACGTTGGTCTGGGTGACGGCATCGGTGATCTGCGAATTGACCGGTGTGTTGTCAGCCATGGCCTTCGCCCACCCTTGTTGCGGCGCGCCTCAGGAGCGCCCCGTTCCCTTCCGGATCACGACTTCAGCGCCTTGAGGGCGACCACGACCGCCAAGAGGTTGTTGGCGAAGTCGCTCTGCCCGAGCTTCGCGGTCACGGCAGCCGCCGCCATCGAGTTGGTGCTGTAGATCTGGATCACGCCCTGGTTGGTCGCGGCCTGGCCGCAGATCGCCGCCTGGGCCTGCTGCTGCACGGTATTCTGGTAGAGGATGCCGAGCGAATGGGCGAGCGACTGGTAGACCGAGCTCATCGCGATGGCCGGCGCCGAGGCCAGCGTGTTGACGCCGGCCTGGGTCACCGCGTCGGTGATCTGACCGTTGACCGCCGTCGGGAAAGCCATGCCTCGGATCCTCCTGCTGTCGCGGGCCGCTCGTCGGCGGGTGCCGCAATCCCTGTCTCACCGACTCAGACGGCCGGGCGCCCGCTCTGTGACGCGCCGGCCGGCGTTCGATTCGCTTCAGCCGCCGCCGCTGCCCTGCTTCAGGATCAGCGAGGTCGCGACCGAGGTCGCCGAATTGGTGATCTGCTGCATGCCGCCCTGGGTCATCATGGCGTTCTCCATGGCCAGACCGGTCGACTGCGCCAGCGACTGGTAGGCGACGCCGAGCGCCTGGGCGGCTGCCTCGCCGAGCACCTTGACGTTGGTCGAGACCACCGCGTCGATGACCTGGTCGTTCACTGTCGGCATCTGCCTGCTCCCTGTCTTGCTTTCCGGCTCGCCGTCGCCCCGGGCCCGGTCGACGGGCCCTGCTCGAGCGGCCTAGTAGACGACCGGCGTGCGGCCGACGAAGCCGCTCAGCGAACCGGTCAGCCGGTCGATGGTGTCGAGCAGTCGCGCGCTGTGCTCGTAGATCTTCTCGAGTTCCTGCGTCCTGCGGGCGGCTTCTTCCGCCTCGGCCGACGACTCGCCGGCCGTCTGCGCGGCGGGCCCGCCGGCCAGCTGGTCCGCGGCGGTCAGCTCGGCCGCGTCCGCCGCTACCTTCTCGAACTCCGCCGCCGGCGGCGCGCCGGCTCCCTCGGGCAGCGCGCCGTACAGCTCCGGATGTGGCAGGGCGACGGCTTCGACCGGTTCCCGGTCGGGCTCGGGCTCGGGCTCAGGCTCGGGCGCCGGCTCGGGCCGCTCCCGGGGCGGCTCGAGGAAGCGCCGGACCGCGGCGTTCGCCGCCGCCTGGCTGGTCAGCATGTACTGCTGCTGCTCCGCGACCAGGTTGGCGTAGAGCGACGCCGAGCCCTGGGCGCCGGCCAGGTAGGACTGGCCGAGCGCGACGCTGGCAGCCTCGTCGAGCACCGCGCCGCCGGCCTGGGTGACGCTATCCGCGATCTGGCTGCTGACCCGCTCGCTCATGACGGCTCTCCGACAACGGTGGTCCGCTCCCCGGCCTCCGCGCCGGGCGCTGTCCCACCTGTGACGCGCGAAGCCCTGCTCTTGTGATCGGCCGCGACGCCGCGACCGGCAGAAAGCAGGAAGGCCGGGCGCTCGTCCGGTGGACGAAGCGGCCCGGCCTGTCCGTCGCCGCCCCGGAAGCGGGCCGACGCTCGGAGCACGAGGGTCTAGGACGCCACGGCCTTGAGCGCCGCCAGCAGGGACAGCATGTTGTCCGGCACGTCGGACTGCGAGATCTTCGCGGTGCTGACCGCCCCGGCCATCGAGTCGATGGAGTAGATCTGGATGACGCCCTGGTTGGTCGCCGCCTGGGCGCAGATGCCGATCTGCTGCTGCGAGCTCACGGCATTCTCGAACAGGATGCCGGTCGAGTGGCCGAGGCTCTGGAAGATGGCGCCCATGGCCATCGCCGGGGCATCGCCCAGAACCTTGACGTTGGCCTGGGTCACCGCATCGGTGATCTGGCCGTTGACTGCCGTCGGTAACGCCATCTCAGCTCTCCTTCCTTGTCTGCGACCGGCGCCGCGCCGGCCTGACCTTCACTTCCTGCGGTGGGACCGCAGCACGCCGCTCAGCAGACGATCGATGCTTTCGCTGGTCGCCTGCCGTTGCCGGTCGACCATCTCGGCGAACAGGTCGGCACGGGCCGCTTCGGCCGGGTCGGAAAGGGGCTCTTCCAGAGGATCGAGCACCATCGGAGCCGACCCGGCGGCCTTGCCATCCGCCGGTCGGTCCGGGTCGCCGGCCACCGTCATGCCGTCGAGGGCCCTGAGGGCCTGCAGCATCCGGTGTCTGGCTTCCTCCTGTCCCATAGAGACTTGTTCCTTGCGGTCCGTCCGCCTGTCCGGCCGGGTCCCGGGCGCTGCGGCCCGGCGACATCGGCTGTCCTGAAGACGTCGGGCGCGACCCTTTGTGACGCCGGCGGCCGGATCGCTGCCCGAGACGCGAAACAGGCCGCGTGGAGGCGCGGCCTGTCTGGTCGGGATGGCCGCGCGGCGGCCGTGGGGGGTGTCAGCGGCCCCGGCTCGCGACCCGCTCGGAGTCGATCAGCGCCAGCAGGCTGTCGGCGCCGTCGCTCTGGGCCAGGCGGCCCGTCGCGACCGCGCCGGCCATCGAGGAGATGCTGTAGATCTGGATGACGCCCTGGTTGGTCGCCGCCTGGCCGGCGATCGTCGCCTGCTGGAAGGCGTTGACTGCGCCCTCGTAGAGGATCGCGGTCGAGTGCGCGAGGCTCTGATAGATGCTGGCCAGCGCGGTCGCGGGGGCCTCCGCCACGACCTTGACGTTGGTCTGGGTGACGGAATCGGTGATCTGGTCGTTCAGAGCCGTGGGCTGCGCCATGGTGCCTCTCCGCTCGGGCCTCCTGCCGGACCGGCCGGCGCCGGCGGCCCGGCCCGGGGGTGGCCGCGGCGCCGGATCGCCGGCCGGATCGCTGCTTCGTCAGGAACCGCGTCAGTCGCCCTTGCCGGGGCGCAGCAGCTTGAGCGCGCCCTCGACCGCCGCCGCCTGGGACGACATCGCGCCGTTCATCTGGTTGCTGACCATGTTCGCGAAGAGGATGTTGTTGGCCTGCGACGCCGCCAGGTAGTTCTGGGCGATCGCCACGGCCCCGGCCTCGCCGAGAATCTTCACGTTGGTCTGGGAAACGGCATCGGTGATCTGCGGATTGACGCTGTCCATCGCGTGGCTCCCTCGCTGGCGGTATGGGCGCTCCGGGGCATAGACGGCCTCGGCCTCGAAGGTCTCGGTCCGCTCGACCCGCTCGTCGATATGCTCGCGCTTGCTGGGCATGGGCTCGCTCCTTGTTCGCGCCGCTGCTGGCTAGACGGTCCGCCGGGCCGGCTTGTGAAGAACCGTCCCGGATCGGGCCGTCGCCGCCGCGCGCCACGACGAGAAAAGGCCCGGCCCGACCGGAAGGGGTCGGGGCCGGGCCCGGCGGGGGAAACGCGGGCGGCTCAGGTGACCGAAAGGCCGGTCGCCTTCAGCGAGCTGAGCAGCGCCAGCATGGTGTCCGGCACGTCGGACTGCGAGATCTTCTGGGTCGAGACGGCGCCGGCCATGGAGTCGATCGAGTAGATCTGGATCACGCCCTGGTTGGTCGCCGCCTGGGCCGCGATCTGCAGCTGCTGCTGCGAGCTCACGGCGTTCTCGTAGAGGATGCCCGTCGAGTGGGCCAGGCTCTGGTAGATGGCGCCCATCGCCATCGCCGGGGAGTCGCCCAGCACCTTGACGTTGGCCTGGGTAACGGAATCGGTGATCTGGTCGTTGACGGCCGTGGGAAGCGCCATGGTCTTTCTCCTCCTGCCACGCTTGCCGAAGAGCGGGTCCGATCGGGTGCTCCGCCCGTGATGAGGACGCGCCGGCCCGCGGATTGTGATGCGGGGAAGGTCGGGGAAACGCTGTTTTCAGGGGTTTTTCGCGAAACGGACCGACGCTGGAACGGCGACGGGCCCGCGTCCGGTCGGACGCGGGCCCGTCGAAGGGGGAAGGGTTGGATCCCGGCCCGGGCTCAGGCCTGGACCTGGGTCGCCTTGAGCGCGGTCAGCAGCGCCAGCATGTTGTCGGGCACGTCCGACTGGGCGATCTTGGCCGTCGACACCGCGCCGGCCATCGAGTCGATGCTGTAGATCTGGATCACGCCCTGGTTGGTCGCCGCCTGCGCACAGACGCCGAGCATCTGCTGCGAGCTCACGGCGTTCTCGAACAGGATGCCGGTCGAATGACCGAGGCTCTGGAAGATGGCACCCATGGCCATCGCCGGGGCGTCGCCCAGAACCTTGACGTTCGACTGCGTAACGGCGTCGGTGATCTGGCCGTTCACGGCCGTCGGAATCGCCATCTTTCTACTCCTTCACCTGGTTTGGCCTCGATCGAGTCCGCGAAAGGGTCGGGGCCACGCCTTCCCGATACCGTCCGCTGGGGAGTAGACGCGGCGCGTCGGGCCTTGTGACGGCGGTGAAGGGCCTGCGGCCGGCGCCCCGTCCGCCCGGGCGCCGGCCGGCCGGGGCGCCCTAGCTCGTCGGCTGGCTGGCGAGCCGGTCGACGATCGCCTTGGCGAGGGCGCTGACCGTCGAATCGCTGACCTCGCCGGCCAGCAGCGTGGTCGCCGTGGTGGTCGTGTCCAGGCCGGCCCCGAGCAGCTGCTCGATGCCCTTCAGGGTCGCGGTCTGCAGGATCGTGTTGGCGGTCGCCTGCTGCAGGATCGCGTTCTGCATGCCGGCGGCCGTCGCCCCGGCCATCGCCTGGTAGATCATCGACAGGGCCATGGCCGGCGACTCGCCGACCGCCAGCACGTTGGCTGCGGCCACCGCCTCGGCGGCGAGGCCGAGGCCGCTCGGCGGCGCCTCCGCGCCGTCGCCGCCGCCACCGCCGTCGCCGGCGGAGCCGCCGCTTCCGCCGCTGCCGCCGCCTCCGGCGGTCTCGCCACCCGTCTGTCCGGCCGACGTCCTGGCGGCCGCGGCCCTCGGAGCGGAGCGGCTGGTGGTGATGGTCTGCTCGTTCGCGCCCGACTTCACGGACACGGTCGTCGAATCGTCCTTCGGCTGGTCAACTGTCGTTTTGCCCGGAGCCGGAGCGGCGCCGGACCTGGTCTCGGACTTCTTGTCTTCTGGCATGGCAAAGTCTCCCGTCATCGCGCAGCGCCACGCTGGCCGGACGCACCGGACCCCTCCATCCCGCGCCGGCCTTGCCACGCCCCGGCGGGGACGTTCCCTGAGGGATCCGTTCGCCCGCAAGAGTAGCGGCTTTTTCCGGCGGCGGGAACGGCCTTGCAGATCGGCCATGCGCGCGGCGCGACCGCGGGCCGGGCGCGCTTTGACGGCGTCGCCTTCGGCGCTATGCTCGCCGCCCCCGAGGAAGGTCCCGCCAGAGGGCCGTCCGCCAGAGACCGTCCGCTGGAGACCCCGGGGTTACGTCCATCCGGAAGAGGAAGAGACCGCCCGCCATGGCACGGCCGCGCACGCTGTTCGAGAAGATCTGGGACAACCACGTCGTCGAGCGTCAGGACGACGGCACCTGCCTCATCTACATCGACCGCCACCTGGTCCACGAGGTGACCAGTCCGCAGGCCTTCGAGGGCCTGCGCCTCTCCGGCCGCAAGGTGCGCCGGCCCGAGGCGACCCTCGCGGTGCCGGACCACAACGTGCCGACCTCCGACCGCTCCAAGGGCATCGAGGACGAGGAGAGCCGGATCCAGGTCGAGACGCTCTCGTCGAACTGCGCCGAGTTCGGCGTGCCGCTGATCGACATGAACGACGTCCGCCAGGGCATCGTCCACATCATCGGGCCCGAGCAGGGCCTGACCCAGCCGGGCATGACCATCGTCTGCGGCGACAGCCACACCTCGACCCACGGCGCCTTCGGCGCGCTGGCCTTCGGCATCGGCACCAGCGAGGTCGAGCACGTGCTGGCGACCCAGACGCTGATCCAGCGGCCGGCCAAGAACATGCGCATCGCCGTCGACGGCGCGCTGCCCCACGGCATCACCGCCAAGGACCTAGTCCTGGCGATCATCGGCAAGATCGGCACGGCCGGCGGCACCGGCCACGTCATCGAGTACGCCGGCCCGGCGGTCCGGGGCCTCTCGATGGAAGGCCGCATGACGGTCTGCAACATGTCGATCGAGGGCGGCGCGCGCGCCGGCCTGATCGCCCCCGACCAGACCACCTTCGACTACCTGAAGGGCCGGCCGATGGTGCCCAAGGCCGGCGCCTGGGAGCAGGCCGTCGCCTTCTGGAAGAGCCTGCCCAGCGACGAGGGCGCGGCCTACGACAAGGAGGTCACGCTGTCGGTCTCGGAGATCGAGCCGCAGGTCACCTGGGGCACCTCGCCCGAGGACGTGCTGCCGATCTCCGGCGTCGTGCCGGACCCGGCGGCGATCGCCGACGAGGGCCAGCGCCAGGGCGTCGAGCGCTCGCTGAAGTACATGGGCCTGACCCCCGGCACCCGGCTGCAGGACGTCGCGATCGACAAGGTCTTCATCGGCTCCTGCACCAACGGCCGCATCGAGGACCTGCGCGCCGTCGCGGCGATCGCCCAGAAGGCGCTGGCGGGCGGCCGCAAGGTCGCCGAAGGCGTCTACGCGATGGTCGTGCCGGGCTCCGGCCTGGTCAAGGAGCAGGCCGAGGCCGAGGGCCTGGACCGCATCCTCGTCGAGGCCGGCTTCGACTGGCGCGAGCCGGGCTGCTCGATGTGCCTGGCCATGAACGCCGACAAGCTGAAGCCCGGCGAGCGCTGCGCCTCGACCTCGAACCGCAACTTCGAGGGCCGCCAGGGGCCCGGCGGGCGGACCCACCTGGTGAGCCCCGGCATGGCCGCGGCGGCGGCCCTCACGGGCAGGCTCGCCGACGTCCGCGAGTTCCTCGGCTGACGCGAGACTGTGCAGCCGGCGCCGGCCCGCTCCCCCGCCCCGCCACCCACGACAGTATCCTTCCAGGGGTGGCGGGGCGGGGGAGCGGGCCGGTGCCGAGACACTGGAGAGAGAGCCCATGGAGAAGTTCACGACCCTGACCGCGGTCGCCGCGCCCCTGCCGATGGACAACGTCGATACCGACAAGATCATCCCGGCGCGCTACCTCAAGACGATCAAGCGCACCGGCCTTGGCGCCGGCCTGTTCTCGGACATCCGCAAGGACGGCGACGGCAAGGGCGGGCCCTTCGTGCTCGACCAGCCGGCCTACAAGAACGCGAAGATCCTGATCGTCGGCGACAACTTCGGCTGCGGATCGTCGCGCGAGCACGCCGCCTGGGCGCTGCTCGACGGCGGCATCCGCTGCGTCATCGGCGAGTCCTTCTCGGACATCTTCTTCAGCAACGCCGGCAAGAACGGCATCCTGCTGATCCAGCTGCCGCCGGAAGAGATCGAGAAGCTGATGGACGACGCCTCGCGCGGCGCCAACGCGACCCTGACGATCGACCTCGAGGCCCAGACCATCCGGGGCCCGGACGGCGGCACGATCCATTTCGAGGTCGATCCCTGGAAGAAGCACTGCCTGCTGAACGGCCTCGACGACATCGGCCTGACCCTGCAGAAGGCGCCCTCGATCGACCGCTTCGAGGGCGGCCAGAAGGCTCAGCAGCCCTGGCTCTACGGCGCGTAGCTCGGTGACGGTCGACGTCGCCATCGTCGGGGCCGGCGCCGCCGGCCTCGGGGCGGCCGGTCGCCTGGCCGAGGCCGGGCGCAGCGTCGTCGTGCTGGAGGCGCGCGACCGGGTCGGCGGCCGCGCCCACGTCGTGCAGACCGCCGAGGGCTGGCCGATCGACAAGGGCTGCCACTGGCTGCACTCGGCCTCGAAGAACCCCTTCGTTGCGCTCGCGGAACGGCGTGGCTTCGCGGTCGACCGCTGCGAGCAGCTCTGGGCCCGCGACTGGACCCGCAAGGTGCTCGGCGAGGCCGCCTACGAGCTGGAGGCGACCTGGGAGGAGCTGTTCGAGGCCGCCGAGGCGGCCGAGCGCAGCGGCCGCGACGCCTCGCTCTCGGCGCTGCTGCCTGACGGCGCGCGCTTCAAGCCGCACGTCGCGGCGGCAATCGGCTGGATCTGGGGCGGCGCGCTCGACGCGGTCTCGGCGACCGACCATGTGCGCAGCCTGGAGACCATGGAGAACTGGCGGCTGCCGGCCGGCTACGGCAGCTTCGTCGCCGACCTGGCGACGGACTTGCCGGTCGAGCTCGGCCGCGCGGTCGAGCGCCTCGAGCGGCTGCCGTCCGGCGTCCGGCTGAGCGGCGCCTGGGGCAGCCTCGAGGCCGCGGCGGCGATCGTCGCGGTGCCGCTCTCGATCCTGCAGCAGGGGCGGATCGCCTTCGCGCCCGGGCTGCCGGCGGCCCAGGCCGCGGCATTGGAGGGCCTGCGGCTCGGCTCCGACAACAAGATCTACTTCCGTTTCCCGACCGAGCCGGGGCGCGACCCCTTCGGCGGCGAGCGCGACTTCCAGACCAACAGCCGCTACGACAGCGAGAGGGCGGCGCACATCCATGTCGCGCCCTTCGGCCGCGCCCTGGTCGAGGTCTATGTCGGCGGCCCGCTGTCGCGCGAGCTCGAGGCGGCGGGGTCCGGGGCGATGGTCGCCTACGGCCGCGAGGCCCTGGCCGAGTGCTTCGGCAGCCGGGTCGGGCCGGACCTGGAGCCGGTGCTGACCACCGGCTGGGATGCGGATCCCTTCAGCCTCGGCGCCTATTCCCACGCCCTGCCGGGGCGCGCCGACGACCGGCGGACCCTCGCCGCCCGCTTCGACGAGCGCCTGGCGCTGGCCGGCGAGCACACCAACGACGTCTTCCCGGCCTGTGCCCACGGCGCCTGGCTGTCCGGCCGGCGCGCCGCCGAGCAGCTGCTGGAGAGCGTCCCGGCCGCCTGAGCGAGAGCGGATTCGGACGATCTGGACTAGCGCGACGGCCAGGCCCAGGCCGGCGGCGCCTCGGCTGCCTCGACGCGGGTCTCGCCGAGCTCCTTGCGCAGCGCGTGGATCCGGCAGTCGGGCTGCTCCGACAGCGCCTCGACCAGCGGCCGCGCGTGGGTCACGACGATCAGCTGCGCGTGCCGGGACGCCGCGCCGATCAGCCGCCCGAGCGGCGCCAGCAGGTCGGGGTGCAGGCTGGTCTCGGGCTCGTTGAGCACCAGCAGCGACGGCGGCCGCGGCGACAGCAGGGCGGCCGCGAGCAGCAGGTAGCGCAGCGTGCCGTCGGACAGCTCGGCGGCGCGCAGCGGGCGCAGCAGGCCGTGCTGGCGCATGCCGACCTCGAACAGGCCGTCCGTGACGCCGATCTCGACGCCGCTGCCGGGAAAGGCGTCGGCGATCGCCTCGTCCAGGGCCGCGTCGTCGCCGATCTCCCGGATCGTCTGCAGCGCCGCGGCGAGGTCGCTGCCGTCGGAGGCCAGCACGGGCGTGCGCGTGCCGACCTGGGCGCGCCGGGCCGGGCCGCCGGCGTCGGTCCGGAAGTGATCGTAGAAGCGCCAGCCGCGCATCCGCTCGCGCAGCAGCAGCAGCTCCGGCGCCTGCCGCGGGTCGGCGGCGTGGGTCATCATGCTGTCGAAGGGCGCGAGGTCCTGGAGCACGACGCTCCGTGCCGCGCGCTCGTCGAGCAGCCGCACGGCCGGACCGTTGCGGGTCGCGAAGACGTTGTCGCGGCGCAGGCTCTCGCCGGCCCAGACGGCCTCGGCCTTGATCTCGGGGTCGCGGGCGAAGGCGCCGCCCTGGACCGGCAGCCCGAGGTCTATGGCATAGCCGTAATCCTCGCCGGCGAAGCCGAGCCGCAGCGCGACCCGCTCCTTGCGCACCGTGCCCTGCACCGGCGCCTCGCCCCGCCGCGCCGCCGCCGAGACCCGCTCCGGCCCGGCCCAGAGCGTCGAGGGCAGGCCGCCTTCGGCGGCGAGCGCCGCGACGACCCGGCCCTGGGCCGTGTCGGCGAGCAGCCGCAGCGCCCGGTAGAGGCTGGACTTGCCGCTGCCGTTGGGGCCGGTGACCACGTTCAGCCGGTCGAGCGGCAGCCCCAGCTCGCGCAGCGATCGATAGCCGGAGACGGCGAAGGTCAGGATCAAGGAACGGCTCCGGACCGGTGGGGTCGGCCCACGATAGGCCGAGTCGGCCGGCGGCGGGAGGGCGGCCGCCGACCTCGCTCAAGGCAGCCCTGCCGGCGTGAGGCTTGCCGGGTCCGGCCCTTTCCGCTAGGCGAGGACCCGAATCTGCCAACGAACGAGTGAGGGGAAGCCCGATCATGCCCGCCAACAAGTCCCTGCTGGTGCTGCCCGGCGACGGCATCGGCCCCGAGGTCATGGGCCAGGTGCGCCGCGTCGTCGACTGGATGGACAAGCGCCGTGCCGTCAGCTTCGACGTGACCGAGGACCTGGTCGGCGGTGCCGCGATCGACGTCCACGGCATCCCCGTCACCGACGCCACGGTCGAGAAGGCGATGAACGTCGACGCCGTGCTGCTCGGCGCCGTCGGCGGGCCGAAGTGGGACAACCTCGACTTCTCGAAGAAGCCGGAGCGCGGCCTGCTGCGCCTGCGCAAGGACCTGCAGCTCTATGCCAACCTCAGGCCCGCGCTCTGCTTCGAGGCGCTGGTCGAGGCCTCGACCCTGAAGCCCGAGATCGTCTCCGGCCTCGACATCATGATCGTGCGCGAGCTGACCGGCGGCGTCTATTTCGGTGAGCCGCGCGGCATCGAGACCCTGCCGAACGGCGAGCGCCGCGGCGTCAACACCCAGGTCTACACGACCAGCGAGATCCGCCGGGTCGCCGCGGTCGCCTTCGAGCTGGCGAGGAAGCGCGGCAACCGCGTGACCAGCTGCGAGAAGGCCAACGTCATGGAGTCCGGCGTGCTCTGGCGCGAGGAGGTGCAGAAGCTGCACGACGAGTCCTTCGGGGACGTCGAGCTGTCGCACATGTACGCCGACAACGCCGCCATGCAGCTGGTGCGCAATCCCAAGCAGTTCGACGTCATCGTCACCGACAACCTGTTCGGCGACATCCTCTCGGACGAGGCCTCGATGCTGACCGGCTCGTTGGGCATGCTGCCCTCGGCCTCGCTCGGCGACGTCGACGAGACCGGCCGGCGCAAGGCGCTCTACGAGCCGGTGCACGGCTCGGCGCCTGACATCGCCGGCTCCGGCAAGGCCAACCCGATCGCGACGATCCTCAGCCTGGCCATGGCGCTGCGCTACTCCTTCGACCTGGCCGACGACGCCGACCTGGTCGAGGAGGCCGTCAAGAAGGTGCTGGCCAAGGGCATCCGCACCGCCGACATCCAGGCGCCGGGCAGCACCGTGGTCTCGACCGGCCAGATGGGCGACGCCCTGCTCGCCGAGCTGGAGGCCATGGCGGCGTGATCGGCTGCCTGCCGATTGACGCTTGCCGGCCTTGGGCCTAGGCTCGCGGAATCGTTGACCGTGCCAGGAGGGTCTTCGCCCATGGCCAAGCTCAGCACCCTTGTCGCAGCCGCCGCGATCCTCGCGTTCGCCGGCACGTCGGCGCTCGCCTGCGAGTTCCACGACAAGACCGCCCAGTCGGGCCAGGCCTCGGGCCAGGTCTCGACCCAGACGGCGCAGAACCCGGCCACTACCACGACGACCGCGAAAACCGAGGACGCCGCCCAGTAGGCCGCCGGCTCGACACCTTCCAATACTGCGAAGGGCCGCCCGGTGGGGCGGCCCTTCGGCTTTTCCGGCCAGCATTGCTTGTAAATCAGCGGGTGCGCGCGTAGATGCAGCGCCGTCCCGCCAGACGAAAGGAAAGAGGACGATGGGTTATCGGGTTGCGGTCGTGGGTGCCACGGGCAACGTCGGGCGCGAGATGCTCTCGACGCTCGCCGAGCGCCAGTTCCCCGTCGACGAGGTCGTGGCGCTCGCCTCTGAGCGCTCGGCGGGTCAGAAGGTCTCGTTCGGCGACGATCAGGTGCTCCAGGTCCAGGACCTCGCGTCCTTCGACTTCAAGGGCATCGACATCGGGCTGTTCTCGCCGGGCGCCAAGGTCTCGGCCGAGTTCGCGCCGCGTGCGGCGCGCGCCGGGACGATCGTCATCGACAACACCTCGCAGTTCCGCATGGACCCGGACGTGCCGCTGGTCGTGCCCGAGGTCAACCGCGAGGCGATCGCCGGCTATCCGCGCCGGAACATCATCGCCAACCCGAACTGCTCGACGATCCAGATGGTCGTGGCGCTGAAGCCGCTGCACGACCGCGTGCCGATCCGCCGGGTCGTCGTCTCGACCTACCAGTCGGTCTCCGGCGCCGGCAAGGAGGCGATGGACGAGCTGTTCAACCAGACCCGCGGGATCTACGTCAACGACCCGATCAAGACCGAGATCTTCCCCAAGCAGATCGCCTTCAACGTGATCCCCCAGATCGACGTCTTCATGGAGGACGGCTCGACCAAGGAGGAGTGGAAGATGGCGGTCGAGACCAAGAAGATCCTCGACCCGCGCATCAAGGTGCACGCGACCTGCGTGCGCGTGCCGACCTTCATCGGCCATGCCGAGGCGGTCAACATCGAGTTCGAGGACGAACTTGACGAGAACGAGGCCCGCGAGATCCTGCGCGACGCCCCCGGCGTCTCGGTCTTCGACCACCGCCAGACCGAGGGCTACGTGACCCCGGCCGAGTGCGCCGGCGAGGACGCGGTCTACGTCAGCCGGATCCGCAACGACCCGACCATCGACCACGGCTTGTCGCTCTGGGTGGTTTCGGACAATCTGCGCAAGGGCGCGGCGCTCAACGCCGTGCAGATCGCGGAGGCTCTGGCCGAGGAGTATCTCTGATCGGCCTGCGGTCTCCCGGGGAGGGACCGGGATGGGGGACGGGCCTGGGCGCCGCCGGCTGACGGCTGCGCCGTCCGGTGAGGTGTCGCCGGACGGCCAAGGGCCGTCCCCGGACCTGGAGGCGGAGCGGATCTTCACCCGCGCCGTCGAGGTCCACAAATCCGGCCGTGTCGTCGAGGCGGTGCGTCACTACGCCGATGCGCTGGCCCGCGACCCCGGCCATGTCCAGGCGCTCAACAATCTCGGCGTGCTGCTGCGCGGTCAGGGCAAGCAGGCCGCGGCCGAGGCCTGCTACCGGCGGGCGCTCGCCCTGGCGCCCGGCAACGCCAGCCTGTCCAACAATCTCGGCAACGTCCTGCGCGAGCGCGGCCGTCTGCGCGAGGCGCTGAGCCACTACCTCAGCGCCGTCGAGGCCTGCCCGGAGGACGGCGCGCTGCTCGGCGGCCTCGGTCGCGCGCTCGCCGACCTGGGGCGCTACGACGACGCCGTCGCGGCCTATCGCTGCGCCCTGGAGCGCTCGAAGCGCCGGCGCGGCGAGATCGACCGGGAGGTGCCGCGCCTGGAGGTCGAGCTGGCGACGAGCCTGCTCGCCGCCGGCCGCTGGGCCGAGGGCTTCGAGGCGCTGGAGGCGCGGCGCCGCCTCGGCGCCCGGCGCGGCCCGTTCCGCGACCTGCCGAGCTGGCAGGGCGAGGCGCTGCCGTCCGGCAGCCTCGTCGTCTACGGCGAGCCGGCGCCGGGCGACACCCTGTTCTTCCTGCGCTGGCTGCCGGCCCTGGCCGAGCGCGGCTTCCGCTATCGCCTGGCCCTGCCGCCGGAGCTGCGCCGGCTGATTCGCGAGCTGCCCGGCTGCCTCGGCCTGCTCGACGAGCGCAGCGACGCGCTGCCGGCCGGCGGCTCGGGCCTGTTCAAGGTCGCGGCCGGCTCGCTGCCGCACCTGCTCGAGCTCAGCGAGCCGCCGCAGATGCCCGCGGCCGGCTGGCTGCCGCTGCCCGAGGGGCCGCGCCTGCTGCCGCCCGCCTATCCGGGGCGCCGCCTGACCGTCGGCCTGGTCTGGTCGGGCCGCGAGGGCGAGCGGGGCCCCGGGCTGGAGCGCCTGCTGGCGCTCGCCGGGCTGCCCGGCCTGCAGCTCCTGGCCCTGCAGAAGGGCAGCGCGGTCGCCGACCTGGTGACGGCGGGCGCGGCCGGGCTGGTCCACGACATGAGCCCCTCGTTCGGCAGCCTGGCCGACCTGGGACGCCTGCTGCCGAGCCTCGACCTGGTCGTCGCCGTCGAGGGTCCGATCGCGCATCTCTGCGGCGCCCTCGGCGTGCCCTGCTGGCTGCTGCTGCCCTACGCCGGCGACTGGCGCTTCCCGCGCGGCGCCGCGCGCTCGCCCTGGTACCCGCGGCACCGGCTGTTCCGCCAGCGCGAGCCCGGCGTTTGGGACGGCGCGCTCGAGGCACTGCTCGCGGCCCTCGACTCGCGACTGAAGGAAGCGTCATGACCGACCTGGCCGACAGCGGCCCTGCCGCGCCACCTGCCGCGACACCGGCCGCGGCCGCCGCCGAGGAGTTCGAGCGGCTGCGCCGCGCCGGGCTCGAGGCGCAGCGCAAGGGCGAGCTCGACCGGGCGATCGAGAGCTACCGGCGCTGCCTGGAGGCACGGCCCGGAGAGGCCGCGATCTGGAACAATCTCGGCGTCGCCTATCGCCGGGCCGGGCACTACGCCCAGGCCGTCGCCTGCTATCGCCGTTCCCTCGAGCTGGAACCGGCCGAGAGCAACTTCCTGGGCAACCTCGGCAACGCGCTCAAGGACCTCGGCCGGGTCGACGAGGCGGTTGCCGCGCACCGCCGCGCCGTGGCGGCCCGGCCGAAGGACGCCGGCGCCTGGCACAACCTCGGCATCGCCCTGCGCGAGGCCGCCCGCTTCGCCGAATCCCTCGAGGCCCTCGACCGGGCGCTGGCGCTCGATCCGAAGCGGCGGGTCGTCGCGTGGGACCGGGCGATCTCGCTGCTCCACCTCGGCCGCTTCGAGGAGGGCTGGCGGGCCTACGAGGCGCGCTGGCTGCTCGGCGAGCTGCCCGACCGGCGGCCCGAGATCGAACGCTGGCGGGGCGACGATCCGCTCGGCAAGCGGTTGCTGGTCCTGCCCGAGCAGGGCTTCGGCGACACCCTGCTGGCGCTGCGCTTCCTGCCGCAGCTGCAGGCGATGGGCGCCGAGGTCTGGCTGGAGTGCAAGGCCGAGCTCTGGCGCCTGCTGCAGCCGGCCCCCTTCGTCGACCGCCTGGTCCGGCTGGACGAGCCGTCGCTGGAGCCGCACCGCCGGGTCTCGATGATGTCGCTGCCCGGCCTGCTCGGCCTCGACGACCTGGGCAGGCTGCCGCCGCCGGCGCCGCTCGCCGTGCCGCGGGCGGCGGCCGCCAAGATCGGGCGCCTGCTGCAGCCCTTCGCCGGGCGGGTCACCGTCGGCATCGTCTGGTCGGGCAGCATCACCTTCAAGAACAACCGCAACCGCTCGGTGCCGCTGGAGCGCTTCTTCGGCCTGGCCGAGGTGCCGGGCGTGCAGCTGGTCAGCCTGCAGAAGGGCAAGCCCGAGGAACAGGTCCGGCGCCAGCGCGCCCAGCCGCTGGTCTTCGACCTGTCGCCCCATCTCTCCGACTTCGCCGACACGGCGGCCGCCTGCCGCCAGCTCGACCTCGTGATCATGACCGACTCGGCGGTCGCCCACCTCGCGGGCTCGCTCGGCACGCCGGTCTGGAACCTGCTCAACTTCTCGCCCTACTGGCTCTACGGCAGCCAGGGGGCGACGACGCCCTGGTACCCCTCGATGCGGCTGTTCCGCCAGCCGCGCCCGGGCGACTGGGACGAGGTCTTCCGTCAGGCCAGGGCGGCGCTCGGCGGCTTCGCCGAGCGGCGCCTCGCCGAGAAGCGGGCGGCCGCCGTCAATCGACCTTCGTGACGGCGAAGCGCTGGGGCGCCTCGAGCAGCAGCCCCTGGGCGCCGACCAGGTCGACTTCCGGGGCCTGCGCCGCCAGCGTCGCCTCGAGCACGGCGTAGAGCGCGTTGCCGACCCGGCCCAGGGCCTCCGGCATCGGCGTCGCGCGCAGCAGCTGGTCGCAGAGCAGCGCCGCGAAGACGTCGCCGGAGCCGCTCGGCGGCGGCGCGAAGGGCAGCAGCGGCGTGGTCAGCAGCCAGGCGCCCTCGGCCGTGACCGCGAGGTTGGAGATCTCGCCCGGTCCCGGCCCGGGCAGCGAGGTCGCCACGACCAGGCGGGTGCGCGGGCCGAGCAGGCTGCGCGCCGCGGCCAGCGCCGTCTCGGGCCCCTCGACCGGCCGGCCGCTCAGGATCTCCAGCTCGAAGGCGTTCGGGGTCAGCACGTCGGCGGCCGCGGCGGCGGCGCCGCGGTAGGTCTCGACCAGCGCCTCGCCGACGTAGAGCCGGCCGAGGTCGCCCATCACCGGATCGCAGAGCCAGAAGGCCTCGGGGTTGCCGGTGCGGATCCGCTGCGCCGCGGCGACCGCCGCCTCGGCGTTCTCGGCGGCGCCGAGGTAGCCGGTCAGCAGGGCGTCGATCCGGCGCTTGCCCAGGTGGTCGAGCGTGCCCTCCAGCACCGCGCGCACCTCGGCGTGGGGGAAGACCGTGCCGGTCGCGGCGCCGTGGCCCAGGTGGTTGGAGAACTGCAGGGTGTGCACGGCGGCGACGCCGTGGCCGAGCCGCTCCAGGGTGAAGACGGCGGCGCGGTTGCCGACGCAGCCGGCGGCGACGTGGGACTGGACGGAGAGCACGAGCGAGGTCATGGCCGGCAGGCTGCGGCAAGAGCCGTGGCCATGACAAGCCCATAGGCCTTGCCTATAGTCCGCGCCGAACGGAACGAGGCCCCTTATCGAGGAGACCGGGAGATGGCGACCACCGCGCGGCCGAGACGCAGCATGCTCTACATGCCGGGCTCCAACACGCGGGCACTGGACAAGGGGCGCAGCCTGCCTGCCGACGGGCTGATTCTCGACCTCGAGGACGCCGTGGCGCCCGACGCCAAGGCGGCGGCCCGGGAGAACATCGTCGCGGCGGTCGCGGCCGGCGGCTATGGCCGGCGCGAGCTCGTCGTCCGGGTGAACGGCCTGGAGACGGCCTGGGGCCGCGACGACGTCGCCGCGCTCGCGACCTCGGGCGCCGACGCGATCCTGCTGCCCAAGGTCGAGTCGGCGGCCATGGTGCAGGAGCTGGAGCGCCTGCTCGCTGCGGCCGGCGCGCCGGCCGACCTGTCGATCATGTGCATGATGGAGACGCCGCGCGGCATCCTGAAGGCCGAGGAGATCGCCGCCGCCTCGACGCGCCTCTCCTGCCTGGTCATGGGCACCTCGGACCTGGTCAAGGACCTCGACGCCGTCCACACCCCCGACCGCCTGCCGGTGCTGACCGCATTGTCGCTCTGCGTGCTGGCGGCCCGCGCCCATGGTCTGGCGATCGTCGACGGCGTGCACCTGGACCTCTCGGACGACGAGGGCTTCGCGGCGCACTGCCGCCAGGGCCGCGCGCTGGGCTTCGACGGCAAGACGCTGATCCACCCCAAGACCATCGCCAAGGCCAACGAGGTCTTCGGCCCCTCCGAGGCCCAGATCGCCGAGGCCCGGCGGATCATCGAGGCGCACGGCGCGGCGGTGGCCGCCGGCAAGGGCGTCGTCGTGCTCGACGGCAAGCTGGTCGAGAACCTGCACGTCGAGGCGGCCCGGCGCACCGTCGCCCAGGCCGAGGCGATCGCCGCGCTGGAGGCCGGAGCGGCCGGCTGAGCCATGAACCTGCGCGACCTCTCCTACCTGGTCGCCCTGGCCGACTGCGGCCACTTCGGCCGCGCCGCCGAGCGCTGCCACGTCAGCCAGCCGACGCTCTCCGCGCAGATCCGCAAGCTCGAGGAGTTCCTCGGCGTGACGCTGTTCGAGCGCACCTCGCGCCAGGTCGCGCTGACCCCGGCCGGCGAGGCCGTGGTCGCCCGCGCGCGCCGCGTGCTCGACGAGGCCGAGGCCCTGGTCGCCGAGGCGCGCGGCCGGGCGGAGCCGCTGGCCGGCCCGCTGGCGCTCGGCATCATCCCGACCCTCGCGCCCTACCTGCTGCCCAGCCTGATCCCGGCCCTGGCCGCCGCCCATCCCCGGCTCGAGCCGGTGTTCCACGAGGACCTGACGGCGCCGCTGCTGGCGCTGCTGCGCGACCACGGGCTCGACGCCTGCCTGGTCGCCCTGCCGGTCGAGGAGCCCGACCTGACCGCCCTGCCGCTGTTCGAGGAGCCCTTCCTGGTGGCCGCCGCCGAGGGCGACCCGGTGACCGTCGGCGACCCGGTGCCGCTGGCCCGCCTGGGCGGCGCGCGGCTGCTCCTGCTGACCGACGGTCATTGCCTGCGCGACCAGGCCTTGACGGTCTGCCGCCTGGCCGGCGCCGCGGTGCCGGCCGGCGGCGACTTCCGGGCGACCAGCCTGGAGACCCTGCGCCAGCTGGCGATCGCCGGGCGCGGCCACACCCTGCTGCCGGCCCTGGCCTGCCAGCGTCCGACCCCCGGCCTAGTGCTGCGCCGGCTCGATCCGCCGGCGAGCCGCGAGATCGGCCTGGTCCACCGCAGCTCCTCGCCGCGTGCGGCGGAGCTGGCGCTGCTGGCCGGGACGATCCGTGCGCGCCTGCCGGCGGCCGTGAGGGCGCTGCGATAGGTCGTTCCTATCATTTTGATTTAAACAATCGATTTCACATCTGAACTGCCGGGTCGCACTCTTCTCCTCAGCCAAGGCCCGGCGCTTCCGCGCAGCGGCCGCCGTCCCGAGGAGGAATCCAGATGAGCACCCGTCCGACCCTGACCACGAGCGCCGGTGCGCCGGTCGCCGACAACCAGAACGCCATGACCGCCGGTCCGCGCGGGCCGGTGCTGCTGCAGGACTACCAGCTGATCGAGAAGCTGGCCCACCAGAACCGGGAGCGAATCCCCGAGCGCGTCGTCCACGCCAAGGGCTGGGGCGCCTTCGGCACCCTGACCGTGACCAGCGACGTCACGGCCTACAGCAAGGCGAAGCTCTTCGCCGAGGTCGGCAAGCAGACCGACCTCCTGATCCGCTTCTCGACGGTGGCCGGCGAGCTGGGCGCCGCCGACGCCGAGCGCGACGTGCGCGGCTTCGCGGTCAAGTTCTACACCGAGGAGGGCAACTGGGACCTGGTCGGCAACAACACGCCGGTCTTCTTCATCCGCGATCCCTACAAGTTCCCGGACTTCATCCATACCCAGAAGCGCCATCCGCGCAGCAACCTGCGCTCGCCGACCGCCATGTGGGACTTCTGGTCGCTGTCGCCGGAGTCGCTGCACCAGGTGACGATCCTGATGAGCGACCGCGGCCTGCCGACCGACGTGCGCCACGTCAACGGCTACGGCAGCCACACCTTCAGCCTGATCAACGCCGGCGGCGAGCGCTTCTGGGTCAAGTTCCACTTCAAGACCCTGCAGGGCCACAGGCACTGGACCAACGAGGAGGCCTCGGCGGTCGTCGGCAGGACCCGCGAATCGACCCAGGAGGACCTGTTCCAGGCGATCGAGCAGGGCGACTATCCGAAGTGGCGGCTCTGCATCCAGGTCATGCCGGAAGCGGACGCCGAGAAGACGCCCTACAACCCCTTCGACCTGACCAAGGTCTGGCCGCACGGCGACTATCCGCTGATCGAGGTCGGCATCGTCGAGCTCAACCGCAACGCCGACAACTACTTCGCGGAGATCGAACAGGCGGCCTTCTCGCCGTCGAACGTGGTGCCGGGCATCGGCTTCTCGCCGGACAAGATGCTGCAGGCGCGGATCTTCTCCTACGCCGACGCCCACCGCTACCGCCTGGGCACCCACTACGAGGCGCTGCCGGTCAACCGGCCGAAGTGCCCGGTGCACCACTACCACAAGGACGGCGCGATGCGCTTCTTCGCGAACATGCCGAACCCGGACGCCTACTACGAGCCGAACTCCTTCGACGGCCCGGCCCAGGACCCGGCCTTCCGCGAGCCGCCGCTGAAGATCTCGGGCGACGCCGACCGCTACGACCACCGGCGGGGCAACGACGACTTCAGCCAGCCGCGCGCCCTGTTCCGCTTGTTCGACGCGGCTCAGCGCCAGCGGCTCTTCGGCAACGTCGCCGGGGCCATGGCCGGCGTGCCGGCGGAGATCGTCGAGCGCCAGTGCAGGCTGTTCGACCAGGTCCATCCCGACTACGGCCGCGGCGTGCGCCAGGCCCTGGCGGCGGCGGCCCGGGCCGCCCAGGCCGCCGAGTAGCGGGGGCCGGCGGGCCTGGCGCGGCTTCCCGACCCCCGGGCCGGCGCCGGCCTCGCCCGGTCCTCCTGCGGCCGGACCGTCCCTCCCCCGGACGGCCCGGCCGCAGCTCATTTGATTTGTTGCCGCCACGGCGCGGCCAAGTAGTCTGGCACCCGGCGACGCCGGACCGGGGGCCATCTTGGCGGACAACGACGGAATCTTCAGGCCGCGACGGCGGCCCGGCCGCGGCGGCGCGATCGGGCGGCGGCCACTGCTCGGGGGCCTGGTCGCGGCGCCGCTGGCCGGACTGATCCCGTTGCGCGCCGGCCGCGCGGCCGAGCCGGACGTGATCGTGGTCGGCGCCGGGATCGCCGGCCTGACCGCCGCCGCCGCGCTGGCTCGCGCCGGCCTGGGGGTCCGCGTCCTGGAGGCGCGCGACCGGATCGGCGGCCGCGCCTTCACGGAGAGCCGGACTTTCGGCTTCCCCTACGATCACGGCTGCGCCTGGCTGCACTCGGCCGACGCCAGTCCCCTGACCGCGCTGCTGCGCCGGGACGGCACCGACTTCTACGACGAGGGCGCGCGCGATCTCTGGCTCGCCCTCGACGGCGAGGACGCCAGCGAGGCCGACTACGATGCACTGGCGGCCGCGACGGCGCGCCTCGACCGGGCCGTGGAGCGGGCCGACGAGGAGGACGAGCCGGACCGTGCCGTCGCCGCGCTCTCGCCGCCGCGCAGCCGCTTCGACCGCATCGCCCACGCCGTGTTCGGCCCGCTCGAGTACGGGGTCGAGACCGACCGCCTGTCCTGCCGCGACGTCTGGGCCCAGATCGGCACCGGCGTCGAATGGATGGTCCCCGGCGGCATGGGCGGCCGGGTGATCCGCGCGCTGGCGCCGCCGGCGGTCGAGACCGGCACGCGCGTCACCGCCGTCGACTGGAGCGGCCGGCGCCTCGCCGTCGAGACGAGCCGGGGCCGGCTGAGCTGCCGGGCTCTGCTGCTGACCTTGCCGCCGCCACTGTTCGCGGCCGGCACCCTGGCTTTCGCGCCGGCGCTGCCGGCCTGGAAGCTGGAGGCGATCGCCGGCTTCCAGCCGGCGACCCTGGAGAAGGTGGCGCTGCAGTTCGCTCCGGGCTTCGCCGAGCTGACCGAAGCCGAGGGCAACACGCTCTACGCCCAGTCGGGCGCGGAGGGTCATCTCTGGGACCACCTGCTGCGCCCCTTCGGCCGCGATCTCTCGGTCGGCTTCTTCGGCGGCGACTTCGCGGCCGAGCTGCTGGCGCGGCCCGACCGCGAGGCGCAGGCGATCGAGCTGGCCCTGGCCTCGCTGACCGAGGTCTTCGGCGGTGAGCTGCGGCGGCTGTTCGTCAAGGGCCACGTCACCGACTGGCTGGGCGACCCGCTGGCGCAGGGCGCCTACGCCGCGCTGCGGGTCGGCGCCGCAGACAGCCGCAGGGCGCTCGGCCGGCCGGTCGACGGGCGGCTCTTCTTCGCCGGCGAGGCCGTCCGCGACGACTGGGCAACGCAGGCGGCCGGCGCCTATCTTTCCGCCCTGGAGGCGGCCGACCAGATCATCGAGGAGCTGACGTGAGCGACAAGACCAATCCCGGCTATTTCTTCGAGGACTTCCGACTCGGCCAGCGGCTCGTGCACGCGACGCCGCGCACCGTCACCGAGGGCGAGGTCAGCCTCTATGTCGCGCTGACCGGCAGCCGCTTCCCGCTCAACAGCTCGGACCTCTTCGCCGGCGCCTGCGGGCTCGAGGCGGCGCCGCTCGACGACCTGCTGGTCTTCCACCTGGCCTTCGGCAAGACCGTGCCCGACGTCTCGCTCAACGCCGTCGCCAACCTCGGCTATGCCGACTGCCGCTTCGGCGTGCCGGTCTTCCCCGGCGACAGCCTCTCGACGGTCAGCGAGGTGATCGGCCTCAAGCAGGCCTCGAACGGCACGACCGGCGTGGTCTACGTGCGCTCGCACTGCGTCAACCAGGTCGGCGAGACGGTGCTGGCCTGGATCCGCTGGGTCCTGGTCAACAAGCGCGACGCCGCCGCCCCGGCGCCCGAGCCGGTGGTGCCCGCGCTGCCCGAGGCCGTGCCCTACGGCGAGCTGGTCGTGCCCGAGGGCTTCGAGGGCGCCGGCTACGACTGCACGCTCGCCGGCAGCCTGCACCTCTGGGAGGACTACGAGCCGGGCGAGCGCATCGACCACGTCGACGCCATGACCCTCGAGGAAGCCGAGCACCAGCTCGCCACGCGACTCTACCAGAACACCGCCAAGGTCCACTTCGACCAGCTCGCGGCCAACGCCAACCGCTTCGGCCGGCGCATCGTCTACGGCGGCCACGTCATCTCGATCGCCCGGGCGCTGTCGTTCAACGGCCTGGCCAACGCCTCGCGGATCGCCGCGATCAACGGCGGCAGCCACGTCGCCCCGACCTTCGCCGGCCACACGCTCTTCGCCTGGAGCGAGGTGCTCGACAAGGCGCCGCTGCCGGGCCGCGACGACCTCGGGGTGCTGCGCGTCCGGACCGTCGCGACGAAGGACCGGCCCTGCGCCGACTTCCCGGACAAGGGCGCCGACGGCAGGCCCGACCCGGCGGTCGTGCTCGACCTCGACTACTCGGTGCTGATGCCGCGCCGGGCCTGAGGCGGGTCAGGCCGGCTGCAGCTGGCGGGCCGCCGCCTCGACGGCGGCGCGCCGCTCGGCCAGGCCGGCGTCGAGGCGCGCCCGGACCAGCGCCGCCACCGCGGCCGGCGCGGTCTCCGGCCGGCCGGCCTCGAAGGGCGGCGCCGGGGCGTACTCCAGGGCCAGCTGGACCGCCTCGGCGGTCGGCCGGTCGAAGAGCTCGGCGACGACGGCGAGCGCGAAGTCGAGCCCCGCCGTGACGCCGCCGCCGGTGATGATCCGCCCGTCGCGCACGACCCGGCCGTCGTCGGGGATCGCGCCGAACGGCCGCAGCAGCTCGCGCCAGGCCCAGTGGCAGGCCGCCCGCCTGCCCTTCAGCAGCCCGGCCGCGGCCAGGACCAGCGAGCCGGTGCAGACCGAGGTCAGCCAGCGGGCGCCGGCGGCGAGCCGGCGGATCTCGGCCAGGTAGGCGGCGTCGCCGATCGCCGCCGTGGTGCCGTAGCCGCCGGGCACGCAGAGCAGGTCGCAGCGCCCGACCCTTGCGAGGTCGGCGAGGCCGTCGAAGCGCAGGCCGTCGGCCTCGATCGGCCGGCCGCCGAGCGAGGCGGCGGTGACCCGCAGGCCGGGCACGCGGCTGAACAGCTGGTGCGGCCCGGTGAAGTCGAGCTGGGTCACCCCCTCGAACAGCGGAAAGACGACGGTGACGGTCTCGGGGATCGCGGTGTCGGGCATGGCGGCCTCCTGGCTGGACGATCGGTGGGCTGGACGATTGACGGCGTCAGGATGCGCGGCCTAGGTTCTGGCCGAAATGACAAAGATCCCTCGAAATCGGCCATGACCCGGACGCTCGGGCTGCTGCTCTTCCCGGACTTCCAGCTGCTCGACGCGGCCGGGCCGATCTCGGCCTTCGAGCTCGCCGGGCGCCAGGTGCCGGGGGCCTATGCCCTGACGCTGATGGCCCGCGCGCCGGGTGCGGTGGCGAGCTCGTCGGGCGTCGCGCTGCAGGCCGCGCCGCTGTCCGCCGAGCCCTTCGACACGCTGCTGGTCGCCGGCGGCCTGGGCACGCGGGCCGCTGCGCGCTGCGCCGAGACCCTGGCCTGGCTGGGGGCGGCGGCGGGGCGCGCGCGCCGGGTCGCCAGCGTCTGCTCGGGCAGCTACCTGCTGGCCGCGGCCGGGCTGCTCGACGACCGCCGGGCGACGACGCACTGGCAGCGCAGCGCCGACTTCGCCCGGCGTTTCCCGGCGGTCCGGGTCGAGGCCGACCGGATCTACGTGCGCGACGGCAAGGTCTGGACCTCGGCCGGCATCACCGCGGGCATCGACCTGGCGCTGGCGCTGATCGGCGAGGACCTGGGCGAGGAGGTGGCGCGGCGCACGGCGCAGCAGCTCGTCGTCTACCACCGCCGGCCGGGCGGCCAGTCGCAGTTCTCGGCGCTGCTCGAGCTGGGCGGTGCCGGCGGCCGCTTCGCCGGGCTGCTCGACTGGATGCGCGCGCGGCTCGACGAGCCCCTCGGCGTCGAGCGGCTGGCCGCCCGCGCGGCGATGAGCCCGCGCAACTTCGCCCGCGCCTTTGCGGCCGAGACCGGCATGACCCCGGCCAAGGCGGTGCAGCGGCTGCGCCTGGAGACGGCGCGGGATCGCGTCGAGACCGGCGCGGAGCCGATCGACCAGGTCGCCGCGATGAGCGGCTTCGGCGATCCCGAGCGCATGCGCCGCGCCTTCGTCCAGGCCTTCGGCCAGCCGCCCCAGGCCCTGCGGCGGGCGGCACGGGCCCTGGCACTACCCGAAAATGCCGAGGCGTCGGGACGAGCGGCTGGCACCCCGCCCGTGCGCGCGCCCCGCTAGCAGGCTGCGGAAATAGGAGCGATTTTCCGCGCCGGCGGGCTCAGATCGGGGCTGTCGGCGAGGGGATGTGGGCCGTTGCCCTGGTTTTGCGGTCGCTTTCTGGTGTTTCGGCCTGCTTCGGACGGAGTCCTGGCCCGCTCAGGTCGCAGCGAGCAGCTTGGGCAGCCTGACCAGGTTGTAGGCGGCGACGCGCAGGGTGAACATCCAGCCGACGCGCGCGAGGCCGCGATGGCGGGTCTTGCGCAGGCCGCCGGTGGTCTTGATCCAGCCGAAGGCCTCTTCGATGCGCTTACGCAGGCGCTGGCTGACGGCATAGCCGGGGTGGCGGGTCGTGCGTCCGTCGACGG
>NZ_FWZX01000078.1 GCF_900177295.1 Tistlia consotensis USBA 355
CCCAGCCGCCCAAACCGCCGCGCCTTTAGCCGGACAGGCTCCTAGCCGACGGCATGCACATGGGCTCGCACGCCGTGGCGCTCGGTCTCAGCGTCTTCACCTACGGCTACGCCCGGCGCCACGCCGGAGACCGGCGCTTCACCTTCGGCACCGGCAAGGTCAATGCCCTCGGCGCCTACACCAGCGCCATCGTGCTGGCCGGCTTCGCCCTGGTGATGGCCTGGGAGAGCGCGGCGCGCTTCCTCGCCCCGATGCCGATCGCCTTCGACTGGGCGCTGCTGGTCGCCGTCGTCGGTCTGGTCGTCAACGGCGCGAGCGCGCTGCTGCTGACCGCGCGCGGCGGCGAGGCCCATGACCACCACCACCATCACCATGATCACAGTGCCGGGCACGACCATCGCCCGCACGGCCAGGAAGCCGGGCACCCCCATGAGCACCATCACCACCACGAGGATCACAACCTGCGCTCGGCCTACCTCCATGTCCTGGCCGACGCGCTGACCTCGGTCTTCGCGATCGCGGCGCTGCTGGCGGGCAAGTACGCCGGGGCGGTTTGGCTCGACCCGCTGATGGGCGTGGTCGGCGCGGTGCTGGTGGCGCGCTGGGCCTGGTTCCTGCTCAAGGAGACCAGCCGCGTCCTGCTCGACCGGCGCGCCGACGCCGACATCAGGGACTCGGTCCGCACCGCGATCGAGGGCGTCGGGGACAACCGCATCGCGGACCTGCACGTCTGGTCGATCGGACCGGGGATGCATGCGGCGGCGCTGAGCGTCGTGACGCACCGGCCGCGGGCACCGGAGCACTACCGCGCCCTCCTGCCGGACCACCTCGGCATCGTCCACTCGACGATCGAGGTGCACGGGTGCCGGGAGACGCCCTCCGAAGCGATCGTGCGTCGGGTTTGACCTCGCGTCGGGTGCCGTGAACGTCGGCGCCTAGGTCGCCTCCCCGGCCAAGATCCACCTCCCGGACGTGCGCCGGGCGAGCGGAGCGTCGTCTTTACGCGGCGTTTATGGCCCGCGCCCGCTTTGCGAATAGCGCCTTAACGGCCCGTGCGGGCATCTCGATATCTCCTGCTCCGCTGGAGATTCGTCGATGCCCGACCTCGTCTACATCGCCCTCGCCGTCGCCTGCTTCGCCGCCGCCGCGTTGAGCGTGCGCGCCTGCGAGAGGCTCTGAGACGCGAGCCATGACGCTCGATCTCGTCGCAGGCCTGGTCGTCGCGCTCCTGCTGCTCGGCTACCTGGTCGTCGCCCTGCTCCGCCCCGACCGCTTCTGAGCCGCCGCGATGGCTTCCGATATCCTGCAGTTCCTCATCTACGGCGCGCTGCTGACGTTGCTCGCCTGGCCGCTCGGCCTCTACATGGCCCGGCTCTTCTCCGGCCAGCGGACCCTGCTGACACCGGTCCTGGCACCGGTAGAGCGCGCGCTCTACCGCGCCTGCGGCATCGACACCGAGGGGCCGGGCCAGCACTGGAGCCGCTACGCCCTCTCGGTGCTGGCCTTCAACCTGGCCGGCTGGCTGATCCTCTACGCGATCCTGCGGCTGCAGCACCTGCTGCCCTGGAACCCGCAGGGCCTGCCGCCGATGTCACC
>NZ_FWZX01000057.1 GCF_900177295.1 Tistlia consotensis USBA 355
AACCGCCCTCAAACCCGCAGTATGCCTTGGCCTCCGCCGCGCTCGCCCGCCTCAAGGCCGCTCGGGCCAGGTCTCAAAGCGATCACCTCCCCACACCCGCTCGGCGGTGACGACGTAGAGGTAGGTCGAGAGCCCGAACATCGCGCCGGTCGCCACGGCGACGAAACCGGTTCTGCCGTTCCAGGCCCTGCGCAGGGGCAGCGCGACGCGGCCGCGCTCCGCCAGGAACAGGGGCAGGGCGGCGAGCAGCTGCCAGAAGGTCAGCCAGATCGCGAAGCTCAGGCCGTCGGAGCCGGCTGGGCGGGCGTTCGAGAGGATCGGCATCGCGCCCAGGAGCCCGAGGCAGAGGAAGGCGAGCGAGATGCCGCTGCGGGGGGACCTGACCACCGGGTTCCTCGTCGTTTCCGGGAGAAGATCGATGCAATATTGCATCGATGTATTGACGACGGCGGCCTGTCAATGAAAGCATTGCCTTCATGACAATCTGGTGCCCCGACCTCGCGGCGCGCGCCGGCCCGGCCTATCTCGCCATCGCCGAGGCGATCGCCGCCGACGTGGCGTCCGGCCGGCTGGCTGTGGGCGAGCGCCTGCCGCCGCAGCGCGTGCTGGCTTGGCGGCTCGGGCTCTCGCTCAACACCGTGACCCGTGGCTACGCGGAGGCCGTCCGGCGCGGTTTCCTGGAAGGGGCGGTCGGGCGCGGCACCTATGTCCGCGAGGCCCATCCGGCGCCCGGGGGCGGGACGGGCGGCCTCACCGCGGCGAGCCTGGCGCGCCCGCTCGACGGCCCGGTCGACTTCGCACGGAACCTGCCGTTCCGGGGGACCGCCGAGGCCGAGCTGGCGCGGACGCTGGGCGCGCTGTCCCGTGCGCCGGATCTGGGCGCCTTCCTGGATCACCGGCCGGAGGCCGCCCTGGACCGCCAGGCCGGGACGGCCGCGGCCTGGATCGGGACGCTGGGCCTGGAGCGCGCCGGACGCTGCCTGGTCGCGACCAACGGGGCGCAGCAGGGGCTGCTCGTCGCGTTGCTGGCCCTGACCCGCCCGGGCGACGCGATCCTGGCCGAGGCCCTGACCTACGCGCCGCTGCTGTCGATCGCCCGGCACCTCGGGCTGACGGTCTTTCCGGTGGCCCTGGACGAGGAGGGGATCCGCCCGGACGCCCTGGAGGCGCTCTGCCGCACGACCGCCGCGCGGCTGCTCTGCTGCATGCCGACCCTGCAGACGCCGACCGCCGCGACCATGGGCTCGGCGCGGCGCCGGGACATCGCCGCCCTGGCCGAGACGCACGGCCTGCAGATCGTCGAGGACGACGTCTTCGGCTTCCTGCCGCGTGACCGCCCGGCGCCCCTGGCGGCCCACGCCCCGGACCGCACCGTCTTCGTGACCGGCGTTTCCAAGAGCCTCGCGCCCGGCCTGCGGGTCGGCTACCTCTCCGCGCCGGCCGGGCTGGAGGGACCGCTGCGCGCCGCCGTCGCCCTGTCGTCCTGGCTGCCGCCGCCGCTGATGGCCGAGATCGCCGCACGATGGATCGAGGACGGCACGGCGGCCCGCCTCAACGAGGAGCAGCGGGCCGAGGCGGAGCAGCGGCAGCGCCTGGCCCGGACGATCCTGGCCGGCTGGCCCCTGCGGGCCGATCCCTCCGGCTTCCATCTCTGGCTGTCGCTGCCCGAGGGCTGGCGCGCCGATGCCTTCGAGGCCGCGGCGCGGCGGGACGGCGTGGCGCTGCGCAGCGGCAGCGCCTTCGCGGTCGACCCGCGGGCCCGGCCGGCGGCCGTGCGCCTCTGCCTCAGCCACGAGGTCGGCCGCGAGCGCGTGGCGGCGGGCCTGGAGCGCGTCGCGCGGCTGCTGGAGCAGGGGCACGACGAGACTGCCTTCGTCGTATGATGCGCTTCCCGCCGTGTCGCGGCGGGGGCAGGTCGGGAGGGGCGGTCATGACGCTGGACGGCTTTGCGGAAGCGGCGATCGACTGGGCGGCGACGCCGGCCACGGAGGTGCCGGGCGAGAGCGGCGCGGCGCGGGTCAGGGCGCGGCAGCTCGGCGCGGCCCAGCTGCGGCTGGTCGACTACGGTCCCGGCTACTGCGCCGACCACTGGTGCGCGAAGGGGCACCTGATCTACGTCGTCGCCGGGTCGCTGGTGATCGAGCATGAGCAGAGTGCGGCGGCGCACGAGCTGGAGGCCGGCATGAGCTGGGCGGCGCCCGACGGCGCGACCCCGGCGCACCGCGTGCGCAGCGAGGCCGGCGCCACGGTGTTCATCGTCGACTGAGCAGGCTCCGCGAGTCACCGCCTTGTGATTCCTCTCCCGGGGCCGGTCCGGCTAGGTGAAGCCGGCCCCGGGTCCCCTGGGCCTGGTCGACTGTCGGAGGGATCGGGAGCATGGCTGGAGGCAGCGAAAGCGTCGACCTGCGCGCCGTGTCGTTCACGAGCGTCGCGATGCTGGCCTTCGCGGCCAATTCGCTGCTCTGCCGGCTCGCCCTCGGCCGGGGCCTGACCGATCCGGCCAGCTTCGCGACGGTGCGCGTCGCCGCGGGCGTCGTCGCGCTGGGCCTGATCGTGCAGCTGCGGGGACAGCCGCGAAGGCACCGCGGCGCCGGCTGGCGGGCGGCGGCCATGCTGTTCACCTACATGGCCTGCTTCTCCTTCGCCTACCTGTCGCTGGCGGCGGGAACGGGCGCGCTGATCCTGTTCGGCGCCGTCCAGCTGACCATGTTCGTCTTCGCGCTGCGCGCCGGCGAGCGCTTCGCCGCCCTGTCCTGGGCGGGGCTCGCGCTTGCGGCACTCGGGCTGGTCTATCTCGTCCTGCCGGGCGTCAGCGCGCCGGACCCGCTCGGCGCCGCCCTGATGGCCGTCGCCGGCGTCGCCTGGGGCGTCTATTCCCTGCTCGGCAAGGCGGCGGAAGACCCGCTGGCGGCGACGGCCAGGAACTTCCTCTACGCGCTTCCGCTCGTGCTCGCCGTGAGCCTGCTGCACTGGCGCGAGCTCGAGCTGTCGCCGGCCGGGCTGGCCCTGGCCGCGCTGTCCGGAGCGGTCACCTCCGGCTGCGGCTACGTCGTCTGGTATGCCGCGCTGCCGCGCCTGACGGCGGGCCGGGCCGCCGTCGTCCAGCTGTCGGTTCCGGTGATCGCGGCCTTCGGCGGCGTCGCCCTGCTGTCCGAGGCGGTGACGGGGCGCCTGCTGCTGGCCTCCGCCGCGACCCTGGGCGGCGTCGCGATCGTGCTGGCGCAGCGGGCCGCCCGTCCGGCACCGCGCGAAGCGGCGGAAGCCGGCTAGAACAGGCCGGCGGGCGGGCCCGGGGCGCGCCCGCCGGAGCGTTCAGCTCTTGTGGTAGACCTGCTGCAGTCCGTAGACCGGGGTCGGGATGCCGACCTGCCGGGCCTTGAGCTGCAGGGCGAGATAGAGCGAGTAGTGGCGCGACTGGTGCAGGTTGCCGCCGTGGAACCACAGCGCCTGCTGCTGCGTCGGCTTCCACATGTTGCGCTGCTCGCCCTCCCAGGGGCCCGGGTCCTTCGGCGTGTCCGAGCCGAGGCCCCAGCACTTGCCGACCCTGTCGGCGACCTCCTGGCTGATCAGGTCGGCGGCCCAGCCGTTCATCGAGCCGTAGCCGGTGGCGTAGACGATCAGGTCGGCCGGCAGCTCCGTGCCGTCCTCGAGCCTGACGCCGGTCTCGGTGATCTCGCTGACCTGGCCGGCCTTCAGCTTGATCTCGCCGTCGATGACCAGCTGGCTGGCGCCGACGTCGATGTAGTAGCCGGAGCCGCGGCGCAGGTACTTCATGAACAGGCCCGAGCCGTCGGCACCCCAGTCGAGCCGGAAGCCGGCCTTCTCCAGGCCCGCGTAGAAGGCGGCGTCGCGCTCGCGCATCTGCTCGTACAGCGGGATCTGGAACTCGTGCATGATCCGGTAGGGGATCGAGGCGAAGATCATGTCCGCCTTGTTGGTGGTCATGCCGCCCTGCACCGCGGCTTCCGAGTAGAGCGCGCTGAGGCCGATGTCCATCAGCGTCTCCGAGCGCACGACGTGGGTCGTCGAGCGCTGCACCATGGTGACGTCGGCGTCGTTCTCCCAGAGCGCGGCGCAGATGTCGTGGGCCGAGTTGTTCGAGCCGATCACCACGGCCTTCTTGCCGCGCCAGGCGTCGGGCCCGGGATGCCTCGAGGAGTGGTGCTGCTCGCCGCGGAACTTCTCCATGCCGGGGAAGGTCGGCAGGTTGGGCTTGCCGGACATGCCGGTGGCCAGCACCAGCTGCTTCGGCTTCAGCACGATCTCCTTGCCGTCACGCTCGACGACCAGGGTCCACTCGCCGGCCGCGGGGTCGTATGTCGCCGACTTCGCCAGGGTCGAGCCCCAGTAGTCGAGCTCCATGACCCGCGTGTACATCTCCAGCCAGTCGCCGATCTTGTCCTTGGGCGAGAACACCGGCCAGTTCGGCGGGAACGGCAGGTAGGGCAGGTGGTCGTACCAGACCGGGTCGTGCAGGCAGAGCGACTTGTAGCGGTTGCGCCAGGAGTCGCCGGGCCGCGGGTTCTTCTCGACGATGATCGTCGGCACGCCGAGCTGGCGCAGCCGTGCGCCGAGCGCGATGCCGCCCTGGCCGCCGCCGACGATCACGGCGTAGGGCTGGGTCTGGTAGCCGAGGGTGCGGCTCTCCTCGTCGCGCTCCTCCTTCCAGGTCTTGCGGTGCTTGCCGTGACCGTGCTTGGCGCCGAGCGGCCGGTCGAAGCCGAGCGGCTCCTCGTGGCCCTTGAGCTCGGTCATCGAGGTCAGCAGGGTCCAGATCCGCCCGTCCTTCAGGCGCATCAGGCCATAGCCGCGGGCGACCTCGGTGTCGAAGGCCAGCCAGGCGGTGATCACGCCGCCGTCCTCGCTGGCCTCCTCGCCGTCGGCGAGGCGCCAGTCCGATGGCTTCACCCGGGCGAGCTGGGCGCCGAGCATGTCGCGGATCGCGTCCTTGCCCTCCAGGGTCCGGATGTTCCAGGTGAAGCTGACCAGGTCGCGCCAGTAGCAGTCGTCCTGGAACAGCTCGGTGGCCGCTTCGACGTCGCCCGCGCTGAGCGCTTCGTCGAGCGAGGACAGGACGGCTTGCGCCCGAACGCTCGGTGAGGTGTCCAACATCCGCTTCTCTCCCTCGTGTGATTCTTGTCGGGGCCGGGGGTCTCCGCCCCCGCTGCCGCGCGTGAAATTAGACCCGCCCGGCCTGGCTCCGTCCATCGTCGATTGCGCGCACCAGCCCTCGCCCGGGCGTCAGCCCGCCGGCCAATCGCCGGGCCCGCCCTTCAGGCCGCTGCAGGCCGGCGGCGACCTCGGCTGCCGACGGCCGTCGCCGGCCCATCCTGTCGCACCGGGCGAACGTTTTCGCGGAGGGCGCGTTGGCCCGGTATCGCACGGCCGGTGCGGCGCGGCCGGAGTCAGGCGGGTGGAGCCGCGTGGCGGGAACCGGCGAGGGCAGTCGGCAGTGGAGTGGAGATGGGCGGACTGACGCAGAGCGACGGCGCGACCGGCGGCGAGCCCCTTGCCCGGCCGGGCGGCGCGACGGCATGAGGCCGGCGCGGCGGCTTCGTCGCGTCGGGGCGGCGCTTGCCTCGGCGGTCGTCCTGCTGGCCGCGCCAGCGGCCCGGGCTGGAGAGGCGCTGTCCTTCCTCGATCCCCAGGGCCCCGTGGCGGCGGCCCAGCGCGACCACTTCTACTGGGTGATCGGCCTGGTGATGATCGTCGTGCTGCCGGTCGTCCTGGCGACGCCGATCCTGGCCTGGCGCTACCGCTATGGCGCCCGCAAGGCGGCCTACCGGCCGAAATGGCACTTCTCCTGGTCCCTGGAGATCGCCATCTGGGGCATCCCGGTCGCCGTCGTGGCGGCGCTGGTCTGGCTGCTCTGGGTCGGCACCCATGCGCTCGACCCCTACAAGGCCGTCGAGACCGGGCAGCCGCCGCTGCGCGTGCAGGTCGTCGGCTACGACTGGAAGTGGCTGTTCATCTATCCGGACCAGGGCATCGCCAGCGTCGGCGAGCTGGCCTTTCCGGTCGACCGTCCGCTGGCGCTCCGGCTGACCTCGGCGACGGTCATGCAGTCCTTCTTCGTGCCCGCGCTCGGCAGCCAGATCTACGCCATGAACGGCATGGTGACCCGGCTGCATCTCGCGGCCGACCGGCCGGGTCGCTTCCTCGGCGAGAACACCCAGTACAACGGCAGGGGCTTCCACGAGCAGCGCTTCGTCGCCCGCGCGCTGCCGCCGGCCGACTTCGCCGCCTGGGTCGCGCGCCTGCGCGCGCAGGGCGCGGCGCTGGGCCCCGCGGTGGCCGCGGCGCTCGCCGAGCGCGGCTCGGCCCGGGACCTGGCGCGGGCGCTGGGCCTGGCGGGCGAGGGGGCGCCGGTCGTCGGCTTCCGTGCGGTGCCGCCGCGGCTGTTCGAGCAGATCGTCGAGCGGGCGCACGCGGTCCCGGCGGCCGGGGGCGCCCGGGAGGCGGCGCGATGAGCGGGGGCGCGACCTGGGACCCGCTGCTCGGCCGGCTCGGCCTCGACGCCCTGCCGTTCTGGAGCATGATCGAGCATCCGACCCGGCCGGAGATCGTCAACGGCTCGATCGCGACCGCCGCCGCGTCGGTCGTCGTGCTCGGCGCGCTCGCCGTCGTCGTGCTGGTCACCCGCAAGGGCTGGTGGCGGGCGCTCTGGTCCGACTGGCTGACCAGCGTCGACCACAAGAAGATCGGCATCATGTACGTGGTGCTGGCCTTCGTGATGCTCGCCAGGGGCGTCGTCGAGGCGGTGCTGATGCGCGCGCAGCAGGCCTTCGGGCTCGGCGGCGGCTTCCTGTCGCCGGAGCATTTCGGCCAGCTGTTCAGCACCCACGGCACGATCATGATCTTCTTCGTGGCGATGCCCTTCCTGAGCGGGCTGATCAACTTCGTCATGCCGCTGCAGATCGGCGCGCGCGACGTGTCCTTCCCCGTGCTGAACTCGATCAGCCTCGGCCTGACCGCCGCCGGCGCCGGCCTGGTCATGGTCTCGCTGGTCGTCGGCAGGTTCTCGACCGGCGGCTGGAGCGGCTATCCGCCCTTCACCGAGCTCGCCTACAGCCCCGGGGTCGGCCCCGACTACTGGATCTGGTCGGTGACGCTGTCGTCGCTCGGCTCGACGCTGACCGGCGTCAACTTCGCCGTGACGATCTACAAGCAGCGCGCGCCCGGCATGCATCTCTTCCGCATGCCGCTGTTCTGCTGGACCGCGCTCTGCACCTCGATCCTGATGATCTTCGCGATGCCGCCGCTGACCGTCGCGACCCTGCTGCTGGCGCTCGACCGCTACGCCGGCTTCCACTTCTTCACGACGACGCTCGGCGGCGACATGATGAACTATGCCAACCTGTTCTGGCTGTTCGGCCACCCGGAGGTCTACATCCTGATCCTGCCCGCCTTCGGGGTGTTCTCCGAGGTCTTCTCGACCTTCTCCGGCAAGCGGCTCTACGGCTACAGCTCGCTGGTCGCCGCGACCATGGTCATCGCGGTCTTGTCCTTCACCGTCTGGCTGCACCACTTCTTCACCATGGGCCAGGACGCCGACATCAACGCGGCGTTCGGCATCGCGACCATGACCATCGGCATCCCGACCGGGGTCAAGGTCTACGACTGGCTGCTGACCCTGTTCCGCGGCCGGGTGCGGCTGACGACGCCGATGATCTACGCGCTCGGCTTCACCGTGCTGTTCGTCGTCGGCGGCCTGTCCGGCATCCTGCTGGCCAACCCGACGATCGACTTCCAGGTCCACAACACCCTGTTCCTGGTCGCCCACTTCCACAACATGCTGGTTCCCGGCCTGCTGTTCGGCATGCTGGCCGGCTACAGCTTCTGGTTCCCCAAGGCCTTCGGCTTCCGGCTCGACGAGCGCTGGGGGCGGATCTCGGCGCTCGCCTGGATCGTCGGCTTCATGCTCGCCTTCTTCCCGCTCTACGCCCTGGGGCTGCTCGGCATGCCACGCCGCATGGTCGCCTTCTTCCAGCCGGCCTACCTGCCCTGGACGATCGCGGCCGGGCTCGGCGGGCTGGTGATCCTCTTCGCGCTCTTCAGCCTGGTCGTCCAGCTCCGGGTCAGCGTGGGCGCGCGCGAGGCGAACCGCGTGCCGGTCGGCGATCCCTGGGACGGGCGCAGCCTGGAGTGGGCGACGGCCGCGCCGCCGCCCGAGTACAACTTCCCGGTCCTGCCGGAGGTCGGCAGCCGCGACCCCTTCATGACCGCCAAGGAGGCCGGCGCGGCCTATCAGGAGCCCGAGGCCTACGAGGACATCGAGATGCCGGCCAACAGCGCCCTCGGCGCGCTGCTCTGCCTCTGCGGCGGCGCCGCCGGCTTCGGCCTCGTCTGGTATCTCTTCTGGCTCGTCGTGCCGGCGCTCGCCGTCGCGCTCGGCGCCCTGATCGCGCGCAGCTTCCTGCGCCGGACGACCCGCACCATCGCCGCCGGCGAGGTCCGACGGACGCACCGGCATTGGCTGGCCGAGGTCTCGCGCACCGCCGCCGTCACGCGCGCCGGGGAGTGCGACGTCCGCAACCGCGGCCGCGCCGTGCCGGCCGCCCTGGAGGCCGCGGAATGAGCCTGCAGCGCAGACATCCCGGCCTCAATCTCGGCGCCGCCCACCAGGAAGCCGACGACGCCTCGGAGGTGCTGGTCTTCGGCTTCTGGGTCTTCATGATGAGCGACCTCATCGTCTTCGGCCTGCTGTTCGCGACCTACGCCACGATGCTCGGCGCGACGGCCGGCGGGCCGGGGCCCCGGGACCTCTTCGACCTGAGGAGCGCCTTCGTCGAGACGATGCTGCTGCTGGCCAGCAGCTTCACCTTCGGCATGGCGTCGCTGGCGCTCAAGTACCGGCGCGACCGCGGCCGGCTGCTGTTCTGGCTCGGCCTCACCCTGGCCCTGGGGGCCGGCTTCCTCGGCTTCGAGGTCCACGACTTCCTGGCGATGATCGCGAAGGGCGGGGCGCCGAGCCGCAGCGGCTACCTCTCGGCCTTCTTCGCCCTGGTCCCGCTGCACGGGCTGCACGTCACCGCGGCCAGCCTCTGGCTGGTCGTGCTGACGGTGCAGAGCCTGGTCTTCGGCCTCGACACCAGGGTCAAGACCGGCCTGCTGCGGCTCGGCATCCTCTGGCACTTCCTCGACCTCATCTGGATCGGGATCTTCTCCTTCGTCTATCTCGCGGGGCTGGCATGAGCGGCGGCCGCCAGGAACTCACCCCGGAGGCGGCCCGGGAGCGGGTGCAGGAGCTGCGCGCCTGCGTCTGGGGCCTGGGCCTCGCGCTGCTGCTGACCCTCGTGCCCTTCGCCCTGGTCGCCCTGGGCGGCCTGCCGCGGCAGCCGACGCTCTGGACGATCGGGCTGCTCGCCCTGGTCCAGATCGTCGTGCATTTCCGCTTCTTCCTGCACATCGACCTGTCGCGCCAGAAGCGCGAGGACCTGCAGCTGATCCTCTTCTCGCTCCTGATCCTGCTGATCATGGTCGGCGGCACCCTTTGGATCATCTTCGACCTCTACGTCCGGATGATGCCCGCCATGCTGCCGTGACCGCGGTCGCGGCGGGCCGCCCCGGGAGGCTCGGCGTCGGCTTCGAGGCGAAGGCCTGGCCCGCATTTCTCAAACTGGAAGGGGTCGTCACGTGCGTTATCGTCCGACAGGCCAGGAGAGGTGCGCAGCGCGATGCGGCGCATCGGGCAAGCGCCTCGACGCAGCCTGTCGGACGATAACGCGCGCCCCCAGTGGCGTCCTGCGGGTCGCGCCAGTCGGGCCCGCCCGCGGCGTCGAAGCCCTCGACCGTAGCGCCGCTACGCTCTTCGGGCTTCTCCTGGCGGATCGAGCCCGACTGGCGCGATGACGCCCCCTTCCAGTTTGAGAAATGCGGGCTAGTTCCACGGCCTGCCGAGGCGGCTGCTCGACCGATCGCGGGGCCTCGGGAGGGGCCGGAGCGTCTTTACGCCCCGTTTATGCAATGCCCGGCGAATGCGCATGGCGCCTTAACGCCGGCCAGGCGCATCTCGGTGTCGTCACCTCGCGGGAGCGGCATCGATGACAGACCTTCTCTACCTCATCCTCGCGGTCGGGTTCTTCGCCGCGGCGGTGCTCGGCGTGCGCGCCAGCGAACGGATCTGAAGGCGCCGGCCGTGACCTTGGATCTCGTTCTCGGCCTCGCCGTCGCGCTGCTGCTGCTCGGCTACCTGGCCGTCGCCCTGGTCCGCCCCGACCGCTTCTGAGGCGCCCGATGGCTTCCGACATCCTCCAGTTCCTGCTCTACGGCGCGCTGCTGACGCTGCTCGCCTGGCCGCTCGGCCTCTATATGGCGCGACTCTTCTCCGGCGAGCGCGTCCTGCTGACGCCGCTGCTGGCGCCGGCGGAGCGCGCGCTCTACCGCGCCTGCGGGGTCGCGGCGGACGGGCCGGGGCAGCACTGGACGCGCTATGCGCGCTCGGTGCTCGCCTTCAACCTGGCCGGCTGGCTGATCCTCTATGCGATCCTGCGGCTGCAGCACCTGCTGCCCTGGAACCCGCAGGGCCTGCCGCCGATGTCACCGGACCTCGCCTTCAACACCGCGGTCAGCTTCGTCACCAACACCAACTGGCAGGCCTACGGCGGCGAGACGACGCTGTCCTACTTCAGCCAGATGGTCGGCCTGACGGTGCAGAACTTCCTCTCGGCCGGTACCGGCATCGCGGTCGGTGCGGCGGTGATCCGCGGCTTCTTCGCCCGCGAGAGCCGTGGGCTCGGCAACTTCTGGGTCGACCTCACCCGCAGCGTGCTCTACCTGCTGCTGCCGCTCTCGATCGTCGGCGCCCTGCTGCTGGTCTGGCAGGGCGTGCCGCAGAACCTGCTGCACTACGTCGAGGCGACGACCCTGGAAGGCGGCAACCAACTCATCGCCCAGGGCCCCGCGGCCTCGCAGATCGCGATCAAGCAGCTCGGCACCAACGGCGGCGGCTTCTTCAACGCCAATTCGGCGGTCCCCTACGAGAATCCGACGCCGCTCAGCAACCTCCTGGAAATGCTGGCGATCCTGCTGATCCCCGCCGCCTTCTGCTTCATGTTCGGGCGGATGGTGAAGGACATGCGCCAGGGCGTCGCGATCTTCGCGGCCATGGCCATCCTGTTCGTCGCCGCGCTGGCCTTGACCTACGGCGCCGAGCTGCAGGGCAACGCTCTCTTCGCCCACCTGCCGATCGACCAGGCGGCCGGCAACCTGGAGGGCAAGGAGGTCCGCTTCGGCGTCGGCAACTCGGCGCTCTGGGCGACCGCGACGACGGCCGCCTCGAACGGCTCGGTCAACGCCATGCACGACAGCTTCACGCCGCTCGGCATGCTGGCGCCGCTGCTCCTGATCCAGACCGGCGAGGTCGTGTTCGGCGGCGTCGGTTCCGGCTTCTACGGCATGCTCGCCTTCGTGCTGCTCGCCGTGTTCCTGGCCGGGCTGATGGTCGGGCGCACGCCGGAATACCTCGGCAAGAAGATCGAGGCGCGCGAGGTCACGCTGGCGATCCTGGCCTTCCTGGTCATGCCGCTCGGCGTGCTGGTCTTCGGCGCGCTCGCCGCCGTGCTGCCGGCCGGCGCCGGCTCGATCCTGAACCACGGGCCGCACGGCCTCTCCGAGATCCTCTACGCCTACTCCTCGGCGACCGGCAACAACGGCTCGGCCTTCGCCGGCTTCAACGCGAACGTGCCATTCCACAACGTCCTGCAGGGCATCGCCATGCTGCTCGGCCGCTACGGCTTCATCGTGCCGATGCTGGCCGTCGCCGGCTCGCTGGCCGGCAAGAAGACCGTGCCGGCCTCGGCCGGCACCTTCCCGACCCACGGGCCGCTGTTCGTCGGCCTGCTGGTCGCGACCATCCTGATCCTGGGCGGCCTGACCTTCTTCCCGGCGCTCGCGCTCGGCCCCGTCGCCGAGCAGGCCGCCCTGCTCGCCGGCCAGACCTTCTGAGGATCGCAGCCTTGCGCAAGAAGCCTGACATCTCGCTCTTCGACCTGCGGGTCACCGGGCCGGCCTTCCGGACCGCACTCGGCAAGCTCGATCCAAGGTCGCTCTACCGCAACCCGGTGATGTTCGTGACCGAGGTGGTCGCGGCGTTGTCGACCCTGATCTTCTTC
>NZ_FWZX01000007.1 GCF_900177295.1 Tistlia consotensis USBA 355
TGTAGTCCAGCTGCTCCATCAGTTGCCGCTCCGAACGGATCGAGTAGAAGGCCTGCAGCAGCAGCGCCCGCAGCAGCTTCTCCGGCGCGATCGACGGCCGGCCGATCCGCGAATAGAGCTCATCGAAGCGCGGCGAAAGCACCTCCAGCGCCTCGTCGACGATCGCCCGGATCGCCCGCAGCGGATGATCCGCCGGCACCCGAGCCTCGCAGCTCACATAACTGAACAGCCCGCCCGAGCTCGCATCACCGCCGCGCATGCCAAGCCTCCCTCGGCAAGACAACGGCGGAATCGAATCACCTCCCGGGCCGAGCCGGAAGACCCATTTTCAGCAACCTGCTAGCGCTGGCGTACGAGACAGACGCCGCAACGCCAGGAACCGCAAGTGTTCTGGATTCATCGCGTCTTCAAATCCAGCGGCCACGCGGCTAGGAAAATCATAAAATAAAGCAGTTAACAGGTAACGGCCGATAATATTATGAACTAACGCCCAATACCTGTCACCCTCTCGAGAAATCCGAACGAGACAAAGTCCGGGGACGTCCTTTCGCTTGTCCTCAATTTTTTGGGACATAGGCCAATCTGCCGTCGCAGGAAGCATAGCATCGGGCAACGGATACCTTTCGGTGCTCAAAGCGGCAATACTCAACATCGCACTCTTAATGTCGTCTTCATGAACGTTCTCCTTAAATTGTCTATATATCCAGGACTGAACGGTTTCTTGCATGTCAAACTGTCTCTGCAACCAAAATGATAACGAAATCCAAAAAGCAGCAATCCCTTGTCCGGACTGCACCGATGTCGCTTCATAGAAATTGCGCCACTCGTACTCTGAGCGAACAGGGCCGTGAGGTGCCAAATAGCGATTCAGATGATTCCCCAGAGCAATAGTTTCACCCAGAGTCAATTCATGTGACAGCATCCCCAGGGCAAGAAAATGCCGATCATCATAATATTCAACACCCAGATATGGGCCAGTTACGATAATAATGCATGCAGGTCTGCCACTTTTCTCCAATTCTCTCAAGAATTGTCTAAGATCAGCTTCTCTTCCCTGCCAGTGCATTCTATCGAAGGCCACGAGCCAAGGTGCTTCATAGAGACGCTCCCCTCCCGTTTCTACTACTGAAAGCCGCTGGATCTCCATGACGCGAGTCATGAAGTTTGCCATTTCTAAAGCTTTTGGCGCAAATGGCGCAGATTTGGCTACCAGCGTCGGATAGCCTTCTTCCGCAGCAATCCACGCAAGATTTCGCAAGAGCGTGGTGCCTCCAGCGCCAGATTCAGCTGCTATAAATGCTACTCTGTTCGCTTCGGAACCGTCCCTGTCGAGTCTCCGAAGCCGCGAGCGGAGACGTTGCCAATGCTGATCGTCTCGAGGCCAAGGCATTCCAGCTGCGTACGGCCGCCATGCCGAGGCGGCATCTTGGAAGAAGTCCTGGATCTGCTCCAGCGTTAGATCTTCCGGCTGTAGTCGGCGCAGGTCCCTTTCGTGAAGTATGTCATAGTTGGCAAGCAATGGCCGCTCTGGGTCATCAAGCGCAGTTACATCGTAAGTCCGTGCAACTCCGTGACTATCCCTAATCCGAACATTTATACGCTGACTCTCTCTCCCGGCAAAATGTGCGTCGACCAACTCTTTACAAAATTTGCCCGCAGCGAGTGGGTGATATGCCACCGCGGCCGCGATCTCATTTGCATCGACCCATTCTTCCAATTCAGCTGCGATCGTGGGCGAGTCGCTGACGACCGTTACAACTGTGCGGAGGCCATCGTGCCACAGCTCAGCAAGCTCTTTGGGAAGGGTAGAATCTCGTCCCAGGAGTAGAATAAGTTCTCTTGGCTCCATCCTGCGGAGTGTGTCGAGCATCGTGAAACGCCGCGTCAGCGCAGCTAGCCCCGTCAGAGATGCGGCTTCACCACGGCCATTGAGCAGGTAGACTGGCAGACAACGGGGCGGTAAGAGGAGCTCGGCGGGATTACTGTCAACCACATGCACAAAGCCTCGTTGCCGGACGAGTGGATCTTCCGGATCGTCAGTCCGCTCCAACTCTGAAATGAGGCGCGGTTCAGAGCTTTCGCTTAGAGCTAACCGCCAGGGGAGGCGGAGTACACTAGCGACTTGTTCAGCGCCAGCTTCTGCCGCGAACGAGTCAAGAACCCACACTACTGCGTCCCGAGACTCAAGATGGCTCAGAAGAGGGGCCGGAATGCTGCTCAGTTGAATTGTTCTGGCGCTAGCCATGGCGTGTGGCACTCACCTGTTCTTAGTGGTCTGAGTTTCGAGAAATTTTAGTCTGTATTCTGCTTGTGAGCTGGTTCTATTGCCAGCGTCCGTTGGCGCTCTTTATAGCGAAGGGCCGAACGATGCGGGCACGTCAACTATTGTCTTTTCTCTAACCTGCCTGGAATTGGAGATCAGTTTGCCAGTCTTCGTTGCGGACCAATACCTCCTTACTTAATCCGATAGAACGGGTTCGGCAGCTTGAACACGGCCTCGGCGTGGCCGCCGGTCAGGTCGCTGACCTGGTCGCCGATGTTGGCGACGATGCTGTAGCCCTGGGCCTCGATCCGGGCGCGGACCGGGGCCTTGAAATCGGCGGCGGAGGCGAGGTGCGGGCCCTTGTCGGGCTGCAGGTAGAGCTGCTGCCAGGCCGGGTAGCCGACGCCGCGCAGGTTCTTCTCGGTGGCGGCGCGCTCGTGCTCGTGGCGGCCGGTGATGAAGAAGATCGCGACGCCGAGCTCGGCCGCACGCTTCGCCAGGGCCAGCGTCGGCTCGATCGCCGGGGCGGCGGCCAGGCCGTTCCAGGCGTTGTTGCCGCAGGGGCTGGAGGGCCGGCCGGTGCCGTCGAGGCGGCAGGGCGCGTTCGGCAGGAAGGCGAAGCCGTTGGCGACGATGTCCGGCCAGTTCGAGACGCTGGTCTCGTCGATGTCGAGGACCAGGGCGAGCTTCGCCCCCGGCGCCGCCGTCGCGGCGCGATGCTCGATCCGCTGCAGCGCCTGCTGGTCGACCTCGGCCAGCTCGACCGCGTAGGCGCCGCTGTCGTGGTAGGCCGTCAGCTCCTGGGTGACGAGGTCGAGGTTCCGCGGCTCGGCGCGGAGCGCCGCCGGCTGCAGCAGCAGGGCGAGGGCGACGACGGCGGGCGCCAGGAGCGCCAGGGGCCGAAGGGCCAGCGGCCGAAAGGTCAGGGGCCGAAGGGCCAGGGGCCGACGGGTCAGCGGCCGACGGGTCAGGCGACGGCGCCTCGTCTGCCGGGTCGCGGTCATGGCGGTTCCCCCCGTGGTGTCGTTCCGGTCGTGACAGCTTAGCGCTCTTTCGCGGGGAACGGGAAAGGGGAAAGGGCGGACGCGTCGCCCGGTCCCAGGAAATCCCCTCTCCGCCCCCGGGGGGCGGAGAGGGTCAGGGAGAGGTGGGGGATGCGGACTCTCCGGCTGCGCCGATGCCCGGCGTCGAGGTCGGCCCCCTCACCTCTCCCCGGCCCTCTCCCCTCCCGAGGGGAGCGGAGAGGGAGAAATGTCGGTGTCGGCGAAAACGGAGGAGCGGCGCTGCCAGAAGGGCCGCTCGGCGAAGCGGGGCTCGGCGGCGTAGAGGCGGCTGCGGGCGGCGAGGAAGTCCTGGACGCCGGCGGCGACGGCGGCGGCGTAGCGGGCCAGCGGCGCCGGGTCGCCAGCCAGGGCCGCGGCGGCGGCCTCGGCGGCCGTGATCGCGGTCCAGAGCGCGGTCGTCATGCCGTGGGAGGACAGCGGGTCGAAGGCCGCGGCGGCGTCGCCGACCGCGGCCCAACCCTCGCCGGCGGCCGGCGCCAGCCAGGTCGTGCCGGCCGAGGCGAGGCGCGGCGCCGCCAGGCGGAAGCCGGCCTCGGCGATCCAGCGGCCGACCTGGCGGCTCCCGGCCAGCAGGGCTTCGAGGGCCGCCGTGCCGCGCGTCGCGTCGGGCGGCAGCAGGTCGGGGTCGCTGAACCAGTCGAGCGCCAGGCGGCCGTCGGCCAGCAGGGCGGCGTACCACCAGCCGTCGGGCGCCGCCTCGATCAGGGTCGCCGGGGTCGGCTCGACGTCGCTGGCCGGGTCCTGCTCCAGGAAGGCCCAGAGCGCGGCCAGGCGGTCGGCGCGGAAGCGCTGCGTGCGGCTCCGCGCGACGACCGCCGCGCGGCCGCTGGCGTCGAGCAGGAAGCGCGCCCTGGCCTCGCTGCCGCCAGCGCGCAGGCGCCAGACGCCCTCGGCGCAATCGGCCGCCTCCAGCGCCGCCTCGACCCGTTGGGCGCGGGACGCCAGGGCCAGGGCGGCGAGGTCGCGCTCGAAGGCCGGGCGGTCGAGCACCCTGCCGGGTCCCTCCAGGTGCAGGATGGCGTTGCGCTCGGCGAGGCGCGGCCCGCCCCAGGCCGAGAGCAGCGCGTTGGCCGGCCGGTGCCCGGGCCGCTCCAGCAGCGCGAGGGCGCCGAGGGTCGCGAGCAGCGGCCGCGCCGCCGGCGCCAGGTGCTCGCCGGGCCGGTCGCCGGCCTCGGCCGCCGGCCCGATCCAGAGCGGCCGCAGGCCGAGCTGCGCCAGGCGCAGACAGGCCGCGGCGCCGGCGAGGCCGCCGCCGACGACGGCGACCGGGACGACGGCGACCGGGGCGGTCACGGCGCCCGCCCTGCCGGCCGGTGCGGTCGAGAGACATCGCCATGCCTCCGGCAGCACCTCAAAACGGCTTCATCCTGAGCTTGTCGAAGGGTGAAGCCGTCCTGCTCCGTCCGTGCCGGTTTCGCTTCGCCCTTCGACAGGCTCAGGATGAAGCGAATTGAAGAAGCGAGCCTCGTCCTCCGCCCCGACCGTCGCTTCGTCCCGGGCCTGTCGAGGGCCGTGGGGGCGAGGGCCGTGAGGGCGAGGGCCGTGAGGGCGAGGGCCGTGAGGGCGAGGGGCGTGGCCGCGCGCGGCCGCCTCACTTCGGCAGCATGCCGTCGCGCTTCTTCCAGTCGAAGCGGAACTCCATGGTGTCGTCGCGGCCGACCTCGACGTAGAGCACCTCGGGGATCGCCTTCGGGCGCTCCGGGTCGCTCGGGCCCGGGCGCTTCACCACGAAGCCCATGCGCTCCCAGAGGGTGATCATGTTGGTGATGCCGTCCCAGTAGCTGCCGTTGGCGTGGTAGCCGATGCCGGCGACGCCGCGCGACCAGGCGACCCGGTTCTCGAAGAACTTGAGCCGCTCGTCGGGCGAGAGGTCGGTGCGCAGGAGCTGGCGGTAGTAGACCTCGGGCAGCACGTCGATCGGCAGCAGCGCCGGCCACCAGACCGCGGTCGGGAAGTTCTCCTGCAGCAGCACCTGCTGGCAGGAGAAGGCGTCGCACTGCCAGGGCAGGCCCATCCAGCGGGTCAGGTCGCCGGCCATCTGCGGGCCGATCGGCGGCGGCACCTCCCCGTTCTTCGACTTGCTGCCCTCGAAGGCCTTCTCGGCGGTCAGCAGGCGCCCGACGGTCTGGACCAGCCGGGCGCGGTCGCCGTGGGCGATGCGGAAGGGCTCGGCCTTGGGGTCCTTGGCGCGCGCGTACATCGGCGCCAGGCGCAGGTAGTAGGTCAGCTCGACGCCGGGGTGGAAGGCGCCGCCCGAGCAGGGCTCCAGCGCCGCCTCGGTCAGCGCCCGGGGCTGCAGCTCGACCGGCAGGTCCTCCAGCGCCTCGACCGCGTCGGCCGCCGCGTCGTGCAGGTCGTCGACGAAGTCGCCGGCGGCCCAGGCCTGCAGGTGCTGGTACTGCAGCTTGGGGAACTGGAACCACTGCAGCGGGCTGCCGTCGTAGTTGACGCCGTCGCCCAGCATGTAGGGGATCTTCAGGCGCTCGCGCTTGAAGGCCTCGGGGCCGGTGTCGTAGGGGTCGCGGAACTGGGCGAGGACCTGCTCGCGGAACGGCTTGTTGGCCGGGCTCGGGTCGGCGAGCCTGTCGATGAAGGCCGGGTCGGCGAAGTCGCCGACGTCGAGCCAGCCCTGGCGCAGGTTGGCGGCATCGGTCAGCCAGTCCATCAGCGCGACCCGGCGGAAGGTCGGGTAGACGTGCTTGCGGAACGACAGCGGCAGCGCCGGCGCCTGGCTCCAGCCCTGCTCGACGTTGAGGTTCTCGACGACGTCGAAGAGCGTCGAGATCGGTGGGATCTCCGGCGCGAAGTTCGGCCCGACGCAGGCGACCCAGGAGGGCTCGGCGGCCAGGCGCCGGCCGCCGGCCAGGGTCACCTCGGCGGTCACCGGCCCGTCGCACCAGTCGTCGTGCCAGCCGTCGTTGTCGGCGAAGGAGGTGATCGCGGCGTTGGTCGGCGAGTTCGAGACGCCGTCCGGCGGCACGACCAGCAGGCGCCCCTGCGGATCGGTGCGCAGCTCGCCCAGGCCGACCGCCTGCTCGTCCCAGAAGCGCCCGACGAAACGGTAGGCCGGGTCGTCGCCGCCCTCGTTGACCGAGGCGCCGGCGATGGTCCTGGTGCCGCCGTCGATGATCAGCATGCGCTCGCGCTGCTCGTCGTCGACGAAGTACTGGTTGCGCATCTGCCCGGGCAGGCCGGGCGCCAGCTCGCCGTTGTCGAGCGGGTTGTTGAAGCCGTACCAGGCGGCCTTGGCGTTGGCGAGGCGCACGCTCCAGGCCAGCGTCTCGACCCCGGCCGTGCCGGCGGTCAGCTCGCCGATCACCCGGTCCTGGTCGTCGAAGGCGTAGAGCCGGAAGCGCTGGACCTGCTTCTTGACGAGGCTGCCGCCGTCCTTGAAGCCGCCGTTCGGCTCGGGCGCCAGGCCCGGCACCTCGGGCGCCAGGAACCACTGCGGGCTGCCGCCGACCCGGCAGATGCCGATCGCCGGATAGACCCGGACCCTGGCGATCTCGGCGCCCTCCGGCGCCTTCTCGCGGCCGCCGGCCGGGCTGACCGCCGCCTTGGCCAGCCAGGGACAGCCGGCCAGCAGCGCCCCGGCCGCCGCCGCCGCCAGGAAGTCGCGCCGCGTCGCGCCGTTCTTGCGGTCGGTCATCTCTCGGATCCCCCTGTTGTCTTTGATTGTTGTCATATCACAAAAATCACCCGCATTCCGAGCGTCCGTCGATCCCTGCCCCTCACCTCTCCCCGCCCCTCTCCCCTCCCGAGGGGAGCGGAGAGGGAGTCGAACGGCGTGGCCTCGACCCTCGCGTCCCCTCTCCGCCCCTTTGGGGGGGAGAGGGTCAGGGAGAGGTGGGGAAGCCGACGCTCCGCCCGATCTCTGCGACGATCACCGTCAGAACGCCTTCCAGATTGCCGAGCACCTCGTTGTTCCAGAAACGGATGACCCGGTAGCCGCGCGCATTCAAGGCGGCGGTCCGCTCCGCATCCGCCTCGACCGCGCTCGCATGCTGCCCGCCGTCGAGCTCGATCACCAGCCGGCAGGCGGGAACCGCGAAGTCCGCGACGTAAGGCCCGATCGGATGCTGGCGCCGGACGTTGACCGGCAGGCGGAGCTCCCTGAGGGCCCGCCAGAGCAGGCGTTCGGCGTCGGTCGAGTCGCGGCGCAGGCGCCTGGCACGGCACGTCTTCGGACGAACGGCCATCCCGCTCCCCTTCCTGCCCATTCTCCGCCTCTTCTTTCTCCCTCTCCGCCCCCCTCGGGGGCGCGTAGCGCGGCGCTGCGCGCGGAGAGGGTCGGGGAGAGGTGAGGGGGAGATCCGAAGCGCCCGCGCAGCCGGAAAGGTCGACTCCCCCACCTCTCCCTGCCCTCTCCGCCCCCCGGGGCGGAGAGGGAAATCTTGAATGGGCTTCCTCGTCCCCTACCCCCGCCAGTGGCCCTCGCGGACCAGGTCGTCCTGGACCGCCAGGATCGAGTCCCTGAGGGTCTCGACCATGCGGTCGATCTGGGCCTCGGTCAGGATCAGCGGCGGCGAGAGCACGTTGAGGTGGGCGATCGGGCGGACCAGCACGCCGCGCGCCTGGGCGGCGGCGGCGATGCGCTTGCCGATCTGGACCTCGCCCGGCAGCAGGGCCTTGGTCTCCTTGTCCGCGACGTTCTCGACGCAGAGCATGAAGTGGCTGCCGCGCACGTCGCCGACCAGCGGCAGGTCGGAGAGGCTCTTCAGGCGCCGCTCGAAGTAGGGCCCGACCCGCCGGACGTGGCCGCAGATGTCCTCGCGCTCCATGATCTCGATGGTCTTGAGGCCGGCGGCGCAGCAGACCGGATGGCCCGAGTAGGTGAAGCCGTGGGTGAAGAGCGCGCCCGGCGCCTGCGGCACCGAGATGACCTCGTGGAAGGCGTCGGAGATCAGGGTGCCCGAGAGCGGCGCGTAGGCCGAGCTGAAGCCCTTGGCGCAGGTCAGGATGTCCGGCTGCATGCCGAACACCGCCTCGGAGGCGAAGAAGTGGCCGAGCCGGCCGAAGGCGGTCACCACCTCGTCGGCGATGTAGAGGATCTCGTACTTGCGGCAGAGCTCCCAGATCCGCCTGTGGTAGCCCGCCGGCGCCACGACCACGCCGCCGGCGCCCATGATCGGCTCGGCGATGAAGGCGGCGACGGTCTCCGGCCCCAGCTCGAGGACCTTGGCCTCGAACTCCCCGGCCAGCAGGTCGAGGAACTCGGCCTCCGTGGTGCCGGCCGGCCGGCGGTAGCAGTTCGGCGCCGAGATCCGCGCGATCAGCTCCTCGCCGACGAGGTCGAAGCCCTGGTGGTCGAAGGCGACGCCGGTCAGCGACATCGCCAGGTAGGTCGAGCCGTGGTAGCCGTCGTGGCGGGTGATGATCTTCTTCTTCCGCGGCTTGCCCAGGCGGTTGAAGTAGAAGTGGACGATGCGGATCGCCGTGTCGTTGGCCATCGAGCCGCCGGTGCCGAACAGCACGTGGTTGAGGCCGGCCGGCGCCAGGCCGGTCACCTTGGCCGCCAGCTCGGCGGCCGGCACCGAGGTGTGGTGGCCGAAGGAGGAGTAGTAGACCATGCGCCGCGCCTGGTCGGCCATCGCCTGGGCGATCTCGTCGCGGCCGTAGCCCAGGTTGACGCACCAGAGCCCGCCGATGCCGTCGAGGTAGCCCTGGCCCTCGGAGTCGTAGATCGTCGCGCCCTCGGCCTCGGCCACGACCATCGAGCCGGTCTTCTCGAAGTCCGCGAAGTCGGTCCAGGGATGGACGTGGTGGGCGACGTCCTTCGCCCGGATCGCCTCGGTGTCGTAGGCGAAGTTGCGTCGCGCGGTATCGTCCATGGTCGCCCCCCTCGTTGTGCGGCGGCGATGATAGCGGAGAATCGGCGGGTTGGGAGAGGTGCGGCTCATCCCCTCACCTCACCCTCCCACGGCCTGCCGGCCGCGGGCCCCTCCCTCTCCCCTCCCCAGGGAGCGGAGAGGGATCTGCAGACGACGGCCGCGACAAGGCTCCCTCTCCGCTCCCTGGGGAGGGGAGAGGGTCGGGGTGAGGTGAGGGGGCGTTCCCTCGCCGCACCCCTGCCCCGCCGCTCCGCCCGCTTGCGCCCGGCGGCGGCGCGGCTACGTTAGGGGCCATGTCCCAGGTCGACCCCTTCGCCGACGCCCAGCGCCGCCTGCGCCAGGAGAGCCAGATCGCCGAGCTGGCCGAGCGGCCCGAGGACGGGCGGCTGGCCGAGAACATCCTCTATTTCGTGCGCACCCTGCGCGCCGCCGGCCTGCCGCTCGGACCGGGCAAGCTGCTGGCCGCGCTCGACGCGGTGCGCGCCGTCGGCCTGGACCGGCGCGACGACTTCTACTGGGCGCTGCACGCCGCCCTGGTCGAGCGCCGCGACCAGCGTGAGGTCTTCGACCAGGCCTTCCAGATCTTCTGGCGCAACCCGAAGTTCCTCGACCGGCTGCGCGGCCTGCTGCTGCCCGACATCACGCCGCCCGAGCAGCGCGCCGAGCGCGGCAAGGAGCTCAACCGCCGGCTCGCCGACGCCCTGGCCGGCAAGCGGCCGGGCGGCACCGAGGCGCAGCAGCAGGAGGAGATCGAGCTCGACGCGGTGATGACCTGGTCGGACCGCGAGATGTTCCGCCAGCAGGACTTCGAGCAGATGTCGGCCGAGGAGCTGGAGCGCGCCCGCAAGGCGGTGCAGCGCCTGGCCCTGCCGCTGCGCCACGTCCCGACCCGCCGCTTCGAGGCCTCGCACCGCCCGCCGCGCGCCGACCTGCGCGCGACCCTGCGCGCCGGCCTGCGCGAGGGCGGCGACCTGCTGGAGCTGCGCTGGAAGAAGCGCCGGCACCGGCCGCCGCCGCTGGTCATCCTCTGCGACATCTCCGGCTCGATGAGCCGCTACTCGCGGATCTTCCTGCACTTCATGCACGCGGTGACCAACGACCGCGACCGGGTCCACTCCTTCGTCTTCGGCACGCGCCTGTCCAACCTGACCCGGCAGCTGCGCCAGCGCGACGTCGACCTGGCGCTGGAGCGCTGCGCCGAGGCGGTCACCGACTGGTCGGGCGGCACGCGCATCGGCGCCTGCCTGGCCGAGTTCAACCGGGTCTGGGCGCGCCGCGTGCTCGGCCAGGGCGCCATCGTGCTGCTGATCAGCGACGGCCTGGACCGCGAGGGCGCCGAGGGCGTCGCCCACGAGATGGAGCGGCTGCACAAGTCCTGCCGCCGCCTGATCTGGCTGAACCCGCTCTTGCGCTACGAGGGCTATGCGCCGAAATCCATGGGCGCGAAGGCGATGCTGCCGCACGTCGACGACTTCCGCTCGGTGCACAACCTCGATTCGCTGGAGCAGCTGGCGGCGGCATTGTCGGAGCTGCCGAAGCGCCGGCTCGAGGCGGCCAGCGAGTGGCTCGCCGACGCCGAACCCACGGAGGCCAGAGCATGAGCGAGTCCCGCATGAGCGAGTCCCGCATGACCGGATCCCCCCACTACGCGGACGCCAACGAGGTGCTGGCCGAGGCCCGCCGCTGGCTCGACGAGGGCCGCTCGGTCGCCATGGCGACGGTCGTCGCCACCTGGGGCTCCTCGCCGCGCCCGGTCGGCAGCCAGCTGATCGTCGACGAGCGGCAGAACATGCTGGGCTCGGTCTCCGGCGGCTGCATCGAGGGCGCCGTGGTGCAGGAGGCCGGCTCGGCCATGAAGGACGGCAAGCCGCGCCTGCTGACCTTCGGCGTCTCCGACGAGGACGCCTGGTCGGTCGGCCTGGCCTGCGGCGGCTCGGTCCAGGTCTACGTCGAGAAGCTGGAGGGCTGAGCATGGGCAGCGTCGCGTACACTCCCTCTCCGCCCCGCGTTTCTCCCTCTCCGCCCCTTTGGGGGGGAGAGGGCCGGGGAGAGGTGGGGTCCACCCTCTCGACCGGCGCCCGCGCTTCCCGGAGCGTCCGCCCCCACCTCTCCCTGCCCCTCTCCCCCCCAGAGGGGCGGAGAGGGAATCCGACGGAGACGCCGCGATGAAGCGCGAGATCCTCGACCGCCTGCTCGAGGGCCAGAAGGCCAAGCGGCCGCTGGCCCTGGTCACCGACCTGGAGAGCGGCCGGCAGCTGCTGCTCGACGGCGGCGAGACGCTCGGCGAGCTGGCCGGCGACGCCGCGGCCGAGGCCGCCGCGGCCAGGGCCCTGGACAGCGAGAAGAGCGGCCGCCTGCCCGAGAGCAGCCTCTTCGTCCAGGTCTTCATGCCGCCGCTGCGGCTGGTCGTGGTCGGCGCCGTGCACATCGCCCAGGCGCTGGTGCCGATGGCCAGCCTCGCCGGCTACGACGTCACGGTGATCGACCCGCGCCAGGCCTGGGCCAGCGACGCGCGCTTCCCGGACGTGAAGATCGCGGACGGCTGGCCCGACGAGGCCCTGGAAGCCCTGGCCCCGGACCGCCGCACCGCCGTCGTCACCCTGACCCACGACCCCAAGCTCGACGACCCGGCGCTGATCACCGCGCTGAACGGCCCGGCCTTCTACATCGCCGCGCTGGGCTCGACGCGGACCCACGCCAAGCGCCGCGAGCGGCTGCTGGCCGCCGGCCTGGGCGAGGCCCAGATCGCCCGCATCGCGGCGCCGGCGGGCCTGGCGATCGGCGCCAGGAGCCCGGCCGAGATCGCCGTCTCGATCCTGGCCCAGATGACCGCGGCGCTGCGCGGCGCGCCGCCGCTGGTCAAGGCCGCGCCGCCGCAGCCGGCCCGCGAGGGGGCGCCCGCGTGAACTTCGGCGCCCTGCCCGTCGCCGAGGCCGAGGGCGCCCTGCTCGCCCATTCGGTCCGCCAGGGCGGGCTCTCCTTCAAGAAGGGCCGGCGCCTCAGCGCCGAGGACGTGGCGGTGCTGCGGGCCGCCGGCATCGGCAGCGTGATCGCCGCGACCCTGGAGCCCGGCGACCTGCACGAGGACGAGGCCGCCGCGCGCATCGCCCGGGCCCTCGCCGGCCCCGCCGACGGCCGTTCGGGTGCCAAGGTCACCGCCGCCTTCACCGGCCGCTGCAACCTGGTGGCCGAGGACCGCGGGCTGTTCCTGGTCGAGCCCGCGCGCATCGACGCGGTCAACGCGCTCCACGAGGCGATCACCGTCGCCACCCTGCCGGCCTTCGAGCCGGTCGAGCCGCGGCAGATGCTGGCGACGGTCAAGATCATCCCCTTCTCGGCGCCGGCCGCCGCCGTCGAGCAGGCCGTGGCGCTGCTCGAAGACCCCTCCGGCCGCGAGCCGGCGGCGCGGGTCGCCGCCTTCCGGCCGCGCCAGGTCGGGCTGGTCCAGACCGCCCTGCCCGGCACCAAGCCGGCGCTGCTCGAGAAGGGCCGCAGCGCGCTCGACGCCCGGCTGTCGGCGCTCGGCTGCCCGCCGGCCGAGGAGCGGCGCTGCGGCCACGACGCCGCGGCGATCGCCGCCGCCCTGCACGAGCTGCAGGACGCGGGCTGCGGGCTGCTGCTGGTCTCCGGCGCCTCGGCGATCGTCGACCGGCGCGACGTCGTGCCGGCCGGCATCGTCGCGGCCGGCGGTCGGATCGCGCACTTCGGCATGCCGGTCGATCCCGGCAACCTGCTGCTGCTCGCCGAGCTCGACGGCCGGCCGGTGCTCGGCCTGCCCGGCTGCGCCCGGGCACCCAAGGTCAACGGCTTCGACTGGGTGCTGCAGCGCCTGATCGCCGACCTGCCGGTCGCGCCCGCCGACGTCACCGCCATGGGTGTCGGCGGACTGCTCAAGGAGATCGGCGGCCGGCCGCTGCCGCGCGCCGAGGCCGTCGAGGGCGGCGCCGGCGAGGACGCGGAGGCCGCCGGGCCGAAGCGCCTGCCACGCATCGCCGCCCTGGTGCTGGCCGGCGGCCAGGGTCGGCGCATGGGCGGGCCGAACAAGCTGCTGCTGCCCTACCGCGGCGAGCCGCTGCTGCGCTCGGTGGTGCGTGCCGCGCAGGAGTCCGACGCCGCCGAGGTCCTGGTCGTCACCGGCCACCAGCGCGAGGCGGTCAAGGCGGCGCTCGCCGGCCTCGCCGTGCCGGCGGTGCACAACCCCGACTATGCCGAGGGCCTCAGCACTTCCCTGAAGGCCGGCCTCGCCGCCCTGGCGCCGGAGGTCGACGGCGTCGTCGTGCTGCTCGGCGACATGCCGCGGGTCGAGCCCGCGGTGATCGACAAGCTGATCGCCGCCTTCGATCCCCTGGAGGGCCGGGCGATCTGCCAGCCGAGCTGGCACGGCAAGCGCGGCAACCCGGTGCTCTTCGCCCGCCGCTTCTTCGCCGAGCTGAAGGGCCTCGGCGGCGACGTCGGCGCCAAGCCGCTGCTCGCCGACTATCCGGAGCTGGTCTGCGAGGTGCCGGTCGAGCGGGACTCGGTGCTGGCCGACGTCGATACGCCCGAGGCCTACCGGGCCCTCTCGGAGGAGGCGGCGAAGGGAATTCCGCAGCGCTAGCCGCAGGACTCCCCGGGCCGCTCCGGCGATCCCTTTTCGAACCTTGAGCCGGATGAATGACTTAGGTCATCCGGGCCGAAACGATGAAGGTTCGATGACAGGAAGCTGCGCGGGGAATTCATCCAACTGTCACACAAGCTTCATCGATTCTCGTGAGGATCGCGCCGGTCCCGCCCTCCTGTGCCGGAGCGGGATGGCCGGCACCCGAGCGGGGTGCCGCCGTCAAACTCTCCCAAGCGAAGAGGAGCTGCTCGTGAAACTTCTGAAAGGCGCGGTAACGCAGGCCGCGGCCCTCGCCCTCGGCCTCGTCATTGCCGGCACCACGGCCCACGCCGCCGACATCTCCGGCGCCGGCGCCACCTTCCCCTATCCGATCTATGCCAAGTGGGCCGATGCCTACAAGACCAAGACCGGCAACGGCCTGAACTACCAGTCGATCGGCTCGGGCGGCGGCATCAAGCAGATCAAGGCGAAGACCGTCACCTTCGGCGCTTCCGACAAGCCGCTCACGAAGGAGGAGCTCGACTCCGCCGGCCTGATGCAGTGGCCGATGATCATGGGCGGCATCGTGCCGATCGTGAACGTCGAAGGCATCAAGCCGGGCGAGCTGGTGATCGACGGCAAGACCCTGGCCGAGATCTTCATGGGCAAGATCGCCAAGTGGAACGACAAGGCGATCCAGACCCTCAACCCGAAGGCCAAGCTGCCCAACAAGGCGATCGCCGTCGTGCATCGCTCGGACGGCTCGGGCACGACCTTCAACTTCACCGACTATCTCTCGAAGGTCAGCAGCGACTGGAAGTCCCAGATCGGCTCTGACGCCTCGGTCCAGTGGCCCGTCGGCATCGGCGCCAAGGGCAACGAGGGCGTCTCCAACATGGTCAAGCAGACCGGCAATTCGGTCGGCTATGTCGAGTATGCCTACGCTCTGCAGAACAAGCTGACCTACACCAAGATGAAGAACAAGGACGGCAAGGTGGTCGCGCCGACCAGCGAGGCCTTCCAGGCCGCCGCCGCCAATGCGGACTGGGCCAATGCCCCCGGCTTCTACCTGATCCTGACCGATCAGCCGGGCGCCCAGAGCTGGCCGATCACCGCCTCGAGCTTCATCCTGATGTACAAGCAGCCGCAGGATCCGGCCGCCGCGTCGGAGGCCCTCAAGTTCTTCGACTGGGCCTACAAGAACGGCCAGAAGATGGCCGAGTCGCTCGACTACATCCCGATGCCGGAGAGCGTCGTCGACATGGTCGAGAAGACCTGGACGACGGAGATGAAGGGCGTCGCCTACTGAGCCCTCTGCTCCAGCCGGTCCGTTGAGCGCCGCCCCGAGGATTGTCCTCGGGGCGGCGTCGCGGTAGGAAGTGCCGGTGCCCCCGAGGCACCTGCGCGCCGGCTTCCCTCCTCGGCCCGAAGCCGTCACCTCAGCAGATTGAAGAGCCGGATGAGCCTCGCCCTCGACAAATCCCTGCGGTCCGCGGCCGCCCGGTCGCAGTCGTCGTCCCTGATGGACCGGATCTTCTCGGCCCTGGTCCTGGGCTCGACGGCCATCGTGCTGCTCTCGCTGCTCGGCGTCTTCGTGGCGCTCGCCGTCGGCGCCTGGCCGGCCCTGCAGAAGTTCGGCTTCGGCTTCCTGGTCACCGAGGTCTGGAACCCGGTGACGGCGCAGTTCGGTGCCGTCGCGCCGATCTTTGGCACCCTGGTGACCTCGCTGGTCGCCATGCTGATCGGCGTGCCGATCTCCATCGGCATCGCGATCTTCATGACCGAGCTCTGCCCCGACCGCCTGCGCCGGCCGCTCGGCATCGCGATCGAGCTGCTCGCCGGCATCCCCAGCATCATCTACGGCATCTGGGGCCTCTTCGTGCTGGCCCCCTTCATGCAGCAGCACGTCCAGCCCCTGCTGATCGACACGCTGGGCGAGTTGCCGATCATCGGCAACCTGTTCCAGGGCCCGCCCTACGGCATCGGCATTCTGACCGCGGGCCTGGTGCTCGGCATCATGGTGCTGCCCTTCATCACGGCGGTGGCGCGCGACGTCTTCCTGACCGTCCCCGCCATGGTGCGCGAATCGGCCTACGGCATCGGCGCGACGACCTGGGAGGTCGTCTGGCGCGTCGTCATCCCCTACTGCAAGGTCGGCCTGCTCGGCGGCGTCATGCTCGGCCTCGGCCGCGCCCTCGGCGAGACCATGGCGGTGACCTTCGTGATCGGCAACGCGCACCGGATCTCGAGCTCGATCCTGGCGCCCGGCACGACGATCTCGGCCTCGATCGCCAACGAGTTCACCGAGGCGACGACCGACATCTACACCTCGTCGCTGGTCGCCCTCGGCCTGATCCTCTTCTTCATCACCTTCGTCGTGCTCAGCATCTCCCGGATGATGCTGCGGCGGCTGCGCTGAGCAGGGAGCGAAGTCCATGACGCTGCAGTCCCGTCGCCGCGCCAAGAACCTCGTCGCCCTGGCCTTCGCCACCGCGGCCTCGGCTTTCGGCCTGTTCTGGCTGGCCGTCATCCTCTGGACGCTGCTGTACAACGGCGTGACCGGCCTCAGCCCGGTCCTGGTCACGGAGGCGACGCCGCCGCCCGGCAGCGGCGCCGGCGGCCTCGGCAACGCGATCCTCGGCAGCCTGCTGATGAACGGCCTGGCGATCCTGGTCGCCACCCCGCTCGGCATCCTGGCCGGCACCTGGCTCGCCGAGTACGCGCGCCATTCGAAGTTCGGCGAGGTCGTGCGCTTCCTCAACGACATCCTGCTCAGCGCGCCCTCGATCATCGTCGGCCTGTTCGTCTACGAGCTGATGGTCGTGCCGATGCACCACTTCTCGGGCTGGGCCGGCGCGGTCGCGCTGGCGATCATCGCCATCCCGGTCATCGTGCGCACGACCCAGGACATGCTGATGCTGGTGCCCTCCAGCCTGCGCGAGGCGGCCGCGGCGCTCGGCGCCCCGCGCTGGCGGGTGATCACCAGCGTCGCCTACCGCGCGGCGCTCAGCGGCATCCTGACGGGCGTGCTGCTTGCCCTCGCCCGGGTCAGCGGCGAGACCGCGCCGCTGCTGTTCACCGCGCTGAACAACCAGTTCTGGAGCTCCGACATGAATGCCCCGATGGGCAACCTGCCGGTGGTGATCTTCCAGTTCGCGCTCAGCCCCTACGACGACTGGCAGCAGCTCGCCTGGAACGGCGCCCTGCTGATCACCGTCGCGATCCTGCTGACCAACATCGCGGCGCGCATGCTCGCGGCAGGCAAGAAGTCTTCGAGAGGATGAGCAGCCGATGACCATGACCGCTGGAACGCCGGCCGAAGGAATGTCGATGGAATCGAAGAGCATGCAGCGGCCCGCGGCGGAAGCCGCCGAGGTCGAGAAGATCCAGATCAAGGACCTGCGCTTCTACTACGAGGACTACGAGGCGCTGAAGGGCGTCACCCTGACCCTGCACGACAAGCGCGTCACGGCCTTCATCGGGCCGTCGGGCTGCGGCAAGTCGACGCTGCTGCGCGTGCTCAACCGGATCTACGCGCTCTATCCGCGCCAGCACGCGACCGGCGAGGTCCTGCTCGACGGCCGCAACCTGCTGTCCAAGGACATCCACGTCGACAGCCTGCGTGCCCAGGTCGGCATGGTCTTCCAGAAGCCGACGCCCTTCCCGATGTCGATCTACGACAACATCGCCTTCGGCATCCGGCTGCACGAGCGCGTGCCGGGCTCGGAGATGGACGACCGGGTCGAGAGCGCCCTGCGCCGCGCGGCCCTGTGGGACGAGGTCAAGGACAAGCTGAAGGCGAGCGGCCTCAGCCTCTCGGGCGGCCAGCAGCAGCGCCTCTGCATCGCCCGCGCCATCGCGATCAAGCCCAGCGTGCTGCTGCTCGACGAGCCGGCCTCGGCGCTCGACCCGATCTCGACCGCCAAGATCGAGGAGCTGATCGCCGAGCTGGCCAGCGACTTCTGCATCGCCATCGTCACCCACAACCTGCAGCAGGCGGCGCGCTGCTCGGACTACGTCGCCTTCATGTACCTGGGCGAGCTGATCGAGTTCGGCCCGACCGAACGGATCTTCTCGAACCCGGGGCACCCCAAGACCGTCGAGTACGTCACCGGCCGCTTCGGCTGACGGCGCGCCCGTCCGGTTCCCCGCCCGCGCCGGCCCGCCTCTGCCAGAGGCGGGCCGCTCGCGTTCCGGGTCCGCGCTACATCCGCCGCGGCACGTGGCGGGCGAACCAGGCGCCGGCGAAGTAGCTGGCGGCGCTGGCGACGAACACGAAGGGCAGCGGCAGCATCATCAGGATGAGCGCGAAGACGCCGGGCGGCGCCACCTCCGAGGCGTCGCGATAGGTCACGAAGACCGTGGTCATGCCGGCCCGCTGCGACGGCCGGACCGAGCGCAGGAACGGCAGGTTGCCGCTGACGTCGAGTGCGACCGAGGCGACGGCCGCGGCGACGACGATCGGCGCCGCGACGGCCGGCGCGAAGGTCATGGTCACGGCCGCGACCAGAGTCAGGCAGCCGCCCAGCAGGAAGGCGCGGACGATGGTCCAGCGCACGCCCTTCCGCTCGACGACCCGGCCGATCAGCGGCGCCAGGAACAGCAGGCCGTTGCCGGCCGAGACCAGCAGGCCGCCGACCTCCGCGCCGAGGCCGCCTTCGACGGCGAAGACCGGCACGTAGACGAAGAACATCGCCCACCAGGCGCTGCGCGTGAAGGCGATCAGCCAGCCCAGGCGCAGGCGCGGCTGGGCGAAGAAGCGGCCGACGTTGAGGAAGGGGTTCGGCGCCGGGCTGCGCGCCTTGACGATCGCGCGGTCGTCGCTCGCGCGCAGGAACCAGAAGTAGCTCAGCAGCAGGACCGCGCAGCAGGCGCTGATGGCGAAGGGCACGACGTGGCCGACCCGGGTCCAGAGAAAGACGCCCAGCGCCGGCCCGACGGTCCAGGCCGCCGCGGCGAAGAACAGTCGCAGCGGCTCCAGGCGGTTCAGCTCGCGGCCCTTGATGTAGTCGAGGATGTAGAGGTTGAGGCAGATCGCGAAGCAGGCGGTGCCGAAGGCGCGCAGCAGCATCGCCAGCGCGGTGCCGCCGAGCCCCTCGCCCATGAACAGCAGCGCCGCCGTCAGGCTGGCCAAGGCACCCAGGCTGTAGGTGAAGCGTCGGCTGATCGCGCGGACCAGCAGCGGCACCAGGAAGTTCGCCATCAGGCCGAGGCCGCTGACCACGAAGTAGACCAGCGACACGCCCTTCGGGTTGCCGATCAGCGTCAGCACCTGCAGCGGGATGACACTGGCGATGATCGCGCGGGTCAGGGATTCCAGCGTGAAGAGCAGCGCGAACGAGGTCGCGCCGGGCGCCCCCACGGCCTGAAGCCAGATCGGATGTCGGACGTTCATCGCCGCGGGACCCAGAGCCAGCCTGGATGACCGGCGCACCGGATTTCTCCTATAGGCGGCTTCCCGAATCCCACGTCATGCAAAAGCGGCGGGGCGTGCCCTGCGCGCGACGCTTGGCTGGCCCCGCCGGCCGCGGCTGCGACCGCGGACGCCTTGACCCTCCGGCCGGGCGAAATCCATAGTTGCGGCGGGTGGAGGCGCCGTCGGCGGCTTTCCCGCCGGAAGGGCGCGCTTCCCGGGGATTGGGTGCATGCAGATCAGACCGCGCTTGTGGGCGACGGTGGTCGTCCTCGCCACCTGCGTCTGCAGCAGCGCCGCGCTCGGCCAGGTCAGCGGCTACTACCGCTTTCCCGCGGAACGCGGCGACGTCCTGGTGTTCGCCAGCGAGGGTGATCTCTGGCGTGCCGCCGGCAGCGGCGGCTCGGCTCTGCGCCTGACCAGCCATCCGGAGGAGGAATCCCATCCGGCGATCTCGCCAGACGGCCGCTGGCTCGCCTTCGACGCCGAGTACGACGGCCCGAGCGAGGTCTACGTCATGCCGCTGGCCGGCGGCGCGCCGACCCGCCTGACCTTCGAGGGCGGCGGCACGACCGTGCGCGGCTGGACGCCGGACGGCAAGGTGCTGTTCGAATCCGCCCGGGGCTTCGGGCCGAGGCCGCGCCAGCTCAAGACCGTCGACCCGGCCGGCCGGCGGGTCGAGACGCTGCCGCTGGCCGGCGCCACCGAGGGAACCTTCGGCGACGACGGCCGGACGCTCTACTTCACCCGCTTCGGCCTGGGCCACGACAACGCCCAGCTCTATCGCGGCGGCGCCATGGAGCAGCTGTGGCGCTACCGTCTCGGCGACAAGGGCGAGGCGGAACGGCTGGCGGCCGGCTTCGACGCGCCGATCCGCCACCCGATGTGGTGGCAGGGCCGGGTCTATTTCGTCAGCGACCGCTCCGGCGACGACAATCTCTGGTCTGTCGACGCGGACGGCGGCGACCTGCGTCAGCACACCCACTTCACGGGCTGGCAGCTTCGCAACCCGAGCATGGCCGACGGCCGCGTGCTCTACCAGCGCGGCGCCGACCTGTTCCGCTTCGACCTCCGCCAGGATCGCGAGGAACCCTTGCCGCTGACCCTGGTCAGCGACCGCGACTACGGCCGCCTGCGCTGGCTCGACCGGCCGCTGGACTATCTCGAGGCGAGCGGCATGGGCGCCCGGGGCGAGTCCGTGGCGCTGACCGCACGCGGCCGTGTCGCCGTCGTCTTCCCCGGGCCGCGCCGCCGGGTCGAGCTGGCGATCCCGCCCGAGGCGCGCGCCCGCGCCGCCGTCGTCGGGCCCGAAGGCACCTGGGTCTACCTGGTGCTCGACCAGGACCGGATCGGCGAGATCTGGCGCTATCCGAGCGACGGCCGCGGCCCGCCGCAGCAGCTGACCCATGGCTCCAGCGCGCACATCTGGAGCGTGCAGCCCGCGCCCGACGGCCGGCACCTCGTCTACGACGACCAGCAGGGCCGCCTCTGGTCGCTCGATCTCGAGAAGGGCGAGAGCCGCGTCATCGACCAAAGCTCGAGCGGCGACGACCGGCCCTTCCACGACTTCGCCTGGTCGCCGGACGGCCGCTATCTCGCCTACAGCGCGCTCGACGCCCGCTCGATCGACCGGGTCGTCGTCCAGGACCTCGACAGCGGGCAGCGCGCGACCGCCACCAGCGGCAAGTACCCCTCCTACGCGCCCGCCTTCTCGTCGGACGGCCGCTGGCTCTACTTCATCTCGGAGCGCCACTTCGACCCGGATCCGCCGAGCCCCTGGGGCGACCGCAACATGGGCCCGGCCTTCGACCGGCGCGGCAAGCTCTACGCCCTGCAGCTCGATCCCGGCGCGCCCTTCCCCTTCGCCCAGCCGGACGAGCTTTCCGGATCGGCGGCGGCGGCGGCGCCCGACGACGGGGGCAACGCGCAGCAGGAGCAGGCCGAGCCGGCCGTCGTCTTCGACGGCCTGGCCGGCCGGCTCTGGGAAGTGCCGGTCGGGCCCGGCAACTACGACGCCCTGGCCGCGAACGACAGCTACCTCTACCTGCTCGAGCGCAACGGCAACGCCGAGACGCTGGAAAGCGTCGCCATCGACCCGCGCAATCCCGCCTTCGGCATCTTCGCCGACGACGTCGAGCAGTTCGCGCTGTCGGCGGACGGCAGCACCCTGTTCTACCGGACCGGCGGCTCCGACCCGACCCTGGCCCTGGTCCCGGCCAGGGACCAGGCGCCCCGCGACCTGACCGACGACCTGCTGCGCGTCGGCGACTGGCGGCTCGGCATCGACCAGCGGGCGGAGTGGCGTCAGATCCTGCTCGACGCCTGGCGCCTGCACCGCGACTTCGCCTTCGATCCGAAGCTGCGCGGGCTGGACTGGGACGCCGTGCTGGCGAAGTACCTGCCGCTGGCCGGCCGGGTCGGCTACCGCAGCGAGCTCGACGACCTGCTGGCGCAGATGGTCGCCGAGCTTGGCATCCTGCACAGCGACATCGTGCCCGGCGACCTGCCGTACGACTACGAGGGCGCCGACAACGCCTTCCTCGGCGCCGAGCTGACGCCGGTCGCCTCGGGCCTGCGGATCGATCGGATCGACGACGGCGAGCGCGACCTGCCGAGCCGCCTCGGGCCGCTCCGCCAGCCGGGCGTCGACGTCCGCGAAGGCGACGTGCTGGCCGCCGTCGACGGCCGGCCGGTCCACGACGAGGCCGATCTCTCGCGACTGCTCGACGACAAGGCCGGCCAGCAGGTGCGGCTCGACCTGCTGCGCGACGGGGCGCGGATCGGCGCCGTCGTCGTGCCGGTCGAGGGCTGGACCGCCGCGCGGCTGCGCTACCGGGACTGGGTGCAGAAGAACCGCGAGAAGGTCGCAGCCGCCTCGGGCGGCCGCATCGGCTACCTGCACCTGAGGGCGATGGGCCGCGACGACCTGGCGAGCTTCGTGCGCGACTTCTACGAGCTCTACGACAAGGACGGCCTGATCATCGACGTCCGCGGCAACCGCGGCGGCAGCATCGACAGCTGGATCCTGGCCACCCTGCTGCGCCGCGTCTGGGCCTTCTGGGAGACCCGGCTGGACGGCCCGCCGACCGGCAACATGCCGCAGACCTTCCGCGGCCACCTCGCCGTGCTGATCGACCAGGACACCTATTCGGACGGCGAGACCTTCGCCGCGGGAATCAGGACCCTGGGCCTCGGCACCCTGATCGGCGAACGCACCGCCGGCGCCGGCATCTGGCTCAGCGACCGCAACCGCCTTTCCGACCAGGGCATGGCCCGGGCCGCGGAGTACGCGCAGTACGCCCTGGACGGCAGCTGGCTGATCGAGGGCCATGGCGTCGTGCCGGACGTCGCGGTCGCCAACCCGCCGCACGCCAGCTTCCTCGGAGCGGACGCCCAGCTGGAAGCCGCGATCCGCACCCTCGAGGGCGAGATCCAGAGCGCACCGCTGACCGCGCTGCAGGGCAGGCCGCTGCCGGCGATCGGCGCCCCGAGCGCGGGGCCGGGACGGCGCGCCGGCCGTCAGTCCTCGCCGGCCGGGGCGGCGGCCAGGCTGCCCGCCGCGCCGCCGGACTGCCGGCCGGCCGCGGGCGTCGATGCCGGCCAGCCCGCCTGCCCCGACAGGAACCCGGCGACCGCGGCCGGTACCTCCGGGAAGTCGTAGAGGTCGCTGTGGTGGCCCTGGTCGAGCGTGACCAGCCGCTTCGGCGGGCGGGCCGCGGCCAGCAGGCGCTCGGCCATGGCGTAGGGCACGACCCGGTCGCGCCGGCCGTGCAGGATCAGCAGCGGCGCGCCCTGCCGGCCGATCCGTGACAGGCTGTCGAAGCGGTCGCGCACCAGCCAGAGCGCCGGGACGTACCAGTGGCGGCGCTGCGCGACGGCGGCGATCGAGGTGAAGGGCGCCTCCAGCACGACGCCGGCGACCGCCCGGCCGCCGGCGGCGCGCTCGGCGGCGAGCCGGGTGACGACGCCGCTGCCCAGGGACTCGCCGTAGAGCACGATCCGCCCGGCCTCGATGCCCCGGCCCTCGAGCCAGTCGAGCGCGCTGGCGGCATCGGCCGCCAGCCCCGTCTCGCTGGGGCTGCCGGGGTTGCCGGCGAAGCCGCGGTACTCGACCAGCAGCAGGCCCTGCCCCTTCGGCAGCGCGCCGCACAGCTTCGCCGCCCGCTCGCCGCCGTTGCCGACGTTGCCGTGGCAGGCGACCAGCACCCGGCCGCCCTCGGCCGGCGGCAGCCAGAGATGCGCCAGCCGCAGTCGGTCGGCGGTCGTCGTCTCGATCAGCCGGAAGGCGCCCAGCCCGGCGAGGCGCGCCGGATCGAGCCGCCCGGCAGTCGGCCGGAAGATCAGCCGGCGCTGCAGCAGGAACAGCAGCAGGCACAGGCCGAGATAGCCGCCTGCCGCCGCCGCGAACAGCCAGAACAGCGGCGACATCGCCTAGGCCGCGCTCAGGACGCCGGCTTCAGGCTGGAGAAGAAGCGCTGCATCAGGCTGCCGGAGCTGGTCGGCTGCGGCACCACCTTCTGCTGCTGATCCGCGGGCGTGTCCTGCGCGGCGACCGGCTGCGGCTCGGCGATCTCGGCGGGGCTCGGGGCCGTGATCGCGCTCGGCTGCGGCCCCGGCGCGATCGGCGCGATCGCCTGCGACGGCGCGCTCGGTGGCTGCATCATGGTCGTCGCCTGCCGGGCGCTGCCGGCCGGCGCCAGGCCGAGCTTCGGCATGCTCGGCGCCGCCGGCGTGGCCGGATGGGTGATCTCCGGCTTGTTCAGCGCCGGCTTGGTGACCGACGGCTTGACCAGCGGCTGGGCGGCCGGCGCGGAAGCGGACGTCGTCGAGCTCGACGACGCCGTCCCCTCGCCCGCCTGCCGCGGCAGGTCGGCGGCCGCAGCCTGCACCTCGACGCGCTCGCCCGGACGGCGCGGCATCTCGACGGCCTCGGCGACCGGCACGGGGCCGACCACCGGCTCGGCCGCGGCCTCCGGCATCGCCGCCTGGCCGTCGCCCGCCCCGGGCGGCAGCTCGGCAGCCATCACGAAGTCGCCCTTCTCCCAGCGATGCTCGGTATCGCGGATCGCAGCGGCCAGTGTGTCGAGCGAGCCGTCGGCGATCTGGTCCGGCAGCGGATCGGCGCCGATCGACAACAGGATCTGGCCGGAAGCGCTCTGCAGCCGGGCGTAGGCGAGGTCCCGGCGCAGCTGCGAGAGCAGCAGGTTGAGCTCGCTCTGGATGATCGGCAACTGGCCGAAGCGGTCGGCGCGGCCCCCGGCCTTGAACTGATCGAGAATGCGGCCGTCGATCTTCACCAGATCGGCGGCGTTGGAGAAGTCGTCGCGCGCCTCGTGGAAGGAGATCCAGGAGACGTGGGCCTGGGTCACCACCGCCGCCGCGGTCGCCCGCCGCTTCGCCTTGACCAGGTCCTCCTGGGTCTCGGCGAGCTCGATGCGCGCCGGCCCGTTGATCAGGTTGAGCAGGTTCCAGGAGATCCGCGCGCCGTACTCGTACCAGGACTGGTTCACCAGGAAGGAATTGCTGTCGTAGTTCAGGCTGGTGTTGAACTCGATGCCGGGCAGCAGGCGAAGCATCGCCTTGCGCGTCTCGTCCCGGCTGATCCGGCTCTGGTAGATGTCCTCGTGCAGCTCCGGCCGGTAGGTCAGGGCCAGCATCTCGAGCTGGTCCGGACTCAGCTCGATCTTGGGCACCGGGAAGTCGCTGTCGTCCGGCATCACGACCTGGAAGTCCTGGTCCGGCGGCAGGTTCATCAGGGTCGCGAGCTGGGCCTTGGCGAGCAGCAGCTCGCGGCGCAGGTCGTTGAGCTGGCGCTGGGTGTCGAGCAGGGTGCGCTGGTAGGTCAGGGCCTCGAGCGGCGAGCGCAGGCGCAGCTGCTCGATGCGCCGCGAGTCGGCGCGGGCGGCGGCGACCTTCCTGAGCAGCGGGTCGACCTGATCGAGCAGCCGCTGGCCGGCGACCGCCCGCCAATAGGCCGAACGCACGTCCTGGACGATCTGCTGGATGATTCGACGGCGCTGCTCGTAGGCGACCAGCGCCCGGTCGGCCTGCTGGTTGGCGGCGAAGTAGCCGATGCCGAAGTCGAGCACGTTCCAGACGACGTTGAGGTCGGCCGTGTAGCTGTTCTGGTCCTGGGAGGTCGAGGGCTCCAGGGACTCCTGCCCGGTGATCACCGAGCGGCTGGACGAGGCGTTGACGTTGTTGCGGTGGCTCGCAGCGCCGCCGGCGTTGATCTGCGGCAGCAGGTCGAAGCGCGCGACGTCGAGCTGGCGCTGGGAGAAGGCCTCTTCCATGACCTTGACGCGCTGGTCGAGGTTGTAGCGCACCGCCCGGGCCATGGCCTCGTAGAGCCCGACCGGCCCCTTGATCGGCTCCTGCTTGCTGTAGAGGGTCTTGTACTGCTCGACCGCCTTCTGCTGCAGCTCCTTGGTCGTATAGGGGTCCGGCTGGATGGCACAGGAGGCCAGCACGAGCGGCACCACGGCCGCAGCGGCGAGCCTGCCGCCGACGCGCGACCAAGTGGAAAGACTGGACAACCCGGATCCCCCTCCCTCGGAGCCTCGCCGCCGCTCGGCAGGGACGGCATTAAGCTGTTGATAGATTACGAGATTCCCCTTCGCCGCTCAAGCCGCTGGGCCCGGACGGACAGCAACCGGTGGTTTCTCAACGTTTCCCCTTGATATACTTGGGAATTCCGTCAAGCCGGACCGCCTGGCCCGGACTGTATCCCCTGCGCCGCCAGCGCGGCGGCCAGTCGCGCGACCTCGGCGTCGGCCCGGCCGGCTGCGCGGGCCAGTTCGACGCCCAGTCCCGGTGCGCCGAGACCGACGCCGTGCCGGGCCGCGACGGCTCCGCCGAGCGCCGCGGCGAGCGGATCCCCTGCGAGGTCGCCCAACGGCTCCGCCGGATGCTCCGCGGCGGCCGGCTCCGCCCGGGAGGCCGGCAGCGCGGCGGCCTGCCGCTGCTGCGCCGCGCCGTGGCCGACGTCGGGTGGCGCGGCATGGAGTGCCGCCTGGGCGCCCGGCAGATCGCCGACACCCGGCGGCAGGCCGCCACCTTCCTGGCCGCCCTCGCCGAAGGTCCCGCTCAGGCCGCCGAACAGGGTGCCGAGATCGATCGGGATCCAGCTCCGGCCGGTGAAGACCAGGACCTGCAGGCCCGAGGCCACGAAGTCGCTGAGGATCGGGCTCAGGGTCGACGCCTGCACGATCTGCACGAAGGCCTGGTCGCCCGGCGTCAGGCTGCCGCCCTCCACGGAGCTGTTGAAGGCCCGGGCGATCGGCGTGTTGCCCTGGCCGATCTGGCTGAGCGCCTGATTGACGGTCACTGGCGGCGCCGCCGGCTGGACGAAGGCGAGCTGGACGTTGCCGAATGCGGTGTTGGCGACGAGCACCGTCGCCGGCCCCTGCGTTCCCCTCTCGAAGGTGACCGGCGGCGGGCTCAGCAGCGTGCTATTGCCGCCCTGCTCGGTCTGCTGGCCGGTCGTCTGCTGGCTGGGATGGGTGATCGTGACCGAGAAGGTCACGGTGCCGCTCGCCTTGACGCCATCCGAGCTGTAGACGCTGAAGGGGTCGCCGCTGGCCGTCGAGCCGGCATTGGCCTGGTAGCTGACCCGGCCGGCCAACAGATCGGCCGAGGTGAAGCTGCCGCCCGCGCCGAGCACCCGGCCGCCCAGCACCAGGCTGCCCTGCCCGGGTGCCGAGGCGAGGTAGTAGGTGAAGCTGGTCACGCCCTCGGGGTCGGTCGAGCCGATGTTGCTGAGGCTCAGCACCACGCTGTCGCCGGCCGCGACGCTCGGTCCGCTGTTGGTCGTGATCTCCGGCGGCCGGTTCGCGGCCACGGTGACCGTCACGCTGTCCGTGTCGGTCGCGGTGCCGTCGCTGGTCGACACCTGCAGGGTCAGATTGCCCGTGACGCCGGCGTTCGGCGTGATCGTCAGGTGGTTCAGGTGATCGTTGATCTGGTCCGCGGTGCCGGTCAGCACCAGGCTGCCGGTGCCGTTGCCGCTGACCGATCCGCCGCTGCCGTCGGCCGACAGCTTGGCGCCGCTGATCGTCAGGGTCGTGGTCAGCGTATTGCCGTCGGCGTCCGCGACACTGATCCCGCTGATCGTTCCGGCGATGCCCTCGACCGCCGACTTGCTGCCGCCGACCGTGTTGACCGGCGCCCGGTTCGTGGTCATCGAGAAGTCGGCCGCGGTCGAGGTCGCGCCGTCCGTATCGGTGAGCGTCGCACTGAACTCGTGCGTGCCGGTGTTGCCCGGCGTGTAGGCGAGGTTGCGCAGCAGCGTCTGGACCCGAGCCAGCGTCGCGTCGACGTTGAAAGTGATGACCAGATTGTGCGCGCCCTGGCCGTCCTTCGTCGCATCGACCGTGCCGATCGCCGTGCCGCCGACCGAGATGGTGTCGCCGGCCGAGATCGCCGTGCCGCCGTTCGAGGTGACGTTGGTGCCGTCGACCGAGAAGTCGCCGGTGCGCGCCCCATCGGTCCGGTTGACCGTCAGGTTGCCGAGATTGAAATCGGTGCTGTCGTGGTCGGTGACCGTGGCGTTGCTGCCGAGGTCGACCAGCTTGGTGGTGCCGACGGCGCCGTTGACCGTGTCGCCGTTGAGGCCGCCGATGTCCGGCCGGTCGAAGACCGTAACCGCGACCGTGTCCGTGTCGCTGTTGGTGCCGTCGCTGGTCACAATGGTGATGGTCTGGTCGGTCCCGCTGTCCGTCGGCGCGGTGTAGCTCAAGCCCGCCAGGGCCGTGTTGACCTGGGCGATGGTGCCGTTGACCGTCACCGAGCCGCTGCCGTTGCCGGTGATCGTGGCGCCGCCGCCGGTCGCGACCGAGAGCGTGCCGCCGCCGACCGACAGGGTCGTGGTCACGCTGGCGCTGTCCGTGTCGGCGACGGAGAAGCCGGAGATCGCCTTGGCCGTACCGTCGTACACGTACGGGGTGGAGCCCGGCACCGTGTTGACCGGCGCCGCCTCGACGTTGACCGTGAAGCTCGCCGCCGTCGAGGTCGCGCCCGAGGACGCGTCCTTGATGGTCAGGTCGAAGGTGTTGCTGCCGCCGGTCGTCGACTTGAACTGCAGGGCCCGGATCAGCTGCTGCACGGCCGCCGGCGTCGCGTTGGAGCCGAAGCTGAGGATCAGGTTGTTCGTGCCCTGGCCGTCGCTGCTGGCACTGACCGAGGCGATCGCGGTGCCGTCGACGAAGACGATCTCCGAGGCGGAGATCGTGCCGTTGGCGTCAAGGGTCGAGGTGCCGGCGGCGACGCCCGTCGAGCCGCTGCCGGTCAGCGAGAAGTTGCCGGTCCCGCTGTTGCGGGTGATCGTCATGTTGCCGGTGTTGAAGTTGCTGCTGTCGGCGTCGGTCACCGTGGCGTTGCCGCCCTGGTCGATCGAGACCGCCGTGCCGTTCGGCGTCGAGACGCTGTCGCCGTTCAGGTTGGCGACGACCGGCGGGTTGGGCTGGACGTTGATGGTGAAGCTGGCCGTGCTGGTCGAGGCGCCGCCGTTCGCCGTGCCGTCGCCGTCGTTGAGTGACAGGGTGAAGGTGCGGGCGCCCAGGCTGCTCGGCGCGCTGTAGGTCAGGGCGCGCAGCAGCGTCTGGATGTTCGCCGGCGTCGCGTTGACGGTGTCGAGATCGATCACCAGCGTGTTGCCGCCCTGACCGTCCGAGTTCGCTACCGAACTGACCGTGCCGACCGCGATGCCGCCGACCGAGACCGTCTCGCCGGCGGCGATCGTGCCGTCGCCGCCCGCGGTCGCGTTCGTGCCGTCCAGGCCCCAGCTGCCGTTGGTCGTGCCGCTGCCCTGGGAGATGGTCAGCGAGCCGGCATTGAAGTCCGTCGAATCGACGTCGCTCACCGTCGCGTCGCTGAACAGCGTGACCGCCTGCGCGCCGGCGCCGGCGGTCACGCTGGAGCTGTCGCCGTTGACACCGCCAAGCGAGGGCGCCTCGTTGACGTTGTCGACCGCGACGCTGAGCACCGCGGTCGAGTAGTTGCCGGCGGCGTCGGTCGCGCGGACGGTGATGCTGACCGTCGCCTCGGTCTCGTGGTCGAAGCTGGCGCCCGAGGCGACCGTCACCGCACCGGTCGAGCTGTTGATCGCGAAGCGCCCGCTGCCGTCGCTGTCGAGCGACCAGGTGATGGTGTTGGCGTCCGTCGAGGTCACGGTGCCGGCGCTGGCACCGGTGGTCGCGTTCTCGTAGATCGCCAGCCCGCCGATCGGCGCCGCCGGGGTCGTCGGGTCGGTCGTGTCGATGGTGATCGACAGGCCCGTCGAGGCGGAGGAGGTGTTGCCGGCCGCGTCGGTCGCGGTCGCCGTGATCGTGTGCGCGCCGGCGGCGATCGCCGAGCCTGGCGTGAAGGACCAATTGCCCGAGCCGTCCGCCGTCGTCGTGCCGATCGAGCTGCCGTCCGACAGCACCGTCACCGTCGCATTGGCCTCGGCCGTGCCGGTGAAGGTCGGCGTCGTGACGTTGGTGAGGTTGTCGGTCGAGGAGCTGCCGCTGTCGCTCGCCGCCGCCAGGTCCGGCGTGCTCGGCGCCGAGGGCGCCGTCGTGTCGATGGTGATCGACAGGCCCGAGGAGGCCGCCGAGACGTTGCCAGCGGTGTCCTGGGTCGTCGCGGTGATCGAGTGGGTGCCGGCGGCGATCGCCGAGCCCGGCGTGAAGGACCAGTTGCCCAGGCCGTTGGCGATCGTCGTGCCGATCGAGCTGCCGTCGGAGAGTATCGTCACCGTCTGGTTCGGCTGTGCGCCGCTGCCGATGAAGCTCGGTGTCGTGTCGCTGGTGATGTTGTCCGTCGAGGACGAGCCGGTGTCGCTCGCCGCCGTCATGTCCGGCGTGTTGGGCGCCGAGGGCGCCGTCGTGTCGATGGTGATCGACAGGCCCGAGGAGGCCGTGGAGGTGTTGCCGGCCGCGTCGGTCGCCGTCGCCGTGATCGAGTGGCTGCCCTCGCTGAGCGCCGAGCCCGGCGTGAAGCTCCAGTTGCCCGAGCCATCGGCCGTCGTCGTGCCGATCGAGCTGCCGTCCGAGAGCACCGTCACCGTCGCGTTGGCCTCGGCCGTGCCGGTGAAGGTCGGCGTCGTGTCGTTGGTGATGTCGTCGGTCGAGGACGAGCCGCTGTCGCTGGCCGCCGAGAGGTCCGGCGTGCTCGGCGCCGAGGGCGCCGTCGTGTCGATGGTGATCGACAGCGCCGAGGAGGCCGCCGAGACGTTGCCGGCGGTGTCCTGGGTCGTCGCGGTGATCGAGTGGGTGCCGGCGGCGATCGCCGAGCCCGGCGTGAAGGACCAGTTGCCCAGGCCGTTGGCGATCGTCGTGCCGATCGAGCTGCCGTCGGAGAGGATCGTGACCGTCTGGTTCGGCTGGGCGCCGCTGCCGATGAAGCTCGGCGTGGTGTCGCTGGTGATGTTGTCGGTCGAGGACGAGCCGGTGTCGCTCGCCGCCGTCATGTCCGGCGTGCCCGGCGCCGACGGCGCCGTCGTGTCGATGGTGATCAGCAGGCCCGACGAGGCCGAGGAGGTGTTGCCGGCCGCGTCGGTCGCGGTCGCTGTGATCGTGTGCGTACCGGCAGCGATCGCCGAACTTGGCGTGAACGACCAGTTGCCCGAGCCGTCCGCCGTCGTCGTGCCGATCGAGCTGCCGTCCGACAGCACCGTCACCGTCGCATTGGCCTCGGCCGTGCCGGTGAAGGTCGGCGTCGTGTCGTTGGTGACGTCGTCGGTCGAGGAGCTGCCGCTGTCGCTGGCCGCCGACAGGTCCGGCGTGCTCGGTGCCGAGGGCGCCGTCGTGTCGATGGTGATCGACAGGCCCGAGGAGGCCACCGAGGTGTTGCCGGCGAGGTCGGTCTGCGTCGCGGTGATGCTGTGCGTCCCGGCGGCGATCGCCGAGCCCGCCGTGAAGGACCAGTTGCCCGAGCCGTCGGCTGTCGCCGTCCCGATCGAGCTGCCGTCCGACAGCACCGTCACCGTCGCGCCGGCCTCGGCGCCGCTGCCGCTGATGCTCGGCGTGGTGTCGCTGGTGATGTTGTCGGTCGAGGAGCTGCCGGTGTCGCTCGCTGCGTCCAGGTCCGGCGTGCCCGGCGCAGAGGCAGAGGTGTCGATCGTCACCGACAGCGCCGAGGAGGCCGAGGAGGTGTTGCCGGCGTCGTCCTGGCTCGTCGCGGTGATCGAGTGCGTGCCGGCGCTGAGGGTCGAGCTGGTGATCGTCCAGTTGCCCGAGCCGTCGGCGGTCGTCGTGCCGACCGAGCTGCCGTCCGACAGCAGCGTCACCGTGGTTCCGGCGACGGCGCCGCTGCCGGTGAAGGTCGGCGTCGTGTCGTTGGTGATGTTGTCGGTCGAGGAGCTGCCGCTGTCGCTTCCGGCCGTCATGTCCGGCGTGCCCGGCGCCGAGGGTCCCGTCGTGTCGATGGTGATAGACAGCGCCGCAGAGGCGACCGAGACGTTGCCGAAGGCGTCGGTCGCCGTGACGGTGATCGAGTGCGTGCCTTCGCTGATCGCCGAGCCCGGCGTGAAGGTCCAGTTGCCCGAGCCGTCGGCCGTCGCCGTGCCGATCGAGCTGCCGTCCGACAGCACCGTCACCGTCGAGTCCGCCTCGGCGGTGCCGGTGAAGGTCGGCGTCGTGTCGTTGGTCAGGTTGTCGGTCGAGGACGAGCCCGTGTCGCTGGCCGCGTCCAGGTCTGGCGTGCCCGGCTGGACCGGCGCGGTCGTGTCGACGGTGATCGTGAAGAGGTCGATGCCGATCGAGTCGACGTACTGCCCGTTCGGCGTGTAGGAGACGGTGAAGGACTTGATCGGCTTGTTGTGGAAGGCCGTGGCGCTGAGGTCGAGGGTGTAGCCGCCGACGGTCGACTGGAAATTGGAGGGGAAGCTGGAGGCGGCGACCGAATAGGTCGCGACCTGGTTGGAGCCGGCGTCGTAGCCGGTGATCACGATGTTGCCGCTGTAGTTCTTGACCGAGCCGGCCGGGTACTCCGAGAAGTTGATCGAATCGAGCCCGTAGACCGAGGGCGAGGCCGTGCCGCTGGTCGAGACCGTAAAGGAGTAGGTCGTGCTCGAGCTGGTGGAGTGGTAGTTGATGTAGACCTCGTCCTGGCCCGCGTTGGCGAGGTGGTACATGCCGTGGGAGTCGCTGGTCGAGACCACGAAGTTGCCGTCGGCGGTGGTGACCGTCGTCTGGGCCCCGGCCGTCGCGCCCTCGAAGTTCAGGGTGCCGCTCGCGATCGCGCTCAGCAGGTCCGGATAGTCGGAGCCGGCGAAGGCGTCGGTGACCTTGCTGTGGGCGATGTCGCCGGTCTTGGCCTCCAGAGTCCAGTCGCCGCCCTTGTCGGCGGCGCCGGTCGCGTCGGTCGAGGCGGCGACGTCGGCGCCGGTCGCCTGGGCCAGGGCGTCGATGAAGGCCTGCCCAGAGCCGTCCGCCGCGACCGAGCAGCCGTAGAGCAGGATGTCGCCGGTGTCGCTCAGCGCCGAGCCGATCTTCGCCAGCGCCTGGCTGTAGTCCGCGAGATTGGCGCCCGTCACCGAGCCGCTGGCGAACTCCAGCGCGCCGACCTCGCCATGGCTGACGACGTGGATCGCAGAGACGTCGCTGTGGCCGGCCAGCGCGTCGGCGATCTGGGTCAGCGCCGGCGCCGTGGACTGGAGCGTGACCACCGTGACGCCGCTGCCCAGCCCGTCGACCAGGGTCTGGGCGTCGGCGACGGCGCTGTCGACGAAGACGAACTCGCCGCCCGTCGTCGCGGTGCTCGCGGTCGTCGTCGTGGTGCCGTCGGCGCCCGCTGTCGTGTTCGTGGCCGTCGCTGTCGTCGTGGTGGTGTCGCTCGCCTTGGTGCCGTCGGTCGTCGAGCCAGTCGCAGTCGAATCGGTCGCGGTCGTGTCGGCGGTGGTCGAGTCGGTCGCCGTCGAGCCACTGGTCGAGTCCTGGGCCGGCCCGGCCGTGGCCGCCTTGTCGTTGTCCTGGCCGGCGGCGACCGGCTGGACCTCGGAGAGGGCCTGGGCCAGCTCGTCGGTCGTCGGCCCGCTGCTCTTGGCGTCGCTGCCCGAGGTGTCGTGCCCGTCGGAGGTGGTCGAGGAGGAATCGCTCGGCTTGTCGCTGGTCTTGTCGGCGGCCTGGTCAGCCGACTTGTCGGCGGCGGCCTGGGCCGCCTGGTCGGCCGCGGTGGCGACGGCGGCCGCGTCGAGCAGCAGCCGCGGCTCCAGGGCGAAGGCCAGCCCCTCCCCGGCGTCCAGCGGCATCTCCCGAGCGGTTCGCGCAGCCCTGCCGCCGTAGTCGGCCCGTCCCTCCGCGAGATCGCGAAGCGGTCGCCCTACCTGGCTCATAGTTGGGTACCCCGCCACCACAACCATTTCTTGCAGCGCGGATCATATCCTTTCCGCCGCGCCGACACAAATGCACACAATCGGCGGGTGGCGCGCACGAAACGGGATCGATTCCGCACGCTCCGCCCGTCAGTAGCGTCCCGCCGTCTGCTCTCCGGGCCCCTGGCCGCTGCGCTCCGGCGGCGCCATGACCAGCGGCGGACCGCCGATCTCGCGGATCAGCTTCAGCTTGATGGCGCGCGCGAAATCCCGGTAGTCGGTCGCCGTGATCAGGAAGGCTCCCGAGCCGCCGATCACGTTGTCACGGTAGTAGGTGTCGACGCTGGGGTCCTCGTTGAGGATGGTCAGGCCGTTGACGGTGATGCCGTCGGCGATCGCCGCGTCGCGCAGCACCGGCGTCTGCACGCCCTGGTTGGTGCGGCCGTCGCCGGAGACGTCGATCGCCTTCCGGGCCCCCTGGTAGGCGTTGCTCAGGATCAGCTGGTGCGAGAAGCCGATGGCGTTGCCGATCGCCGTCGAGCCGCCGGTGACGAAGCGCGGCGCGGCGTCGATGTCGGCCGCGAACTCGTCGGCGCTCGCCGCGTCGTAGACCAGGGTCCATTCGACGGCCTTGATCTGGCGGTCGCGGCCCGACCACTGCACCAGGGTGACGGCGATGCCGAGATCGCCGGCGGCGCGGATCGCGCCCTGCACCGCCGGGTCCCGGAAGGCGTCCGAGAGGCCCTGCATCTGCAGGTCGAACTCCCAGGAGGTCACGCTGGACGAGGCGTCGACGGCCAGGACGAGCTCAAGGTCCACGGCCGTGGCGGCACGGGCGCTGCCCGGCAGGCCGAGTGCGATCGCGACGAGGAGGAGCAGCAGCCTGACCTTCGACACCCTTCGAGTATAGGTCGAGGGGGCGCCGGGGTCAGCCTCACGAATCCGGCAGTGCCGGAAGGCCCGCCTTCAGGCCTCGGCCGCGTCCTCGAGAATCAGCTGCACGGCATCGCCGCCGGCCCAGGCGTCGAGCCTCAGCTTACCGGCCAGATGCAGGCCGCGGCCGCGCGTCGTGGTCAGCGCCGGACCGAGCAGCTCGGCCTTCTCGCGGAACGCGATGGCCTTCAGGCGCCGGCCCTCGGCATCGGCCAGGATGCAGCGCAGGTGGCCCTGGCCGACCGGATCGGCCTTGACGACGCGGGCCTCGGTCACCGCGAAGCGCGGCTCGGCGTTGCCGGCGCCGAAGGGCGCCAGGCGATCGAGCGCCCGGACCAGCCCGGCGTTGGCGCCGGAGAGCGGGATCGCGGCATCGAAGCCGAGCGCCGGCTGGAAGCCGATGCGCCTCAGCTCGCGGCCGCAGCGCTCGGTCAGGAAGGCGCGCAGCTCGGGCAGGCGCTCGGCCGCGACGGTCAGGCCGGCCGCCATCGGGTGGCCGCCGCCGTTGATCAGCAGGCCGGCCTGGCGCGCGGCGATCACCGCCGCCCCGAGGTCGAGGCCCGGCACGGAGCGCCCCGAGCCCTTGCCGACGCCCTCGGCGTCGAGCGCGACCACCAGGGCCGGCCGGTCGAAGCGCTCCTTCAGGCGGCTGGCGACGATGCCGATCACGCCCGGGTGCCAGTCCTCCCCGACCGCCAGGGCCAGGCCCTCTTCGGGCGGCTGCGCCTCGAGCTGCGCCAGGGCCTCGGCCAGGACCGCGGCCTCGATGTCGCGGCGCTCGCCGTTCAGCTGGTCGAGCCGCGCCGCCAGGGCACGGGCCCGCTCCGGGTCGTCGCCCGACAGCAGCTCCGCCCCCAGCCCCGCCTCGCCGACGCGGCCGCCGGCATTGACCCGGGGCCCGAGCAGGAAGCCGCAGTGGTAGGCGCCGGGCGTCTCGTCGAGCCGGGCGACGTCGGCGAGCGCCGAGAGGCCGACGTTGCCGCGGGCCGCCAGCACCTTCAGGCCCTGGGCGACGAAGGCGCGGTTGAGGCCGATCAGCGGAACCACGTCGCAGACCGTGCCGAGGGCGACCAGGTCGAGCCACTGCAGCAGCTTCGGCTCGGCGCGCTCGCCCCCCTCGCCGGCCGGGCCGTAGTGGCCGGCGGCCCGCAGCGCCCGGTTGACCGCGACAGCCACCAGGAAGGCGACGCCGACGGCAGCCAGCTGGCCGAGGCCGCTGTCGTCGTCCAGGCGGTTCGGGTTGACCACCGCCAGGGCCGGCGGCAGGCGCGCCTCGGCGGCGTGGTGGTCGACGACGATCACCTCAAGGCCGGCCTCGGCGGCCTCGGCCAGGGGCTCGTGGGCGGTGATGCCGCAGTCGAGGGTCAGCGCCAGGCCGGCGCCCTCGGCCTTGAGCCGGCGCAGGGCCGGGCCGTTCGGGCCGTAGCCCTCCTTCATGCGGTCGGGGATGTAGAGCGCGACGCGGCCGCCGACGGCGCGCAGGAAGCGGCCGAGCAGCGCCGAGGAGGTCGCGCCGTCGACGTCGTAGTCGCCGAACAGGGCGATCGTCTCGCCGGCCGTGACGGCCGCCGCGATGCGTGCGGCGGCGCGGTCCATGTCCTTCAGCCGCGAGGGGTCGGGCAGCCAGTCGCGCAGGGTCGGCGCCAGGAAGCGCTCGGCCTCGTCCAGGCCGACGCCGCGCGCCGCGAGGCAGCGGCCGACCGGCTCGGGCAAGCCGAGCCGCTGGGCCAGCGCCAGGGCCAGGCGCTCGTCGCCGGCCCTCAGCTCCCAGCGCTTGCCGGCGATCGAGCGCTCGACCCCGAGCAGGCAGGGTCGGCGCTCCGGACGCTCGGCTGCGAGGACGGCGCTCATCGGGTCCTCGCCCCTTTCGCCGCCGTTCCTCCCGTCATTCCCGCCGCTCCTTCCGTCATCCCCGCCCCTTTTTCGTCATTCCCGCGAAAGCGGGAATCCAGAGAAAGAAGCCGCCAGCTCGGACGCAGCTCGGCTCGTGCCTGGGTCACCTTCTTCTGGATCCCCGCTTTCGCGGGGATGACGGGAAGAAGGAAGGCAACGGCCGCGCAGACGAGGCCGCCATTGCGGTGCCCCCTCAGCCTCGGCCCATCAGATCGAGTCGTACCAGGGCTTGATCAGGAAGTTGTGGCGGCCCTCGATGATCCGGACCGTGCCGGTCTTCGAGCGCATCACCATGGAATGGGTCTCGGCACCGCCATGGAAGCGGCGCACGCCGCGCAGCATCGAGCCGGAGGTGACGCCGGTCGCGGCGAACATCACGTCGCCGCCGGCCAGGTCCATCAGCTTGTACTTGCGCTCGAGGTCGGCGATGCCCCAGCGCCGCGCGCGGCCCTTCTCGTCGTCGTTGCGGAACAGCAGGCGCCCCTGGATCTGGCCGCCGATGCAGCGCAGCGCAGCCGCCGCCAGCACGCCCTCCGGCGCCCCGCCGGAGCCCATGTAGATGTCGATGCCGCTGTCGCCCTGGCTGGTCGCGATGACCCCGGAGACGTCGCCGTCGCCGATCAGCATGATCCGCGCGCCGGCCTCGCGGACCTTGGCGATCAGATCCTGGTGGCGCGGCCGGTCGAGGATGCAGACGACCAGGTCGGCCACCTCCATGCCCTTGGCCTTGGCCAGCGCCGTCAGGTTCTCGGCCGGCGTCGCGTCGAGGTCGACGATGTCGTCGGGCAGGCCGCCGCCGACCGCGATCTTGTCCATGTAGACGTCGGGCGCATTGAGGAAGCCGCCCTCCTCGGCCATGGCGATCACGGCCAGCGCGTTCGGGCCGCCCTTGGCGGTGATCGTCGTGCCCTCGAGCGGATCGAGCGCGATGTCGATCTTCGGCCCGCCGGCGCCGACCTTCTCGCCGATGTAGAGCATCGGCGCCTCGTCGCGCTCGCCCTCGCCGATCACGACGGTGCCGTCGATCGGCAGGCCGTTGAGCGCCTCGCGCATGGCGTTGACCGCCGCCTGGTCGGCGGCCTTCTCGTCGCCGCGGCCCATCAGGCGCGAGGCCGCCAGCGCCGCCCGCTCGGTGACGCGCACGGCCTCGAGGGCCAGGTTTCGATCCATCGGGTCCGACATGCTCGCCTGCTCTCCTCCCAAGAAATTGTCCGGCCAGGAACCGACCGGCTCGACGCGGCGGCCTTGTCGCCCGCGCGCCACTCTACACTCTTCGACCGGCTATTCGCCTTCGATGCGGATCAATCGTGGCGATTCGAGGCAGGCCTCGAGCGCGTCGATGCGCGCGACGGCGCGGCGCATCCGGCCTTCCGTCGTCTCGTGGGTGGTGATCACCACCGGCACGATCTCGCCCGGCGCCCGGCCGCGCTGCAGCAGCGCCTCGACCGAGATCTCCTCGTCGCGCAGGGCCGCGGCGACCTCGGCGATGACGCCCGGCCGGTCGATGACCATCAGCCTCAGGTAGTAGGCGCCGATCTGGCCCTCGGCCGGGACCGGACGGGCACGCGTCAGCGCCGCCGCGGGCACCCCGAACACGGGCCGGCGGTAGCCGCGCGCGATCGCCGCCAGGTCGGCGACCACCGCCGAGGCGGTCGGCCGCTCGCCGGCGCCGGCGCCCTCGGCCATGATCGTGCCGACGAAGTCGCCCTTGGCGAGCACCGCGTTGAACACGCCCTCGACCGCGGCGAGCGGGTTGCCGAGCGGCACCATGACCGGCTCGACCCGCTGCGCCACCCCCTCCGCCTCGGCCGTGGCGACGCCGAGCAGCTTGATCCGCAGGCCGAGCTCCTCGGCGAAGCCGATGTCGAGCGCGGCGATGTCGCGGATGCCCTCGACGCGCACCGCCTCGAAGTCGACGGCGCAGCCGAAGGCGAGCGCGGTCAGGATCGCCAGCTTGTGCGCCGCGTCGACGCCGTCGATGTCGAAGCTCGGATCGGCCTCGGCATAGCCCAGCGCCTGGGCCTCGGCCAGCACGTCGGCGAACTCGCGGCCGCTCTCGCGCATCGTCGTCAGGATGTAGTTGCAGGTGCCGTTCAGGATGCCGGCGACGCGCTGCACCCGGTTGCCGGCGAGGCCGTCGCGCAGCAGGCCGATCACCGGGATGCCGCCGGCGACCGCCGCCTCGTAGCAGAGCCCGACGCCCTTGGCCTCGGCGAGCTGCGCCAGCGCCGTGCCGTGGTGGGCGAGCAGCGCCTTGTTGGCGGTGACCACCGGCTTGCCGGCCTGGAGCGCCGCCTCGACCAGCGCCTTGGCCGGGCCGTCCGAGCCGCCGATCAGCTCGACCACGACCTCGACCTCGGGGTCGGCGGCGAGCGCCAGAGGGTCGTCGAGCCAGCGACAGCCGGACAGGTCGAGCCCGCGGTCCTTGCCCCGGTCGCGCGCCGAGACCGCGACGACCCGGATCGGCCGCCCGCAGCGCAGCGCCAGGGCCTCGGCGTTGGCGGCCAGCGCGCGCAGCGTGCCGCTGCCGACCGTGCCCAGGCCGGCGATGCCGACCGTGAGCGGCGCCTTGCCGTCGCCGGCGCTCACGATGCCAGGCTCCGGGCCGCCGCCGCCGCGGGATCGACGCTGCGCAGGAAGGTGCGCACGTTGCGCACCGCCTGGCGGATGCGCTGCTCGTTCTCGACCAGGCCGAAGCGCACGAAGCCGTCGCCGTACTCGCCGAAGCCGACACCCGGCGCGACCGCGACCTCGGCCTCGCTGAGCAGCAGCTTGGAGAACTCCAGCGAGCCGAGCGGCGCCAGGTCCGGCGGCAGCGGCGCCCAGGCGAACATGGTCGCCGGCGGGCTCGGCACCTCCCAGCCGGCGGCGGCCAGGCCCTCGATCAGCACGTCGCGGCGCCGCCTGTAGCGCTGGCGCATCTCCTCGACGCAGTCCTGGGGGCCGTTGAGCGCGGCGGTCGCGGCGACCTGGATCGGCGTGAAGGCGCCGTAGTCGACGTAGGACTTGACCCGCGCCAGCGCCTCGATCAGCCGCGGATTGCCGGCGCAGAAGCCGACCCGCCAGCCCGGCATCGAATAGGTCTTGGACAGCGAGGAGAACTCGACGGCGATCTCCTTGGCGCCCTTGACCTGGAGGATCGAGGGCGGCGGCACGCCGTCGAAGTAGACCTCGGCGTAGGCGACGTCGGAGATCACGTAGAGGCCGTGGCGCCGGCAGAAGGCGACGACCTCCTCGTAGAAGTCGAGCCCGACCGTCTCGGCGGTCGGATTGCTCGGGAAGTTGACGATCAGGGCCAGGGGCTTGGGCACCGAATGGCGCACCGCGCGGTCGAGCTGGCGCAGGAACTCCTCGGCGCCCGCCGCCCCGGCCGGCGCCGGCGGCATCGAGCGGATCGCGGCGCCCGCGATGATGAAGCCGAAGGCGTGGATCGGATAGCTCGGGTTCGGCGCCAGCACGATGTCGCCCGGGCTGGTGATCGCCTGGGCGAGGTTGGCCAGCCCCTCCTTGGAGCCGAGCGTGACGATGACCTCGCGCTCGGGGTCGAGCTCGACGGTCCAGCGCCGCGCGTAGTAGGCCGCCAGCGCCTTCCTCAGGCCCGGGATGCCGCGCGAGGTCGAGTAGCGGTGGGCGCGCGGGTTGCGGATCGTCTCGGCCAGCTTGTCGACGACGTGCGCCGGCGGCGGCTGGTCGGGGTTGCCCATGCCGAAGTCGATGATGTCGCGGCCCTCGCCGCGCGCCCGCGCCTTGAGGGCGTTGACCTCGGCGAAGACGTAGGGAGGCAGGCGCTTGATCCGGTGAAACTCGCTGTCCATCGACGGTCTCGGCAGGAAAGGCTCGCGGACTCGCTCCGCGGTCGGGGTTTCGCTCGGCCCGGCCCGGCTTGCTGCCCGGGCCCCCGGCGTCAGTAGTCGAGGAAGATCTCGGCTCGCCGGTTGCCGGCCTCGCCGGTCGGCATGAACTCGTAGTAGACCGGCTGCGCCGCGCCCACCGCCCCGACGACGACGCCCGGCGCGCCCAGCGCCTCGAGCCGCGACGCGACGTGCTGCGCGCGCTTCAGGGAGACGTTGAAGTTGGCCAAGTTGTGCTTCACCGGATCGGTGACGCCGGTCTTCATCGAGGCGTGGCCGACGACCCTGAGGCGGCCGCCGCGCTGCTTCTGCAGCTGGACGATCTGCCGCAGCACCTCGACGTCGTGGCCGTCGAGCCCCGAGGAGCCGTAGCCGAAGAAGATGACGCCGACCAGCTCGCTGTATTTCGGCCGCTGCGGCATGTTGTACTGGGCGATCTGGCCCGGACCGACGGCGCTCGGCGCCGTGCCGGCCGGAACCGCGCTGCCCTGGGGCGGCGTGGCCGCCGGCGTTCCGGGCAGGGTCCGGGGCATCGGCGCCGGGGCCGGCGCCGCCGCGGTCCGGGTCTGGGACTGGATCGAGCTCTGCGCCCGCGACGAGGGCGGCTGCGGCGTCGCTGCCATGCCGGCGCTGCCCGTCGACATCGGCGCGGCGGCCATGGTGCTGCCGGTGGTCGAGCTCGTCGTCTGCGCCGGCTGGTTCGAGTAGACGGCCTGGCTGCGGTCCTCGCGCAGGCTCTGCTGCAGGGCCTGCCGCTGCGTCGCGGTCGAGGTCTCCGGGCGCGACGGCACGCTCGCCAGGTTCGGCACCACGGCATCCTGCTCGGCGCCGGTGCCGGTGGTCACGATGCCGGGCACCGGCTCGTCGCCGAAGACCTCGTTGTAGGCAGTGCAGGCCGACAGGCCGGCGAGCGCCGCCGCCAGCAGCGCACCGGTCATCAGCCGGCGGGGCGCGAGCCGACGCGATGCGACCGACGGGAAACCGGCCGATGGGCGGGCGATGGTCAAGGCGAAAGCACCTCCGATCCGGCCGGGCCCGTCGCGGGGACCCGGAAATTCGAGCGACTCGGCGACGCCGGGCGCGGCGTCGTTAGTTACCTTGCACCGCCGTCAAGGGCAAGGTAACACAAGGCCGCCGCCCGGCTGGCGGTGACGCCGGTCGACTGCCCTGCAGCATAGGAAAGGCACCATGCCCGAGCAACAGGAGCCGGAGATCCGGCTCCCCGACCCGGTCAAGATGTCGAAGTCGATGACCGAGATCGCGGAACGCAGCCAGAAGCTGGTCGCGGAGTTCCTCGAACGTCAGTCGGAAAGCCAGGCCAGCACCGCCCGCCTCGATCCCCTGAACATCGGCGGCGCCTTCCTCGAGATGACCGCCCGCATGATGGCCGATCCGGCCAAGCTGATGCAGGCCCAGCTCAACCTCTGGCAGGACTACCTCAAGCTCTGGCAGAGCACGGCGCGCCGCATGATGGGCGAGGAGGCCGAGCCGCTGGTCACGCCCGAGCGCAGCGACCGGCGCTTCAAGGACCCGGCCTGGGACGAGAACCAGCTCTTCGACTTCATCAAGCAGTCCTACCTGCTGAGCGCGCGCTGGATGCAGAACCAGGTCAAGGACGTCGAGGGCCTGGACGACAAGACCGCCAAGAAGGTCGACTTCTATACCCGCCAGTTCGTCGACGCGATGGCGCCCTCGAACTTCGTGATGACCAACCCCGAGGTCCTGCGCACGACCCTGGAGAGCGGCGGCGAGAACCTGGTCAAGGGCCTGGAGCACCTGCTCGAGGACCTGGAGCGCGGCAAGGGGCGCCTGGCCATCCGCATGGTCGACGACCATGCCTTCAAGGTCGGCGAGAACATCGCGATCACCCCGGGCAAGGTCGTCTACCAGAACGACCTGATGCAGCTGATCCAGTACGCGCCGACCACCGAGACGGTGGCGAAGCGGCCGCTGCTGATCATCCCGCCCTGGATCAACAAGTATTACATCCTCGATCTGCGCGAGAAGAACTCCTTCATCAAGTGGGCGGTCGACCAGGGCCAGACGGTCTTCGTGATCTCCTGGGTCAACCCGGACAGCAAGCTCGCGGCCAAGACCTTCGAGGACTACATGCTCGAAGGGCCGTTCGCCGCGATCGACGCGATCGAGCAGGCGACCGGCGAGCGCGAGCTCAACGTCATCGGCTACTGCCTGGGCGGCACGCTGCTGGCGGCCAGCCTGGCCTACCTCTCGGCCAAGAAGCCCAGGGACCCCGGCCCCGACGTCTCGCGCATCCGCAGCGCGACCTTCTTCACCACCATGACCGACTTCGCCGAGGCCGGCGAGCTGGGGGTGTTCATCGACGAGGAGCAGCTGACCGCCCTCGAGGAGCAGATGAACGAGCGGGGCTATCTGGAGGGCGCGTCGATGGCGACGACCTTCAACATGCTGCGCGCCAACGACCTGATCTGGTCCTTCGTGGTCAACAACTACCTGCTCGGCAAGGACCCCTTCCCCTTCGACCTGCTCTACTGGAACAGCGATTCGACGCGCATGCCGGCGGCGATGCACTCCTTCTACCTGCGCCGCATGTACCAGGAGAACCGGCTGGTCCAGCCGGGCGGCATCACCCTCAAGGGCGTGCCGATCGACCTCGGCAGGATCCGGCTGCCGGTCTTCATGCTTTCGACGCGCGAAGACCACATTGCGCCCTGGAAGTCGACCTACGCTCTGACCCAGCACGTCTCGGGGCCCTGCAAGTTCGTGCTGGCGGCCTCGGGCCACATCGCCGGCGTGGTCAACCCGCCGAGCTCCGGGAAGTATTCGCATTGGACCTCGACGCGAAACCCCAAGGACCCGGACGCCTGGTTCCGCGCCGCCAAGGAGGTGCCCGGCTCCTGGTGGCCAGAGTGGGCCAAATGGCTCGGCAAGCACGCCGGCGCCAAGGTGCCGGCGCGCCGGCCCGGCGACGGCAAGCTGAAGCCGCTCGAGGACGCGCCCGGCCGCTACGTCACGGTCCGGGCCCTGGACGGCGAGGAATAGGAGGGCAGCAGCGATGAGGACGGCGCGTTTCCTGGCCCTGGGGCTCTGCGCCGCGCCCCTGCTGCTCGCCGGCGCGCTGCTCGCGGCCAATCCGGCGCCCTCGCAGGCGGGCAGCCTCGGCGACGCCGAGATGATCGGCGCCAAGCGCTTCGACAGCTTCATGCTGAAGGCCGCCGGCCCCTGCGCCGTCGAGCCGGCCAAGACGTGCATCGACCAGGCCTGGGCCTTCGCCGACCGCGACCGCGACGGCGAGGTGGCGCCCGGCGAGCTGGCCGCGGTGCAGAACGAGATGATGGCCTGGGCCGACTGGAAGAAGCCGACGATGAGCGCGCGCGACCGCGCCTCGCTGGCGATCGCCCAGATGCTGGTGCATTCGATCAAGCCGGCGCTCTTCGTGCGCGGCTTCGACAGCGACGGCGACGGCCGGCTCAGCGAGGCCGAGCTGACCCAGGACCTGACCCTCGACAAGCGGCCGCTGCTCGAGATCCTGCGTGACCGTGCAGCGGTCGACTGGCCGGCCGTGCAGGAGCACCTGGGTTCCGCCGCGCCGCTGATCGCCCTGCTGGCCCAGGCCGCGCAGGCCAGGCGCTAGGCGCCCTCACGCCTCCCGGTGGGTCTCGCCGAGCTGCCGGTAGTGCCCGGCCTGGTAGGGGAAGGAGGCCAGCTCCTCCGCCGTCAGCCGGCGCTTGAAGGCGGCCGGCGCGCCGGCCCAGAGCTCGCCCGAGGGCACGCGCTTGCCCGGCGTCACCAGGGCGCCGGCGGCGACCATGGCGCCGCGCTCGACGACCGCCCCGTCCATCACCGTGGCGCGCATGCCGACGAAGCAGCCGTCCGACAGCGTGCAGGCGTGGAGCAGCGCCAGGTGGCCGATCGTGACGCCGTCGCCGATCAGGGTCGGCAGGCCGCCGCCGGTCTGCCGGTAGTCGCCCTGGCGGTCGTGGTTGCAGTGGATCACCGTGCCGTCCTGGACGTTGGTGTCGCGGCCGATGACGATGCGGTTGACGTCGCCGCGGATCACCGCGCCGTACCAGACCGAGCTGCCGGCGCCGATCTCGACGTCGCCGATGACCACGGCGGTCTCGGCGACGAAGGCGTCGGGATGGATGCGCGGCGCGAGACCGCGGTAGGGCTTGATCACGCCGCCGCTCCCGTCGGTGCTCAGCGCCGGGTCAGCGCCAGCCAGACGCCGCCGCCGATCAGGAAGCAGCCGCTGCAGACCTCCAGCACGCGCACCCGCTGGCGGGTCAGCCAGCCGCCGGCGCGCCCGGACAGCAGGGCGTAGCCGCTGTCCAGGCAGGTCGCGACGGCCATGAAGGTGAGGCCGAGCAGGAGCGTCTGGGCGACGACCGGCCCCTCGGGCCGGACGAACTGCGGGATGAAGGCGCCGAAGAACAGCAGCGCCTTGGGGTTGGCCCAGATCACCAGGACGCCCTGCCAGAAGTAGCGGCGCCAGGAGAAGGGCTCGGTGCGCGCCGCGGTCGCCGCCTCGATCGCCGCGTCGGCGCCCGCGGTCGAGAGGCTCGACCGGCTGAGCAGCAGCTTCAGGCCGAGGTAGACCAGATAGGCGGCGCCGATCAGCTTGACGACCTCGAAGACCGTGCCGAGCGCCTGGACGACGACCTGCAGGCCGGCGGCCAGCACGGCGAGCATGACCGCCAGGCCCGCCTGGGTGCCGGCGACGTTGGCCAGCCCGGCGCGCGCCCCGTAGCGCAGCGAGTTGGCGATGATCACGGTGACCGTCGGGCCGGGCACGATCACCACGGCGACGCAGGCCAGCAGGAAGGTCAGGTAGGCCGACAGCTCGAACACGGGAGGTCCCCTCTTTCGGATCGGAACCGGAGGCCGCTAGCAAGCGTCAAGAGCACCGTGCTCGTCAATCGGCTGCCGGGAAGCGTCGGCGCGACATCTACTTTTCGTCGCATAAACTCCAGCGACCACAAGTCTAGGTGACAGGCCGATCGCATCGGCCGACTATGTCACCGGGACTCATCCCACAATCCAGACGGGGAGAAAGGATATGCGAGCGTTGTTGTTCGCGGCTCTGACGGGCCTCACCTGTCTCGCAGGTGGCTTGTCGGTCGCACCCGCGCTGGCTGCCGACTGCACCTTCGACGATGCTCCCGCAGATCTCAGCCATATCAGCCCGGCGCCGGCCGGCACACCCGCCGACTATGCGCGGTGGGTCGGCGCCTATTCCGGCGACGCCTGGGGCGGCAGCGCCCTCTGCGGCACCTTCGTCGTGAACTCCGTCGACCCCAAGGCGCACACCGCGGAAGTGATCTACGCCCATGGCAAGTTCCTTCCCTGGAACCTTCCGAGCCCCAAGCAATACGACGTGACGGCCAGGTTCATCGGCGACGGAGCGGCGAGGCTTCGCGTCGACCTGCCGTGGCATGCCACGGCGTTCTACACCTACGCCGGCGACGCCGTGGACGGCATCTACGGCTCCAGCAAGATCCACCTGAAGCGCATCAAGTGACTTCTCTCGCCGCCGCCGCTTCGGGACGAGACGATCCCTGCAGCTCCGGCGCGCCGCCCGCCGTGGCCACGTCGTCCGCGTGATGGCAGTACAGGGGCTTTCGGGCCGGCGAACAGCAAAACAGCGGCTTGGATCTCTCCAAGCCGCTGCTTTTCAAATAGAAACCTGAAGAGTCTGGATCAGCGCTTGGAGAACTGGAAGCTGCGGCGGGCCTTGGCCTTGCCGTACTTCTTGCGCTCGACCATGCGCGAGTCCCGGGTCAGGAAGCCGCCCTGCTTGAGCACGGGGCGCAGCCCCGGCTCGTAGAAGGTCAGGGCCCGGCTGATGCCGTGGCGCACCGCGCCGGCCTGGCCCGACAGGCCGCCGCCGGAGACCGTGCAGACCACGTCGAACTGGTCGACGCGGCCGGCGACCTGGAACGGCTGGGCGATCAGCATCTGCAGCACCGGCCGCGCGAAGTAGGTCGGCAGGTCCTTGCCGTTGACCTGGATGCGGCCGCTGCCGGGCTTGACCCAGACGCGGGCGACGGCGTTCTTGCGCCGGCCGGTCGCGTAGGAGCGGCCCTGGGCGTCGCGCTTCGGCTCGGCCTTGGCCGGGGCCTCGACTCCCGCGGCAGCGCCGAGCTGGGAGAGATCGGTGAGGGTCTGTTCGCTCATCGGCTGGACAACCTGGCGTTCTTGGGGTTGGCGGCGGCGAAGTCATAGCTCTCGGGCTGCTGCGCCGCGTGCGGATGCTCGGCGCCGGCGTAGACCTTGAGCTTGGTCAGCTGCTGGCGGCCGAGCGGGCCGCGCGGCACCATGCGCTCGACGGCCTTCAGGATCACCCGCTCGGGGTAGCGGCCGCCGAGGATCTCGGCCATGGTCCGCTCCTTGATGCCGCCGGGATAGCCGGTGTGCCAGTAGAAGCGCTTGTCCTGCAGCTTGCTGCCGCCCTTCAGGCGCACCTTCTCGGCGTTGATCACGATGACATGGTCACCGGTGTCGACGTGCGGGGTGTAGATCGCCTTGTGCTTGCCGCGCAGGATCATGGCGATGCGCGAGGCGAGGCGGCCGAGCACGACGCCCTCGGCGTCGATCACGTACCACTTCCTCTCGACATCCGCCGGTTTCGCGGAATAGGTCTTCATCGGAACCGTCGCTCTTTTCCAGAGGGATCGAAAAGCAGGAGCGCGGCCGAAGCGCCGCGCGAGGGCCGGGATATAGGGGAGCCTTCTTGTCCAGTCAACAGCGAAAAAGTCCCTTTGAAAACGGTGACTTGCGGATGGGGTATCATATTACCCCATCGCGGGGGACGAGGCGCCTGCGATGACGGCGCTGGCCGGCAAGGTCGTCCTGGTCACCGGCGCCGGCGGCGTCATCGGCAAGGCGACCGTGGCGCGCTGCGCGGCTGCCGGCGCCCGGGTCGCGGCCAGCGACCTCGCGCCGCCCGTCCTGCCCGAGGCGGCCCTGCCCGGCGCCGCCCTGTCGCTCGCCCTCGACGTCACCGATCCCGAGGCCTGGCCGGCCGCGGTCGCCGAGGTCGAGGCGCGGCTCGGCCCGCTCGACGTGCTGATCAGCAACGCCGGCCTCGCCGTGCCCGGCGACATCGAGGCGGCGACGCCGGAGCAGCTCAGGCGCGCCCTCGCGGTCAACCTGGAAGGCCCCTTCTACGGCACCCAGGCGGCGATCGCCGCGATGAAGCGGCACGGCCGCGGCGGCAGCATCGTGATCCTGGCCTCGGTCGCCGCCAAGGTCGCCTCGCCGCCGCTCGCCGCCTACGCCGCCGCGAAGGCCGGCCTGCTCGGCCTCAGCCGGACGGCGGCGCTGCACTGCGCCGACCGGGGCTACGGCATCCGGGTCAACGCGCTCTGCCCCGGCTTCGTCGACAGCGCCATGGTCGGCGAGATCGCCGAGGCGGTCGCCGGGCCCTCCGGCGACGCCGCCGCGATCCGCGACAAGCTGACCCGCCGCCAGCCGCTCGGCCGCATGGCCCGTCCCGAAGAGGTCGCCGAGGCCGCGCTGTGGCTGGCCAGCGAGGCCTCCAGCTACATGACCGGCGCCGAGCTGGTCCTCGACGGCGGCTTCAGCGCGGGCTGAGGGCCGCCGCCGGCGCCGCCCTACCCCGCGATCGCCTTCAGGATCGCCTGGCCGCAGGCCTTCGTATCGGCCGTGCCGCCGAGGTCGCGGGTGCGCGCCGCCGGGTCGGTCAGCACCGCCTCCATGGCCTTCTCCAGGGTCTTCGCCGCCTCGGGCTCGCCCAGGAAGTCGAGCATCATGGCGGCGGTCCAGACCGCGGCGATCGGGTTGGCGACGCCCTTGCCGGCGATGTCCGGGGCCGAGCCGTGCACCGGCTCGAACATCGAGGGCAGCGCGCGGCTCGGGTTGAGGTTGGCCGAGGGCGCGATGCCGATCGAGCCGGCGCAGGCCGGCCCCAGGTCCGAAAGGATGTCGCCGAACAGGTTGGAGCCGACGACCACGTCGAACCAGTCCGGATGCAGCACGAAGTTCGCGGTCAGGATGTCGATGTGGAACTGCGCCGTGCCGACCCCGGGGTGGCGCTGCTTCGCGGCCTCGAAGCGCTCGTCCCAGAAGGGCATGGTGTGGACGATGCCGTTCGACTTGGTCGCCGAGGTCACGTGCTTGCGCGGCCGCGTCTTCGCCAGCTCGAAGGCGTAGTCGAGGATGCGGTCGACGCCGCGCCGGGTGAAGACCGTCTCCTGCACCGCCGCCTCGTGCTCGGTGCCGCGGTAGAGCCGGCCGCCGATCTCGGAGTACTCGCCCTCGACGTTCTCGCGCACCACGACGAAGTCGATGTCGGCCTTGCCGCGCCCGGCGAGCGGCGAGGTCACGCCCTCGAGCAGGCGCACTGGCCGGACGTTGGCGTAGAGGTCGAGGTCGCGGCGCAGCGGGATCAAGAGGCCCCAGAGCGAGACGTGGTCCGGCACGCCGGGCCAGCCGACCGCGCCCAGGTAGATCGAGTCGCACTCCTTGACCTGGTCGATGCCGTCCTCCGGCATCATCCGGCCGGTCCGGTCGTAGCGCTCGCAGGACCAGTCGAGCGGCCGCCACTCGATTGAGAAGCCGTGCCGGTCGGCGACCGCGTCGGCGGCCTCCTGGCCGACCGGGATGACCTCCTTGCCGATGCCGTCGCCGGGAATGCTCGCGATCACGTAGCGGCGGTTGCTCATGCAGTCGTCTCCTCGGGATTCTTCTGTCTGTCGGGCGACGCCCTCGGCGACGCGGGAGGCGCATTCTTGAGCAGGCGCACGGCGGGCTCAATGGCGCGCGGGACATGGCACGGTTGGGGCGGGCGCCGGGCGGGTCCCATTTTTCCACCCGGATCAAATTGACTCGGTCGTTTTCGCCCGGGTAGAAAGCACCGCCCACGAACCGAGGATGCCCCGATGACCGACCCGCTCGCCAGGCCCTGCACCGCCTTCGAAGGCCAGCGCCTGCTGCGCGCCGGCTCATTGGTCGAGGTCGCCCTGGCGGTCCGTGACGCGACCGCGCGCGCGCCCGACGCGCCGCTGCTGGTCTTCGACGACGCGACCGGCCGGGTCGTCGACCTGGACCTGCGCGGCAGCGAGGCCGAACTGATCGAGCGGCTGTCGCAGCCCGCGGCCCTCGCCGGTCGCGCGTCGCGCCCACCCGCCCGGCAGGATGCCGCCTCCGCCGAACCGCGCGGCCGCGGCCGCCCGAAGCTGGGCGTCGTCGCCCGCGAGGTGACGCTGCTGCCGCGGCACTGGGAGTGGCTGGCGGCCCAGCCCGGCGGCGCCTCGGCGGCCCTGCGCCGGCTGGTCGAGGAGGCCCGGCGCAGCGACGGCCCGCACCAGCGGCGGCGCGCCGCCCAGGAGGCCGCCTACCGCTTCCTCTCGGCCCTGGCCGGCGACCTGCCCGGCTACGAGGAGGCCTGCCGCGCGCTCTTCGCCGACGACCGGCCGGGCTTCGAGCGGCAGATCGCCGGCTGGCCGGCCGACCTGCGCGCCTACGCCGTCAGGCTCGCCTTCGCCGGCGGTGCGCGGCACGACCCTGCCGGCGCGCCAGTCGAGCAGGCGTGATGCCCGGAGCGGCAGCCGCGCCTTGACGCGCTCCGGCCCGCCTGCGTGAATCGCGGGCCGTCCCGGCAGCTGGAGACCTCATGCCCGACCCGATCTCCTGGGAGTTCGCCTGGCCCTACCTGCTGGCCGCGCTGGCCGCCGGCTACCTGCTCGGATCGATCCCCTTCGGCCTGGTGCTGACCCGCCTCGCCGGCCTCGGCGACATCCGCAAGATCGGCTCGGGCAACATCGGCATGACCAACGTGCTGCGCACCGGGCGCAAGGACCTGGCCGCGGCGACGCTGGTGCTGGACAGCGGCAAGGGCGCGGCGGCGGCGCTGCTCGCCTACTGGTGGGGCGGCCCGGACCCGATGATCGTCGCCGGCTTCGGCGCCGTCGTCGGCCACCTCTTCCCGGTCTGGCTCGGCTTCAGGGGCGGCAAGGGCGTCGCGACGACGCTCGGCACGCTGCTCGCCGTGTCCTGGCCGGTCGGCCTCGCGGCCTGCGCGACCTGGGCCCTGGTCGCGGCGCTGTTCCGCTACTCCTCGCTGGCCGCCCTGGTCTCGCTCGCCGCCTCGCCAATCTTCGCGTGGTTTCTGAGAGGGAATCTGCAACTCGTTCAATTCGCGGCGATCCTTGCGATCCTGGTCTGGTCGCGCCATCTGCAGAACATCGGCCGGCTGCTGCGCGGCCAGGAGAGCAGGCTCGGCCAGAAGGCCGCGCCGAAGGCCGATGCGCCCGACAGGAAGCCCTAGGGAGGAGAGGCCGTGAGCCAGGTCCGCCAGATCGAGGCCAACGGCCTCAGCCAGTGCGTCGAGATCGCCGGGCCGGCCGACGCCCCGGCCGTGGTGCTGTCCCATTCGCTCGCCTGCAGCCGGGCGATGTGGCGCCCGCAGATCGAGGCGCTGGCCAAGGACCATCTGGTCGTCGCCTACGACACCCGCGGCCACGGCGGCACGGCGGCGCCCGACGGCCCCTACGATCTCGAGCTGCTGGCCGCCGACCTGCTCGGCCTCGCCGAGGCGCTGACGCTGCCCCGCTTCCACTTCGTCGGCCTGTCGATGGGCGGCATGATCGGCCAGCAGCTGGCCCTGACCGCCCCCGGGAAGTTGATCTCCCTGACCCTCTGCGCGACGACCAGCCGGATCCCGCCGGAGGGCCGCAAGGCCTTCGACGAGCGCATCGCGGCCGCCGAGAGCCAGGGCATGGCGGCGCTGGCCGAGGCGACCCTGGCGCGCTGGTTCACCGAGCCCTTCCGCGCCGCCGGCCGGCCCGAGGTCGAGGCGATCCGCCAGCTGATCCTGGCGACGCCGGTTGCCGGCTTCGTCGGCTGCTGCCGGGCGATCCAGCCGCTCGACCTGACCGACCGCCTGCCGGCGGTTCGCACGCCGACCCTGGTGCTGGCCGGCCAGGACGATCCCGGCATGCCGCCGGCGGTGATGCAGACGATCAAGGAGCAGATCCCAGGCGCCCAGCTCTGCGTCCTCGCCCACGCCGCCCACCTGCTCAACGTCGAGCAGGCCGAGACGACCAGCGGCCTGCTGCGCAGCTTCATCGGCGCGCACGGACGAGGTTGAACCGCAGACATGCGGTTCGTCAGGCGCCGACCGAGACCGAGGCGCGGCAAGATCGTGTGGTGTCGACTCCGTTCATTCGCCCTGCCGGGATCCGCCGTCGCCTTGGCCTTGACCGCCACCTGGCCCCTCATCCTTTCTCTCCAAGGCTATCCCAGCGAATACGCTTCGATTTCGATCCTGTGGGCAATCTTGGCGGTGATGCTGGCGTGCGGGGCCTACACGACCCTATCGGACGAATTGATGTACCTATGTCATCTCGACGGATCGGTCAGCCTCCATTTGAGATCGGGGCTGATGGGCGCGAAGGCGGGGAAAATCGATGTGCGCGAGAGGCATATGCAGTTGCTTCGCGCAGCCCGTACGATACTCGCGCTGAGGCGCAGCGGCACTGACCCGGACACAGAGCTAATAGTCCGCTCGCAACTGATCGACCGGAATGTGGCGGCGCGCCTCCTGAAGGTCGGTTTCACACCAACTCGAACGCCGAGGTGGAAGAGTGCATTCTATCGGCTCGCCTTTCGCTTCAGTACCTGGACCGTGGCGCTTCGGGGAAGGCAGGTGGTCGTCAGGGATCCCAAGAACTGGGACACGACATGGTACATTCGTGTGAAAGACCTTCCGTAGCGGGATGTCGGACCTAACACTCGCTCGCTCCATCGTCGAGCAATGCGCAACGAGCGGAATCGCTCGCTTGACAGTGGCGCCACTGCAACCGGTAATTGCCCGCACGATGAGCAGGCACTTCTTCTTCTGAGCGGCCCGGCAGGCGGCGTGGCAGGCGTGGTCGCGGCACCGGAACAGGCGTCGAGCCGGCCGCTGAGCGAGGCCGAGCGGCTGGACTGGCTGCGGCTCAGCCGGACCGAGCACGTCGGCCCCGTCACCTTCCGCCAGCTGCTCGCCCGCTTCGGCACGGCGGCGGCGGCGCTGGAGGCGCTGCCCGACCTGGCCCGCCGCGGCGGCCGGCGCGCCGCCCCCCGCATCCCCTCCCCGGCCGAGGCCGAGCGGGAACTCGAGGCGATCGAGCGGATCGGCGCGACGACCCTCGGCCTGACGGAGCCCGGCTATCCGGAGCCCCTGGCCGCCACCGACGACGCGCCGCCGCTGCTGATCCTCAGGGGCCGCAGCGAGCTGCTGGCCCGGCCCGCCGTCGCCCTGGTCGGCGCCCGCAACGCCTCGGCCAACGGCCGGACCCTGGCCCGCACCCTGGCGCGCGACTGTGCCGCCGCCGGCTTCGTGGTCGCCTCGGGCCTGGCGCGCGGCATCGACGCCGCGGCCCACGAGGGCGCGCTGGACGGCGGCACGATCGCCGCCGTCGCCGGCGGGCTCGACGTCTGCTATCCGCCGGAGAACCGGGCGCTGCAGCAGGCGATCGGCGAGCGCGGCCTGCTGGTCGGCGAGCAGCCGCCGGGGCTGGAGCCGCAGGCCCGCCACTTCCCGCGCCGCAACCGGATCATCTCCGGCCTGTCGCTCGGCGTCGTCGTGGTCGAGGCGGCGCTGCGCTCCGGCTCGCTGATCACGGCGCGCCTGGCGCTGGAGCAGGGCCGCGAGGTCGGCGCCGTGCCGGGCTCGCCGCTCGACCCGCGGGCCCGCGGCTGCAACGCCCTGCTGCGCCAGGGCGCGATCCTGGTCGAGGAGGCCGACGACCTGCTGCGCGCCCTGATGGGACAGGGCCTGCCTTCACGCCCGGCGCGGCTCGAAGAGCCCGCGCCGCCGGCCGGAGCGGCGGCGGGCGGAGCCTCCGATGCGGCCCGCGCCGCGGTGGTCGAATGCCTCGGCCCATCCGGTGTCGCGGTTGACGAAGTCCTGCGCCGGTGCCAATTGTCTGCCTCCCTGGTCAGCCTGATCCTGATGGAACTGGAGCTGGCCGGCCGTTTGGAACGCCAGCCGGGCGGGAGGGTCGCACTGATCGGCGCGCCCGACTGACCGCCCGCCAGCAACGAGGCAGCCCGACCTTCCTGTCGCGGGCGCCGCCACTTCCGGAACAGCATGCACGTCGTCGTCGTCGAATCGCCCGCCAAGGCCAAGACCATCAACAAGTATCTGGGCAAGGACTTCCAGGTGCTGGCCAGCTACGGCCATGTCCGCGACCTGCCGTCGAAGGACGGCTCGGTCCTGCCGGACCAGGACTTCGCCATGGCCTGGGAGGTCGAGGGCCGCGGCGAGCGCCAGATCAAGGAGATCGCCCAGGCGGTCCGCAACGCCGACCGGCTCTATCTCGCGACCGACCCGGACCGCGAGGGCGAGGCGATCTCCTGGCACATCGTCGAGGAGCTGAAGCGCCGGCGCATCCTCAAGGACATCCCGGTGCAGCGCGTGGTCTTCAACGAGATCACCCGCAACGCCGTGATCGAGGCCTTCAAGCAGCCGCGCGACATCGACGTGAACCTGGTCGACGCCTACCTGGCGCGCCGCGCGCTCGACTACCTGGTCGGCTTCACCCTCTCGCCGGTGCTCTGGCGCAAGCTGCCGGGCAGCCGCTCGGCGGGCCGCGTGCAGTCGGTCGCGCTGCGGCTGATCTGCGAGCGCGAGGCCGAGATCGAGGTCTTCCGGGCGCAGGAGTACTGGTCGGTCGAGGCGCTGCTCGACAGCGTCGCGACGGCGCCCTTCAAGGCGCGCCTGACCCACCTCGAGGGGCGCAAGCTGGAGCGCCTGGAGATCGGCGACAAGGGGGCTGCCGACCGGGCCGTCGCGGCGATCCGCGGCGCCGGGCGCTACACCGTCGCCTCGGTCGAGAAGAAGCAGGTCCGGCGCAACCCGCAGCCGCCCTTCACGACCTCGACCCTGCAGCAGGAGGCCAGCCGCAAGCTCGGCTTCGGCGCCTCGCGCACCATGCGCATCGCCCAGAAGCTCTACGAGGGCGTCGAGGTCGACGGCGAGACGGTCGGCCTGATCACCTACATGCGGACCGACGGCGTCGCCATGTCGAACGAGGCGATCGGGGCGGCCCGCCAGACCATCGCCGCGCGCTACGGCGACAACTACCTGCCGAACGCGCCGCGCCAGTACAAGACCAAGGCGAAGAACGCCCAGGAGGCCCACGAGGCGATCCGCCCGACCGACTTCGGCCGCCATCCCGACCAGGTCCGCCGGCGCCTCTCGGAGGAGGAGGCCAGGCTCTACGACCTGGTCTACGTCCGCGCCCTGGCCAGCCAGATGGAGGCCGCGCAGCTGGAGCAGGTCGCCGTCGACATCCGCTGCGGCGGGGCTAGTGAGGCTTCGGCGAACGCCGCCGGGGCCGGCGTCGCGACCCTGCGGGCGACCGGCCAGGTCGTGCTGTTCGACGGCTTCCTCAGGCTCTACCAGGAGGGCCGCGACGACGACGAGGAGGAGTCCTCGCAGCGCCTGCCCAAGCTCGCCGAGGGCCAGGACCTGACCCTGCGCGACGTGCTGGCCGAGCAGCACTTCACCCAGCCGCCGCCGCGCTATTCCGAGGCCAGCCTGGTCAAGAAGCTGGAGGAGCTCGGCATCGGCCGGCCCTCGACCTACGCCTCGATCCTGCAGGTCCTGCAGGACCGCGAGTACGTCCGGCTCGACAAGCGGCGCTTCCTGCCCGAGGACCGCGGCCGCCTGGTCACCGCCTTCCTGAGCGCCTTCTTCCAGCGCTACGTCGAGTATTCCTTCACCGCCTCGATGGAGGAGGAGCTCGACGAGGTCTCCGACGGCAAGGTCGACTACAAGACCGTGCTGCGCCGCTTCTGGGAGGCCTTCGCCGCGGCGGTCGAGGAGACCAAGGGCCTGCGCATCGCCGACGTCATCGACGCGCTCGACCGCGACCTCGGCCCGCACTTCTTCCCGATCGATCCCGACAAGCCGGGCGTCGACCCCCGGGCCTGCCCGGTCTGCGGCAACGGCCGGCTCGGCATCCGGCTCGGCAAGACCGGCGGCTTCGTCGGCTGCTCGAACTATCCCGAGTGCCGCTACACCCGCCCGCTGATCGCGCCGGGCAGCGAGGAGGCCGAGCAGGCGGCCGCCCTGGGCGGCGACACGCTGGAGCTCGGCACGGACCCCGGCAGCGGCCAGTCGGTCACCCTGCGCAAGGGCCCCTACGGCTTCTACATCCAGCTCGGCGAGGCCAAGGAGAAGGGCGACAAGCCGAAGCGCTCCTCGCTGCCGCCCAACACCACGCCCGATTCGCTCGACCTGGACCTCGCGCTCAAGCTGCTCGCCCTGCCGCGCAGCCTCGGCGTCCACGAGGGCGAAGAGGTCACCGCCGGCATCGGCCGCTACGGCCCCTACGTCAAGCGCGCCAGCGTCTACAAGTCGATCCCGAAGGACGAGGACGTGCTGACGATCGGCATGAACCGCGCGATCGACCTGCTGAGCCAGAAGCCCGGCGGCGAGGCCAAGACGATCGGCAACCATCCCGACGACGGCAAGCCGGTGACCGCTCAGAAGGGCCGCTACGGCCCTTACGTCAAGCACGGCAAGATCAACGCCACGCTGCCCAAGGACCTGACCCTCGAGGAGATCACGCTCGACAAGGCCGTCGAGCTGCTGCGCGCCCAGGCCGAGAAGAAGGGCGCCGGCAAAGGCAAGGCGCCCGCCAAGGCCGCGCCCAAGGCGAAGACGGCGCCCAAGGCGAAGGCGCCCGCGAAGAAGGCCGCCACCAAGAGCGCCGGCAAGACGGGCGCCAGGTCCAAAGCCAAGGCGGGGGCCAAGACCGCGAAAGCCGCCGAGTGAGCGCCGACAAGCCGTTTCCGACCCGGGACGAGGTCCTGACCTATGTGCGCGAGAGCCCGACCCCGGTCGGCAAGCGGGAGATCGCGCGCGCCTTCGGCATCAAGGGCGCCGACCGCCAGCGCCTGAAGGTGCTGCTCAGGGAGCTGAAGCTCGACGGCGAGCTGGAGGCACCGGAGCGCCGCAAGGTCGCCGCGGCCGGCGCCCTGCCCGAGGTCGCGGTGCTGACCGTGGTCGGCCTCGACGAGGACGGCGAGACCCTGGCCCGGCCGGTGCGCTGGGAGGCCGAGACCGAGCCGCCGACCATCTACCTGGAGCCCGGCAGGCAGAGCCGCTCGGCCCTGGCCGAGGGCGACCGCGCGCTGTGCCGCCTGACCCGCGTCGACGCCGGCCACTACGAGGCGCGGGTGATCCGCCGGCTCGGCGCCGCCCCTCGGCGGGTGCTCGGCATGATCGAGCTGGCCAAGGACGGCCTGCGGGTCAAGCCGACCGACAAGCGCGCCAAGAAGGACTACCTGCTGCGCAAGGCCGACGCCAAGGGCGCCGAGGTCGGCGAGCTGGTGCTCTGCGAGCCGAAGCCGCACCATCGCCGCGTCGGCCCGCCCGAGGTCGTGGTGCTGGAGCGCCTCGGCGGCCTCGACAACCAGCACGCCCTCAGCCTGATCGCGATCCACGAGCACGGCCTGCCGACCGAGTTCTCCGACGCCGCGGTCGAGGAGGCGGAGGTCGCCGGGCCGGTCACGCTCGGCCGCCGCGAGGACCTGCGCGCACTGCCCCTGGTGACGATCGACGGCGCCGACGCCCGCGACTTCGACGATGCGGTCTTCGCCGAGCCCGACGACGACCCCGGGAACCCCGGCGGCTGGCACATCCTGGTCGCGATCGCCGACGTCGCCCACTACGTGCGCCCCGAGGGCCCGCTCGACCGCGAGGCGCGCGAGCGCGGCAACTCGGCCTACTTCCCCGATCGCGTCGTGCCGATGCTGCCGGAGGCGCTGTCGAACGGCTGGTGCTCGCTGAAGCCTAAGGAGGAGCGCGGCTGCCTCGCCTGCCACCTCTGGATCGACGCCGAGGGCCGGCCGAAGCGGCACCGCTTCCTGCGCGGCCTGATGCGCTCGGCGGCGCGCCTGACCTACGAGCAGGTCCAGGCCGCGGTCGACGGGCGGCCCGACGACCTGACCGGCCCCCTGCTGGCGCCGGTGCTGGCGCCGCTCTACGGCGCCTTCCGGGCCCTGCTGGCCGCCCGCCAGGCGCGCGGCACGCTCGACCTCGACGTGCCCGAGCGGCGCATCGTCATGGACGAGCGCGGCAACGTCGCGCGCATCGAGCCGCGCCGGCGCCTCGACAGCCACCGGCTGATCGAGGAGTTCATGATCGCCGCCAACGTCGCGGCGGCGGCCGAGCTGGAGAGCCGCCAGCGGCCCTGCATGTACCGGGTCCACGACGTGCCCGACGAGGCCAAGGTCGCGGCGCTGCGCGACGTCCTGGCGACGCTCGACCTGAAGCTCGCCAAGGGCCAGGTGATCCGCGCCGCCTCCTTCGGCCGGATCCTGGAGATGGCCGAGGGCAAGCCCTATGCCCAGATGGTCTCGGAGCTGATCCTCCGGAGCCAGGCCCAGGCGATCTACAGCCCCGCCAACATCGGCCACTTCGGCCTGGCGCTGGTGCGCTATGCCCACTTCACCTCGCCGATCCGGCGCTATGCCGACCTGCTGGTGCACCGCAGCCTGATCGCCGCGCTCGGCCTCGGCGACGACGGCCTGACGGCTCGCGAGGTCTCGCGCTTCGAGGAGATCGGCCAGCACATCTCGACGACCGAGCGGCGCGCCGCGGCCGCCGAGCGCGACGCCGTCGACCGCCTGACCGCCGCCTTCCTCAAGGAGCGGGTCGGCGAGGTCTTCGCCGGCCGCGTCAACGGCGTCACCCGCTTCGGCCTGTTCGTGACCCTGAACGAGAGCGGCGGCGACGGCCTGGTGCCGGTCTCCAGCCTGCCCGGCGACTTCTACCAGCACGACGAGCGGATCCACGCCCTGGTCGGCCGGCGCTGGGGCCGCACCTACCGCCTGGGCGAGAAGGTCCGCGCGCGCCTGATCGAGGCCGATCCGCTGACCGGCGGCCTGATCCTCAACCTGGTCGAGGCCGACGAGGCCGAGGCGGAGGCCGGGAGCGCCGACGGCTGGGAGCCGCTCGACGGCGGTCCGCCACCCGCCGCGCGGCCGGTGCGTAGGAGCGGCGGCCGCGGCAGCCCGAAGCACCGGCCCGCGAAGGCCAAGGCGAAAGCGGCGAAGGCCGGCAAGGCGCCGCGCGCCGCCGGGAAGAAGGGCAAGTCCGGCGCACGGGACAAGACGCGAACGCCCAAGGGCCGCCGTTAACCAGCGTCGACCGCGCGCAGGCTAACGATTGATTCAAGGATTCTGCCGTCCAATCGGGACCGGGTGCGGCATAGCGGCGCGAGTCCGGACCGTGGGGCCGTCTCGACATTTACCATGGCTCCGCCCTAGTGTGGGGCGGTGATGGGCCGCGAAGCGCAGGCTTTCGGGGGCGCCACACGTGAAGAGGATCTGCATTCGAATGACGGCGTCCGGCCGCTCCCGTTTCCCCCGCCCCGCCCTGTCGCGGCTCGGCGCCCTGACCCTGACCCTGCTGATCCTCGGCTCCTGCGCGGCGGCGCCGCAGCAGCAGGCCGCGGGCGAGAGCCAGTTCGACGAAGGCCAGGTCCGCCGGATGTTCTCGGCCGGCTACCAGGACATCTCCTCGGTCTACATCCGCGAGATCCCGGTCGAGGACCTGGCGATGCACGCGCTGCGCGGTCTCTCCGACATCGACCCGAGCATCGCGGTGACCCAGGACGGCAAGACCTTCGTCATGACGGTCGGCGGCCTGCGCGCCGGCCAGTACGACATGCCCGAGGGCGACTCCAGCGGCCCCTGGGCGCGCGCCACGGCCGAGGCCGTCGCCGACACGCGCAAGCTGTCGAAGCCCCTGGCCGACACGCCGATCGAGTCGGTCTACGAGACGATGTTCGACGCCATGCTGACGCAGCTCGACACCTACTCGCGCTACGCCGGCCGCGACGAGGCGCGTGAGAACCGCGCCAGCCGCGACGGCTTCGGCGGCATCGGCGTGCGCATCCGCGTCGTCGAGGAAGGCGTGCGCGTGATGGACGTCATGGAAGGCACGCCGGCCGAGGCCGCGGGCCTGAAGAACGACGACCTGATCGTGTCGATCGACGGCGAGAGCGCGGTCGGCCTCGACCAGCGCGACGTCGTCCGGCGCCTGCGCGGGCCCCTCGACAGCAAGGTCGAGATGACCGTGCGGCGCGAGGGCGTCGGCCAGCCGATCAAGCTCGACATCACGCGCGCCCACATCGTGCCGCAGACCGTCAGCTACCATCCCGAAGGCCGCGAGGCCTATTTCAAGGTCACCGGCTTCAACCAGAACACGACCCGCTCGCTGCGCGACAAGATCCTCGAGGCGCAGCACGAGATGGGCGGCAACCTGGCCGGCTACATCCTCGACCTGCGTGGCAATCCGGGCGGCCTGCTCGACCAGTCGGTGACCGTCGCCGACCTGTTCATCGGTCACGGCCGCATCGTCTCGACCCATGGCCGCCATCCCGACAGTCACCAGTACTTCGACGCCCAGGACGACGTGATCACCGGCGGCCGCCCGGTCGTCGCCCTGGTCAACGGCAACTCCGCCTCGGCCTCGGAGATCGTCGCCGCGGCCCTGCAGGACAGCGGCCAGGCGGTGATCGTCGGCTCCAACTCCTTCGGCAAGGGCACGGTGCAGACCGTGCTGCGGATGCCCAACGAGGGCGAGCTGACCCTGACCTGGGCGCGCTTCCATGCGCCCTCCGGCTACGCCCTGCAGCATCGCGGGGTGCTGCCCGACATCTGCACCAGCACCGACGTCGGCGGCGCCGACGAGGTCGTCGACCGCCTGGTCGCCGGCCAGCTGCCGATCGCCCGCGCGGTCCGGCAGGCCGACATCCAGCCCGACGACGAGACCGCGCTGGCCGCGCTCCGGGCCCGCTGCCCGACGCGCGAGACCGAGAGCGAGATCGACGTCAAGGTCGCGCGCCGGCTGATCGAGGATCCGGGCCTCTACGCCCGGGCCCGCGGCGACGCGCCGACCAACACCGCCGATCGCGGCCATGCCGTCGCGGCCGCCGTGGTGAAGTGAGCCGGCCGGCCGACGCTTGGAGCCGGCTGCCGGACAGTCCCCGCCCAGACCGGAGCGCCGCACGGGCGTAAGGCCGCGCGACGCGGCCGGAGTCGTCGTGCTGCGTGACGGCCGGCACGGCGCCGAGGTGCTGCTCGGCCGGCGCAGCCGGCAGGCGCGTTTCATGCCCAGCGTCTACGTCTTTCCCGGCGGCCGCCTCGACCCGCTCGACGCCAGGGCCAGCGGCTTCGCCGAGCCGCTGGCGCGCCCCTCGGGCGCCGTCGACGGCGCGACCCGCCGCCGCTTCGCCGCCCTCGCCCGCTGCGCCCTGCGCGAGGTCTGGGAGGAGACGGGACTGCTGCTCGGCCTGGCCGCCGGGCCGGCCGGCGGGCCGGTCAGCGACCCGGTAGCGGCCTGCTGGCGGCCCTTCGTCGAGGCCGGCCTGACGCCGGCCTTCGGCCGGCTCGGCCTCGCCGCCCGCGCGATCACGCCGGCGGTCTCGCCGATCCGCTTCCACACCCGCTTCTTCCTGCTGGTCGGCCTGGAGCCGACGCCCTCCGGCCGCGGCGACGGCGAGCTCGACGACGTCGGCTTCGTGCCGACCGCCGAGGTCCTGGGCCTGCCGATGTCCAGCGTCACCGCCCTGGTGCTCGCCGAATGCATGGCCCGGCGCCGCGATCCGGAGCGCCCGAGCCGGCTCTTCGCCTGGCGCGACGGCGAGATCCCGATCTACCGCTGACGGCCGGCGGCAGGGCCGTGGCGCACGGCCGATCCGGCGAGCCCCCCTCTTCTCGCCCCTTGCCGTTCCTCAACCCGACTCCCACCTGTGCGACGCGCAACGGCTGACCAGGACGAAGGGCGGGCGAACGGGATGCTGCGAACCGTACTGGGAGTCGCCTGGCTGCTTCTGCTGGCCGCCGTCGCCCTGCCGGACGCCCGCGCCGCGGACGCGTCGGGCGTCGGCTTCAGGCGCCTCGAGGTCGTCGATCCGGTGAGCGGCCGGCCGATGGACGCCGCCCTGTTCTATCCGGGCACCGGCGGCGATGGCACGACGGAGATCGGCCCCTACGACATCGACGGCCTGCGCGGGGCTGAGATCGCGCCGGGCCGCCATCCTCTCGTGCTCGTCTCGCACGGCGATCTGGGCAGCCTCTGGGGACACCACGACCTGGCGAGCTTCCTGGCCCGCAAGGGCTTCCTCGTCGTCTCGGTGCTGCATCCCGGCGACAACTACCGCGACCCGAGCGGGCTCGGCGCCGTCAGCACGATCTACGGCCGTCCCCTGCAGATCTCGGCCGCTCTGACCGCCGCGCTCCAGGCTCCCTTCCTGGCCGGCCGCATCGACAGCGACCGGATCGGCTTCGCCGGCTTCTCGGCCGGCGGCACGACCGGCCTGATCCTGGCCGGGGCGCAGCCCGACCTGTCGCGTCTCGAGACCTATTGCGCGGCCCGGCCCGCGGACCACGCGGTCTGCGAGGCGGGAGGCAGGATCCGGAACGACCGGCCCGATCTCCTGCCCACCGCCGACCCGCGGATCGGGGCATTCGTGCTGCTGGCGCCGCTCAGCGTCGTCTTTCCGCGCGACGGCCTGAAGCGGGTCGAGGCGCCGCTGCGGCTCTACGTCGGCGACGCGGACCAGCAGCTCTCGCCCGAGCGCAACGCCCTTGCGCTCGCCCGCGACCTGCCGGTGCCGCCGGCGCTCGAGGTCCTTCCCGGCGCCGGTCATTTCGTCTTCCTCGCGCCCTGCTCGGCCCGCCTGGCCGCCAGCCTGCCGGCGCTCTGCCGGGATGCTCCCGGCGTCGATCGCGCGGCCCTGCACCGGCAGATGAACGCCGAGATCGCCCGTTTCCTCGACGCACGGTCCGACGGGGCCCCGCGCCGGTGAATCGGCGCTTCCGCGCTTGACACGGCGGCCTGGAACGCTAATCTCCGCGCCTCTTCGAAGAACCCGTACAGAGAGTCCGCCCATCGAACAGTCCGAGGGCGGCGGCGAGGAACAGAGCCATGGCCAAGTCCGTGACGCAGTGGATCAAGCTGGTGAGCACCGCCGACACCGGCTACTTCTACGTCATCAAGAAGAACCCGCGGAACCAGACCGAGAAGATGGCTTTCCGCAAGTACGATCCGCGCGCGCGCAAGCACGTCGAGTTCAAGGAAGCCAAGATGAAGTAGCGTCGCCGCGGAGCCCAGGCTCCGCCGGCAGACCTGCTGACGCCGAAACGGCCGCCTCCGGGCGGCCGTTTCGCGTTCTCGCCGCCGCACGGCGTCCCGACGCCGGCGGCCCCGCCTCAGGGGCGGCCGTAGGCGTACTGCGGGTCGGACTCGGAGAGGTCGGCCGGCCGGGCGGCGACGACGCGGTCGCGGCCGCCGCCCTTGGCCTCGTAGAGCGCCGCGTCGGCGCGCTTCAGCAGCTGGTCGCCGGTCTCCATCGGGTCGGTCGCGGTGGCGACGCCGGCCGAGAAGGTGACCGTCAGTCCCTCGTCGCGCCCGGGCACCCCGAAGCGCTTCTCGCCGATCAGCCGGCGCAGGCGGTCGGCCACCGCCAGGGCGTGCTCGGCGTCGGTGTCGGGCATGATCACCACGAACTCCTCGCCGCCGTAGCGGGCCAGCATGTCGAAGCTGCGCACGTTGTTGCCGACGCGCTGGGAGACCTCCTTCAGCACGGCGTCGCCGGCGTCGTGGCCGAGCTCGTCGTTGACCAGCTTGAAGCGGTCCAGGTCGAACAGCATGATCGAGACCGGCTTGCTGCTGTCGGCCATCTCCATCAGCTTGCGCTCGAGATGGGCCTTCAGATAGCGCCGGTTGTAGGCGCCGGTCAGCGGGTCGGTGTAGGCCATCGAGACGGTGCGGTCGAGCAGGCTGCGCAGGCGATGGTAGTAGCGGCGCCGGCGCAGCTGGGTGCGCACCCGGGCGCGCAGCTCGTTGCGGTCGACCGGCTCGATCAGGTAGTCGGAGACGCCGAGCTCGAGGCCCTTGGCGAGACGCGGCAGGTCGGATTCGTCGAGCACCAGCAGCAGCGGCAGCTGGCGCGTCGTCTCCTGGCTGCGCAGCTGGCCGCAGAGCCGCATGCCGTCCTGGCCGCTGAGGTCGATGTGCACGATCGCGAGGTCGAGGGCCGGCTCGGCCTGGCTGCGCTGCATGGCCTCGGCGGCGTCGCCGACGATCTCGACCTCGTGGCCGGCCTGGCGCAGCTGGTCGGCGATGCGCTGGGAGCGATGCTGCTGGGCGTCGACGATCAGGACGTGCGCGCCGGCCAGCGCCTCCTCGGCGCCGAGATCCTCGAGCTCGCTCGAGCCGGCCGTCGCCTGGCGCGCCCGCAGCTCGTCGGTCAGGGTCTTCAAGCGGACCAGCGAGCGCACCCGCGCGAAGAGCGCATGGTCGTTGATCGGCTTCGAGAGGAAGTCGTCGGCGCCGGCCTCCAGGCCGCGCACGCGGTCGCTGACGTCGGTCAGCGCGGTCACCATGACGACGGGGATGTGGCGGGTCTGGGGGTCCTGGCGCAGCCGGCGGCAGACCTCGAAGCCGTCCATGCCGGGCATCATGACGTCGAGCAGGATGACGTCCGGCGAATCGGCGACCGCGCGCTCCAGGGCACCGGCGCCGTCGAACGCGGTGATGACGTCGAAGTACTCAGCGGTGAGCTTGGCCTCGAGGACCTTGACGTTGGGGAGGATGTCGTCGACGACGAGGATGCGCGCGGACAAGGCTCTGGTTCCGACCCCTGCCGACTAGCTGAGGAAGCGTTCGACGGTTTCCAGGAACTTGGTGACCGAGATCGGCTTGGCGATGTAGGCCTCGCAGCCGCCCTCGCGGATCTTCTCTTCGTCGCCCTTCATGGCGAAGGCGGTCACGGCGATCACGGGAATCTGCTTGAGGTTGTCGTCCTCCTTGATCCACTTGGTGACCTCCAGGCCCGAGACCTCGGGCAGCTGGATGTCCATCAGGATCAGGTCCGGACGGTGCTGGCGCGCGATCTTCAGGGCTTCCATGCCGTCCTTGGTCTGCAGGATATTGTAGCCATGGGCTTCCAGCAGATCGTGGAAGAGCTTCATGTTGAGGTCGTTGTCCTCGACGACCAGCACGGTCTTCGGTTCGCCCCCGACTTCCGCGCCGTTCTTCCCGTCCGTCATTTCGCGCAAGCTCCCCTGAAGCACCGTGTCCCCTCCCCGTACACTAGCAGACACTCATACGCCTTCCGGCACTGCATTTCTAATCGTCCGAGGGTTAACGTTTCGTTAGGCACATGATCGTCGCAACGCCGGCCGAAGGAGCCGTTGAATGAGACTCGGAATCGACCTCGGCGGCACGAAGATCTCGGGCCTGGCGCTCGATCAGCAGGGCCGGACCCTGGCGCGCTGCCGCAGCGCGACGCCGCGCGGCGACTACGCGGCGACGCTGGAGGCGATCGCCGCCATCGTCGCGCGCCTGGAGGCCGAGACCGGCCGCCGCGGCTCCGTCGGAGTCGCGATCCCCGGCACGGTCTCCAGCCTGACCGGCCTGGTCAAGAACGCCAACTCGACCTGGCTGATCGGCGAGCCCCTCGACCGCGACCTGGCGGAGCGGCTGGACCGGCCCGTGCGGGTCGAGAATGACGCCAACTGCTTCGCCCTGTCCGAGGCGACCGACGGCGCCGGCGCCGGCGCGCCGACCGTGTTCGGCGTGATCCTCGGCACCGGGGTCGGCGGCGGCCTGGTCGTCGAGGGCCGGCCGCTGCCCGGCCGCGACGGCATCGCCGGCGAGTGGGGCCACAATCCCCTGCCCTGGCCGCAGGACGACGAACGGCCCGGCCCGCCCTGCTATTGCGGCCGCCGGGGCTGCGTCGAGACCTTCCTGTCCGGCCCGGCCCTGGCGCGCGAGGCCGGCGCCGGCAGCGGCGAGGCCGCGGTCCTGGCCGCCGAGGCCGGCGAGCCGCGCGCCCAGGCCGCGCTGGCGCGCTACGTCGAGCGCCTCGGGCGCGGCCTGGCCCACGTCATCAACATCTTCGACCCGCACGTCGTCGTGCTCGGCGGCGGCCTCTCGGAGCTGCCGCTGCTCTATCGCGAGGTGCCGCCGCGGCTCGCCGGCTGGGTCTTCTCGGACCGGCCGGACACGCCGATCCGGGCACCGCGCTTCGGCGCCGACTCGGGCGTCCGAGGCGCCGCCTGGCTGTGGCGCGAGGAGGAGCTGGCGGAGGCCGTCGGCGCGTGACCACGCTCTGCCGCGACTGCTTCTCGCTGCTCGACGAGCCGCCGGCGGACGGCCGCTGCCCGCGCTGCCGGCACCGGCGCCTGGTCGCGCATCCGGAGCTGACGGCCCTGTCGATCGCGCACCTCGACTGCGACGCCTTCTACGCCTCGGTCGAGAAGCGCGACGACCCCAGCCTGCGCGACAAGCCGGTGATCGTCGGCGGCGGCCATCGCGGTGTCGTCTCGGCGGCCTGCTACGTCGCCCGGCTCTACGGCGTCCGCTCGGCCATGCCGATGTTCAAGGCGCTGGCGGCCTGCCCTGATGCCGTCGTCATCAAGCCGAACATGGCCAAGTACCGCGAGGCCGGCGAGGAGATCCGCCGGCGCATGCGCGCGCTGACGCCGCTGGTCGAGCCGCTGTCGATCGACGAGGCCTTCCTGGACCTGACCGGCACCGAGAAGCTGCACCACGGGGCGCCGGCGGTCACGCTGGCGCGGCTCGCCGCCGAGATCGAGCGCGAGCTGTCGCTGACCGTCTCGATCGGCCTCAGCTGCAACAAGTTCCTGGCCAAGATCGCCTCCGACCTCGACAAGCCGCGCGGCTTCGCGGTGATCGGCGCGGCCGAGGCAAAGGACTTCCTGGCCGACCGCCCGGTCTCGCTGCTGTGGGGCGTCGGCAAGGCCCTGAACGCCTCGCTGGAGCGCGAGGGCATCCGCCGGATCCGCGACCTCTGGCCCTACGAGGAGGCGGAGCTGATCGCGCGCCACGGCGCCATGGGCCGGCGCCTCTACCGCATGAGCCGCGGCCTCGACGACCGCAGGGTCGATCCCGACGCGCCGACCAAGTCGATTTCCGCGGAGACGACCTTCGACAGCAACCTCAGCGACCCCGAGGCGCTGCTCGCCGAGCTCTGGCCGCTCTGCGAGACCGTGGCCCGGCGGCTGCGCAAGGCCGGGCTCGGCGGCCGCACGGTGACCCTGAAGCTCAAGACCGGCCAGTTCCGCAACATCACCCGCAGCCGCAGCCTGTCGAGCCCGACCCAGCTCGCCGACATCCTCTACCGCGAAGGCAAGGCGCTGCTGCTGGCGGCGGCCGACGGCACCGCCTTCCGGCTGATCGGCATCGGCGCCTCGGAGCTGGGCCCGGCCGCCGAGGCCGACCAGCCCGACCTGCTGGAGCCGGACCGCGCACGCCGTGCCCAGGTCGCCCGCGCCGTCGAGAGCGTGCGCGAGCGCCTGGGCAGCGAGGCGATCACGCGCGGCCGCGGCCTGACGCGCCCGGGACCCGGCAAGGCGCCGCGCTGATCAGACACAGGGGAGCATCGGCAAGATGCTGGTTCACCTCGCACCGGCAGCGTGGCACCGTTGCCTGCACGGCGCTGAACGGAGGACCCGCGATGACGGAAGCCTTGGACGTCCTGGTGGTCGGGGCCGGTCCGGTCGGCATGGCGGCGGCCCTGGAGCTGAACCGGCTGGGCCGGAGCGTGCGCATCATCGACAGCAACGAGGGCCGGACGACGCTCAGCAAGGCGCTGGCGGTCAACGCCAAGACGCTGGAGCTCATGAAGCCGCTCGGCCTCGATGAGCGCATCGTCGCGGACGGCCTGGAGATCCACGGCGCCCAGCTCTTCTTCGACGGCGAGCCGCTGGTCCGCGTGCAGCTCGCCGCACCGCCGGGCCACAGGAACTTCCTCCTCTCCCTGCCGCAGAGCGAAACCGAGCGCATCTTCGAGGAGACGCTGGCCGAGCGCGGCATCACCGTCGACCGGCAGACCGAGCTGGTGAGCCTCGAGGACGACGGCCGGGGCGTCGCCGCAAGGCTGCGCGGCCCGGACGGCGAGAGCGAGCAGCGCGCGCTCTGGCTGCTCGGCGCCGACGGCGCCCGCTCGACCGTGCGCCAGGAGCTCGGCCTGAGCTTCGCCGGCAAGCACTACGACGAGCACTGGAGTCTCGCCGACCTGACCTTCGACTGGCCCGAGGCCCGGGAGAACATCAACCTCTTCCTGAGCCGCGACGGTCACGTCGACTTCCTGGCACGCATCGAGGGCGACCGCTGGCGGCTGGTCTCGACGGCGCCCGGCGTCGCCGAGCGCCTGCCGCGCGGCGCGGTGCTGCGCGAGTCGCACTGGCAGTCGGACTTCCACGTCGCCCTGCGCCAGGTCGAGAGCTACCGCAAGGGACGCTGCTGCCTGGCCGGCGACGCCGCGCACGTCCATTCGCCGGCCGGAGGGCGCGGCATGAACCTCGGCATCTGGGACGCGGTCTCCTTTGCCCGGCGGCTCGACGCCGGCACGCTCGACGGCTACGACGCCGAGCGCCACCCGATCGGGCGCAAGGTGCTGGACTTCACCGACCGGCTGTTCGCCGTCATGAGGCTGAGCAACCCGCTGGCCCAGGGCCTGCGCAACGCCGCGCTCCGCCACATCGCGCCCTTGCCCGTCCCGCGCAGGCGCCTCAGCCGGGCGCTGCTCGGCCTCGATACCGAAGGGATGGCCTGACCGGCCGCCGTCCTACTCCGCGGCCGCGGCCGCCCGGCGATGATGGCCGCGCAGGCGGACCACCGCGGCGAGGACGATCAGCAGCGGCACCACGACGGCCAGGTTGAGAGCCTGCCAGCCCAGCGCCTCGTGGATCGCGCCGCTCGAGAAGGCGGTGATCGCCACCGTCGTGAAGACGCAGAGGTCGTTGGCCGCCTGGACCTTGGCCTTCTCCTCCGGCCGGTAGGTCCGGGTCAGCAGGGTCGAGCCGCCGACGAAGAGGAAGTTCCAGCCGAGGCCGAGCAGGAACAGCGCGCCGCCGAACTGCTCGACCGCCTCGCCGCTCAGGTTGATCGCGACGCAGGCGAGGATCAGCAGGGCGCCAATCGCCAGGATGCGGTGGATGCCGAAGCGCTGGATCAGGCTGCCGGTGAAGAACGACGGCCCGTACATGCCGATCACGTGCAGCTGGATGACGAAGGCCGCGGTCTCGAAGGTGTGGTCGCAGGCCAGCATGGCCGGCGGCGTCGAAACCATGATCAGGTTCATGGCGCCATAGCCGACCATGCCGCAGAGCACGGCGACCAGGAAGGCCGGCTGCGCCGCGATCTGCGTCAGGGGCCGGCCCGAGCCGCCCTCGGCCTCGCGCTTCGGCAGCGGGATCTGGATCAGCTGCAGGATCGCCATCGAGGCCAGCATCAGCACGGCGATCGAGGCGTAGGCGCCGGCGAACATCACCGGCGCGAAGAGCTCGCGGGTGTGCTTGGCGAGCTCCGGCCCCAGGATCCCGGCCACGACCCCGCCGGCCAGGACCAGCGAGATCGCCTTGGCCTTGAAGGCGTCGCTCGCCGTGTCGGCGGCCGCGAAGCGGTAGTACATGGCGCCGGCGGCGAAGACGCCGAAGCAGAAGCCGGCGGCGCAGAGCAGCAGGAAGTCGGCCCGGTAGACCGCCTCGATGCCGAGGCCCGCGCCGAGGATGCCGAACAGGGCACCGAGCGTGAAGCCGAAGCGCCTGCCGCGATGCTTCATGATCAGCGAGGCCGGCACCGTCGACAGCATCATCGCCAGGAACTGGATCGCCAGCGGCAGGGTCGCCAGCTTGGGATCGCCGGCCAGGCTGCCGCCGACGATCGCCGTGATCGTCATGAGCATCGACTGGCTGCTCATCGAGAGCGCCTGGCAGGTCGCGAGCAGCCAGACGTTGCGGACCGTCGGGTCGCGCGGCGCGTGGGTCGGGGCTGGAGCGGTCTGGCGGGGCGTCATGGCCGGCGAGCATAGGCAAAGCATGGGGCCTCAGCTAGACGGGACGTCGCAGGTCTGCCTTGAGGCGGATCAAGCGGCCGCGCCGCCGCGCAGCCACCCGATACTGCGGGTCAGCCGGCCCGCCGGCCGAGTTTCCGGGTCTCGATCCCGGTCACCAGGATCGCCGTCAGGACATTGCCGCCGAGCAGCTTGTTGCCGACCTTGAGCAGGCGCTGCTTGGTGAACTGGATGTCGTCGACGTGCTCCTGGACGTAGCGCAGCGAGTAGAGGCTGTAGAGCTCGGTGATGAAGGCGTCGCGCAGCTGCGGCAGGCGGTTCTGCAGGTCGGTTATGGCGACGTCGCCGCCGACCTCCAGCTTGATCGCCAGGGTGACGTGCTCGGTGACGACGCCTTCGCGAATCATCGGCACGATGAAGGGGGCCATCGTGACGTACTTCGGCGCCGGCGCCGGCCTGGCCGCCGCCTCCTGCTTCTTCTGCTCGGCCAGGTAGGGCAGCCCGACCTTCCACAGCGCGATGCCGCCGCCGCCGAGCAGCAGGATGACGAGAAAGAGGATGATCGCCTTGCGCATCGAGGCGGGCCTGCGGGTCTGGTCCGGGGGGATCGGCGGACCAGCCTAGCAGCCGGCCCGTTAGGGCAGGGTTAACGCCGGCAGCGACGCCGAGGCGGATCGCTTGACAGGCCCGTCGCGACGTCCCCAGACTGGCGGCTCCACCAGGGGAGCCCCGACAAGGGGCTGAGATACCGCTGGGCCCCTCGATCCCGATCCGGGATCGCTCCGGGGCAGCGCGGTGACCCTTCGAACCTGATCCAGTTAATGCTGGCGTAGGGATGGTGCGAGGGCTCCGCGGAAGCGGCCGGACCCGACCCGAGGTCGACCACCGGACAGCAGCGGAGCCTCCTTCTCACCCTTCCGGCAAAAAGCTGGGTCTCCCTTGCGACGACAGCAAAGGAGCCTCGTCATGACCGCCCGGACCCCCACTCCCGTCGCGCCCGAGATCACCGCCGGCGCCCTGCCCGCCTCGCGCAAGGTCTACAGAGCCGGAAAGCGCCATCCCGAGCTCAGGGTGCCGCTGCGCGAGATCGACCTGCATCCGAGCGCCGGGGAGCCGCCGCTCGCGGTCTACGACTCCTCGGGGCCTTACACCGATCCGGCCCACGCCTGCGACATCGCGCGCGGCCTGCCGCGCCTGCGCGAGGCCTGGATCGAGGCGCGCGGCGACGTCGAGCGCCGCGACGGCCGCCCGGCCGGGGCCGGGAACAGCGGCCTCGCCTTCCCGCTCCGCCACCGGCCGCTCAGGGCCAGGGACGGACGCGCCGTGACCCAGCTCGCCTATGCCCGGGCCGGCATCGTCACCCCCGAGATGGAGTTCGTCGCGATTCGCGAGAACCTGGGCCGCGAGAACCTGGGCCGCGAGAACCTGGGCCGCGAGGGACTGCGGGCGGCGGCCGGGCGCGACGGCGAGAGCTTCGGCGCGGCGATTCCCGAGGCCGTGACACCCGAGTTCGTGCGCGACGAGGTGGCCCGCGGCCGCGCCATCATCCCGGCCAACATCAACCACCCCGAGGCCGAGCCGATGATCATCGGCCGCAACTTCCTGGTGAAGGTCAACGCCAACATCGGCAACTCGGCCGTGACCTCCTCGATGGCCGAGGAGGTCGAGAAGATGGTCTGGGCGATCCGCTGGGGCGCCGACACGGTCATGGACCTCTCGACCGGCCGTGACATCCACGACATCCGCGAGTGGATCGTCCGCAACGCGCCGGTGCCGATCGGCACGGTGCCGATCTACCAGGCGCTGGAGAAGGTCGGCGGCGTCGCCGAGGCGCTGACCTGGGAGGTCTATCGCGACACGCTGGTCGAGCAGGCCGAGCAGGGCGTCGACTACTTCACGATCCACGCCGGCCTGCGCCTGCACCACATCCCGCTGACCGTCGACCGGGTCACCGGCATCGTCTCGCGCGGCGGCTCGATCATGGCGAAGTGGTGCCTGCACCATCACCGGGAGAGCTTCCTCTACGAGCGTTTCGAGGAGATCTGCGACATCTGCCGCGCCTACGACGTCGCCTTCTCGCTGGGCGACGGCCTGCGCCCCGGCTCGATCGCCGATGCCAACGATGCCGCGCAGTTCGCCGAGCTGGAGACCCTGGGCGAGCTGACCCGCATCGCCTGGGCCAGGGACTGCCAGGTGATGATCGAGGGCCCCGGCCACGTGCCGCTGCACAAGATCAAGGCGAACGTGGACAAGCAGCTCGCGACCTGCGGCGAGGCGCCCTTCTACACCCTCGGCCCGCTGACCACCGACATCGCACCGGGATACGACCACATCACCTCGGGCATCGGCGCCGCGATGATCGGCTGGTTCGGCACGGCGATGCTCTGCTACGTGACGCCGAAGGAGCATCTCGGCCTGCCCGACCGCGACGACGTCAAGACCGGCGTCGTGACCTACAAGATCGCCGCCCACGCCGCCGATCTCGCCAAGGGCCATCCGGCGGCGCGGGCCCGCGACGACGCGCTGTCCCGCGCCCGCTTCGAGTTCCGCTGGGAGGACCAGTTCAACCTCTCGCTCGACCCCGAGACGGCGCGCGACTTCCACGACCGGACCCTGCCCAAGCAGGCGCACAAGCTCGCGCACTTCTGCTCGATGTGCGGCCCGAAGTTCTGCTCCATGCGGATCTCCCACGAGCTGCGCGCCGATGCGCAGAAGCAGGGCTTGGCGGCGATGGCCGAGCGCTACCGCCAGGGCGGCGACCTCTACCTGCCGGTCGGCGAGACCGGGGAGACGGCACGGGAGCCCTAGCATGCGCGTGCTGGTCAGGGGCGCCGGCGTCGCGGGCCTCGCCGTCGCCCACGAGCTCGCCGTCGGCGGTGCCGAGGTCACGCTGGTCGAGCGGGAGCCGGCGCCGGGCGGCGGCGCCTCCTGGTACGCCGGCGGCATGCTGGCGCCCTTCTGCGAGCGCGAGAGCGCGGAGCCGGCGGTGCTCGTGCTCGGCCGCAACGCCGCCCGCTGGTGGCAGGCGGCCCTGCCGGGCCTCGTGCGCTTCGAGGGCACGCTGGTCGTCGCTCCGCCGAGGGACAGCGGCGAGCTGGCGCGCTTCGCCGCCCGCACGGAAGGTGCCCGCCGGCTCGACGCTGCGGCTGTCGCGGCGCTCGAGCCGGATCTCGCCGGCCGCTTCCGGAGCGGCCTCTTCTTCGGACAGGAAGCGCATCTCGACCCGCGCCGCGCGCTGCTGCGGCTCCACGCCAGGCTGGTCACGCTCGGGGTGCGCTGCCACTTCGGCCGGACCGCGCCGCCGCCCGGCCAGCGCTTCGAGCGGACGGTCGACTGCACCGGCATGGCGGCCGGGCGGCCGGGCCTGCGCGGCGTGCGCGGCGAGATGCTCTACCTGGAGACCGGGGAGATCGCCCTCTCCCGCCCGGTGCGGCTGATCCATCCGCGCTTCCCCGTCTACGTCGTGCCGCGCGGCGCAGGCCGCTTCATGGTCGGCGCGACGATGATCGAGAGCGCGGCCGAGGGCCCCGTTTCCGCACGCTCGATGATGGAGCTGCTGAACGCCGCCTACGCGCTGCACCCGGCCTTCGGCGAGGCGCGCGTCGTCGAGGCCTCCAGCGGCGTCAGGCCCGCCTATGCCGACAACCTGCCGCGGATCGAGGCCGAGGGCGACCGGCTGTTCGTCAACGGCTTCCACCGCCACGGCTTCCTGCTGGCGCCGGCGCTCGCGGCGCGGGCGGCACGCCTTGTCCTTTCCCATGATGCCGAACCGGAGAACAGCGATGAGACTGATCGTCAACGGCAGGGAGCTCGAGTCGGAAGCGACGACGCTCGCAGCGCTGCTGGCCGAGCTGAAGTTCCTCGGCAACTGCTACGCGACAGCGGTCAATAGCGAGGTCGTCCCGCGGGCCCGGCGCCAGGAGGCCGCGCTCGCGGAGGGCGACCGGATCGAGATCCTGTCGCCGATGCAGGGAGGCTGAGATGGCACCGGCGCTCTACGGAACGGCCCTGCGCTCGCGGCTGCTGCTCGGCACCGCGCAGTACCCCTCGCCGGCCGTCCTCGCCGAGGCGGTGCGCGCGTCCGGCGCCGCCGCCGTCACCGTCTCGCTGCGCCGCGAGACGGCGCAGGGCGGCGCCCGCGGGGCGTTCTGGGAGCTGCTCCAGGGCCTCGACGTCGCGCTGCTGCCGAACACCGCCGGCTGCCATACGGTCAAGGAAGCGGTGACCACGGCCCGTCTGGCCCGCGAGCTGTTCGGCACCGACTGGATCAAGCTGGAGGTCATCGGCCACCACGACACGCTGCAGCCGGAGGTCTTCGCCCTGGTCGAGGCGGCGCGCATCCTGTCGGACGAGGGCTTCCGGGTCTTCCCCTACACGACCGACGACCTGGTCGTCGCCGAGCGGCTGCTCGAGGCCGGCTGCAAGGTGCTGATGCCCTGGTGCGCGCCGATCGGCTCGGCCAGGGGACCGATGAATTCCGACGCTCTGCGCGCGCTGCGCGCCCACTTCCCGGAGACGCCGCTGATCGTCGACGCCGGCCTCGGCCGCCCCTCCCACGCGGCCGCCGTGATGGAGCTCGGCTTCGACGCCGTGCTGCTCAACACCGCCGTCGCCAAGGCCGGTGACCCGGTCGCGATGGCCTGCGCCTTCGCCCGGGCGGTCGAGGCCGGCTGCGCAGCCCATGCGGCCGGCCTGCTGGAGCCGCGCGACATGGCGGTGCCCTCAACTCCGACGATCGGACGGGCGGTCTTCTCGTGAGGCTCGATCCCTTCTACCTGATCGTCGACGGCGCCGACTGGATCGAGCGTCTGGTGCCGCTCGGCGTGCGGCTGGTGCAGCTGCGCATCAAGGGGCGGGACGAGGCGTACCTGCGCGCCGAGATCCGCCGCGCCCGGGAGACCTGCGCCCGGCACGGCTGCCGGCTGGTCGTCAACGACCACTGGCGGCTGGCGATCGAGGAGGGCTGCGAGGCGGTCCACCTGGGCCAGGAGGATCTCGCTGCGGCCGACCGGGCGGCGATCCGACGGGCTGGGCTGAGGCTCGGCCTCAGCAGCCACGACCCGAGGGAGCTGGAGGCCGCCCTGGCGGCCGGGCCGGACTACGTCGCCCTCGGCCCGATCTATCCGACGGTGCTGAAGAGGATGACGTGGGCGCCCCAGGGCCTGGACCGCCTCGCCGACTGGAAGCGCCGCGTCGCCCCGCTGCCGCTGGTCGCCATCGGCGGCCTGACTCCGGAGCGGCTGTCGGGCGTCTTCGAGGCCGGCGCCGACTGCGCTGCCGTGGTGACCGACGTGCTGCGCCATCCCGATCCGGAGGCGCGCACGCGCGACTGGCTGGCCGCGACGACGGTCTGGCGCTGACCGGTCAGGCGGCGCGCACCCCGGCCAGGAAGCTGCCGACCTCCCGGCGCAGCGTCTCGGCCTGCTGCGACAGCTGCCCGGAGGCGCCCCGCACCTCCTCCGCTGCCCGGCCGGTCTCGTCCGACGCCTCGCTGACCTCGGCGATGCCGCCCGAGATCTCCCGCGTGCCCTCGGCCAAGCCCTGGATGCTGCGCGACATCTCGTGGGTCGCGGCGGTCTGCTCCTCGACCGCGCCGGCGATCGCGGTCGCCGTCTCGGCGAGCAGCGCGATCACCCGGCGCACGCGCTCCATTGCCGAGACCGTGCCGGCGGTCGACTGCTGCATCGCGGCGATCTGGCTGCCGATCTCCTCGGTCGCCCTGGCCGTCTGCCCGGCCAGGTTCTTGACCTCGGAGGCGACGACCGCGAAGCCCTTGCCGGCGTCACCAGCCCGTGCCGCTTCGATCGTCGCGTTCAAGGCCAGCAGGTTGGTCTGGTCCGCGATGGCGCTGATCAGCTCGACCACCTCGCCGATCCGCTGCCCCGCCTCGGCGAGCTCGCGCACCGTCCCGCCGGCCGCTTCGGCCTCCTCGATCGCGCTGCCGGCGGTCACGCTCGAGCTCGAGACCTGGCGGCCGATCTCGTCGATCGACTTCGAGAGCTCCTCCATCGCCGCGGCGACGCTGGAGACGTGCTGCGAGGCGTCACTGGCCGCGCCGGCAACCCGGCGCGCCTGGCCGTTCGCGCTCTCCGCCGTTTCGCTCATCGAGCCCGCCGTCTGGCGCAGCTGGGTCGAGGCGGCGGAGACCGCCTCCAGGATCTCCGCGGCGCCGCTATCGAAGGCGTGGCACAGCCGCTCGATCTCCGCTGCCCGCGCGGCCTTGGCGGCCTGCTCGCCGGCCTGCTCCGCTGCCAGCCGCTCGGCCTCAATGGCGTTGCGGCGGAACACCTCGACGGCGCGCGCCATCGCACCGATCTCGTCGTGCCGATCGCCGTCGGTCACCGCCAGCTCGTGCCGGCCGGCAGCCAGCTCGGTCATGACGCCGGTCATGCGCCGGCAGGGCCGGGTGATGCTGCGCACCACCGCGAAGACCGCGAGCGACGTCAGGGCGAGCAGCAGCAGGACCAGGCCCGCCGACAGCGCGAGCTCGCGCCGCGCGGCGGCGAGCTTGCCGTCGATCCCGGCCGTGAGATCGGCCGCCAGCAGGTCCTCGAGCTGCTTCAGGCGGTCGATGCGCGCCGTCGCCGCATCGAACCAGGCAGACGCGGTGACACCGTCGAGGGGCCCGCCATAGCCCGCGTCGATCGCGATACGACGGAGCCGGGCGACCTCGGCGAAGGTGGCATCGCCGGCGAGCGCGCGGAAACGCTCCCGCTCGGACGGGCTCGCGGCCTCGCGGAAGCGGTCGAGGAACTGGTCCTGCGCGGTGACGAGCGCGAGCAGCCGCCGGTGCAGGGCCGGCGGGAACGCGCTGGCCGCGAAGCCGTTCGCGCCCATGGCCCGTTCCAGGCCGGCGCGCTCCTTGGCCTGAAGGACCGACACGTAGGCGGTGATCGTCTGCCTGACGTCGGGATCCCGGCTCAGCACCGCCATGCGGGAGACCAGGCCGATCAGCTGGCCGACCGTCTCGCTGTAGGCGGCGACGCTGTCGGCCAGGGAGAGCGTGCCGTCGCCGACGTTCCGGCGCAGGGCCGGCAGCGCGTCGAGACGCTCGACGGCCGCCGTGAGTTGCGCATCGAGCGGCGCCTCCTGCCGGCGGGCCTGCCTGGCGAGCAGGTCGCGGGTCGGGCCGAGCCGGGCGTCGGTGGCGCGGCGCTGCGCGTCGAGGCGGTCGGCGAAGCCGCCCTGCCGGCCGGCGCCGATGAACCCGGCGGAGATCCCGCGCTCCTTCTGGAGCTCGTGGACGAGATCGCCGACCGCCGGCGCCCAGCCGGCCAGCGCCTTCAGCTCTTCGGCCGTGCGCGTGCCTTGCCAGGCGTCGGCGACGAACAGCCCGGCGAAGGCCAGCAAGCCGAGCATCGGCAAGAGGGCGCTGACGGCGACCCGGGTCGCGACGGGGGCATCCTGCAGGAAGCGTTTCATGGCCGGCTCCTTGATCCTACCTGGAGCCCGCTCCCTACGCCGCGGCCGGCACGCCCGATTTGCCCCCGGACAAATCCGCACGGAAAAGTTGCGCCCGCCTGCCTCGGACCAGCGGTCCTGCGACCGGCCGGACTCGGAGACCGACCCGACTCAGAAATGCGTCCAGCCGCCGCGGCCGAGCGTCAGGGGCCGACCCTCGGCGTCGAGGACCCGGACCGTGCCGCGCTCCGCCGCCACGGCCCGGCCGATCCGGGTCAGCGGCAGCCCGAGCCGCGCGGCGAGCGCCGGGACCGCCGCGGCGCGCGCCTCGGCGACACCGAACAGCAGCTCGTAGTCGTCGCCGCCGGTCAGCACCCGGGCGAGTAGCTCGGGACGGGCGTCGAGGGCGGCCCGGGCGGCGGCCGAGAGCGGCACCGCCGCCGTCTCGATCTCGATCCCGACCCGCGATTCCTCGGCGAGGTGCCCGGCGTCGGCGACCAGGCCGTCGGAGACGTCGAGGCCGGCACTGGCGAGGCCGAGCAGCGCCGGGCCGAGCAGCGTGCGGGGCCGCGGCAGGCGGTAGCGCCCGGCAAGGAAGGCCCGGTCGGCCTCGCTTTCGAGCTCGAGCCGGCCCTGCAGCAGGTCGAGGCCGAGCGCGGCGTCGCCGATCGTGCCCGAGACGTAGAGCAGCTCGCCGGGCCGGAGCGTGCTGCGCTCCAGGCAGCGGCCCGTCGGCACCGCGCCGAAGGCGGTCAGGCTGAGGCAGGTCGGCCCCGGCGTGCGGGTCGTGTCGCCGCCCAGCAGCGTCACGCCGTAGCTCTTCTGATCGGCGGCCAAGCCGGCGACGAAGCGCTCCAGCCAGGCATCGTCGATCGTCGGGCCGAGGCAGGTCGCGAGCAGGTAGCCGCGCGGCTCGGCGCCCATCGCCGCGAGGTCCGAGAGGTTGACCCGCAGCAGCTTCTGCGCGACGGCGTCGGCCGGATCGTCGGGCAGGTAGTGCACGCCCTCGACCATGGCGTCGACCGTGACGACGCTCTGCTCGCCCGCGGCCAGCTCGATCAGCGCCCCGTCGTTCCTGAGGCCGAAGGCGCCGGGCGCGCCGGCGCTGAGCGGCGCGTAGAGGCTGGCGATCAGCTCGAATTCGCCCCGCATCGAGACCCCTTCGTCCGGCCGGGCCGGCGATCCCCTACTCCGCGAACTCTTCCTCGCGCAGGGAGCGGGCCAGGCGGTCGAGCATGCCGTTGGCCATGGCCGGCTCCTTGCCGAAGAAGAAGTCGTGGGCGATGCCGACGTACTCGGCGATCGCCGCGCGCGCCGGCACCTCGAACTTGTAGGCCAGCTCGTAGAGCCCGGCGCGCAGCAGCACCCGCAGCAGCGTGTCCAGGCGTTCGACGCTCCACGCCTCGTCGACCACGGCCGAGAGCATGTCGTCGAGCTCGCCGCGCCGGGCATGGACCTCTCGGACCAGCTCGGCGAACAGCGCCTGGTCGAGCTCGCCGAGCGCGTGGCCGTCGATCTCCTCGTTGACCCGGTGCTGCAGGAACTCCAGGACCACGGCGTCGGGATCGATGCCGGCGATCTCGATCTGATAGAGCGCCTGCACGGCGGCGAGGCGCGCCGCCCGGCGCTTGCCGCCGCCGGGCCGCGGCTTCCGGTCCTTGTGTTTCGCGGGCTCGGCCATGGCTCAGCGCGGGAACAGGTGGAAGTGGCGCTTGAGCTCGACCATGGCCAGGCAGGCCTTGGCCGCGTCGCCGCCCTTGTCGCGGCGGTCGACGGCGGCACGCTCCCAGGCCTGGGCGTGGTTCTCGACGGTCAGGATGCCGTAGCCGAGCGCCAGCGAGTACTGGCAGGAGAGGTCGGCCAGCTTGCGCGCGCTCTCGCCGCAGACGTAGTCGTAGTGGGTGGTCTCGCCGCGGATCACGCAGCCCAGGGCGATGTAGCCGTCGAAGCGCCGCCGGCCGGCGTAGAAGTCCATCGAGCGCACGGCATAGCCGATCGCCGCCGGGATCTCGAAGGCGCCGGGCACTGCGAAGCGCTCGAAGGTGGCGCCGGCGGCCTCGAGCGAGGCCATCGCGCCCTTGACCAGCTCGTCGGCGATGTCCTCGTAGAAGCGGGCCTCGACGATCATCAGGTGCGGGGCGTCGGTCATCGGTCGGTCTTCCTCAGGCGTGCAGGGGGCGCTGGCCGACGACCCGGAGGCCGTAGCCGTCGACGCCGACGATCGTGTGGCGGGTGTTGTGCAGCAGGATCATGTCGCGCACGCCGAGGTCGAGCAGGATCTGCGCGCCCTCGCCGTAGTCGCGCAGGGCCGTGCCCGGCTGGCCGCCCTCGCCCCCGCCGTCGAGATGGCGCGCGCGCAGCGCCTCGGCCAGGGACTGCGGGCTGGGATCGCGGATCAGCACGACGACGCCCCGGCCCTCCTCGCCGACCAGGCGCAGGGCCTCCTGCAGCTCGCCGCCGCGGTGCAGGGTGGTGTCGCCGAGCACGTCGTCGAGCACCGAGAGCGCGTGGACGCGCACCGGCACCGGCTGGCCGTCGTCGATCGCCCCCTTCCAGAGCGCGACGTGCTCGGCGCCGGTCACGACGTTGCGGTAGAGGCGCATCCGGAAGCGGCCGCCGTGGCGGCTGTCGAAGCTCGCCTCCTCGGTGCGCTCGACGATCTTGTCGTAGCGCCGGCGGTAGGCGATCAGGTCGGCGATCGTCGCGAGCTTCAGGCCGTGGCGCTGGGCGAAGGCGATCAGGTCGTCGCGCCGGGCCATCGTGCCGTCGTCGTTCATGATCTCGCAGATCACGGCCGAGGGATTGAGGCCGGCGAGCCGCGCCAGGTCGACGCCCGCCTCGGTATGGCCGGTGCGCGCCAGCACGCCGCCGTCGCGCGCCATCAGCGGGAAGACGTGGCCCGGCATGGCGATGTCCTCGGCCCCGCTCTCGGGATCGATCGCCACGGCCACAGTGCGCGCGCGGTCCGGCGCCGAGATGCCGGTGGTCACCCCTTCCTTGGCCTCGATCGAGACGGTGAAGGCGGTGTCGTGGCGGCTCTCGTTCTTGCGCGCCATCATCGGCAGGCCGAGCTGCTCGACGCGGTGGCGGGTCAGCGCCAGGCAGATCAGGCCGCGGCCGTAGGTCGCCATGAAGTTGATCGCGGCCGGCGTGCACATCTGGGCCGGGATCACGAGGTCGCCCTCGTTCTCGCGGTCCTCGTCGTCGACCAGCACGAACATGCGGCCGTTGCGCGCCTCCTCGATGACCTCCTCGATCGGCGAGACAAGCTCGCGGAAGGTCAGGCGCCAGGGCTCGTCGCCCCCCTCGGCGCCCCCCTCAGCGCCCTGCTCGCTGCCCGGGTTCTGAACGGCTTTGGCCAAGGCTCAGGCCTCCTGCTGGGCGGCCGGCACGAGGCGGGCGACGTAGCGGGCGATCAGGTCGATCTCGAGGTTGACCCGCTGGCCCGGCCGGTAGCTGCCGAAGGTCGTGACCGACGCAGTGTGGGGAATGACGTTGCAGCCGAAGACCACGGTCGCGTCGGCCCGCGCCGCCTCACCCCCCGCCGTCACGTCCTGGTCCTCGACCTCGTTGACGGTCAGGGAGACGCCGTCGAGGGCGACCGAGCCCTTGGGCGCCAGGAAGCGCCCGAGCGCGGCCGGAACGGCGAAGCGGTAGCGCTTCGAGTCGCCCTCGGGACGGATCTCCAGCACCTCGGCGAGGCCGTCGACGTGGCCGGAGACGAGATGGCCGCCGAGCTCGTCGCCGAGCCGCAGCGAGCGCTCGAGGTTGACCGGCGTGCCGACCCGCCAGTCGCCGATCGCGGTCTTCGCGCGGGTCTCGGCCGAGGCGTCGACGGCGAACCAGCCCCGGCCGTTCTCCAGGGGGCCCTTCTCGACCACCGTCAGGCAGCAGCCGTTGCAGGCGACCGAGGCGCCGAGCTCCAGCCCCCCCGGCCCGTCGCCCGTGTCGTAGGCGGTTTCGATCTCGATGCGCAGGTCGCCGCGCTGCTCCAGCGCGCGCACCCGGCCGCGGTCTGTGACGATCCCCGTGAACATGCCGGTTAGCTAGGACGTTCGGCCGCCGCTGTCCAGCGAGGTCTGCGCCGACCAGGGTCGCAGGGCCGCCGCGGGCCGGCCGGCCCCGCTCAGAGCGCGACCGCGCGCGTCTCGTAGACCGCCTCGCCGATCAGCAGGTCGATGGTCGCGGTCAGCCAGATCGAGTGGATGGACTCGACGACGTTGTAGGCGTGGGACGGCACCCAGAGCGCGACGTCGGACAGCGTCTTCAGCGGATTGTCCTCGTCGCGGCCGGTGAAGCTGACCACCGGCAGGCCGGCCCCGCGGGCGTAGCGCGCGGCATTGACCACCGAGGGCGAGGTGCCGCTGACGCTGATCAGCACCACCGCGTCGCCCGGCTGGGCATGGTGCTCGACGGCCTTGGCCATCCAGTGGTCGTAGCCGAAGTCGTTGGCGAAGCAGGTGATCAGGTTCGGGTCGTGGAAGGTGACCGAGCGGACCCCGCCCTGCTTGGTGAAGTCGACGGCGCCGTGCTCGGACAGGGAGGCGCTGGCACCGTTGCCGGCGAACATCATCTTGCCGCCGCGGTCCCGGGTCGCGACCGCCAGGTCGCGGAAACGCTCGATCTCCGGATAGATGCTCGGCTCGAAGGCGAGCTTGCGGTACTGATCGAAATAGCCGTCCAGGAAGTGCTTCGACACGGGGGGAGCCTCGCCTTTCGCCGCTGCCCCGGGGCGACGGGGCGGCGCTGTCGTCTGCTGCCGCACCGGCGCGCTGCCGCGCAGGCCCTCGGCACCCGCCGCTCCTATCGCCTCTCGGCCGGCTTGGCAACCGAAACCCGCGACGCCGGGACCCGGAGGGCCTCAGCTCTGCAGGAAGCGCTGCTCGCCGCCCTCGAGCACCAGCGCGGTCAGCCGGCCGCTCATGTAGGCGCCGGTGTCGACCGCGATGCGGGTCGGCGTGACGGTCGGCCGCCTGACCGGCGTATGGCCATGCACGACCAGCTGCTCGCAGCCGACCTCGTCGGTCAGGAAGGGCTCGCGGATGTTCATCAGCTCCTCCGGGTCCTGGCGCGCCAGCGGCACGCCGGGCCTGACGCCCGCGTGGACGAAGAGGTAGTCGCCGGCGCTGTAGTGGAACCGCGTCTCGTCGAGGAAGCGCCGATGCGCGGCCGGCAGGGCCTCGGCCAGGCGTCCGGCGAGCGTGCCCCAGTCGTCGGCCGCCGCGGCCCGGCGGCGCCGGCCGCCCGGCCCGCCCGCCGCCGCGGCCAGATCCTCGCCGCCGCCCTGCTGCCCGCCCGGCTGCCCGAGGCCGATGCCGTAGCTGTAGAGCGTCGCGGCACCGCCCAGGTCGAACCACAGGCGGCCACTGTCCGGCGCCTCCAGGAAGCGGCGCATCATCTCGTCGTGGTTGCCGCGCAGGAAGACCTTGTCGGCCCCGGGCCAGGGGTCGCCGGCGAGCAGCTCGATGACCTCGCGCGACTGCAGGCCGCGGTCGACGTAGTCGCCGAGGAACAGCAGCGTGAAGGCGGTGCCCGGCGGAGCCGAGGCGGCATCGGCGCGGATCTCGGCGAGCAGCCGCTCCAGGAGGTCGAAGCGGCCGTGCACGTCGCCGATCGCGTAGAGCCGCTGGCCCGGCGGCAGGCACGGCTGCTCCGGCCGCGCCGGCTGCGGCGCCCCGCCGAAGATCCTCGAGAAAAGTCCTCTGCCCATGACCCCGACCGCGTGCCGTCCCGGCCGGGAGCTCCCCGGGACCGGGCCGCGCATCTTCGACTCTGCGAGCGCGGATGGCAACGGCAGCGGGTCGGCGGCGGGCCCGTTAACCTTCTCGCAAGATCGCCGAGGCAGACTGGCGTCCGGGGACCTCTCGGGTCCCGCCAGACGGGAGCAGTCTCATGTCGGTCAGCCAGATTCCCCTGCCGGCCCCGGCCCGCGCCCTGCGCAACGAAGCGCCGGCGATCGACCCGATCTCGCTGCGCAATGCCCTGGTCATGAGCGGCCTCGCGCTGGCCAGCTGGGGTGCCGTCTTCGGCCTGATCGGCCTCGCCCGCTCGGGCCTCGCGCTCGTCGCCGGCTGAGGCTGCCGCCCGGGTCCGCTCACCCCCCGGGTCCGCTCCCCCCGATCCCGCTGCGCTCAGTAGGCGTTGGGGTCGCGCAGCGCCCGCAGGGCCGTCAGCGCCAGGACGCGCAGGTCGAACAGCAGCGACCAGTTCTCGATGTAGTGCAGGTCGTGCTCGACGCGACGCCGCGCCTTGTCCAGCGTATCGATCTCGCCACGCAGGCCGTTGACCTGGGCCCAGCCGGTGATGCCGGGCTTGACCCGGTGCCGCGACAGGTAGTCCTGGACCGCCTCGTGATAGAGCCGCCCGGCGGCCTGCATCGAGACGGGATGGGCACGCGGGCCGACCACCGACATCGAGCCCTGCAGGACGTTGATCAGCTGCGGCAGCTCGTCGAGGCTGTACCTGCGCAGGAAGCGCCCGAGCGGGGTGACGCGCGCGTCGCCGCGCACCGTGCGGGCGGCGCCGCTCGGGTCGCCGCGGTCGCTGTACATGGTGCGGAACTTGTAGACGACGATCGGCTCGTTGTTGAAGCCGAAGCGGGCCTGGCGGAACAGGGCCGGCCCCGGGCTCTCGATCCGGATCGCCAGGGCGATCAGCAGCATCAGGGGGCCGAAGAAGATCAGCGACGCCCCGGCGATCGCCTTGTCCTCGGCCCACTTGGCCAGCAGGTGCCAGTCCTTGAGCGGCCGCTCGCTGACCCGCAGCATCGGGATGCCGCTGAGGCTGATGACCTCGTTGCGCGGCCGCGGCAGGGCCGGGGCGGCCAGATGCAGGTCGATGTCGACCGCCAAGCCGTCGAAGCGGCGCAGCAGCTGGCCAATGCGCTCGCCGGCGGTCGGCGGCAGGGCGATCACGATACGGTCGACCAGGCCCGCGCGGACCCGCGCGACCAGATCGTCGACGCGGCCCTCCAGGCGCCAGCCGGAGAAGACGTCGCGCACCCGGGTCTGGCGGTCGTCGAAGAAGCCGACGACCGCGATCTCGTCGTCGGCGCCGCGCCCCTGTATCCGCTCGGCGAAGCCCAGGCCTTCCTCGCCGGCGCCCAGGATGGCGACGCGCTCGCGCAGGTTGCCGCGATCGAGCAAGCCGCGGACGTGCCCGGCGATGGCGACCCGCGCCGCGCCCATCGCGACCAGCCCGCCGCCGTACCAGAGCAGCAGCCAGCCGCGCGAGTAGTCCTGGGAGACCTTGGCCAGGAAGGCGAGCAGGACGAGGACCAGCAGGGAGACGCTCCAGCCGACCAGCACCCGCGGCACCTGGCTCCAGCGCCGGTGCAGGCGGCGGAAGTCGTAGAGGCCGAGCCTTCCGAACACGGCGAGGGTGACGAACAGGCCGACCAGCGTCGCCGCTGCGAAGCGGTCCCACTGGTCGGCGAGGCCGAGGCGCAGGACCGGATAGGCCCAGAAGGCCAGCGCCGCCGTGCCCAGGATCGCCGCGGCGTCGAACAGCCGCACGACATCCGCCAGCACCTTGCGCGACAGCGCAGAGCGCACGACGCGCGGCCGGCGCGACGCGCCGGCCAAATGCTCCAGACTGCTGACTTGGTCACTGGCCACGCGCCGCCCCCAAAGCAGAGCCCCATCGAGCCATTGAAGCGTCCGCCGCGCCTTCTGCCGCCGAACCAACCGGCGGTGCCAGCTTGCCGGCCGCCTTTCCGCGCAGCGGTTGAAAGCAGAGTGTATTGCACTTGCGAAACAGAAGCTAGCCGCGGCAAATGTAAATTTTATGTAAACAAGCAATGATCCGGGCCAACTCCTGTCCCTTGGAAATTACGCTCCACTATTGATCGTCGAAGTCTTTGGCCGCGGCGGCCGATCATGGCCGCCAGCCGGCAGACACGCCCGGTCTTTCACTGGTCGACGGAGGCGAAGCGCGGCGCTCTTCACGCTCTGCGCGGAGAAGCTTGCGGTAGTCGGCTACCGCCCGAGGCCGGATTCCGCCGTGCGGCGACCGGCCGTGCGGCGCGCAGCGACGCCGCCAGGCCGCTGCCCAGGCCGAGCGCCACGTAGAAGGCGTAGGTCATGAAGCCCGTGCTGCTGACATAGCCCGTGGCAACCAGGCCGAAGACCAGGGCGACGAGCCAGCGCGCCCGGCACGACACACGGGGATCGGCGTGGTTCATCGCCGGCGCCAGCTCGAACAGCCAGGCGACGATCGCGCCGAGAAACAGCGCCAGCCCGGGCAGGCCCGTGTAGGTGAGCAGGCTGACCAGGAAGTTGTGCGACCCGAAGATCGCCGCGTTGTCGCCGACGTCCATGAAGTAGGCGGCGAAGGAGTAGCCGCGGCCGAACAGGGCGAAGTCTCCGAGCGCCGAGAAGAAGGTCTCCAGCCCCTCGACCCGGTCGGCGAGCGTGCCGACGGTCAGCAGCCTTTCCTCGACGGCGGAGGTACCGAAAGCGAAGCGGTCGCCGAAGTTCGCCAGCAGGTACTGCGCCAGGACCACGGTCAGGAAGGCGCCGGCGAGCAGCGCGCCGGCCGTCACCCAGGGCCGACGCAAGCCGCGGAAGGACAGCGCGACGTGGGCCAGCATCATGACCAGCAGCCCGCCCATCGGGCTGCGGCTCAGGGTCGAGAGCAGGCCGAGCGCGATCATCGCGTAGAAGCCCAGCCACTGCAGGCCGCTCCAGCGCAGCTCCCGGCCGGCCGACAGCGCGATCCCCAGGCCGCAGACCAGGAACAGGCCGTAGTCGAGCGGGTCGGAGAAGCTGGAATAGGCGCGGAACTCGCTGAAACCGAGCATGGCATCGTAGACCTTGCTCGCCTGAAGAGAACGGGTCGCCAGCGCCCGCGCCCAGGCCTCGTCGAACAGCGTCGGTCCGGCCAGGAACTGCAGCAGCCCGTAGGCGGCACCGAGAACGGCCAGCAGCGCCGCGGCCCGGCCGATCAGGACGGCACGCTGCGGCGGCACCCGGACCGCCAGGAAGTAGGCCAGGACCGGCACGAGATTGAGCTGGATCGCCGACAGCTTGGTGCCGAGCGGCTGGCCGAACGGCAGGACCAGGGTGGTCGCCAGCGCGAGCCCCCAGAAGGCGAGCAGCAGCCTGGAACTGGCGGTCGGCAGCATCGCGCGCGGCCGGCTCAGCCAGAGCAGGAGGCCGAGGCAGAGGATCACGGTCGGCAGGAACTGCAGGCCGTAGTAGATCGCGATCGCCGGCGAGGGCTCGATGACGAAGAGCGCGCGCTTGAGGAACTGACCGAGCAGCACCGCGGCGAGCAGCGCGACGGCCATGCGCGTCCGGTCGGCCCCGGCGTAGGCGAGCAGCGCCAGCAGCGCAAAGCCGAACAGCAGGAGGCCGAGCCCGTAGGTCGGGACCGCCAGCGCCGCGCCGGCCACGGCAGCCAGCGCCAGCAGGGCGATCGGAATGGCGTGGCCCGAGGTCATCCGCCGGATCCTCTGCGGCGGCCGAGACGCCGGACCGCCCAGCAGCTCAATACAACGGCGGGCGCCAGCTGCGCGACCAGGAATCCCGCCGCGGCGCCGGCCAGGCCGTAGAGGCCGAGCAGCGGCAGCGTCACGCAGACGGTAGCCAGTGCGCCGGCCGCCTCGCCCGCCGAGACGATCGAGAAGCGGCGCAGGGCGCGCGCCGTCTGGCCGAGGGCGAAGACGGCGATCAGGCCCAGGGCGCCAACCGAGAGATAGTCGAGCAGCCAGGCGTCGCCGGTGTACTTGCCGGCGCCGTAGAGCAGGTCGAGCAGGCGGTCGCCGACCAGCAGCATGGCCAGGGCGTAGGGCAGCACCAGGCCGGCCGCGACGGGCAGCAGCAGCAGCACGGCGCGGCGCACCTGGGGGCCGTCGCCCCCCTCGCCTTCCGCCCCGAGCTTGCGCGACAGCACCGGCAGCAGCGGCATCGCCAGGGCCGCCAGCATCTGGGTCAACGGCAGGAAGAGGTTCTGCACGGCACGGAAGGCGCCGGCCTGCGCGGTGCCAAGGGCGGCGCCGATCGCCGGCGCGTAGATGGTGCCGGAGACGACGCCGAGCGCGCCGCTGGCCAGCAGCCAGCGGCCGTGGCGCCAGTGCTCGAGGGCGACGGCGCGCAGCCGGCCGCCGTCGAGGCTGAGCAGCCGGCGCAGCGGGATCCCGAGGCCCAGCACCGGCACGGCGAGGCCGGCCGCCCCGGCGAGGCCGAGCAGCGGCGGCACCGCGGTCGCGCCGGCCTCGCCGAAGCGCACCAGCAGCAGCACGCCGGCGCAGGCGACCAGGAAGTAGACCGAGCTGCCGGCCAGGGCGAGGCCGGCGCGGCCCTCGACGTAGCAGGCCCGGCGCAGCAGCATCTGGAGGAACAGGAAGGGCGCCGCGGCGGCGAAGAGCAGCAGCAGCGGCCCGACCGGCGAGCCGAACGCCCCCAGCGCCAGCCCGGCGACGACCAGGACACCGGCCAGGACCAGGGCCAGCAGCAGCTGGCCCTGCAGGACCTGCGACAGGTAGCCGGCGCCGCCGGGTCGGTCAGGGGCGCCGCCCAGGGCATGGAACGGCTCGATGACCAGGGCCTGGTAGGGGCTGAGCGCCAGGAAGAACAGCGAATAGGCGATCGCGAAGGCACCGTAGGCCTCGGCTGTCAGGAAGCGCGCCAGCAGGATATTGAGCAGGAAGTTGACGCTGGAGAAGACGACCTGGTCGGCGAGCGCGCTCAAGCCGGTCACCGACCAGCGCCGCAGCGTCGCCCGCGCGGGCAGCGGGATCATGGCTCACTCATCGAGCGGATAGCGCCTGAGGCCGCTCTTCTGGGCGGCGACCGCGAGCAGGAACAGCGGCACGTTGCGGGCATAGCGCTTCCACAGGCGGCGCGGCTCCATGGCCGTGCGGAACAGCCATTCGAAGCCGCTGCGCTGGACGAAGCGCGGCGCCTGGCGCAGCAGGCCGGCATGGAAGTCGAAGGCGGCGCCGACGCCGATCAGGGCGGCCGGCGCCAGGCGCGCACGATGCTCGGCCATCCAGCGCTCCTGCTTGGGCGTCGAGAGGCCGACCCAGAGGATGTCGGCGCCGCTGGCGTTGATCCGCTCGACGATCGCCGCGCTCTCGGCCTCGGAGAGCGGCCGGAACGGCGGCGAGAAGCTGCCGACGACCTCGGCCGCGGGAAAGCGCTCGGCCAGGCGGGCCTGCAGGCGCGCCAGCACCTCGGGCGTCGAGCCGTAGAGGAAGTGCCGGAAGCCCTTCTGCTCCGAGCGCCGGAACAGCTCCAGCATCAGGTCGGGGCCGTAGACCCGGTCGACGCCGGCATGGCGGCCGAGCTTCAGCATCCAGACCAGCGGCATGCCGTCCGGCGTCACCAGGCCGGCGGCATTGTGGATCCGGCGCAGCGCGGGATCGCGCCGGCTCTCCATGACGCCGTGCACGCCGGTGACGCAGACGTAGTGCCGCTCGCCCTCGGCGATCCAGCGCTCGACGCTGGCGCAGGCGCGATCGAGGTTGAGCGCCGAGACGCCGACGCCCAGCACGTTCTCCCGCGGCCAGGCCGCCGCCCGCCGCTCCCCTGCTCGATCACCACCGGACACCGCCATGGCCTAGTGCGCCCCGCAGCCGACCGTGCAGACGATCCGCCAGAGCGTGTGCGTGTCGCGCCCGTCCGACCAGGTTTCCATCGGCTCCAGATTCAGGCGCAGGGGCGAGCGCTCGTTGCCGTCGATCATCGCGACCAACGAGTCGGCCGGATCGACGTCCAGCAGATAGCGCAGGCCGGCCTCGTCCCAGATGTAGCGTGCCAGCCGGCCGTCACGGATCGCCGCGAAGGCCGCCTCGTTGACCAGACCGTCCAGATTGACGATGCGCTCCGGAGCGGCCCAGCCGTAGATGCCCGCGTTGAAGGCGCCTATCCGGGCGTCGGCGGGCAGGATCGCGACCGCCGCCCTGGCGACCTCGGCCCGCCGCAGCGGAAAGGCCGGAGGACTCTCGGTGAAGGCGGCGACGCCGAAGCCAAGCAGCACCGCGCCATAGGCGGCCGGCAGCAGCCAGGCGTGTCCGAGCGGCCGCAGGTGCCGGGCCACCAGGATCCAGCCGGCGAGCGCCAGGGCAACCGCGTTGAGGCCGTGATACCAAGGCCGCAGGTAGTAGATCCGGACCGTCCCGGCGTAGACCAGCAGCAGGACGAAGAGCACGACGACCGCAGCCAGGGCCGCCCGCGGGTCCCGGCGCAGCTTCGTCCAGCCGACCGGCCGGAGCACCGCCGCGACGGCCACCGCCACGGCCAGCAGCAGCGCGCCGGCGAGCAGGCGTCCGGCCGAGACCTCGCCGACGCCGGACGGCACGCCGACAGCGAAACGCAGGCTGCGCAGCGCGTTCATCACGAAGCGCAGCGGATGCTCCAGGAAATCGATGTAGTAGCCTGTGTGCAGCACCGCGTGGAGATGCCGCTCGACCAGCGGCCGGCTCAGCAGGCGCATGGCGTCGGCGCTGGCCGGCAGGGGACTGCCGAAGACGCTCAGGTGGACCAGCATGTAGGCGCCGAGCACGACCGCCAGGGCACCGCCTCCCAGCACGACCCCCAGGGGCCGCCGCCGAAAGGCGAAGGCGAAGACCGGTGCCGCGACGATCGCCAGGTCGAGCCGGGCGACGATCAGCAGGATCATCAGCGCCGCCGCTGACGGCAACCTGCCCGGCGCCTCCTCCGGCGCGTCGACGGCGCGCAGGCAGACCAGCAGGAAGCCGGCGAGCAGCGGCACCGCCAGCAGGCTCTCCAGGCCGATCATCCAGACGCTCTGCAGCAGCGCCGGGTTGGCGACCAGCATCAGGCCGAACAGCAGGCTCGAGATCGGGCCGAGCGCCAATTGCTCCGCGAGCTTCAGGCAGACCGCGCCGTGGACCGCGAGCGCCAGCGCCGCCAACACGACGACCGCCGCGGGCAGCGCCGCGCCGAGCAGGGCGTAGAGCATCGTGCAGATCGCCAGGAACAGCGGATGGTAGCCGGAGGCCAGGGTCAGGCCATCGAAGGTCGGCCGGCCGTGCTCGACCAGGCCGCGGGCCACGCCGTAGTAGTAGTACGCATCGTCGCCGACCGTCCGCCAGTGCATCGCCGGCTCGAGGCCGCTCAGCACGACCGCCACGGCGATGCCGGTCGTCAGGATCAGCGACCAACGGCGCAGATCGAGCGTCCCGGGCAATCGTACCGCTTCCCCAGCCATGCCGCCTTCCCCCTTCCGGCTTCCGACCCGCTTCACCGGCACGAGCCTGCCGCAGAAAAACACAAGCGCCGGTCGGGCCCAAGGCCCTCGTCGCCGCTCAGCCGGTCCGGGCGTCCCGAGCCGCGACCGCCCGGCGGTAGATCGCCAGCAGCAGTTCCAGGTTGCGCGCGCCGGTGTAGCGTTCCTCGTAGCGCCTTCGGGCGGCCAGGCGCAGCGCGCGCGTCGCCTCGGGGCGGTCGCGGAGCCGCGCCAGCGCGACGGCGAGGTCGGCCGGATCACCGGCGCGGAAGCGGTAGCCGGTGACGCCGTCGTCGACCAGCTCGGCGACGGCCCCCTGGTCCGAGGCGACGACCGGCGTGCCGGCGGCATAGGCCTCGACGACGATCCGCCCGAAGGTCTCGTACCAGACCGAGGGCACGACCACGGCCAGGGCCTCGCCCATGGCGCGGTAGACCTCGTCGAGCGGACGGCGGCCGAGCCACTCGACGCCGGGCACCGCGGCGCCCTCGGGCGGCGCACCCTCGCCGATCACCTTGAGCGGCAGCGGCGGGTCGAGCCGCCCGACGGCCTCCAGCAGCACCCCGAGGCCTTTCTCGGACGACAGCCGGCCGACGAACAGCAGGTAGCCGCCCTCGCCCGTCCCGACCGCCGGCTCGCCGGCGACGAAGTTCGGCTTGACCACGATCCGCGCCGCCTCGAAGCCGGCCTCGACGAAGAGCTGCCGGGTGAAGTCCGAGGGCGCGACGAAGCGGTCGACGCAGCGCCGCCAGGTGCCGAGCGCGCGGTGCAGCGTCACCATGCCGGCGACCGTGGCGCTGCCCGGCAGGCTGCCGCGGTAGCAGCGGTGCCGCACGCCCGGCCAGGGCACGGCCCTGCCCAGGCAGTCGTGGCAGAGCCGGCCGTCGCGGAACAGGTAGCCGTTGAGGCAGAGCAGGCGGTAGTTGCGCAGGCTCTGCACGACGGCCGCCCCGCCGGCCCGGGCGGCATGGAGGATCGAGGGCGAGAGCAGCGGGAAGGAGTTCTGCACGTGGACGACGTCGTAGGCGCCGCCGGCCAGGCGCCGCTCGACCTCCCGGTAGGCCTCGCGCGACCAGAGGGTGCGCGCTGCGGTCGCCAGCCGGCCGAGCTCGGCGACCCGGCGGTTGTCGGCCTCCAGCAGGTCGGCCTGGTGGCCGGCCGCACGCAGCAGGGCCAGCTCGGCGTCGGTCGATTCGTCCTCGCCGCCGCGCACCAGGTAGCGGTTGTGGGCCATCAGGATCCGCATCGCCCCTCCCCTCAGGCGGAGACGCGATGGCGCGCGCACCAGTCGAGCAGGACGTGGAGTGCCCAGATGCGCGACCAGGGCACCCGCCCGGGCTGGCGCTCGAAGCTGTCGAGCAGGCCCTCGACCACCGCCGGCCGCAGGCCGCAGTCGGCGACCAGCCGCCGGTCGCCGAGGCGGTCGCGCAGCGTGGCGCGGTAGCCGGGTGCCCTCAGCCACTGCTCGAAGGGGAAGACGAAGCCCTGCTTGCCGCGCAGCGGAAAGTCGTCGCCGAGCAGCGGTCGCAGCAGGCGCCACTCGTAGGGCTTGTCCGGCGCGCCGGCGCAACGCTCGGCGCCGGGCACCCGGCGCAGCAGGCGCACCAGCTCGCGGTCGGTGAAGGGCGCGCGCAGCTCCAGCGAGACGGCCATCGACATGGTGTCGCTGTCGCGCAGGCAGCGCTCGCCGAGGAACAGGCGGGAGGCGAGCAGCGAGACCGCCGCCGCCGGGTCGCCGGCTCCGGCCAGCTCGCCCGACAGCAGGTCCAGGAACGCCGCCGGCAAGCCCCAGCGGGTCCGTTCCGGCCCGCCGAGCAGCGCCGTCCGGCTCCAGCCGGGGAACAGCATCTGCGCGGTCTGGTAGCAGGCGATCACGGGATCGTCCGGGCGGCCCAGGCGCAGCAGCTCGGCGACCTTCCAGCCGCCGCGCAGGCGGTCGGTCCCGGGCCGGGCCACGCGATCGACTGCCGTCCGAAGAACCGGGCCGAGCGCGTGCAGCAGGCCGGCCATCCGGCGCAGCCGCGGAATCGAGCGGAAGAAGGGATAGCCGCCGAACAGCTCGTCGGCGCCGATCCCGGACAGCGCCACGGTCAGGCCGGCCTCGCGCGCCGCGCGCGACACGCAGTAGGTGTTGAGGCCGTCGAAGCTCGGCAGGTCGAAGGCGGCCAGGCCGTCGTCCAGCCAGGCCATGAAGTCGTCGCGGCTCAGCCGGATGGCGCTGTGCCGGGTCGCGAAGCGCTCGGCGACCCAGCGCGCCGGTCCGGACTCGTCGTAGGCGCTCTCCTCGAAGCCGATCGAGAAGGTCCGGACCGCGCTGGACGCCTCGGCCATCAGCGCGACCACCGCAGCGGAATCCAGGCCGCCCGAGAGGAAGGCGCCGAGCGGCACGTCGGCGACCAGGCGCAGCCGCACGGCCTCGCGCAGGGTATCGAGCACGGCCTCGGCGTCGGCTCGCGGCGCGCCGGCGTCGCGGGCCTCGTCGATCGGGTCGTAGCGCGCCAGCTCCAGCCGCTCGCCGGTCCCCGAGAGACGCAGGAAGTGGCCGGGCAGCAGTGCCGAGACGCCCTCGACCAGGGTCGCCGGCGCGACGCAGAAGCCGTTGAACAGGAAGGTTTCGAGCCCGGCCCGGTCGAGCCGGCGCTCGACCAGCCCGCTGGCCAGGAGCGCGCGCACCTCGGAGGCGAAGGCGACCCGGCCGGGACGCTCGGCGAGATAGAGCGGCTTCTTGCCGGCGGGATCGCGGGCCAGCAGCAGCTCCCGCCGGCCGGCATCCCACAGGGCGAAGGCGAACATGCCGCGCAGGCGCGGCAGGCAGCCGGTGCCCCAGCGGGCGTAGGCCCTGAGCAGCACCTCGGTGTCGGTGCCGGAGCGGAAGCGGTCGCCGGCCGCCTCCAGCTCCCGGCGCAGCTCCGGGAAGTTGTAGATCTCGCCATTGTAGGCGACGAGGTTGCCGGTCTCCGGGTCGCGCATCGGCATGTGGCCGGCCGCCGAGAGATCGACGATGGCGAGCCGCGTGCTGCCCAGCGCGAGCTCGCCCGCGCCGGTCGGCATGGCTTCCTGGCCGCTGTCGTCGGGCCCGCGGTGACGCAGCGCCGCGACCATCGCGGCGACGGCGGGCGAGAGGTCCGCGACGCCAGGGGAAAGCGCTCCGGCTATGCCGCACATCTGTGGATCCGCTGCCCTGGCACCGCCGTCACCCCCCGGATCGCTCGGCCAATGCCGCGCGGTAGGCCGCGATCAGGTCGGCGCCGTGCTGCCGCCAGCTGAACCGCCGACAGTTGGCGAAGCCGTCGCCGCGCATCCGTTCGGCCAGCCCCGCCTCGGTCAGGATGCGCCGCACCTGGGCCGCGAGCGCTGCCACGTCGCCCGGTGGATGGAACAGCGCGGCGCTGCCGCCGACTTCGGGCAGCGAGGAGCTCTGCGCGGCGACGACCGGCAGGCCGCAGGCCATGGCCTCCAGCACCGGCCGCCCGAAGCCCTCGAAGCGTGACGGAAAGCAGAAGACGTCGCAGGCGTTGTAGACGTCGACCAGCGCGTCGTCGTCGAGGCGCCCGAGATAGAGGATCCGGTCCCGAAGGCCGAGCTCTTCGATCAGGCCGCCGTAGCCGTCCTGGCTGGGATCGCGGCCGACCTTCGCCAGCCGCACGTCCAATCCCTCCTGCACCAGCACGGCCAAGGCCGCCAGCAAGGTGTCGATACCCTTGCGTCGCAGGTTGCTGCCGACGTGAAGCAGCAGGCCGTCGCCGCGCCGGCCGGCCAATCGCGCCAGATGGACGCCCTTCCGCCCCTCGATGTTGCGCGGGCGGAACTTCGGGTCGACGCCCTCGTGGCTGACGCTGATCCTGGCCCGCGCCATGCCGAGCTGGCGTTCGACGTCCCGTGCCGTCGCCTCGGACACGGCGACGACGCGGCGCGCGCGGCGCATCCCGCGCACGCGGTACTTCCAGAGCGCCAGCTGCAACGGGTTCAACTCGTGAATCTCGAAGAGCGCGAGGTCGTGGCAGGTCACGACAGTCGGCAGGTCAGAGCGGCAAAGGTGCCCGTAGCTCTGGTCGAGGACGTGCACGACCGCCGGCTTCGTCGCGGCCCGGTAGGCTCGCCGCACCAGGCTCGGATAGTCGAGGTAGCGCTCGATCTGCTTGCCGAGCCGGGACGGCGCCGTCTTCTGGCTCGGCAGCACGGTCTGCACCTCCGCGGACAGCCGGGCCGCCTGCAGGGCGCGCCGCACATCCTCGTAGTAGAGTTCCAGGCTGACCCAGCCGTCCGATGGCAGCACCGGGCAGAGCAGCACCGTCGCAGGCTCGACGCCCACCGAGGGCTCCGCGGCGACGGCCGGACCACCCTGCGGCATCATCGACGGTTGGCGGCACGCGCCAGCAGGTTCTTGGTCGCAATGTGCGGGCGCGAGGAGTCCTCCGCCAGATAGACGAGGCGGTGCAGCAGGCGGAGGTAGAGCTCGCGGCCCCGCCCGAGCGGCGTCGTCGCGTTCCACTCGGCGCGGATCTCGATGCCGTCACGCGCGAAGCCCGCGAGCGCCAGGATGTCCCCGAGGGTGTTCTCGGTGACGCCGAACTCGTGGGTCGGATCGTTGTAGCGGTGGAAGAGGCCGAACAGGCAGGCCATGTTCGGGGTCCTGAGGACCAGGGTGCCGCCCGGCGCCAGGCGTGCGCGCAGCGACTCGACGAACTCGACGACCCTGGCCTTCGGCAGGTGCTCCAGGATGTCGAGCGCGAAGATGCAGTCGAAGTCCCGGCCCGGCTCGAACTCGGCAAGCTTCAGGACGTCCTGCTTGGACACGAAGTCGAGCCCGGCCTGGTGGCAGAGTCCGACGTTCTCGTCGGAGAGGTCGATGCCGCGCAGCTTCGTGTAGCCGGCCTCGCGCAGGAAGCTCAGGAAGTGGCCTTCGCCGCAGGCGACGTCGAGGATCCGGCCGTCCTTGCGGTCCGGCAGCCAGGGCCCCAGCGTCCGCCGCAGGGCCGCGAAGATCGTGCGCCGCAGCGCCGGGTCGTCGAGGCCCGGCCGGCCCAGTGCGCTATGGTACCGCTCGACGAAGCGCTCGGTCGTCGTCATCCCCCACTCCCTCGCTCGCCCGCCATCCGCGCCGCCGCCGGCTCGAGCGCAACCGGCCTTCCCTGGTGCAGGCAGGCCCGCCAGGCCCGAGCCAGCGCCTCCGCGACGCGATCATGTGTATAGAGTTTTTTCACGCGCTCCGCACCGCGGCGCGCGAGCTCCTCGCGCCAGGCCGGCTCGTCCCGCGCCCGCGCCAGCAGCGCAGCCAGGGCCGCATCGTCCTCCTCGGCGAACAGGCAGTCGTCGCGGCCGATCACTTCGGGAATCGCGCCGCTGCGCGCGCCGACGACCGGCACGCCGACCGCCATCGCCTCGATCAGCACGTGGCCGAACTGCTCCTGCCAGGTCGGGCTGGAGCGCGACGGCAGGACCAGCAGGTGCAGGCCGGCCAGCACCTCGGCAACGCCCTCGTGCGGCACCGCCGGCAGCCACTCGACCCGGCCCGCGATGCCCAGCTCGGCGGCCAGCGCCCTGAGCCGCGCCTCGTCACTGCCGCCGCCGCAGATCACCAGCCGGAGCGACCGCGCGGTCGCAGCGTCCCGAGCCAGGCGCGCGGCGGCACGCAGCAGCAGGTCGACGCCCTTCTCGGGGATCAGGCGGCCGACGAAGCCGACACGCAGCGCCTCGCCGTCCGGCTCGGCGGCGCGCGGCGGGAAGTCGGCGGCCTCGATGCCGAGCTGCGGCAGCACGACGCTCGCGCCGCGATAGCCGTAGCCGGCCAGCAGGCCGGCCGCCGCCTCGTTGCCCGCGACGGCCAGCCGGGCGCTGCGCAGCACGAAGCGCCGCGACAGGCGACGCGCCGGAGAGAGCCGCCGGTCGACGTTCTCCCAGGTGAAGAAGCTCAGCGGCAGGCCGCAGAGGCGGGCGGCCAGCGCGCACTGCAGGGCGACCAGGCTGTAGGGCTCGGCCTCGACGTGCAGCAGGTCCGGCCGGACCGCGCGGATCGCCCGGCGCAGCCGGTGCCAGGAATAGAAGTATCCGCCGACCCGCCGCCCGAAGAAGACCGGGGCGGCGAAGGCGGGCATCGGGAAGGCCGGCGGCTCGAACTCGAAGACCCGGCCCCACTCGTTGGGCCCGAAGCGCGCCGGCGCCAGCAGGGCCGGCTCGGCGAGGCCGCCGCGCCAGACCGCCTCCAGCTTCCGCTGGTTCATCCGGACCATGTAGGTGTGGCCGACGACCAGGACCTTCGGCGGCGCGCCGGCCGGCAGCGCCGAAGGTCCGCCGGCGCCCTCCGCAACCGCAGCCATCGCTGCCGCCCCCGCTGCATTGCTCGACGGCGCCAAGGCTAGGCGCTGCGCTCCGCCGTGCCAACGCCCGTCCTGTTAACGAATCGTACGTGCCCGGCTTTCGACCAGCGCGGACAGCCGCGCCAGCACCTCGGCCTCGCCGAACCGTGCCGCCCGGTCGCGCGCGCAGGCGGCCATCCGGCCGCGCAGGGCCGGATCGTCGAGCAGCCGGCGCACCCGCTCGGCCAGGGTCCCGGCGTCCTCCACGAAGCAGCCGTCGACGCCCTCCTCGACCAGTTCCTCGGCGCCGGGATAGCGCGAGACCAGGCAGGGCAGGCCGCTGGCCAGCGCCTCGAGCGTGACGATCCCGAAGGTCTCGAAGGCCGAGGGAAAGACGAAGAGGTCGGCCAGGCGATAGAAGCGCTCGACGTCGCTGCGCGGCCCGGCGAAGTGGAGGCGCCCGCCGACGCCAAGCCCGTCGGCCAGGTCACGCATGGCCGCCGCGTCGCCGGCGCCGACGACGACCAGCCTGACCTGCGGCGGCAGCAGGGCCAGGGCCCGCACCGCGAGCGCCAGGCGCTTGCGGAACCAGCCGCCGCCGACGAACAGCAGCAGGAAGCCCGGCTCGTCCCAGCCGGCCTCGGCGCAGAGCCGGGCGCGCAGTGCCGGCTCCTGGCCTGGGCGGAAGCGGGCCAGGTCGACGCTGTTGGGCAGCACCTCCATGGCCGCCGGCGACAGCGCGAACTCGGCCGCCAGCGTCTCGGCGATGCCGCGGGAGACCGGCAGCAGCAACGGCCGGCCGCGCACGCGCACGCGGCCGAAGGCGGCCCGTTCCAGCACGGCGGCGATGCCGTGGGCCAGGCGGGCGTGCAGGCGCTTCAGGCGCGGCAGCAGCCCCGCGGCCTCGGCCTCCTCGCCGGCCATGCGCCGCAGCCAGGCAGCCGAGCAGAAGTGCACGTCGGCCAGGTCCTCGCCCCCCCACAGCGGCGAGGAGGAGTAGATCAGGTCGTAGCGCCCGGCCAGGCGGCCGAGCCGGCGGCACAGGCTCCACGACAGCCGGGCGCTCAGGAACTGCGCGGCGAGCAACCGCGACGGCAGGCAGGGCAGCCGGCGCACCGAGACTCCGGCCGGCAGGCAGGCGGCGTCGACCCGCGCCGCATAGAGCGTCACCTCGTGCCGGCTGGCCAGGTGGGCGACGCGGGCGTGGCTGCTGACGTCGTGGCCGGAGCCCCAGTCACGGAAGTATTCGCAGACGTAGGCGATCCTCAGCCGCCGCTCGGGCCCCATCGTCGGCACCAGGCCTCCTGTCTTCGCGCCCGCGCTCCTGCCGGCGCCGCCCTATTTAACAGAAGCCGTCGCGTCGGCTATGGTGCGCCGCACCGGGAGATCCGGCGGCAGACGCCGCGGAACGTTCCTCGATCCCGTGCCGACCGCCCGGCGCGGCCCGCTTCGACGCTTCCGGCTGGGAGGCCGGTCCTTGGGGACACTCGCACGCCTGACCAAGGCCGTCTCGGCCAACCTGCTGCCGCCCGAGCTGTTCGACGGCCGGGCCGAGCGGGAGGCCGTGAAGCGCCTGTTCTCGCGCTACGTCGACCTGGTTGAGATCGAGAACCACAGCTACTGCAACCGGACCTGCTGGTTCTGCCCCAACGTCTTTCTGGACCGGCGCAGCGCCAACCACCTGATGTCCGACGCCCTGTTCGAGCGGATCGTCGCCGACCTGGCCAGCATCGACTACCGCCAGGTGCTGATGTGGTCGCGCTACCACGAGCCGCTGGCGCACGACTCGCTCTACCCGCGCCTGGCCAAGGCCCGCGCCGCCCTGCCGAACGCGCAGATCGCCCTGACCAGCAACGGCGACTATCTGAACCCCGAGAGCATCGCCGCGCTCGAGGCCGCCGGGGTCGACCGCCTGTTCCTGGACCTCTACCTGCCGGACGGGCGCGAGGGCGATCCCGAGGCGATGGCCGACGGCCTGCGCCGCTTCGGCAAGCGCACCGGCCTCGGCCTGGAGGAGATCGGCCAGCGCGACTACCGGGTCACCGGCAGCGTCATGAAGATCACCATGGGCGTGCCGAACTTCTCGGTCGAGACGATGTGGACCCGCGGCGGGCTGATGGACATCCCGAAGCGCCGGAGCTACCGCCGGCGCGCCGCCTGCTTCGCGCCGGTGCGCCACGTCGTCGTCGACTGGAACGGCAAGGGCGTGCTGTGCTGCCACGTCCGCTCCGACGCGCCGCAGCAGGCCGAGGCGGTGATCGGTGACCTGTCGCAGCCCGGCTACGGCCTGTTCGACTTCTACCGCGATCTCGCCCCGGCGCGCGCGGGGCTGCTGGCGCCGGGGCCGAAGGGCGGCGTCTGCGAGACCTGCGACGTCGGCGACGACGGGCCGGACCGGCTCGGGCGGGTCCCCTGGCGGTCGCGCGCCCTGCGCGCGCTGCCGGGAGCGGTGCCGCTGTTCGAGCGCCTCGTCGACCGCCGCCGGGCCCGCTACCGCTACGATCCGGAGGGCTGAGGCCTCACCCCTGGCGGCGCTCCAGATAGGGATTGCGCGGCAGCGCGACCACCCGGAACCCGGCGCGGGTCAGCGCCTCGACCTGCCCCGGCTCCAGCGGCTCCTTGAACACCACGGCGTAGACCAGGCCCCAGTTCATCAGGTGAAGAGCCGAGAGCAGGCCCTGGCAGGCGATGCCGAGCCGGGCCAGGCCGAAGGCCAGGCGGTCGGAGCGCGGCCTCGGGTTGAGCGGCGACCAGGAGAAGTCGTTGGTGTGGGCGAAGGCGACGTGGCCGAGCTGCAGCGCCGTCGCCGCCTTGAAGACCTCGCGCTCGGACAGCCGGAAGATGAAGTTGCCGACCGGCTCGAACTCGTTCTCCCAGCCCGCGGTGCCGCGCAGCACCCGCTTGACCAGGGCGCGCAGCTTGTCGAGCGGCCGCCAGCCGCGCGGCTCGGCCGGCTCGATCAGCACCACGGCGCGGCGCGCGACCCTCAGCATCTCGTAGAGGCCGAGCGGCGCGCGCGGCAGGTGGTGATAGGTCTCCTTGCAGAGCACGAGGTCAAGGGAGCCGTCGGGCAGGTCCATGGCTTCGGCGTTGAGCGGGCGGATCGCGACACCCGGCAGGTGGCCGCGCTCCGCCTGGGCGCGCAGCATGTCGTCGGCCAGGCAGGTGGCGGTGACCTCGGCGGCGCCGAGCCGCTTCAGGCAGAAGGCGTCGTTGCCGACGTCGCCGATCGTCAGCCAGTGCGCCTGCGGCCAGAAGGCGAGCAGCGGGCGCAGCGGCTCGTAGAGCCGGAACTGCCGCCAGGCCTCGATGCTGTCGGGCCGCACGATGACCGGATGCACCAGGCCGCTGTCGCGCCGCATCTCCTCGGCGTGGCGCTCGTAGCTGCGGGCGACGAAGTCCATGGCCACTCCTCGCCTGGCGCCGCGCTCAGGCCCGGGCCACGGCGGGCGCGGCGACCGTCGCCCCGCCGGCGGTCTCGGCGCTCGGCAGGAAGACGACGTTCGGGTGACCCGCCGCCAGGCGCGCGCAGGGCTGCAGCCGCCCCGCCTCGTCGAGCAGATGCATCATGTAGCCCTGGCCGGCCAGCAGCGCGGTGGCCGCCGCCCAGTCGTCCGATTCGGGGTCGAGGCTCTCCAGCACCAGGATCGGGCGGCAGGCGGCGATCGTCCGGGCCGCGCCGCGCAGCGCCGGCAACTCCGCGCCCTCGACGTCGAGCTTGATCACGTCGACCCGCGGCAGCGCCAGTTCCTCGACCAGCCGGTCGAGGGTCGTCGTCTCGACGGTCTCGGTCTCGCGCTCGCCGAAGCGGCGCACGATGCTGGCCGAGACCGCGCTGGCGGAGCGGTCGAGCAGCGCCGTGCCCTCGCTGTCGAACAGCGCCTTCGGCACGATCGCGACGCTGCGGAAGCCGTTGAGCCGGATGTTCTGCTCCAGGGCGGCGCGGGCGTAGCTCTGCGGCTCGATCGCGACGACCCGTCCTTCGGGCCCACAGAGCCGCGCCGCGGCGCAGGTGAAGATGCCCTGGTTGGCGCCACCGTCGATGAACACGCCACCGGGGCGGACGAAGGTCCCGAGCCCGAGCAGCAGGGGCTCGTAGTACTCGCGCTGGACGTAGATCCAGGTCGAGCCCTGGTGGCCGAACAGCGGCGGCAGGCGCAGCCGGAAATCGTAGGGCGCGACGCGGATCGTGACCGGACGGCGCAGCAGGAAGCAGACGACCAGCCAGGAGGCCGCGAGGACGAGGGTGCGCAACGGCTTCGCCCGGAATCCCGGAGAACGAACCACGGCCCGGACCTGTCGATACATGGAGCGCTCCCCCTCGCCTGGCTGGCCAGCCAGGCCGCTTCCGGCCCAGGCTAGAACATCGGTCGCCCGAAACAAAGGTGCCAGGGCCGGCCGACTGCAACCGGCCCTGGCCCGCGCCGCCGCGATCGGCAATGATCCGCGGCGCCCAACCATGGCAGGGGAAACCGGGCCGACCATGACTCTGAAGGCGCTGGCCGTCAGGCTGATACCGCCGCGCTTCCACGGCCAGGCGAAGGACCTTTCCGGTCGCGTCCATGCCGTCCTGCGCCGGGCCTGGGCGCGGGTGCCCGGCGATTCGCGGACCTTCGGCCCGCCCAGGCGGCTGCATCCCTCCTGGCGCGAGCCGGCGGCCGGCGCAGAGGTGCTCTGCACCCTGCCCGGCGGCGAGCGGCCTTGCGCGGAGCCCCGGGACCTGGCCGGCGGCCGGCCGCACTGGAAGTTCGAGCGGCAGCCGGCGGCGCGCTTCGAGGCGACCTCGCTGCTGTCGCTCCGGAACTGCCGGCTGGTCGGCGCCGAGGGCGCGGTGATCGCCGGCGACGACGGCCTGATCGGCGACCTGTCGCAGGAGATCGGCCGCCGCGCCGGCGAGCACAGCCTGTTCGCCAGCCTGCGCCTGCCGCCGCCGCGCCGGGTCGAGGGCACGCTGTTCTCGCTCGCGACGCCGAGCGCCGACAACTACTACCATTGGCTGTTCGAGGCCCTGCCCCGCCTGCGCCTGCTCGAGGAGGCCGGGCTGCCCGCGGACCGGATCTACGCGCGGTGGGCCCAGCCGTTCCAGCGCGAGACCCTCGCCCTGCTCGGAGTCGGCGAGGAGCGCATCCTGGCCGCCGGACCCGACCGCCACCTGGCGCCGGACCGCCTGCTGCAGCCGACGCGGATCCAGGCGCCGACGCCCTGGGCCGTCGAGCTGCTGCGCCGCGCGATCCTGCCCACCGACACCGGCGCGCCGGCCCCCGGCGCTCCCCGGCGCCTGTTCATCACACGCAACCGCGGGCGCTACCGCCGCCTGCTGAACGAGGCCGAGGTGCTGGCGCGCCTGGCGCCGCTCGGCTTCACGGCGCTGCCGCTCGAAGGCCGCAGCGTCGTCGAGCAGGCCAGGCTCTTCGCCGGCGCCGAACTGATCGTCGCGCCCCATGGCGCCGCCCTGGCCAACCTCGCCTTCTGCGCGCCCGGCGCCCGGGTCGTCGAGCTGTTCGCGCCCGGCTACGTCTCCGCGCTCTACTGGCACCTGGCCTGCCTCTGCGGCCTGGACTACGCCTACCTGGTCGGCGAAGGCCCCCTGGTCCAGCCCGGCCAGCCCGACGCCTGGCGCGCCGATTTCCTGCTCGATGCCGCTCGCCTCGCCGGCGCGCTCGAACGCCGCCTGGGATGAGCGGGCGGGCCTGCCCTTGCCGCCCCGGCCCGCCTGTGGAACAAGGGACGGGGCTGCAGCGCGGGGTGGCAGGACGCCGATGACCGAACGGATTCTCTTCTGGGCCCTGCTCGCCCTGGTCGCCTACGCGCCCCTGCCCTTCGCCAGCAACCGGCCCTGGTCGTGGAGCCTGCTGGCCCTCTTGTCCGGGGTCCTGCTGGCCGCCTGGGCGGTCGCGGCCGCCTTTCGCCGGGCGCCGGCACCGGTCGCCCTGCGGCGCTGCTGGCCGGTCGTGCTGCCCTTCGTCCTGGCGACCGGCTGGGCCGCCGTCCAGGCCTCGGGCTGGACGCCAGCGAACCTCGACCATCCGGCCTGGGCGATCGCCGGCGCCGCGCTCGACCGCCCGCTCGACGGCGCGCTCAGCGTCGAGCCGCTGGCCGCCTGGGACGGCCTGATGCGCCTGTTCGGCTACGCCGCCGTCTTCTGGCTGGCGCTGCAGCTCTGCCGCGGTCGCGAGCGGGCCAGGACGGCGCTGCTGGTCCTGGTCGCCAGCGTCGGGATCTACGCGCTCTACGGCCTGATCGCCCAGCTCAGCGGCAGCCAGTCGATCCTCTGGTTCCGCAAGTGGGCCTACCTCGACTCGGTGACCGGTCCCTTCGTCAACCGCAACTCCTTCGCGACCTACCTCGGCCTGGGCCTGCTCTGCGCGACGGCCCTGCTGCTCGAGGCCTGGCAGCGCGCCCTGGAGTTCGCGCCCGGCCTCAGGCTGCGCGTCAAGCGATCGATCGAAATGCTGAGCGGCCACGGCATCCTGCTGCTGCTGCTCGCCGTGGTCGCGACGGCGCTGCTGCTGACCGGCTCGCGCGGCGGACTCGCGGCAACGGTCGCCGGGATGGCGGGCCTGCTGCTGCTGTCCGGCGGGCAGCGGCGCGGCACAATCGGCCTGCGCTCCATCGCCCTGCTGATCGGCGCCGGCGCCATCGCGCTTTTCCTGGTCAGCGGCGAGAAGACCGGCGCCCGCCTCGGCGACGCCGGCGGCTCCCTGGTCGCACGCGGCGACGCCTACGCCGTAACCGCACGGGCGATCGAGACGGCACCGCTGCTCGGCGCCGGCCTCGGCTCGTTCGACCTGGTGTTCAAGCTGTTCCAGCCGATCGAGCTGACCGGGAACTGGGGCAAGGCGCACGAAAGCTATCTCGAGAACGCCCTGGAACTCGGCATACCGGGCGCCGCGCTGCTCACGCTGCCGATCCTGCTGGCGGCGCTGCACTGCCTGCGCGGCGTGTTCCGCCGCCGCCGCGACGGGCTCTATCCGGCGATCGCGGTGGCCGCGACCCTGCTGGTCGGCAGCCACGCCCTGATCGACTTCAGCCTGCAGATCCCGGCAGTCTCGGTGGCCTACGCCTTCCTGCTCGGCCTCGGCAGCACCCAGGCCTGGCGCCGGGGCGATCTCGCCGAGCCGGAGCGCGACGGCGGCGACCTGCCGGGCTGACCAGCCGACTCAGGGCTGCCGGAAGGCCGGCGAGGCGACCAGCGCGTCCATCCAGGCATCGCCGCCGGGCTCGCTCGCCAGGGCCGCTCGGAATCGCGGAACGTTGCGCAGCCGCTTGATCAGCTGGCCCGTGGCCGCACCGTCGCTGCGCCAGCGCAGCCTGACCTGCTGCTGCCAAAGGTCGTGGCCCGCGTCCGACAGGCGGTCCCAGAGCAGCAGGCCCAGGCGGATGCGGCCATCGAGCTGGTCGCGTTGCGCGGGTGCCGACTCGATCGAGGTCTCCAGGGCCCGCGCCGCCGCATCGCGATGGAGCAGCAGCAGCTCGACCAGGGCCAGGCGCATCCAGCCATGGCTGTCGAGCGGCCGCGCCTCGAGGGCGCGCGTCAGGGCGTCGCGGGCAGCCGCCAGCTCACCGAGCCGGGCCTGGGCCTCATCCAGCGGCAGGGCCTGGGCGCGCAGGTAGTGGGCGGAGCCCAGCTCCTGCCAGAGGGCCGCCTCGCCGATCCAGGCCAGCGCGGCCCGCCGGCTCTCGACCAGGCGGTCGAGCTCGACGGCGTCGACCGGCCCGTCGATCCGGATGGCATCGGCGATCGGATCGCCCGGCAGCGCCAGCAGGTGGCCGACCGTCCTCGGCACGGCCAGGCCGACGATCAAGAGACCGAGGCCGGCGGCGAAGAGGATCCCGGCGGCATCCGGCCGCCGTTGTCGCCTTGCCTCCCGGCTACTCCTGATAGTATTCGCGATAGCGGCCATAGTAGTAGCCGTAGTCTCCGAAGCCGTACTTGGAATGGCGGCGCACATTGACCTGGCTGAGCACCACGCCGGCCAGATGCGCCTTCGCCTGGACCAGCTGGCGCAAGGCCGCCAGGGCGACCTGGCGGGGCGTCTTCTCCCACTGGGTGACAAAGACCGTGCGATCGGCCAGAGCGCCGAGGATCAGCGGATCGGCGACCGCCAGCACCGGCGCCGAGTCCAGCACGACCAGCTCATAGGCCTCGACCAGCTGCTCGAGGATGCGCCCGAAGGTCTTCGACTGCAGCAGGTCCTGGGGGTTCGGCACCCGGCTGCCCGAGAGCAGGACATGGAGGCCGGTCGCCGGGTCGACGAAGACCGCCTCGTGCAGCTTCGCCCGATCGGTCAGCACGTCGGTCAGCCCGGGCAGGCTCTGCCTGGGATCGGCGTCGACGGGATGCACCAGCTTGCTCATGGTCGGCCGCCGCACGTCGCAATCGACCAGCAGGGTCCGCTTGCCGCCGAGCGCCGCGACCCGTGCCAGCGACAGCGACGTCACCGTCTTGCCCTCGCCGGGCACGGATGAGGTCACGAGCACCGAACGTGGCGGTTCGTCGATATCCGAGAGCAGCACGCCGGCCAGCAGGGTGCGCATCGATTCCGCGAACTGCGAGGCCGGCTTGTCGATCAGCACCCGGTCCGGCCGCGCGCGGCGCCGCCCCCCGCCCTGAGTGGGCACCAGGGCCAAGGTCGCGAGCCCGGCGGCCAAACGGATCTGCTCGCCGGTGCGGAAGCCGTTGTCGAGCCTCTCGACCAGGACGACCAAGGCAATGCCGAGCAACAGGGAGGCTCCGAAGGCGAGGCCGACGATCAGCGTCTTGCGCGGATAGGACGGGGCGAGCGGCACGTCGGCCCGGGAGATCACGCGGGCATCGGGCTGCTGGATGTCCTGCTGCTCGCTGGTCTCCTTGAAGCGGTTCAGGAAGGTCTCGTAGAGCGTGCGGTTCGCCTCGGCCTCGCGCTGCAGCTGGGAGAGGCCGATCTCCGCCGAGCGGCTGTCGTTGGATTCGGCCTTGAGGCCCTGGAGGTCCTTCTGCAGCGCGTTCTCCCGCGCCTTGGCGACCTCGACCTCGTTCTCGAGGTTCTGGACGATCTTCCTGACCTCGCGGGCGATCGAGTTGCGCAGATCGGCGATCTCGGCACGCGCGTTGACGATGCGCGGATGGCGCTCGCCATAGCGCGTGAGCAGCTCCGACAGCTTGCGCTGCAGCTCGGCCTCCTGGCCGCGCAGGTTCTGGATGAGCGCGGATTGCAGCACCTGCGCCGCCGAGTCGGCACCGCCGCGGTTGACCAGGTCGCGGACCTGCGACAGCCGCGCCTCGGCCGCCGCCCGATCGGCCCGGGCCATGGTCAGCTGCGTGTTGAGCTCCGAGACCTGCTGGCTCGAGACGTCGTTCTTCTCGGTGTCGGCGATGTTGTACTTCTTGCGATAGGCGACGACGGCCCGCTCCGAGGCCTCGACCTGCTCGCGCAGCGTCTTCAGGCGGTCGCTCAGCCAGGCGTTGGCCCGCGCCGTCGCCTCGAACTTCGCCTCCAGCTGACTGACCAGGTAGAGATCGGCCACCTTGTTGGCGATGCGGGCCGCCTTGAAGGGATCCTGGGAGACGAAGGAGATGTCCATGACGAAGGATCGGCCGACCGGCTTGACGGTCAGGCGGGACAGGAAGGCGTCGATGACCGCCGCCCGGTCGAGGTCCTTCTGGTCCACGGCGCCGAGCGGCTGCTTCTGCCTGTCCGCGGGCGAAAGCAGCGCGAGCCAGGACTGGGGCAGCCAAGCCGACGGCCGCAGCGAGGACCAGACGGAGTCAGCCGGCTTCAGCTTCGGGTTGAACTCCGGGTCCTCGTCGAGCTTGAGCTCATCGACGACCCGCGAAGCCAGGGTCCGCGAGGTCAGCACTTCGACCTCGCTCTCGACCATCGCGGCATCGGGATTGACGCCCGAAACGACGTTCTCGATGTTCACGACACGCTGCTGGCGCGCATCGATCATCACCCGCGTCGTCGCGACGTAGCGCGGCGTCAACTGTACGACGACGAGGACCGTCAGCCCGGTCAGCAGCAGCATCGTGCCGACGACGATCCACCGGCGCCGCCAGAGCGTGCGGAGCAGCTCGCCGAGATTGAGCTCGTTCTCGCCCATCGGCACGCCGTAGCCGTGCGACTCGTCCGGCTCGTGCCGCCGCGTCAGGGGGGTCGCCGCATCCATCGCCGCTCTCATCCTCGCCCGCCGCCGCCCGCGGTCTCCCGCAACGGCAACTGTCACGTTGTTCCGCACCGCCCCCAGGGCGGCGGACCGACATACCTCTGCTAGAAGAAGCGCTCGTCGACCGTGATGATGTCGCCCGGCAGCACGGCCGCGCGTTCACCGACCACGGTCGCACTGTCCTTGTCGGCACCGTTGCGCTGAATCAGGATCCGATCCTTGCGCGCCCGATAGGTGTAGCCGCCGGCCAGCGCCACCGCGTTCAGCACGGTCATGCCGGACACGTAGGGATAGCTGCCGGGGTTGTTCACTTCGCCGAGTATGTAGAACGGCCGGTAGTTGAGCACCTCGATACTGACCCGAGGGTTCTTCAGGTAGCCGTTGAGGAGCTTGGCGACGATCGCCTGCTCGAGCTCCGAGAGGGTCCGCCCCTCCGCCTTCACCTCGCCGATCAGCGGCAGCGAGATCACACCGGTCGAATTGACCTCGAACTCGCCGGAGAGATCCTCTTCGTCGAACACCGTGACGCGCAGCTTGTCGCCGGTATCGAGGCGGTAGACCGCCTGCGGTGCGCCTGCCGGGCCACTCGACTGAGCCGAGCCCCGACCGGGCAGTAGCGCCAGAGCCAACAACACCGCACAAAGAACCAGCCGCAGCCGCACCATCACCCTCGCCCTATCGACCCGGCTTGGCCCCCCAGCACTCAGAACTGCACCCCGCCCCGCAACATGACGACGCTCCGCTTGTAGTCGGATCCGTCGACATTGGTGTTGCGCATCGTGAACTCGTAGTTGGCGCCGACGTAGAAGTTCCGATTGATCAGGTACTTGGCGCCGATCGAGCCGTCGAACAGGTAATCGGTCCGGTCGATGCCCTGGTAGTCATTGTCGGCGAAGCCGGCACCGCCCGTCAGGATGATATTGCGCCGCAGCTCGTGCGCGACGTCGACCCGGATGCTCGAGTTGAGATAGCCCGAGGCTCCGACGATCGTCGTCTCCTCGATCGTCCGCGCACCGGAGAAGTCTACGGTCGTCAGCTCGGAAGCGAACCAGGTCACGCCGAGCTTGAAGGAGAAGCCGCTGATGTCGTTCAGCTGCGAGTCCTTGTAGAACTGCTGCTGCCAGCCGGCCGAGACCTCGCCGCGGGTGATGCCGCTCAGCCGGAACTGGGTGCCGACCGAGATGTCGTAGCCCTGCGAATCGCGGTTGAGTCCGCTGTCGTCGACGCTGGTGACGTAGTCCCGGTTGTTGTACTCGCCGCTGACGAAGGCGAGATAGTTCGGGATGATCTCGTAGCCCACCCGCGCGCCGGTGGTCGCGACGCCGCGGTCGCGATCGTCGTTGTTGATCGTCGTGCCGGCCGAGGTCTGGACGTCGTTGTAGTCCAGGTACTGGTAGCGGGCGTTGCCGAACAGCGCGATGCGCGAGACCTGATAGGCGCCGCTGACGCCGCCGTTCAGGTCGTAGTACTCGGTCGGCGTCTTGCCGTTGACGTCGTCCGGCGAGCCGCGCTCCTCGTGGAGCTTCGACAGGTTCACGTCGCCGAACATCGTGGTCGAGCGCAGCACGTCGAGCCGGCCGTTGGTCTTCAGGAAGAAGTCTTCGTAGTCCTCGCCGGAAAAGTCCGCATAGCGACCGATCTCGGCCCCGGCGCTGGCGTTCAGTGCATGGCGAGTCCAGTCGGACTGGATCGAGATCTGGGGACTGAAGACGCCGATGAAGTCGTCCTTCGCGTTGTTCTGGGTCGCGAAGATGTTGGTGTCGTAGCGGGTCTCGACCTCGGCCTTCGGATAGATGAAGAAGCTGCCCACACGTCCGCCGACCGGGTCGTACTCGGGCCGGGGCCGATCGAGCACGGACACCGCGTCCTGCGCCGCGGCGGCAGAGGCCACCGCGGCCAGAGCGAAGCAGGCCGCAGCCGTGCCGACCAGTAACCTTCCCTTGCCCATCTCGCCTCCCCGAAACCTCGAACTCACCCTGTCACCGAAACCTGCGCCCGCTCCGCCGCCCCCCCTTTGGGACGCAGCGACGTCAGCTGGGGCTGACCTGGTTCGGATTCTCCTGGAACACGCTCTGCCCGAGGCTCTGCTGCCCGGGCTGAATGATCGGCAGGTTGACCTGCTGCTGCTGTTGCTGCTGGCCCGCCGCCGGCTGGATGGTTCCGGAGATGAACCCGCCGACCGCCGCGATCTGGCTCGGCGTCGGGTTGCCGCGCGAGCTGGCGACCTGCTGCTGGACCTGGGCTCGGACCTGCGGCGGCAGGGTATTGACCACCTGCGTGCTCACGTTGTTCGCCGAGGTCGAGCGGCCGATCGAGTCGAGCGTCACCGAGACGACCGAAAGCACCTGGGACGTGATGGTCCCAATGTCGATTGCCGGCGCGCCCGGGGTCGTCCCGGTGCCCGGCGTGCTCAGCGTCGCCGTCACGTTCTGCACCGCAGCCGCGATCTGGTCGTCGGTCGCGGTCTCCAGGGTCACCCCCGCCGGCAGCGCCGCCAGCACGTCGGCCAGCAACGTCGCATCGTCGGGCAGTTCCTGTCCCGCGGTGTCGGTCGCCTGGCCGAGTTGCACCGCCCCCGGAGCGACCTGGCCGGATTCCTGCGCCCAGCCCGGGGTCGTCGCCAAGGCCGCGATCGCCCCAAACGCGAATGCCACCGCATAACGCTTTGCCATCGTAAGATCCCCGCAAGGCACGGCAGCCCGGGCAAAGGGCCGCAACTATCTGGATTTCTATATAGCAGAGCACACCCTAAAGGAACAAGCGAACGGGGAAAATTCGGCTGTCGGGCGACGAAAGCAGAAGCCTGCCGTCCGCGGCGAAGGAATCTCAAGAATTCGCTCGCGCACGAACCGATCAATCCTACGATATTCGGGTCGCGCCTACGGATACCCGCGATGCGCGCATCGCCTCCTTCGGCGCTCACTGCGGGCTGACCTGATTCGGATTCTCCCGGAACACGCTCTGCCCGAGGCTCTGCTGGCCGACCTGCACGAGCGGCGGGTCCCGCGCCGCCGTTGCTGTCGGAACTGCGGTTTTCCCGACCGAAAGCCGAGGTCGCAAGGGCGACCGGTGGCAGCGCCGGAGAGACCTTCCCGCGGGCCGCCATGAGTGCCCCCGGGCAACCGCTCGACTTGCCGTCTCAGTTGGATCGACAGGGGCGACCCGGCCGCCCGCGATGCGCGCAGTGCAAGATTCAAGTGGCCGATCTCTTGTGCACCGAACCGGCACGGCAAGAATTCGCCGCCCAATTTCTTTGGAATGCGACATGATTTCTTGCCGCCCGGGAACCGCAGGGCGCAGAGGGAGGTGCCCCCGGGTCAGTCGCGGCCGCTGCCGAGGCCCTCGTCGAGCTCGCCGCCGAGGTCCCCGATGATCTTCTCGAAGTCCTCGACCTCGTGGAAGTCCCTGTAGACCGAGGCGAAGCGCACGAAGGCGACCTTGTCGATGTCGCGCAGCGTGTCCATGACCATCTCGCCGATCACCTTGCTGCGGATCTCGCTCTCGCCCGAGCTCTCCAGCCGCCGGGTGATCTGGTTGACGATCTGCTCCAGCCGGTCGCGCTCGACCGGCCGCTTGCGCAGCGCGATCGACATCGAGCGGAACAGCTTCTCGCGGTCGAAGGGCTCGCGGCTGCCGTCGGACTTGACGATGGTCAGCTCGCGCAGCTGCACTCTCTCGAAGGTGGTGAAGCGCGCGGCACAGCGCGGGCACTGCCGGCGCCGGCGGATCGCCGAGTTGTCCTCCGTCGGCCGCGAATCCTTCACCTGTGTGTCGGCGAAGCCACAGAATGGGCAGCGCATCTCTCGGTATTCCCCCTGACCGTCGCCTGCTGTTCCCCTCCGGCGGCCCTAGGCGACCGGATCCGGATAGATCGGGAAGCGCCGGCACAGTCCCTGCACCCGCTCCCGCACCCGCCGCTCGACCGCGCCGTTGTCCTCCGGGTTGGCCGCCAGGCCGTCGAGCACCTCGATGATCATCTTCGCGATCTCCCGGAACTCCTCGACGCCGAAGCCGCGGGTCGTCCCGGCCGGCGTGCCGAGCCGCACGCCCGAGGTCACGGTCGGCTTCTCGGGGTCGAAGGGCACGCCATTCTTGTTGCAGGTGATGCCGGCGCGATCGAGGCTCTTCTCGGTGACGTTGCCGGTCAGGCCCTTGGGGCGCAGATCGACCAGCACGACGTGGGTGTCGGTGCCGTCCGAGACGATGTCGACGCCGCCGAGCTTGAGCGTCTCGGCCAGCACCTTGGCGTTCTCGACGATGCGCCGCGCATAGTCCTTGAACTCCGGCTTCAGCGCCTCGCCGAAGGCGGCCGCCTTGCCGGCGATGGCGTGCATCAGCGGCCCGCCCTGCAGGCCCGGGAAGGCGGCCGAGTTGATCTTCTTGGCGATCGCCTCGTCGTTGGTCAGCACCATGCCGCCGCGCGCGCCGCGCAGGGTCTTGTGGGTCGTCGTCGTGACCACGTGGGCGTGGGGCAGCGGGCTCGGATGCACGCCGCCGGCGACCAGGCCGGCGAAGTGCGCCATGTCGACCATGAAGATCGCGCCGACCGAATCGGCGATCTGACGGAAGCGGGCGAAATCGATCTGGCGCGGATAGGCCGAGCCGCCGGTGATGATCAGCTTCGGCTTGTGCTCCCTGGCCATCGCCTCGATCTCGTCCAGGTCCATGCGGCCGTCCTGGCGGCGCACGCCGTACTGCACCGCCTTGAACCACTTGCCCGAGAGGTTCGGCGCGGCGCCGTGGGTCAGGTGGCCGCCGGCCGAGAGCGACAGGCCCATGATGGTGTCGCCGGGCTCCAGCAGCGCCAGCATCACGGTCTGGTTGGCCTGCGCGCCCGAGTGCGGCTGGACGTTGGCGAAGCCGCAGCCGAACAGCTGCTTGGCGCGGTCGATGGCGAGCTGCTCGACGACGTCGACGTGCTCGCAACCGCCGTAGTAGCGCCGGCCCGGATAGCCCTCGGCGTACTTGTTGGTCAGCACCGAGCCCTGCGCCTCGAGCACGGCGCGCGAGACGATGTTCTCGGAGGCGATCAGCTCGATCTGGTCCTGCTGCCGGTGCAGCTCGCCGAGGACCGCCTCGGCCAGGGCGGGGTCGGTCTCGGCGAGCGGCGCGGTGAAGAACCCGGTCGCGGGCGTCGGGGCGGCGGCATCTGCGGTCATGGTGACGGCTTTCCTCTTGCTGCTGCGTCGCAGGCGGACGGCTGGCCGCGACGCGGTGCGGAATGCGGACGGCGGAGGACCTAAACGGCTGCGCCGAGCTTGTCGACCCGGCGCTGGTGCCGGCCCCCGGCGAAGGCCGTGCCCAGGAACACGCGCAGGCAGTCCTTCGCGACCTCGTCGCCGATCAGCCGGGCGCCGAGGGCCAGGACGTTGGCGTCGTTGTGCTCCCGGCACAGCCTGGCCGAGGTCGTGTCGTGACAGAGCGCGGCACGCACCGCGGGATTGCGATTCGCCGCGATCGAGATGCCGATGCCGGTGCCGCAGACGACCAGGCCGCGCTCGGCCCGCCCCGCGGCGATGGTCTCGGCCAGGGCCCGGCCGAAGTCGGGATAGTCCACCGACTCGCCCGAGTCGGTGCCCAGATCCAGCACCTGATAGCCCAGTGCCCTCAACTCGTCCGCCAGCAGCGTCTTCAGGGCGAAGCCGGCATGGTCGGAAGCCACGGCCACGACATTCGGGTTCATGGAGGCGATCAAGACCAGTCACGTTGCAAGGGTTGAGGACGCTACCATATGTCGCCGTCGCGCAAAAGCTGAACACCAGGGTTCGCGGCGGCGACTGTCGGCACAACCTTTCCTTGCCGTTTCCCGCGAGCTAGGTCAAGGAACACGATCCTGCAAGTTTTGCCGACGTTCCGGGCCGAGCGTTCAAATCTCTGGCAAGTCAAAGAGCCTGTTTTTTTGTTTCATTTCGACGATGCTTCGATTATCGTTCTCTCTGCTTCTCACAATATTAACACACTGGGCAGGGGATTTATGGACGACAGGCCAGACGAAGCGAAGAACGACGATGGTCTCCTGGCACTGACCGCCGATGTCGTGGTCGCCTACCTGAAGAACAACCCGGTGCCGAGCGCGGACGTTCCTTCGATCATCGCATCTGTTCATGCGGCGCTGAAGAGTCTGGACGGCTCTACAGCGGAAACGCCGGAGGAAAAGCCGACACCGGCGGTTCCCGTACGCCGCTCGATCACCCCCGAGTACCTGATCTGCCTGGAAGACGGGCGCAAGCTGAAGACCCTGAAGCGTCATCTGCGAGCCGCCTACAACATGACGCCCGAAGAATACCGGGCGAAATGGGGACTTCCGGCAGACTATCCGATGGTCGCGCCGAACTACGCCAAGCAACGCTCGGAGTTCGCGCGCAAGATCGGCCTCGGCACGGCCAATGCCGGAGCGATCAAGAAGGGCGGCCGCCGCAAGAAGAGCGGCTGACCGGCCGGACCACAGGAGCGAGAGCCTGCGACGAAACGGCCCGGCACGGCGACGTGCCGGGCCGTTCTGCTTTGCCAGGGGCGCCGCCGGGCCGTCGGGCTCCGCCGCCCCCGAGACCGGTCCCTAAGCGGAACGGCCCGGCGAGAGCCAGCTCGCCGGGCCGCTTGCCGAAAGCTGCGGGGCGGACGGCAGCGCCGTCCGCCCGGGCCACCTACATCTCGCCGTAGGTGCCGTTCTTCCAGATGTACCAGACGTACTTCGGATCCTTGATGTCGCCCTTGTCGTCCAGGGTGATCGTGCCGATCACCGTGTCGAAGGTGCCGCCATGGATCTGCTTGGCCAGCTTCTCGGTGTCGAAGGACTTGGCGCGCTTGGCCGCCTCCGCCCAGACCTGAGCGGCGGCGTAGGTGTAGAGCGTGTAGCCTTCCGGCTCGTAGCCCTCGGCGCGGAACTTCTCGACGATCTTCTTGGCCGAGGCGAACTTACGCGGGTCGGGCGCGAAGGTCATGATCGTGCCCTGGCCGGCGTCGCCGGTGATCTTCCAGAACTCGTCGGTGACCAGGGCGTCGCCGGAGACCAGCTGCGGGTCGTAGCCCTGCTCCTTGGCCTGGCGGATGATCAGGCCGGCTTCGGTGTGGTAGCCGCCGACGTAGATCGCCTTGATGCCCGCGGACTTCATCTTCGAGACCAGCGCCGAGTAGTCCTTCTCGCCGGCGGTGTAGGCCTCGTACATGCCTTCCTTCACGCCGCGCTTGTTGAGCTGCTTCTTGGTCTCGTCGGCCAGGCCCTTACCATAGGCGGTCTTGTCCTGGAGGATCGCGATCTCGCCGTCCTTGTAGTGGTCGGCCAGGTAGTTGCCGGCGACGACGCCCTGGGCATCGTCACGGCCGCAGACGCGGGCGACGTTGGTCCAGCCCTTCTTCGCCGCCTCTTCGGTGAAGGCCGGGTTGGTCGAGGCCGGCGAGATCATCAGGATGTCCTCTTCGGCATAGACCGCCGAAGCCGGGATCGACGAGCCCGAGCAGAAGTGCCCGTCGACGAACTTCACGCCCTCGCCGACCAGCTTGTTTGCCGCCGCGACGGCCTGCTTCGGATCGCAGGCGTCGTCCTCGGCGATGCCGACGACCTTCTCGCCGTTGACGCCGCCGGCGGCGTTCAGGTCCTTCACGGCCATTTCCAGGCCACGCTTCATCTGCTCGCCGAAGGCGGCGTACTGACCGGTGATCGGGCCGACCGTCGCGATCTTCACCTCCGCCTTCGCCGCGCCGTAGCTGCCGGCGGTGAGCGCCGCCGCGGCGGCCAGGGCCAACGCGAGTTTCTTCATGATCCTGTCTACTCCCTGCTTGGGCCCTCTAGGTACTGCCGCGACGGCCGGGCCCTTGGTCGTCACGGGACCGATGCGATGGCCGACAATCTACCATCGCGTGGATCGCAGGGCCAAGCGCAGCCACCGACGCGCTGCGGCCCGATTGGCTAGCCTTCCCGCTTCTCGCGCCAGCCGAACAGCCCGGCCGGCTCGTAGAGCCAGGGGTACTGCACGACCATCTTGCGTGCCTGCGTCACGCGGTAGACGACCAGGATGACCGCCACGATGTAGAGGTACTGGATCAGCCAGCCGGTGAAGTGCAGCAGCGGCTCGTCGAACAGCGCGTAGGTCAGGAAGCGGTCGGCAATCGACAGCAGCAGGCCGTAGGGCAGCGCCTGCCACCAGCGGCGCCAGGTCCGGGCGATCGCCTGGCCGGTCATGAAGGCGGTGAATCCGAACAGCACCAGGGTCAGCCCGATGAACACCCCGATGCCGCTTCCCAGAACCGAGTGCATGGCCTGCTCCTAGAACCGGCGCGCGGAGGCCGATGGCCCGGCAGCGATTGGACGGGGGCTCGCGGCGGGGGCGCGCATCCTAGTGCCCCCCCTCGAGATAGGCCGTGCGGACCTCCTCGTCGGCCAGCAGCTCCCGCCCCGTCCCCTGCATCGCGATCCGGCCGTTGACCATGACGTAGCCGCGGTCGGCCAGACGCAGCGCATGGAAGGCGTTCTGCTCGACCAGGAACACCGTCACCTTCTCCTCCCTGTTGATCTGCTCGATCACCTGGAAGATCTGCTTGACCACCATCGGGGCGAGGCCGAGCGACGGCTCGTCGAGCAGCAGCAGGCGCGGCTCGCTCATCAGCGCGCGCGCGATCGCCAGCATCTGCTGCTCGCCGCCCGACAGGGTGCCGCCGCGCTGGTGCTGGCGCTCCTTGAGCCGCGGGAACAGCTCGAAGGCGCGGCCGAGGTTGCGCTCGAAGTTGTCCGGATGCGCGGTCATCGCGCCCATCTGCAGGTTCTCGAGCACGGTCATGCGCGGGAAGATGCGCCGGCCCTCGGGCGACTGCGCCACGCCCTGGCGCACGATCTCGTGCATCGGCGCCTGGGTGATGTCCTTGCCGCGCAGGCGGATCTGGCCGCGCCGGGCGCGCGGGCTGCCGCAGATCGTCATCAGCAGCGTCGACTTGCCGGCGCCGTTGGCGCCGATCAGCGTGACGATCTCGCCTTCCCTGACCTCGATGTCGACGCCCTTCAGGGCCTCGATCGCGCCGTAGTAGGTGTGGACGCCCTCGACCTCGAGCATCAGCCCTGCCCCTCCGGCCGCGCCGTCCCGGCCTCCTGTTTGCCGGCCAGGTCGGCGGCGATCTCGTCGGGCAGATCCTCGTCCTCCTCCTCGCCGAGGTAGGCGCGGATCACCGCGGGATCCGCACGCACCTCTGCGGGCGAGCCGTCGGAGATCTTGCGGCCGTAGTCGAGCACGACGACGTGGTCGGAGATCTTCATGACCACGCTCATGTCGTGCTCGATCAGCAGCACCCCGGTCTTGTGCTCGTCGCGGATGAAGGTCAGCAGCTCGTTGAGGTCGCCCGATTCACGCGGGTTCAGGCCGGCCGCCGGCTCGTCGAGGCAGAGCATCGCCGGCCCGGTGCACATGGCGCGCGCGATCTCGAGCCGGCGCTGGTCGCCGTAGGGCAGGTTGCCGGCGGAGAAGTCGGCGCGGGCCAGCAGGTTGATCCGGTCGAGCCAGTAGCGCGCCTGGTCGATCGCCTCGCGCTCGGCCTTGCGGTAGCCCTTGAAGCCGAACACGCCGGCCAGCGAGAAGGCCGAAGCCAGCTGCAGCTTGTTGTGCTGGGCGACCAGCAGGTTCTCCAGCACCGACATGTTGGCGAAGAGCCGGATGTTCTGGAAGGTGCGCGCGACGCCGGCGACCCGGGCGATGGCGTGGCCCTCCATGCGCTCGAGCAGGAACTCGCTGCCGTTGCGCGTCATCCTCAGCATGCCGACCGTCGGCTTGTAGAAGCCGGTCAGGCAGTTGAAGACCGTGGTCTTGCCGGCACCGTTCGGCCCGATGATCGCGGTGATCTCGCGGTCGGCCGCGACGAAGGAGACGTCGTCGACCGCGACCAGGCCGCCGAAGCGCATGGTCAGATGCTCGACCTCGAGCAGCGGCGTCTTGTCGGAGGCCATCAGGATGCCGCCTCCGCCGCCTGCTGTTCGGCCCGGATCTCGCTCTCGGCGGGACCGCCGCGGCCGTGCAGCAGCACCGTCGGGTCCCGGTGCGCCAGCAGGCCGCGCGGCCGCCAGATCATGATCAGCACCATGCCGCCGCCGAAGGCCAGCATGCGGTACTGCTCCAGGTCGCGGAACCACTCGGGCATGCCGATCAGGATGATCGAGGCGAAGACCACGCCGAGCTGGCTGCCCATGCCGCCGAGCACGACGATCGCCAGGATGATCGCCGACTCGATGAAGGTGAAGCTCTCCGGGCTGATGAAGCCCTGGCGCGTCGCGAAGAACGAGCCGGCGAAGCCAGCGAACATCGCGCCCGTGGTGAAGGCGGCGAGCTTGACGTTGGTCCGGTTGATGCCGAGCGACTGGCAGGCGATGTCGTCCTCGCGCAGCGCCTCCCAGGCCCGGCCGATCGGCAGCCGGCGTACCCGCATGGTCACGAAGTTGACCAGCAGGGCCAGCGCCAGGATCAGGTAGTAGAGGAAGATCACGCGGTAGAGGGTGTCGTACTCCAGCCCGAACAGCTCATGGAAGGTGGTTGAGCCCGGCGGGGCGTGACGCGCGAAGTCGGCGAAGCCGAAGAAGCTCGGCCGCGGGATCCCGGAGATGCCGTCGGGCCCGCCGGTCACCTTGTACCAGTTCAGCAGGATGATGCGGACCATCTCGCCGAAGCCGAGGGTGACGATCGCCAGATAGTCGCCGCGCAGGCGCAGCACCGGGAAGCCGAGCATCAGGCCGCCGAAGGCCGACAGGATGCCGGCCAGCGGCAGGCACAGCCAGAACGAGAAGCCGAAGGTCTGCGCCAGCAGGGCGTAGGAATAGGCGCCGATCGCGTAGAAGGCGACGTAGCCGAGGTCCAGCAGGCCGGCCAGGCCGACGACGATGTTGAGGCCCCAGCCGAGCATCACGTAGGTCAGGATCAGCGTCGCGATGTCGATCACCTGGCGGTCGGCGAAGGGCAGGAACGGCATGACGATCGCGAAGGCGGCGAGCGCCGGCCCCAGGTAGCGCGACAGCTTCTGGAAGCGCTGGCCGGCCCGGTCCATGGCCTCGTCGCGTTCCTGCGCGGTCAGCTTGGAGCGGTGCCGGACCAGGGTCAGCACGCCCTTGAGCGCCAGCACGCCGCCGCCGATCAGCCCGAACACCGGCAGCACCGTGCCGGGCATCGGGATGACCTGGGTCACCACCGCCATGGCGATGCCGCCGAGGATCACCGGGATCGGCAGGCCGGCGCGATCGAGGATCAGCAGGAAGCGCCCGACCATGACCAGGGCGACGGTCCAGGCGACGTCGGCGAAACGGGTGTCGATGCCGAGCACCGCGCCGTCGCCGGTGTTGGAGTCGACGGTGCGCAGGCCGACCATCGCGAAGGTCAGGCCGAGCGCCACCAGGCCGGCGAAGCCGACCTCCTTGAGGATCGTGCGCGGGTCGAGGTCCGAGAACGCGCCGGGGGTCTCGCTTCGCATCGGCTCAGACCTTCTCGATCTCGGGTTTGCCCAGGATTCCGTAGGGCCGGAAGATCAGCACCAGGACGAGGATCGAGAAGGCCGCGACGTCCTTGTATTCGACCGAGAAGTAGGCCGACCAGTAGGCCTCGATCAGGCCGATCAGCAGGCCGCCGACCATGGCGCCGGTGATCGAGCCGATGCCGCCGAGCACCGCCGCGGTGAAGGCCTTCAGCCCGGCCAGGAAGCCGATGTAGAAGTCGATGACGCCGTAGTAGAGCGTGACCATCACGCCGGCGACCGCGGCCAGCGCCGCGCCGATCACGAAGGTGATCGAGATCGTCCGGTCGACGTCGACGCCGAGCAGCGCCGCCATCGTCTGGTCCTGCTCGCAGGCGCGCTGCCGGCGGCCCAGCTCGGTGCGGCTGATCAGCTGCGAGAAGCCGAGCATCAACGCCAGGGTCAGCGCCATGATGATGATCTGCAGGTAGCTGAGGTTGACGACGAAGCCGTCGGCCCGCTCCATCACCGCGATGCCGCCCTGGACCATCGGCTGCAGCGGCTTGACCCGCGCGCCCTGCAGCAGCTGCACGTAGTTCTCCAGGAAGATCGACATGCCGATCGCGCTGATCAGCGCGGCCAGGCGCTGCGAGCCGCGCAGCGGCTTGTAGGCGAAGCGCTCGATGGTCCAGCCGTAGGTGGCGGTGAAGATCATCGAGAGCACGAGCATGACCAGGATCGCCAGCGGCACCCAGGTGATGCCGAGCAGGCCGGTCACCAGGAACCAGATGATCGCCATGAAGGCGCCGATCATGTAGATGTCGCCGTGGGCGAAATTGATCATGCCGATGATCCCGTAGACCATCGTGTAGCCGATCGCGATCAGGCCGTAGATGGCGCCGAGCGTCAGGCCATTGATCAACTGCTGAAGAAAATACTCCATCAGGCCTTGCCGTTCCCCAGACGCGCGCCGGACCGGCGCGGCTTCCCTGTTCGTTTCGTTATGGCCGCCGCGTTTTATCCGGCGTGCCTTTGAAGCGAGACCTACTCTCGCCCGTTGAAAGCGTCAAGCGACGCCGCGACGCATCGAAGGGCCATCGGGCGTTGCGATCGGGCCCGTGCGGCCCGCGCGACAGTCGCGGAACGCGCGGCCGTCTTCCGATCGGCCCGGAGGCGCCCGATCGCCGGCTCCGGTCCGTTGAGAAGACCAGCCGAATCTGGCAGAGCCCTGCCAGCCTGAGGCCCTTTTTTGTGGCACTCATCTTCGCCTTTCACCTAAATCAGGATCTCAATTCAGACAGAAGGACTGCCATGGCCAGCCCTCACGGAACCCTCGACCGCATCGAGCGCCGCATTCTCGCCGAGCTGCAGCGCGACGGCCGGATGTCGCTCGTCGCCCTGGCCAAGCGCGTCGGCCTGACCAAGACCCCGCTCGCCGAACGCGTTCGCAAGCTGGAGCGCGCCGGCTTCATCCGCGGCTACGCCGCCCTGCTCGACCCCGACAAGCTCGGCGCCGGCCACGTCGCCCTGGTCCAGGTCACCCTGGAGCGCACCACCACCGACGTGCTGGAGGCCTTCAACGTAGCGGTCCGGACGATTCCCCAGGTGCAGTCCTGCCACATGGTCGCCGGCGCCTTCGACTACCTGCTGAAGGTGCGCAGCCGCGACATCGGCGAATACCGCCGGCTGCTCGGCGAGCGGATCTCCACCCTCCCCGGCGTCCAGCAGACCCACACCTTCGCGGTCATGGAGACGGTCAAGGACGATCCCTTCGTCGCGGTCCCGGACGGCGGGCGGGACCCGGCGGCCTGAGCCGCTTCGGTCGGCGGCCGGATCGTGCTATCGACGCGGGCATCGGCGCAGCGGCGGGAGGGGACGGCGTGACGAAGAGGGTTCTGCTGTTCGACCTCGGCGGCGTGCTGGTCGACTGGCGCGGGCTCGCCGAACTCGGTCGCCTCGCCGCGCCGCACGACGACGCCCGCGAGGTGCGCCGGCGTTTCGTCGCCAGCGAGGCGCTGCGCGACTTCGAGACCGGGCGCTGCGATCGCCGGGACTTCGCCGCCCGCTTCGTCGCGGAGTGGCGGCTCGGGCTGGAGGCCGAGGCCTTCCTCGGGCTCTTCCGCTCCTGGCTGCGCGGCCCGTTCCCGGGAACGCTCGAGAGCCTCGACGCGCTGCGCGGCAGCCATCGCCTGGCCTGCCTCAGCAATACCAACGAGATGCACTGGCAGCACATGATGGTCGGCCTCGGCCTGGCCGAGGCGCTCGACCACCGCTACGCCTCGCACCTGCTGGGGCTCGTCAAGCCGGACCGGGCGATCTTCGAGCGGGTGCTCGCCGACCTCGCAGTCGCCCCCTCGGCCGTGACTTTCTTCGACGACGGCGCGGACAACGTCGAGGCCGCCCGCGCCCTCGGCATCGAGAGCCATCTCGTCGATCCGCGGCACGGCGTCCAGCCGACCCTGCGTGCGCTCGGCCTGCTCTGAGCGCGCCACGCTCACCTGGACGGCACTGCCGGCCGGCCCGAAGCCGCCGGCCGGTGTCGATCGCCCGGAGCATCGCCGCTGGCCCAGTGCGTCGTCGTGGTCCGGATCACCAGCTGGCTCAGCTGCGTCGAGGATGGCCGTGCTGCCTCCAGCCGGCTCAGCAGGGTGCCGTCGATGATGCCGTCGGGCACCGCGCCGACCCGCCTCTGGAAGGCGACGACCGCCGCCCTGGTCAGGGCATCCGCGACGCCGTTGACCGGCCCGGGGTTGATACCGTTCTGCAGCAGGCCGCGCTGCACCTTAGCGACGAGGTCGCTGGGCGCCTGGGCAGCTGGGGCCCGGGCCGTCCGCGACGGCCGGGGCGCCGGCGCCGGGCCGTGTGCCATCGTCCGTCCGGCCAGGGGTGACGCCTGGGCATCGGGCGCCGCGGCATGCAGAGGCGCCCTGTCGGCCGCATTGTCCAGCTTCGCGGCGGCGCGCGCCGTCACCGTCCGGGTGGGCCGCGGATCGGCCTGCGCCGCGGCGCTCGTCGGCCCGCCGGACCGGATCGACGGGGGTGGCGCGGCCGGGCCGGCGATCTCGCCCGGCGGCACCGCCCGAACGACCGGCTCGCCGGCCACGGCGGGCGTCTCGGGCGCCGGCACCGCGTCCGCCGCCTGCGGCGGTGGGGCCGCCGGCTCGGAGGGCGCAGGGCTGCGCTCCGCCGGGTCGCGCCGGACCGGCGTCGCGGCGGCGTTCCCGTGCGGGCTGGCGCCGGCAGACGCCACGGCGGCGGGCGGCGGCTCCGCGCCGCCGGAAAACTGCGACAGCAGGGCCGCGCCGAGGCCGGCCGCGGCGAGCAGCACCGCGGCGGCGAGCGCCGGACCCGAGAGCGCTTCCGGCAGCCGCCGTGGCCGGCTCGAGCGCCCACGATCGCGCCCCTCGGCCCTGACGCCGCCCGGGCGCCGCTGTCGGGCGGCGGCCCCGCTGCCGGCCGGGGCGTCGGATCCCTGCTTCTGCCGGTTCGCGGAGCGGCCCTCCGGCACGGCACGACCCGCACTGGCGGCCAGCGCCTCGAACCCCTCGAAGCCCTCGGCATCGGAGACGCCGTCGGGTCTCGCACCGCCGTCCTGCCGGCCGCCGGGCCGACGCCGGCCCTCGAGGCTGGAGGTCCATTCAGCGCCCCAGTCGAGGCGCGGACCGTCGGCTCCGCCGTTCCGGCCGTCGCTGCTTCCGATTCCGTCACATCTCATGCCGAGCGCTCCGAGGCCTGCCATCCCGCATCGGCGGCCGCGCCGTCTCCGGCAGCGCGGCACGCCGAGACCGAGGAATCGTCCGCGGCTCCCACAGGTTCCGGTGCTCCGGCGACCTGCCGTCGTCGATCACAGCCTGCTCACAGCCACTTCCCGGCACCCGCCGCGAGGCGTCTAGGGCACCCGCCCCTCCTCGACGCCGTGGCAGGCCGTCTCGGTCGCGCCAAAGCGCTGCATCGGCGGCACCTCCGTCCGGCAGCGTGCGTCGGCGAAGCGGCAGCGCGGGTGGAACACGCAGCCGGACGGCGGGTTGAAGGGCGACGGCACCTCGCCCTCCAGGCGGATGCGCTGGCCCTTGCGCTCCGGGTCGGCGACCGGCGTCGCCGAGAGCAGCGCCTGGGTGTAGGGGTGGCGCGGCCGCGCGAAGACCTCCTCGACGCTCGCGATCTCGACCGGCCTGCCCAGGTACATGACCATGACCCGGTCGCAGAACAGCCGGACCACCGAGAGGTCGTGGCTGATGAAGACGTAGGTCAGGCCGAAGCGCTGCTGCAGGTCGGTCAGCAGGTTGAGGATCTGCGCCTGGATCGAGACGTCGAGCGCCGAGACTGGCTCGTCGAGCACCAGGATCTTGGGCTCCAGCATCAGCGCCCGGGCGATCGCGATACGCTGGCGCTGGCCGCCCGAGAACATGTGCGGATAGCGGCCGTAGTGCTCGGGCCTGAGGCCGACGGCGCGCAGCATCTCCAGCGCCTTGGCGCGCCGCTCGGCCGGCCGCAGGGCCGTGTTGATGACCAGCGGCTCCTCCAGGATCGAGCCGATCTTCTGGCGCGGATTGAGCGAGGCGTAGGGGTTCTGGAAGACGATCTGGACGGTCGTGCGTAGCCGTCGGCGCGCCGCCCTGTCGGCCTCGCCGGCCTCGATGCCGTCGATCGAGAGCCGGCCCTCGGACGGCGTCTCGATCATGGTCAGCAGGCGCGCCAGGGTCGACTTGCCGCAGCCGGACTCGCCGACGATCGCCAGGGTCTCGCCGGCGGTCACCGAGAAGGTCGCGCCGTTGACCGCGCGGACCAGGGCCGGCGCGCCGAACAGGCCGCGGCGCAGGTCGTAGACCCGCTTCAGGTCGTGCGCCGCGACGATCGCGCCGACCGGGGCGGGCTGCTCGACGGCGCTCACGCCAGCGGCTCCCGGACCGGATGGTGGCACAGCGCCTCGCCGAGCGCCGGCTCCAGGCGCGGCGGCGCGACGCTGCGGCAGAGCGCGTCGGCGCGCGCGCAGCGCGGATTGAACAGGCAGCCCGCGGGCCGGTCGCCCTGCCCCGGCACGACGCCGGGAATCGCCGGCAGGCGGCCGCCCTCGGCGCGCTCCGGCAGGGCCGCCAGCAGGGCGTGGGTGTAGGGATGGTGCGGCGCCCGGAACAGCCCCCTGACCGACTGCCGCTCGACCTGCTGGCCGGCGTACTGCACGACGACCCGCTCGGCGGTCTCGGCGACCACGCCCATGTCGTGGGTGATCAGCACCAGGGCCATGCCGGTCTCGTCGCGCAGCTGCAGCAGCAGGTCGAGGATCTGGGCCTGGATGGTCACGTCGAGCGCCGTCGTCGGCTCGTCGGCGATCAGCAGCTTGGGCCGGCAGGCGATCGCCATGGCGATCAGCACGCGCTGGCTCATGCCGCCGGAGAGCTGGTGCGGAAAGGCGTCGATGCGCCGCTCCGGCTCCGGCATGCCGACCAGGCGCAGCAGCTCCAGGGTGCGCTCGCGGCGCTGGCGCCGGCCGAGCCCGAGGTGCGCCTGCAGCACCTCGCCGATCTGGAAGCCGGCGGTGAAGCAGGGATTGAGGCTGGCGATCGGGTCCTGGAAGATCATCGAGACGTCGCGGCCGATGACCTGGCGGCGCTGGCGGGCCGGCATGCGCTGCAGGTCCTCGCCCTCGAAGGTCAGGCGGTCGGCGGTGACGGTCGCGCCGTCCGGCAGCAGGCCCATGAGCGCCAGCATGGCAACCGACTTGCCCGAGCCGGACTCGCCGACGATGGCCACGACCTCGCGCGGGTCGACGGTGAGGTCGACCCCGTCGACGGCGCGGAACGGGCCGCTGGTCGTATCGAACTCGACGCTGAGGTTGCGGATCTCGAGCAGCGCCATTTGGCTAGGACCTCTTCAGCTTCGGGTCGAGGGCGTCGCGCAGCCCGTCGCCGACGAGGTTGATGGCCAGGACCGAGACCAGGATGGCGATGCCGGGGAAGGTCACGACCCACCAGGCGCGCAGGATGAACTCGCGCGCCTCGGCCAGCATCGTGCCCCACTCCGGGGTCGGCGGCTGGGCGCCCATGCCCAGGAAGCCGAGGGCGGCCGCGTCGAGGATCGCGTTGGAGAAGGACAGCGTCGCCTGGACGATCAGCGGCGCCAGGCAGTTCGGCAGGATCGTCAGGAACATCAGGCGCAGGGGCCCGGCGCCGACGGTGCGCGCCGAGACGACGTAGTCGCGGTGCTTCTCGGACATCACCGAGGCGCGGGTCAGGCGCACGAAGTGCGGCTGCAGCACGATGGCGATGGCGATCATGGCGTTGAGCAGCCCGGGCCCCAGGATCGCGACCAGCACCAGGGCCAGCAGCAGCGAGGGGAAGGCCAGGATCACGTCCATGACCCGCATGATCACGCCGTCGACCCAGGCGCCGAAATAGCCGGCGACCAGGCCGATCAGGATGCCGCCGGTCAGCGCGATCGAGACCACGACGACGCCGATGAACAGCGAGAAGCGCGCGCCGAAGATCAGCCGCGAGAGGATGTCGCGGCCGACCGCGTCGGTGCCGAGCAGGTAGTCGAGCCGGCCGGCCTCGGCCCAGGCCGGCGGCATCAGCAGCGCGTCGCGGTTCTGCAGGATCGGGTCTTGGGGGGCCAGCAGCGGCGCCAGCAGGGCGATCGCGACCAGGGCCACGAAGACCGCGAGGCCGAGCACGGCGCCGCGGTTGCGCCGGAAGTCGCGCCAGAAGTCGCGCAGCACCTGGCGGGTCGCCGAGCGGGCGGCGCGTTCGATGGCGGCGGTCGTGCTGTCGCTCATCGCTAAACCTCACTGATGCCGGATGCGCGGGTTGATCAGGCCGTAGAGCAGGTCGACCACCAGGTTGACGACCATGACCACACCGGCGATCAGCAGCAGGCCGCCCTGCACCGCCGGATAGTCGCGCCGGAAGATCGAATCGACCATCCACTTGCCGACGCCGGGCCAGGAGAAGATCGTCTCGGTCAGGATCGCGCCGGCCAGCAGCACGCCGACCTGCAGGCCGATCGTCGTGATCACCGGGATCAGCGCGTTGCGCAGGGCGTGCAGGCCGATCACCCTGAGCGGCGACAGCCCCTTGGCGCGGGCGGTGCGGATGTAGTCCTCGCCGAGCACCTCGAGCATCGCCGAGCGGGTCTGCCGGGCGATCACCGCGAGCGGGATCGTCGCCAGCACGATCGAGGGCAGGATCAGGTGCGACAGCGCCGAGCCGAAGGCGCCCTCCTGCCCCGAGAGCAGCGCATCGATCAGCATGAAGCCGGTGACCGGCTCGAAGAAGTAGATCAGCGAGATGCGGCCGGAGACCGGCGTCCAGTGCAGGATGCCGGAGAACAGGATGATCAGCAGCAGGCCCCACCAGAAGATCGGCATGGAGTAGCCGACCAGGGCGGTGCCCATCATCGCCTGCTCCAGCAGCGAGCCGCGCCTGACCGCCGCGATCACGCCGGCCGGCACGCCGAGCGCCACGGCCAGGAAGATCGCGCAGAGCGACAGCTCGACGGTGGCCGGGAACAGCGTCAGGAACTCGCCCAGCACCGGGTTCTTGGTGATGATCGAGGTGCCGAGGTCGCCCTGCAGCAGGTTGCCGAGATAGGTCAGGTACTGCTGCCAGATCGGCCGGTCGAAGCCGAGCTGGTGCAGCAGCTCGGCATGGCGCTCCGGCGTCAGGCCGCGCTCGCCGGCCATCAGCAGCACGGGATCGCCCGGCAGGATGCGGATGAAGCCGAAGGCGACGACCGTGATGCCGACGAAGGTCGGCGCCAGGAAGGCGACGCGTCTGAGAAGGAAGCCGAACATCGGCGTCGACGGCGCTGGCGAAGCCGCGGAGGCCGGGACCGGGCCGCGCCAGGCGGCCCGGCCCCGTGCCGATCCGCGGACCTGCCGTCAGTCGGCGAGGCTGACGCCGTCGAAGCGGTGCGAGCCGAGCGGGTCCATCTTGTAGCCCTGGACCTTCTTCGACATCGGCATGAAGACCACCGAATGGGCGATCGTCGCCCAGGGCGCCTCGCGCTTGAAGACGACCTGCGCCTGCTCGTAGAGCTTGGTGCGCTCGGCCTTGTCCGAGGTCACCTTGGCCTTCTGGATCAGGTCGTCGAACTCCTTGTTGCACCACTGGGCACGGTTGGCACCGCCGACCGCGTCGCAGCCCAGCAGCACGGCCAGGAAATTGTCCGGGTCGCCGTTGTCGCCGGTCCAGCCGAGCAGCACGGCGCCGTCACGGTCCTCGGCCTTGGACAGCTTGAGGTACTCGCCCCATTCGTAGGAGACGATCTCGGCCTCGACGCCGACCTTGGCGAAGTCCGCCTGGATCAGCTCGGCCATGCGCCGGGCGTTCGGGTTGTAGGGGCGCTGCACCGGCATCGCCCAGATCTTCATCTTCAGGTCCTTGACCCCCGCGTCGGCCAGCATCTTCTTGGCCGCGGCGGGATCGTAGGGATCGTCCTTGATCGCCTTGTCGTAGGACCACATGGTCGGCGGGATCGGGTTGATCGCGGCCCGGCCGGCGCCCTGGAACACCGCGTCCAGGATCGCCTTCTTGTTGATCGCCATGTTGAGGGCCTTGCGGACCTCGACCTTGTCGAACGGCGGCATCTTGGTGTTGTAGGCCAGATAGCCGACGTTCAGGCCCTCCTGCTCCATCAGCTGGATGTTCGCATTGGCCTCGAGCGCCGGGACGTCGGCGGGGTTCGGGTAGGGCATGACCTGGCACTCGCCGGCCAGCAGCTTCTGCTGGCGCACCGCCGCGTCGGTCGTGATCGCGAAGACCAGGTTGTCGATCGCCTGCTTGCCCTCCCAGTAGTCCGGGTTGGCCTTGTAGCGGATCACCGCGTCCTTCTGGTAGGCGACGAACTGGAAGGGGCCGGTGCCGACCGGCTCCTGGTTCAGCTTCTCCTTGTGGCCCGCGGCCGCCAGCTGGTCGGCGTACTCCTTCGACAGGATCGAGGCGAAGTCCATGGCGAGGTCGGCCAGCATCGGCGCCTCGGGCCGGGTCAGCACGAACTTCACCGTCATGTCGTCGACCTTGACGATGTCCTTGATCAGCTCGGGCATCGACATGCCGTCGAAGTACTCGTAGGCGATTCCGGCCGTGTACTCGTGCCAGGGGTCGTCCTTCTTGAGCTGCCGGTTGAAGCTGAACAGCACGTCGTCGGCGTTGAAGTCGCGGGTCGGCGTGAAGAAGCCGGTCTTGTGGAACTTGACCCCGGGCCGGAGCTTGAAGGTGTACTCCTTGCCGTCCGGCGAGACGGTCCAGCTCTCGGCGAGGCCGGGGATCACGTTGGTCGTGCCGCGCTCGAACTCGACCAGCCGGTTGTAGATCGGCTTCGAGGAGGCGTCGAAGGTCGTGCCGGCGGTGTAGGGCGCCGGATCGAAGCCCTCGGGCGAGCCTTCCGAGCAGTAGACCAGGGTCTTGGCGGAGGCGGCCCCCGCCACCGAAAGCGCCAAGGTGGCGGCCAGGATGCCGCAGAGCCTGTATCGCATTGTCTTGTTCTCCCTGTCCCGGCGCGGCCGTTGACCGGCCGTGCCTTCCGAGAACGGACTCTGCGGCGGGCACCGGAAACTGGCAAGAGGCAGTCTGCTCACAACCCCTTGTGCGAGTAGCCGGCCCTTGTGCGAGTGGCCTGGACCGGGCCTCAGACCACGAGGCCGCCGCGCGGCCTGGCCGCCGGCGCCGCCGGCTTGCGCTGCTGCAGGACGTATTCGAGCTTGCGCACCGCGGCGCGCTGCAGGGCCGCCTCGCCGGCCGCGGGATCGCCGACGATCGAGACCTCGACCAGCGATTCGCTGTCGATCGCCGACACCTTCACGTAGCTGCCGACGCTGTGGAACTCGACGATGACCGAGCGCTTGTCCATGCCCGAAAGGATCGCGCCGGTCGCCTAAGGCTTCGTTAACCGCTCGTGCGGATCGCCGCGGCCGAGCGCGCCAGACGCGCCGCGGCGGGCAGGCGGCCGCGTCGCGTCGGCACGAGGCGGCGAGCCGGACCCGACCATCCATCGGCCGATGCCTTGACCCTTCCCGTGCGCCGTGGGAGTCGTGGCGATGGTCGCGGACGTCCCCGGGACGGACAAGGGCCCGGGACGGACAGAGGACTGGCAGCGGAGGGCGCGGCGTTGGACAGGCTACCGACCCTGGAAGAGATCGAGGCGGCGGCGGCGATCGTCTACCGCCACCTGCCGCCGACGCCGCAGTACGCCTGGCCGCTGCTCGCCGAGGCCCTGGGCTGCCGGGTCTGGGTCAAGCACGAGAACCACACGCCGACCGGCGCCTTCAAGGTGCGCGGCGGCGTGGTCTACCTGGAGCGGCTGCGCCAGCGCCTGCCCGCGGTGCGCGGCGTCGCGACGGCGACCCGCGGCAACCACGGCCAGTCGGTCGCCTTCGCGGCCGCGGCCCACGGCCTGGAGGCGCGGGTCTACGTGCCGCACGGCAACTCGGTCGAGAAGAACGCGGCGATGCGCGCCTTCGGCGCCCGCCTGGTCGAGGCTGGCGGCGACTTCCAGGAGGCCCGCGAGACGGCGATCGCCGAGGCCGAGCGCGACGGCCTGCACATGCTGCCCTCGTTCCATCCGGACCTGGTCGCCGGCGTCGCCAGCTACCCGGCCGAGCTGTTCCGCGCCGTCCCCGACCTCGATGCCGTCTACGTGCCGGTCGGGCTCGGCTCCGGGCTCTGCGCCACCCTGGCGGCGCGCGACGCGCTGAGCCCCGCCACCGAGGTGATCGGCGTCGTCTCGACCGAGGCCCAGGCCTACCGGCTGTCCTTCGAGGCCGGCGAGCCGGTCTCGACCAACTCGGCGGCCACCGTCCTGGCCGACGGCATGGCCTGCCGCGTGCCGGAGCCGGACGCCGTCGCGCTGATCAACGCCGGTGCCGCGCGGATCCTCGCGGTCGGCGACGGCGAGGTCGCCGAGGCGATGCGCAGCCTCTATCGCGCGACCCACAATCTGGCCGAAGGCGCCGGCGCCGCCGCCCTCGCCGCCCTGGCCCAGGAGCGGGAGCGGCAGCGCGGCCGCCGGGTGGCGGTCATGCTGACCGGCGGCAACGTCGATGCCGAGCTGTTCGTCCGGGTGCTGTCCGGAACGCTCTGAGCCGGCCCTACCAGCCCCCGGTCTCGAGCCAGCGCTCGACGGCGTCCAGGCGGTCGTTGCCCCAGAAGGGCTCGCCGTCGACGACCATGAAGGGCGAGCCGAAGACCCCGGTCGCGACCGCCGCCTCGACCTCGCGGCGCAGCCGGTCCTTGACCTCGGCATCTTGCAGCGCCGCCTCGAGCGCCGGCCGCTCGACGCCGAGGCCCTCGGCGACCGCCACAACCGAATCCGCCCTGGAGATGTCGCCGCCCTCGGCGAAGGCGCGGCGGTAGAGCGCCTGGGCCAGGTCGCGCGCCAGATCCGGCCGCTCGCCGGCCAGCCAGTAGAAGGCCCGGCAGGCGGCCACCGACAGGAAGGGGAAGGACTCCGGCAGCCGATAGGGCACGCCGAGCGCGCGTGCCGAGCGCTCGATGTCGCGGCGCGCGTAGTCGCCCTTGAGCGGGATGTTCAGCAGCGGCTCCGTGCGGGTCGTCTTGAACACCGCGCCGAGCAGGAACGGCCGCCAGACAACCGACCGGCCGTGCCTGGCCGCCAGCGCGTCGATGCGCTCGGAGGCCAAGTAACCGTAAGGGCTGGAGAAATCGAAGTAGAAGTCGATCGGCGCAGCCATCAGCGTCTCCCCTTGTTTGCCGTTGCGCTGCAGGCTGACGCAACCGGAAGGGACGTCAAGGGACTTGCGCCACACGATAGTGCGCCCTTTATGCATTTCAACGAATCGAGATAGCGGGACTATAAGCGTGAAATCTGCGGCAGGGGCATCTCGTCCTTGGCTGCCCGAGGAACAGGATGCGAACGGAGGCGTCGCTCGCAGCATGCGGGGGACCAATAGCGAACTTGCCGCCGAGCTGCCGGAAGCCCCGCGTGCAGAAATGCAGCCGAGACCGGAACGCATCCGCATGTCCTCGACCCGCGACGAGGCGCTGCGCAGCGTCGCGGACTGGTATTGGCGCAGTGGCCGCGACGGGCTGATCGAGGAGATCGGGCCGACGGTCGCGCGCAGCCTCGGCCTGCCGGCCCAGCTTCTGGTCGGCCGCCCCTTCGGCTCCTTGATCGCTGATCCGGCGGGCGAGCTGGCGCGGCAGTTCGAGCGCCTGACCGAGGCGCAGCAGCCGTTCCGCGAGCTGCCGCTGACTCTGCTGGCCCAGGACGGCGCCAAGGTGTCGATGCGCCTGAGCGGCGTGCCGCAATACGACGCCGGCGGCCGCTTCGCCGGCTATGCCGGGACCGGCACCGAGGTGGCGCGCCCCTCGCCGCTGGTCGACGACGGCGAGTCGAGCGCCGCGATCCTCGCCGCCGAGGTCGAGAAGCTGGTCATGGAGAACGTGCGGCTGCGCATCGCCCTCGGCAGCGGCGGCAAGGCCGGCCGCGGCCGCGCCGCCGAGGAGCACGAGCCGGCCGCCGCCCAGCGCCTCGACGACGAGCGCCGCAACGCCCGCCTTGCCCACGAGCTGCGCACGCCGCTCAACGCGATCATCGGCTACGCCGAGTTCGCCTCCGGCCGGGTCACCTCCGGCGAGGACAAGGTGCGCGAGTGCCTGGAGCGCATCCTGACCGCGGCCCGGCACATGGACGCCTTCATCGGCGCCGGCTTCGAGCCGAGCGAGACGCCGCGCCTCGAGCTCGCCCCGGTCGCCCTGGACAGCGCGCTGCGCGACGTCGCGGCGATGGTCGAGCCGCAGGCCCGGGCCAAGGCCATCGACCTCTCGGCGCTGTCGATCGAGGGCGCCTACGTCGTGCTCGCCGACCGTGGCGCGCTGACCCAGGTGCTGGTCAACCTGGCGGTCAACGCGATCAAGTACAACCGCCGCGGCGGCGCTGTCGGGGCCTCGGTCAGCCTGGAAGGCGTCGACCGCGTCGCCTTGGCCATCTGGGACACCGGCAAGGGCATCGCGCCGGACGACCTGCCGCACATCTTCGAGCCGGGCTTCCGCGGCAAGGGGCCGACCGAGGTCGAGTCCGAGCCGGACGCCGCCGGCCGGCCGGGCGGGCGCGGCCTCGGGCTGGCGATCTCGGCCGACCTGGCGCGCGCCATGGGCGGGCGTCTCGACGCGACCAGCGAGCTCGGCCAGGGCACGCGGGTGACGCTGCGCCTGCGCCGGGCCGCGGCGCGCCCCGAATAGGGCGCCGCGCAAGGCTCCCACCGGAGCCCCGACCTCTCAGACCAGGCGGCGCAGGGCCCCCGGCACGGCGAGATAAACGCCGAGCCCGCCGGCGGCCTGCGCCCGGTCTCGGATCTCGGCCGCCGGCATCAGGCTGAAGGCGGTCGACCAGGCATCGGCGAGGGTCGCCTCCGCCGCGACGACGGTGACGCCGCGGCGCGTCGGCGCGGTCGTGCCGCGGCGCGGGTCGATCAGATGGCTGAAGCGCGCCTCGCGATCGAAGACCGTGCCGTAGCCCCCCGAAGTCGCGACGGCACGGCCGCTGCAGTCCAGGGCGCCCAGCGCGTGCGTCGGCTCGGCAGGATCGGCGATGCCGACCTGCCAGCCCCGGCCGTCGGGCCGGCTGCCGAGGCCGCGGATCTCGCCGAGATCGAGCAGGACGCGCTCGACGCCGTTGCGCCGCAGCAGCTCCGCGACCCGGTCGGTGACGAAGCCCTGGGCGATGCCGTTGAGCGTCACCGCCATGCCCGGCCGCCCGAAGGCGACGCGCTCGGCATCGACCTGCAGGCGGCGCCAGCCGACCAGCGGCAGCAGCGCGGCGAGGTCCGGCGCGGTCTCGCCGCCGGCGGCGAAGTGCTCCTGGTAGCCGCGCCAGAGCGGCTGGACGGTCACGTCGAAGGCGCCGCCGCTGGCCTCGCTCACCGCCGCCGCGCGCTGCAGCAGCTCGACCAGCTCGAGCGGCGGCGGCTCGAGCCGCCCCTCGCGGTTCAGCCGGGCGAGCGCGGAGTCGGCCCGGTAGAGGCTGAAGATCCGCTCCAGGCGCTCGATCTCGTCGACCGCCAGCGCAATGATCCGTCGGGCCTCGGCGGCGTCGGGATGGAGCAGCCGGATCGAGGCGCGCGCGCCGAGCGCCACGCCGTTCCAGTCGTGGACGGCCGTCCGGGCGTGCGCCGAGGGCGGCAGCAGGGCTGCCCCGGCGACGGCGCCGGCGATCGCGATGAAGCGGCGCCGGCTGCTGCGCGGGCCGCGGTGCTCAATGGCTGGCATGATCGTCCTCCTTCGCCGCGGCGTCCGGCCCGGCGCGCTCGGCCGTCTGGCCGTCGCGCCCGCCCTCGCCCAGCACGTAGTCCTGCGGGATCTCGGCGAAGCCGTAGATCGTGCCGCCGCGCTCGGCGCGGAAGCGCTCGGCCGCGGCCCAGTCCGAGAAGGGCACCGCCTCGGCGGCGCCCATGCCGCCGCGTGCCGAGCTGCCGACGACGTAGACGGCGTCGCGCGCCGCGACCCAGGCGCCCGGCTCCGGGTGCTCCCAGTTCCGCGCCCGCGCCATGTCGTTGACGTAGATCGCCGCGACCGCCTTCGACTCCTCGGGCAGCATCGTGTAGGCGAGGGTGTCGCGCACGGACATGAACCACAGGGGCCGGCTCTGGCCGGCCAGGAAGATCTGGCCCTTCGGCCCCGGTGAGTCGGCGACCGCCATGCCGCAGAAGTAGGCGACGGCCTCGACGCCGGGCTCCTGGGGCGGCGGCGGCGCGGCGACGTCGCGCTTGCCGTCGCAGCCGGCCAGGGCGGCGCCGGCGACCAGCGCCAGCAGCAGCAGCGCCGGCGCCTTCAGCCGGATGCTCATGGTTGCCTCCTGTTGAACAGCAGCACGCCGAGACCGAGCGGCAGCAGGATCCAGGCGGCGAGCGCGGCATAGAGCGCCGCCACCGGCAGCTGGCCGACCTCGCCCGGCGCGCTCATCCCCGACAGCAGCGCGGCACCGCCGGAGCCGGTCAGGTTGATCAGGCGGTAGACGTCGGCCGGGTTGAGCAGCAGCAGCGCGTCGAACAGCCCGCCGCTGACGGTCGCGCCCTGGTCGGCGACCAGCAGGCCGAGCAGCGCCGCGTCGTAGAGCAGCACGAAGACCAGCCACAGGCCGACCGCCAGGCCGGCCGCCGTCGCCCGCTCGCGCACAGCGATGCTGGCGAGGCCGCCGAGCCCGACGAAGGCGGCGCCGAGCAGCACCGAGGTCCCGATCAGCGTGGCGAAGCCCGCCCAGTCTGCCGGGTCGGCGCCGCGCGTGGCGAACAGCAGCAGCCCGGCAGCGCCGTAGCCGACGACCGTGGCGAGCGCCAGGATCGCCGTGTGGCCGAGGAACTTGCCGAGCACGATCTGCCAGCGCGCCACGGGATAGGCGAGCAGCAGCAGCAGCGTGCCGCGCTCGGCCTCGCCGACCACGGCGTCGAACGACAGCAGCAGCGCGATCAGCGGCACCAGGAAGATCGTCAGGCCGGCGAGGCTGACGACGACCACGGCGAGCGGCGAGGCGCCGGTCGTGCCGCCCGGCGCGCTGCCGAGCAGGACCAGGCTGAGCGCCAGGGCCGCCAGGATCGCGGTGGTCGCCGCGACCCAGCGGTTGCGGATGCCGGCACGGACCTCCTGGCCGGCGATGGTCAGCAGGGCGTTCATCGGCTCTCTCCGGCGGTCAGGTGGCGGTACAGCGCGTCGAGGCCAGGACTCTGGATCTCGACTTCCTCGACGAGGTCGCGCAGGCGGTCGAGGTCGTGGATCAGCGCCGCGCGGTCGGCAGCCGCCACGGCCAGCTCGAGATGCCGCTCGCTGCGCGCCAGCGGCTCGGCATAGCCGGACAGCCGCTCCAGCACCCGCCCGGTCGTGCAGAACGGCACCTTCAGGCGGACGCGCAGCGGCAGCTGGACCCGCCGGCGCAGCTCGGCCATGTCGCCGACCGCGAGCAGGCGGCCGCGGTGCACCAGGGCGACCCGGTCGACGTGGGGCTCGACCTCGGCCAGGGCATGGGTCGAGACCAGGATCGAGACGCCCTCGCCGCGCAGCCGGTCGATGGTCTGGTAGACCTCGCGCCGCGAGTCCGGGTCGAGCCCGGAGGTCGGCTCGTCGAGCAGCAGGATGCCCGGCGCGCCGATCAGCGCCTGGGCCAGGGCCAGGCGCTGGCGCATGCCCTTGGAGTAGGTGCCGACCCGGCGCCCGGCGGCCTCCGCCAGGCCGACCCGGCGCAGCAGCCCGGCGTTGGCGGCGAGCGGTGCGCGCTTCAGGCGGGCGTAGAAGGCAAGCAGCTCGCTGCCGGTCATCGCGCCGTGGAAGGCGACGCTCTCGGGCAGGAAGCCGAGCCGGCGGCGGACCTGGGCGCCGTGCCGGCCGGCCGGGTCCTCGCCGAGGATGCGCACCCTGCCCGCGCTCGGCCGGATCACGCCGAGGATCAGCTTCATCAGGGTGGTCTTGCCGGCGCCGTTGTGGCCGACCAGGGCGACGGTCTCGCCGGCCGAGAGGCTCAGCGTCGCGTCGTCCAGGGCGGTCAGCCGCCCGTAGCGCTTGGTCAGATGGTCGAGCGTGACGATGGCGCTCATGAGTGCGGCCCTCCCGTGGCCGGTGGCGCCATCAGCGGCGCGCTGTCGACGACCCCGCCGGGCAGCAGCGCCGGCAGGCGCGACTGGGCGAAGCGCAGGGCGGTGATCGCCGGGCTGTTGAGCAGCAGCTTGGCCAGCGGGTAGCGCCAGAGGATGTCGTCGGCGATGTCGTTGGGGCGGTAGGCGCGGTCGGCGATGCCGTCGCCGTTCAGGTCGAAGGCGGCGTTGTCGCTCCAGTAGTTGCCGCGCCCGTCGTGGCTCCACTCGACGGTCCGGGTGCCGACGTACTTGACCTGGGTCCGGTTGCCGACGAAGGCGTTGCCGGAGACCGCGTTGCGCTCCGAGCCGGCGGTGAAGTGGATGCCGATCGGGCAGCCCTGGAAGCGGTTGCCCTCGATCCGGTTGCGGTGGGCGTTGTAGATGAACAGGCACTTGCCGGCGCTGTTCAGCACGACGTTGCCGGTGACCGTCGAATCGTTGACGTAGTTCATCAGCAGGCCGTGGTCGCGGTCGCCCTCGCTGACGTTGTCGCGGATCTCCAGGCGGTCGGAGTACATCAGCGCCCAGGCGGCATGGTTGCCGTGGGAGCGGTTGCCGACGATCCGGCTGTCCTGGGTGTACATGTAGTGGATGGCGAAGCGCAGGTCGGCGAAGCGGTTGTCGCGGAAGACGTTGCGCTTGCTGGTCGTGACGAAGATGCCGTCGCGGCCGTAGCGGATGTCGTTGCCGACGACCTCGGCGCCCGGCGCATTCCAGATCGACACGCCGTTGCCGGCCTCGGACAGGCGCAGGTCGCGACGCCCGACGATCGTGTTGTCCACGACCAGCGAGCCGGCAGCGCCGTGCAGGTAGACGCCGAACAGGTTGTTCTCCAGGCGGTTGCCGCGGATCACGGCGTGCCGGGCGCTGCGCCTGACGAGCACCGCCGAATCCATCGCCGGCAGGTCGAGGCCGGAGCCGGTGATGGTCAGGCCGGTGACCGTGACGTCGGAGGCCGTGATGGTGATCACGCTGCCCTTGCCGTCGCCCTCCAGCAGCGTCCCCTCGACGCCGGCCAGCGCCAGCGGCCGGTCGATCGTGACCGGGCCCCGGTAGCGCCCGGCGCCGAGCCGCACGACGTCGCCCGGCGCGGCCGCCGCGAGCACCGCCTGCAGGTCGTCGCCGGGCGCCGGCCGGAGCTCGGCCGCCGCCGCCGTGGCCGAAGCCACGGCGGCGAGCAGCAGGCCGCCGATCAGGCGGGCAACCGGGCCTGGTCGAAGCCGGGCCATGGCGTCACGCCGCCCTCGGCTCGACCAGCATGCGGCCCTTCATCTCCATATGGAGGGCGTGGCAGAACCACTGGCAGTAGTACCAGTAGACGCCGGCCCGATCCGCGGTGAAGGTCACCGAGGCGGTCGCCTGCGGCGCCACCTCCATGGCGACGCCGTGGTTGGCGACGGTGAAGCCGTGGGTCAGGTCCTCGACCTCGTCCATGTTGGTGATGTAGACCGTGACCTCGTCGCCCTGCTTGACCTTGAAGTCGGTCAGGCTGAAGGCCGGGGCGACCGAGAACATGTAGACCCGGACCTTGTTGCCGTCGCGGATCACGTCCGCGGCGCTCTCCAGGTCGATGCCGTCGGCCGCCGCCTGCTTCCGCGCCTCCTCGAACATCGGGTCCTTGCGATCCCAGATCTGGACCGGGTTGACCTTCGAGTGGTGGACGATGATCGCGTCGTGCGGCTCGGCGAAGCTCGGGCCGTCGTGCACCAGCACCATCTCGTCGCCCGAGATGTCGATCAGCTGGTCGCACTCGGGCTTCAGCGGGCCGACGTTGAGGAACCGGTCCTTGGAGAACTTGTTGAGCGAGAGAAGCCACTTGCCGTCGGCCTCCTTGGTCTCGCCCATGGAGGTGTGGTTGTGGCCCGGCTGGTACTGGACGTCGAGCTTCTGGAGGATCGGGTCGACGTCCTCGCCCTTGAACTTGGCGATCGCCTTCTGGATGTCCCACTTGCAGATCTGGCTGTCGATGAACAGCGTGGTGTAGGCGTTGCCGCGGTTGTCGAAGGCCGTGTGCAGCGGGCCGAGGCCCAGCTCCGGCTCCGCCACCACCGTGTCGCGCGGCTGGATCTTGTCGTCGAACAGCTCCGGGAAGCGCCGCAGGTCGAAGACCGTGACGGTCGGCGACAGCTTGCCGTTGGCGACGACATGGATGCCGTCCGGCGCGGTGTTGAGGCCGTGCGGGCTCTGCGGCACCGGCACGTAGCGGGTGTAGGGCGAGCCGTGGCGGCCGTCGACCACGGGGACGCCGTTGTACTCCTTGTAGTCGCCCTTCTTGACCGCCGCCTCGATGCGCGCGAGGTCGAAGATGACGATCCAGTCCTGCTCCGCGGCGGTCATCTCGGCGAGCGTGACGCCGCCCTCGGAGTTGTAGGAGGTCGAGAAGGCGTACTTGCCCTGGTAGTCGCAGTCGACGTTGTCCAGATTGCCGTCGACGATGACCTGCCAGGCGATCTTCATGGAGTCGCCGTCGATCGCCGTGAACATGCCGACGTACTTCTTCGGATCGTCGAGGATGCTGCCGTCGTTGACCAGCGGCACCCGGTCCTCGCCGTTGGCGAAGACGTAGCCGGTGCGCGGATACTTCTGCGGCCGCAGGCCGTGCACCGACAGCATGTTCGGGATCTCGATGATCTTGTCGCACTTCATGACGTCGCAGCGGATGCGCCCGACCCGGCTGTTCGCCTTGTCGTTCACGAAGAGGTAGCGGCCGTCGTAGGTGCCGTCGGTGAACGACATGTGCGGGTGGTGCAGGTCGCCGTTCAGGTAGACGCCGCCGCGGGTCTCCAGGAACTTCTTCGTGTAGGGCTGCAGGCCCTCGGTCAGGATCTTGCGGCTCTCGTTGGTCAGGCCCCAGCCGGTCGCGCTGCAGCGGTTGAACACCGGGATGCGCATCAGCTCGCGCATCGAAGGCATGCCGAGGATCCGGACCTCGCCGGTCTGACCGCTCGAGAAGAAGCCGTAGTACTCGTCGAGCTCGCCCGGCCCGACCTCCGACTTGGTCGCCGCATGGCCGGTGCCGGGGGCGAGCATCGTCCCGCCGGCCAGGCCGCCGCCGGCGAGCCCGGCCAGCATCGCCGCCTTGGCGGTACCGCCCAGCAGGCCGCGCCGGCTGAGGTTCAACTGCTCTGTCTTGTCTGACATGACTCTCTCCTACTCCTCGAAAAGGGGCCTCTAGGCTTCGGTCGACTGCGACGCCGGTTCGGCCGGCGCCTCGTTTTTTCGGTCGGACAGGCGCGGGCGCGGCGGCAGAGCGACGTCGGGCGCCGCCGTCGAGGGCGCGGCCGTGGCGGCGCGGCGCTCGCGCTTCAGGCGCTTCTGGATCACCACCGGGCACTTGCGGTCGTGGCGGTAGAGCACCTGGCAGTGCAGGCAGGAGATGCACTCGTTCGGATTGATGTGGCCTTCCGGGTGGATGGCCTGCACCGGGCACTCGTTGAAGCAGCGCATGCAGGGGCTGCCGCATTCGCGGTAGCGCTTCAGCCAGTCGAACATCCTGAGGCGCCCCGGGATCGCCAGCGCCGCGCCGAGCGGGCAGAGGTAGCGGCAGAAGAAGCGCTCGACGAACAGGCCGGCGACGATCAGCGCCAGCGCGAAGGCGACGAACCACCAGTCGCGGACGAAGTGCAGGATGATCGCAGTCTTGAAGGGCTCGATCTCGGCCAGCTGCTCGGCCAGCCCGAGCGAGGTCAGCGAGACGCCGAACAGCCCGAGGAAGACGATGTACTTGATCGGCCAGAGCCGCTCGTGCAGGCCCCAGGGCACCTTGACCTGCGGCAGCTTGAGAGCGCGCGCGACCCGGTTGGTCAGCTCCTGCAGCGCGCCGAAGGGGCAGAGCCAGCCGCAGAACGGGCCGCGGCCCCAGAACAGCAGCGCCGCCGCGACCGAGAACCAGAGGATGAAGATCAGCGGGTCGACCAGGAAGTAGGACCACTGGAAGTCGGTCCTGAGCGCGTTCGCGAAGGCCAGCACGTTGACCACCGAGAGCTGCGCCTCGGCGACCCAGCCGAGCCAGAACAGCGTGACCGTCAGGAAGCCGATGCGCAGCCAGAAGAACAGGCGCTCGCGCTTCACCAGGAGGTCCTGGAAGAAGAAGATCGCGGTCAGCACCAGCAGCATGGCGACGAGCACGCCGATCGACACGACCTTGCTGTGCCAGATCCGCTGCCACAGCGGTGTCTCCGGCGCGCCGGCGAATGTGGCCGCCGCCGACGCGGCGCCGGAGGCGGCCTGGGCGGCAGCCTGGGCCGCGGCGGTGTCGGCCGGCCGGGCCGCCGGCGCCACGGTCGCGACGGTCTTGGCGTAGGGCGCCGGCAGCCGGTAGTCGAGGGCGAAGGAGGTGAAGGCCTTGTCCAGGGCGCCGATGCGGCGCTGGACCAGCAGTCGCAGCGTCCAGGTCTCGGCCGGATCGAGCTGCGCACCCTGCGGCACGGTGAAGAGGGCGATCTCCTTGAAGTCGGGCGCGCCGGCGGCGGCCAGCTCGGCGATCCGCTCGTGCTGCTTGTCGCGGAAGCGCACCGTCTCGGCGCCCTGGGTCACCTCGATGCGGTCGAACACGCCGCCGCGCACGTAGCCGGAGCCCTTGAAGGAGTAGCGCCCGCGGCCCATCACCAGCACCGCCGCCTGGCCCGGCGCCAGGCGCTGGCGCAGGCGCTCGTACTCCTCGTCGCCGAGCAGGCTGCGGCCGATCGCCGGCTGCGAGGCCAGGGCGACGTAGAGGTCGACGAAGGTGGCGTCCGGCTTGCCCTTCTCGGGCCGCTTCGCCGCCTCGGCGTTGCCCGAGCGCTCGAAGGCCTCGTTGACGCCGGCGACGGTGACCTGCAGGCGCCGCACCGCGCCGTTGCCGAGCAGGCTCGTCCAGTCGGCGACCGTGCCGCCCTCGGGATCGACGACGCGCTTCGGCGCGGCCGGGGCCGCGGCCGCCTCGGTGCCGCCGAGCAGCCGGGCGGCGATGCGGCCGGCCGAGCGGACGACGCCGTCGCCGATCACCAGGACCGTGACCGTCGCGCCGGAGACGATGTCGACCTCCGGCGCCGCCTCGCCGTGCGCCACGGCCCTCAGCGGGTTGAAGCCGAGGAAGCCGTCGAGGTAGGCCGCGATGCGCTTCTCGGGGATGCCGATCAGCACGATCGGCTCGTGATGCTCGACCAGCCTGGCGCCGACGATGGTGCCGTCGGGCGAGAGGCCGACCAGGGTGCGGATCGGCTTGCCGGAGTAGCCGGTGGTGTTGACCACGTCGGAGGTCAGGTAGACGTAGCCGACGACCTTGTCGCCCTTGAGCGCCGGCACCACCGGCGGCGAGCCCTGAGGCTCGCCGTAGCGGTCGGCACCGGGCACGAGCTCGCCGGCCCGCACCCGGTAGGCGTGATCGCGATGGTAGCCGTAGGCCTTGTGGTCGTGCGCGCCGCGGTCCCGTTCGTCGTCCTGGCGCTTGCGGCCGGCGTCGTCCTGGCTGCGGTCGAGAAACTGCTCGAGGTGGGACTCGCTCGCGGCTCCCGAGGCGTCGGCCGCCCCGGCCGGCGGCGCGGCCAGCAGGCCCAGCCCGACGGTCAGGGCCGCCAGCAGGATCGCCGGCCGGAGGGCCGCGCGGAGCCGCGCTGTCGGGTTCGGGATTGGCTCTGCAGTCGGCATGACAGTCTCTGTCTCGGGGAAGGGTCACGCCCGCCGCCCCACCAGCGGACGGCGGGACCTTCCTCGATCTCCGGCCGGGTCAATTTGCTCCGCATCAAATCGCCGGCAATTCGTCTGTGAGAGTTTGCCGGCGTTCAGTCGGCACTTCCGCCGGCGGCTGTCCCTGGAGAACCGCGCGTGCCCCACGTGAATCGCAGGACCCTGAGCCGGGACCCTTCCGCCCGCGTCGGTTCCCTGGCCGAGCTGGTCGGCATCGCCCATGCCGTCGAGACCGAGGCGATCCGACGCTACCGCTGGCTCGCGCAGGAGATGCGCCGGCGCGACGAGGCCGGCACGGCCGACGCCTTCGAGGCCATGGCCGAGGAGGAGGAGACCCACGTCGCGGCCGTCGAGACCTGGGCCGAAGGCCTGGGAACCGGCGTCTCGCGGACCGCCGACTTCCGCTGGCGGCTGCCGCCCGACCTGGCGGAGAGCTGGGAGGCCGCGGTCGGCAGCGCGCTGCTGACGCCCTACCGCGCCTATGCCATCGCGGTGGACAACGAAGAGCGCGCCTTCGCCTTCTACTCCTATCTCGCGGCGGCCAGCGACGACCCGGCGATCGCCCGCGAGGCGGAGCACCTCGCCAGCGAGGAGCTGCGCCACGCCGCGCGGCTCAGGACCTGGCGACGGGCGGCCTGGCGACGCGAGGCGAGCCGCGGCCGCACGGCCCGGCGCCCGCAGACGCCGAAGGCGCTGGCCGGCTTCCTGGCTGAGCGGGAGGCGGCGATCGCCGCCTGCCATCGCCAGCTGGCCGAGCGCCTGCAGGCGCTGGGCGACCAGGAGAGCGCCGCTCTGCTCGCCGTGCTCGCGGCCGAGGCGGCGGCGCGCACGGAAGCCGGCCGGATCCCGGAGGACCAGCCCGCCTGCGACGCCGAAGACTGCAGGGCCAGGCGCCCGGTCGCCCTGCTGCTGGCCGCGCAGCGGCCGCTCGAGGCGCTCTGCGAAGACCTGGAGGACCTCGAGCTCAGCGCGCCGACCGAGGCCCTGCAGGCGATGGCCCAGACCTTCCTGGCCGACGCCATCGCCCGCATCGCCCGCATCGGCCGCCGCCTGGAGCTCATCGAGGGCGGGCAGGCGATCGGCGGGCCGGGCCGGACGGTCCCCGGCAACGATCGGTGAGCCGGGCCGCGCCCGGCCCCGCCGCCGAGCCTCAGAGCGGCCCGGGGCCGGACACGCGCGCAGCCCCGACGCCGCCCGCCAGGAAGCCGTCGGACAGGGGAGCGATGCCCTGCAGCGCCTGCAGCCGCGCCAGCGCCTCCCCGGCACCGAGGGCGCCGGCCAGGCGATCGCGGTAGAGACGCGTCACGGCGACCATGTCGCAGAGCTGCGGCGACAGCCGGAAGGCGGTCAGCCCGGCGCCGCGCAGGTCGTCGCTCCGCCCCAGGGTCGTCGCGCAGCTGTAGGACAGGGTCTGGACGCCGTTGACCGCGAGGAAGCCCTCGCCGTCGAGGGTCTCGACCGCCAGGCCGTCGGGGTCCTCGGCGCAGACGAACTGGCAGGAATCCTTCGACAGGCCATGGATGCGGGCGTGGTAGCAGCGCCCCGACAGCGCCAGCGGCACCCGGCCGAAGGACCAGACCTCCAGGGTCAGGGACAGCCCCTCGGCCGCCGTCGCGAGCGCCGCGACCGACGCCAGCGGCAGCTCCGGGGGCAGGCACACGCGCCGCGCGCCGCGCTCGGCCAGGAAAGCCAGGGTCGCCTCGTTGTAGACGTTGACCAGGGGGCCGACCGAGAAGCCGCGGCCGGCCGGCAGGAGCCCCAGCAGCGTCAGGTCGTTGACCTCGATCTCGGTCTCCTCCATCGCCGCCAGGTCGGCGGCCAGCCCGCGCTCCCGCGGACTGGTGACCAGCGCCAGGGACGCCAGGGCGACGGCCTTGCCGCCGCGCTGCAGGCGCTCGACCGCGGCGGCGACGCGCTGGGCGTAGAACGGCAGGCGCTTGGAGCAGACGACCTCGCCGAGCACGACCCGGTCGAGATCGGCCTCGTCGGCGATCCGCGCATAGAAGTCCGCCCAGTCGTCGGCGCGCCAGTTGAACAGCACGGGGCCGAGGGTGAGCTCTGGACGGCCGTCGGGCACGAGCGGGTCCTCCTTTCCTCTGCGGCGCCTGCTTCGGCTAGCGCCAGGTCTTGCGATAGGCCCCCGTGGTGGCGCTCTGGCCCTCGCTCAGCCGACGGAGATCGCCGGCCGGCAGGGGGCGGCCCGCGGCATGGGCGTCGATGGCCCGGCGGAAGCTGCCGACGACGGCCTCGATATAGGCCCGGCTGCGCTGGCGTCCCTCGATCTTCAGGGCCGCGACGCCGGCATCGGCGAGCTGCGGGATCAGCGTCGCGGCATCCAGGCTCGCCGGGTCCTCGAAGACGTGGCCGCGATAGCCGCCGGCCGCGAAGGCGCCCTTGCACAGCGTGGGATAGGGTGCCGGCGCCCCGCGCGGCACCCGGTCGATGGTGAAGTCGCCGAGCCGCGCCACGAGCTCCTCGCCCTCCTCGCGGTAGGCGACGTGGCTGGCCGGCGAGCAGACGCCGTTCATGTTCGGCGAGCGGCCGGTCGCGTAGGAGGACAGCGAACAGCGCCCCTCCGCCATGACGCAGAGCCCGCCGAACACGAAGACTTCGGTCTCGCAGGCGACGGCATCGTTGATCGCCGCGATCTCCTCGACGCTGAGCACGCGCGGCAGGACCACGCGCTTGACCCCGAAGGTCTCGGCATAGAAGCGGATCGCATCGGCGTTCGCCGCGGCCGCCTGCACCGAGAGATGCAGCCTGAGGTCGGGATGGCGGTGGGCGGCATAGTTGAGCAGGCCGAGGTCCGCCAGGATCACGGCGTCGACGCCGAGCCGAGCCGCGTCGTCGACCGCCCGGGTCCAGAGCTCGAAGGCCCCGGCGCGCGGGAAGGTGTTGACCGCGAGCAGCAGCCTGACGCCCCGCTCCCGCGCGTGCCGCACGGCCCGCGCCATCTCGTCCCGGGAGAAGTTGAGACCGGGGAAGTTCCGTGCGTTGGTCTCGTCGTTGAAGCCGCAGTAGACGGCGTCGGCGCCGGCCGCCACCGCGGTGCGCAGCGCTGCCGGCGTGCCGGCCGGACAGATCAGCTCGGGACCGGGCCGCTGCCCGGCCCCCCTCGCGCGGGCACCGGTCACAGCGGCGGCCGCCCGGCCCGCGACAGGGCCACGCCGGTCATCCGCTCGGCGAGCGGCACGACCAGGCCGGCCGGCCGCGCGACCAGGGGCGACAGCGGCCCCAGGCAGGCCGCCGCCTCGTCGGGCAGGTCGAGCTCGGCGTCGTCGAGGGCGTTGCGCAGGGCGAGCACCGCCTCGGTGTCGCCCTCGATGGCGAGATCCCGGGAGAAGAACAGGGCGTCGCCATCGAGCCGGCCGTGGATCATCCCAAGCAGGGCCGCCAGCGGCCCGGCGATGCGCGCGTGCCAAGCCGAGCGGAGCACCGGCCGGCCGACGATCTCGACCTGCGGACCCTCGGGCCGCGGCCACAGCCGGACCGCGACCGGCAGGTCCGTCGGATCGATCAGGAAGGTCGCCGAGGCATGCTCCCCGAGCCGCTCGAAGAGATCCGGATGCCGGCGACCGACGCCCGCGACCAGGCGCTGAAGCGCCCAGCGCAGCGCCGGACGCGGCAGCAGCGCGAGCAGCTCGGCCGCTCGCGGCGGCACGGTCGGAATCCCCGGCTTGCCGTCGCCCGCGCCCGCCGCGCGGCGCCCCTCTCGATCCGACCTGAACACGCTCCCGTCCTCCCGCTGCGGCCGCGGAGCCGCGCCAGACGCGTCGACTCCGGGACCGCCCCGGAGGGTTCCACAGCCGCCCGGCCCGGGATTTGATCCAGCGCAAAAGCCGCCGCCCCGCCGCCCGTCGGCGCGCGCCGATGCTATGCTCCGCCGCCGACTCCAGCGGAAAGCAAGGACCGCCCCGATGAGCGTGCCCCCGACGCGACGGCCCGACTGGCCCGAGATCCCCTTTCCGGCCTGGCGCGAGACCTGCCGGCACCTGCACCTGATGACCCAGGTCGTCGGCAAGTACCGCCTCGCCCGCTCGCCCTGGCTCAACCACTCCTGGCACGCGACGCTCTACGTCACCGCGCGTGGCCTCGCCACCGGCCCGGTGCCCGACGGGGCGCGAACCCTTGAGATCGAGTTCGACTGCCTCGACCACCTGCTGCTGCTGCGCGCCGACGACGGCGGGACGCGGCGCCTGCCGCTCGGGCCGGGCTCGCTGGCCGCCTTCCACCAGGCCTTCCGGACGGCCCTGGCGGAGCTCGGCGCCGACCCGCGCTTCGACGGTCGGCCGAACGAGCTGCCGGCCCCGGTGCGCTTCGCCGAGGACCAGGAGCAGCGGCCCTACGACCGCGACGCGGTCGAGCGCTTCTGGCGTGCGCTGCTCGCGATCGACCGCGTGTTCCGGCGCTTCCGCAGCGGCTTCCTCGGCAAGGTCTCGCCGGCCCATCTGTTCTGGGGCTCCTTCGACCTGGCGGTCACCCGCTTCTCGGGCCGGCGCGCGCCGCTGCATCCCGGCGGCATCCCCGCGCTGCCCGACGCCGTGACCCGCGAGGCCTATTCCCACGAGGTCGCCTCGGCCGGCTTCTGGCCGGGCGGCGGCGGGCTCGAGGAGCCGGCCTTCTACGCCTACGCCTATCCGGCGCCGGCCGGCTTCGCCGAGGCCGCGGTCGCGCCGGCGGAAGCCTGTTTCCACAAGGATCTCGGCGAGTTCCTGCTGCCCTACGAGGCAGTGCGCCGGGCCGCCGATCCCGAGGCCGCGCTGCTCGCCTTCCTGCAGTCGACCTATGCCGCCGCCGCCGACCTCGGCGGCTGGGACCGCGCCGCCCTGGACTGCGACCTCGGCGAGCCGCGGCGGCCACGACCCGTCGAGTAGAAAGCTCACTTCATTCCGCCGTGATTGTTCAGTTGTGGCACGCGCAGCGCCTGGGCGCCCAAACCTTCAGAGCACATGCCGGGTCGATCTTTTATCTACGTAAAATAGAATTACTATTCATATATTATCTTTTTGGTTGACATTTGTTTTGACTCCTGCTAGACGAGGCCGATTTTGATGATCTTGCTCCTTTGATCTGCAAACCGGCGGAGATGGAGTGATTTTGATGAGAATTACTATTTTCCGGGGCACTTCAAGAAGATCGATGCTATCAATTTGCGTCGTTCTCTTGGTGATCTGTCCTTTGTTCCGGTCGGCCGCAGCTACAGAGAAAGTGGAATGCTCGGCCCCATTACCAATAGAGATAAATATTAAGCCACCACCTCAAAATATTCCCGAATCACTTGCTCGGTTTCACGGATTTTGGGGAAATGAAAGATGGAATGGATTGTTATGCAATCTTCTTTTTCTCGAAGTGCGCGATAATCAGGGATCTGTCACTGGAATTTACAGCTGGGGCGACAGCCAAAGATTGGGAATTTCGTCTGGTTACATAAATATAGTGGGAACCATCACGGGATCCCGTCTCACCCTCAGCCGGTTTAGCAATGGTGCCGAGGTCACCTACAACTTGACCTCACAAGGGCTGCAAGGAACTTACTTGAAAGATGGGGTGACAAGTTACGTTACACTGATTCACCTCTCTCAGGAGGCAGCATTAAGAGGAAACAAAGTCCGGCAGGAAGACATTCGTGCATTGGTTGGAAAATGGGAGGGGAAGTACGTATTCAAGGACACAGGCGACGGCGGTTACAGCACGCTCTGGGTCCATTCCATCAACGAGGCTGGAGCAGATGTTACAATTGAATGGCGTTGGCCTGTTCAGAGAAGCGACTCTACTCATGTGACGGCTGCACTTGTACGCGATGAAAAGGGCCGCATTATCGGCATCGAGCCCTGGAGAGGAAGCCGGCTGATGTTCAGAGGCAACCGATTGGTTGGAGACCTAAAAATGATACCGGGAATTGCATCTCATACGTTTGAGAAGGACTAATACCGCCCCCCATCTCCCGGGCCACCGGCCTGCAATTCTCTGCGAGTGTTCTCGGCCCATGATATTCATAGGGCACGGAGCTTGATGCTTGTCACCCTCCTGCTCACTCGACAGACTATCAGGTCGCAGACTGTCCAAGTTCTTCCAGTGAAGCCGCTGAACAAACACTGCAAGATCCCATCGGCTGTCGGCACCCAAAGTCCGCCGGTCTGTCCTCACGCCGCCAGCTGCCGCGCCAGGATCAGGCGCTGGACCTCGCTGGTGCCCTCGTAGATCTGGCAGACCCGGACGTCGCGGTAGATGCGCTCGACCGGATAGTCCTCCAGGTAGCCGTAGCCGCCGTGCACCTGGATCGCCGCCGAGCAGACCTCCTCGGCGATCTCGCTGGCGAAGAGCTTGGCCATCGAGGCCTCCTGCAGGCAGGGCCGGCCGGCGTCCCTCAGGGCTGCGGCGTGCAGGGTCATCAGCTCGGCGGCGTGCAGCTTGGTCGCGCAGTCGGCGAGCTTGAAGCCGACCGCCTGGTGCTCGACGATCCGCTTGCCCATCGCCTCGCGCTCGCGGGCATAGGCGACGGCGTGCTCGAAGGCCGAGCGGGCCATGCCGACCGACTGGGCGGCGATGCCGATGCGCCCGCCCTCCAGGCCGGAGAGCGCGATCCGGTAGCCCTGCCCCTCCTCGCCGAGCAGCAGGTCCGGGGTCAGCTCCATCTCCTCGAAGACGATCTGGCAGGTGTCCGAGCCGCGCTGGCCGAGCTTCCGCTCCTTGCGCGCGACGCGGTAGCCGGGCGTCGCGGTCGGCACCAGGAAGGCCGAGATGCCCTTCTTGCCGGCCTCGGGGTCGGTCACCGCGAAGACGATGGCGACCGCGGCGTTCTCGCCCGAGGTGATGAACTGCTTGGTGCCGTTCAGCACCCACTTGTTGCCCTCCTTGCGGGCCCGCGTCCTGATCGCCGAGGCGTCGGAGCCGGCGCCCGGCTCGGTCAGGCAGAAGGCGCCGATCTGCTCGCCGCGCGCCATCGGCTTGAGGAAGCGCTCCTTCTGGGCCTGCGTGCCGAACTTCAGGATCGGCAGGCAGCCGACCGAGTTGTGCACCGACATGATGGTCGAGCAGGCGCCGTCGCCGGCCGCGACCTCGATGAGGGCCAGGGCGTAGGAGACGACGTCGGTGCCGGCGCCGTCCCACTCCTCGGGCACCAGCATGCCGAGGAAGCCGAGCTCGGCCAGGCCCTCGACCCCTTCCTTCGGGAAGCGCGCCTCGCGGTCCCACTCGGCGGCCAGCGGCGCCAGCCGGTCGCGGGCGAACTGCCGGGCGGTATCGCGGATCAGGCTCTGTTCCTCGTTGAGGATCATCGGGACGCTCCTTCCTCTTGCTCGGCCGGGCTCGGTGCGACCGGGCTCGGTGCGACCGGGCTCGGTGCGACCGGGCCCGGTCCGGGCGGAGCATCGGGCGGCGGCCCCGGCGAATCAAGCGGCCGGCCGGGCCGGGCTTGCCGGGCGCCCGGCAGGATTTGCCCGGGCGCCCCGGCAAGAGCTGCCGCACAGGGTCGACGGAGCCAGCGTTTCCGGGGATTCCACCGGTCGGCACGGAGCTTGCTGATGAGCCGCCGGAACGACCTGTCCGCTGGGGGAGACCGACCGTGCCTGACGGCGCCGCCATGCCCTTGACCGCCTTCGAGATCAGCCAGGAGCGGGGTACCGCCTCGCTGCTCGACTTCGACGGCGTCGCGCTCAAGCTGCGCCGCCTCGCCGAGCGGATGGCCGACCAGATCGATCCCGACGCGCGCGCCGCCGCCGAGGAGCTGCTGGCTGCCGCCGAGGAGGCCGAGCGCGCCCTGGTCGACCGCAGCCGCCGGATCCGCCAGCTCGAGAACCTCTCGATCACCGACGAGCTGACCGGCCTGCTCAACCGCCGCGGCTTCCAGGAGATGCTGCGCCGCGCCCTCGCCGACGCCGAGCGCCACGGCGAGGAGGGCCTGCTGCTGCTCTGCGACCTCGACCACTTCAAGGCGACCAACGACTCCTACGGCCACCTCGCCGGCGATTCGGTGCTGAGCGCCGTCGCCGAGACCCTGCGCCGCTCGACCCGCCGCAACGACGCCGTGGCGCGGCTCGGCGGCGACGAGTTCGCCGTGCTGATGCCCAAGACGCCGGTGGCGCGCGCCGAGCGCCTCGCCGCCAAGCTGTCCGACGCAGTCAACCACCTGCTGGTGCCCTGGGGTCACAAGAAGATCCCCGTCGCCGCCTCCTTCGGCTGGGAGAGCTACGACCCCAAGAGCCGTCCCGACCGCCTGTTCTTCCTGGCCGACCGCAAGCTCTACCGCTGCAAGCGCCCCCACGCCCCCGACATCGTCGAGCACTGAGCGGCCGAGCGCCGGGAGTCGATTGCGCCGGCCGACGGATGGCCTAGACTCGCGCGGCCATGAAGCTGCCGCGCGTCGTCCGCCTCGACCAGTCCGACGTCTACGTCTTCACCCGTGCCGCCGAGCCGGGCGAACCGGCGATCCCGGGCGGCTTCGCCTTCCTGGAGAACGACCCCGCGGACCTCGAGGGCGAGGCGCAGCTCGCCTTCCGCAACAGCTGGCTCGGCCTGACCTCCTTCGGCCGCGCCTCGCTGGTCGAGATCGCCGATGTCGAGGAGGCCGATGTCGCCGCCGCCGTCGAGCGCCTCGCCCGGCATTTCGTCGAGACCTACGGCGCGCCGGGCCTGACCGCCGCCCTGCCGGTCGCCCGCCGCGAGCTCGACGAGGCGAGCCGGCTCTGCGAGCACAAGACCGGGACCCTGCTGTCGGTCGAGCGCGACCTCGACGAGGCCGGCGAGATCGTCGAGCGCTTCCGGGTCGTCGAGCCGTCGCGGGCGCCCGACCACGCACCGATCTGGCGCATCGTCGACGAGCCGGAGTGAGCGGCCGGCGCGGCCGCAACGATTCCGTCAAGTCCCGGTGATGTAACCGTCATACCTGCGTCATAACGTCGCTACCGAACGCCGCCAGACTGCGCGGCGACTTCGGTGGGCGCTTGCCCCGCCGGCCAGGATCATCGCTGCCGGGAGAGCGCATGCAGGCGATCGAGATCTCGAGCCTCGCCAAGAGCTTCGGCGCGCAGCCCGCGCTCGCCGGCGTGTCCCTGACCGTCGCACCGGGCGAGATGGTCGCGCTGATCGGCGCGTCCGGCTCCGGCAAGTCGACGCTGATCCGCCACGTCGCCGGCCTGCTCGCCGGCGACCGCGCGACCGGCTCCGTGCAGGTGCTCGGCCGGCCGGTTCAGCACGGCGGCCGGCTGGCCCGCGGCCTGCGCGCCTTGCGCTGCGAGATCGGCGTCATCTTTCAGCAGTTCAACCTGGTCGGACGGCTGTCGCTGCTGACCAACGTGCTGCTCGGCACCCTCGGCCGCGTGCCCGTCTGGCGGGGCAGCCTCGGGCTGTTCAGCGATGCCGAGAAGCTGGAGGCGATGGCGGCCCTGCAGCGGGTCGGCATGGCCGGCTACGCCGGCCAGCGCGCCTCGACCCTGTCGGGCGGCCAGCAGCAGCGGGCGGCGATCGCGCGCTGCCTGGTCCAGCGCGCCCGGCTGGTGCTCGCCGACGAGCCGATCGCCTCGCTCGACCCGGCCTCGGCCAAGCGCGTCATGGAGATGCTGGCCGAGATCAACCGCGAGGACGGCATCACCGTCGTGGTCTCGCTGCACCAGGTCGACTACGCGATCCGCTACTGCCGGCGGGTCGTCGCGCTGCGCGACGGCAAGGTCGTCTACGACGGCCCGACCACGGCCCTGACCCGTGCCTTCCTGCACGAGCTCTACGGCACCAGCAGCGAGGAGCTGCTGCTGTCGGGCGCCGTCGACGAGACGGAGCCCGCGACGGCTCCGGACGAGAGCTACCCGGAGGCCGCGGTCGCCCGCGCCGCGGGCTGAGCGCCGGCCGCCGGTCCATCCCCGCCCCGCTCGAAGGGGGCGGGTTCCCACGCGAAACCAAGGAGGGACGAGATGTTACGCACGCTACTGGCCGGCGCGGCGCTGGCCGCGACGGTCCTCGGCTCGGCTGCGGCCGGCGCCGAGGAGATGAAGGCGATCAACTTCGGCATCATCTCCACCGAGTCCTCGCAGAACCTGAAGGCCAGCTTCGATCCCTTCCTGAAGGACATGGAGCAGGCCCTCGGCATGCCGGTGAAGGCCTTCTTCGCGCCGGACTACGCCGGCGTCATCGAGGGCATGCGCTTCGGCAAGGTCGACGTCGCCTGGTTCGGCAACAAGTCGGCCATGGAGGCCGTCGACCGGGCCGGCGGCGAGATCTTCGCCCAGACCATCAAGGACGACGGCTCCGAGGGCTACTACTCCCTGCTGATCGTCAACAAGGACAGCCCGATCAAGAGCCTCGGCGACCTGCTGAAGGCCTGCGGCCAGGGCCTGTCCTTCGGCAACGGCGACCCGAACTCGACCTCCGGCTTCCTGGTCCCGAGCTACTACGTCTGGGCCAAGAACGGCGTCGACCCGAAGGCCTGCTTCAAGCGCGTCGTCAACGCCAACCACGAGACCAACGCGCTGGCCGTGGCCAACGGCCAGGTCGACGTCGCGACCAACAACACCGAGTCGATCTACGCCCGCCTCGCCAAGACCAACCCCGAGGCCGCCGGCAAGATCCGCGAGATCTGGCGCTCGCCGCTGATCCCCTCCGACCCGATGGTCTGGCGCAAGGACCTGCCGGCCGAGGCCAAGGCGAAGATCTACTACTTCTTCATGACCTACGGCCGCTTCGGCGACATGGCCAAGGTCGAGCACGAGCGCAAGGTGCTGGCCGAGATGTCCGACGGCTGGGGCCCCTTCCTGGCCTCCTCCGACGCCCAGCTGATCCCGATCCGCCAGCTCCAGCTGTTCCGCAACAAGCTGAAGATCCAGAACGACGAGACGCTGAGCGCCGAGGAGAAGCAGCAGAAGACCGCCGCGATCGACGAGCAGCTCGTCGCGCTCGACAAGTGGGCGGCCGTCGTCGCGCCGGCCGGCGCGACCGAGTAGCCGGACCGTCGTCTCCGGGGGCGGCCGCGCGGCCGCCCCCGGCCCTTTTCCCGAACCAAGCGGACGACCGCCATGGCCGACCTGACCGCCCGGATGACCAGCGAGCAGCGGGGCGACCTGCGCCGCGCGCTGCCGCGCCGCGACGCCCGGAGCAGCCTGCTCGCCCTGCTCGGCTGGGCGGCGGCCTGTGGCATCCTGGCCTGGTCCTGGCAGGGCGCCGAGATGCGCCCGGCCGACCTCTTCAGCTTCGCCGGCAACATGGCGGAGTTCGCCGCCGGCTTCACCGACCCCGACTTCCACCACTGGCGGACCTTCCTCGACGGCATGGTGGTGACCATCCAGATCGCGATCTGGGGCACGCTGCTGGCCGTGGTCTTCGCCGTGCCGCTGGGCGTGCTCTGCGCCGAGAACGTCGTGCCCTGGTACGTCTACCAGCCGGTGCGCCGCCTGATGGACGCCTGCCGCGCGATCAACGAGATGGTCTTCGCCATGCTGTTCGTCGTCGCCGTCGGGCTCGGCCCCTTCGCCGGCGTGCTGGCGCTCTTCGTGCACACCACCGGGATCCTGGCCAAGCTCTTCTCCGAGGCCGTCGAGGCGATCGACCCGCGCCCGGTCGAGGGTCTCCGCGCGACCGGCGCAACCCGGGTCCAGGAGGTGATCTTCGGGATCATCCCCCAGGTCCTGCCGCTGTGGATCAGCTACACGCTCTACCGCTTCGAATCGAACGTCCGCTCGGCGACCGTGGTCGGCCTGGTCGGCGCCGGCGGCATCGGCGTGCTGCTCTGGGAGTACATCCGCGGCTTCTACTACTCGGAGACCGCGGCGGTGATGATCTTCATCATCGTCACCGTCACCCTGCTCGACCTCGCCTCCCAGCAGATCCGCAAGCGCTTCACCTGAGCCGGCGGCGGCTCAGTGCACGTCGTCCTTGTCGGCGGCCGGCGCCTCGACGGCGGGCTGCTGCTGGGTGATGCAGTGGATGCCACCGCCGCCGTGCAGGATGTCGAGCGCCGGCACCTGCACGATCTTGCGGTCGGGGAACAGCTCCTCGAAGAGGTCGAAGGCTCGGTCGTCGGCCGGGTCGTCGAAGGAAGGCAGCACGACGCCGCCATTGGCGAAGTAGAAGTTGACGTAGGACAGGCCGAGGCGCGTGCCGTCCTCCTGATAGCGCGCCTTGGGCTGGCGCACCTCGACGACCTCCAGCGGCCGGCCCCGGGCGTCGGTCTCGGCCTGCAGCAGCTCGCGGTTGGCCTGCAGGCGCTCGTAGTTGGCGTCGTCGGGATCGTCGGTGGTCTGCACCAGCACCCGGGCCGGGCCGATGAAGCAGGCGACGTTGTCGACGTGGCCGTCGGTCTCGTCGTCGACCAGGCCCTCGGGCAGCCAGATGATCTTGCTGGCACCGGTATGGCTGCACAGCAGGCGCTCGATCTCGGCGACGCTGCGGCCCGGATTGCGGTTGTCGTTGAGCAGGGTCGGCCGCACCGCCAGCAGGGTGCCCTCGCCGTCGACGTGGATCGCGCCGCCCTCGGTGACCAGGTCGCAGGCGTAGCGCCGGACCTCGCCCCGCGCCAGGATCTCGGCGGCGACCCTGGCGTCGTGGGCATAGGGCCGGTAGCGCTCGCCCCAGGCATTGAACACCCAGTCGACGCCGGCGAGGCCGCCCTTGCCGTCGACCAGGAAGGTCGGGCCGCTGTCGCGCAGCCAGGAATCGTCGTGATCCATCGGCATGGTGCCGACGCCGGCGCCGCACTTGATCGAGGCCTCGGCGACCGCGACCGGGTTGGCGATCATGGTGACGGGCTCGAAGCGCGCGATCGCCCGGGCGACCTCGGCATAGGCCTCGCGGGCCGCATCGAGGTGCTCGCCCCACAGCGCCTCGCGCGTCGGCCAGGCCATCCAGGTCCGCGCGTGCGGCGCCCATTCCGCCGGCATGTAGAAACCGTCGTCGACTGGTCCGGCCATCCAATCCCGCTCTCGGTGGTTGTCCCAGTTGTCCGGCGGCGGCTGCAGCGGGCACGCCGCGAAAGGGCCTCCGGCGGTCGCCGAGCGCCCCCGCGCGGCACTCTAGGCAAGGCCCGGAGGACTGTCCACGCCGGGCTGTACAAGCCTGCCAAGCGACGGCAGAAACCGCCTTAGATCAAGATCTTACAGAAAAACAAGGATCAGCCTTCCTGGCCGATCACGCCCAGGCCGGCCGGGCGCGCGCCATCGGCCAGGAAGGCCGCGTCGGAGGGCAGCCCGGGCCGCAGCGCCTCGCCGTCCTGCGGCAGGCCGTCGGCCAGGAAGGGGGCCGCCGCCAGCTCGATCGCCTGGGCCGTCCCGGTCCCGGCCTCGGCCTGCGCGTCCGGCGCCGTGCCGGGCAGCGGCTCGAGCGCCGCGACCGCGGTCTCGTAGGTCGGGCTGTCGAGGCAGTAGCTGCCGTCGGTGACGATGTTGAACAGCGCGCAGTCCTGCTGGGCCACGATCGAGATGCCGTTGTCCGCCACCGACTTGCCGGTCGCGGCATAGCTGCCCGCGTCCATCATCAGAGAGGCGATCGACAGGGCCGGCGGCACGGCACAGCCCGCCAGCGGCAGAATCAACAGAACCGCCAACAGGATCTTGCGCATGCCGGTTGAATCCCCCCCAGATTTAATGAGGATTCTATCCTTGCCTCGATTCCCTTGTCAAAAGCTTAAGGTTAATCCTTGTCCGCGCAGGAAAAAATCCGCGCCGGCCTCCCCTTATTTCTTCACCGGCGGCAGGGCCAGCTTCAGGCTGAGCTCGCGCAGCCGCTCCGGCGTCGCCGCGGCCGGCGCCTTCATCATCAGGTCCTCGGCCCGCTGGTTGAGCGGGAAGGCGATGATCTCGCGGATGTTCGGCTCGTCGGCCAGCAGCATGACGATGCGGTCGATGCCCGGGGCCGAGCCGCCGTGCGGCGGCGCGCCATAGCGCAGGGCGTTGAACAGGCCGGCGAAGCGGGCCTCGACCTCCTCGGCGCCGTAGCCGGCGATCTCGAAGGCCTTGACCATGACGTCCGGCAGGTGGTTCCGGATCGCGCCCGACGACAGCTCCACGCCGTTGCAGACGATGTCGTACTGGAAGGCCTTGATCTCCAGCGGATCCATGGTCTCCAGCGCCTCGAGCCCGCCCTGCGGCATCGAGAAGGGGTTGTGCGAGAACTCGATCTTCCCGGTCTCCTCGTCGAGCTCGTACATCGGGAAGTCGACGATCCAGCAGAAGCGGAAGGCGTCCTTCTCGATCAGGTCGAGCTCCTGGCCGAGCTTGCTGCGGACTTGGCCGGCGAAGGCGGCCGCGGCCTTCGGCTTGTCGCAGGCGAAGAACACCGCGTCGCCGTTCTTCAGGCCGGCGGTCTCCATGATCCGGGCGACGCGGACCGCCTCCAGGTTCTTGGCGATCGGGCCGCGCGCCTCGCCCTCCTCGCCGTAGACGATGTAGCCGAGGCCGGCCTTGCCCTCGTGCTGGGCCCAGGAGTTCAGCTTGTCGAACCAGCTGCGCGCCTGCTTCGCCGCGCCCGGCGCCGGGATCGCGCGGACCACCGCGCCTTGCTCGATCAGGCGCGAGAAGATGCCGAAGCCGCCGCCGGCGAAGTCGGCGGTGACGTCGACGATCTCGATCGGGTTGCGCAGGTCCGGCTTGTCGCTGCCGTACTTCAGCAGCGCCTCGTCGTAGGGGATCCGCGGGAAGGGCGGCGGCGTCACGCTGCGGCCCCGGCCGAACTCCTCGAAGACGCCGTGCATGACCGGCTCCAGCGCCGCGAAGACGTCGTCCTGGGTGACGAAGCTCATCTCGAAGTCGAGCTGGTAGAACTCGCCCGGCGAGCGGTCGGCGCGCGCGTCCTCGTCGCGGAAGCAGGGCGCGATCTGGAAGTAGCGGTCGAAGCCGGCGACCATCAGCAGCTGCTTGAACATCTGCGGGGCCTGCGGCAGGGCGTAGAACTTGCCGGGGTGGATGCGGCTCGGCACCAGGTAGGCGCGCGCGCCCTCCGGGCTGTCGGCCGTCAGGATCGGCGTCTGGAACTCGGTGAAGCCCAGCTCGATCATGCGCCGGCGGATCGAGTTGATGACCTGGCCGCGCAGCACGATGTTGCGCTGCATCTTCTCGCGCCGCAGGTCGAGGTAGCGGTAGCGCAGGCGCGTCTCCTCGCCGGCGTCCTCCTCGGCGTTGACCTGCAGCGGCAGCGGGTCGGCGGCCGACAGCAGCTCGACCGCCTCGATGCGCAGCTCGACCTCGCCGGTCGGCAGGTTCGGATTGACCGTCTCGGCCACGCGCTCGACGACCTTGCCGGTGAAGCAGACCACCGACTCGCTCTTCAGCGCCTCGACCTCGGCGAAGAGGGGCGCCGAGACGTCGACCACGCACTGGGTGATGCCGTAGTGGTCGCGCAGGTCGACGAACAGCAGCTGGCCGTGGTCGCGCTTGCGATGGACCCAGCCCGACAGGCGGGCCGGCTTGCCGGCGTCTGCGGCGCGCAGCTGGCCGCAGGTGTGAGTGCGATAGGCGTGCATTCCCAGGCTTCCCGAGGGTTCCGAGCGAGATGGCGATGGTCGCGAAAAAAGCGGGCGCAAGAGGCACGCCCGTCCGCGCTTTGTCAAGGAGGCGCCGGACCGCGGAAAGGCCTCGGCGCCATGATCCCGCCGGCCCCGACAGGGAGCGGCGCAACCGAATCGCTTCCTGCGCGCTTCTGTGAGCGCCCTTCAGCAGCGACGAGGACGGAACCGGCCGATGAGCGACGAGAAGCGAGCCGAGCAGAAGCTCGACCAGAAGGACCGGCGCAAGCTCGACGAGAAGGAGGAGAGCGCCGTCGAGGAGCGGGTCAGCCTGCGCGCGCCGCTGGTCTACGAGATCATCAGCCGCGACGGCGAGGAGGAGCTGATCCGTCCGATGGCCTCGCTCTGGTGGTCGGGCGTCGCCGCCGGCATCTGCCTCAGCACCTCGGTCTTCGTCGAGAGCTTCCTGCACTACTACCTGCCCGACCGGCCCTGGCGGCCGCTGGCCGAGAGCCTCGGCTACTCCTTCGGCTTCCTGCTGGTCATCCTGGGCGGCCTGCAGCTCTTCACCGAGAACACCATCACCGTGATCCTGCCGCTGCTGGCCCGGCCGACGCGGCGCAACCTCGTCGCCGTGCTCCGACTCTGGGCGGTCGTGCTGCTCGCCAACCTGGTCGGCACGCTGCTGTCCGCGGCGCTGGCCGTGCACGGCGGCATCGCCACCGACGCCCAGCTCGGCGCGGCCCTCGACCTCGCCCGCCACTACGTCGAATACACACCGCTCGAGATGCTGCTGCGCGGCGTTCCGGCCGGCTTCCTGATCGCCGCGCTGGTCTGGATGCTGCCGTCCTCCCGGGGCAGCGAGTTCTGGGTCATCACGACGGTCACCTACGTCATCGCGCTCGGCGGCCTGACCCACGTCATCGCCGGCTCGACCGAGGTCTTCCTGCTGACGCTGACCGGCGAGCTCGGCGTCCCGGGCACGCTCTTCGGCGTGATCCTGCCGACCCTGGTCGGCAACATCGTCGGCGGCACGGTGCTGTTCTCGCTGCTCGCCTACGGCCAGGTCAGCTCGGAGATCTGATCGGTCAGCCGGCCTCGCGCGCCAGCGCCCGCTGGAACGCCGGCCGGGCCACGCAGCGGTCGGCATAGGCATGGAGCAGCGGGTTCTCGGGCAGGATGCCGAACTGCCGGAAGAAGTGGAGCGTCGAGCCGATCATGACGTCGGCCATGGTGAAGCGCTCGCCGAGCAGCCACGGGCCCTGCGCCAGCCCCTGCTCCAGGGCGCCCAGCATGGAGTCGTAGTCGCCCCAGCCGTTGCGCCGGGGGCTCGCCGGCCAGCCGCCGAGCTTCTCGGCCACCGCGGGCTCGATGACGCCGGTCGTGAAGACCATCCACCAGAGATAGCGGCCGCGTCGCGGGTCCTCGACCGCCGGCGCCAGCCCGGCCTCGGGAAAGCGGTCGGCGAGCCACAGGCCGATCGCGGCCGAATCGGCGAGGCCGCCGCCGTCGTACAGCAGCGCCGGCAGCTTGCCGAGCGGGCTGACCGCCCGGAAGGCGGGATCGGCGCGGGCGACCGGGTCGTCGATGTCGAGCGGCAGCAGCTCGTAGTCGGCGCCAGTCTCCTCGATCATCCAGATGGCGCGCTGGGCGCGGGTCTTCGGCCACCAGTAGAGCTTCAGCATGATCACCTTCCGTTCCCGTTCAGCTCGTGCCACGATGCGCGAGCGGCGCGGCGGAGGCAAGCCCGGCCGGGCCGCTGCGACACGCTGGACGGGGGAGGAGAGGAAATGGTTGCTGCGGACGACGAGAGCCGGGCGGCCGCCTTCGCGGCGCTGCACGCGGGGCCGGGCATCTTCGTGCTGCCGAACCCCTGGGACATCGGCAGCGCCAAGCTGCTGACGGCGCTCGGCTTCCCGGCACTGGCCACGACCAGCGCCGGCTACGCCTTCTCGCGCGGCAAGCAGGACAAGGTCGGCGAGACCGGCCGCGAGGAGGCCCTGGCCCACGCCCGCGAAATCGTCGGCGCGACCCACCTGCCGGTCAGCGCCGACCTGGAGAACGGCTTCGGCGACCGTCCCGAGGACGTCGCCGAGACGGTGCGCCGGGCCGCCGAGGCCGGCCTCTCGGGCTGCACCATCGAGGACACGACCGGCGATCCGGCCAGGCCGATCTACGAGCGCAGCCACGCGATCGAGCGGATCGCCGCCGGGGTCGAGGCGGCGAAGTCCCTGCCCCGTCCCTTCCAGCTGACCGCGCGCGCCGAGAACTACCTGCACGGTCGACCGGATTTCGACGACACGCTGGCGCGCCTCCAGGGCTACGAGGCCGTCGGCGCCCCCGTGCTCTACGCGCCCGGCCTGCCCGACCTGGCGGCGATCAGCCGGGTCTGCGAGGCGGTCTCCCGGCCGGTCAACGTGGTCGCCGGCATCGGCCTCCAGGGCGTCACCCTGGCCGAGCTGGAGGCCGCCGGCGTGCGCCGCGTCAGCCTCGGCTCGGCGCTCGCCCGCACGGCGCTCGGCGCGATGCTGAGCGCGGCGCGCGGCATCCTGGTGCGGGGCAGCTTCGACGGCCTTTCCGGCGCCGCCTCCTTCGCCGGCATCAAGGCCCTGCTGAGCGAGGCCGATAGCCTGGCCGGCGGCTAGACGGCGCCGGAACCGGGCGGGGCCGCGCGCATTGGGCTAGCAGCCATGGCAAGCGCCCCTTCCCTGTTCGACGGCCTCGCGGTCCTGCTGACCCTGACCGCGGTGTTCGGCTGGCTCAACCTGCGCTTCCTGCGCCTGCCGCAATCGATCGCTCTGCTGACGACCGGCCTCATCGTCTCGGGGGTCGTGCTGGTCGGCCGCCAGGTCGCGCCGGAGTTCGCCGGCTTCACGACCGGCCTGGTCGCGGCCCTGGACCGGCTCGACTTCTCGCGCGCGGTGCTCGACGGCGTGCTCGCCTTCATCCTCTTCGCCGGCGCCCTGCAGATCGACTTCGACGAGCTGCGCGACCGGCTGCTGCCGATCGGCATCCTGGCGACGGTCGGCACGCTGATCTCGACCGCGATGGTCACCGGCCTGTTCTGGGGGGCCGCGCGCCTGCTCGACTTCCCGCTGCCGGCGGCGTGGGCCCTGGTCTTCGCCGCGCTGATCAGCCCGACCGACCCGGTCGCGGTGATGGCGACGCTGCGGGGCAGCAAGCTGCCGAAGCGCGTCGCCATGGTCATGGAGGGCGAGTCGCTGTTCAACGACGGCGTCGGCGTCGTGCTGTTCCTCGCCTTCCTGGCGACGGCGACCGGCGCCGAGGCGCCCGATCCGCTGAGCATCGGCGGCGGCGTCCTGCTGGAAAGCCTGGGCGGCATCGTGCTCGGCGCCGCGGCCGGCTGGCTGACCTACCGGGCGATGCGGCTGGTCGACGAGTACGTCGTAGAGGTCATGCTGAGCCTGGCCCTGGTCACCGGCACCTACGCGCTGGCCCAGCACATCCACGTCAGCGGCCCGATCGCCATGGTCGTCGCCGGCCTGGTGATCGGCAACCGCGGCATGGCGCGCGGCATGAGCGAGCAGACCCGGCACTACGTCGGCGCCTTCTGGCTGCTGGTCGGCGAGATCCTCAACGCCCTGCTGTTCCTGCTGATCGGCCTCGAGGTGCTGGTCCTCGATCTCGACTTCAACCACCTGCTGCTCGCGCTGCTGGCCATCCCGATCGCGCTCTTCGCCCGCTTCGCCGCGGTCGCGACGCCGATGCTGGCGACGGCCTGGCGCAAGGGCGTCCGCCTCGCGCCGGTGACGCTGCTGACCTGGGGCGGCGTGCGCGGCGGCATCTCGATCGCCCTGGCCCTGTCGATCCGCAGCCCGGACTACCGCGACACGATCCTGACCGCGACCTACGCCGTCGTGCTGTTCACCGTCGTGCTGCTGGGCCTGACCATCGGACCGGTGACCCGCCGCCTCTACCCGGGGCAGCGCGCGCTCGACGGCGGCCCGGACGGCGCCTGAGGACGGCTTCCGGCCGCGGGTAGGTGCAGCCCCGCCGACACAGTCGTTGCGCGACTGTACAATTTCACATAGACTGAACAAATGAACGATGCGGCGAGAAACAAGCCGCACGAAGGGGTGGGAATGCACGGACTCGTGGACCAGGACGGTGACCTCGCCGTCCGTGCCGCCTGGCTTTCCTTCGCCGGCGGCCTGACCCAGGAGCAGATCGCCGAGCGGCTCGGCCTGTCGCGCGTCAAGGTCGCGCGGCTGATCGCGCGGGCCCAGGCCCAGGGCTACGTCAGGGTCTTCGTCGAGGGGCCGATCAACGGCTGCCTGAGGCTCGAGGACCGCCTGGTCGAGCGCTTCGGCCTGACCGCCTGCCGGGTCGTGCCGAGCCTGTCCGACGAGCCCTTGCCGCTGGCCGCCCTCGGTCCGGCGGGGGCCTGGACCCTGAAGCAGATCCTCGATCGCAAGGAGGTGACGGTCGTCGGCATGGGCCACGGCCGCACCCTGGCCGCCGCGGTGCAGATGCTGCCGGCGGTCTCGCGCCCCGACATGACCTTCGTCTCGCTGCTCGGTAGCCTGACCCGCTCGGCGGCGACCCATCCCTTCGACGTGATCACGCGCCTGAGCGACCGCACCGGCGGCAGCGGCTACTTCATGCCGGCGCCCTTCCGCTGCGATTCCGCCGAGGACCGCGCGGTCTTCCTCAAGCAGCGCAGCCTGCGCGAGGTCTTCGCCCTGACCGGCCGGGCCCAGGTCATGGTGGTCGGCGTCGGCGCGGTGAAGCGCGCCGACCACATGGTCGAGGTCGGCCTGGTCAGCCGCGCCGAGCAGCAGGAGGTCCTGGCCGTCGGCGCCGTCGGCGAGATCCTCGGCCTGTTCATCGACGCCGAGGGCCGGCCGGTCGACAGCAAGGTCAACGAGCGCTCGATCGCCGTCGGCCTGGAGGCCCTCAGGGACAAGGAGACCATCGTCATCGCCGGGGGGCACGGCAAGGCACGGGCCGTGCGCGCCGCCCTCCGCACGGGAGTCATCCGGCATCTCGTCACGGATGAAGCGACCGCAGCGCGAATCCTGGAGGGGGAAGCGACCTGACCAGGCGTTTCTGGCCAGGCGTTTCTGGCCGGGCTCTGCGGCTGAACGACAAGATCAATGGGAGGAGCCAAGAGATGTACGAGAAAGCCAAGGACCTCGCCGAGGCCTACGTCGCCCGTCGCCTCAGCCGGCGCGCCTTCATCGACCGCATGGCCAAGCTCGGCATCGGCGCCGCGGCGGCCAGGTGGGCGCTGAGCGAGGCCACGACCCGCGCGCTCGCCGCCGACTACGACTGGCAGAAGCACAAGGGCAAGACCGTCACCCTGCTGCTCAACAAGCACCCCTACACCGACGCCATGATCGCCGACCTGGACAGCTTCAAGAAGCTGACCGGCATGGACGTGAAGTACGACGTGTTCCCGGAGGACGTCTATTTCGACAAGGTCACGGCGGCGCTGTCGTCGCGCTCGACCCAGTACGACGCCTTCATGACCGGCGCCTATCAGACCTGGCAGTACGGCCCGGCCGGCTGGCTGGTCGACATGAACGAGTACATCGGCCAGGCGGCGCCGAACTACAACTGGAACGACGTGCTGCCGAACCTGCGCGCCTCGACCGCCTGGTCGGGCGTGCCGGGCGCGCCGCTCGGCGGCGCGGGCGCCAAGCAGTGGGCCCTGCCCTGGGGCTTCGAGCTGAACTCGGTCAGCTACAACAAGCGCGTGTTCGACAAGCTCGGCATGACCCCGCCCGAGAACCTTCCCGACATGAAGGACAAGGCGGCGAAGATCACCAAGGACGTCGACGGCATGTACGGCATCGGCGTGCGCGGCTCGCGCAGCTGGGCGACGATCCACCCGGGCTATCTCTCGGGCTTCACCAACTACGGCGCCCACGACTTCGAGATGGTCGACGGCAAGCTGAAGGCCGCGATGAACTCGGCCGCCGGCAAGCAGTTCACCGAGCTCTGGGTCGCGATGATCAAGCAGTCCGGCCCGCGCAACTGGTCGACCTACACCTGGTACGAGGTCGGCAACGACCTGGGCGCCGGCGCCTCGGGCATGATCTTCGACGCCGACATCCTGGGCTACTTCATGAACGGCGGCACCAAGGAGGCCGGCAACATCGCCTACTCGGCCTTCGCGGCCAAGCCGGGCGCCAAGCAGCCGACGCCCAACGTCTGGATCTGGTCGCTGGCGATGAACAACTTCTCCAAGCAGAAGGAGGCGGCCTGGTACTGGATGCAGTGGGCGACCAGCCAGGAGCACGACCTGTTCGGCGCGCGCAAGATGGACTTCGTCAATCCGGTCCGCCAGTCGGTCTGGGACGACGAGACCTTCCGCGACCGCATCGCCAAGAGCTACCCCGGCTACCTTGAGCAGTACGAGGCCTCGGCGCCCGGCTCGAAGATCTACTTCACGCCGCAGCCGCTGTTCTTCAACCTGACCACCGAGTGGGCGGCCTCGCTGCAGAAGATGGTCGCCGACGAGGTGCCGGTCGACGAGGGCCTGGACCAGCTCGCCGAAAGCGTCAACCGCCAGCTCGCCAGCGCGGGCCTGCGCTGAGCTGCGGCCCGGCGGTCTAGCGGCCCGGCGGTCCCGCGGCGTCGCGGGGCCGCCGGCGGCGGCCGGGCGAAGCGCTTCCACCAGTCGGCAGGAACCATGACGACCCAGGACATGACCCAGGCCAGCGTGCTTCCGGCGCGGCGCCGCGGCGGCCGGCTGCGCGCCGCCCTGCCCTACCTGCTGTCGCTGCCCTCGCTGCTGGTGACGATCGGCATCCTGATTCCCTTCGGCACCGCGGTCTACTACTCGCTGCAGCGCTACAACCTCGCCTTCCCCTTCACCCGCGGCTTCATCGGCCTCGACAACTACGCCCAGTTCCTGGCCGACCCGGCGTTCTGGAACACCGTCCGGGTCTCGCTGCTCTACACCCTGCTGACGGTCGGCGTGGAGCTGCTCCTGGGGCTCGCCATGGCGCTGCTGCTGCAGCGCCGTACGGCGGTCAACAACCTGCTCTCGGTGCTGCTGATCCTGCCGCTGATGACGGCGCCGGCGATCGCCGCGCTGATGTGGAAGCTGATGACCAACCCCAACTTCGGGGTGCTCAGCTACCTGGTCGGCCTGGCCGGCTTCACCGACTTCCGCTGGGCCTCGGCGCCCTCGACGGCGCTGCTAACCGTGGTGCTGGTCGACGTCTGGGTCTACACGCCCTTCATGATGATCCTGCTGCTGGCCGGCCTGCGCTCGCTGCCGCGCCAGCCCTTCGAGGCGGCCGAGCTGGACGGCGTGCCGGCCAGCTTCGTGTTCTTCCGCATCACCCTGCCGATGCTGACGCCCTACATCATCACCGCCAGCCTGTTCCGCATGCTCGACGCGATCCAGCAGTTCGACATCATCTACGCGATGACCCAGGGCGGCCCGGGCGACCGCCTGATGGTGTTCCAGGTCCAGGCCTACCTGGAGGCCTTCACCTTCACCAACATCGGCCGCTCGGCCGCCTTCCTGATGGTGCTCTGGGCGATCACCTTCGCCCTGTCCAACCTGTTCATCAAGCAGTGGCTGAAGCTGCGCGAACGCACCCACCACGCGGCCGGCTGAGGGAGGGACGGAGAATGCAGCGCAGCTCCTGGCCCTGGCGGATCTTCAAGGCGCTCTGCCTGACCGCGATCAGCCTGTTCTTCCTGTTCCCGATCCTCTGGGTGCTGCTGATGTCGTTCCAGACCAACGCCGACATCCTCCGCGTGCCGCCCAGCCCCTTCTTCACGCCGACGCTCGCCAACTACAAGGCGCTGATCGCCGGCGAGCTGACCGGCGCCGGCTCGACCCTGCAGATCGCCTACATGAAGAACATCCTGAACAGCTTCGTGCTGTCGGCCTGCTCGGTGCTGCTGTCGCTGCTGCTCGGCGTGCCGGCGGCCTACGCCTTCGCCCGCTACCGCTTCCGGCTCGGCGAGAACATCGCCTTCACCCTGCTGTCGTTCCGCTTCGCGCCGCCGCTGCTGGTGCTGCTGCCGCTGCTGCTCTACTTCCAGGAGCTCGGGCTCTACGACACCTACATCGGCCTGATCTGGGTCTACCAGCTGATCACCCTGCCGCTGATCCTCTGGATCGTGCGCGGCTACTTCGAGGACGTCAGCCCGGACATCGAGCACGCCTACCGCATCGACGGCCACTCCTGGCTGCGCTCCTTCCTCAAGATCGCCGTGCCGCTGGCCCGGCCGGGCATCGCCGCGGCCGCGCTGCTGGCCTTCATCTTCGCCTGGAACAACTTCGTCTTCGCGCTGATCCTCGGCTCCTCCGACGTGCAGCCGGTGACCGTCGGCGCGCTCGCCTTCATCACCGCCTCGGGCATCCAGTACGGCCAGATCGCCGCCGGCCTGGTGCTCTCGGTGATCCCGACCTTCGTGCTGGCGCTGGTCATGCAGCGCTACCTGGTCGAGGGCCTGTCGCTGGGCGCGGTCAAGGGGTGACGGCCATGAGCTTCCTGATCCTCGACCGCCTCTCCAAGTCCTTCGGCGCCGTCAAGGTCTTCGACGGCCTGTCGCTCGCCGTCGCCAAGGGCGAGACCGTCGCGATCTGCAGCCCCTCGGGCTCCGGCAAGACGCTGCTGCTGCGCCTGATCGCCGGCATCTACGAGCCCGACGCCGGCGAGATCCTGATCGACGGCAAGGCGGTCACCGGCCTCGCGCCCGACGCCCGCGGCATCGGCATGGCCTTCCAGAACTTCGCGCTCTACCCGCACCTGACCGCCTTCGAGAACATCGCCAGCCCGCTGCGCGCCCGCGGCGTCGCTGAGGCCGAGCTGACCCGCCGGGTCGGCCGGGTCGCCGAGATCCTCAAGATCGGTCACGTGCTCAGGCACCTGCCGCGCGAGCTGTCGAACGGCCAGAAGCAGCGCACGGCGCTGGCCCGCGCGATCGTCGCCGACGCCCGCCTGCTGCTGCTCGACGACCCCCTGCGCAACGTCGACGCCAAGCTGCGCTACGAGATGCGCCACGAGCTGCCGCGGGTGCTGCGCGAGTTCGAGGCGACGGTGCTCTACGTCACCCAGGACTTCCGCGAGGCGATGGCGCTGGGCCGGCGCATCGGCGTGCTGCACGGCGGCGGCTTCGTCCAGGTCGACCGGCCGCAGCGCATCTACGCCGACCCCGAGACGGTCGAGGTCGCGCGCCTGTTCGGCGACCCGACGATCAACCTCTACGACTCGGAGCTGGCCGGCGGCGCGGTCTCGCTGCTCGGCCTGACGCTCGGCCTGCCCGGTGCGGCCGACGGCGGCCGGCGGCCCTGCCGGGTCGGCGTCCGGCCGGAGCACGTCGAGCTCGATGCCGGGGGCGAGGCCGCGCCGGACGGCGGCGCCGGGGGCCTGCCGGTGACCATCGAGGCGGTGACGCCGCTCAACCAGAACGCCGTGCTGCTGCTGCAGGCCGCCGGGGGCGGCGAGATCCTGGCCAGCACCACGCTGCAGCGCGCCGAGGCCCTCGCCCGCGGCCCGCGCCGGGCGATCGCCCGGGTGCGGCCCGAGCACCTGCTGCTGTTCGACCGCGACAGCGGCGCGCGCATCCGGACGGGATGAGACCATGGCCGACCTGACGCTCGACTCGGTGACCAAGATCTACCGCCCGCGCGGCCGCGAGCCGGTGCGCGCGGTCAGCGGCCTCGACATGGCCATCGCCGACGGCGAGATCGTCGCGCTGCTCGGCTCCTCGGGCTGCGGCAAGACCTCGACCCTGCGCATGGTCGCCGGCTTCGAGACCGTCAGCGAGGGCAGCATCAGCCTCGGCGGGCGCCGTCTCAACGCGCTGCGGCCGGCCCAGCGCAACGTCGCCATGGCCTTCGAGGGCTACTCGCTCTATCCGCCGCTGACCGTGCGCGACAACGTCGCCTTCGCCCTGCTGCGCGAGCGGGCGCCGCGCGCCGAGGTCGCCAGCAAGGTCGCCGAGGTCGCCGAGCTGCTGGAGATCGAGGGCTCCCTCGACCGCTACCCGGCGACCATTTCCTCGGGCCACCAGCAGCGCGCCTCGCTGGCCCGCGCGCTGATCCGCCCGGCGGCACTGCACCTGCTCGACGAGCCGATGTCGCAGCTCGAGCCGCAGGTCCGCGCCGTGCTGCGGGCGCGCATCAAGGAATGGCTGAAGGACCGCGGCATGACCGCCGTCCTGGTCACCCACGACCAGACCGACGCGATCGCGCTGGCCGACCGCATCGCGGTCATGGAGGCGAGCCGGCTGATGCAGTTCGGCACGCCCGCCGAGCTGCGCGAGCGGCCGGCCAACCTCTTCGTCGCCGGCTTCGTCGGCGAGCCGCCGATGAACCTGGTCGAGGCCGAGGTCGTGGCCGGCGACGGCCGGCCGCGCGTGGTCGCGGCGGACGGCCTGCTGACGCTGGAGCTGCCGGCCCTGAACGGCCCGCTCGCGCCGCGGCCCGGCCAGCGGGTCTGGCTCGGCCTCAGCCCGCGCCATCTCGCCGTCGGCCGGGGCCCGCAGCGCGCCCGGGTCGTCGCCAACCAGTGGCTCGGCGACCAGACCCACCTGGCGCTGGAGCTCGGCGACGGCGCCGCCGCCCTGCCGCTGATCGCGGTCGCCGCCGGCATGCTGGAGGCCGAGCCCGGCGAGAGCGTCGCCTTCGAGGTCGAGCCGCGCGGCCTCCACCTCTTCGACCACGAGGACGACACCGCGCTCTACCACGGCAGCCCGGACGGCACGACGGGGGAGCCGGCGTGATGGCCCGCGACCTGCTGATCGGCCTCGACGCCGGCACCTCGATGATCAAGGCCGTCGCCTTCGACCTGGCGGGCCGCCAGCTCGCCGCCGCCGCCACGCCCAACGCCTACCGCCGCGACCCCGGCGGCCGGATCGTCGAGCAGGACCTGGAGGAGACCTGGGAGCGCACGGCGCGGACCCTGGGCCAGCTCGCCGAGGCCCTGCCCGACCTCGCCGGCCGGACCGCCGCGCTCGGCGTCACCGGCCAGGGCGACGGCACCTGGCTGATCGACGCCGCCGGCCGCCCGGTGGCCCCCGCCTGGCTGTGGCTCGACACGCGCGCCGCGCCGGTCGTCGAGGAGCTGGCGGCGAGCGGCGCGCGCGCGGCCCTCGGCCGCCTCACCGGCTGCGGCCTCAACGCCTCGAACCAGAGCGGCCAGCTGGTCTGGCTGAAGCGCCATCGGCCGGAGCTGCTCGAGCGCGCGGCGACCGCCTTCCACTGCAAGGACTGGCTCTACTTCCGCATGACCGGCCGCCGCGCCACCGACCCGACCGAGGGCGTCTTCACCTTCGGCGACTGGCGGCGCCGCGGCTACGCCGCCGAGGCCCTGGCCCTGCTCGGCCTGGAGGCGGAGCGCCGCCTGTTGCCGGAGATCCTCGACGGCACCCGCGCCCACGACCCGCTGGCCGCCGAGGCCGCGGCCGCCCTCGGCCTGCCCGCCGGCACGCCGGTCGTGCTCGGCTACGTCGACGTCATCTGCTCGGCCCTGGGCGGCGGCCTGCATGCGCCGGAGGGCCGCGCGGCCGTCTCGCTGCTCGGCTCGACCGGCATGCACATGACCCTGGGGCCGAGCGAGGCGATCCGGCCGGCCGAGCCGGCGAACGGCTACCTGATGGCCTTCCCGGTGCCCGGCCGCACGGCGCAGATGCAGTCGAACATGGCCGGCACGCTCAACATCGACTGGCTGGTCGGCCTGGTCGGCGAGGCCGCGGCCCTGGCCGGCGGCGCCGAGCCGGCGACGCCGGAGCTGCTGGCCGCGCTCGACGGCAGGGTGCTCGCGGCCCGGCCCGGCGCCGCGCTCTACCACCCCTACATCGACCGCGCCGGCGAGCGCGGGCCCTTCTTCGACGCCCGCGCCCGCGCCCAGTTCTTCGGCCTGTCGAACGCGGTCGGGCTCGGCGAGCTGGCGCGCACGGTCTACGAGGGCCTCTGCTTCGCCGCGCGCGACTGCTACGACGCCATGTCCTGCCGGCCCGACGAGGTCCGGGTCGCCGGCGGCGGCGCGCGCAGCCGCGCCCTGCGCGGCCTGCTGGCCAGCGTGCTCGGCCTGCCGGTGCGCGAATCCCTGCGCGAGGAGCAAGGGGCGGCCGGGGTCGCGATGATCGCCGGGGTCGCGGTCGGCGCCCTGGCCGACATGGACGAGGCCTGCCGCCGCTGGGTCGAGCCGGCGCTCGGCGAGCGCCTGCTGCCCGACCCGGCGCTCGCCGCCCGCTACGACGGCCTCTACGCGCTCTACCGCGAGCTCAGGGCCGCGGCGCCGCCGCACTGGGCCGCGCTGGCCGCGCTCGACGCGGCTCCCGAAAACCGGCAGGAAGCCCGCTCCGCAGCCAAGGAGGCAGCCTCGTGAGCAGGATCGGCACGGCGATCATCGGCGACCGCTTCATGAAGCCCGAGGCCTTCGCGAAGGCCCTGGAGGCGGTCGAGGGCCTCAGCTTCGACCTGCGCCTCCTGGAGCAGCCCTGGCCCGACGAGCCGATGCACCACGGCTACGCCGATCCCGCGCTCGACGGCCTGAAGGAGTTCATGGGCGCGCCGGACGAGGTCGCGGCGTTCATCGGCGACGCCAAGGTCTTCGTCACGCACCTGGCGCCGGTCACCGAGACGATGCTGGCGCGCTGCCCCAACCTGGAGCTGATCGCGGTGTCGCGCGGCGGGCCGGTCAACGTCGACCGCGCGGCCGTGAAGCGCCGCGGCATCCGCCTGGTCTCGACGCCCGGGCGCAACGCCGACGCGGTGGCGGAGTTCGCGATCGGCGCGATCCTGGCCGAGACCCGGCTGATCCGCGCCGGCCACGAGGCGCTGCGCGGCGGCACCTGGCGCGGCGACCTCTACCGCGCTGACCGGACCGGCCGCGAGCTGCGCGAGATGACCGTCGGGGTGATCGGCTACGGCCACATCGGCAGCCGGCTGGTCCGCCTGCTGCGCGTCTTCGGGCCGCGCATCCTGGTCGCCGACCCCTACGTCCAGCTCAGCCGCGAGGACCAGGAGGCCGGCGTCGAGCAGGTCGGCCTGGAGCGCCTGCTGGAGGAGAGCGACGTGGTCACGCTGCACGCCCGCGTGACGCCGGAGACGACCGGCTTCCTGGGCGCCGAGCAGTTCGCCCGCATGAAGCCCGGCGCGCTCTTCGTCAACACGGCGCGCGGGCCGATGGTCGACTACGACGCGCTCTACCGGGCGCTCGCCTCGCGCCACCTGGGCGGCGCGATGCTGGAGACCTTCGCCGTCGAGCCGGTGCCGCCGGACTGGCCGCTGCTGCAGCTCGACAACGTCACCCTGACGCCGCACATCGCCGGCGCCTCGGTGCGCACCATCACCCTGGCCGCCGAGATGATCGCCGAGGACATCCGGCGCCACTTCGCCGGCGAGCCGCCGGTTCACCAGATCTGAGACGGGAGAGGAAGAGCATGCAGGACGCCGAATACGCGCTGCGCAAGGAGATCATCGAGACCTGCAGGAAGATGAACGCCCTGGGCATCAACCAGGGCACCTCGGGCAACGTCAGCGCACGCTGGGACAAGGGCCTGCTGGTGACGCCCAGCGGCATCGACTACGACGCCATCGCGCCCGAGGACATCGTCTACATGAGGATGGACGGCAGCTACGACCATCACCTCGTGCCCTCGACGGAGTGGCGCTTCCACCGCGACATCCTGAAGAGCCGCAAGGATGTCAACGCGGTCGTCCACGCCCACCCGACCTACTGCACGGCGATCTCGATGACCGGCCGCGACATCCCGGCCGTGCACTACATGATCGCCGCCGCCGGCGGGCCCAGCGTGCGCTGCGCGCCCTACCAGACCTTCGGCACCGACGGGCTGTCGCGCAACGCCGTCAAGGCGCTGAAGGACCGCATGTGCTGCCTGCTGTCCAACCACGGCATGATTGCCTGCGGCGTCAGCCTGAAGAAGGCGCTGTGGCTGGCCAACGAGCTGGAGACCCTGGCCCGGCAGTACACCGTGGCGCTGCAGCTCGGCGAGCCGCTCAACGTGCTGTCGGACGGCGAGATCGCCACGGTCGTCGAGAAGTTCAAGGGCTACGGCCTGCGCCCGAAGAGCAGCGCGGCCTGAGCCGCGGCGGCGGCTTCCCGGTCATGGCCGACACCGCCCGCAGCGCGCCCGCCGCGGCAGAAAAGGTTTACGACCTCGTGGTGATCGGCGGCGGCATCAACGGCGCCGGCATCGCCCGCGACGCCGCCGGACGCGGCCTGTCGGTGCTGCTCTGCGAGCAGGGCGACCTCGGCGAGGGCACCTCCTCGCGCAGCGGCAAGCTGGTGCACGGCGGCCTGCGCTACCTCGAGTACTACGAGTTCCGGCTGGTCCGCGAGGCGCTGATCGAGCGCGAGGTGCTGCTGCGCGCCGCGCCCCACGTCATCTGGCCGCTGCGCTTCGTGCTGCCGCACAGCCCGGAGCAGCGGCCGGCCTGGCTGATCCGCCTCGGCCTGTTCCTCTACGACCACCTGGGCGGCCGCGAGAGGCTGCCGGCCAGCCGCGCGCTCGACCTGCGCCACGACCCGGCCGGCCGGCCGATCCGTCCCGGCTTCGTCCGTGCCTTCGAGTATTCCGACTGCTGGGTCGACGATTCCCGGCTCGTCGTGCTGAACGCCCTCGACGCGGCGGCGCGCGGCGCCGCGGTGCTGACCCGCACGGCCTGCGGCGGCGCGCGGCGCGAGGCGGGCCTGTGGAGCGTCGCCCTCGACGCGCCGGACGGCTGGCGCACCGTCCGGGCCCGCGCCCTGGTCAACGCCGCCGGCCCCTGGGTCGAGCAGGTCATCGGCTCGGTCGCCGGCCTCAACGGCCGGCGCCGGGTGCGGCTGGTCAAGGGCAGCCACCTGGTGACCCGCAAGTTCTGGGACGGCCCCCAGGCCTACCTGCTGCAGAACCGCGACCGCCGGGTCATCTTCGTCAATCCCTACCTCGACGACCTCGCGCTGATCGGCACCACCGACATCCCCTACGAGGGCCGGCCCGAGGAGGTCGCCGCCGACGAGGACGAGACCGGCTACCTGCTCGAGGTGCTCGACCGCTACTTCGCGGCGGCGCCGGGGCGCGCCGAGGTGCTGCACCGCTTCTCCGGCGTGCGGCCGCTCTACGACGACGATGCCGAGAACCCCTCGGCGGTGACCCGCGACTACGTCTTCGACAGCGACCCGGCGACGCCGGGCGACGGCCGGGCGCCGATCCTCTCGGTGTTCGGCGGCAAGATCACGACCTACCGGAAGCTGGCCGAGCACGCGCTCAGGAGTCTCGCGCCCTTCTTCCCGTCCCTCGGTCCGCCCTGGACCGCGACGGCGCCCTTGCCCGGCGGCGACCTGCCGGACGCCGACTTCGAGGCCTTCCTGGCCGGCTTCGCGCAGCGTCACCCCTGGCTGCCGCCCAGGCTCGCCAGGCACTACGCCCGGCTCTACGGCACGCGCGCCGAGGACCTGCTGGACGGCGCGGAGACCCTGGCCGACCTCGGCCGGTCCTTCGGCCCCCTGTTCCACGAGCGCGAGGCCGACTTCCTGGTCCGCGAGGAATGGGCCCGGAGCGCCGAGGACATCCTGGAGCGCCGCACCAAGCACGGCCTGTTCCTGGATCCCGAGCAACGCGCCGCCTTCGCCGACTGGCTGGAGCGCGCGCCGGTCGCCTGATCCGTGCCGCCGCCCCTACCCCTCGTAGGTCCAGCGGTAGGCCGGCGGGGTCGGCCCCTTGTTGCGGCCGCCCTGCTGCTTCTGCTCCCAGGCGTGGGCCAGGATGCCGACCGAGCGGGACAGGCAGAACAGGCCGCGGGCCAGCGGCGCCGGGCAGCCGAGCTCGGCGTAGATCACCGCGGTCGAGCCGTCGATGTTGAGCGGCACCGGCCGGCCGCCGCGCTCCTCGGCCAGGCGCGCGCCGATCGCCCGGGCGATGGCGGCGAAGCGGCCCGAGACCTGGCCGCGCTCGACCGCCAGGTCGACCAGGCCGAGCAGCCGCGGCCCGCGCGGGTCGACCGGCTTGTGGAAGCGGTGGCCGAAGCCCGAGACGTACTTGCCGTTGGCCGCCCGCCAGGCGTCGAGCTCGGCGGCGGCGGCCTCGGCCAGCGGCTCGCCGTCCTGCCAGCGGCGGTCGATCGCCTGGTAGAGCTCGACCGCCTGCTCGCCGGCGCCGCCGTGCACGTCGCCCAGCACGTTGACCGCCGAGGCCATGGCGTTGTTGAGGCCGACGCCGCAGGTCACGGCCATGCGGGCGATCGCGATCGAGGGCGCCTGGGGGCCGTGGTCGACGGCGGCGACCAGCGCCGCCTCCAGCAGCTTGGCGCGGCCGCCCTCGATCATCTCGCCCATGACCAGCAGCCAGATCATCTGCGGGAAGGACAGCTCGCCGATCAGGTGCTGGATCGGCCGGCCGCGGATCTCGATGCGGCCCGGCTCCATGTCGATGATCGAGGTCCGCCACCAGTCCGAGACGTCGTTGCCTCCGGTCCCTTGCGTCACAGCACACCCTCCGCCTTCAGGTCCTCGATCTCCGCCTCGCTCAGCCCCAGCTCGCCGTAGACGGCGGCGTTGTCGGCGCCGAGCTCGGGCGGCGGCGTCGCCACCGCCGGCGCCCGGCCGTCCAGCTTGAAGCCGGTGCGCACGACCCGGATGTCGCGTCCGGCGCCGGGCACGGCCGGGAACTCGGCGACCATGCCGCGCTCCGCGATCTGCGGATGCTCCAGGATGTCGGGCACCGCGAGCACCGCGCCCGAGGGCACGCCCAGGCGGTTCAGCTCGCGCGCCCAGTCGTGCGCGGCCTTGGCCGCCAGGCTCCGCTCCAGCTCGGCCCGGAGCGCCTCGCGGTTGGCCTTGCGCGCCTCGCGCGTCCGGTACTCCGGCCGCTCCAGCAGCTCCTCGCGGCCCAGGTGGCGGCAGAGGATCTCCCACTGCTCCTGCTTGTTGGCGGCGATGTTGAGCAGGCCGTCGGCGGTGCGGAAGGCGCCCGAGGGTGCCGAGGTCACGTTCTCGTTGCCGTGCGGCTGCGGCCGGACGCCGGCGATCAGCCAGTTCGAGACGACCCAGCCCATGGTCGCCAGCGTCGCCTCCAGCATCGAGACGTCGATGAAGCTGCCGCCGTTGCGCTCGCGGCCGTTCAGCGCCGCCGAGATCGCCATGGCCGCGGTCAGGCCGCCGATCGTGTCGCAGATCGGGTAGCCGACCCGGTAGGGCGCGGTGTCCGGCGCGCCGGTGATCGACATCACGCCGGACAGCCCCTGGATGATCTGGTCGTAGGCCGGCAGGTTGCGCAGCGGGCCGTCCTGGCCGAAGCCGGAGATCGCGCAGTAGACCAGCCGGGGGTTGACCGTCAGCAGCGCCTCGTGGTCGAGCCCCAGGCGCGCCATCACGCCGGGCCGGTAGTTCTCGACCAGCACGTCGGCGCCGGCGGCCAGCCGCCGGAACAGCGCCTTGCCCTTCTCGCTCTTGAGGTTGAGCGTCACCGACTTCTTGCCGGCGTTCTGGGCCAGGAAGGAGACGCCCATGTTGCGGGCGTTGAGCGCCTCGTCGGCGCCGAGCTGGCGAGCCAGGTCGCCGCGCCCGGGCACCTCGACCTTGACGACCTCGGCGCCGAGGTGGGCCAGCTGATGACAGCAGAACGGCCCGGCCAGCACGTTGGTCAGGTCGAGCACGCGGACGCCGTCAAGCGGCGCCGGCATGGCGCGACCTCGCGAGACGGATCAGGGCGGGCAGCGCGACGAGCGCGACGCCGGCGGCGTTGGCCGGCAGCCCGGGCGCCAGCACCAGGGCGGCGCCGGCCGCCATGGCCAGGCGCTCCGCGACGCCGAGCCGGCCGAACAGATAGCCGACGTGCGAGGCCGCGAAGCCGACGATGCCGACCAGCAGGAACGGCAGGTACTCCAGCGCCTCGAGCACGCCGGTCCCCTTGGTGCCGATGACGATCTCGGGATGGAAGACCCAGGCGATCGGCAGCACGAAGCCGACGGCCGCCAGGCGCAGGGCGTTGAGGGCGAGCGGAATCGGATTCTCCCTGGCGATGGCGGCGGCGGCGAAGACCGCCAGCGCGACCGGCGGCGTGATCGCGGAGAGCGCCGCGTAGTAGAAGACGAAGAGGTGGGTGCCGAGCTTCGAGACGCCGAGCTCCATGATCGCCGGCCCGGCGACGAAGATCACCATCAGGTAGGAGGCGGCGGTCGGCAGCCCCATGCCCAGCACGATCGAGCAGAGCGCCGCGAGCAGCAGCGCCGCCAGCAGGTTCTGGCCGCCGAGCGCGGTGATCTGCTGGTTGAGCGCGACGCCGAGGCCGGTCGAGGTGATCGCCGCGATGACGATGCCGATCGCCGCACAGCTCAGCAGCACCGACAGTCCGTCGCGCCCGCCCTCGACGACGAACAGCAGCCACTCGCGGGCACCCAGCCGGGTGTCCGGCAGGAGCATCGCGACCAGCAGCATAACGCCGATCGCGATCAGGCCGCAGTAGGTCGGCGGGTAGCCCAGGAACAGCAGCGCCAGCAGCAGGCCGAAGCCGAGCAGCAGCAGGGCGGCGCGCGACAGCCGCGCCCGGTCCCAGGGCGGCGGCGGCTGGTCGAGCGGGTTCAGCTGCAGCCGCCCGGCCTCGAGCGCGACGGTGGTCGAGAGCGAGAAGAGGTAGAGGAAGGCCGGCACGATCGCCGCCGCCATGATCTCGACGTAGGGGATGCCGGTGATGTCGGACATGATGAAGGCGCCGACGCCCATCACCGGCGGCATGATCTGGCCGACGCAAGAGGCCGTCGCCTCGACGCCGCCGGCGAAGCGCCCCGAGAAGCCGGCCCGCTTCATCAGCGGGATGGTCAGCACGCCGGTCGAGGCGACGTTGGCCGGCGCCGAGCCATTGATCGAGCCGAACATCGAGGAGGCCAGGATCGCGCACTGGGCCGGCCCGGAGCGGCGCCCGCGGGTCAGCATCAGCGCGACGTCGTTGAACAGCTCGCCGGCGCCGGTCAGGCGCAGCACCGTGCCGAGGATCACGAAGATCAGCACGATGTCGACGACCGAGCCGAGCGCGACGCCGAAGATGCCGCGGTAGGAGTAGGAGATCTCCAGCACCCGGCTCAGCGAGAAGGGCCGGTGCTCCAGGATGCCCGGCATGACGTGGCCGAACAGCAGGTAGCCGGCGGCGGCCAGCACCACGGCGGTCAGCATCCAGCCCTCGGCGCGGTGGGCTCCGAACACCACGACCAGCGTGCCGATCGCGTAGGCGGCGAGGTCCCAGTCGTTCGGCAGGCCTTCGCGGAAGTTGGCGATCGCCTGGTATTCGCGGGTCATGTAGGCCCAGGCGAAGAGCGTCGCCGCAATCAGCAGCAGGCTGAGCCAGAGGTCAAGCCGGCTGCGCCGTCCCTCGCGGTCGGTCAGCATCGGCTTCAGGCAGAAGATGGCGACGAGGCCAAGCGCCAGCGCCGTGCCGTACTGCACCTGGCTGGGGTAGCGGCCGAACGCCAGGGTCGCCAGCACGAAGAGCGTCAGCGCGGCACAGGCGGCGAGGCCGAGAGCCTGCAGCAGGCGGAAGGCCGGCCGGCTGTCGGCGCTGACCGGCAACGCGGTTTCGAGAAGCCAGTTCACGGCTGAGGAAGCCCCTTCCCGGACAGGAACGGCCGCGCCTGCCGGCAGGCGGCGGGCGCGGCCGACGGCAGGCTCAGAGCTTGCCGATCTCCTGGTAATAGCGCTTGGCACCCGGATGCAGCTCGCCGGAGATGCCCTCGAAGGCGTTGTCGAGCGAGATCAGCGACAGCGCCGCCGACTGGCCGTTGACCAGCTCGATGTGCTCCCAGAGCGCCTTGGTCAGCTTGTAGACCGTGTCGTCGTCCAGGTCGCCACGCACCATGATCTGGTAGGGGAAGGTCCAGAACAGGGCCGGGCCGTCGGAGACGACGCGCGTGCCGTAGGCCTTCTCGATCGAGGCCTCGGGGACCTTCTGGTAGACGTAGTACTGGCCGTTGGTCAGCGCCTTGCGGAAGGCCGGCAGGGTCGCCGGGTCCGGCGAGATGAAGCGCAGCTTCCGGCCGCGCGAGGCGTTGTCGATCGCCGCCGTCGGGATCGAGCCCCAGACCAGCGCGGCGTCGAGCGTGCCGGACAGGATCTGTCCGAGCGCCGGCTCGTACTCCAGGTACTGGCCGTCGACCTTGTCGCCGATGCCGTGCACGTCGAACAGGATCTTCGAGACGCGGCCGGCGTTGCCGCCCGGCCGGCCGATGCCGACGGAATGGCCGGCGAGGTCGTGGAAGCTCCTGATCTCGCTGTCGGCGGCGACGACGTACTGCGCCATGCCGGTCGGCAGCGCCAGGATCACCTTCATCTTCTTGTAGGCGTCCCGGAACTCGGCCGGATCCTTCTCGAACTTGCCCTTGCCCTCGATCGCGTCGAGGTAGTGCGGCGCCCCGATGCCGACCAGGTCGACCTCGCCCTGCGCCGCCTTGCGCAGGCCGGCGACCGAGCCGTTCTCGACCACCGTCATGTCGATTCCCGCCTGCTTGGCGAGACCCGACCAGACCACGCCGAGGGCGTAGTCGTCGGAGGTCGTGGAGACACCGGAGAAGACCAGGTCGGCGGCCGATGCGCCGCCGGCGGTCATCGCGAGCCCGGCCACCAGGGCCAGGCCGAGGAGCCTGTTGGACATCCCTTCTGTTCCTCCCGAAAGCTTCTTGTGTTCTGTCTAACAGAATGATATTCATTCTAGTAGAACGCCGATCCTTCGTCAACGAAGGCCGGCGCGCACGGTCCTGGAGCGGTCGGTGACGGAGCAGAAGGTCGAGGCGGTCGAGCGCGCGCTGGCACTGCTGGAATGCTTCGACGGCGGCGAGGAATCCCTGTCGCTGGCCGAGCTCGCCCGGCGCAGCGGCCTCTACAAGAGCACGATCCTCAGGCTCGCGGCCTCGCTGGAACGCTTCGGCTATCTGGTCCGGCGGGCCGACGGCCGCTATCGCCTGGGCCCGACCCTCTGGCGACTCGGCTCGCTCTATCGCCGCTCCTTCGACCTGGCCGAACTGATCCGGCCGGAGCTCAAGGTGCTGGTCGAGGCGACCGGCGAGACCGCCTCCTACTACGTGCGCGAAGGCGACAGCCGGGTCTGCCTCTACCGGCACAACTCGCCCAAAGCGATCCGCCACCACCTCAACGAGGGCCAGCGCCTGAGCCTCGAGGGCGGCGCCGCCTCCAAGGTGCTGACGACCTTCTGGACGCCGCCGGAGGAGCGGCCCTGGGCCGAGCAGGTGCGCCGCGACGGCTACGGCGTCTCGCTCGGCGAGCGCGACCCCGAGATCGCGGCGATCGCCGTGCCGGTCTTCGACCGCGGCGGCCGGCTGCGCGGCTCGCTGTCGATCTCCGGCCTGATAACCCGCTTCGACGCCGGGCAGCGCGCGATCGCGCTGGAGGCCATGCGGGGCAGCGCCGCGCGGCTCCACGAGCAGCTCACGGAACGGGAATAGCAAGCGAGGGAAGAAGGAAATGGCGCTCTATCCTCCGCCGCAGCGGATCGAGGCCGAGGTCTGGACCCGGCTGCCGGACGCGCTGCGGCGCAGCGGCGAGGTCCCCGACTGGGGCGCCGCCAACAAGCCCGGGCGGCCGGTCGACTGCTTCCTGGAAGGGCCGAGCTTCGACCGCGACGGCCGGCTCTGGCTGGTCGACATCCCCTACGGCCGGATCTTCACGGTCGAGCCCGACGGCGCCTGGCGGCTCGTCCTCGCGTACGACGGCTGGCCGAACGGCCTCAAGATCCACCGCGACGGCCGGATCTTCGTCGCCGACTACCGCCACGGCATCCTGGTGCTGGAGCCCGGCGCCGGACGCATGGCGCCGCTGCTCAGCCATCGCTATTCCGAGCACTTCCGCGGCTGCAACGACCTGGTGTTCGACGCCGCGGGCCGGCTCTACTTCACCGACCAGGGCCAGAGCGGCCTGCACATGCCGAACGGCCGGGTCTACCGCTACGACCTCGAAGCCGGGCGGCTCGACCTGCTGCTCGACACCGGGCCCAGCCCGAACGGCCTGGTGCTGAACGAGAGCGAGAGCCTGCTCTACGTCGCCATGACCCGCGACAACGCGGTCTGGCGCCTGCCGCTGATGGCCGACGGCGGCGTCTCCAAGGTCGGCCGCTTCGTCCAGCTGTCGGGCGGCCTGTCGGGCCCCGACGGGCTGGCGCTCGGTGCCGACGGCAGCCTGTTCGTCGCCCATGCCGGCAACGGCTGCGTCTGGGGCTTCTCGCGGCTCGGCGAGCCGCTCTGGCGGATCGTCAGCCCGACCGGCCTGACCGTCACCAACCTGGCCTTCGGCGGGCCCGACGGCCGCACGCTCTACATGACCGAATCGGAGAGCGGCACGATCCTGCGCGCCGAGCTGCCGGTCGCCGGCCGGCCGATGTTCTCCCATGGCGAGACCGCCGCTTCCGGCTGACGCGGCTTTCGCGTAAGACGGCTCCATGCCGTCGCCCGCGACCCCGAGCACTTGGCGCCGCGCCCTGCGGCTGCACCAGTGGGCCAAGAACCTGCTGGTCTTCGCGCCGCTGGCGCTGGCCGGCAGCGTCTCGACCTTCGCCGACCTGCTCGACGCCCTGGCCGGCTTCCTGGCGCTCGGCCTCGCCGCCTCGGCGGTCTACCTGATCAACGACCTGCGCGACCTCGCCGACGACCGGGCGCATCCGACCAAGCGCCACCGGCCGCTCGCCGCCGGCGAGATCTCCGACCGCAGCGCCCTGGTCGCGGCCCTGCTGCTGCTGCTGCTCGCCGCCGCCATCGCCGCGGTCCTGCCGAGCCTTTTCGGCGAGGCGCTGGCGGCCTATCTCGCGACCACCCTCGCCTACTCCTTCCTGCTGAAGCGCTGCCCGCCCTTCGACGTCTTCCTGCTCGGCATCCTCTACGCCCTGCGCATCCTGGCCGGCATGGCCTTCGTGCCGGTACCGGTCTCGCCCTGGTTTCTCGGCTTCGCCCTGCTGTTCTTCCTCAGCCTGGCGCTCGCCAAGCGCTACGCCGAGACGGCCCACGCTCTCGACACCGGCGACACCCTCCGCCTGCACCGCGGCTACCGCCCGGCCGACCTGCCCTTCATCCTGGCGCTCGGCGTCTCGAGCGGCAGCGCCGCCATGCTGGTCTTCATGGTCTACCTGATCCTCGAACGCTCGCCGGCGACGGTCTATGCGAGCCCCGAGATGCTCTGGCTGGTCTTCCCGCTGCTCGCCGCCTGGCACGCGCGGATCTGGCTGCTGACCGGGCGCGGCGAGATGCACGAGGACCCGGTTGCCTTCGCCCTGCGCGACCCGCTGTCCTGGGGCCTCGGGCTGCTGGTCGTGCTCTGCGTCCTGCTGGCTTGGTAGCGCGGCGATGGTCGAGCGCGACGGCCGCGATCTCGCCTGGGGCCGGGCACACCCCGGAGGCCAGGAGGTCCTGCGCCCGGCCTGGCTGGAAGAGGCCGCGGCGCTGGCCGCCGATCCCGACCCGCTGCCGCGGCTGGGCCACGGCGCCGGCCGCTCCTACGGCGACGAGGCGCTGAGCGACGGCGGTCGCCTGATCGAGACCACGGCGCTCGACCGCTTCGTCGCCTTCGACCCGGCGACGGGCCGCCTGACCTGCGAGGCCGGCGTGCTGCTGCACGACATCCTGCGCCAGGTCCGCCGCTGGCGCGGCGCCGAGGGCGGCTGGTGGTTCCCGCCGGTGCTGCCCGGCACCCGCTTCGTCACCCTGGGCGGCGCCATCGCCAACGACGTCCACGGCAAGAACCACCACCGCCGCGGCACCTTCGGCGAGCACGTCGTGAGCCTGACCCTGGCGCGCTCCGACGGCAGCCTAGCGACCTGCTCGGCGGAGCAGAACCCGGAGCTGTTCCGCGCCACGATCGGCGGCCTGGGCCTGACCGGCCTGATCCTGGAGGCGACGCTGCAGCTGATGCCGGCGCCGGGGCTCTGGCTGGAGTGCGAGGAGATCCCGATGGCCGACCTCGCCGGCTTCTTCGCCCTCGCCGAGGAGTCGGAGGCAGACTGGGAATACACCGCCGCCTGGGTCGACTGCCGGGCGAGCGGCCGGGCGCTCGGCCGCGGCGTCTTCGGCCGGGCCAGGCCGCTGCCGGGCGGCGAAGCGCCGGCTCCGCCCGAGCTGCCGCGCCTCGCGGTGCCGCTCGCCCCGCCGGTCTCGCCGCTCAATCGCCTGACGCTCGGTGCCTTCAACGCCCTCTACGGCCGCCGGCCCGGGCTCGGCCGCGGCCGGCTCAGGCGGCTGCCCTATCACAGGCAGCTCTTCCCGCTCGACGCGGTCGGCGGCTGGAACCGCCTCTACGGCAGGGCCGGCTTCTACCAGTACCAATGCGTCGTGCCGCCGCCGACGGCGCGCGCCACGATCGCCGCCCTGCTGGGCGCCGTCGCCGCGGCCGGCGAGGGCTCGTTCCTGGCGGTGCTCAAGACCTTCGGGGCGCGGGCGCCGGCCGGCCTGCTGTCTTTCCCGATGCCCGGCGCGACCCTGGCGCTCGACTTCCCCAATCGCGGCGCGAAGACCCTCGCCCTGCTCGACCGCCTCGACGCCCTGGTGCTGGAGGCCGGCGGCCGGGTCTACTTCGCCAAGGACGGCCGCCAGGGTGCCGAGGCCTTCCGCCGCTCCTACCCGCTTTGGCAGGAGTTCCGGCGCTGGATCGACCCGCGCTTCGCCTCGGCGCTGTCCCGCCGCCTGGAGCTGACGCCATGAGCGAATCCCTGAAGGTCTCGATCTACGGCGCGACCTCGGCGATCGCCCAGGCCGTGGCCCGCCGCTACGCCGCCCGCGGCGCCCGCTTCTTCCTCGCCGGGCGCTCGCCCGAACACCTGGAGCGGGTCGCCGGGGACCTGGCCGTGCGCGGCGCCGCCGCCGTCGCGACGCATGCCGGCGACCTCGCCGAGGCGGCCGGCGACGCCGCCCTGCAGGCGGCCGAGGCGGCGGCGCACGGCGTCCCGGACGTCCTGCTGGTCGCCTTCGGCACGCTCGGCGAGCAGCAGCGCGACGAGCAGGACCCGGCGCGCGCGGCGGCGACGCTGGAGACCAACCTCGTTGCGCCGGTCCGCCTGCTGCTGCCGGCCGCTGCGGCGATGGAGCGGCGCGGCAGCGGCCGCCTGGTCGTGATCTCCTCGGTCGCCGGCGAGCGCGGCCGCCGCTCCAACCACCTCTACGGCGCCGCCAAGGGCGGCCTCTCGATCTTCCTGGCCGGCCTGCGCGACCGCCTGGCGCCCGCCGGGGTCGCCGTGGTCGACGTCCGGCCCGGCTTCGTCGACACGCCGATGACCCGGGACTTCCGCAAGGGTCCGCTCTGGGCCAGCCCCGAGCGGGTCGCCGACGACATCGTCGCGGCCGCCGACGCCGGACGGGCCGTCGTCTACACGCCCTGGTTCTGGCGCTGGATCATGCTGGTGATCCGCAACCTGCCGGCCGCCGTGATGCGCCGCCTGAACCTCTAGGCCCCATTCGGCCTGCCAGCACTTTCAGCCGACCGGTACCGAGACCAGCCGCCAATAAGTCAGACACCTCTATTTGAATGAGGAATGACTATCGATATGTTTTGCAAGCTTCACCGGCCTAAATCGAGGGTGGTCTCCACAATGATTACACGGAGGGAATTTCCTTCCAACAATCACCGTGACCTCATGCTCCGCAACATGATCCTCATCGTGGACAACTTTGTATACGCCCGACGCTTCGACTTTATCGCCAGGCTTAAACTCTGACTTCGTGAGCTTAGTCATCGCGCAATCCCTCATGTCATCGGCATGATATTCAACCTAAAATAGCTTAATCCAGCGCGGCCTTGCGCGCTCTACAATTCCCTTCAACGAACTCAGGATGAAGCCGCCGGGTCGTGGCTCGACGCAGCCAGCCCCAGCACGTCCTTCAGGTGCCCGCTCTTGACCCAGAGACGGGCACCCTCCGGGCCGGCCTCGGCGACCAGCCGGCCGCCGGCCGGCAGGCGCAGCCAGGACCAGGGCCCGAAGGCCTCGCCGCCCTCCTCGAAGCCGCCCTCCAGCACCAGCAGCTCCAGCCCGCCGGGCAGGTCGAGCGCGACCTCCGCGCCGGGCGCCCAGCGCTCCAGCCGGACCTCCTCGCGGGCGTCGCGGAACAGCGGCACCAGCTCGACGCCGGGCCGCCCGGGCGCCGGGACCGGCGCGACGCCGCCGCTGTCGAGCCGGACCTGGGTGCGGTCGGCGGGATCGAACTGCCAGAGCTTGACCAGGATCGTGCAGCCCGGCGCCGAGGCCGGGGTGTGCGAGGAGGTCGGCGGGTTGCGCACGTAGCTGCCGGCCGGGAAGTCGCCGTGCTCGTCCTGGAAGGTGCCCTCGAGCACCAGGAACTCCTCGCCGCCGCCGTGGACGTGGGGCGAGAAGCGGCTGCCCGGCGCGTAGCGCACGATCGAGGTCGCGCGCGCCACCTCGCCGCCGATGCGGTCGAGCATCCGCCGCTCGACGCCGGGCATCGGCGAGGCGACCCAGTCGAGCCGCGCGGCATGGACCGCGGCGCGGCGGGTGAAGTCGGCATTGAGCTCCATGGTCGATCTCCGTCCTGCTGACCGATGATATAGGCGGGCAGCCTTCGACGAGGCAGCAAAGCTGCGTGAACCGTCAGGCCCGGACCGCCGGCTCGATCTGCCGGACCGCGTGCAGTCCGCCCGGCCGAATTTGGCGGTCGGGCACGGCCATGCTTTCCCAGCGGCGGCGGTTGCGGCTATACCGGGCGGACCATGACACCAATCACCGACAGCACGGCCCTGGCCGCCCTCTGCGACCGGTTGGCCAAGGCCGACTTCGTCACCGTCGACACCGAGTTCGTGCGCGACACCACCTACTGGCCGAAGCTCTGCCTGGTGCAGCTCGCCGGGCCGGAGGACGCCGCGATCGTCGATCCGCTGGCCGAGGGCCTGGATCTGGCCCCGCTGGTCCGGCTGCTCAACGAGGAGCCGGTGATCAAGGTCTTCCACGCGGCGCGCCAGGACCTGGAGATCTTCTTCCACATGACCGGCCAGGTGCCGGCGCCGGTCTTCGACACCCAGGTCGCCGCGATGGTCTGCGGCTTCGGCGACCAGGTCAGCTACGAGAAGCTGGCCGGCGCCCTGGCCGGCGCGCGCATCGACAAGGGCGCGCGCTACGCCGACTGGGTCCGGCGCCCGCTGACCGAGCGCCAGCTCGACTACGCCCTGTCGGACGTCACCTACCTGCGCAAGGCCTACGAGAAGCTGGTGCGCAAGCTGGAGAAGAACCGCCGCGCCGACTGGCTGAACGAGGAGATGGCGGTGCTGACCGACCCCCAGACCTACGACCTGCACCCGGAGCGGGCCTGGCTGCGGCTCAAGACCCGCTCGCGCGACCGCCGCTACCTCGTGGTACTCAAGGCGCTGGCGACCTGGCGCGAGGAGGAGGCCCAGCGCCGCGACCTGCCGCGCAACCGGGTGCTGCGCGACGAGCAGCTCTACGACATCGCCCAGCGCGCACCGAAGGGCACGAACGAGCTGGCCCACACCCGCGGACTCAACGAGGACTTCGCGCGCGGCCGGCTCGGCAAGGGCATCCTGGCGGCGATCGAGGCCGCCCTCGCCCAGCCCCAGGACCTCTGGCCGAGCCTGCCCAAGGAGGAGGCCCTGCCGGACGCCCCCGGGCCGATCGCCGACCTGCTGAAGATGCTGCTCAAGGTCAAGTGCGACAGCGAGGGCGTCGCGCCGAAGCTGGTCGCCAACAGCCTGGACATCGAGCGCCTGGCGAGCGGCGAGGACAACGGCTCGCCGCTGCTGCACGGCTGGCGCTACGAGGTCTTCGGGCGCGACGCCGAGGCCCTGATGGCCGGCCGCCTGGCGATCGCCGCGCGCGACGGCAAGGCGGTCGCCCTGCCGCTCGACGGCGCCGACTGAGGGGTGGGCGCCTCGCCGCCCTCTTGCTCATCCGTCATCCCCGCGAAAGCGGGGATCCAGAGAAAGGCGTCGCCTGCGTGGACGGTCCGGTTTCCGTGCCCGCGGCGTCGTTCTCTGGATCCCCGCTTTCGCGGGGATGGCGGGAAGAGGGAGGTCAGGCCGCTGCGGCCTTGGCTGGCGCTCGCCTTCCTCCTCCTTCTCGCCTCCCCCGCCGCCGCCCAGGACGGGCCGCCGTCGCTCGGCCTGCCGGTGCTCTGCGAGATCGGCGTCGAGTGCTTCGTCCAGCAGTACGTCGACACGCGGCCCGGGCCGCTCGCCCAGGACTACCTCTGCGGCGGCCTGGCCTACGACCGCCACGACGGCACCGACATCCGCGTGCCGACCCTGGCCGACATGGAGCGCGGCGTGCCCGTGGTCGCGGCCGCGCCCGGCACGGTGCGGGCGGTGCGCGACGGCGAGCCGGACATGGACCCGGCCAGGCGCGGGCTCGACAGGATCAAGGGCCGCGAGTCCGGCAACGCCGTGCTGATCGACCATCTCGGCGGCTGGACCACGCAGTACAGCCACCTGAAGCAGGGCTCGGTCCTGGTCCGGCCCGGCCAGCGGGTCGGCGCGGGGCAGATCCTCGGCCTGATCGGCCAGTCGGGCCTGGCCGAGTTCCCCCACGTCGAGTTCCGCCTGTTCCACGGCGACCAGCGCATCGATCCCTTCACCGGCCTGCCGCCGGAGAGCGGCTGCGACAAGCCCGGGCGCGCGCTGTGGGACGCCGAGGCCGCCCAGGCCCTGGTCTACCGCGCCGGCGGCCTGCTCGCCGCCGGCTTCGCCGGCAGCAACCCGGAGATCGGGGCGATCAAGGCCGGCGCCTACCTGGGCAACGACCGGCTGCCGGCCAGCGCGGCCGCCCTCGCCTTCTGGGTCATCGACTACGGCCTGGAGCCAGGCGACAGCTGGCGCCTGGAGATCCACGGCCCCGACGGCAGGCTGTTCGCCGAATCCGACGGCAAGCTCGACAGGAAGCAGGCCGACTGGATCCGCGTCCTCGGCCGCCGGCGCGGCGACCGGCCCTGGCCGTCGGGCCGCTACGAGGCCCGCCACAGGGTCGCGCGCAACGGCGTCGTGCTGATCGACCGGGCGCGGGCCGTCGTCGTCGAATAGGTCCCGAGAACAGACTGCGGCATCCGCGCCGAAGATTCCCGGTGACGGCCCCGGCCCGGCTGTTCTAGCCTGCCGGGACAAGCAGAAGAAAAGTTCCAGGGACGCTTACCAGGGGACGCTGGATACCCGGGCTGCGGACGCACTCCTCAGGGGGATCACAGATGACTCATCCGTTTCGGCGCCTGATCGCGCTCGCCGGCTTCGCCGCGATGGCGGCGGTCGGCCTCTCCTCGGCCGCTCCGGCCTCGGCCGAGCCGCTCAAGGTCGCGCACTCGACCTGGGTCGGCTACGGGCCGCTCTACATCGCCAAGGACAAGGGCTTCTTCAAGGAGGAGGGCCTCGACGTCCAGCTGATCGTCATGGAGGATCCGAAGATCCGCTTCCCGGCGCTGGCGGCCGGCAAGATCGACGTGCTGGTCTCGACCGTCGACACCCTGCTCAACTACATGTCGGCCGGCGTCGACTACCGCTACCTCTTCGCCCTCGACGACTCGAAGGGTGGCGACGGCATCGTCGCCAAGAAGGACATCAAGACGATCGCCGACCTCAAGGGCAAGTCGGTCGCCTACAACCAGGGCTCGGTCTCCGAGTTCTACCTCGGCGTCCTGCTCAAGCAGGCCGGCCTCAAGCTGTCGGACGTCAAGACCCAGAACATGTCGGCGGGCGACGCCGGCGCCGCCTTCGTCGCGGGCCGGGTCGACGCGGCCGTGACCTGGGAGCCCTGGCTGACCCGCGGCAAGCAGGCGCCGGACGGCCACCTGCTGGTCGACAGCTCGACCTCGCCCGGCCTGATCACCGACGTCGCGATCACCACCAAGGAGACGCTGGCCAAGCGCGGCAAGGAGCTGGCGGCGCTCTACCGGGCCTGGGCCAAGGCCGTCGCTTGGCAGAAGACCCACGAGGACGAGGCCGACAAGATCATGGCCAAGGGCGTCGGCGGCTGGCTCGACGACCCGGCGGTCTTCAAGGAGACGCGCGCGGGCATCGCCTTCTACGACGCCGCCATGAACAAGTCCTTCATCGGCACCGAGGCCAAGCCCGGCCCGATCGCCGAGACGATCGCGAACGCGGAGGCGCTCAACAAGGAGAACGGCACCTCGGACATCGACGTGCCGCCGGCCTCGCTGGTCGCCTTCGGCATCGTCAACCAGTAGTCCGCAAACCCTCGGTGTCCATCTGGCTCCCCCCGGCGTCCGGCCGGGGGGCGCGGAGGTCGTGACCATGGCTCTGCGCGACCTCCTCGCCCCGAAATCCGAGATCCCGGCGCCGGTCTTCCTCGGCCTCAGCCTCTTCGCGATCGCCACGCTGTTCGGCGGCTGGTGCCTGCTGACCTACGGCCATCTCGTGCGGCCCGACTTCCTGGCGCCGCCGGACGCGGTCGCCCTGGCCGGCTGGAAGCGGCTCGGCAACCTGTCGCTGCTCGAGAACATCTGGGCGAGCCTCTCGGTCATCATGACCGGCTTCCTGCTGGCCTCGGTGCTGGCGGTGCCGCTCGGCGTGCTGATGGGCTCGTTCCAGGCGGCGCGCGCGCTGCTCGAGCCGATCACCGGCTTCATGCGCTACCTGCCGGTCAGCGCCCTGATCCCGCTGCTGATCCTCTGGATCGGCATCGGCTTCGAGGAGAAGGTGACGGTGATCTTCCTCGGCACCTTCTTCCAGCAGCTGATCCTGATCTCCGACGTCTCGGCCAGGGTCAGCAAGGACCTGATCGACTGCTCCTACACCCTCGGCGCCAACCGCCGGCAGGTCGTCACGCGCGTGCTCTTCCCGGCCTGCATGCCGGGGGTCATGGACAACCTGAGGGTCACCATGGGCTGGGCCTGGACCTACCTGGTGGTCGCCGAGCTGGTCGCCGCCAACTCCGGCCTCGGCTACATGATCCTCAACGCCATGCGCGGGCTGTTCACCGACGTGATCCTGCTCGGCGTCTTCACCATCGGCATCCTGGGCCTGATGACCGATACCCTCTTCAAGCTGCTGCGCCGGGTGCTGCTGCCCTGGTCGGCGACCTTCTGAGCGCCGGGACGGGGACGATGCCGACACTGACCATCGAGGACGTCACGGTCCGCTTCGAGACCAAGGGCCGGCGGCCGGTGACCGCGCTCGACGACATCAGGCTGACGGTCGAGGACAAGGCCTTCTCGGTCATCGTCGGGCCGTCCGGCTGCGGCAAGTCGACCCTGCTGCGCCTGGCGGCCGGCCTGTTCGACTGCACCTCGGGGCGGCTCGCGCTCGACGGTGAGACGATCCGCGGCCCCTCGGCCGACCGCGGCATGGTGTTCCAGAGCTACACGCTCTTCCCCTGGCTGACGGTCGAGAAGAACGTCCGCTTCGGCCTGTCCCTGAAGGGCCTGCCGGCCGAGCGGCAGAAGGCCGTCGCCGCCGAGATGATCGCCGCGGTCGGCCTGACCGGTTTCGAGCAGGCCTACCCGCAGCACCTCTCGGGCGGCATGATGCAGCGCGTGGCCCTGGCCCGGGCGCTGGCCAACGGCCCGAAGATCCTGCTGATGGACGAGCCCTTCGGCGCCCTCGACAGCCAGACCCGCCAGCTGATGCAGGCCCTGCTGCTCGACATCTGGGAGAAGAACCACAAGACCGTGCTGTTCATCACCCACGACATCGACGAGGCGATCTTCCTCGGCGACGTCGTCCACGTGATGACCGCCCGGCCCGGCCGCATCAAGAAGTCGATCCCGATCGACATCCCCCGGCCGCGCGCCATGGAAACCCTGACCTCGCCGGAATTCATGGCCGTCAAGCGCGAGATCCTGGCATTGATGCACGACGAGGCCGTGCTGGCCGACCGCAGCGCCGCGGGCGGCTAGGCTCCGGCAGCGGACCGTTCGAGCGCGCGAAGCGCCAGAGAAGAGGGGAAGCGATCATGGCGTCCGACGAACTGCTGGCCCGCCTGCGCGCGCGCTATGCCGAGGCCAAGGGCAGCGACGTGAGCGACCCCGACTTCAAGCGGGTCGCCGACGCGGTGTTCCAGGGCGACCGGCGTACCGCGCCCTTCGCCGGCCTGCCGACCCTGCTCGACGCGCCCTGGCGCGGCGACGACCTGGGCACGGCCCTGGCCGAGCTGGAGATCGCCCTGATCGGCGTGCCCATGGACCTGGGCGTCACCAACCGGCCGGGCGCCCGCTTCGGCCCGCGCGCCCTGCGCGCCATCGAGCGGGTCGGGCCCTACAACCACGTGCTGCGCTGCGCGCCGATCCAGGAGCGCAGGGTCGCCGACGTCGGCGACGTGCCCTTCCGCTCGCGCTACTCCCTGGACAGGTCCATCGAGGACATCTTCGAGTTCTACACCGGCATCCGGGAATCCGGCGTCAGGCCGGTCAGCGCCGGCGGCGACCACTCGATCACCTATCCGATCCTCAAGGCGCTCGGCGCCGAGCGGCCGGTCGCCCTGGTCCACGTCGACGCCCACTGCGACACCAGCGGCGAGTTCGAGGGCGCCAAGTTCCACCACGGCGGCCCCTTCCGCCAGGCCGTGCTGGACGGCGTGCTCGATCCCGAGAAGACGATCCAGATCGGCATCCGCGGCTCCTCGGAGTACCTCTGGGAGTTCTCCTACGACTCCGGCATGACCGTGATCCACGTCGAGGACTTCGCCCGGATGGGTGTCGAGGCCGTGGTCGCCAAGGCCAGGGCGGTCGTCGGCGACGCGCCGGTCTATCTCTCGCTCGACGTCGACGGCATCGACCCGGCCTACGCGCCCGGCACCGGCACGCCGGAGATCGGCGGCCTGAGCCCGCGCGAGACCCAGGCCCTGCTGCGCGGCCTGGTCGGCCTCAACGTCATCGGCGGCGACGTTGTCGAGGTGGCGCCGCAGTACGACGCGACGACGAACACCGCCCACCTCGGCGCCCAGATGCTGTTCGAGATCCTCTGCCTGACGGCCCTCGCGCCGCGGTAGCTGGGCTGCGTTGGCGGAAGGAAGAAGACGCGTTACATTCTTCCTATGGCGCTGAACATCAAGAGCGACGAGGCGGACCGGCTGGCTCGCGAGCTCGCGCGCCGGCGCGGACTGCCGATCACCCGCGTGGTGATCGATGCATTGCAGGCCGAGTTGAATCGCGAGAAGCAGAGACCATCACAGCCGGGTCTCGCCGAGCATCTGATGGCAATCGGCGCCGCCTGCGCCGCCCTGCCCGACCTCGATTCCCGCAGCGACGAAGAAATCCTGGGCTACGACGAGATGATCGCCGGATCGAGGCGATGATCGTAGACACCTCAGCCGTCCTGGCCGTTCTGCTTCAGGAACCGGACGCCGGCACGATCGCCCAAGCCCTCGAGACGGCGGCTCGACGCCTCGTCTCTGCAGTCTCCGTGCTGGAGGCGGCAATTGTCCTCACCGCCCGCAAAGGCGGGAGCGGCGTCCAGCAGCTCGACCTTCTGCTCTCGGTCGGCGGCTTCGAGATCGTTCCCTTCGATGCGGAGCAGGCCTTTGCGGCGCGGGAGGCCTTCGAACGTTTCGGAAAAGGGCGCCATCCAGCGGCCCTCAACTTCGGCGACTGCGCCGTCTATGCCCTCGCCGCGACCCGGGCAATGCCTCTGCTCTTCAAGGGCAACGACTTCGCCCGCACGGACATCGCGTCGGTCCGGACGCCCGGATAGCCTCTACAGCCCGGCGACCGCCGCCAGCGCCGCCACGTCGAGGTGCCCCTCCAGGTGGTCGGCGAGGCCGTCGAGTGTCGCCTCGACCGTCGCGTCGAAGCGCAGGCCGCCGTCGGCCCTCGGCCGGATCCGGCCGAGGAAGGCGGCACGGAAGGCGTCGCTGGCGAAGAGGCCGTGCAGATAGCAGCCGGCGACCCGGCCGTCCGGCGAGGCGGCGCCCTCGGGCTGCCCTGCCACCTCCAGCCAGGGCCGGTCCAGCGCCGGGCCGGCGGTACGGCCGATGTGCATCTCGTAGCCGGTCAGGCCCGCGCCGCTCGCGAGGTCGCGGCCGGCGACCTCGACCAGCCGCTTGTCGCCGGTCATCACCGTCTCGAGCTCGAGCAGGCCCAGCCCCTCGACCTCGCCCGGCGGCCCCTCGATGCCCTCGGGATCGGCGAGCCGCCGGCCCAGCATCTGGAAGCCGGCGCAGAGGCCGAGCACGCGGCCGCCGCGCCGGACGTGGGCCGCGAGGTCGAGGTCCCAGCCCTGGGCGCGCAGGAAGGCGAGGTCGCCGATCGTCGACTTGGAGCCGGGCAGGATCACCAGGTCGGCGTCGCCGGGCAGCGGCTCGCCGGGCGCGACCATGACCACCGTGACGTCGGGCTCCAGCTTCAGCGGGTCGAGGTCGTCGAAGTTGGCGACGCGCGACAGGCGCGGCACCGCGACCTTGATCGCTCGCGGCTCGCCCGCCGATACCGCCCGGTCGAGCGACAGCGCGTCCTCGGCCGGCAGCTTCGCCGCCCCGGGCCAGTAGGGCAGCACGCCGAAGGACCGCCAGCCGGTGCGCGCCTCGACGATCGCCAGACCCTCGTCGAACAGGGAGACGTCGCCACGGAACTTATTGATGATAAATCCTTTTATCCGATCTCGCTCGGCCTCGCTCACGACCGCGTGGGTGCCGACCAGGCTGGCGATGACGCCGCCGCGGTCGATGTCGGCGACCAGCACGACCGGCAGGTCGGCGGCCTCGGCGAAGCCCATGTTGGCGATGTCGCCGGCGCGCAGGTTGACCTCGGCCGGACTGCCGGCGCCCTCGACGATCACCAGGTCGGCCGCGGCCGCGAGGCGCCGGTAGGACTCCAGGACCGAGGCCATGAGCTCCGGCTTGCGGGCGAAGTAGTCGCGCGCCCTGAGGGTCGCGACCCGCCGGCCCTGGACGACGAGCTGGGCGCCGAGATCGCTTTCCGGTTTCAGCAGGACCGGGTTCATGTCGACCGAGGGCGCCACGCCGCAGGCCCGCGCCTGCAGCGCCTGGGCCCGGCCGATCTCGCCGCCCTCGGGCGTGACCGCCGCGTTGTTCGACATGTTCTGCGGCTTGAAGGGGCGCACCCGGAGCCCGCGCCGCGCGAAGAGCCGGCAGAGCCCGGCGACCAGCAGCGACTTGCCGACGTCCGAGCCGGTGCCCTGCAGCATGAGGGCGGGGGTGGTCATGGGTGGACAGGCGCCCTCTCGTGTCCCCTCTCCGCCCCCCTGGGGGGGAGAGGGAGGGGCCCGCGTAGCGGGAGGATGAGGTGGGGCAGCAGAGGTTCGGACAGGCCGACGCCGGCCGCACCGCCGGAGTCCCCCACCTCTCCCTGCCCTCTCCGCCCCCGGGGGCGGAGAGGGAATGTCCAGAGGGACGCGAGGAGGGTCACCGCCGCCCCCCTAGAACTCGATGCCGGCCTGGGCCTTCACGCCGTCGCGAAAGGGGTGCTTGATCATGGTCATCTCGGTGACCAGGTCGGCCGCCTCGATCAGCTCGTCCTTGGCGTTGCGGCCGGTGATCACGACGTGGTTGTCGGGATGGCGCTCGGCGAGGCCCTGCAGCACCTCCTGGATGTCGAGGTAGTCGTAGCGCAGCACGATGTTGAGCTCGTCGAGCAGGACCAAGCGGTAGGCCGGGTCCTTGAACATCTCCTTGGCGGCCTCCCAGGCGGCCCTGGCGGCGGCGATGTCGCGCTGGCGGTCCTGGGTCTCCCAGGTGAAGCCCTCGCCCATGGTGCGGATCGTCACCTGGTCGGCGAACTTGTCGAGGATGGCGCGCTCGCCGGTCTCCCAGCGGCCCTTGACGAACTGCACGATGCCGACCCTGAAGCCGTGGCCGAGCGCGCGCATGACCAGGCCGAAGGCCGCGGTCGACTTGCCCTTGCCCTTGCCGGTGTGGACGATCAAGAGGCCCTTCTGCAGGGTCTTGGTCGCCAGGATCTTGTCGCGCGCGGCCTTCTTCTTGGCCATCTTCTCGGCGTGGCGCGCGTTGATCTCGTCCTCGGTCATGCCCTCGGTCTTCATGGGGCGCGTCCTCCGCTCAGTCGTTCCAGGGAACCATAGGCCGCGTTGGCGCGCGGCTGCCAGAGGCCGCGGTCGATGGCCTCCCTGAGGCGCTCGGCCATCTCCTGGAGCGCCGCCGGGTTCTTGTCTTCCAGGAAGGCGCGCACCGCCTCGTCCTCGAGGTAGGCCTCCCAGACCGCGTCGAAGTGGTGGTCGCCGACAGCGCCCGTGGTCGCCGCGAAGGCGAAGAGGTAGTCGACCGTCGCCGCCATCTCGAAGGCGCCCTTGTAGCCGTGGCGCATGACGCCGGCGATCCACTTGGGATTGACGACGCGGGCGCGCACGACTCGGGCGATCTCCTCCTTCAGGGAGCGGACCACCGGCCGCTCGGGCCGCGAATGGTCGTTGTGGTAGACCGCGGGCTCGCGGCCCGAGGCGGTCTTGACGGCGACCGCGAGGCCGCCCTCGAACTGGTAGTAGTCGTCCGAGTCGAGCAGGTCGTGCTCGCGGTTGTCCTGGTTGTGCAGCACCGCCTCGACCTGGGCGAGGCGCCGCTCGAACAGGCCATGCGCCGCCTCGCCCTGGCTGCCGGCGCCGTAGGCGTAGCCCGACCAGGCGGTGTAGGCGCGCGCCAGGTCCTCGGCGCTCTCCCAGCCGCGCTCGTCGATCAGCGCCTGCAGGCCGGCACCGTAGGCCCCGGGCATCGAGCCGAACACGCGGTAGCCGGCGCGCCGCGCCGCGGTCTCGGCGTCGAGCCCCTCGCCCTCCAGCCGCGCCGCCTCGGCGCGGCTGCGCGCGGCCAGCGGGTTCATCGCCTCCGGCTCGTCGAGCGCGGCGACGGCGCGCACCGCCGAATCGAACAGCTCGATCTGCGCCGGGAAGGCGTCGCGGAAGAAGCCGGAGACGCGCAGCGTCACGTCGACCCGCGGCCGGTCGAGCAGGCTGAGCGGCAGCACCTCGAAGCCGGTGACCCGGCGCGAGGCCTGGTCCCAGGTCGGCCGCACCCCGATCAGCGCCAGGGCCTGGGCCAGGTCGTCGCCGCCGGTGCGCATGTTGGCCGTGCCCCAGGCCGAGAGCGCCAGCGCCTTCGGCCAGGCGCCGTGATCCTGGCGGTGCCGCTCGAGCAGCAGGCAGGCCGACTTCCAGCCGAGCGTCCAGGCCGCCGGCGTCGGCACGGTGCGGCTGTCGACCGAGTAGAAGTTGCGCCCCGTCGGCAGCACCTCGGGCTTGCCGCGGGTCGGCGCCCCCGAGGGGCCGGGCGCCAGGAAGCGGCCGTCGAGGGCACGCAGCAGCCCGGCGAGCTCGGCCGCGCCGCTGGCCTCGACGGCGGGCCGCAGGCGCGTCTCGATGGTGTCGAGCACGGCCGCCGTGCGGGGCCAGGCCGGATCGCAGGGCCGCTCGCCGCCGACCAGGGCCTGGGCCAGGCTCTCCAGGCGCTCGACCGTGTCGCCCTTGGTGCGCCAGGCCGCCTCGCCCGCCAGCGCCTCGGGTCGCGGGCCGTCCCAGGGCTCGCCCAGGGTCGCGGTCAGCGGGTCGAAGTCGCCGAGCCCCAGGTCGCCGGCCAGCGCCCGCAGCAGCGAGGCCTCGCCGGCACCACCGCCGCCCGGCCCCTCGCCACGCGGCACGCGCGCCAGGGCGACCAGCAGGTCGGTCAGCAGGCGACCCTCGGGCGAGCGGCCGAAGACGTGCAGGCCGTCGCGGATCTGCAGCTCCTTGAGCTCGCAGAGATGGTTGTCGAGGCTGGAGAGCGCCGCCGTCTCGTCGCCGGCGTCGAAGCCCAGGTCCTTGTCCAGGCCCAGGCGCTGCGACAGCTCCAGGATCTCGCGGCGCAGCAGGGCGAGACGCCGAGGGTCGACGCCGGCCGCCTCGTAGTACTCGTCGACCAGCGCCTCCAGGTCCTTGAGCGGCCCGTAGGACTCGGCCCGGGTCAGCGGCGGCGTCAGGTGGTCGACGATCACCGCCTGGGCGCGCCGCTTGGCCTGGGTGCCCTCGCCGGGGTCATTGACGATGAAGGGATAGAGGTGCGGCAGCGGCCCGAGGACCGACTCCGGGAAGCAGTCGGCGCCGAGCGCGATCGACTTGCCCGGCAGCCATTCCAGGTTGCCGTGCTTGCCCATGTGGATCACAGCGTCGGCCTCGCGGCGCAGGAAGGCGTAGAAGGCGAGGTAGCCGTGCGGCGGCACCAGCGCCGGGTCGTGATAGCTGCCGACCGGGTCGATGTTGTAGCCGCGCGCCGGCTGCAGCCCGACCAGCACCCGGCCGAGCCGGAAGGCCGGCAGCGCGAAGGCCTCGCGATCCGCCAGGAAGAAGGGGTCGCGCTCCGGCGCGCCCCAGCGCCCGGTCACCGCCTCGCGCACCGCCGCGGGCAGCCCCTCGAGGAAGGCCTCATAATCAGCCAGCGCCAGCGTCTCGCGGATCTCCCGGCCGTCGGTGGCGGCGTTGGTCGGGCCGGCCGCCAGCCGCGCGATCAGGGCCTCGCCGTCCGCCGGCAGGTCCGCCACCGCGTAGCCGGCCTCCGCCAGCGCGCGCAGCGCCTCGACCGTGCCGGCCGGCGTGTCGAGCCCGACGCCGTTGCCGAGGCGGCCGTCACGGTTCGGGTAGTTGGCGAGCACGACGGCGACCCGGCGCTCGGCCGGCACCTTGCCGCGCAGCCTCAGCCAGTTCGCCGCCAGGCCGGCGACGAAGGCGACGCGGTCGGCGACCGGCTCGTACTGCACGACCTGGCACTGGGTCGCCGCGTCCCAGCGCGCCGCGCCCTTGAAGGAGACGGCGCGCGACAGGATCCGGCCGTCGACCTCGGGCAGCGCCACGTTCATCGCGATGTCACGCGCCGAGAGGCCGTTCGTGCCGGCCCGCCAGGCGGCCTCGCTGCTGCCGGCGAAGACGACCTGCAGCACCGGGCAGTCGCAGACGTCGAAGGGCGTCGCGCTGCGCTCGCCGCCGGGACTGGAGACGGCGAAGCCGGTGGCGTTGAGGACGATGCCGGCACCGCCCTCCTCGAGCAGCGCCGCGACGGTATCGGCCGAGACCGGCTCCTTCAGGCTGGCGCAGTAGAGCGGCAGGGGATTGACGCCCTCGGCCTGCAGGGCGGCGATCAGCGCGTCGACCGGCTTGAGGTTCCCGGCCTGGACATGGGCCCGGTAGAAGACGATGGCCGCGACCGGCGCGGCTTCCTGCCAGCGCGCCTGCAGCTCGGCCAGGGTCGGCTGCGCCAGGTCCGGCCAGTAGAGGCCGGCGCGCAGCAGCGGCTTCGGTTCCGGCCAGTCGCAGGCGTGGCCGGCCAGGCTGGCGGCATAGGCCAGGAAGCCGCGGGCGTTCTCCGGCCCGCCCTGAACCAGGTACTGCCAGAGCCGATGGCCGGCCTCGGCCGGAACGGTCGAGCGGCGCGCCAGCTGCGGATCCGGCTTGTCGTCGCCGGGCAGCAGGACCAGCGGCACGCCGGCCTCCGCGCAGGCCGCCTCGAGCTGCTCGACGCCATAGCTCCAGTAGCCGGCGCCGCCGAGCAGGCGCGCCACGACCAGCCTGGCCGCGGGCACCATCTTGCCGACCCAGAGGTCGACCGACATCGGGTGGCCGAGCTGCAGCAGGTTGGCGAGGCGCAGGCTCGGCCGCCCGGCCGGCAGCTCGGCCTCCGCCGCGGCCAGCGCCGCCAGCTCGGTGTCGGCCGCCGAGAGCACCAGCAGGTCGCCCGGCGCCTGGCCCAGGTCGACGGCCTCCGTGCCGTCGCCCACGGCCCCCGGTTGGGCGGCTAGCAGGTGCATGGGCTCGATACCTTTCGCAGGCCTCCGCCGCCTTCCGTCATCCCCGCCCGCTCCTTCGTCATCCCCGCGAAAGCGGGGATCCAGAGAACGCCGCCGTTCGCGCGGACGGTCGAGCGTTCGTGCCGACGGCGCCGTCTTCTGGATCCCCGCTTTCGCGGGGATGACGAAGGAAGAAGGGATTCAACCATCATCTCGATCCGCGCGAAGGCGGTATGATCTCAGCCGGCCACCACCGCCTCGCCCATGAGAGCGGCCTCGACGGCGGCCCGGTCGAGCCCCTTGAGGCCGATCACCACCAGGCGGGTCCGACGCACCTCGTCCGGCCGCCAGTCGCGGTCGAAGTAGTGCTGCACGCGCGGGCCGGCGGCCTGCAGCACCAGGCGCATGTCCCGGCCGGCGACGGCGGCGAAGCCCTTCACGCGCAGCACCGCCTGGGCCTCGACCAGGGCGGCGACGCGGCGCGCCAGCTCGGCCGGCGCGGCGATCTCGGGCAGCTCGACGGCGAAGGACTCGAAGTCGTCGTGGTCGTGATCGTCGGCGCCCTCGTGGTGCGAGCGCCGGCTGTCGAGGTCGTCCTCGGCGGCGGCCGAGAGGCCGAGCAGCACGTCGGGATCGAGCCGCCCGTGGGCGGCGTGCAGCAGGCGTACGCCGGGCCGCGCCTCCTGCCGGATCGCGGCCTCGACCGCGGCCAGGTCCTCGGGCGCCAGCAGGTCGGTCTTGTTGACGACGACCAGGTCGGCGCAGCCGATCTGCTCCTCGAACAGCTCGGCGAGCGGCGAGTCGTGGTCCAGGCTTCCGTCGGCCTCGCGCTGGGCCTGCACGGCCTCGGGGTCCTCGGCGAAGAGGCCGGCGGCGACGGCCGGGCCGTCGACCAGGGCGACGACGCCGTCGACGGTCACCCGGGTGCGCACCTCGGGCCAGCCGAAGGCCTTGACCAGCGGCTTGGGCAGGGCCAGGCCCGAGGTCTCGATGACGATGTGGTCGGGCGGGAGCGCGCGGTCGAGCAGCGCGCTGATGGTCGGCAGGAAGTCGTCGGCGACGGTGCAGCAGAGGCAGCCGTTGGCCAGCTCGACGACGTCGTCCTCGCCGCAGCTCTCGATGCCGCAGCCCTTGAGGATCTCGCCGTCGACACCGAGGTCGCCGAACTCGTTGATGATCAGGGCGATGCGCCGGCCGTTGGCGTGCTCCAGCAGGTGCCGGATCGTGCTGGTCTTGCCCGAGCCCAGGAAGCCGGTGACGACGGTGGCGGGGATCTTGCCGGGGTTATGGGCGGTCATGGGCTCCTAGCGGTGCGCTGCAGAGGGTTTCAGGACGAGCGGCAGGCCGGCGGCGACGAAGACGACGCGGTCGGCCGCGGCGGCTACGGCCTGGTTGAGGCGTCCCGCCTCGTCGCGGAAGCGTCGCGCAAGGGCGTTCATCGGCACGATCCCCAGGCCGACCTCGTTCGACACGAAAACGACGGGGACTTCAACCCCCGGCAGGGCCTTCAGCAGGTGCCGCGTCTCCTCGGCCGGATCGCGCCCCGCCGCCAGCAGGTTGGACAGCCAGAGCGTCAGGCAGTCGACCAGCACCGCGCCGTCCGACCCGACGCCCTCAGACAGCGCGCCGGCCAGGTCGAGAGGCTCCTCCAGGGTCCGCCAGCGGGTGCCGCGCCGGGCCCGATGCGCGGCGATGCGCTCGGCCATCTCGCCGTCGCCGGCCTCGGCGGTGGCGAGATAGAGACAGGGTCCCGGCCGGCTCTCGACCAGCGCCTCGGCATGGGCGCTCTTGCCGGAGCGGGCACCGCCCAGCACCAGGGTCACGCGCGGCAGCGACTCGGCCAAGAGATCCTCGGGGCTTGCGCCGGCCCGACCGGCGGCCCGGCCGTCCGCGGCTACTTGTAGAAGCTGACGTCGGTCAGGGTGCTCAGGGTGGCGCTGACGACGCAGTCGTCGCGCGGCCCGGAAGCATCCTCGCAGGGCGAGATGTCGTTGAGCAGGATCTTCGAGATCGCGCTGCACTGCAGGCCGGTCAGGTCGAACAGCTTGACCACCGACTTGCCGGCGCGCAGCGGCGAGGCGTCGACCGCGATGCGCCGGTCGATCCGGCCGTCCTTGTCGAACAGCACGAGGTCGAGCCGGTAGACCGGGTACTCGGCGCCCTTCTCGTTCTCGAACAGCAGATAGGCGCGGCAGGCCTCGCCCTGCTGCTCCAGCTTGTTGAGCTCGATGTGGACGCCGGGCGCCTTCGCCGGCGTCGTGGTCGTCTGGGCCAGGGCACCGGCCAGGGGAAGGCTGAGAGCGCCCGCCAGGATTGCTGCCGCCAGCGCTTTCGCAGTCGCCTTGTCGCCCATCGTTCACCGCCTCCCGCTTGTCGTCTCGCACCCCGGTCCCCGGACGCGGCGGCAGCATGCCAGAGCCCTCCGGCCCGGTCCAGCCGCAGGAGCGCCCGACGCGCGGCTTGTGCGACTTGGCCGCGATCGCCTAAAGCTGCGGCATGCGTCTGCTACTCTATGCACCGCAGTCCAGCGGGGCGTCGGCCATGGCCATGACACTGGCCCAGCGTGCCGGCTGCTCGGCGCTGGTCGACCTGCCCTACTTTCACCTGGCCCCGCCCCTGGCCAGCGACCGGCCGGTCCTGGTCAAGGCGGTGGTGACCACCGCCTACACGCTGGCGGAGCACAAGGCGCGCTTCCGCCCGGACCTGACGCTGCTCGCGCTGCGCGATCCGGCCGCGGTCTGGTGCAGCCTGTCGGCCAACCCCTACCGTCATCGCAACGGCAGCGCGGAGGAGAAGCTCGCGCTCTTCGATCGGATCTTCGCAAAGGCACGCGATTACGACGGCCTGCTGCACTACGAGGACCTGATCCGGCGGCCGGCGCGCTTCCTGGAGGCCTGCGCCGGATTCGGCTGGCCGCTGCCCGACACGGCCCTGGAGCTGCCACGCAAAGTCGAGGCGATCATCGCCGACCTCTATGCCACCTTTCCCGAGCTGCCGGAGCTCTTCGACCTCTCCTTCGGCGGCTTCGACGGCGGCGCGATCTCGGCCGAGCGGACCGCCGTCCCGCCCGGCGACCCGGCACGAGCCCGCGCCGCCGAGCTCTGCCCGGCGCTCAGCGGCCACTATGCGCAGTACAGGATGCAGGACGAACCAATCTTGGCGAGCAGGTAGCGCGCGATGCCCCCTTTCGATTCGAAGCCCCTCCCCCCGGATCGGCAACCTCCCGGGGCCGGCGAGGCCGTGCGGTCCGACAGCGAGCCGGAATGGCTCGACCGGCTCGGCGTCGAGCAGCCGACGCTGCGCCGGCTCGGCGGCTACTGGCAGCGGCTGCGCGCCGGCCGGGCGATGCCGCGGCGCGACGAGCTGGAGCCCTGGGCGATCCCGGACCTGTTGCCGCATCTCTGGATCTGGCGGGTCCAGGCGGAGCCGCCGACCTTCTTCCTGCGGCTCGCCGGCGGCCGCATCAACCGGCTGCTCGGCGACTGGCGGCGCGGCAGCGAGCTGGGCGAGGTCGTGCCCGCGCACGCCCAGGCGCCGCTGCGCGCCCGCTACGGCCGGGTCGCCTTCGGCCCGGCCGTGCTGCGGGCCCGCGGCTACGCCCTGCTCGGCCGCGAATACGGCGTGCGCGTGCGTGCCGAGCGCCTGCTGCTGCCGCTCGGCGGCGGTGCCGACGCCGCCGAGGACATTCTGGGAATCACGTGGTACGAGGATCTGCCGCGCCGCGGCGCCACCGATATCCCGGACGGCGGCGACGAGAGCGTCCTCGCTCTCGACACACTCGACTCCCTTTCTGTGATCGGAGATGGACCGTCCAGAGTCGTCGCGCGTTCCTGACGTGGCGTGTCCGGAGAGTTCTCGTGGTGCTGGATCATAACGACAGACGCTACTCCTACGACGAGCCAGACTGGCTGGCCGGCCTCGGCCTGGGCGATTCGCGCCTGCGCCGCCTCGCCGCCTACTGGGATGCCCTGAGGGGCGCACGCATCATGCCGCGCTTCGACGAGCTGGAGCCCTGGAAGGTGCCCGACCTGCTGCCGATCATGTGGGTCTGGCGGGTCGACCGCGAACGCCGGCTGATGTTCCTGCGCCTCGTCGGCGAGGAGGTTCAGCGGGTGCTCGGCAGCTGGCCGCGCGGCGCCGAGCTGGCCGAGGCGGCACCGAAGGCGGTGCTGCCGCTGCTGCGCCGGCGCTACGAGGCGGTCGCCTACGGCCCGGCGATCCTCTACGTCCGCGGCATGGCCCTGCTCGGCGACATGCGGGTCCCGGCCGAACGCCTGGTCCTGCCGCTCGGCGCCGGCGAGCAGGCGGCCGACGACATCCTGGGCATCAGCCACTACGACCTGACGCCGCGCCGCGAGATCGAGGAGCGCGCCTACGCGACCGAGGAGTCGGCCGAGACGCTGCTGCCGCTCTCCGCGCTCGCCTGATCCGCTCCCGAGCCGGCCCGGGCCGCCGGGCGGCGCGGGCGCAGCATGACCAGGGCGACCAGGGCGGCGAGCGCCGCCCAGAGCGCGGCCAGCCAGAGCGCGCTGGAATAGGCCGAGACGAAGGCGCTCTCGACGGCCGGGCGCAGGGCGTCGCCGGGGGGCGGCAGCACGCCGAAGCGCTGGCCGGCCGCCGCCGGGCCCTCGTGGAAGATCAGGTTGGCGGCGGCCCCGACCAGGGCGATGGCGAAGAGGCCGGCGAGCCGGCTGGCCGCGTTGTTGATGCCCGAGGCGGCGCCCGACTTGCCGTCGGGGGCGGCGTTCATCACCACGGTGGTCAGCGGCGAGACGACCAGCGCCATGCCGAGCGCGAGCAGCAGGATCGGCGCGAAGACCGCGGTCCAGTAGCCGCCCTCCCCCAGCGCCAGCCCCGAGGCGGCGACCGCGACCAGGGCCGAGCCGAGCACCAGCGGCGGCCGCGGACCGGTGCGGTCGACCAGGCCACCGGCGGCACGCGACAGCGTGCCGATGATCAGGCCCAGGGGCAGCAGCGTGACGCCGACCTCGGCGGCCGAGAGGCCGCGCCGCCCGACCAGGTCGAAGGGCAGCAGGAACAGCACGGCGCCGAGCGCGCCGTAGAGGAACAGGGTCATGACGTTGGCGCCGAGGAAGGCCGGCTCGGCGAACAGGCCGGTCGGCATCAGCGGCGCCGCCGTCCGCCGCTCGGTGCGCAGGAACAGCCAGAGGCCGGCGAGGCCCAGGGCAATCGCGCCGAAGGCCGGCAGGCGGCCGCCGGCGCCGTCGTCGGCCAGTCGGGTCAGCCCGACGGTCAGCGCCCCGCAGGCCCCGGCCGCGAGCAGCCCGCCGGCCCAGTCGAGCCGGCCGCTCGCGCTCTCGTCGCGGCTCTCCGGCACGTGGCGCAGGGCCAGCCAGATCGCGGCCAGCGACAGCGGCAGGTTGATCCAGAAGGCGGCGCGCCAGTCCAGGGCGTCGATCAGCAGGCCGCCGAGCGGCGGGCCGAGTGCCGTGGTGATCGCCGAGGCGCCGGCCCAGGTGCCGATCGCCCGGCCGCGCTCGGCCTTCGGGAAGGCCGCGGCGATGATCGCCAGGCTCTGCGGCACCAGCAGCGCCGCGCCGACGCCCTGCAGCAGGCGCGCCGCGATCAGCGCCTCGATGCCCGGCGCCAGGGCGCAGGCCAGCGAGGCCAGCGCGAAGAGCGCGATGCCGGCGACGAAGACGCGGCGCCGACCGAGCCGGTCGCCGAGCCCGCCGCCGACCAGGATCAGCGCGCCCAGCAGCAGGATGTAGCCGTTGACCACCCACTGCAGCTCGGCGAAGCCGGCGCCGAGGTCGCGCTGGATCGTCGGCAGCGCGATGTTGACCACCGAGCCGTCGATGAAGGCCATCGCCGAGGCCAGGATCGTCGCCGCCAGCACGAAGGGCCGCGAGCCCTCGGCACAGAGGCCGTCGGGCCCGCCGCGGCGCAGGCGCCGCGCGGCCTGTCCTTCGGGACAGAGGGGGCGGTGGGTGATCATGGCCAGACGGCTCCCGCTTGAACGGCCGGCAGCCTACCACCCGACACCCGCAGGGGGAGGCTCAGAATGCGACCGGGTCGCCCTGGAGCGCCAGCAGTTCGCGCTCCTCGACAGAGCCCGCAACCTCGGAAGGCCGCCCCTCGTTCCCAGCTCCCATTCGCTCCATCGGCACCCGCTCGCCGCGCGGGATCGGTGACACATACAACCAAACACTGTATATATCATGGTCCCGCAGTGGCCAGTGGTGGGAAGTGTCGGAATGGCTGACGATTCGATGAGGGCCGACCCAGAGGCCGGAGGCCTCCGAATTGGTGGTGTCGACGCCGCAATAGGCGAATTTGCCGACACTGAGCAGGCTCAACTTCTGCAATACATCTACTTCGGTGATATCAGGGGCGGCGCCATTCTAGGTTCCTTGGGCGCCGCACTGATGCTCTATCTCATCCAACCGCGCCCCACGATATCGTCAGGGACTCTTCAATTCTTTCACGACGCGTTCGTAGCCTGCTGCCTCCTGGCCGGCACGTTGGTCTTCTTGTTCATCGGCATCGCGCTCTGCCCAATCCCCTGGCGCGGCAAACTCCCGAAGCGAGGGCCGAAAGGCAGCCATTCGTCGATCTCGCATTACCTGGACATTACGTCGTTCGACGACGGCGATCAGTACATCGAACGACTCCTGGCAATCCGCGCTGACGACACGGGGCCCATCGACGGGCTGACCCGCGAAAAGCTGAGAGCGTGCTACGAGATGGCCAACATCGCGAAGGACAAGATGAGCCTCATTGCGCGAGGATTCGGCGCGGCGGCCGCCTGTGTGCTGTTCCTGCTGCTCGATTTGGCGATCTTCACCGCCCATCTTGGCCAATAACGGCGAGAGCGGCGCCCGCATCGCCGCCGCCCCTGAAAATCAGAATGCGACCCGGTCGCCGCCCTTGAGCGCCAGCAGGTCGCGCGCCTCGGCCGGGGTCGCGACCTCGAGCGACAGCTCCTCGAGGATCCGGCGGATCTTGGCGACCTGCTCGGCGTTGGAGGTCGCGAGGCGCCCGGGGCCCAGCGTCAGGCTGTCCTCCAGCCCGACCCGGACGCTGCCGCCCAGGGTCGCGGCCATGGTGACCAGCGGCATCTGGTGGCGGCCGGCGGCGAGCACCGAGAAGCGGTAGCCCTCGCCGAACAGCTTGTCCGCGATGCGCTTCATGTGCAGCAGGTTCTCCGGGTCCGGGCCGATGCCGCCGAGCACGCCGAAGACGAACTGCACGAAGAGCGGCGGCTCGACCAGGCCGCGCTCGAGGAAGTGCTTCAGGCTGTAGAGGTGGCCGACGTCGTAGCACTCGAACTCGAAGCGCGTCCCTGCTTCGCGTCCGAACGCAAGAATCGTCTCTATATCCTTGAAGGTGTTCCGAAAGATCGAATCACGCGTCGCCTCGAGAAGCTCCGGCTCCCAGGCGTGCTGCCAGGACTCGAAGCGCTCCAGCGCGGGAAAGAGCGCGAAGTTCATCGAGCCCATGTTGAGCGAGCACATCTCCGGCTGCGCCCGGCGCGCCGCCGCCAGGCGCTGCTCCAGGGTCATCAGCGAGCTGCCGCCGGTCGAGATGTTGATGACCGCGTCGCTCGCCTGCTTGATGCGCGGCAGGAAGGCCAGGAAGACCTCGGGATCGAAGGCCGGCCGGCCGTCCTTCGGGTCGCGGGCGTGCAGGTGCAGGATCGAGGCGCCGGCCTCGGCCGCCGCGATCGACTGCTCGGCGATCTGGTCCGGCGTGACCGGCAGGTGGGGGCTCATGGTCGGGGTGTGGACCGAGCCGGTCACCGCGCAGGTGACGATGACCTTGCCGCGCGCCATCGCCCTAGCCCCGCCCGGCCGGCAGCTTGAGCTCGGCGGCGAAGGCGTCGAGCGCCGCCGTCAGCATGGCCATCAGCTCGTCGATCTCGGATTCGCTGACGACCATCGGCGGGCAGACCAGGATGTGGTCGCCGGCGCGGCCGCCGCGGGTGCGCCGCGAATAGACGATCAGGCCCTGCTCGAAGGCCCGCTCGACCAGGCGGGCATGGGCGTTCAGCGAGGGCTCCAGCGGCGCCATCGTCTCGCGGTCGGCGACCAGCTCGAAGGCCAGCAGCAGGCCCTTGCCGCGCACGTCGCCGATGAAGGGATAGCGCTCCATCAGCAGCGCCAGCTTCGACTTCAGCAGGTCGCCGCGCGAGGCCGCGCGGGCGACCAGGCCCTCGTTCTCGATGACCTCCAGCACGGCCAGGCCGGCGGCGCAGGCCAGCGGGTTGCCGGCATAGGTGAAGCCGTGCAGGAAGCCGCCGGCGTCGAGCACCGGCTCGACGATGCGGTCGGGCGCCACGGCCGCGCCGAGCGGGCTGTAGCCGGCGGCGAAGCCCTTGGAGAGCGCGACCAGGTCGGGCCGGGCGGCCCAGTGGTCGCCGCCCAGGAAGCGGCCGGTGCGCCCGGCGCCGCTCATCACCTCGTCGTAGATCAGCAGCACGCCGTGGCGGTCGCAGATCTCGCGGACCCGGCCGTAGTAGCTGTCGGGCGCGACCAGGGCGCCGGTCGAGGCGCCACCGACCGGCTCCATGATGAAGGCCAGCACGGTCTCCGGCCCCTGGGCCAGGATCTCGCGCTCCAGCAGGTCGGCGTACTTCAGGCCGCGCTGCTCCATCGTCAGCGCGTCGCGGTCGAGGTAGGCGGTCGGCGCCGGGATCTTCGGCATCTCCTGCATCATCGGCGCGAAGGGCGCGGTCAGCGCCGTGTAGCCGGTCACCGCCAGGGCGCCGAGGGTGCAGCCGTGATAGGAGGGGAAGCGCGAGATCACCTTGTAGCGGCTGCCCTGCCCGGTCGCGACGGCGTACTGGCGGGCCAGCTTGAGGCAGGACTCGACGGCCTCCGAGCCGCCCGAGACGAAGAACACGCGGCTGAGGTCCCCGGTCAGGTGGCCGACCAGCTTGGCCGCCAGGGTCTCGGCCGCCTCGTTCTCGAAGTGCAGGCGATAGGCGAAGGTCGCCTTGCCGATCTGCCGGCGCATCGCCTCGACGACATGGGGATGCGAATGGCCGATGTTCGAGACCATGGCGCCGCTCGAGCCGTCGAGGTAGCGCCGCCCGTCGCTGTCCCAGAACCACACGCCCTCGGCGCGCTCGACCAGCGGCCGGCGCTGGCGGGTCTGGTAGAAGAGGTGGGAGGCGGGGCGGTTCGGGAGGGCGGAGGCGAGAGCCATCTTTCGATCTTTCGGTGAGAACGGTGAGTCAGCTCACCTCACCCTCCCACGGCCTTCGGCCGCGGGCCCCTCCCTCTCCCCGAAGCGGAGAGGGGCTGTTTTTTTCCCCTCTCCGCTTCAGGGGAGAGGGAGGGGCCCACGCGGAGCGTGGGAGGGAGAGGTGCCGGCACGGACCTATCCGGCCAGATAGCGGTCGAGCACGTTGCGGGTGACCCGCTCGACCAGGGCGTCGCGGCGCAGCAGGCCGGCGACCCATTCGCAGGAGCCGGCGTGGAAGACCTCGCCCCGGCCCTTGTCGAAGCGCACGATCATGCCGCAGCCGCGCTTGACCTTCTCCAGGGCCTCGGCGGAGTCGTCGCCGACCAGGGTGCGCGCGGCGAAGCGGGCGTCCTCGTCGGTCAGGAACTGGGCGTCGCGCGGGATGTCGGCGCTCTCCTCGATCAGCGAGGACTGGCCGAGCGCCAGGATCTCGACGTCCGCCGGCGCGCCCTCGATCCCCGTCGCCTCGGGCAGGCCGTTGCGGATCAGGTAGTCGAGGCCGTCGACCTCGTAGCCGAAGACGTGGGACTCGGCGCCCAGCAGGTCGCCGTAGTAGAGCCCGGTGCCGGCGAAGGCCCAGTGCTCCGGCCGGTAGACCGGGAAGCCGCGCACGCCGCGCGGCGCGCAGCCGCCCCAGCCGGCATAGAGCCCGCGGGTCGCGTTGAGCCCGAAGGTCTCGGCGCCCGGCCGGCCGACCTCCGGCGCCTCCCAGGAGGTCGTGGTGCGCGCCTGCCCGGGCCCGCCGTAGACCGGGTCCTCGGCACGCGCCCGGTACTTGTAGCAGGTCTGGCGCCGGCCCTCGTCCTCCAGGCGCGTCTGCCACATGAAGTTGCCGGCGAAGCGCGCCGCCCGGCCCCCCTTCTCGACGAAGGCCTCGACGGCGTCGCGCATCTCCCAGGTCCAGTACTCGTCGTGGCCGACGAAGGCGAGGCAGTCGTAGCCCTCCAGGATCTCCGGGCGGAACTGCAGCTCGTGCTGGGTCGCGAGGTCGACCGCGTAGCCGCCGGCCTCGGCCCAGCGGAAGAAGTGCGAGTCGTAGCTGGCCCAGCCGGCCGAGGCGTACTTCTTCGAGTGGCCGGTCGCGTAGGCCCACTCCATGTGCGGATAGCGCGGGATGCTGGCCGGCGGCACCGGCGCCTCCAGCGGCACCCGCGGCGCGTCCGGCGGCAGCACGACGAAGCCGCGGCAGAAGGGCCGCTCCAGGCTGACGGTCGTCGCGTAGAGGTCGCGGTTCGCGCCGGTGATGCCCTGGTAGTGGTTCGAGCCGCCCCAGGTGTTGTAGGCGGTCCAGGTGCCGGTCGCCGCGATCTGCAGCAGGCGCCCGCGCCGGCCGTTCCGGCGTGCCGCCTCACGCGAGACCGGGGCCGGGCGCACGACGATCAGGTGATGGCAGAGCGCGGGCGTGCGGCCGCCCTCGCTGCGCAGGGTCAGGCGGTAGGCGCCCGAGGGCCAGTCCGCGGGGACCTCGAAGGCGTGGCTGGCCTGCCAGCCGCAGCCCTCGACCGAGCACTGGTCGGGGGTCGCCTGCCAGGACGCGCCGAGGCCTTCCTGGCGCAGCATCGGGGTCAGGGTCGCGCCGTCGCGCGCGACCTCCAGGCCGTAGCGCGGCGCGGTCGCGCTGACGAACAGCGTCACGGTCTCGCCCGGCGCGTAGCTCAGGCGGTCGGAGTAGCACCAGATCTCCTCGCGCGGCGCGTCCATGCCCGGCCACTCGTAGTAGTGGCCCAGCACGGCCTCGCGCCGCTGCTCGGGGGTCAGGCCGAAATCGGGGAAGCCGCGGGTGATCACGACAGGTCAGTCCCTCAGGTACTTGCGCAGGAAGGCGCGGGTGCGCTCGGCCTTCGGCGCCGTGAAGATCCGGTCCGGCGGACCTTCCTCGACCACGACGCCGCCGTCCATGAACAGCACCCGGTCGGCGACCTCGCCGGCGAAGCGCATCTCGTGGGTGACGATCAGCATGGTCATGTGCTCCTGGGCAAGCTGCTTCATGACCAGGTTGACCTCGTCGACCAGCTCCGGGTCGAGGGCCGAGGTCGCCTCGTCGAACAGCATGACCTTGGGCTCCATGGCCAGCGCCCGGGCGATCGCGACGCGCTGCTTCTGGCCGCCGGAGAGGCGCGAGGGATAGGCCTCAGCCTTGTCGGCGAGGCCGACCTTGTCGAGCAGCTTCTCGGCGCGCGCCCGCACCGCCTCGCCGGACAGGCCCTGCAGCAGCCTGGGCGCTAGCGTGACGTTCTCCATCACCGTCAGGTGCGGGAACAGGTTGAAGTGCTGGAAGACCATGCCCATCCGCTGGCGCACGGCGTTGATGTGGCGCTCGAAGGCCTTGCCGGTCAGCGGCGCGTTGACCTGCACGCCGTCGAGCCAGATCTCGCCGCGGTCCAGGCTCTCCAGGTGGTTGATCGAGCGCAGCAGGGTCGACTTGCCGGAGCCGCTGGGCCCGATGATGGCGACGATCTGGCCGCGCTCGACCGAGAGGTCGATGCCCTTCAGCACCTCAATCGCGCCGAAGGACTTGTGCGCGTCCTTGACCTCGATCATCGGTCGGGTCGCCTTGCCGCCGCCGGTCGCCGGCCGGGTCATGGTGTCGCTCACCGGGTCGCCTCCACCTTGCGTTCGACCGCACGCAGCCCCGCCTCGAGCAGCAGGTTCAGCAGGTAGTAGAGCGCGGCGGCGGTGATGTAGAACTCGAAGGGCCGATAGGTCTCGCTGATCGCCAGCTGCGAGGCGTGGACCAGCTCGGCGACGCCGAGCACCGAGACCAGGGCCGAATCCTTCAGCAGCGCGATCAGGTTGTTGCCGAGCGGCGGCGTGACGCTGCGCACCGCCTGCGGGATGATCACGTAGCGGAAGCTCTGGGCGCGGCTGAGCCCGAGGCTGCGCGCGCCCTCGTTCTGGCCGGGGTCGACCGCGACGATGCCGGCGCGGATCACGTCGGCGTTGTAGACCGCGAAGTGCAGCCCCAGGCCGACGATGCCGGCGACCAGGGCCGGCACGTCGATGCCGACCTGGCTGAGCCCGAAGTAGATCAGGTAGAGCTGCAGCAGCAGCGGCGTGCCCATGAACAGCCAGACGAAGAAGCGCGTCGGCCAGGCCAGCAGGCGCGGCGCATAGAGCACGATCATCGCGAAGAGGATGCCGCCGAAGAAGGCGAGCAGCGCCGCCGAGACGGTCAGCACCGTCGTCCAGACGACGCCGATCCACAGGAAATGCGCGTATTCGGGAACGACGGAGAAGTCGAGGCCCATGACTCGTCCCTCCCCGTCAGTCGATCGCGTGGCGCGCGTCGAGCCACTGCACGCAGCGGATCGCGCCGTAGATGATCGCCATGTAGAGCACCGCGGCGATGGCGAACATCTCGAAGGGCTTGTAGGTCGAGCCGATGAAGCGCTGGGCGGTGTAGGTCAGCTCGACCACCGAGATCGTCGAGACCAGGGCCGAGCCCTTGATCAGCGCCACCGAGTTGACGCCGAGCGGCCGGATCATCAGGCGCGCCGCCTGGGGCAGCACGATCCGGCGCATCGCCTGGCCGCGGCTGAGGCCCAAGCTGCGCGCCGCCTCGGTCTGGCCGCGCTCGACGGCCAGGATGGCGCCGCGGATCGATTCGGTCATGTAGGCGCCGATGTTGACGCCCAGGCCGATCACCCCGGCGGTGAAGGGATCGAGGTTGATGCCGACCTGCGGCCCGCCGAAGTAGAGGACGAAGAGCTGGATCAGGCAGGGCGTGCCGCGGAAGAGGCTGACGTAGGCGCCGCCCAGGACGCGCAGCGGCCGGCTGCGTCCCAGCCGCGCCCAGGCGCCGAGCGCGCCCATGGCCAGGCCGAGCACCAGCGACAGCACCGAGATCTGCACCGTCACCCAGGCCGCCTCCACGAAGAAGGGGGTGACCTTGATCATCAGGTCGAGGTCCATGACGGTAGCTCCGAGCAGGCGTCCCCCTCACCCTCCCGCTGCGCGGGTCCCTCCCTCTCCCCTGAGGGGAGAGGGTCGGGGTGAGGGGGCCAAGCGCCGTGACCTCAGCGGATGTCGGCGCCGATCCACTTCATGGCGATCTTCTCGTAGGTGCCGTCGGCCATCATGGCGTCGAGCGCCTTCTGCATGGCGGCGTGCAGCTCGGGATTGCCCTTGCGGATCGCGATGCCGACCTTGACGCTGCCGCCCTCGATGCCCGGCGTCGGGATCTGCCGGACGTCGGCGCCGCTCTTCTTGACGGCGACCAGCACCGGGATGTTGTCGACCACGATGGCGTCGACGCGGCCGCTGTTCAGCTCGAGCATCAGCTCGGGCAGGCCCTTGTAGGTGTGGATCGACCAGTCGCCGTGCTCGCCGGCATGCTCGCGGGCCCACTTCTCGTGGGTCTCGCCGAGCGTCACGCCGATCGTCTTGCCGTCGAGATCCTTGAGGCTCTTGATCGGCGAATCGCCCTTCACGAAGACGGCGCGGCCGGCGCTGTAGTAGGGGCCGACGAAGTCGACGACTTCCTGGCGCTTCGGCGTGATGGTCATCGAGCCGACGATGGTGTCGTACTTGTTCGCCAGCAGGCCGGCGATGATGCCGTCCCAGGCGGTCGTCACGATCACCGGCTTGACGCCCATGCGCTCGGCGATGCCCTCGCCGATCGAGGGATCGAAGCCGACCACCTCGTTCTTGTCGTTGACGAAGTTGAACGGCGGATAGGCGCCGCTCATGGCGATGCGCAGCTCGCCCGCGTCCTTGATCTTCTGCAGATCGTCGGCCTGGGCCTGCGGGGCGGCGGCGAGGGCGACGCCGGCCAACAGGCCGAGCGCGGCGATGCCGGAAAGAAGCGTCTTCATGGTCCTGCACTCCCTGTTCGGCCGCCGGGAAAGACCGGGCCTTCCGGCGGCGGCTGCGGCGGCCGATCCGGCGCACCCGCATGGCACGCCCCCGCCCGCTCATGGGAAATGCTTGTCCGGCGGGCCATCATTCGGCAAATAGATAATCTCAATATCGACTATTGGCTCAAGGAATGCAGGAGAGCCGGCAGACCCGCTTCGCCTGGGACCTCGACTGGAACCTGCTGCGCACCTTCATGGTGATCGTCGAGGAACGCGGCATCACCCGCGCCGCCGACCGCCTGGGCCTGAAGCAGCCGACCGTCAGCAACGCCCTGAGGCGCATGGAGGAGCGGCTCGGCCGGCGCCTGATCGAGCGCAAGCCCAACGCCTTCCAGGTCACCGCCGTCGGGCGCCTGCTCTACGAGGAGTGCGTCGAGGTCTTCGGCACGGTCTCGCGCCTGCCGATCCTGCTGCGCGAGGTCCAGGAGGAGGTGACCGGCGGCGTCGCGATCGCCATGACCAGCCACGTCATCTCGCCGCTGCTCGACGGCGCGCTGGCCGAGTTCCACGCCGCGCATCCGCGCGCGACCTTCGCCCTGTCGGTCACGACCAGCGAGCAGGTCACCAAGTCAGTCCTGCAGAAGCAGGCCTCCTTCGGCCTCTGCCTGGTGCGCGAGCGCGACCCGCGCCTCGCGTACGAGCAGATCTACCGGGAGTTCTTCGGCTTCTTCTGCGGGCCGAAGCACCGCCTGTTCGGGCGCGGCGGCCTGACCCTGGAGGACCTGCGCGGCGAGACCTCGGTGTCGTTCCAGACCGACCAGCCGTCAGACGCGCTCAGGCCCGTCGCCCTGCTGCGCGCGCGCGCCGGCCTCGACAGCACGATCGTCGGCATCTCGGCCAGCCTGGAGGAGGTGCGGCGCATGATCGTCGCCGGCCTCGGCATCGGCCCCCTGCCCCTGCACGTCGCCCAGGACGACGTCGCGGCCGGCCGGCTCTGGCGCCTGCCGCCCTACGACGACCCGCCGCCGATCGACATCTTCCTGGCCTGGAATCCCGCCGCCAACCTGAACCGCGCCGAGGCCGGCCTGCTCGAGCTGCTGCGCAAGCGCATCGCGGCGACCCCACTGTCCCAGCGCACCTACGCCGCCGGCTGAGGTGGCCGCCAAACGCGCGGGGCCGCTCAGCGCGCGGCAGCGGCCTCGTTCAGGGCGTCGTGGCGGCGCCGGATCTCTTCCGGCCAGCGGCTCTTGATGAAGGACAGGACGGCGACGATCTCCCGGTCGCTCAGCACGCCCTCGAAGGCCGGCATGGCGCTCTTGTAGCCGCCGCCGACCAGGGCCGCAGGGCCGTGCTTGGTCAGCGCGAAGAGCTGCGCGTCGGGATGGTGCCAGGTGTGGCCGGTCTCGTCCTGCGGCGGCGCCGGCAGCCGGCCGTCGGCCTTGCGCTGCTGCCAGTCGGCCTCGCCCTCCAGCCCGGCGCCGTGGCAGGACGCGCAGTGCGTCGCGTAGAGCGCCTTGCCCTCGGCGACCAGCGCGGCATCGTCGGGCCGCAGGCGGATCGCCGCCTCGGCGTTCTCGTCCTCCCAGAACACTGCGAGCAGCAGCGCCACGACGGCGATCACGGCCAGCAGGCCGCCGGCCAGATGCAGCAGTGTCAGGCGACGGTTCGCCGTCTTCCGCGGCGTCGGTCGGTCGGCCATGGTTCCTCCCTCGGCACCGATCGGACGACTGCGACTTTAGCGCCGCGCCGCGCCGGGCGGTCAAGACGTCGCAGGGCCGGCGGATCGTTAAAAGAAGGAAAGGTTGCGACCGCGGCAGGCCCCGAACGCTAGCGGTCGAACCTGACGGTGCGCAGGCGCAGGGCGTTGCTGATCACCGAGGCCGAGCTCAGGCTCATGGCCGCCGCGGCGATCATCGGGCTGAGCAGCAGGCCGAGGAGGGGATAGAGCACGCCGGCCGCGATCGGCACGCCGATCGCGTTGTAGACGAAGGCCAGGAAGAGGTTCTGCCGGATGTTGCCCATGGTCGCGGCGGCGAGCCTGCGCGCCCGCACGACGGCGCGCAGGTCGCCCTGGACCAGGGTCATGCCGGCGCTCTCGACCGCGACGTCGGCGCCGGTGCCCATGGCGATGCCGACGTCGGCCTGGGCCAGGGCCGGCGCGTCGTTGATGCCGTCGCCGGCCATGGCCACTCCCTGCCCGCCGGCCTGCAGCTCCAGGACCAGCCGGGCCTTGTCCTGGGGCAGCACCTCCGCCTCGACCCGGTCGATGCCCAGCTTCGCGGCCACCGCCTCGGCGGTGACCCGGTTGTCGCCGGTCGCCATCACCACGGTCAGCCCGGCCTCGTGCAGCGCCTCGATGGCCGCCGGCGTGGTCTGCTTGATCGGGTCGGCGACGGCGATCAGGCCGGCGAGCGCACCGTCGACCGCCAGGTACATGACCGTGGCGCCCTCGCGGCGCAGCCGGTCGGCCTCGGCCTCCAGGCCCGCCGCATCGGCCCCGACCTCCTGCATCAGCCGGCTGGTGCCCAGCGCCAGGGCCTGGCCGGCGACCCGGCCCCGCACGCCCTTGCCGGTGACGCTCTCGAAGTCGCCCGCCTTGTCGGGCTGCAGCCCGCGCTCCCGGGCGCCGGCGACGATCGCCGCCGCCAGGGGATGCTCGCTGCCGGCCTCCAGGCCGGCGGCCAGGCGCAGCACCGCGTCCTCCGATCGCCCGGCCGCGGCGACCACGCGGGTCAGCTTCGGCCGCCCCTCGGTCAGGGTGCCGGTCTTGTCGACGACGATCGCGCCGACCCGGGCGAAGCGCTCCAGCACCTCGGCGTTCTTGACCAGCACGCCCAGCCCGGCGCCGCGCCCGGTCGCGACCATGATCGACATCGGCGTCGCCAGGCCGAGCGCGCAGGGGCAGGCGATGATCAGCACGCTGACCGCGGCGATCAGGGCATGGCTGAAGGCCGGCGCCGGACCGAAGGCCAGCCAGGCGGCGAAGGCCACGACGGCGACCGCGATCACCGCCGGCACGAAGACCGCCGAGGCCCTGTCGACCAGCTTCTGGATCGGCGCGCGCGAGCGCTGGGCCTCGGCGACCATCTGGACGACCTGGGCCAGCATGGTCTCGCCGCCGACCCGGTCGACCTCGAAGACGAAGGAGCCGGAGCCGTTGAGCGTGCCGCCGGTGACCCGCTCGCCCTCGGCCTTCTCGACCGGCAGCGGCTCGCCGGTCAGCATCGACTCGTCGACCGAGCTGCGGCCTTCGACCACGACGCCGTCGAGCGGCACCTTGTCGCCGGGCCGGACGCGCAGCCGGTCGCCGACGGCGACCGCCTCGACCGGCACCTCCTCGTCCTCGCCGCTCTCGGTGACGCGCCGGGCGGTCTTCGGCGCCAGGTCGAGCAGCGCCTTGATCGCGCCGGAGGTGCGCTCGCGCGCCCTCAGCTCCAGCACCTGGCCGAGCAGCACCAGGGTCACGATCACCGCGGCGCTCTCGTAGTAGACCGGCACGGTGCCGGCGGCGCTGCGCAGAGAGGCCGGGAAGATGCCCGGCAGCAGGGTCGCGACGAGGCTGTAGAGGTAGGCCGTGCCGGTGCCGAGGGCAATCAGGGTGAACATGTTGAGATTGCGCGTGACCAGCGAGGCCCAGCCACGTGCGAAGAAGGGCCAGCCGGCCCAGAGCACGACGGGCGTCGCCAGGACCAGCTGGACCCAGGGCCCGGCGGCCGGCGGCACGAGGTCGCCGACCGGCAGGCCGAGGAGGTGGCTGCCCATCTCGAGCGCGAGCAGCGGCAGCGACAGGACGAGTCCGACCCAGAAGCGCCGGGTCATGTCGACGAGCTCGGGGTTCGGCCCCGCGTCGGCGGCTGGAACGCCCATCGGCTCCAGGGCCATGCCGCACTTCGGGCAGGTTCCCGGGCCCTCCTGGACGATCTCCGGATGCATCGGGCAGGTGTAGAGCGTGCCGGCCGGCGCGGGCTCGGCCGCGGCCCCGGCCGGATCGCCCAGGTAGCGGTCCGGCTCGGCCTCGAACTTCGCCAGGCAGCCGGCGGAGCAGAAATGGTAGCGCCGGCCCCCGTGCTCGTGGCTGTGCGGCGACTTGGCGGGATCCACGGTCATGCCGCAGACCGGATCGGTGGCGCTCGTCGCGGCCTGGTCGGTCATCTCGTTCGGCTCCTTCTCGAGGATGGAAGGTCGCTAGACCCCGGAGGTGGTGCTTCCAGTAACTGGAAGGTCAAGGCCCGCCGGATCGATTGTCCCGGCCCGGCAGGCGACCGGCGGCCCAGGCCAGGGCCAGCGGCGGCACCAGCAGCCACTGCAGCAGCGGCGCGAGGCCGGTGCCGAGCGGCGGCAGCAGCGGCATGGCCTCCGCATAGGCCCAGCTGCCGCGCAGCGAGACGTTGAGCCATTCGCTGTAGACCGTGTAGCCGACGCCCGCTGCGGTCGCCGCCGCGAGCACGACGCCGAAGCGCCGCGCCGGCCAGCCGGCGCTGCCGACCAGGCCGAGCGCCAGGACCAGGCAGGCCGTCGCGATCAGCAGGTCGCCGAGGCTGCAGTGCAGCACGTCGAAGGCGATCTCGCCCGGCGTCCCGCTGTACCAGACCGTGTAGAGCGGCATCTGGGCCGTCTCCCACAGCAGGTTCAGCAGCAGCAGCGCCGCCAGGTAGCGGCGCAGGGCAGCCAGCCAGGCGAGCCCGTGCGCCGCCGTCGTCCCGGTCATCTCGGGTTCCTCCGAAAGCATCGCGAAGGCGCGGCGGGGCCCGGGGCCCACGGGTTCCACGGGCCCCGCCGCGCGGTCGCTCAGTACATCAGCCGGACCCCGAGCAGGGCGTAGAGGGAGTCGGTCGCCTCGCCCTCGCCGCGCCGCAGGTCCGCCGTCTCGCCGTAGGCCCGCTCCCAGTGAACGCCCAGGTAGGGAGCGATGTTGCGGTAGACGAGATCGTAGCTCAGCCGCGCCCCCAGCTCGGTCGTCGAGAGGCCGGAGCCGACGGCGATCTCGCGGTCGTCCGCGAAGGCGACGTTGATCTCGGCCGAAGGCCTCAGGATGATCCGGTTGGTGACCAGCAGCTCGTAGTCGAGGTCGAGCCGCGCCGAGGGCGCCCCGGTCTGCGAGACGAAGAGCTCGGCATCGGTCTCGATCCACTGGCGGCCGAGGCCCTGGAGGCCGACGACCCCGTAGAGGCGGTTCGGTCCGGCCGGCGCGTCGTAGCGCAGACCCGCCTTGAGGTCGAAGAAGTCGCTGACCGGGTGCTGGACCAGCAGCTGGTTCTCCAGGGTCTCGAAGCCGCCGCCCTCGACGGCCCACTCGCCCTCGCTGTGCAGCCTGAGCTTCCACTCGTCGCTGCCGACCCAGCCGTCGCCCTGCCAGGCCACCAGGTCGCTGCCGTCGCCGAGCCGGTACTCCAGCCGCTCGAAGGTGGCGGAATGGACGATCAGCGGCGCCTGCTCCGCGGCCCGGGCCGCGGGAGAGAGCGTCAGGCAGGCGAGCAGGACCGCCGCGGCGAGGCCGCGGCGCGCAATCGCAAGTCCCTGCATCGACCTCACTCCCCCTGCACCGGCGTGACGGGAAGCGCCGCCGACTGCGGCCCGCCGACGACCCGCACCTCGCGGAACATGCCGGCACCCATGTGGTAGAGCAGGTGGCAATGGAAGGCCCAGCGGCCCGGCGCGTCGACCTCGGTCTCGGTGTAGAGCGTCGTGCCGGGCGGCACGCTGACGGTGTGCTTGACCGGGTTCCACTGGCCGCTGCCGTTGTCGAGGATCGACCACATGCCGTGCAGGTGCATCGGGTGGGTCATCATCGTCTCGTTGACGAACTTGAAGCGCACCCGCTCGCCGTAGTGCAGCACGATCGGCTCGGCGTCCTCGTACTTCACGCCGTCGATCGACCAGATGTAGCGCTCCATGTTGCCGGTCAGGCGGATCTCGATCTCGCGGGTCGGCGGCCGCAGCGCATAGCGCGGATGCAGCGCCCTGAGGTCGGCGTAGGACAGGAACTTGCCGCCGTCCGCCGCGTGGGGCGCCAAGCCGCTGCCGGGCGCGTAGAAGGGATCGGCAGCGCCTGCCGGCGCCATGCCGGCCATGCCGTCTTGGCTCATGCCGGGCATAGTCGAGTGATCCATGCCCGCCATGGCGCCGCCAGCCTGCGGCGCGGGAGACGCGGGAGCCATGCCCGGCATCTTCGCGTGGTCCATGCCCGCCATGGCGCCGCCGGCATCCGGTGCAGGGGA